>NZ_JBHJQQ010000005.1:0-434316 GCF_042262745.1 Kribbella sp. NPDC056345 | reverse complement strand
CGTCTGCTCCCGAGGCAGTTGAGGTTCCTGCGGTGCGGCGTGGGCGGGGTGGTGCGGCTGCGCGGGCCTCGCGGGAGGCCGTGGGGGATGTGTGGGGTGCGGATGAGTCTGGGGGACCGGAGACGGTGCCAGACGTTGTTGCTGCGGAATCGAGTGCGTCGGCAGATGCTGAGGGCTCCCCGGAAGGTGCGGCGCTAAGCCAGCGAGGTGGTGCACGCTCGGCTGCCGCCGAACGCAAGGTAAGTGCTGAGGCGGCGCGGTCGATGCCGGGCAGCGAGGCTGAGGATGAGCCGGAGCGGCGTAGTTGGCTTACTGCGCGTCAGAGCGGTGACGACGCGGAGGCTGGGGGACCGGCCAAGGGTTCGCGCGGCGGTCGTGGGTGGGGTGGTGGTGGGTCTCTGGGAGGGCGCCAGGGCGGCAAAAAGGCTCGGCGTGGTGGTGCTGCTGAGGGCCGTGATACCGGTGGTTCTAGCGGGTCCGGTGGTTGGGGTGGGGCTGGTAATGCAGGTGGGGCAGGTGGGGCAGGTGGGGCAGGTGGGGCAGGTGGGGCAGGTGGTTCAGGTGGGGCCGGTGGTTGGGGTGGGTCCGGTAGTTCGGGTGGGGCTGGTGGTTCTGATGGGGCTGATGGGTCCAGTGGCGGGGGTGGGGCTGGTCGGTCGGGTGGGGCTGGTGGGGGTTGGGGGGCTGGTTCGGGGGAGCGTAGTAAGAAGCGTGGGCTGGCGTCTCGGGGGCCGGTAGGGAGTGGGCGTCGGCGGCGGGATGCGGCGGACGAGCTGGGGGAGTCCGCGGTGGCGGACGGGTCGGATCCGGCGCAGGTGGCCCGAACGATTTTGCTGGACAAGTTGTCGGGGCAGCCGCGGACCCGGGCGGAGCTGGCGGATGTGCTGGCGGAGCGGGGGATCGCGGACGAGGTGGCTGATGAGGTGCTGGATCGGTTCACCGAGGTCGGGTTGATCGACGACGCGGCGTTCGCGACGGCGTGGGTGGAGTCGCGGCACCGGGGGCGTGGGCTGGGCAAGCGGGCGCTGGCGCAGGAGTTGCGGCGGCGTGGGGTGGACGACGAACTGTCGCGGGATGCGTTGGAGGAGCTCGATCCGGAGCAGGAAGAGGAGACGGCTCGCGCGCTCGTACGGAAGAAGCTGCGGTCGATGCGCTCCCTCGACCGGCAGGTGGCGATGCGGCGGTTGCTCGGGATGCTGGCCCGCAAGGGCTATCCGGGTGGGATGGCGATGAGCATCATCAAACAGGAGCTCGATGCGTCACACGAAGAGTTCCCGCTGCTGGATTCGTCCGGGATCGAGGTGGAGTGATGGCGACCCTGCAGGATGTGGAGCGGCTGGTGGCAGAGCTGCCGGGGACCGAGGAGACGACCCGGCACGGGTATCGCACCTGGGTCGTCGGCGGTAAGGCGTACGCCTGGGAACGCCCGTTCAGCAAGGCGGATCTGAAACGCTTCGGCGACGAGACCCCGCCGGAGGGGCCGATTCTCGCGATCCGGGTCGAGGACCTCGGCGAGAAGGAGGCGGTGCTGACCGCGCGCTCGGGCGACGGGTTCTTCACGATCTCGCACTTCGACAACTACGCCGCCGTACTGATCGAGCTGGATCAGGTTCCGGAGCCGGTGCTGAGAGATGCGTTGCTCGACGGCTGGCTGGTGTTCGCGCCGGCCGCACAGGCTCAGGACGTGATCGCGGCGCGAAGACGGCGCGCAAAGGACTGATAGCCGGCCACGAAGTCGGGTGGCGCCGCGATGAGCTGGAAGTCGGCCTCGAGGAAGGTCAGCGGCAGCACGAGCCAGTGCCAGCTGTCCAATGCCACGGTGACTTCCGTGGTGTTCGCGTCGACTGTTCGGGTCTCCACGTCCTGATATTTGAAGGCGTCGATGACGGCCTCGGCCGGGGCATCGATCACGAGTCGCACCGGGTGCTTCGCCTTCTGCAGGCCCTCGCGGAGGTACGCCGTCGCTGAGTCCGCGGGTAGCGGTCGCGGGGTGAAGTACGTCGTACTGTGCCGCAGGTCGGCGATGCGGTCGACGCGGAAGACCCGCCAGTCGTCGCGGTCGAGGTCCCAGGCCAGCAGGTACCAGCGCAGCAGGTGGTGGATCTGCCGGTACGGCTCGACGCGGCGGATGGTCTCGGGGCCGCTCGCGGTGCGGTAGGCGAACGAGATCTGTTCCTGGCGTCCGATGGCTTCGGCGAGTTCGCCGAGCTGGTCCGCGGGCACGCTCGGCGCTTCTTGGTGACTGGTCTCGACGCTGGCCCGGACCGCGACAGCGCGCGATCGCAGCCGCGCCGGTAGGAACTGGTCGACCTTGCCGTAGGCGCGCGTGGCCGCGTCGTCGATCCCGCCCTCCGCTGCCGAGCCGACCGAACCCAGTGACGCGAGCGCGAGCAGTGTTGCGACCGCCTCGTCGTCATCGAGGACGAGCGGCGGCATGGTTCGCCCGGCGGTCAGCCGGTAGTAGCCGCCGGGACCGGGCTGGGTTTCCACCGGATAGCCGTAGCTGCGCAGCCGGTCGACGTCCCGGCGGAGCGTGCGAGGGCTGACGCCGAGCCGCTGGACGAGCTCGTCACCGCTGAACGAGCGCCCGGACTGCAGGGTCGACAGCAACGCGAGCATCCGTGCGGTGACGTCGGCCATGCACCCATGATGGCAAAGGATGCGGCCAGAATCCGGCCACATCCGGTCGTAGCGTCACACACATGAGAGCTATCACCCTTCGCCAGGCCCGGACGAACAACCTCGCCAACCTCGACCTCGACGTACCGCGGAACCAGCTGGTCGTGTTCGTCGGCCGCTCGGGGTCGGGGAAGTCGTCGCTGGTGTTCGACACGATCGCCGCCGAGGCCGGATTCCAGCTCAACGAGACCTTCCCGCCGTTCGCCCGCAACAGGTTGCCGAAATGGGCGCGCCCGGACGTCGAGCACATCGACGGGCTGACTCCGGTGATCGTGATCGACCAGCGCCGGATCGGCGGCAACGCGCGGTCGACCGTCGGTACGGTCACCGACACGTGGACATACCTGCGGCTGTTGTTCTCGCGGCTCAGTGACCCGTACGTCGGTGAGTCGAACCGGTTCTCGTTCAATGACCCGAGCGGGATGTGCCCGACGTGTTCCGGGCTGGGCGAGGTAGTCGTGAGTGCCGTCGACCGGTTCCTGGACCTCGACAAGTCGCTGGCCGACGGCGCGATCCGGTTGCCCGGCTTCGGCCCGGGCAAGTACTGGTACGCGCAGTACGCCGACATCGGCTCGTTCGCCATCGACACCCCACTCCGCGACTGGTCCGAGGGCGAGCGCGAAGCCCTGCTGTACGGCGGTCGCGCGGCCGCCGAACTCGGCCGCAAACTGCCGAAGGACTATGAGGGTGTCGTGGAGCGGTTCGAGCGGATCTACCTGCACACCGCGGACAACCTGTCGGAGCGCAAGCAGGCGGCGATCCAGCAGTTCACCCGGTCGGGCACCTGCCCGGAGTGCGACGGGGATCGACTCGCGAAGCCGGCGCGAACTGCGACCGTGCTCGGCCGGACGATCGGTGAGCTGGCTCGGTGGGAGATCACCGAGCTGCTGGAGTTCGTGCGGGGGATCGATGAGCCGGCCGTCGTACCGGTGGTGTCGGCGTTGGCGGCGCGGCTGCAGGCGATGGTCACCATCGGGCTCGGCTACCTGGCGCTCGCGCGGGCGACGACGAGCTTGTCGGGCGGTGAGTCGCAGCGGATCAAGACCGTGAAGCAGCTCGGGTCGAGCCTGACAGAGCTGACGTACGTCGTCGACGAGCCGACTGTCGGTCTGCATCCGACCGATGTGGAGTCGATGATCGCCCTGCTCGAGCAACTGCGGGACAGCGGCAACAGCGTGCTCGTGGTGGAACACGATCCCGCGGTGATGCGGCACGCCGACCAGATCATCGAGGTCGGGCCGGGTGCCGGGGCTGCGGGCGGCCGGGTGGTGTTCCAGGGCACGTACGACGATCTCCGGGCGGCCGAGACGCCGACGGGGCGTGCGCTGAGACGACCGGGCCGGGCGGGCGACGGCGTACGGCGGCCGGACGGCGAGCTGGTGGTGGCGAACGCCGTACGGAACAACCTGCGGGATGTGACGGTACGGATTCCGGGTGGGGTGATGACGGTACTGACCGGGGTCGCGGGCTCCGGGAAGTCGAGTCTGGCGGCCGAGTTGGTGGCGCAGCATGCCGCCGTGGTGATCGACCAGAAGGCGGTCGGGACGAGCCGGCGGTCGACGCCGGTCACGTACACCGGGATCGCGCCGGCCATCCGAAAGTTGTTTGCCCAGAGCAACGACGTACCGGTGGCGATGTTCAGCGCGAATTCGGCCGGGGCGTGCCCGGAGTGCCGGGGACTTGGTGTGCTGCACACCGACCTCGCTTTTATGGAAGGGCAGGAGGTGGTGTGCCCGGCCTGTGCCGGCCGGCGATTTTCGCCGGAATCCCTGACCTATCTGGTGAACGGGTATTCGATCGCCGATGTCGACGACCTGACGATCGAGCAGGCGATCACGGAGTTACCCGATGCGGGCATCGCCCGCGGGCTGCGGCAACTGGCGGCGGTCGGGTTGGGGTATTTGCGGCTCGGGCAGTCGCTGAACACGCTTTCCGGTGGTGAATGTCAGCGGGTGAAGATTGCCAAGGAACTGCGGGTCGCGGAGGGGCGGACGACGTACGTGCTGGACGAGCCGACGACCGGGCTGCACCTGGACGACATCGAGACACTGCAGGGGGTGCTGGACCGGCTGGTCGGGCACGGTCACAGCGTGGTCGTGGTCGAGCACAATCTGGAGGTGGTCCGGCGGGCGGACTGGCTGATCGACCTCGGTCCGGGGCCCGGCCGGCACGGCGGAACGGTGCTGTTCGAAGGGCGGCCGGAGGACTATCTGGACCGGGAGACGCCGACGAGCCGCGCGCTGGCGGCCGAATCCGTGGCGGTGTGAGCGGCGAGGGGCGTTGACGGGTCGGTTGCGACGGTGTGTTATCCGAAGTAGGCCCGGTGTTTTGCCGGGTCCGTACGCTGGGGATTTTCCGTCGATCCGCCCCTGACACACCGCGGAGGGTGCAATGAACGAATTCCAGGAACAGGCGAAGAACTGGCTCCGGAACGTCGTCAAGCAGAACCCGGACAAGATCAAGGCCGGCGTCGAGAAAGCCGGTGATCTGATCGACCAGCAGACCGGCGGGAAGTACGCGGCCAAGGTCGACGCGGTACAAGAAAAGGTCGGCGGTTTCGTCGACAAGCAGAACGGCGATTCCACCGCGACGCCGGACGCCACCCCCGACAGCACCCCGCAACCCGCCGACGACACAACCGCCGCAGCCGACGACGCGACCGGCGCAGCCGACGACGCCACGGGCGCTGCGGAAGATGCAGCCGGAGCCGAAGAAGACACCGCAGGCGCAGCAGAAGACGCGGCTGGTGCGGAGGAAGATGCGGTAGGCGCCGCAGAAGATGCCGCCGGTGCCGAGGAAGACGCCGCGGCCGCAGATCCCGAAGGCTGGACCGTCGGCGGCGAGACCCCCGAACCGTCCGACGCCGCCTCGGCCGGCTCATCGGCCGAAGGCGCCGAGACCGGCGGAACCGCCACCGGCGGCCTGCCCGGCCCGCGCGAGTAGCAGCGGCAGGACCGGATGCGCCGCCTGTAGCGGAAAGTAGTCAATCGTACTCACGGTGTCATCCTCGGGAGGGTGGCACCGGGAGAACGGGACGGCGACAGGCGGCGCGGTTTCATTCCTGGGCTGGGTTGAGCGGTGGGTGTGGTGATCGCTCTGTGTGCACTGGCAGTGACGGTGGTGGGGGTGGGCCGGGGCTTCGTTGCCGAGTGAGAATGCTGGACCACTTCGAGTGCTGGTCTGTTGCTGCGATCGGGTCGCGGATGTGGTGGGGCCGTGGGCGAGTGTCCGTCTTGACCGGGTGATGGGGCACGCCTAGCCTCGGGAATACGAAGGGATCACTCCACCTGACGGTGGCGGTTATAGCGAGCTGGCAGTTCTCACGAGCTGAGCGAAACGACGGCGACAGGTCTGCCGCCGGATCGACGGTGCCCTGGTGGCGATGCCCCCGTCGCCTGGAGTCCGAGCCGTCGCAGCTGGACCGGTTGGCACCGGATATCGCCGTACCCGGTGACAGTGAGTGATCTCTCCGACCGACTGACACAGTCCCGCCTGGTGCGTGACTCGACGAGGGGAGAGGCCGATGGCACTCGTGGCATTGGCGAGCTCCGCCGGGCCGACCGTGATCGGCCTGACCGTGGTCGGTCTGGTGATCGCCGGCCTGCTGGCCTGGATCGGCTTCACGCTGTCCCGCCGCAAGGCCGCCGACAACTCGGCCGCCCTGGCCAACGCGCAGCTCGAGGCCTCGACGATCACGAGTGGCGCCAAGTCGCAGGCCGAGCTGATCAAGCGGCAGGCCGAGGAGGAGGCCGCCGTACTGCGGGTGCGGGCGGAGACGACCGAGCAGCGCGCGGAGGAGATTCGCCGCGCCGCGGAGGACCGGGCCTCGGAGGTACGGCGGGATGCGGAGCAGCGGGCGTCGGACGTCCGGCGTGAGGCCGAGGCGGAGGCGCAGTCGATCCGCGACGATCTGCGTGAGCAGCGCCTGGAGATGGAGCGGCGCGATCACCGGCTGACCGAGCGCGAGGAGCGGCTCGACGAGCAGCACCGGCAGGCTGAGGAGCGGCAGAGCGAGCTGGCCGCGCAGCTGGCCGAGCTCGACCAGCGCAAGGCCGAGATCAAGGATCTCGAGGACGAGCGCCGCCGCATTCTCGAAGGCGTCGCGAACCTGACCACCGAGCAGGCCCGGGCCGAGCTGGTCGCGTCGATCGAGGCCGAGGCGAAGCGGCACGCGCACACGATCGTCCGCGATCTCGAGCGGCAGGCGCTGGACGAGGGGGAGACGAAGGCGCGCAAGATCATCACCGGTGCCGTCCAGCGACTCGCGAGCGAGCAGACGAGCGAGTCGGTGGTGTCCGTCGTGCACCTGCCCAGCGACGACATGAAGGGCCGGATCATTGGGCGCGAGGGGCGGAACATCCGCTCGTTCGAGCAGACCACCGGCGTGAACCTGATCATCGACGACACCCCCGAGGCAGTGCTTCTCTCTTGTTTTGACCCAGTCCGGCGGGAGACCGCGCGGCTGACGCTGGATTCGCTGGTACTGGACGGGCGGATCCACCCGAGCCGGATCGAGGAGATCTACGAGCGCAGCAAGGGTGAGGTAGCCGAGCTGTGCGAGCGAGCCGCCGAGGACGCGATGGCCGAGGTCGGCATCACCGACCTGCATCCCGAGCTCAGGCGGACGATGGGCCTGCTGCGCTACCGGACGTCGTACGGGCAGAACGTGCTGAAGCACCTCATCGAGTCCGCGCACATCGCCGGGATGATGGCGGCCGAGCTCGGGCTGGATCCGAAGCTGTGCAAGCGTGGCGCCTTCCTGCACGACATCGGCAAGGCGCTCACGCACGAGTCCGAGGGCAGCCACGCGATCGTCGGTGCCGACCTGGCCCGCAAGTGGGGTGAGAGCGACGACGTCGTCCACTGCATCGAGGCGCACCACAACGAGGTCGAGGTCCGGACGGTCGAGGCCGTGTTGACTCAGGCCGCGGATGCTGTCAGCGGCGGCCGGCCGGGTGCCCGCCGGGAGTCGCTGGAGGCCTACGTGCAGCGGCTCGAGCGGCTCGAGGAGATCGCGATGCACCACGACGGTGTCGAGAAGGTGTTCGCGATGCAGGCCGGTCGCGAGATCCGCGTGATGGTGCTGCCGGACGCCGTCGACGACATCGCGGCCCAGGTGATGGCGCGCGATATCGCCAAGCAGGTCGAGGAGGAGCTGACGTATCCGGGGCAGATCCGGGTGACCGTCGTACGGGAGTCGCGGGCTACCGAGGTCGCGAAGTAGCAGCCTGCCAGAGCAGCTCGTAGCCGCCGTGCTCGACTCGATCGGCCGCGTGCTCGAGCAGCTCTGAGCGCCAGTCCAGCTCCATGCCGTCGCGCCAGTCCCGCTCCGCGTCGTAGAGCATGGCCAGCTGCGACGGGTAGCGCGCGACCGCGTCCATCTTCTGCTGCAGATGCGCTGGGGTGACATCCGGCACGGATACCGGTCGGCCGGCTGCGGAGTGCGCCTGCCCGGCCGCGTAGGGGAAGTCCTCCCACAACACCAGCTTCAGGTTGTGCTCACGCGCCAACCGGGCGACCGCATCGCGGGTGATCCGATGATCGACATGATCACCGAAGGCCGCGCAGGTCCACAGTTCGGCCGGCCACTCGTCACCGAAGGACTTGTGGATCGCTTGAGCGATCTCCTCGGCCAGCGCGTTGTCCGTCGGTGCCTCGAACAGGGAAGCGAAGGACTCGATCTCGTCCAGGCGATAGATCGAGTCCAGGAACGGCAGATGCAGCGGCCGTGCCCCGAGGATCCCGGTGGCCTCGAGGTCCTCTTGACGCCTCCGCTGTACGGCGTCGTCGCCGAGCCCGCACATGGTGTGGAACGCGTCGGCGAACTCCGAGAACGGCGGCGCCGGATCACCGGCGAACACCGTGCAGATGGTGACATCGCGACCCCGGTCGACCAGAGCGGCCACTGTCGCGCCAACACTCAGCACTGCATCGTCGAGATGAGGTGAAACGACCATGATCGGTCTGTCGGTGCGCATGTGGTCCCCAGAGGTAATTGGAAGGTTTCTTTCCAGTTGACCACGCGAGTCACCGCACAGCGAGGACGCTGCCCGATCGGCCGGGCTCAGCGGCCCGACCGTGCACCTTCAGCTCTTGCCTCCAGCTGCCGCAGGACCGCCGCCGGAATCCGGAGACCGGTCTCGCGCAGACTGCCGACGAACTGCTGGACCAGTACGTCGCTCCGCCCCACCATCAACGCGACGACATCCCGCGCCTGCGGCGGATCAAGCCGGTGCACGGACCCTGTGAAGCCGGCCGGAATGCCACTGACCGGTACGACGGCCGCCCCGAGTCCCGCCGCGGCCAAGGCGGGCGCCGTCGTGGTTTGACGGGTCCGGATGACGACCTCGGGGGACACCTGGTGCTCCCTGAACAACCCGTCGAGCCAGCCGGCCAGGCCGTGCGGACCGGCGTACTGGATGACTGGGTAGCCGTGCAGCGCGCTGATCGGGACCGGGCCGGGGTGGTCGCCGAGTGGGTCGCCGGTCGCGAAGACGATCACGACCTCCTCGCTGGCGAGCAGTTCGAGGGCGCCGTCCCAGCGGGTCGGGCGAGGACAGATCGCGACGTCGATCTCGTCGTTGGTAACCATCGCAGCGAGTTCGTCGGCGCTGGACCGCTCCTGCAGGACGAGGCGAATCTTCCGGTGACGCCGGCGCCAGGTGCGGAGGAGCGGTGCGAGCAGTCCCGCCGTCATCGAACCGGCGCAGCCGATCCGGAGCTCGCCCTCGTCGAGGGCGGCACGACCGGCCTGTACGACGCGTCCGGCGGCCTCGATGGCTGCCCGCGCCGGCGGGAGCGCCTCGCGTCCGGCGGACGTGGGGCGGACGCCGCGGGGAAGCCGCTCGAGGAGTGGGGATCCCAGCTCGTTCTCCAGCATGGCGATCTGGTGCGACAGAGCGGGCTGCGAGAGGTGCAGCTTGGCGGCGGCCCCGGTGATCGAACCGGTCTCGACAGTCGCGACGAAGCACTCCAGGGCTCGCAACGTAGGCATAGAAACAGTCTATGGCAGACCTCGAAAACAAGTCTTTGTGCTGATGCCGACCGACGGCGAAGCTGATCGCATGACAACAGAACTAGCGGGCAAGCAGGTACTGATCGTTGCGGGATCCTCGGGGATCGGCCGGCAGTTGGCCCAGGATGCCGTGGACCAGGGCGCGCAGGTGACCATCACGGGTCGCAGCTCCGACGCCGTACAAGCTGTCGCCGCAAGGATCGAGGGCACGGTCGCCACGGCGGTCGTTGACCTGAGCAACGAAGAGTCGATCGCCGAACTGGCGACCGAACTCAGCCGGCGGGAGGTTGTGGTCGAGCACCTGATCTCGCTCGCCAATGCGCCGGCGAAGGCTCCGGTGGAGAAGCTGGAGCGCGAGGCCATCGTCCGCGCCTTCGACGCGAAGGTGATCGGTGCGCTGCTCCTGGTCAAACACCTCCGGCCGACCGTCTCCGTCACGCTCTTCGCCGGGATCGTTGCCTGGCGCCCCAAAGTCGGGATGGCCGTCACGGCGACCACCAACGGCGCGGTGGCGTTCCTGGCCCAGGCCCTCGCCGTCGAGCTGGCGCCGGTCCGCGTGAACGCCGTCTCGCCCGGCATCATCGACTCAGGCGTCTGGGACGGCGCAGGCAAAGAGAAGCTGTTCGCCGACACCGCCGCCCGCATCCCAGCTCGCCGCGTAGGCACGACCCGGGACATCTCGACCGCCGTCCTGGGCGCGATCACCAACCCGTTCCTGACCGGCACCGTCCTGCACCTCGACGGCGGCGCCCGCCTGGTCTGAGTCAGTCGGCGTACTTGGCCCGCCAGGCGGGCGGGTCGAACGGCGAGCCGTAGATGCGGGTCTCGCGGGCGATGCGCCCGTCCGCGAACTCCACGACGTTCGCCACGTAGTAGATGTCGCCGCCGTAGTCCGACCGCGCCAGTACGACGAAGTGGTCGCCCGCCCCGGTGATCCGCAGTACCTGGATCGACGGCGGATTCGGGTATTCGCGTTGCATTGCCCGCATCCGGTCCCGCCCGACGATCCGCTCACCCGACTGCGGCATCTCCAGCACGTAGTCGTCCGCCCGCATCTCGTGCTCCGCCTCCGCCGACAGTGCCAACTGCCCGTCCGACGGCCACAACCGCTCCAGCAACTCCCGATTCCGGTCCATCACCCCACCCTCCGCCAGCACCTTCACCCAGCCTTAAACCCGCTGCGGACGGCGCAAGTACGTCGTACGGTCGGGGCATGGAGATTGCGCCGGCCACCCAGGCAGATGTCGATCAGTTGATCGAGTCGCTGGCCGGCGCACCCGCGGCGCAGCACCATGTGCGCGGCCGCTGGCAGACGCAGGAGAGTGGGGACGGCGTTTACCTGCTGGCTCGTCGTGCAGGTGCACTCGTGGGGCAGACCATGCTGCTGCGGCACTCGAAGTACGCCGAACTGCGCGCTGCCGAGGACCCGGCGGAGATCAACGGGCTGGACGCGTTCGTCCGCAACGAAGGCGTCGGTACGGCGCTCGTCCGTGCGGCCGAGGCGTTGGCGGGGGACTGGGGCCGGGCGTGGATCGGGCTCGGCGTCGGACTCGGCAACGATGGCGCCCGGCGGTTGTACGAGCGACTGGGATACCGGCTGTGGCCCGGGGCGCGGGTTGTCGATCGGTGGACCGAGCAGGCGGCGGACGGGAGCGTCGTGCGGTCACATGCCGATGAGTGTGACTACTTGCTCAAGCCGTTGTGATCCTCGCGCAGGTGCGTGGGGGTGACGTCGATGGTGGTTTCGGCGACCTTGTCGTGCGGGGCGACGCTGTACTGCTTCTCGACGCCCGGTTTGAGCATGGTGGCCTCGTCGCGCATCCGCGGGTTGGCGAGCCGGTAGGACAACCAGATGCCGGCGGCGCCGGCCAGCATGACGATGATGCCCAGCGCGCGGAGGTTCAGGCTGCCCGATGTGTCCCGGACAGCGAACGCAATGATGGCGCCGATGGTGACGAGCGCGATTCCGACTCCGATTCGCATGTCTGACTCCTCTCGGAACACCTGGCCCCGTGACGTGGAGTAATGGATTTCACTCCCTGTACCCAAGGCGTCACCCCCTCATGCGCAGTGCGTCACGCACCAGATCCAGGGTCCGCTCCAACGCCTCCCACTGCGCTGAGCCCCACGTCACCATCCCCTCGCGCGCCTCAGCCTCGTCTGCCGCCGTCAGTCCGGGCTGCTCCAGCCGCCAGGCTCTGGCCGAGTAGTCGGCCACATATCGCCGCAGGAGGTAGAACGCGAACAGATCGAGGTGCAGCGGCACATCGGCCGGATAGGTCTCCAACACGTGGGTGAGCGCATGGGCGTCGACAGGCTGTTCCGTCTGCAGCAAGAGGGCCAGGTCGCACTCCGGGTGAGCCAGCCGAGCACTCTCCCAGTCGAGCAGACTGAGTTGCCCGGTGTCGTCCACCAGCAGGTTGCCGTTGTGCAGGTCGGTGTGACACAGGACGATCCGCTGCGGCAGCCGTCGTACGGCGGTCTGCAGCCGGAGGAGGCGTTCGCGCTGAGCCTGGTGCGGCATGGCGAACTCCTCCCGGGGGAGGGCGACAGTCGGCACAACTGTGTGGAGCCGGGCCAGCACGTGGCCGAGTTGGTGCAGCAGGGGCACGGTCCAGCCGTCGGGAGACCTGCCTGGTAGCAGCGGAAACAGGGCGACGATGCCGTCGGGTATGGAGACGGAGAGCTCGCCGGTGGTGGTCGGCACCGCGTAGGGGACGCGGAAACCCCGGGTGTGCAACTGGTCGACCAGGGGGAAGCGGAGCAGGGCACCGGCCGCGCTCTCCGCATCCACCCACAGTTTGACGAAGTAGTCGTCGCCCAGGCGATAGCAGACCGAGCCCCAGCCGAGCGGGATGAAGGTCAGTTCGCCGGAGACGCCGTACGACGTCTTGATCGCAGTGAGCAGCGCTGAACGGTCGATCGTGGGTTCTGCGAGCATGCGGTCAGCGGAACGCGTTCTGGCCGGTCAGGGCCTGGCCGATGACCAGTTGGTGGATCTCGGAGGTGCCCTCGTAGGTGAGGACGGACTCCAGGTTGTTGGCGTGCCGCATGATCGGGTATTCGCCGCTGATGCCGTTGGCGGCCAGGATGGTGCGGCACTCGCGAGCGATCGCGATGGCCTCACGGGTGTTGTTCAGCTTGCCGACGCTGACCTGCTCGGGGCGCAGGGTGCCCTTCTCCTTCAGCCGGCCGAGGTGGACGGCCAGCAGGATGCCCTTGTTGAGCTCGACGGCCATGTCGGCGATCTTGGCCTGCGTGATCTGGTAGCCGGACAGCGGCTTGTCGAAGACGCTCCGCTCACCGGCGTACGCGATCGCCGTCTCCAGACAGTCCCGGGCCGCACCCATCGCACCGAAGATGATGCCGAAGCGTGCCTCGTTCAGACAGCCCAACGGGCCCGACAGTCCTTGTGCCTCCGGCAGTACGGCGCCGGCCGGCAGCCGGACGTCCTCCAGCACGAGCTCCGACGTGACCGATGCCCGCAGCGACATCTTCAGCTTGATCTCCGGCGCGGAGAATCCCGGCGTCGCCGTCGGTACGACGAATCCGCGCACCCCCTCGTCGGTCCGCGCCCACACCACCGCGACATCGGCGACCGAGCCGTTGGTGATCCACATCTTCGAACCGTTCAGGACCCAGTCGTCACCGTCGCGCCGCGCGTTCGTCCGCATCCCACCGGGGTTCGAACCGAAGTCGGGCTCGGTCAGCCCGAAGCACCCGATCGCCTCGCCCGCGGACATCCGGGGCAGCCACTCTTCCTTCTGCTCGGCGCTGCCGTACTTCCAGATCGCGTACATCGCCAGCGACCCCTGCACCGACACCAGTGACCGCATACCCGAGTCCGCAGCCTCGATCTCCAGACACGCCAGCCCATAGGCCACCGGCCCCAGCCCGGCACACCCGTACCCGGTCAAGTGCATCCCCAGGAACCCGAGTGACCCCAGCTCCTTGGCCAACTCCCGAGCTGGGATCGAAGCGCTCTCGAACCACTCCGGCAGCGATGGCCGCAACCGCTCATCGGCGAACCGCCGCGCAGCCGCCCGGACATCGACCTCCTCCGCAGTCAGCAGCGAGTCGACGTCAACGAGATCCAGCGAAACGGTCATGGCCAAACGCTAGCCCTAACCAGACCACAGTGAAGGGAGGTTTATCTCACTTCCGGTACCAAGGCCACCACCAGTGGCGTTTGCGCGGGTGCCGAACGGTCATCGAGCTGTAGCGCGCAGCGCCCTTCACGATCAGGTGTACGCCGTTCGGTCCGGCCGGCGCTGTCTTGTTCGAAGCGGAGCCGCCGTGCAGCTCGACGTCGTCCAGCGTCACGGACCAGCCGACCGGCACGATCATCGTCATCGAGCTGTGGGTGAGGTTGGCCGTGACCGTCACCTCGCGCCAATGCACGGTGGCGTCGGTGAAGTCGAGGCGGGCCGAGGAGTGCACGAGTTCGGCGGCGACCCGCTCCGGGACCTGCCAGGCGCCCTCACGCTTCTGCGCGCTGTGGGTGGCGCGGATCGTCACTTCGGCCGACTTGGTGGTGTCCCGGACCGGGACCAGGTCGGCGGTCGCATCGCGCAGTTCGAGCTGTGTCTTGGCGGCGTACACCTGGGTCAGTCGCTCGTCCAGCTCCTGGAAGTCGAGGCGGCCGTCAGTATGTGCTTCCTGGAGCACGGTGGCAGCGCGTTCGCGGTCGTTGTCAGAGGCCCGTTGACCGGGCGGCGGCTGCTCCAGACTCATGTGGCCAACGGTACGCCGTTTACTCCGGGGCGACGGTTACAGCACACACCGCCACCTGGGATGATGGCGACGTGAATCCGCGCACCGTCGTCATCCTCGGCTCGACCGGTTCGGTCGGCACCCAGGCGCTCGAACTGATCGGGCGCAACCGCGACCGGTTCCGGGTGCTCGGCCTGTCGGCCGGTGGCGACAACGTCGGGCTGCTGGCGGAGCAGGCGCTGGAGTTCGGTGTCGAGGTGGTCGCGGTGGCGAAGGCCACAGTGGCGCAGGATCTGCAGCTGGCGTTCTACGCCGAGGCGCAGCGCCAGGGGTACGCGCAGGGCGAGTTCCGGATCCCGAAGATCATCACCGGACCGGACGCGTCGAGCGAGCTGGCCGCGACCCCGTGCGACGTCGTACTGAATGGCATCACCGGTTCGGTCGGTCTGCACCCGACGCTGGCGGCGCTCGACGCGGGTAACACGCTCGCCCTGGCGAACAAGGAATCGCTGGTGATCGGCGGTCCGGTGGTCACCCGGCGGGTGAAGCCCGGGCAGATCGTGCCGGTCGACTCCGAGCACAGCGCGATCGCGCAGTGCCTGCGTGGTGGCGCACCCGACGAGGTCCGCAAGCTGCTGCTGACGGCGAGCGGCGGGCCGTTCCTCGGCCGGAAGCGCAGCGAGCTCGCCGACGTCACCGTGGAGCAAGCGCTTGCCCACCCGAACTTCGCGATGGGCCCGGTCGTCACGATCAACTCTGCGACGCTGGTCAACAAGGGCCTCGAGCTGATCGAGGCGCACCTGCTCTTCGGGATCCCGATGGAGCGGGTCGAGGTCGTCGTCCACCCGCAGCAGGCGGTGCACTCGATGGTCGAGTTCCACGACGGCTCGACGATCGCGCAGGTCTCGCCGCCGACCATGACGCTGCCGATCGCGCTCGGTCTGGGCTGGCCCGACCGGATAGCGGACGCGTCGCCGCCGTGGGACTGGGCCACCGCGAGCACCTGGCAGTTCCTCCCGCTGGACGACGAGGCGTTCCCGGCGGTCGGCCTGGCCCGTGAGGCCGGCACCCGCGGCGGTACCGCCCCGGCCGTCTTCAACGCCGCGAACGAGGTCTGCGTGCAGGCGTTCCGCGACGGCCGGCTGCCGTTCCTGGCGATCGTCGACACAGTGGCCCGGGTGCTGACCGATCACGACGTACCCTCGTACGAGGAGCTGTCCGTCGACGACGTCCTCGCGGCAGACGCCTGGGCGCGGACCCGGGCGCGCGAGATCACCGGAGTACAGGAGACCACGAACGCATGACCGCACTGCTCACCTTCCTCGGCATCGTGGTCTTCGTGATCGGCATCATGGTGTCGGTCGCGCTGCACGAGGTCGGTCACATGGTGCCTGCCAAGGCCTTCGGAATGAAGGTCACCCAGTTCTTCTTCGGGTTCGGCCGGACCGTCTGGTCGGTCAAGCGCGGTGAGACGGAGTACGGGCTCAAGGCGATCCCGGCCGGTGGTTTCGTCCGCATCATCGGGATGCTGCCGCCGGCCAAGGGCCAGGACCCGGGCAAGGTGCGGAAGGCGAGCACCGGCCCGATCCAGTCGATCGCCGAGAACGCGCGCAACGCGGAGTACGAGACGATCGACCCGGCCGACAACGGGCGGCTGTTCTACCAGAAGCCGTGGTGGCAGAAGCTGATCGTGATGACGTCCGGCCCGCTGGTCAACGTCGTGATCGCGTTCGTCCTGTTCGGCGGGCTCTTCATGCTGTACGGCGCCAACGTCGCGCAGACGACCGTGTCCACGGTCACCGACTGCGTGATCCCGGCCAGCCAGGCCAGTGTGGACCGCAAGTGCACCGACAACGACACGGTGTCGCCGGCGAAGACCGCGGGCTTCCAGGTCGGGGACAAGATCGTGTCGTTCAACGGCACCCAGATCTCCAGCTGGGACCAGCTCACCCCGCTGATCCGCGCCAACACCGACAAGCCCGCGACGATCGTTGTCGAGCGCAACGGCGCCCAGCAGACCCTGCAGACCAACACGATCGTGAACCAGGTCCCCAAGGAGGCCGGGTCGGACGAGTACGTCTCGGTCGGCTTCCTCGGTGTCTCGCCGGAGATGAAGCTGGAGCGCCAGGGGCCGGCGTTCGTGGTCGACAAGATGGGCGAGCTGACCGTCGCCACCGTGAAGGCGATCGGCCGCTTCCCGGAGAAGCTGGTCGGCGTCGCGAAGTCGATCGTCGGCGGCGAGCGCGACCAGGACAGCCCGATGAGTGTCGTCGGCGCCAGCCGGGTGGCCGGCGAGATCGCGTCGAACAACGACCTGACCGGTGGTGAGCGGATCGCCTTCCTGGTCTCGTTGCTGGCCTCGCTGAACCTGTTCCTTGCCCTGTTCAACTTCATCCCGCTGCTGCCGCTCGACGGCGGCCACATGATCGGCGCGATCTGGGAGGGTCTGCGGCGCGGCTTCGCCAAGCTGTTCGGCCGCCCCGACCCCGGGTACGTCGACGTCGCCAAACTGCTCCCGATCGCCTACGTGATGGCGACCGTGATCACGGTGATGGGTGTGCTGCTCGTCATCGCCGACATCGTGAACCCGATCCGTCTGTTCAACGGCTGACCCTCTCACCCACGAGTAAGGAATCATGAGTATCTCCCTGGGCATGCCCGCGCTGCCGCCGCCCGTCCTGGCCCCGCGCCGTAAGACCCGCCAGATCAAGGTGGGCAAGGTGCTGGTCGGTGGCGACGCGCCGATCTCGGTGCAGTCGATGACCACGACGCTGACCTCCGACGTCAACACCACGCTGCAGCAGATCGCGGAGCTGACCGCGGCCGGCTGTGACATCGTCCGGGTCGCCTGCCCGTCGCAGGACGACGCGGAAGCGCTGCCGGAGATCGCCCAGCACTCGCAGATCCCGGTGATCGCCGACATCCACTTCCAGCCGAAGTACGTGTTCGCCGCGATCGAGGCCGGCTGTGCGGCGGTCCGGGTGAACCCGGGCAACATCCGCAAGTTCGACGACCAGGTCAAGGAGATCGCGGCCGCCGCCAAGGACCACGGCACCTCGATCCGGATCGGCGTCAACGCCGGTTCGCTCGACCCGCGGCTGCTGAAGAAGTACGGCAAGGCCACGCCCGAGGCGCTGGTCGAATCCGCGGTCTGGGAGGCGTCGCTGTTCGAGGAGCACGACTTCCACGACTTCAAGATCTCCGTGAAGCACAACGACCCGGTGATCATGGTCCGCGCCTACGAGCTGCTCTCCGAGCGCGGCGACTGGCCCCTGCACCTCGGCGTCACCGAGGCCGGCCCCGCCTTCCAGGGCACCATCAAGTCCGCCACCGCGTTCGGCGCGCTGCTCTCCAAGGGCATCGGCGACACCATCCGCGTCTCGCTCTCGGCCCCGCCGGTCGAGGAGGTCAAGGTCGGCCTGCAGATCCTGCAGTCGCTGAACCTGCGCGAGCGCAAACTCGAGATCGTCTCCTGCCCCTCCTGCGGCCGCGCCCAGGTCGACGTCTACACCCTGGCCGAGCAGGTCACCGCCGGCCTCGAGGGGATGGAGGTCCCGCTCCGCGTCGCCGTCATGGGCTGCGTCGTGAACGGCCCCGGCGAAGCCCGCGAAGCCGACCTCGGCGTCGCCTCCGGCAACGGCAAGGGCCAGATCTTCGTCAAGGGCGAGGTCATCAAGACCGTCCCCGAGTCCAAGATCGTCGAGACCCTGATCGAGGAAGCCCTCCGCATCGCCGAAGAAATGGGCGACTCCGCCACCGGCGAACCCTCGGTCACCGTCGGATGACGCAGTACCTGGTCGTCAGTGCTGTACCCGGTGAGGCGCGGTATGTCCCTGAGGGGCTGCCGGTACTGATCACCGGGGTCGGCAAGACGCAGGCGGCTGTCGCCGTGGCGCGGGCGTTGGCGGGGCGGGACACGGCGGATCTGGTGGTGCTGAATGTTGGTACGACGGGGGCGCTGCGGGACGGGTTGTCGGGGATCTACCTGCCGAGTGCGGTGATCAACCACGATCTGAATGCGGAGGCGATCCGGGCGATCGGGCTGGATCCGCAGGAGGAGTTGCCGGTCGACGGCGGTGATGGGACGGTGCTGGCGTCGGGCGACGTGTTCGTGGCCGACCCCGTCGTACGGGATCGGCTTGCGGAGCGGGCGCATCTGGTGGACATGGAGGCGTACGGCGTCGTCTACGCCTGCCGCGAGTTCGGCGTACCGGTGAAGGTCGTCAAGCACGTGTCGGACTCTGCTGACGATGCGGCGTTCGACTGGCCGGCCATGGTCGATGCCAGTGCCAAGGTGCTGGGGGAGTGGCTCACGCAGTACGTGCGCGAGGCATGACCCGATCCCTGCGGTGCCGGATGACCATCCACAGTCCGGAGACCGTCAAGGACGGCTGCCGGCAGTTCCAGCGCTGCAGCCGGTGCGGGGACCACTTGGATGAGGTGTTCTTCCACACGTGGACGGAGCCGCAGACCTACCCCGACGAGCGCGATCCGTGTGCCGCGATGCAGAGCTGCACGGTCTGCGGCAAAGACCGGCAGATGAGTGTTCACAGCTACCGCACCTATGCGGGTGACCAAGTGCCGAAGCCGCGCGTGCAACTGGAGTCGTTCGAGCGGCACCAGTGCGTCCGAGTCGAGATCTGTGAACGCTGCCAGTGGACCGGCTCGGACAGGTGGGACCACGACTACCGCGGCGGCAGGAAATGCCACCGCTGCGGCGACATCTACGAGGAAAGCGAAGCCTGAGCGAGCCTCTGGCTATCCTGGCTTGACCTTGACCCTGGGGGCAAGGTTTAGCGTGGGTTCACGAGGAGGCAGGATGCGGATCGGGGATCTGGCGGCAGCGGCCGGGGTGACGGTGAAGGCGGTGCGGTACTACGAGTCGCAGGGCTTGCTGAAGCCGCGCCGGGAGTCCAACGGGTACCGCGCGTACGACGCCGAGGACGTGGTGATCGTGCGCGAGGTGAAGGCGTTGCTGAGTCTCGGGCTGACTGCGGAGCAGACGTACCCGTTCATCGAGTGCCTGCGCGCCGGCAACGACCGGGCCGACGTGTGCCCGGCGTCGCTGACGGCGTACCGGATCCGGATCGCCGAGGTGGATCAGCGGATCGCTGAGCTCACCGCGCTGCGCGGCAGGCTGACCGGCCTCCTGACCGATGCCGAGAGCTGGAGGACGAACCAACGATGAGTGATCTGCAAGAGGTCGACGAGACCACCTTCGACGAGCTGGTACTGCGGGCGGACAAGCCGGTGCTGGTGGAGTTCTGGGCGCAGTGGTGCGGACCCTGCCACCAGATCCTGCCGGTCCTCACGCAGATCGGTGCCGAGCGCAACGATCAGCTGACCGTCGTGAAACTCAACGCCGACGAGAACCCGGCGATCTCCGCCGCCTACCGGGTGATGGCGCTGCCCACGCTGATGCTCTTCCATCACGGCCAACCGATCTGGGCGGTCGTCGGTGCCCGCCCCAAGGCCAAGCTGCTCAAGGAACTCGACGACGCACTACTTGCGACCGTCTAGCCCTTCGATCATTGCAGCCATGACCTGCTGCCAGTGAGTGCGCTGGCGTTCGCGCTCGTCCGCGTCCGCCAGCCGCTCCTGGTGGAAACGCAGTACGGTCTTGCTGCCCGCCGCGGACACCGCCACCTGCACGGTGCTCTCGTGTGACCAGTCGTGCGGCTGCCAGGTCAGCCGCACTCGGTCGTTCTCGTGCAGACTGCGGACCTCGCCGACGGTCCCGTCAGCAGTCTTGTACGCCGCTCCGTCCGCCAGCTCCGCACCTTTGCCCAGCCAAAGGGTCACGCCGGCCGGACTGATGACGAAGTCCCAGACGTCGCTCACCGGGTACGGGAGGGTCTTCGAGACGCCGATGTTCCACCCGGCGTCCTTGGTCTGCCCGGTCGCCATCAGAGCGCCGTCTGCTGGTGGAAGACGACGCGCCAGTCGCCGGAGGTGTTGTTCCAGACCGTGCTCGCGTACGACGGGAACTGCGCCTCCTGACCGTCGACCAGCGCCGTCACCTCGACGCGGTACGTGACGATCGCCGTGCTGTCGTCGACCACGATCACCTTCTCGTCGGTGCGCGGAGTCTTCAGGTAGGGATTGTGGTTCGCCTGGATGCCCGGTACGGCGGCCGCCTTGTCGATGATGCCGTACTTGCTGACGGCGAGCGCGTCGTCGCGGAGCCAGTGCGCGTAGAAGGAGCCGTCACCTTCGCGGTTCGCACGCCACAGCTGATCCTCGAGCTCTAGCAGGGTTTCCGGGACGCTCATGGGAGTCTCCTCAGCCTGTAACTGGTTATACCGGTGTGCGACACCGACTATAGTGGTTACATGAAGCCAGGGGCAAGACGTCTGACCGGCTCGGACGGCGTGACTCACACGTTCGATCCGGGCAGCTTCGCGCTGGAGCTGATCCTGAGCGGCGGCCCGCCACCGTGGGACCGCTACGAGCAACTGCAGACGCCCGAGGACGCCGCCACCTGGCTGGCCGGGTCGTACCTGGCCGCGGACCTGCCGTTCACCGCGGAGGACGTGCGGATCAGCAAGGCCGATCTCACCCGCCTGAAGGAATTCCGCACGCTGCTGTGGCACGTCGTACCGGCTCTGATCGCCGATGCGAAGGACGTTCCTGGAATCGACAAGCGGCAGCTGACACCGGCGGATCGCGAATACCTCAACTCAACAGTGGGGGAGACGCCGCGCCCCGAGCTGGACGAGCGCGGTGCCATTTGCTGGCAGACACCCATCACCATGCGACAGGTCCTGGGCGCAGCCGCCCAGGACCTGATCGAGATCATCGGGAGTGACCGAGTCTCCCGCCTGCGAATGTGCCAGGGCAGCAACTGCGCCCTGATGTTCTACGACACCTCACGCCCCGGCAACCGCCGCTGGTGCTCGATGCAGCGGTGCGGCAATCGCCACAAGGTCGGCAACTACCGCACCCGCCACAGTGATTAACGCTTCTGAAAGATCCACCGCTGACACGGACCACCGTGGTAGAACCACGTGATGACTTCGGCATGCGCCGTTCGGTTGCACCCGGCGACGTCCATCGACAATCCGGTTCCCGCCTGGATGACGCTGTAACTTCCGCCCGGGCTCGGTTCGATCCGCCAGAGCTGACACTCCGACTCGTTGCTCGTCCAGAGCGTCACGTTGGCTGCCGGGAGCTTCGAGCAGCCTTCGAGGTCGAGCACCTTCGAGGTCTTGCCGTCAACGATCTTGTACAGGTCGTCCCCCAGACTCTGCAGCTTCCAGGACTCGCACAGGCTCCCCGGGACGTCGTCCCACATCCGTACGTTGGCGCCGTCCTCGGTCTGGCAGTTCTCGACGTCGAGCACTGCCTCCGCGCTGGTGGCAGCAGACGTCCGGTACTTCGCGGTGAGATTCTCACCCAACTGTGTCGCGTTGTACGTCGGCCGCAAGATCCACTGCTGGTTGGCTGCCTGGCCGCAGGTCTCCTGCTTGACGGGTTCCAGATCAGCTGGTGACGCACCGATGATCGAAAGACACTTCCCGCTGTGCGCGACCTTCAGCTGGACGACGGTGTCGTAGCTGGCTCCGTCGACGTAGGCCAGGGTCACCTGCTGGTTCGCTGTCGCTTCGCCGTTGCCGTTACCGCACGGCCACTGGATCAGCTCGCCGCCGTCCGCCATGCTCCAGCCGCCGATATCAGCGCATTTGAGCGGGCCCTCCGCGGTCGCCGTGTGAGCCGGCTTCAGCGCGTACTGGTCGGTGCCGGCGATCTGGTCGATGTGGAAGCGGGCATGCATGGCAAGTGTCTCGCAGGTGTACTGGATGTACTTCGCCTCATTGCCGACGTTCCCGCCCAGGACGTTCATGCACTTGCCGCTGTTGCGGTTGACCAACTCGTACTCGCGGTGCTCGATGTCGAACTTCGGCCCGGTCACCGCCCCGACTTCGCCCTGCCAGCCGAGCACCCGGTCGGCAAAGGCCGTCCCGCTGGACCGGAAACTGAAGACCTGCCGGTCCACCGGAGCAGTTCCACCGGCGTAGAGGATGGCGGCGTCGCCCATGCCGTCGGCGTTGTAGTCACCGGTGGTCAGCGTCGCCTTGGACAGATCGAGATCGATCGTCTTGCGCCACCAGGAGCTCTGGGTGAGCGCGGTACCGGTCGAGCGGAGCACGGTCAGCCCGGCGTCGGTCTGATTGCCGGACGCCCCGTACTCGTACAGCGCCACGATGTCGTCCTTGCCGTCGCCGTCCACATCGGTCACCGCCGGCCGGCTCTTCTCCCAGCAGAGGTTGCCGGCACCGGAGTCGTAGATCGTCTGTGCGGCGGCGAATCCGGTGCCCGTCGACTTGTACAGGTCGACTGTCGTCCGGCAGCCGTTCAGGTTCCGCACACTGACCAGGTCGAGCTTCTTGTCACCGTCGATATCGGCCAGCAGCGGTGCGCTCGCCGACCACGGGTTGCCGGCGGCCGAGGTGGCCCAGGTGGTCGGCGCCGAGAAGTTGTTCGCCGCCCGGAACACCAATGCGCTCCAGTTGTTGCTCCCGGCGTTCTGGACGACGAGGTCGGCCTTGCCGTCGCCGTCGACGTCACCGCCGATCATCCGGGCGGTGCTCAGCGGCCACCCGTTCGGACCGCTGGACCACAGCGCCGGCGGAGCATCGTAGCGGTTGCCGTCCGAGGTGAGCTTGTAGAGGTAGATCTGCCGGCCGGCGCCCTCGCGGAACAGCGCGAGATCGGTCCGGCCGTCACCGTCCAGGTCGCCTTGAACCGGCCGGGTGCGGTAAAGGTTGAAGCCGCCACCCTCCCGGCTGTCCCAGCCGATGTAGCCGGGGTAGAAGGAGCTGTCGCCCTGGGAACCGAAGTTCCAGACTGCGGTCCGGCCGAAGCCGTGGTCGACCACCGAAGTGATGTCTGCCCGGCCGTCACCGTTCACGTCGTTGCGGACACGGGTCACCGGTGGCGGGTTGTCGTCGAGTGCCTGCAGGCTCCACTGCTTGAACTTCTCGCTGATGTTGCCGGCGCTGTCGACCGCCTTCACGAACAGCGAGGCCGATGGCGTCTGCGTGGCGGGGTCGATGAAGACGGTGGCCGGAATCGTGGCCTGGCCGCCGATCGCCTTCACCCGCATCGTCATCTTGTCCTGCTGATAGCCGAAGAGGAACTCGGTCACGTCGGTGTCCACCGCCGCGCCGATCTTGAACGTGATCTTGCCGGCGGTCCGGATCTGCAGCACGGGTTCGCCGTTCGGGAAGTCGCTCGACACCACGACCGGGGTCGCGGGCTTCACCTTGTCGACGACGAACCAGCAGTCGGGAGTTGTGGCACCGCTCTCGATGTCGTCGCGCGAGGTCGCGATGTACCGGTACTTCTTGCCGGAGGTCAGCTTGTCCGCCGGAACCTCGGGCCACGAGAAGGCCGCGCCGCTGACGGTCGGCCCGACATCCGAGGACCACGCCTCCACTCCGCCCTCGTCGATGATCTGCAGCTTCGTGGTGACGTTGTCACCGGCGTCCGGGTCGTTGGCGATCGCGGCGAACTGCGGCTGCAGAGTGGCGATCGGCAGTGGGTTGTCCTTGGTGGCGCAGGGCCGCGGACGGGTGAAGTTGAAACTCTTCGGGACCCGCGGCGGGGTGTTGTAGGTGATCGAGATGACCGCCGTGTTCGGGTGGAACTTCTTCCACTGCCACTGGTCGCCCTCGTTCTCGGCGCGCAGCCCGAACGACACCTGTGGGCCGCGGGCGTCTGCCACCGCTTGGAGGACCTGCCGCAGCCGCTCGTTGCCGAACTCGATCGGGTTGTCCTCGTTGTGCGGGTACGCCTCGCCGTACGACGTGGCGACGTGCTCGCGCCAGTAGCCTTCCTGGTTGGTCCACTTGACGACATCGGTGCTGAGCAGGTCGTTCAGCCACCACAGCTGCACCGGCCGTTTGGTGCCGTCCGGTGATTTGTTGACGGTGATCCGGAAGGTCGCACTGATGACATGACTGCCGGCGATGGTCTGGGCGCCGTTGGTGGTGTTCATCAGGAACATCGACCGGTACTTGTGGTTCGACTCGCCGTAGATCGCGCCCATCTTGGCGCCTTCGTCGTTGCGGTCGTAGGTCCAGCCCTGGTCGGTGCCGCTCATCTTCGTACTGACGTGCAGCCAGTTGACCAGGCCGCCACCGATCGACGGATCGATCAGCACCGGGTACTTCGTCCTCGGGTCGGCCAGCACCTTCTGATCCGGCGTGAGCGACATCGTCGATCCGGCCAGCCTGATGCCCAGCCTGGCGGTCCTCTCGGCCGCGTCCCACATGGTCGGCGGGGGAGCGGTGAAGACCGTCTCGCCCTTCTTGCCCTGGGCAACCGTCGTACCGTCGTTGCGTACCGACAGCTTGAGGCTGTCACTGCTGATCGGGTAGTGCAGCGTCCGCAGCGCCGGGTTCGCCCCCGCGGCGCGGGTCTTCACCACCAGCAGATGCTGGAAGTCGGTGACGCCGACCACGATGCGCAGGTCCACGCCCGGCAGTACCTCCGCGTACGTCGCTGTGTCACCGTCCAGCCGGGGTGCCGGCAGCACGCCCGGCCACCCCATGCTGATCCGCTGACCACGTCGCCCGATCGTCAGCAGATGCCCGGACCCCCCGCCCGACAAGACGATCGGCGTCACAGCGGCCTTGGGACGGATACTCCCATCAGCGCCCTTGATCAGCGTCGCGTCCGGTGCCACCCACCGCTGCTTCTGCCGCACCCGGACCGGCAGTGCGTGCTGCTCCATCGTCTTGGTGCCGTCCGGGTTGGCGTAGACCTCCGCGGTCTCCGACCGCAGGTTCTCGATCTCGACCCGGCGACCGCCGGCCTTGGCAGCCTCGACCGCCTTGGCCATCGGCGAAAGCTCCGCGGCCGGTGCCGCGGCCTCCGGTGCGGCCGGACCGGCCTGCGCCGCCAGGGCGGGCTCGGACGGAACCACCGCTGACGTCCACAACAACCCTGCAGCGGCAAGTCCTGCCGTCAGTGCTCCCCATCGCATCTGCGACCACCTCACTGTGAAGACCTCACGAAACGGGCAAGCCGAAGCGGTACGGCGCCGGGCCCAGACCACCATCACATGCATCGAAAGGGCCGGACACCGTTTCGGTTCAGCTCGAACGGTGTCCGGCCCGCTACTGCTCAGACCGTTGTGGGCAGGTCGTACTTCCTGGCCACGTACAGCAGTACTGCGAGGTCGACCGACTTCTGATGCAGCTCCAGCAGCACCCGGTCACCCCAGTCGGTCAGCGTGAACAGCTGACCGCGGTTGTCGCCGACCGTGATGTCCGAGACCTCGTAGCTCATCTCGGTGTCCGGGTCGTTGTCGGCGAACTCGATCACCTCGATGAGCCTGCCGTCGAACTCGAATACATCCATCATGTGTGTACATCCATCAGATGAAGTTCTTGAACGTCTCGCCGGCCGGTCCTTCGAACCGAGCGCCGAAGACCGGACCTCGATAGTCGGTGATCTGGCCGTACTTGTTGCTGTTGTAGGTCTGCGTCGCGGTTCTCGGGTCCTCCAGAATATCCCGGAGGATGGCCCGGCCCTTCTTGTTGAGCTGATCCTCGGCGACCTTCGGGTAGGGGCTGTTGGCCCGCTTCCCGCCGGGGACCCGCTCGTGCTTGGCCAGCGACTGCCCGATCTCGTTCCGCTTCTTCACCCCGGACATCTTGTTGCCCGAGTTCAGCATTCGCTCGATCTTCTGGGCCTTACCGACCGCTTCGATGCCCTTGGCAATCTCACCGATCCGTTTGGCGCTCGACGCGAGCCGGACCGCTGTCATCACACCGCGGACCGCCAGGGCACCGACACCACCGGTGAGAGCTCCGACCGCCACGGTGATGGCGATCTCGGCCACCACCTGCAGGATCATCTTGCGGTTCTCGTAGACCCACTTGGCGGCCTTCTGGGCCACCGCGGCGACCTGGTGCGCGACCGCCTTGGCGGTCTTCACCACCGCTGCTGCTGCCTTCTTCAGCTGGCCGACAGGATCCTTGCGGATCTCGTTGACCTTCTTGGCGACCTTGACCGCGACCTTGATCGCGGTCTTCACCACGGTCTTGACGGTCTTCTCGATCTTCTTGATGACCTCGACCGGGTGCGTGACGACGTACTTGATCGCCTCGAAGGTCTGGGTCGCCGCATCCTTGACGTAGTCGATCACCGTCGAGGCGACGTTGATCGTCTCCTTGACCGTCTCGACGACCCGGTTGGTGACCGTGGTCGCAACGGTCTTGATGCTCTCGACGATGCTGCTGAACCACGACATTCCGTCGGGGTCGCTGAAGGTGATCGGGTTGTTGTTCCCGTACACGTAGGCGTTCAGCGACTGCGGATCGTCCGGATCCATCTCGGGGTCGACCGAGATGAACTTGCCGATCGTCGGGTCGTACTGGCGAGCCCCGAGATGGACCAGGCCGGTGCTGGCGTCCTCGGTACCACCGACGAAGCCACGCTGCCCCGGCCAGGCCGCCGGCGCGGTCCCACGGCTGTTGCCGTACGGGTCCTGACGGCGCTTCTGGATCGTCTGCGCCGCGTTGTCGCTGACCGCCGTGGTCGACGTCGCGTGGTGGTCCGCGCCGAGCCAGGTCAGCTCGCCCTTGGTCCGGATCGCGATCGTCTTCTCGCCGTGCTGGTAGTAGCGGGTGCCTTCGGCAGCAGTGGCGTTCGGCTTGAGCAGCAGCTCGGTGTTCCCGAGGTACAGCGTCGTGCCGGTGTTGTCCCTGCGGATCAGGCGGCTGCCGTTGGCGTCGTACAGATAGCTGGTCTCCTGGCTGCCCTTGGTGACCTTCTCGAGGTTGCCGTCGGCGTTCCAGGTGTAGTTCTCACCGACCCCGGCGACCGTTCGGCTGGTTCGGTCTCCGCTCTCGTTGTAGGTGTAGCTGTCGGTGCGCCCGCCGGCGGGCATTCCGGTACCGGTCGTGACGATGCTCTGCACGGCGTGCGGCTTGGCCTGCCCGGTCGCCGGGTAGGTGTAGGTCGCCGTGGTGGAGCCGCCGTTCCAGGTCTTCGTCTCGGTCTTGCGGTTGCCGATCTTGTCGAACGTCCACGACTGCCAGTACGGCGCCGGTCCGCCCAGGCCGGCGGCGGTCGGGGCTGCCGAGCAGTCGCCGGCGTTGTTGTCCGCATCCGGGGCGGGGGTCCAGGCCGCGGTCATCCGGCGCAGGTAGTCGTAGTTGAAGCACTGGGTGTCGGTCTTCTCCCCAGTGGTCGCCGACGGGGTGTCGACGATCTGCTTGATGTTGCCGGAATCGTCGTAGGCGTACCGAACCTCGGAGACACGCCGGGGCAGCGTCTCCTTCTCGGTGACGACCGCCTCGAGCCGGCGCGAGCCGGTCTCGTACTGGTAGCCGAGCTGGACCCACTTGCCGCCGGTCGATCCCAGCGTCACCTTCTGAACCTCGCCGAACGGGGTGTACGAGGTGCCACGGACGTACGTCGTGGTGTCGGATTTCAGGGTGGACGGCTGGTCCTCGGCGTCGTAGCCGTGGGTCAGCGTCTCGGCCGGCAGGCCGCCGGCACCAGGGAGCTTCTCGGTGTCGACCGTGCCGTCCTGCCGATAGGTGCTCTCGAACCGGTAGGTTCCGGCCAGTGCGCCTTCCGAGGCCGGAATGACGTACTCGTTGCCGAGGGCGCGTCCGACGGCGTCGTAACCGGTGACCCGGTTGGTGAACGCGTTGCCTGCTGCGTCGTACCGCGTGGACGACGTCGGCAGCCCGGGGACCAGGGTGTCGAAGGTCCACTCGGCCCGCTTCGGGCCGGTCACCGAGCCGTCACGGACCGACTTGTTGCGGCCGAGTTCGTCGTACTCGAAGGCGGTGGTGCCGCGGGCGTCGGTCTTGGTCACCATCCGGTCGAGCTCGTCATAGGTGTAGGTGGTGACGCCCTTGTCCGGGTCGGTCTCCTTGGTCTTGCGGTTGCGGACGTCGTACTCGTAGGTCCAGCGGTTGCCCACGGGGTCGACGACCGCCTGCAGCAGACCGCGCTTGTCGTAGTTGTACGTGGTCTTGTCGTAACCGCCGGTGGCGGTGTCGCCGGTGAACTGCCGGAACTCCAGCAGCCGGCCTTGGACGTCGGTGATCCGCTGCGTCGGGGTCTCGCCGTTCGGCGGCTCGATCGATTCGCTGTCACCGGTGTAGAGGTGCTTGGTCTGCCACTTGACGGTGTTCTCGGAGACGAACTTCTCGACGGTCGGGCGGCCGGCGAGGTCGTACTCGGTGACCTTCTGGGTCGGCAGTTGCGCCTCCTCCGGGATCGCCACTTCGGCGACCGGCGGGGCGTCGTTGTAGTACGGCCCGTTCTGCTTGACCTCGAGGCCACGGCTGTCGTAGATGATCTCGTTGACGACCCGGCCACCGCCGAGTGCGGCCTGCTGGGACTGACGCGGACGCATCAGACCGTCGTACATCTGGATGGTGCTCTCGATGCTCCCGTCGGTCTGCAGCGTCTTGGTGGTCACCGCCATCGGCGCGTCGGAGTGAATGCCGTAGGTGTACTCGACGTCCGGGACGGCGGCGTTGTCCGCGGCCGCCGACAGACCTGCGACGTTCGCGCCGGCGCTCTTGGCCGCGAAGCCGGCGGAGCCGCTACGCCCCGGGTACCAGACCTTCATGGTCCGGCCGAGCGGGTCGTAGGTGGCTTCGGTGCGCTTACCGGCGATGTCCGTCGTGGCCAGCTGCTGACCCCAGGCAGGTTCGAGCTCGATAGCGGTCTTCTGGCCGACCTGGTTGGTCGACTCGACCTTGGTGACCGGACCGGCGCCGGTGGGGGTGTAGGTGGTCGTGCTCTTCTGGCCGATGGAGTTCGTCATCTCCACCGTTCGGCCGAGCAGGTCGTACTTGACCTCGCTCGCGGTCTGGTACTGCGGGGTGCCGTCGGCCGCGAACCCCTTCAGCCGCTCGGTCCTGGTGACGTTGCCCTTGGTGGGTGCGGCGTCGACCGAGGTCGCGTCGTCGTAGAACGTCCGGGTGTCGGAGATGATCTGGTCCTTGGCGTACGGCTGACCGCAGGCGACGCCGACGGTGAGCTCCCGCTTCGGGACCTCGACGATGCCGAGGGCATCGTTCTTGGTGTACTCCATGGTCGTGCAGGTGTCGTCCGCAGCGGTGCTCAGATCATTGAGCTTGTTGCTGCTCAGCAGGACGCCGTTGGCGTCGTAGGCGTTGGTCGAGGTGCTCTGCCGTTCCTTGCCACCGGGCAGGGTCTCCACCTGGCGGTTGCCCGACTGCTGGGTCTGGAAGGCACTGGTCGTTCCCCAGGACCGAACTCGCGTCGACGTCGGGTCCGACACCCACTGGTCGGTGATCGTGCGGGTGAGCAGCTCGGCGCCGTTGAAGGTCGAGACCTCCCGGGGCTGGCCCGACAGCGGTGGCAGGTCGGGGACCTCCGCGCCGGTGGAGTCCTTGACCGTGACGTGCTTGACGCCGCCGGTGTCGTTCAGCTTGTCGCCGTCCATGCCGCGGTAGAAGCGGTTGACCGTGAGCGTCTGCGGACCACCGGTGTTGCCCTTGCGGACCTCGACCAGGTCGTAACCGCGCCACTGCGACCAGGTCTTCTGGCCGATCTCGACCAGACCGTCCTCGTCGTCGTGCCGCCAGGCCGGCGGCCGCGGGTAGCTGACCGTGGTGACCATCGGCTCGTTGCCGGAGATGCGGTCGCTCTCGATCACGGTCTTCACGACGTACTTGTGGAACCAGTCGGTCCGCTCGGTGGTCGATCCCGGCGGGGTCCACTTCATGGGGTGGCAGCGGCGCTCGTTGGTCGCCGGTGCCGGGACATCGCCGGGCTTGCAGTCCGTCGGGTAGTAGGCGACGGCCAGTTCGCCGCCGGTGCCGTAGGAGACGCGATTGATCCGCCACCACTTCATCTCGGGCAGGTTGTCGCCGACCGCGTCCACCCGGTTCGCGAGCTGGATGCCGTCGAAGTTGACCTCCGGGATCGCGATGCCGCCGGCGTTGCCGACGTGGCCGGCCGACGTGATGCCCTCCAGCCACAGGCCCGGCTTGGTGCCGTCGCTGTTGTCCGGGAAGGTGTGCCGCAGGGTCCACGTGGTGACCGGGGTGAAGGTGCTGCCGCGCGCGATCTCGGTGGTGATCTTGGAGAGCTTCTTGGTGGAGAAGAACGTGCTGTTGAACTTGTTGTCACAGCTTGCCGGCGGCGCCCCGTTGACCCCGACGCAGCGCTGGTCGAGCGGGACGTCCGGATAGTCCGCCGCCGCCGAGCAGCCACTGCCGTCCAGGCAGCGCTCGGTCGTGGTGAACTGCACCCGGCCGACCGGCAGCGTGGTGTACAGGGCCCCTTCGCGCTGGCCGTACTCGATGGTCCGGATGTTGCCGCTGCGGATGTACGGCGTGACCGCGGTCGCGGTCTGGTTCCGGCCGTAGTAGTTGGTCTCGCTGTCGTAGTACAGGCTCATCGTGTTGCCGTGCCTGTCGACGACGTAGTCCAGGTTCCACTTGTAGGTCTGCTGGCACCACGAGTTGGCGAACGCTGTCTGGTTGCACTGCTCGCCCTTGTGGTTGCCGAACACCGGGACGGTCCAGCTGGAATTCGTCCGCTGGGTGGTGGCACCAGGCAGCTTGTTCAGGCCGAAGTAGTACTTCGTGCCCTCCTTGGTCGTCAGCCGCCAGTGCTCGCCCTTGGTCTCGGGGGTGGCACCGTCGTCGCCGTTCTCGGCACCGGACAGCTTCTCGATCTTCGAGCCGTCATCGTTGCGCGGGCGCCAGGCACCGGTGGTGTCGTCGCGGACGAGCTCGCCGCCCTTGCCGTTCAGCGTGAACGTCGCGTTCTCGGTGGCCCAGCACAGGTCACCGGTGATCTTGGTCCCGTTGTTGCCGGAGCTCTCGGACTTCGATCCGCAGGACGCGTAACGCTGCTCGATCGAGCCGCCGGGGTTCAGGTCGAAGCCCTGACCGGCCCACGAGGGCTGGTTGTTGGTGGCCGAGGTCCGGCCGTCGACGCTGCCCGAGGAGTAGCCCAAGGAGAGCTGCGGGGCAGGTCCGCCGTTGCTGGGCGGAACATTCATCGGGTAGTTCCAGGCGAAGTCGCCGGAGGAGCCGCCGACCTGCCAGGTCGCGGTCGGCGCCAGCGCCGACGCACCGAAGTTGCCGCTGCCGCCGTCGGCCGCGGCCACCATGGTGTACGTGGTGGCGGCAGAGCCGACGGGGACCTCGCCGGTGAGGGTTCCCGAGCCGTTGTTCTGCACCGGTACGGCCTTGCCGGTGGCCTGATCGATGAGCCGCAGCCGCAGGGCCCAATCGCCGCCGAAGGCGTCGCGGAAGTCCTCGTACCGCAGCTGGACGGCGACCTTGCCGGTCTTCTTGAGGCCGTCGGTTCGGGTCAGCTTGACGGTCAGGCCGTCGGTCGAGCGACGGGCGAGGTCGACCTTGACTCTCGTGGGAGTGGCGTCGGCGGTTGCCGCAGCGGCGGTGCGCGCAGGTGCTGCACCGATCCAGATGGGCAGCCTGCCGGCCTGCGCCTTGGCGCCGGCCTGGCGCCCGCCGGCCAGCATCGCCGACCAGTCCGAAGACACAGCGGGTACGGCGACCTCCGCCGAGCCTGCGGCCGGCCAGGAGACCTTGCGCTCCGCCGGCTTCGCAGCCGCGGCCTCGGCCGGGTCGCCTGCCTTGGGGGTTGCGGTGAAGTTCTTGGTGGGGACGGACTTTTCCTTCTTGGGCTTCCAAGCGGGATCGTCCTTGAGGGGTGCCGCGTTGGCGGCGGGCCCCCAGAGGGTGGCGACCAAGGCGGAGGCGACTGTCGTGGTGATCGCTATCCGTCCGGTCCGGCGCCAGGACTGGCGGCCAAAGCGGGCACTGGGCATGGGTGCTCTCTTCGTGGCAGATGTGCGTGGGCACTGGTATTGCAACGATTGAGCAGCGGGTTCGACAACCTGTTCGACCCTGCTCGAAGGCACTTGCCGACCATTCGAACAGGGTCGAATCCGGAGCGCCGTAGCTTGGGTTCTCAGCAGGTGGTGGGGAACGCTCGCGCGTGCTCGCTCAGCACCAATGTCGTGGTGTCGAAGGCTGATTGCCGGCTGCAGCCGTCGTAGGTCGTCAGCTCGATGGAACGCGCATCGACGAACCGGAACTCCGGAATGGCGGTTCCGCTGTCGAGGCCGTTGGGCCTGCCTCCGGCATCGCGCCAGACAACGGTTTCCTGCGACAGCAGACCGCGGTCACGTCGCAGACGCACCTCGGGTCCGCCGACGCCCCACACGCGCACGAGTTCGTAGCGGCCGTCCGGTGACGCCGCCCGGTCCCGAACCGGCCCGGGCGCCAACTCGGCGGCCAGCCACGCCATCCCTCCGGCGAGCACCACGACCACCGAGCCGAGCACGACCGCGGCGATCAGCACCGCACGGCGTCGCCAGACAAGGACTGCCAACGCGGCGGCGGACACCGCCGCCAGCCCGGTCGACGCGGCGACCAGGAACTCCCGGTACCGAAGGTTGAACGGGTTCCACCAGGTCAGCACAAGGATCGCGACGAGGATCGCAACGGCCACCGCCAGCAACACGATCACCCGTCGACGGGACACGAATCACTCCTCAATGCGGCAGTCTGCCGGGATCCTCCGCGCATCGCCAAGGGTAGTCAGCGATCGGGTCACGGCGAGGGCGCCAACGAGGCAGCGGCTAACGGATCAGGAACTCTGCTGCGGGGACGCTTCCAGGGGCTATCCGCAGCTGACCGTCGGTCGTGTGCTGGATCGTTTCGGCCGGGTAGTTGTGGGCGCGGAAGGTGCGGCCGTCGGGGTGGAAGGTCGCGTCGGCGCGGTAGAGCGGTTGGTTGCTGTAGGCATTCAATCGGAGGAGCCCGTCGGCGTGCCGGAGGTAGTCGCCGGGGTAGTTGACGGACTGGAAGCTGATGGCGTCGCGGTCGGCGAGGCCGGCCACGACGCGGAAGTCGAAGTCCGCCTCGGGCTGACCGGGGAGGTCGATGCGGGCCAGGCCGTTGCGGTGCCGCCAGAACCTGCCGGGTTCGTCGACGGACTCGATCCGGCGGGTGTCGTTGGCGGCGAAGGCCTGGATCTCGGCGAGGCCGTTGTTGAGGCCTTGCCCGCCGGCGGTCTCGAAGAGCACCGAGGTGGTCGTCCGAGCCGGGAAGTTGACCACCAGGCCGGTACCGGCGTTGTCGAGTCCGGAGACCGCGACCTTGCTGCCGTCGCTGAAGGTCAGGGTGCCGCCGCGGGTCTGATCCTCGAGGTTGCTGCGGTCGAAGAGGATCACCTGGCTGAGGCGCTGCGGCACCGGCCACGTCAGTGTGAGCTTCGGATTCACCTCGGCGTTGGAGGCCCATTCACCGGCGAACCATTGGTTGACGACACCGTCGGTGGCGGCCGAGGCGGCGTACGCGGGATCGTTGCGGTACGTCGACGACGCGGTGGCGGCGGCGCTGGATGCGAGGTTCGGGGCGGAGAGTGCGCGGAGCTGGGACAGGCCGACATTGCTGCCGGAGCCGGTCGCGGTGAACTTGGCCCACGTGACGGACTTCGCCGGAAAGCTCACCACCTTGGCCGAACCGTCGGCCGGGATACCGGTGACGGGAAGGCTGGTGCCATCGCTGAAGGTCAGGGTGCCGCCGGTGATGTTGCTGCCCAGGTCGCCGCGATCGTTGAGCACGATGCGGTCGAGCTGGTGGGTGTTGACCCAGTCGATCCGGATCCACGGATTGGTTTCGGTCGAGCTCCACTCGGAGGACGGGCGGCTGTCGATCGCCTTGTACGGCGACCCGGTGCTGGCCGTGATCGTGCCTTCCCGCGCGACGTCGGCGCCGTCGTACACCTGGATCTCGGACAGGCCGACGTTGAAGCCGCTGCCGGCGAGTTCGAGCCGGACGGACGTCGTACTGCGGGGTGCGAAGGTGATGTCCTTCGCCAGGCCGCCGTTCGGCAACTCCGGGATCGGGACGACGCTGCCGTCGCTGAAGACGAGTCTGCCGGAGCGAACCGTGTCGTCGAGGTTCGCGCGGTCGAACAGGACGAGTCGGCCGACCGTTTGGGCGGAAGGCCAGGTGAGGGTGAGGTTCGGGCTCAGCTCCTGGTCCGAGGCCCATTCGCCGCCCCCGTGCAGCCCGACGTTCCCGTCGAGAACGCTGGCCGCGACCAGTTCGGGATTGGCCTTGCTGACGCTCGACGCGGTGGCGGTCGCGGACCGGGCGAGATTGTTGCTCAGGGCATTGGTTCCCAGCCGGACGCCACTGACCGAGTACGGCGGGACTCTCAGCGTCACGCGAGTCGAGCCGCCGGTGATGGTGAGGTTGACGGCGGACTTGGGCGTGACCGGGTTCTGGTTCGGACTGGCCTCGAAGAGGTTCGCGACCGTCGACGTACCGGAACCGAGGCCGGCGAGTTGCAGGTCGACCTGGAGTGGCTCGGCAGTGTCGTTGACGACCCAGCTGACGTTGTCGCCGCTCGCGGTGGTGGCCGCGCCGAAGCCGGTGGAGTTGTTCGGGGGAGCGGAGACCTGGCGGAGCTTGCTGACGCCGTCGCCGAGGCCGAGGTCGCGGGACAGCAGCTGGTACGCGCGGGCCCGGGCGGGCAGCATGCCGTTGCTGTGGACACCGAAGAAGCTCGGCACGATCGCCTCGTCGTTGTCGGCGAAGACGTTCGCGCCGTTCGCACGCTGGTTGTAGAGGTTGGTCATCCGCAGCGCCGAGTAGCTGAGGTTGCGCGCGTCACTCGCGTTCATCGGGATCTGCTCGTAGGCGGCTGAGTAGTTCCACTCGGTCACATAGACGGGGATGTTCGGCCGCCCCTGCGCGGCCGCGTGCTGCCGGAAGGTCTCGACGGACTCACCGCGGGACTGCGTGTAGGGGTTGTAGTCGTGGTAGCTGAGGAAGTCGAACTTGTTCTTCAGCGCGGGATCGGCCAGCAGCTTGTCGACCCACTGCAGCCCATCGCCCGGGTTGGATGACGATGGACCGCCGACCGGGATGGTCGGGTTGACGCTGCGCACCGCGGCGTACGCGTGCTGGTAGATCTCGGCGTACGCCCTGATCCGGTCGTTCTGGTCGTTGTGGTTGTACGGCGATCCCTGCAGGTTCAGGAAGCCGCCGAGATCGGGTTCGTTCCAGACCTCGATCAGGTCGACCTTGCCCTGGAACCGCTGGTAGATCTTCTTGATCACGTCCTCGTAGACCCGGAAGCCTGCCTCGCCCTTCGGCGGGCTGTAGTCGCTGCCGTTGTAGCCGAGCCAGCTGATCGAGTAGCTCAGGATCAGGATCGTCTTGGTGCCGCGTCTGTGGTGCTCGTCGACCCAGGCGTACTTGCTCCAGTCCCAGGTGTTCGGGTCGGAGACGCTGCCGGCGGTGCCGAGACTGGCCAGGTAGGCCTCGATCGAGGTGTTGCGGGGGAGGATCTGCTGCAGGTAGGCGTCACCACGGATGAACCGGGTGCCGGCCTGGTGCAGGGTGTCGATCTTGGCGGTGTCGGTGAGGGCCGGCACGTTGATCCCGGAGCCGAACACCTCGGCGTACCCGGACCCCTTGTCGACCGAGAAATCGGCGGTCAGGGTCGTGGCGGTGGTTGCTGCCGGGGCAGCGGTGGCCGTGGTGTGGAGTCCGGCGGCCAGCAGGGCGGCGGTCAGGGCGGTGGCGAGCAGTCGCATGACCGCACCGTAAGATTTAATGCATTAATGCGGCAACTGATTCGAGGGTGGTCAAATGCTCCCGAGGTATGAGCAGGTCAAGCGGGAGCTGCTCGCACTGATCGCCCAGGGCGGCCACCGCCCGGATCAGCCGTTCATCACCCAGCGCGAGGTCTGTGAGCGGTACGGCGTCAGTACGACGACCGCGATCCGCGCACTGAACGACCTGGTCGCCGACGGGGTGCTGGTCCGGCAGCAGGGGCGCGGCACGTTCGTCGCCGAGCGTCCAGTAGTCGACCCGGCGCCGGTACGGCGGCGTGCGGTCGCGCTGGTGATTCACGGGCAGGGGCCGGTGAAGGAAGGCATCATCACCGGCGTCGAGTCGCGGTGTGACGAGCTGGGGTTCGAGTTGCTGCTCTACGACAGCAAGGGCTCGCTGGAACTGCAAGAGCGCGCACTGCGCCGGGCGGTGGCTGCTGGCGTGGCAGGGATCGCGCTCTATTCGGTGGAGGGTTCGTCGCAGGTGCTCCGGGAATTGGCGCTGCCGGTGGTGCTGATCGACCGGTACCAGCCTGATGTGCCGACCGACGCGGTGCTGGCTGACCAATTCGCGGTCGGGTACGAGCTGACGACGTACCTGATCGGTCTCGGGCACCAGCGGATGGCGACGCTGTGGGGAGAGGTCGACTGCACGAGCGTGCGCGAGCGCCTCAGCGGTCACCAGCAGGCGCTCCGGGCGCACGGTCTGCCGAGCCGACCTGACCTCACTGCACTCAGCACTCACCAGCTCCTGGCACCTGAAGCACGCAAGGCCCGCCTGAGCGCACTGCTCAGTCAGCCCGACCCACCAACGGTCCTGCTCTGCTCCGACGGCTTCATCGTCACCACCGCCGCCCGTGAACTAGCAGACCTCGGTTACGAGGTCCCCGGCGACATCGAGCTGGCCGGCATGGACGACGCCGGCCCCGCCAGCGTCCTCCCACTCACCGTCGCCGCCGCCTCCCTCCCCGTCCACGACCTCGGCCGCACTGCGGTAGACCTCCTGGCCACCCCCTCCGCCGCACCCCGCAACATCACCCTCCCCATCACCCTCCAAACCCGCGAAACCACCTACCTCCGCGTCGTCACCCGTTGACTAGTAGCTCTCTAGGATGCTAGCAATATAGCCATGAGTGGTGACAGCGACAAGAAGGTGCAGTTCAACGTGTACCTGCCGCCGGGGTTGGTGCGGCGGGTCAAGCACAAGGCGATCGACGACGGAGCGAGTCTGTCGGCGCTCGTCGAGCAGGCGCTGACGGAATACCTGGACAAGCATGGGGAGGCACGCGGATGAACGACGTGGTGATCAGGCCGTTGCGGTTCACGGATCAGGTGGCGGAGATGCGGGCGTTCCTGGAGACGCTCGGGTTGCAGGCGCGGATCGAGTCCGCGCGCAGCAGTGACTGGGTGGACATGCTGGCCGGGCGCGGGATGGTCGCGTTGCACAGTGCGGCCAGCAGCTCGACTGGTGGGAAGCCCGGGCAGACCGACCTGTCCTTCGAGGCCGAGGATGTCGACCGGTTGAAGGAGAAGTTCGAGCAGGCTGGGTACGCCGACGCCGTCATCTGGGACGAGGCCTACGGGCGGGTGTTGCGGGTGGCCGGTCCGGATGGTGTGCACATCCACATCGACGAGCGCAGTGACGACCTCTACGGCTACAAGCTGAACGAGACCCGTCCTGACGAGCGCTGGCTGGTCACACCGCAACTGGACCGCACGGAGGAGAGTGCCTGGCGTGGCTTCCTGGAGGTGGTCGGTCTCGACGCGCTGGCGCGATTCGGGGACGGCGTCCGGTTGGAGCTCACCACCAGTGAGGACCTGGCAGCGGTGCACAGCCGACTGGCCGCAGCCGGCTATCAGGCCGTGCAGGTCGCCGACACGATCGAGATCACCGACCCCGATGGTCAGACAGTTGTGGTGCACGGGTGATCGCCGTACGACGAGCTGTGGCTGAGGACGTCGATGCGGTACGGCAGATCGGACTGATCACCTGGCCGGTCGCGTACGCCGGTCTGGCGTCGCCGGAGTTCATCACGGACGGTCTGGCGCAGTGGTGGTCGCGGGAGGCGGTCGAGCGCAGCATCCGGTCCGGCATCACGCTGGTGGCCGAGGAGAACGGCGTACTGGTTGGAATGGCCGGTCTGGGGCAGGAGGAGGGCTTCTGGGTGATGTGGAAGCTGTACGTCCTCCCGGATCAGCAGGGAAGAGGTGTGGGTAAGGCGTTGCTCGACGCTGCCGTCGACGCGCTTCCAGCGGGTACGCCGGAGCTCCTGCTCGATGTGATGGTCGACAACGCGAAGGCGATCGGCTTCTATGAGGCGTACGGGTTCGGAGAGCCGCTCAGGACACCGACTCGGGACCTCGGGGACGAACTGAAGTGGATGAGACTCGCGCTGTGACACCGCCGCGGTTGCGGGACGATCCGGACTTCCGGCGGTACTTCCTGGCTCGGGCGTTGTCGACCACAGGCTCGATGGTGACGGCGATCGCGTTGCCGGTGCTGGTCTATCGGCTGAGCGGGTCGACCGTGCTGACTGCTGCGGTCACTGCGCTCGAGGCGGCGCCGTACTTGCTGACCGGTCTGTTCGCCGGTGCACTGGCCGACCGCTGGAACCGGCGCCGCGTGATGGTGTCGGCCGACCTGGTGAACGCCGTACTGATCGGCTCGGTGCCGGTGACGTACCTCCTCGGAGTGCTGACGGTTACGCAGGTGCTGGTGGTCGCGTTCGTCGTACAGGCGGTCTATACCTTCTTCGACGGTGCCAACTTCGGTGCGTTGCCAGTACTGGTCGGCCGGGCCCGAGTAGCGCAGGCGAACTCCGCAGTGTGGTCGACGTCCAGTCTGATCGAGCTGTTCGTGCCACCACTGACCGGACTGTCGCTGGCGGTGCTCAACCCGGCCGGACTGCTTGCTCTGGACGCTCTGAGCTTCGTAGCGTCCGCACTGGCCGTGCGCGGGATCATCCGCGCCATGTCGGAGCCGCGAGAAGGGCAAGCCCCACTACGGCCACGCGTGGTGCTCGCTGACATCGCCGAAGGCCTCCTCTACCTGGTCCGCCACCCAGGTGTCCGGACGATGACGATCGTCGGCAGTCTGCAGTCCTTCGCGGGCGGTGGGTTCATGGCGCTGATGGTCGTGTGGTGTGACCGCGTGCTGCACGTCGGTACGTCGGGACTCCGGTTCGGACTGGTCTGGGGGACCTGGGGGATCGGCGGGCTCATTGCCGCACTCGCGCTGCCACGGCTGCTGAAAAGACGAGCGCCGGCCGCAATCACGCTCTACGCGCTCCCGGCGTCCGCAGCGATCGGCGTGCTGGCACCACTGTCGCCCGGCTGGGTGGTGGCCGCGTTCGCCTTGCTGGTCTGGGGTTCGGCGTACGTGCTGGTGATCGTCAACTCGATCTCTTACCGGCAGCAGGTCACACCGGAGCACCTGCTCGGCCGGGTGAACACAGCCGGCCGGATGCTGTCCTGGGGGCTCGGCTGGACGGTGGGTGCGATGGTCGGCGGTCTGCTCGGCAGCCAGCTCGGCATCCGGACGGGCATGGTGCTGGTCGGCCTGGCCAGCTTCGTCGGCGTGATCGTGGCATGGACCTCACCACTGCGCCGGATCGCGGCGGCGCACGATGCAGCGGCGACCTGAAGTGCGCCCCTTAAGTGATCTGGCACGGTTCATCCGCTAGGTTCTGCGCGTGGGCGTACGGGTTCTCGGTCCTCGTGACCTCGCGGCGGCGCGCGCGGTGATCGCCCGTGACCCGGTCGTCAACGTGTTCGTCGACAGTCTCGTGCAGGCATCCGGACTCGATCCGCGCCGCGGCGCCGAGGTCTGGGGGTACGTCGACAAGGGCGTGCTCGAAGCGCTGTGTCATGCCGGCGGCAACATGGTCCCGGTCGGCGCGGACGACGCCGCGTTGCGCGCCTTCGCGGCGTACGCGCTGCGTCGCGGCCGCAACTGCTTCCAGATCCTCGGACCGGCCCGCGCGGTCGACCAGCTGTGGACCGCGCTCGAACCGCACTGGGGTCCGGCCCGCGAGGTGCGCGGCGACCAGCCGTTCATGGTCATCGACGGTCCGCCGGTGGTCGAACCCGATCCGCTCGTCCGCGCGGTCGAACCGGTCGAACTGCCGATCCTGTATCCGGCGTGTGTCGCCATGTACACGGAGGAGGTCGGCGTACCGCCGCAAACCGGGCCCGACGGGACCTTCTACCGGTCGCGGGTGGCCGAGCTGATCCGCGCCGGCAGGGCCTTCGCGCGGATCGAGGACGGCCGGGTCGTGTTCAAGGCCGAGGTCGGGTCGGTGGGCACGGGGGTCTGCCAGATCCAGGGGGTCTGGGTGGATCCGGAGTACCGCGGGCAGGGGATCGCGGCGCCGGGGATGGCGGCGGTGGTCGAGCTCGCCCGCCAGATCACGCCGGTGGTGACGCTGTACGTCAACGCGTTCAATACCCCGGCCCGGCGTTCGTACGAGCGGGTCGGCTTCCGCACTGTCGAGACCTTTGCCACCATCCTGTTCTGATTACCCGGGAGTAAGGTGGCGCTCATGGCCTCCCGCAGCAAGACCACGACAGCTCTGGCAGTCCTGTTCGGCGTCTCCGGCGTCCTGCACTTCGTCCGGCCCACGCCGTACGAGAAGATCGTGCCGAAGGCGTTGCCGCGGAAGAAGGAGCTCGTCTACGCATCCGGTGTGGCCGAGTTGGTGTGTGCGGCCGGGCTGCTGAGCCCGCGGACGCGGCGGCTTGCCGGGCTGGCCAGTGCGGGTCTGCTGGTGGCGATCTTCCCGGCCAATGTGCAGATGGCGACCGACCTGCAGCGCAAGGGGACGCCGCAGGCGAAGGCGATCGGCTGGGCCCGGCTGCCGCTGCAGCTGCCGCTGATCAGATGGGCCCTGAAAGCTTCCCGCGAAACGAAGTGACGCCTCCTGGGGACAACTGGTCAGCCGAGCTTCGGAGGACGGATATCCTCTAGGACGACCTTTTGTTCCATCCCTCTTTGGAGTTCCCGTGATTCTGCGTATGTCGTCGCTGTTCCTCCGCACCCTTCGCGAGGATCCGGCGGACGCGGAGGTCCCGAGCCACAAGCTGCTCGTCCGCGCCGGCTACATCCGCCGTACGGCGCCTGGTGTCTACACCTGGCTGCCGCTCGGTCTGCGGGTGCTGCGCAAGGTCGAGCGGATCGTCCGCGAGGAGATGGACGCGATCGGCGCGCAGGAGCTGGTCTTCCCGGCCATCCTGCCCCGCGAGCCCTACGAGGCGACCGGCCGCTGGACCGAGTACGGGCCGAACCTGTTCCGGCTGAAGGACCGCAAGGGCGCGGACATGCTGCTCGGTCCGACCCACGAGGAGATGTTCACCCTGGTGGTGAAGGACCTCTACTCGTCGTACAAGGACCTGCCGCTGTCGATCTACCAGATCCAGAACAAGTACCGCGACGAGGCCCGGCCGCGGGCCGGCGTGCTGCGCGGGCGTGAGTTCGTGATGAAGGACTCGTACTCGTTCGACATCGACGACGCCGGGCTGGCGGCGTCGTACGAGGCGCACCGTGGTGCGTACATCAAGATCTTCGACCGGCTCGGGTTCGACTACGTGATCGTCCAGGCGATGTCCGGCGCGATGGGTGGTTCACGGTCCGAGGAGTTCCTGGCGATCGCCGAGAACGGTGAGGACACCTTCGTCCGCTCCGCCGGTGGGTACGCCGCGAATGTCGAGGCCGTCGTGGTCCCGCAGTCCGCACCGGTCGACGCGTCCGGCGTCCCGGCGGCCGAGGTCGTCGACACCCCGGACACCCCGACCATCGACACCCTGGTCGACGCGCTGAACGCGAAGCACCCGCGCACCGACGGTCGCGAGTGGACCGCCGCGGACACCCTGAAGAACGTGCTCGTGATGCTGGTGAACCCGGACGGCACCCGCGAGCCGCTGGCGATCGGCGTACCGGGGGACCGGGCGATCGACGAGAAGCGGCTGGGCGCACAGGTCGAGCCGGCCGAGGTGGTCGCGTTCGAGGAGTCCGACTTCGAGAAGAACCCCGTGCTGGCCAAGGGCTACATCGGCCCGGGGGTGCTGGGTTCGGAGAACACCTCGAAGATCCGCTACCTGCTCGACCCGCGGATCGCCGAGGGTTCGGCCTGGGTGACCGGTGCGGACAAGTCCGGCTACCACGTGATCAACCTCGTGCACGGCCGCGACTTCACCGCCGACGGCACGATCCAGGCCGCCGAGGTCCGCGACGGCGACGACGCGCCGGACGGTTCCGGTCCGCTGGAGTCCGCGCGCGGGATCGAGATGGGCCACATCTTCCAGCTCGGCCGCAAGTACGCCGACGCCCTCGACCTGAAGGTGCTCGACCAGAACGGCAAACTCGTCACCGTCACCATGGGCTCCTACGGCGTCGGCGTCACCCGCGCCGTGGCCGCGATCGCCGAGGGCAACCACGACGAGCTCGGCCTGGTCTGGCCGCGCGAGATCGCCCCCGCCGACGTCCACCTCGTTGCCACCGGCAAGGACCCCGAACTCTTCGCCAAGGCCGCCGAGATCGCCGCCGAACTCGAGTCCCGCGGCCTCACCGTCCTCTACGACGACCGCGAGAAGGTCAGCCCCGGCGTCAAGTTCAAGGACGCCGAACTGATCGGCGTCCCCACCATCGCCGTAGTAGGCAAGGGCCTCGCCGAAGGCACCATCGAGGTCAAGGACCGCCGCTCCAACACCCGCACCGACATCCCCGTAGCCGACGTCGTAAACCACCTGGTCACCACAGTCCGCACCTAACCAAATCGAGAAGGCGGGGGAGCCCTACCACCCGATTCGATGGGGTAGCGCTCCCCAGCCCCGGCTCTTGAGGGCCACCCACCAGATGCCAGTCGGCAGGGCGACCTTGAGCACGGCGCGACCGCCCCGGCGAGGCTCGTGTGGTTGACAGGTGCTCAAGGTCGCGGTGGACGACGGCCTCGGTTTCCCGGGGCCGGTCGGGGTGCGTTGCGCGGTAGTTTTTCGGCGCATAGACCCGAAAAAGCACCGCTTAACGCAAACCTCGAACATCACGCACCTCAGCCACAGCCCGTCAGCCCCAGGCGACGTGAAACCGCGCTAGCCGACCTCGCCATCCGCGCCGAGTGAACCCGCCGTGCTGCGTTGAGTGAACCCGCCGTGCGGTGGGGCGTTGAGTGGAAGGGGTGTGGTGTCGGATATCGATTGCCGGCGGCACGGTCCGCACAGTTGGGTGGGTGGTGAGTGGGTTCAGTGTGTGCTGGGGTCTGCAATGGGGGTTGTACAAGAGGTCTTGAGTAATTGGGGGGAGTGGTTGTGGGGGTGACGGAAGGCGGGGGCGCGGGAAGGCGGGGCGCGGTTGGGTCAGGGGTGGACCCAGACTGTCCAGCGTTCTAGGCGGTGGTAGTTGAGGCGGGTGTAGACGGGTTGGCCGTGGTCGGAGGCTATGAGGGCGGCTGGGTGGGTGGGGTGGTGGGTGGTGGCTGTCCAGGTGAGGGTGGCGCCGGCACCGCGGCCGCGGGCGGTGGGCATGACGGCTACGTTCTCGACGACGGTGAGGCCGGCGGCGTGGTGGGCGGTTGCGGTGGCCAGGGGTGTGTCGCCGTCGTAGCCGACCCAGACGGTGGAGCCTTCGAGGAAGGTGGGGTCGTAGAGGGCGCCGGGTTCAAAGGGCTGGAGTTCTGGGAAGGGGTAGCCGTCGATGAGGACGCGTTCGGCGTCGGCCAGGCCGTTGGCGTCGGTGATCTGGCGGATGTCCAGGTCGGTGGTGGGTGGTGTGGTGACCGTTCCGGGGAAGCGGACCATCAGGGGTGGGTGGCCGGCCAGGGCGAGGCCGTGGGGGCGGAGGTCGCCGGTCGGCCAGGCGCTGACGAAGAGGTACGGGGCGTCGGACGGTAGTTCGCGCGCTGCTTCCGCGATCACCGAGGCCGGATCGACGGGTTGCTTCGGGACCACCCAGTTGGTCAGCGGCCCCCGGTCGCCGAGGATCCCGCCGGCCCAGGTGGCGCCGTCGTACCAGGGCTTGCCGATCCGCCGGGCCGCGTCGGTGGCCCAGGAGGCATGGGCGAGCACGGCCTGCCGCACGATCGAGTCGGCCGGGTCGAGGTCGGCCTCCCAGCCGGTCGCCAGTACTTCACCTTCCGGAGGAAGAATCGAAGACGCCATCTTCCGACTGTGGCACTGGCGAGTCGCCGGGGAAATGCCTCGGGTGCCCGCTGGCTGGATGGGCATCGAGGAGAACAAAGCGCTGGTACGCCGCTTCCGGTGATCCGGGGGTGTTCGACGAGATCTGCGCGCCGGACTTCGTCAATTACGCGGCGCGTCGTTCTGTACGGCGTTCGCGCGGCGACGTGGAAGGGGACCGAGTTCTGCGGGATCGCGACGCCTGAGGGGGAGGTGTCGGTCGAGCCGGCGCACATGTTCCGGATCACGGACGGCCTGATCTCCGAGCATTGGGCGGTTCGCGATGACCTCGGCATGATGCAGCAGCTGGGCGCGCTCTAGGTGGGATGGGTCACGTAAAGGTTGTTCGGGACAATGGGCTTACCGGATCATGGGGCGTGTGCCTGATATCTCCACCTGGACGCTGATCTTCCTCGTCGTGGCCGCCTTTTCGGCCGGCTGGATCGATGCTGTGGTGGGCGGGGGTGGGTTGCTGCAGTTGCCGGCGATGTTGCTCGGGTTGCCGAACGCTTCGCCTGCGCAGATCCTGTCCACCAACAAGATCTCGTCGTTGTTCGGTACGACGACGAGCGCGATCACGTTCGGTGTGAAGATGCGGCCGGACAAGCGAACGGTGATCCCGCTGGCGATTCTGGCTGGGCTCGGGTCGGCGGCCGGGGCCTTGGTGGCGACGCGGATCCCGATGTCGTGGTTCAAGCCGATCGTGCTGGTGCTGCTGATCGCGGTGGCGATCTACACGGCGCTGAAGCCTTCGCTGGGGGCGCGGACCGCGTTGAGGTTCGACGGGCGGGAGCACTATCTCGCGGCGTGTGGGGTCGGTGTGGTGATCGGTTTCTACGATGGAGCGGTCGGGCCGGGGACCGGGTCGTTCCTGATCTTCGCGTTGGTCGGTCTGCTCGGCTACAACTTCCTGCAGGCCAGCGCGAAGGCCAAGATCGCCAACGTCGCCACGAATCTGGGCGCGATCGGGATCTTCGCGCTGCACGGTGCGCCGCTGTGGAAGCTCGGGCTGATCATGGGCGCGGCCAACATGGTCGGCGGTCTGCTCGGTGCCCGGACGGCGGTCGCGCGCGGGAGCAAGTTCGTCCGGGTCGTCTTCCTGGTGGTGGTGTCCGGCCTGATCCTGCGCCTCGGGTACGACGTCTTCCTGGGCTGAATCCAGTTGCCGTCGGCCACCACGTACCGCCACACTGAACGGGCACGGTCAGGTCTGCAGCGGATGCCGGTGTACCGGAGTCCGTCCTGCGCGTCGTCCTGATGCAGTGCATCCGCTTGCAACGGACAAGCCCTCTCAACGATTCGCCCCGGCACCCAAGTTCTCCCGGAGCGCGGCCAGCAGGCCCGGCAGCTAGGACAGTGCCGGAACCTCCGCCGCCGTACCGGGTGGGTGCCGGGGTGGATCTCTTTCAGGGCAAGGATTCACAGGAGGATCGCAGTGGCGAAGGTGGTTGTGCAGGCGTCCGAGCGGGTGCTGGTGTATCGCGATGGCGTGTTCGAGGCGATGCTCGAGCCGGGGCGGCACTCGGTCCGCAAGATCTGGCGGGTACGCCGGGAGAGTGTCGATCTGCGGGTGCGCCAGCTCACGGTGTCCGGGCAGGAGATCTTCACCGCCGACGGAGTGACGGTTCGGGTGACGGCCGTTGTTCGGTGGCAGGTCAGCGACCCGCGGGCCTTCGTTGAGTACGCCGAGGCTCCGCTCGACCTGCTGCACGTCGCACTGCAACTCGCGGTGCGTGAGGCGGTCGGTCGGCGTGAGCTCGAGGAACTGCTGCGGCCGGACACCCGGTCCGCGATCAGCGCCGAGCTGCCTGAGCCGGTCCGCGCCGAGGTGGCCGGGCTCGGCATCACGGTCGAGGACGCCTCGATCCGGGACCTCGCGCTGATCGGCGAACTGCGGGCCGCGCTCGCCGAGACCGCACTGGAACGTCAGCGCGGCCGGGCGGCGCTGGAGCGGGCACGGGGTGAGGCGGCGGCGCTGCGTTCGCTGGCCAACTCCGCCAAGCTCCTCGATGACCACCCGGCCCTGGCTGCGCTGCGCATGATTCAGGCGGCGAGCGATGCCGGGGCGACCGTCGTACTGACGCCCGAAGGTTTCACGCCTCCCACGTCACGTTGAGCGCCGGCACCTTGCGGAACACGAGTCCGCGAGGTGCCGGTGACTCCGGTTCGAGACGCAAACCAGGCAGGTCCAGTACGGCGGCGACCGCGGTCTGCGTCTCGAGCCGGGTGAGGTGCATGCCCAGGCAGATGTGTGGGCCGCTCGCGAAGGCGAGATGCCGGCGTGCGTTGGATCGCCGTACGTCGAAGGTGTCGGGATCCGGGAAGACCTCGGGGTCGCGGCCGGCTCCGGCGAGTGAGACCACGACCAGGTCGCCGCGGCGGATGTGGGCGCCGGCCAGCTCGATGTCCCGGGTCGCGTAGCGGTCGACGACCGCGGCGGCCGGTTCGAGGCGGAGGGACTCCTCGAGTGCGTTGGGGAGCAATGTGGGGTCGGCGCGGACGAGTGCGAGCTGCTCGGGGTGTGTCAGCAGGTGCCAGAGGGCGTTCGTGATCATGCCCTCGGTGGTCTCGATCCCGCCGAACATCAGTACGGCGGCGTTCGCCACCACCTGATCGAGCGTCAGATCACGGGCCGCGGTGTGCAGCAGGCTGGGCGAGTCGATGCCTGAGGCAACATGTTTGTGCAGCTCGGCGAACGCCGCCGCACCCTCGGCGGTCACGGAGCGCCCCGCGGCAACCCCGGTCACGGAGTCCGAGATCGCCGTGTACCAGTCGAGCACCGTCGCGGCCGAAGCCTGCGGCAGACCGAGCGAGTACGCGACGACCGCCACGGAGAGTGGTCCGGCCAGCGTCGTCCGCAGATCGGCGGACTGCAGTTCGGGGCGGGCGTGCGGACCTGAGGTGGCGTGGGTCGGCGTGGGCGTGGGCGGAGCCGGGGTAGGCATGGCCGGAGCGGGGGTGGGCTGGTGGGGGCGAGGGTGCGGACCTGAGGGGGTGGAGGTGACTCCGAGTCGAGCGGGGGTAGGGGCGTGGCCGGGCAGCGCCTCGATCAACTCGGCGACGGTTCGCTCGACGGGGGCTTTGAAGCGGCGGCGGGTTTCGGCTAGGCCGAAGGGGGACTCGAACGGGATGCGGTGGGCCGCGTGGGCGGGGCCGTCGAGGGAGAGCATGGACGGACCTACCACCTGGGCTGTCGAAAAGCGTGGGTCGTCGACGGTGAACGTGTCGGGGTTTCGCATCACGGCGATCGCGAGGGATCGGCAGCTGACTACCCAGCCGCCGAGTGCGTCGACCCAGCCGATCGGGCGGAGGGCGGCCAGGGCGGGATGTGGGTCGCGCTCGAGCTCGTCCAAGGTCGCCATTCGGCCAGCGTAATTGGGTAGACCAGTAGCGAGACTGGTATTGCTGAGACACTTCGATTCACAGTGATTCAGCGGGGCACTGGGTGACAAAACGTCCATGAACGCCCTCTAAGGTGTGGCCCATGTCTGAGAACCTGGTGCTGCTGCCTGCCGTCGATGTGGCGGACGGGCAGGCGGTTCGGCTGGTGCAGGGTGAGGCTGGGAGCGAGACGTCGTACGGCGAGCCACTGGCGGCGGCGCTGGCGTGGCAGGAGGCCGGGGCGGAGTGGATCCACCTGGTCGACCTGGACGCGGCGTTCGGCCGGGGGAGCAACCGTGAGCTGCTCGCGGAGGTGACCGGGAAGCTGGATGTCCAGGTCGAGTTGTCGGGCGGGATCCGCGACGACGACTCCCTGGCGGCGGCGCTGGCGACCGGGGCCCGGCGGGTCAACATCGGGACGGCCGCGCTCGAGGACCCGGAGTGGTGCGACCGGATCATCCAGCAGTACGGCGACCGGGTGGCGATCGGGCTGGACGTGCGCGGCCGGACGCTGGCGGCGCGCGGCTGGACGAAGGAAGGCGGTGACCTGTACGAGGTGCTCGAGCGGCTGGAGACGGCCGGTTGTGAGCGCTACGTGGTCACCGATGTGACGAAGGACGGCATGCTCCAGGGGCCCAACCTGGACCTGTACCGCGACCTGTGCGCGCGCACGGACAAGCCGATCATCGCCTCCGGCGGTGTCTCGAGCCTGGATGACCTGGTCGCGCTGAGCACGCTGGTCGCCGACGGTGTCGAGGGCGTCATCGTGGGCAAGGCCCTGTATGCCGGCGCGTTCACCCTGACCGAGGCACTCGAACTCACGCGTGGAGGCGACAAGTGAGTCTGGCCGACAAGCTGCAGGACAAGAAGGTCCTCGTCACCGGGATCACCGGTTTCGTCGGTGAGGCCCTGCTGCACCGGATGATCGGCGACCTGCCCGGCACCACGGTGGTGGCGATCATCCGGCCCAAGGGCTCGATGACCGGCGCGCACCGGATGGCGCAGTTGCTGAAGAAGGACATCTTCAAGCCGTTCTACGGCGAGGGCACCCCGTACGCCGACGCCGAGGCACTGACCGCGGCCCGGATCGAGGTGGTCGAGGGCGACCTGTCCGACGTACCGCCGCTGCCGACCGATCTCGACATCGTCGTGCACTGTGCCGGTGACGTGAGCTTCGACCCGCCGATCCACGAGGCGTTCACGACCAACGTGCTCGGTACCAAGAGCCTGCTCGAGCGGATCAACGAGAGCCGGCAGGGCACCGACCGCTCGATCCACTACGTGCACATCTCCACCGCCTACACGGCCGGCCGTCGCCGTGGCGCGATCCCGGAGGCGTCGGTCGACCACACCGCCGACTGGCGGGTCGAGGCCGAGGCCGGGATGGCGATGAAGTCCCGGATCGAGGAGCAGTCGCGGTCCGCGCCGATGCTGGCCAAGTTCCGCAAGGAGGCCGAGAAGCTGCACCGCCGCGCCGGCCACCTCACCGCGGCCGTCGACACCGAGCGCCGCCGTACCGAATGGGTCGCCAAGCGGCTCGTCGAGACCGGTACCGAGCGGGCCCGCAGCCTCGGCTGGACCGACTGCTACACCTTCACCAAGGCACTCGGTGAGCGGGTCGTCGAGGAGTTCGCGAGTATCTTCCCGACCTCGATCGTCCGGCCGGCGATCATCGAGTCCGCGGTGCAGAGCCCGCACCCGGGCTGGATCGAAGGCTTCAAGATGGCCGAGCCGCTGATCCTGGCCTACGGCCGCGGCGAGCTGCCGGAGTTCCCGGCCAGCCCGGACTCGGTGCTGGAGATCATCCCGGTCGACCACGTCGTCGGCGCGATCTGCGCGGTGATGGCGACCGAGCCCGAGCTGAACAAGCCGGAGTACTACCAGATCGGTTCCGGCGCCCGGAACCCGCTGACCTTCGAGCAGATGTACGCCGGGATCCGCGCGTACTTCTCCGACCACCCCTTCGACCTCGGCGAGCGCGGCGCGGTCCGGCTGCCGGTCTGGAAGTTCCCCGGCGGCGACTCGGTCGAGGCGATGCTGCGGTACGGCGAACGCGCGCACAAGCTCGCGGATGCCGTGATCACCCGCGTCCCGCGCGGTGAGCGCACTCGCAAGTACGCCCGCGAGCTGGATGTGCAGAAGCGCCGGATCGACTTCCTGCGCCGCTACATGGACCTGTACGCCGAGTACGCGCAGGCCGAGATGAACTTCGTCGACGACAACGTGCTCGCGTTGCACAACGCGCTCGAGGGTGACGACCGGGAGAAGTTCGCCTGCGACATCACCGTCGTCGACTGGCAGCACTACCTGCAGAAGGTGCACTGCCCGAGCGTCACCGAGTCGATGCGCCGCCTCGACGTCGTCCGCAAGAAGCGCAACAAGGGGCTCGCGGAGACGGCCGGCGTACTGAAGAAGGTCGAGCCGGCCGACTCCGAGGTGATCGCCGCGTTCGACATGGACGGCACGCTGCTGTCGTCGAACGTGATCGAGACCTACCTGTGGATGCGGCTGCCCGAGCTGGACGGCCCGCAGCGGGTCGCCGAGTTCGGCCACATGCTGCGCAAGTTGCCGAAGCTGATCTCGGCCGAGCGCAAGGACCGCGGCGCCTTCCTGCGGGCGATCTACCGCCGGTACGCCGGTGCGGACCTCGAGGAGCTCAACCGGATCGTCGACGAGGTGCTGTCCGAGCACGTCCTCGAGCGGCTGAGCGGCGCCGCCGTACGGCGGATTCGTGAGCACCGCGCGGCCGGTCACAAGACGATCCTGATCACCGGTGCCGTGCGGCCGCTGACCCGCCCGCTGGAGCCGTTGTTCGACGAGATCGTCGCGGCCGAGCTGGCCGTCGACGACCGTGGTCGCTGCACCGGCTACCTGTCCGGGCCGCCGCTGGTCGGTGAGTCGCGGGCCGCGTGGATCAAGCACCGTGCGCGGCAGGGCAACATCGACCTGTCGAAGTCCTTCGCGTACGCCGACAGCCACTCGGATCTGCCGATGCTGTCGGTCGTGGGCAACCCGGTCGCGGTCTCGCCGGACGTGTCGCTGTTCCGGGCCGCGCGGGCCGGACGCTGGCAGATCGTGGACTGGAAGACGCCGTCGACCTCGTCGCGGCTCGAACTGCCGGGGGTCAACGCCTGATGATGCTCGCACTCGAGATGTACCGCTCGCCGGCCAAGTACCTGGCGGCCAAGGCGGTCGGCGGCCGGATCCCCGGCATGCTGACCGGTCCGGCCGCGCCGCTGCGCCTCGTCACCATCAACGAGCCGAAGGCCGACCGGGAGGGCTGGGCGCGGATCCGCCCGATCCTGTCCGGGATCTGTGGTTCCGACCTCGGCATGGTCACCGGCTCCACCAAGATGTACTTCTCGGCCGTCGTGTCGCTGCCGTTCGTCCCCGGTCACGAGATCGTCGGCGAACTGCTCGACGACTGCGAGGACCTGCCGAAGGGCACCCGCGTAGTCATGGACAGCGTCCTGACCTGCGCCACGCGTGGTGTCGAGCTGTGCGAGGGCTGCGCCTCCGGTCACACCAACCGGTGCGACCGGATCACGGTCGGCCATCTGAAGCCGGGTCTGCAGACCGGGTTCTGCCAGGACACCGGTGGCGGCTGGGGCAATCTGATGATCGCCCACCGCAGCCAGCTGTACGCCGTACCGGAGGGCCTGAGCGATGAGCGAGCCGTGCTCGTCGAGCCGCTGGCCGGTGCCGTGCATGCCGCCTTCCGCGCCAACGTTCAGCCTGGGCAGTCGGTCCTGATCAGTGGCGCCGGTGCAGTCGGCCTGTTCGCCACGCTCGCGATTCGTGAGCTGACTCAGGCGGGCCGGATCACCGTGGTCGCCAAGCACCCGAAGCAGCGTGAGCTGGCCCGGGCGTTCGGCGCGAGTGACGTGGTTGCGCCCGACGAGGTGTTCCGCGGCGTCCGCCGGTCGACCGGCGCGTTCCGGCTCAAGCCTGACCTCGGCGCCAAGGAGTTCCTGCTCGGTGGTGTCGACATCGCTGTCGACGCGGTCGGCAGCAAGGACTCGATCGACACCGTGCTGCGGGTCACCAAGGCCGGTGGCCGGGTGGTCCTGTCCGGGATGCCGTCGACCGGCGTCGACCTGTCGCCGGTGTGGTTCCGTGAGCTGGATCTGGCCGGCACCTACGCCTCCGCGACGTCGGAGCCGAACGGCCGCCCGGCGTTCGAGACCGCGCTGGAGCTGGCCGGACGGGCCCCGCTGGACGGGGTCGTCGGGGCGAAGTACCCGTTGTACCGCTGGCGCGAGGCTCTCGACCACGCGCATTCGGCCGGCCGCCTCGGCACGGTCAAGGTTGCTTTCGATGTGAGGGCCTCGTGAGGGCCGTGACAGTTCCGCAGGACGTACGACGAGAGGGTTTCTGACATGTCTCGGCCAGGATTCGTGCTTGAGGTGGACGACCGGACTCCGCCGCTGATCGTGCACAACGGTGAGGGTTTCCTGCTGGAGCGCTTCCCGCTCGGCACCCGGGTGGTCTACCCGCCGGAGGCACTGCCGGCAGTGCGCGACGTGGAGGAGGCGATCCAGAACGCGTTGCTGAACCCGATCGAGTCCGAGCCGCTGCCGGAGCTCCTGCACGCCGGGATGCGGCTGACGATCGCGTTCGACGACATCTCCCTGCCGCTGCCGCCGATGAAGAAGCCGGACATCCGGCAGCGCGTCATCGAGGCGGTGCTGGAGCTGGCCGCACAGGCCGGGGTCGACGACGTCGAGATCATCTCGGCCAACGCGCTGCACCGCCGGCTGACGCCGAACGAGCTGCGCGACATCGTCGGCGAGCGGGTCTTCCGGTCGTTCTTCCCCGAGGGCAAGCTCTACAACTTCGACGCCGAGGACCGCGACAACCTGACCCACCTGGGCCAGACCAAGCACGGCGAGGACGTCGAGATCTCCAAGCGGGCGGCCGAGTCCGACCTGCTGGTCTACGTGAACGTGAACCTGGTGGCGATGGACGGTGGCCACAAGTCCACCTCGATCGGGCTGGCGTCGTACAAGTCGCTCAAGCACCACCACAACAGCCACACGATGATCCACTCGCGGTCCTTCATGGACCACAAGGCCTCGAAGATGCACCACTCGGCCTGGCGGATGGGTGAGGTGCTGACCGAGCACGTCAAGGTCTTCCAGATCGAGACCACGCTGAACAACGACCTGTTCTCCGGCGGCCTCGGGTTCCTGCAGAAGCGCGAGTGGGAGTGGTCGCTCAAGGACCAGGCCTCGATGCTCGCGGCCAAGCGTGGCCTGGCGGCGGCACCGAACAAGCTGCGGCACAAGATCTACACCGACGTCCGGTCGCCGTACGGCCTGACCGGGATCAACGCCGGCAAGATCGAGCCGGTGCACGAGAAGACGATCGAGATGGTGCACCGCCAGCACATGGTCGAGGTGCAGGGCCAGGCCGACGTCGGCGTCATCGGCGTGCCGTACCTGAGCCCGTACAACGTGAACTCGGTGATGAACCCGATCCTCGCCGCGGTGATGGGGATGGGCTACCACTTCAACGCCTACCGGGGGAACCCGATCGTCCGCAAGGACGGCGCGCTGATCCTCTACCACCCGGTGCCGTACGAGTTCAGCCAGCTGCACCACCCGTCGTACGTCGACTTCTTCGAGGAGGTGCTGTCGGAGTCGACCGACCCGGCCACCATCGAGGCGAAGTTCGAGAAGCAGTACGCCGAGGACCCGTGGTACATCCACCTGTACCGGACGTCGTACGCGTACCACGGCGTGCACCCGTTCTACATGTGGTACTGGATCAGCCACGCGCTGGACCACTGCGGCGACATCGTCTGGGTCGGTGCGAACCGCAAGACCGTGGAGCGGATGGGCTTCCGGTCCGCCTCGACGCTGCAGGACGCGCTCGAGATGGTCAGCCACTCGGTCGGCCGGTCGCCCTCGATCACGTACCTGCACAACCCGCCGCACCTGATCGCGGATGTGCGCTGATGGGGAACAGCGTGGTGAAGTTCAGTCGCGACACCGTGCGGGACGTGAAGGTCGTCGCGCGCGGCTGGCGCTGGGGCCGGCGGCCGCAGGTACCGCGGTCGGCCGAGGCGTACGTCGTACCGAAGGAGACCTCGGTCTTCCCGACCCGCTGGGCCCGGACGCCGGCCGCGATCGCGATCCGCGACGTCCTCCAGAAGGGTCCGCTGAACGCGGTCCTCAACGTCAACGTCAAGCCGGAGGTCAGCGGGCTGGACTCGCTGCGCAAACTCGACGGCCCGGCGCTGATCGTGGCGAACCACTCGTCGCACCTGGACACGCCGCTCCTGCTGCTGTCCCTGCCGGACTCGATGCGTCGCCGTACGGCGATGGCAGCGGCCGCCGACTACTTCTTCGACACGTGGTGGCGGGCGGCCGGTTCGGCGATCGTGTTCAACACGTTCCCGATCGAGCGCCGCGGCGGCAAGCTCAGCGCAACCCCCGGCGACCTGCTCGCCGACGGCTGGAACGTCGTCGTCTTCCCCGAAGGCACCCGTTCCCCCGACGGCTGGCTGCAACGCTTCCGGATGGGCGCGGCCTACCTGGCCGTCGAGCACAACGTCCCGGTGATCCCGGTCGGCATCAAGGGCTCCTTCGCCGCCATGCCCCGCGGCCGCGGCTGGCCGGTCCCCGGCCGCCCGACGGTCGCCGTCCGCTACGGCGACCCGATCCGCCCCGCCGAAGGCGAGAGCCCCCGCGAGTTCGCCCCGAAGATCGCCGCCGCCGTCGCCGCCCTCCTCGACGAGGAATCGACCAACTGGTACGAGTCCCGCCGCCGAGTCGCCGCCGGCACCGCCCCCACCCAAACCGGCCCCGACCCCTCAGCCCACTGGCGCCGGGTCTGGGAATCCACCCGCCCCGTCAAAGCAGCCAACAGCCGCCGCAAAGCCTGGAAGTAGCCGCCCCCAACAGCGGGCGTGAACACTCCGCGGTGGGCTTGAACAGGTAATGCCTTGTTCAAGCCCACCGGTTCTTGTTCACACCCCCGGCAACTGGCCGGTCGGTCTCAGTCCGGCGGTTGATCGGCCGGGACTGAACAGCGGCCGGATATCCTTTGCGCGTGACTCTTGCTGTGCGTGTGATTCCCTGCCTGGATGTCGATGCCGGGCGGGTGGTCAAGGGTGTCAACTTCACCGGGCTGCGCGATGCCGGCGATCCGGTCGAGATGGCCAAGGTGTATGACGCGGAAGGGGCGGACGAGCTCACCTTTCTCGATATCACTGCTTCCTCGGGGTCGCGGGAGACGACGTACGAGGTGGTTGGGCGGACGGCGGAGCAGGTGTTCATTCCGCTGACTGTCGGCGGGGGAGTGCGGGAGGCGGCTGACGTCGACCGGCTGTTGCGGGCGGGGGCCGACAAGGTCGGGATCAATACCGGCGCGATTGCGCGGCCCGACGTGATCAAGGAGATCGCGCACCGGTTCGGTAATCAGGTGCTGGTGCTGTCTCTCGATGTACGGCGTTCGCCCGATCAGCCGAGTGGTTTCGAGGTGACCACGCATGGTGGCCGGCGGTCGGCCGGACTGGATGCGATCGAGTGGGCCCGGCGCGGATGTGAGCTGGGTGCGGGGGAGATCCTGCTGAACTCGATGGATGCGGACGGCACCAAGAAGGGGTTCGACCTGGAGCTCATCCGGGCGGTTCGCGCGGTGGTCGACGTACCGCTGATCGCCAGTGGGGGAGCGGGTGCGCCCGAGCACTTCCCGCCAGCGGTCGAGGCCGGGGCGGACGCCGTACTGGCCGCGAGTGTCTTCCACTTCGGTGACTTCCGGATCGCCGATGTGAAGAAGGCGCTGCGCGATGCCGGGATCGTGGTCCGATGACCTCACCTGACGTCGAGCAGACCAGCGAGCCGCTGGTGGCGAACATCGAGCAGCAGCTGTCGGCCTTGTTCCGGCGGGCGCGTTCGGCCTCGATGATGATGGCCCGCCGGGTGCACCCCGACATGGACGCGGCCGGGTATGCACTGATCTCGCAGATCGAGTTCATGGGCGGCGCCGGGGTCGGTGTCCGGGCCTCCGATGTCGCGCAGGCTCTCGGCCTCGACAAGTCGACCGTCAGCCGCGGCATCACCCAGCTGGAGACCCTCGGTCTGATCGAGCGCGTCGGCGACCCCGACGACGGCCGTGCCCGCCTCCTCAAGCTCACCGAGACCGGCGCCGAGCGCTTCAGCGCCCTGCGCGCCCAGCGCCAGCTCGAGTTCCGCGCCATCTTCAACCGCTGGAATCCCGAGGACCTCTCCGACCTCGGTCGCCTGCTCGGCCGCCTCAACGGCGACCTGAGCTGACCTCACGCTGGGTAGCCGAAGTCCAGCACTCCGCACATATGGTTGCAGAAGCCAACTAATAGTGTATATAGTTGAGTTATGCAACTAGCTCAGCATCCCCTCGTCCCGGGGGAAGAGCGGGACGCGTCGGCCCAGGAACTGCTCGAAGGGGTCAGTTCGCTGATCCGGGCCGTGCGCTGTATCGAGCACAAGCACCTGATGCCGGGGAACGGCGGTCTGCGCCGGTCCGACGCCAGTGTGCTGAAGGTCCTGATGCGTGACGGTGAGCAGCGCGGCGGGGAGATCGCCGCCAAGCTCGGCGTCGACGCGTCGGTCGTGAGCCGGCAGCTGACCACCCTCGAGGCCGACGGACTGGTGAGTCGTCGGCCTGACCCGGCCGACGCCCGGGTCGGGTTGGTCCGGGTGTCGGACGACGGCAAGGCCCGGCTGGCGGACCTGTACTCCGCCTACACCAAGCAACTGCGCTCCGCCTTGGCGGACTTCGACGACGACGCGGTCCGTGATGCTGCCAATGTGCTGCAGCGGCTCGCCCGGGCCGTGACCGAAGCTGCCGACTCCGTGAGGCGTTCGAACCCAACGGGAGACTGATGACTGTCCTGGAGACCCGGCGCCCCCTGCCCAGTGCGCCGGAACTCACCCACCGCGAGATCCTCGAGATCCTGATCGGCCTGCTGTCCGCGCTGTTCACGGCGATGCTCAGCTCGACGATCGTCAGCAACGCGCTGCCGACGATCATCGCCGACCTCGAGGGTTCCCAGACGCAGTACACGTGGGTGGTGACCGCGAGCCTGCTGGCCACCACCGTGTCGACCCCGATCTGGGGCAAGCTCGCCGACCTGATGAGCAAGAAACTGCTTGTACAGCTGGCGATCTCGCTGTTCGTGGTCGGGTCCGCACTGGCCGGTATGGCGCACAACGTGCCGTTCCTGATCGGTGCCCGGGCACTGCAAGGGCTGGCGATGGGTGGCCTGATGGCACTCGCCCAGGCGATCATCGGCGCGGCGATCCCGCCCCGGAACCGCGGCCGGTACTCCGGCTACATGGGTGCCGTGATGGCCGTCGCGACCGTGTCCGGCCCGCTCATCGGTGGCGTCATCGTCGACACCTCCTGGCTCGGCTGGCGCTGGTGTTTCTACGTCTGCGTTCCGCTGGCCGTGATCAGCCTGGTGATCCTGCAGAAGTACCTGCACCTTCCGCTGGTCAAGCGCAAGGTCGAGGTCGACTACCTCGGCGCGATCCTGATCAGCATCACGGCCAGCCTGCCGCTGCTGTGGGTCACCTTCGCCGGTCACGACTTCGGATGGATGTCCTGGCAGTCCGCGCTCTTCGTCGGCGGCACGCTCGTCTTCGGAGCGCTCGCCGTACTCGTCGAGAGCCGGGTCTCCGAACCGCTCGTCCCGCTGAAGGTCGTCCGCGAACGGACCACCGCGCTGGCCATCGTGGCCAGCCTCGCGGTCGGTGTCGCGATGTTCGGCAGCGCCCTGTTCCTCGGCCAGTACTTCCAGATCGCCCGCGGCTACAGCCCGACCGAGGCCGGTCTGCTCACCATCCCGATGATGCTCGGCTCGTTCCTCGGCTCGGTCGGCTCCGGCCAGATGATCACCCGCTTCGGCAAGTGGAAGCGGTACCTGATCGGCGGCGGCATCCTGCTGGTGATCGGCCTGGTCATCCTCGGCACCATCGACCACGAGACGCCGTACTGGTACGTCGGCCTCGGCATGCTCGCGATGGGCATCGGCATGGGCATGATGATGCAGAACCTGGTGCTCGCCGTACAGAACACTGTCGATGTCTCGCAGATCGGTGCGTCCAGTGCGACCGTCTCGTTCTTCCGCAGCCTCGGCGGTGCGGTCGGCGTCGCGGCCCTCGGCGCCGTACTGGCGGCTCGCGTCAAGGATCTGATCCTCGCCGGCCTGCCGGCGAGCGCTCGTGGACAGGCATCCGGAAGCGGTCAGAGCCTGCTCGACGTCAACCACCTCCCGCCGCAACTGGCGGAGCTGGTCCGGCACGCGTACGGCGACGCCACCGGCCGGATCTTCCTGATCGCCGCAGCCTGTGCGGCCGTCAGCCTGATCGCAGTCCTCTTCATCAAGGAAGTCCCGCTGCGCACGACCGTGGCCAAGGACGACTGATTCAGCTGGGTTGACGTTCTGGCGGCCGGAGGCTGTCGAGGCCACGGGTCTTCAGGATCGGTGAGCGGATCAGCCACAGTACGGCGAACAGGCCGCCGGTTGCGGAGACGAGGATGGTTTCGCGAACACCGATCCAGGTGCCGAGGAACCCGCCGACGACCGCACCGAGCGGCCGGACTCCGTAGTTGATGCTGCTGAACGCGCCGTACACGCGGCTGCGCAGCTGGTCGTCGACGACCGCGGCCTGGATCGCGTTCAGCGGGATGTCGAAGCACATCACTGCGAACGCCATCACGAACTCGGCGGCCGCGAGTGTGGCGGCGCGGGCCCAGAGCGGGCCGTCGGCGAGGACGGCGATCGCGATCCCGCCGGGGAAGACGATCGTGCCCGCGGCGACGACCGGACCCGCGCCGAAGACCCGGCTGAGGGGAGTGGCGGCGACCGCGCCGAGCAGGCCGCCGGCCGCGCCGATGCCGAACGCCAGGCCGATCGTGGCGGCCGGCAGGCCGAGCTCGCGGCTGGCGTAGAGGACGATCAGCGCCGACGACATCATCGTGAAGAAGTTGACGGTCGTCGCGCAGCCCAGGCTGCCCTTCAGATACGGGTGCGTGAGGACGTAGCGCATCCCCGAGCGCACCCGGGTCAGGAACGGCTCGGGTGCGTCGTCGGCCGGGCCGGGGTCGGCCTTCACCCGGCTGAGCTGAAAGGCCGAGAAGGCGAACGACGCCGCGTCCACGATCATCGCGATCGGCGCGGTCAGCCACTGCATCAGAGCCCCACCGATGGCCGGTCCGCCCATGAAGGACAGTGATCGGGTCGCGGAGAACTTGCTGTTGGCCTCGAGGTACTGCTCGCGGGCGACGAGCCGGACGAAGAACGTCGCGTACCCCGCGCTGAAGACGACATCGGCGAGTCCGGCGAGGATCGCGATCGTGTAGAGCTGACCGAGGCTGAGCAGATCCAGCCAGTACGCCACCGGCAGTGAGAGCAGCAGGACCGTCCGGGCCAGGTCGGCGGCGATCATCAACCGTCGCTTGTCCTGCCGCTGGTCGACCCACGAGCCGATGAAGAGACCGAGCAGGTTCGGTAACCAGACCGCTGCGGTCAGCAGACCGACCTGACTCGGCGAGGCGTTCAGCATCGTGACCGCGATCAGCGGCAGAGCGAGTTCGGTGATGCGGTCGCCGAACTCGGAGACGGTCTGCGCGGACCATGCGGTCCGGAATCTGCGGTCGCGCCAGAGGCTGGTCATTCTGTTGCTTCAGGCAAGGAAAAGCGCAGGAACCGGACCAGCTGGGCGCCGTCCGGAGCAGCGTCGTCGCCGGTCCGTCGTACGTAGGGCGCGAGGACTTGCTCCATCGCTTGCTGAATCGCCGTGGCCTCGTCGGCGGTGATGAGTACGCCCGTGTTCGAGACGCCACCGACGCGGGCCCACTCGGCGTCGAGGGTGGGTTCGATGTCGCGCTGCCAGTGCTGGGCGGTGGCGACGGCCTGAGTCAGCATCTGGCCGCTCAGCAGGCGAGCTGCCTCGGTGCCCTCGGGCGTGTCGGGCATCTCCAGGCGGAAGCCGCGAGCTGCGGCGCGCCACCAGCGTTGGCGTTTGTCCGTGCCGGTCGGGGGCGGGCCGTCGATCACGAGACCGAAGTTCGCGAGGTGCCGGAGGTGCCAGCTGGTCACCGAGGGGGAGGCGCCGACGTGCTCGGACAGCTGGGTCGCCGTCGCCGGTCCGTGCCGTTGGAGCCAGCTGAGCGCGGCGAGCCGGACGGGATGAGCCAGCGCCCGCATCGCCTGGGGGTCGGTGATCTCGAAATCGCCGTACGGATTTCTGAGAGACATGTTTCGAGAGTAACCTCTCAGATCTCCTCTCGACAAGTTCCAGATTTCGTGGAACCTGGTGGGGGTGTGGTGCGTGTTACCACCAACAGGGAGGAGGCCCGGTGGATCAGGTGCCTGATGTGGCCGTGCTGTACCGGCGGAGCTGGCCGCGGCTGATCGGCGTACTGGTGTCCATCGGGGGGTCGCGCGCTGATGCCGAAGAGGTGGCACAGGACGCTTATGTGAAGCTGCTGAGCCGGTGGGAGTCGATCAGTAAGTACGAGGACCCGGAGGCATGGGTCCGGTCGGTGGCGGTGCGGACGTTGATCAGCCGGCTTCGGCGGCAGCAGGTGGCGGCCAAGGCGCTGACCCGGCTGACCGGTCGCCGGGCCGAGGTGGTGGCGCCGCCGGATGCCGATTCGCTGGATGTGGCGGCCGCGCTGGCTGTGCTGCCACCTGCCCAGCGGGCGGTCGTCGTACTGCATCACGTCATGGATCTGCCGCTGGACCAGATCGCCGAGGAGCTGCAAGTGCCGGTGGGCACGGTGAAGTCCCGGCTGGCCCGGGCGCGGCAGGCGCTGCAACCGCTGCTGGAGGTCAAGGAGGTGCCTGAGAATGCATGAGTTGCTGAATCGCTACGTCGATGAGCAGACGCCCGAGGAGGCGCCACCGTTCGAGTACGTCGAGCGCGCCGCCCGCGGGCGGAAGACCCGGAACCGGGTGACGGTGGCGATGGTGACCGCGCTCTTCGTGGCGGGTGGCGCGGCGTTCGCTGTGGTCGACCGGCCCCGCGCTGACCAGGAGCCGGCCGGGCCGGAGACTGTGGTCACGGTCCCCGTGACCGAAGGGCTGTTGGACGACGGTCCGCCGCCGTCCGAGTTCAGGTACGGCCGGACGAGGATGCTGCTGGCCGGTGAGGCCCGGATCATCTCGGTGCGGACTGATCCGGAGCAGCCGACGGTCCTGGTCGTCGAGGTGCCGCAGGACATGACCTCGTCGTACTACTGCCTGCCCAACATGGTCGTCCGGATCCTCGACCAGGACGACAAGTCGGTCCGCCTCGCCGCGTACCGGTACCGGCTGGCGTCGGATCAGCCGGAGAACCAGCGCTGCAGTCCGCTGGCCACTTCGAGCGCAGGCAACCAGCTCGTCCAGCTCGACCTGCGCCGACCGGTCGGCATCCGGACCGTGTACGCCGGTGCTGCCGGGAAGCGCACCCTCCAGTACTGACGGCTAGCCGGGGCGGACCGCGACTGCCCCGGCCGGCCGTCCCCTCAGACCTCGACCGTGCAGCGCAGCGAGTCGATGACGAGTGACTCCGTCATGCCGACCGACAGGTACAGGCCCAGCGCGGGCGTCGGGTTGTTGGTGTCGACGTGCAGGAGGGTGCCGGTGCGCCCGGCCGCGGCGTCCAGGGCGAACTGGTCGCGGAGCAGGAACTTGGCCAGCCCCCGGCCGCGGGCCTCGTCGAGTACGCCCAGGCGGCCGATGTAGTTGCAGTTCATGTCCTCGACGAAGCTGTCGGTGCACTCGCGCATCGCGACGGCCTTACCGTCGATCTCGAGCAGCGTCATCCCGGACCAGTCGAAGGTCGACTGGGCCTCGTGGGACGCGTGCCACTCCTCGAACGAGCGCACCTCGAAGCCGTACTGCCCTGCGAACGACTCGCTCACCACGCGGTGGGCTGCACGCTGCGACTCCTCGTCCGGAGTACCACGCCGCACGACGACTCCGGCGGGCACCTCAGGCACGGGCACCGGCGGCTGGTGGTCGATGCGCATCCGGTGGAACGTCGTACCCCGGATGTAGCCGAAGGATTCGAGGCGCTCGCGGCGGGCTGTGTCGAGGCGGTAGACGCCGGTGTCGAGCTGCACGGAGCTCTGTCCGTGGGCGGCGCCCAGTTCGCGGCCGCGGCGGGTGATCTCACCCAGCAGGTAGGCCTCGACGACCGGGTCGCTGGTCACGGCGTCGATGTCGAGGACGTGGAACTCGCCCTTGCCGAAGACGGAGCCGTAGCCGACCAGACGGTCGCCGTCGAAGACCAGCCAGCCGTCCGTCTCCGGGTCGAATCCTGGTTCGGTGAGCTCGTCGACGGCGTCGTCGAGGGTGTAGTCGGGGAAACCGATCACAGCTTGGGTGTAGTCGCGGACCAGCTCGTAGACGGCTCTCGCGTCGTCCTTGGTCGGCGGTCGCACGGTGAAGGTGTCTGGCAGTACGGCGCTCATGTCCACAGCGTGGAGAACGAGCGCCGTACTGTCGACTGGTTTAGCAGGCGGCCTTGACCCACTCCGACTCACACACCGGCTGGGTGCTGCGACGGTTCTCCGGTACGACGGCCGCGGCCGGGGGAGCCTGGTCACTCCAGGAGGCGAGCAGCACACCCACGGCGTCTTCCACGGGGCGCGGCGTGGTCAGGTAGTTGTTGCTGATCATCGAGAAGACCAGCTTGCGGCCGTCCTTGGTGGTCACGTAGCCGGACAATGCGGTCGCGCCGGTCAGTGTGCCGGTCTTGGCGTGCAGGTTGTTCGCGGCCGGGGTATTGCGCATTCGGGAAGCCAATGTGCCCCCGGTGAACCGGTCCGGGTTGCCCGCGATGGGCAGCGCGGCGTACCACTGCTGGAACCACGGCTCCTGCTGTACGGCGAGCAGCAGCGTGGTGATCGCGTTCGAGGTGAGGTTCACCTTGCGGGCCAGGCCGGAGCCGTCGTTGATCCGGATGGTGCTGGTGTCGACGCCCTTGGACTTCGCGTAGTCGGTGACGACGGCCAGACCGGCCGGCCAGGTGCCCTGTCCCTTGACGGCCGCGCCCATGGCCTTCACCAGGTGCTCGGCGTGCATGTTGTTCGACAGCTTCATGAACGGCGTCATCAGCTCGCCCACGGTCATCGACTCGTCCTTGGCCAGCACAGCGGCACCGGTCGGAGTGGTGGCGTCCTTGGTGCGGCCGAGCACCCTGATGCCCTCGGCGGCGAGTGCCCGGCGGAACACATCGGCGGCGTACAGCTGTGGCTCCCAGACCGTCACCCACTTGGTGGACTTGGCGGCGCCCAGCGGGAACGAGCCGCGGACGCGGACCGTGTTGGTGCCGTGCTCACGCTCGACGACCAGGGTGCTCGCGGAGCCGGTCGCGCCGGTGGTGGCGGTGTTGACGATCTTCAGTACGCCGTTGGCCGGGACCATGGTCAGTTTCGCCGGGTCACCGGCTGCGGCTCCGGGCAGGGTCTCGACGATCGCCGTACCGGAGTCGTAGTCGGTGTTCGGTGCCAGCGTCAGTGCGGAGATCTGTGCGGAGTAGTACGACGACTCGTCGTCGCCGGCCCAGCCGTCACCGAGCCGGACGCGGTCGAAGTAGGAGTCGTCGGCGACCAGGTTGCCATCCACGCGCTGCACGCCGGCTGCCTTGAGCTGCTTGGCCAGCGCGACGTAGTCCGCCTGCAGCGTGGTCGGGTCGCCGTACCCCTTGAGGTAGAGGTCGCCGCGAACCTTGCCGTCCTTGACCGGACTGGTCGCCAGCACATCGGTGTGGAACTTGTACGCCGGGCCGAGCACGCCCAGCGCAGCGGCCGACGTGAACAGCTTGGTGTTCGACGCCGGCATCAGGCGGTTGCCGCCGTTGCGGTTGTAGAGCGTGTCGCCGGTGGCGGCGTCCCGGACCACCAGGTCGACCTGTGAGCCGGTGAAGGCGCTGTTTGTGAGCAGCTGGTCGAGCTGGGTCTGCAGTGGCGTCTCGTCAGCCGAGGCGGTCGACCCGACCGACTGCGAAACCACTGCACCCGCGACTACTGCGAGTACGGCGGCAGCTGCGATCAGCTTGCGCCTTGAAACCCACGATGAATACCTCACGCCACGCTCCCTTGCCAGGCAGAATCCGACTAGGTGAGTCTCCACCAATGCGGGGTCTCGCGCACCAGGTGAATCGATGTAAAAATCAGACCTCCGCCCCCACTCCAAGGAGTGCAGATGCTTCGACGACTACTCGCGGCCACGGTCACTGTTGCCGCTGTCGGTTTCTCCGCTGTCCAAGCCGCTCCTACACAGGCAGCTTCCACTCAGACCCAGGCCGTTGTTCCGCAGGCCGGCGGTGCGGTGTTCCCGTCCGACGTCGTCACGCGGGACTTCCCCGATCCGGACGTGTTCGAGCAGGACGGCACCTGGTACGCCTACTCGACCAACAACGACCTGGGGCACGTCCCGGTGGCAACCGCCGCCAGCGCCGACGGACCGTGGACGACCCGCGGTGACGCGATGCCCGCCGGCCCGTCGGCCGCCTGGGCCAAGCCCGGCCGCACCTGGGCGCCGGACGTGTACCCGAACTCCGACGGCACCTACACACTCACCTACACCGCCTGGCACAAGGTGTCCGGCCGGCAGTGCATCGGAGTGGCGACCGCCACCTCGCCGCGTGGCCCGTTCACCTCGGTCGGTACCGAACCGCTGATCTGCCCGCTCGACCTCGGCGGTGCCATCGACGCCAACACCTTCGTGGACACCGACGGGACCCGCTACCTGGTCTGGAAGAACGACGGCAACGCGATCAGCAAGCCGTCGACCCTGTGGCTGACCAAGACGACCGACAACGGCCAGACGCTGGTCGGAGACAACGCTGCGCTGCTGAGCTCGAACGGGATCGCCGAGGCGCCGGACCTCGTCCAGCGCGGCAGCAGGTACCTGCTGTTCTTCTCGACGAACGGCTACAGCGACTGCAACTACCAGACGACGTACGCGACGGCGATCACGCTGACTGGCCCGTGGACTGTCCAGCAGCGCCCGCTGCTGACGACCGACAGTTTCGACGGCAACGTCTGCGGCCCGGGTGGCGCCGACGTCGTCGGTGACAAGGTCTTCCTGCACGGCTGGGTGAACGGCTCGCGGCACATGTACGTCGGAGATGTCGGCTGGGCGAATGACTGGCCGGTGGTCCGCGGCAGCCGGGTCCGGACCGAGGCCGAGAGCGGTCAGCTGAACCGCTGTCTGCTGCGGGAGAACTCTGCGGGCGCATCGGGTGGTAGGGCGGTCGGCTACATCGACTTCGCCGACTCCTGGGTCGAGAACCGGGTCTTCGCCCCGGTCGCCGGTGGCTACACGCTGCACGTCGGGTACGCGAACGGCTCGCAGGGCACTGCCAGCCACACGCTGTCGATCAATGGCACCAGCCAGGGCTCGGTCAGCTACCCGTTCACCGGCTGGAACCAGTGGCGACAGTCCTCGGTCCCGGTGACGCTGCGGGCCGGCTGGAACACGGTCCGGCTCGGCAAGGGCACGCTCTACACCGAGGTGGATTACCTCGAACTGCAGTAGCCGTCCAGTTGCCGGGTCAGGGACCTACCGGGTGCGACCCCGGCCCTGACCCGGGAACAGCCCGTCCGGTGCGTGGCGCGGTGGTACCGCACCGGACCTCTGCTCGTACGCTCGGTACTGCAGCACAGCAGACAGGCGGACGGGGAGTACAGGCACGAGATGGCGAAACCACCGGAACAGGTCTCCGGCGATCGGCGCGGACGCAGGCCGATCTGGCTGGACTGGCGGCGTACCGGCCGCGGCCTGCAGGCGATGCTGGTCGGCGGGCTGCTGTCCCTGATCTCCCTGATCATCACGTTCTGGACGCTGCCCCAGATCAGCAGCGACGGCCGGATGCCGATCCTGCGGCTCGTGGTGCTGCTGGCGGTCTTCAGCGTGCTGATGCGCTGGGTGCTGGCCGGAGTCGCGGTCCTGATCGGCTCGATCGGCGTACTGGTCGGTGGCCTGCTGTCCCAGTTCGGAGTGGTCTACCTCGGCATCACCGTCGACCAAGGGGTGAACCTGCACGGTGGACCCGAGGCGGTGCTGGTGGTGTCGATCGTGATGTCGTCGGTCAGCGCCTTCGTCGGCTGGATCGCCTACGCCGGCAGTGATGACGCCTACGTCGCCGAGGTGATGCGCGTGGTGCACCGCCGGGCCCGCAAGATCACCGCGGCACCCAAGACCGGGATGCTGATCATCCAGATCGACGGTCTGTCCGCGCCGCTGCTCAACTGGATGGTGATGTCCGGCAACCTGCCGCACCTGGGTGGCTGGATCCGCGACGGCAAGCACTCGATGGTGGAGTGGCACACCGGCGTACCGGCGACGACTCCGGCCAGTCAGGCCGGCATCCTGCACGGCGGCTCCGGCCAGATCCCCGCGTTCCGGTGGTACGAGAAAGAGACCGGCCGGGTGATGGTGACGAACCGCGGCCGGGACGCTGCCGAGATCGAGGCCCGGATGTCGACCGGTCGCGGACTGCTCGCCGACGGTGGCGTCAGCATCAGCAACAACTGGTCCGGGGACGCCGAACACTGCGAGCTGGTCTTCAGCCGGGCCGCGCTGCCGAACAGCAACAGCCGTGGGTACGTCCGGTTCTTCTCCAGTCCCCAGGGTGCTGCCCGCGGGCTGGTGCTGTGCATGGCCGAGATGGTGAAAGAGCTGTTCCAGGCCCGCAGGCAGCGTCGGCGCAACCTGGTGCCACGGGTGAACCGTGGCGGCAGCTACATCTTCCTGCGGGCGATCAGCAACGTGCTGCTGCGCGATCTGAACGTTTCGCTGATCACCGACGAGCTGGTGAAGGGCACACCGGTCATCTACTGCGACTTCGTCGACTACGACGAGGTGGCGCACCACGCCGGACCGACCCGGCCGGAGTCCCTGCAGACCCTGGAGGGTCTGGACCGGGTGCTCGGTGCGCTGCAGCGGATCATCGACATCCTGCCGCACTCGTACGAGATCGTGGTGCTGTCCGACCACGGCCAGAGCCAGGGCTCGACGTTCCTGCAGCGGTACGGGCGGACGCTGACCGAGGTGGTCGACGAACTGGTCGACACGACCAGTGAGCCGGTCGCTGCGGTCGGGACGGCCGAGGGCTGGGGACCGGTGAACGCGTTCCTGACCGAGCTGTCGCTGCGCCGCAGTGTGGCTGGTTCGGTGACCCGGAAGGCGCTGCATGCCAAGGCCGCCCGTGGCGAGGTCGAGCTCGGGCCGAAGGACTGTGAGCCGCCGGTCGGTGCCGACGAGCAGATGCTGGTCACGGCCTCGGGCAACCTCGCCCTGATCTACCTGGCGACCACGCCGGGGCGGGTGCCGCTTGAGGAGCTCGAGCTGCTTCACCCCAAGCTGATTCCGGGACTGGCAACGCACCCGGGGATCGGGTTCGTCGTGGTCGATTCACTCGCCGAAGGACCGGTCGCGATCGGCCGGGCCGGCGTTCGGGTGCTCAAGACCGGCCGGATCGAGGGCGAGGATCCGCTGGCGCCGTACGGGCCGTTCGCACCGCAGTCGATCCTGCGACAAGCAGAGCTGCCGCACAACGGTGACGTCGTGGTGGTCAGCCGGCTCGACGAGTACACGCGCGAGGTCGCCGCGTTCGAGGAGCTCGTGGGCTGCCATGGCGGTATCGGCGGTTGGCAGACCGAGGCCGTGTTGGTGCACCCGACCCGCTGGGAGCTCAAGGAGCCTCCCGTAGGCTCCGATGCGGTCCACACGCTGCTGATCAGCTGGCTCGAGAAGCTCGGGCAGCGCAAGGACGTCCAGGACCCGGTCGAGACGAAAGTAGAGGCCTGAAGCGTGCGGATCACCTGGTGGGGGCATGCGACCACCACCATCGAGGCGGACGGCACCCGGCTGCTGACCGACCCGGTACTGACCTCGCGCATCGCCCATCTCCGTCGCCGCCGTGGACCTGCACCGACCCCTGAGGCCGGTCAGTGCGACGCAGTGCTCGTCTCACATATGCACGCCGACCACCTGCACCTCACTTCGCTGCCGCTGATCGCTCCGGACGCAGCACTCGTCGTACCGCGCGGTGCGGCCCGGCTGATCCACCATGACTACGGTGCGGTCTACTCGGATCGCTGTATCGAGGTGGCGCCGGGGCATCAGATCAGGATCGGCTCACTCGACATCACCGTGATCACCGCGCACCACGACGGCCGGCGGCTGCCGTGGTCGTCGTACAACGGTCCTGCAGTGGGCTACCGCGTGGACAGCGCCCCGAGCGTTTGGTTCGCCGGGGACACCGACCTGTACGACGATCTGGCGGCCGAGGCGGGTCCTGTCGATGTAGCGCTGGTCCCGGTCGGAGGATGGGGACCGTCACTCGGTCCTGGGCACCTGAACCCGGTGCGGGCCGCTGAGGCCGTTCAGCGCGTTGGCGCGAGCGTGGCGATCCCAGTGCACTTCGGGACGTTCTGGCCGATCGGCTTCGACCGGGTGCGGCCTGAGTTGTTCCTAGCACCGGGGGATCAGTTCCGCGCCGCCATGGCCGAGCTGGACCCTGCGGTGCAGGTGACCGTGTTGGTGCCAGGAGAGTCGACCGAGGTGGCCGGATGACAGGTGATGCGAACTTCGACCTCTGGTACCTGTTTGCCCTCGCTGGTGCCGTGCTGATCGGCGCTGTGCTTCCGGTGCTCCCGACCGGTGCTGCGGTCTCGGCGGGCGCCGTACTGGCGTCACACAGCAGCCCGATCGGACTGGTCGGAGTGCTCATCGCTGGTGCCGCAGGTGCGTATATCGGCGACCTCATCGTGTACGCCGGGTGCCGGTTCGGCGGTGAGAAGCTGGCGAAGCGAATCGGGTGGTTGCGCGACAACGAGAAACTCGACGCGCTTCGGGACCGCCTGTCCGAGCACGAGATCGGCGTACTGCTCACCTCGCGACTGATCCCTGGCGGGCGAGTCCCGGTGCTGCTGGCGGCTGGGCTGGCCGGCTACCGCTGGGAGCGGTTCGCCGTGGTCGATCTGGCCGCGTCGTCATTGTGGGCCGCGGTGTACATGGCCATCGGACTGCTCGGCTACGCACTGTTCCCCGAGCCGTGGCAAGGCGTGGTGGCCGCGATCGTGCTGGTGCTGCTGACCACGGTGGTCAGCAGCCTGGTCCAGAAGGCGCGCCAGAAGCGCAGTGCCGCGTCAGATACCGAATGAGGTGCTCTTCAGCTCCTCGATGACCGCTGGGTCGCCCTCGAGCTGAACGTCGGCGACCTGCTGCCGCCCGAAGCAGAAGAGCGTCAGCTCGACCGGCTCACCGATGACAGTGACCGAGCGTCCGTTGGTGGGCTGCTTCGCGACCGTCGAACGGCCGTCGGGGAGCTGCAGCACGATGCCGGTGGTCGCCTTGCGCGTCATCGTGCGCCCCGCCACCTTGAGGCCCTTCCACAGACCCGCCTGCTGCTCAGCCGGCAGCGTGCGCACGGTGAACGACGGCTGGGCGCGGCGGACGTCCTCGTGGTGCACCAGGTACTCGGTGGTGTTCAGCTGGTGCCCGATCAGCGGCAGCCCGTAGATCGAGGCACGCGGCGGGCCGTTGCGGACCTTGTCGACCACCCCGGTGAAGCCGTACTTCGCCTTCGCCCGCTCCATCCGCTTCTCGGTGGTGTCGGCGAAGGCGGAGATCATGATCCCCGGCCCGGCCATCGGGTCGGACTCCCGGACGTACAGGTGCACGGCCAGGTCGTAGGTCGTCCAGTCGCCGCAGAGCGTCGGCTGGTCGGGGCCTAGCTGGTCGAAGAGGTCACACAGTGCAAGTCGCTCTACCCGGCTGTAGTCGGTCACATTCTCGATCGTAGTTGTCGGCGGGGAATGGCAGAATGTCAATCGTTGTCATGATTGTGACTGCTGTTCGCACCTGACTGTCCTGGAGTGTCTCTTGCCCGTGCCGAAAGTCCCTGACAAAGGGAGCGCGACCCGGCGTGGGTTCGCGGTCCTGCGGGTCGCCATCTGGGAGGAGCCGTGGGTCTTCGCGCTCTCGGTGGCCGCCAGCATGCTGTACGGCGCGATGACGGTGGCCGACGGCTGGGCGCTGGGCTGGGCCACCGACCACGTGATCCGGCCGGCCCTCGAGCGCGGTGACACCACCTTCGGTGCGCTGGCCGCGCTCGTCTCGCTCTTCCTCGGGATCGCGATCCTGCGCGCCATCGGTGTGGTCGGACGACGCGTCGGGGCCGGCGTGATGCAGTTCCGGCTCCAGGCGACGTACCGGCGCCGGGTCACCCGGCAGTACCAGAAGCTGCCGCTGGACTGGCACCACCGGCACCCGACCGGTCAGCTGCTGTCCAATGCGAACGCGGATGTCGAGTCGATCTGGTTCGTGATCGCACCACTGCCGATGGCGATCGGTGTGATCGCGATGCTGGCCTTCGCGACCGTCGCGATGTTCATGGCCGATGTCTGGCTCGCACTGGTCGGCTGTCTGGTCTTCCCGCTGGTCTTCGTGGCCAACGTGATCTTCCAGCGCGTCCTGCAGCCGCTGGCCACACGGGCGCAGCAGCTGCGGGCAGACGTCTCCGAGGTCGCGCACGAGTCGTTCGACGGTGCACTGGTGGTCAAGACGCTCGGCCGCGAGTCTGCGGAGACCGAGCGCTTCCGGGCGCCGACGTACGCGCTGCGTGACGCGAACATCGCGGTGAACAAGGCCCGCGGCATGTTCGACCCCGTGATCGACGCACTGCCCCGCATCGGCGTGCTGATCGTGCTGCTGGTCGGTGTCGGCCGGGTGCGCTCGGGCGCGGCGGATGCGGGTGACGTGGTGCAGGTCGCGTTCCTCTTCACGCTGATCGGGTTCCCGATCCGGGCGCTGGGCTGGGTGCTCGGTGAGCTGCCGCGGTCCGTGGTCGGTTGGGACCGGGTGCAGCGCGTGCTCACCGCCGAGGGCGGCATGGAGTACGGCGAGGGCCGGCTGACGTCGAAGACCGCGGCCCGGCTGGATGTGTCCGGACTGCGGTTCGGGTACCTGCCGGATCGCGACGTACTGCGCGGCATGGAGTTCACCGTCGAGCCCGGCCGGACGGTCGCGGTGGTGGGACCGACCGGCGCGGGGAAGTCGACCATGACGACACTGCTGACCAGACTGGTCGATCCCGAGGAGGGCTCGGTCAAGGTCGACGGCACGGACCTGCGGGAACTGGCCCAGGGCGAGCTGGCGGAGTCCGTGGCGCTGGTGGCGCAGACGGCGTTCCTGTTCGACGACAGTATCCGCGGCAACATCACCCTGGGCGGTGACTACACCGACGAGGACATCTGGGACGCACTGCGGATCGCGCAGGGCGACGGCTTCGTGAAGACGCTTCCGAACGGGCTGGACACCAAGGTGGGCGAGCGCGGGACGACGCTGTCCGGTGGGCAGCGGCAGCGCATCGCACTGGCCCGAGCCCTGGTACGGCGGCCGCGCCTGCTGATCCTGGATGACGCAACCAGTGCTGTGGACCCGCAGGTCGAGGCGCGGATCCTGGCCGGACTGCGGTCCGTGGTGCAGGAGGACGCGAGCGCCGCGACGACTGTCCTGGTGATCGCGTACCGCAAGGCGACCATCTCGCTCGCCGACGAGGTGCTGTTCCTCGACGAGGGACGCATCACGGCTCAGGGCACCCACACCGAGCTGCAGCAGACCTCAGCGGCGTACCGGGAGCTGGTGGACGCCTACGAGAAGGACGCCGAGCGCAGGCTGGAAGAGGCCGAGCTGGACGAAGAGCTGGACGACCTGGACGGAGTGAAGGCATGAGCGCGGCAGAGGCGACTCGGATGGACCAAGGCGATGACGCCGGTGGTCTGGAGACGCTGAAGCAGGGGCTGCGGATCTCACCGGAGCTCGCGCAGGGCTGGTGGGTCACTGCGCTGCTCGCGCTGACCATGACGGCCGGGCGGATCGTCATCCCGATCGCTGTCCAGCAGACCATCGACAAGGGTCTGTCCGGTCCCGGTGGGCCGGACATGTCGTTCGTGGCGTGGATGGTCGTCGTCTGCGCGGTCGGGGTGGCGGTGACCGCCGTGGCGTCGTACCTGACGACTGTGCGGCTCGCGGTCAACTCCGAGCGCGGACTGGCCACCATGCGGATCAAGGCGTTCCGGCACGTGCACGACCTGCCGGTGCTGACGCAGAGCACCGAGCGGCGGGGTGCACTGGTCAGCCGGGTCACGTCGGACGTGGACACGGTCTCGCAGTTCCTGCAGTTCGGCGGGTTCATCTTCCTGGTCAGCCTCGGCCAGATGCTGCTGGCGACCGTGGTGATGTTCTTCTACTCGTGGCAGCTGGCCCTGGTGGTGCTCATCTGCTTCATCCCGCTCTTCGCATCGCTGCGGGCCTTGCAGAAGCGGATGTCGGCCGCGTACGGCGTGGTGCGGGCCAAGGTCGGCGAGATGCTGTCCGCGGTTGCCGAGCCGGTCGTCGGTGCGCAGGTGGTGCGCGCGTATGCGATCGAGCGGCGGACCCAGGCCCGGATCGACTCGACGGTCGACGACTACCGCCGTACGGCGACCAGTGCGCAGACGCTCACCGGGATCACCTTCTCGATCGGTGGTCTGGCGGCCGGCCTGGCGAACGCAGGGGTCCTGACGGCCGGCGTGCTGCTCGGGGTGGACGGTCAGGCGACGCTGGGCGAGATTCTCGCGTTCATGTTCCTGGTTGCGCTGTTCTCCGACCCGGTGCAGATCGCCACCCAGGTGCTGACCGATGCGCAGAGCGCCTTCGCCGGCTGGCGGCGGGTGCTCGGTGTCATCAACACTCCGGCCGACGTGGTCGACCCGGGCGAGGCCGGCGTGAAGCAGACGCGCGGACCGATCACGGTCGAGTTCGTGGACGTGGACTTCGCCTACCCCGAAGGCGAGCTGGTACTGCGCGATGTCGACGTCCGGCTGGAGCCGCATCGGCGGGTCGCGGTCGTGGGGGAGACCGGATCCGGCAAGACGACGTTCGCGAAGCTGCTCACCCGGTTGATGGACCCGACCTCGGGTGCCGTACTACTGGACGGGGTGGATGCGCGGGAGATCTCGTTCGAGTCGCTGCGGGAGCGGGTCGTGATGGTGCCGCAGGACGGCTACCTGTTCGACGCATCGCTGGCCGAGAACGTGCGCTTCGGCCGGCCTGACGTGACGGACGCCCAGCTGCTGGCCGCCTTCGAGTCACTCGGCCTCACCGACTGGCTGGAGTCGCTACCGGACGGGCTTCAGTCGTCGGTCGGTCAGCGTGGTGAGTCCCTGTCCGCCGGAGAGCGTCAGCTGGTCGCACTGGTCCGGGCGAACATCGCCGACCCTGACCTGCTCGTTCTTGACGAGGCGACGTCAGCGGTCGACCCCGGCACCGAGGTCCGCGTCAACGCGGCGCTGGAGCGGCTGATGACCGGCCGTACGTCGGTCACCATCGCGCACCGCCTGTCCACCGCCGAGGCGGCCGACGAGGTGCTCGTGTTCGACAACGGCGAGGTCGTCGAACGCGGACCGCACGCAGAGCTCGTCACAGCAGGCGGCGTCTACTCACGCCTGCACGAGAGCTGGATAGCTCAACGGAGTGCCCTCTAAAGACACCCCAGGGCGCGGCCGGTCCCTGGGAGGGTCGAACCAGCCGCGCCCGGATCAGGCACTCCGCGGCACCACAGTCAGGTTGGTGCCCCGTCGTACCTGGGCTCAGGGAGTCGGAGCAGTCCCGTTCTCCCGCCCGGCACCAGGCTGCGGTACCAGCAGGAACTCGACACCGCCCTTGTCGTCCACGGCTGCGTCGAGGATCTTGTCATCCAGCGCGTTCGCCGCGTTCTCCTCCAGAAACACCCGGGCCCCGGCCTCTTCGACCACCTGGTCACCCGGTCGCGGCGACTCCGTCGTCGTCACCGCCAGCGCCGGATCGGCCGGATTCTCCTGCGAGATCCGCACGCCTGCACCTTCCGGCGCGCCCTCGACCCCCGTGATGCTCTTGATCACCAGAGTCGCGTTCTCAGTCAGGGTAAGCACAACAGCTCCAACCTCTAGACATCACTGAACCCGCCCCGTGCCCGCTCACCCCCACCCCAAACCCCCAGAATGCGGATCGATGGTGTGGGATTGGGGGATGGGACTGGAGTTGGGGACGCCGTCGGTGGATGGGTTGCGGGATGTGGTCGGCTCGCTGCGGGAGTGGCAGGGGGAGGAGACTCCGCGGCAGCTGCATCCGGGGGATCTTGGGTGGTACTGGCGGTTCGGGGTGGAGCAGACTGCGGCGGCGGTTCGGGTCTGGTCGCGGGATGGCGTGATTGTGGCGGTGGGGTTGCTGGATGAGGCTGATCTGGTTCGGATCGCGTTCGACCCGGCGGTGCTGCGGGACGTGGAGCTGGCGGAGCGGGTGGCTGCGGATGTGGCTGAGCCGGAGCGCGGCGTACTGATTGCGGGCAAGGTGTATGTCGAGGCGCCGCCTGGGTCGTTGGTGAAGGACCTGCTGGCTGCGGCCGGGTGGCAGCTGGATGAGCCGTGGGTGCCGGTGCGGCGCGATCTGAGTGAGCCGGTGCCTGCGCCGGAGCTGCGGGTGGACGTGATCGGTGCGGAGGAGGCGCATGAGCGCGTCACTGTGCAGCGGGAGTCGTTCGAGGGGTCGACGTTCACCAATGAGCGGTGGTTCAACATGGCGGACGGGATTCCGTACGCCGATGCGCGCTGTCTCGTGGGACGCAACCAGCTGGGGGAGTCGGTGGCGGCGGTGACCGTGTGGTCTGCGGGTGAAGGTAAGCCCGGGTATCTGGAGCCGATGGGTGTGCACCGGATGCACCGTGGCCGGGGCTACGGGGAGGCGATCACTGTCGCGGCCGCGCACCACCTGCAGGAGATGGGTGCGTCGAGTGCCTACACCTGCACGCCTGCCTTCAACGTCGGTGCAGTCGCCACCTACGAGGCCGCCGGGTTCGTCCGGCAGCCCGACCTACGCGATCTGTTCCGGGACGCCTAGACCGAGACGTCGTCAGCGGCACGCAATACGCGCAGAATGTTGCCCCCGGCAAGCTTTGCGAGGTCCTGGCCGCTCCAGTTGCGCTCGGCCAGGGCCTCGAACAACCTCGGGTACGACGAGACGTCCGGCAGGTCGACGGGGGTCTCGGGGACCCCGTCGTAGTCGCCGCCGATCCCGACGTGATCGATCCCGGCCACCTCGCGGACGTGCTCGACGTGCTTGACCACATCGGCCAGTGTGGCCACCGGCTTCGGCCTGCCGTACGCCGCGGCGACCTGGTCGTGCTGCGACGGATCGTCCTTGTCCAGCCCGAGCGACTCCGCCGTCTCGAGCGCACCGGCCACCCAGTCGACGTACTCCTGCGAGACGAAGTACGGGACGAAGGTGACCATGCAGACACCGTCGTTGCCGGTCAGCGTCTCCAGTACGTCGTCCGGTGCGTTCCGCGGCACGTCGCAGACTGCTCGCGCGGACGTGTGGCTGAAGATCACCGGGGCACTGGTCACCCGGAGCGCATGCCGCATGGTGTCGGCCGACACATGGGACAGGTCGACCAGCATGCCGATCCGGTTCATCTCCCGCACGACCTGCTCACCGAAGTCGTTCAGTCCGCCGAGCACCGGCTTGTCGGTCGCGGAGTCCGCCCAGGAGACGTTGTTGTTGTGCGTGAGCGTCATGTAGCGCACACCCAGCGTGCGCATGGTCCGCAGGATCCCGAGCGACTCACCGATCGAGTACCCGCCCTCCATCCCCATCAGCGACGCGACCCGGCCGGCCTTGATCGCCGCCTCCACGTCATCAGCCGTCACCGCCAGCTGCAGCGCCTCCGGGAACCGAGCCACGAGCTGGTGCACGAAATCCAGCTGCTCGAACGTCCGCCGTACCGCATGCTCGTCCTGCGGCACCCACAACGACCAGAACTGTGCCCCCACACCCCCGGCCCGCAGCCGCGGCAGATCCGTGTGCAACTGCGGCACCGACCCACTCAGGTCATACGCATCCAGGTCATATGCACACAACTCGTAAAACGCGATCGGCAAGTCGTTGTGCCCATCGACAACCAGGTGCGCATTCGTCATCCGACCATCCTGTCAGGTCCACCGACGTACCTCGTGGTCAGAACTGTCCGGGGCATCGGTGACAATAGGTGAGTGAGTATCGACGAGCTGACCTTCGATGCGGCTGGGCTGATCCCGGCGGTGGTGCAGCAGCACGACACGCGTGAGGTTCTGATGGTGGGCTGGATGGACGCCGAGGCGGTGCGCCGGACGGCGGCTACCGGGCGGAGCACGTTCTGGTCGCGGAGCCGTCAGGAGTACTGGGTGAAGGGCGAGACGAGCGGTCATCGTCAGCACGTCAAGGAGATCCTCGTCGACTGTGACGCCGACACCCTGCTGGTCCTCGTCGACCAGGAAGGCCCGGCCTGTCACACGGGTACGCGCAGCTGCTTCGAGCACGGAACGATCAAGGTGACGGCATGAACACCCCGGATCTCGACACCTTCCGCGACTACGCCAAGGACCGCCGGGTGATCCCGGTGACTCGCCGGCTGCTGGCCGACGCGGAGACGCCGATCGGCGTGTACGGCAAGCTCGCCGCCGAGCGCGAAGGCACCTTCCTGCTCGAGTCCGCGGAGAACGGTGGCGTCTGGTCGCGGTACTCGTTCATCGGGGTCCGGTCGGCCGCGACGCTGACCGAGCGGGACGGGCAGGCGGTGTGGACGGGTAACCCGCCGGTCGGCCTGCCGCAGACCGGTGACCCGCTCCAGGCGCTGCGCGAGACACTCGAGATCCTGCACACGCCCCGGCTGCCGGACCTGCCGCCGCTGACCGGTGGCATGGTCGGCTTCCTCGGGTACGACGCCGTCCGCCGGCTGGAGAGGTTGCCGGATACAACGACCGACGACCTCGGGCTGCCCGAGCTGACGTTCCTGTTCGCCACCGACCTGGCCGCCCTCGACCACGAGACCGGTGAGATCTGGCTGATCGCGAACGCGATCAACTGGGACGACACCGACGAGCGGGTCGACGACGCGTACGCCGATGCCGTTCGCCGGCTGGACGCGATGGAGGCCGACCTCGCGCGGCCCACTCCGTCGTACGTCGTCCGCGCGGACCGCGACGCCCAGCCGGAGCCGCACCGGCAGCGGTCGAGCGCGGAGTACCGGGAGGCCGTCGAGACGGCCAAGGAGGAGATCCGGGCCGGCGAGGCGTTCCAGATCGTCGTGTCCCAGCGCTTCGAGCTGCAGACGTCCGCGTCCGCGCTCGACATCTACCGGGTGCTCCGCCGGTCGAATCCGAGCCCCTACATGTATCTGGTCCGCCTGGACGGCTTCGACATCGTCGGCTCCAGCCCGGAGGCGCTGGTGAAGGTCACCGACAACAAGGTGATCGTGCACCCGATCGCCGGCACCCGCCGCCGCGGTGCGACGCCGGAGGAGGACCACGCCCTCGAGGAGGAGCTGCGCGCCGACGCCAAGGAGCGCGCCGAGCACCTGATGCTGGTCGATCTCGGCCGCAACGACGTCGGCAAGGTCTGCGTGCCCGGCACGGTCGAGGTGATCGACTTCATGGACGTGCGCCGCTACAGCCACGTCATGCACCTGGAGTCGACCGTCACCGGCCAGCTCGCCGCGGGCCGGACCGCGTTCGACGCACTCACCGCGACCTTCCCGGCCGGCACCCTGTCCGGCGCCCCGAAGCCGCGCGCGATGGAGATCATCGACAAGCTCGAAGTCACCCGCCGCGGCGTGTACGGCGGTGTTGTCGGCTACCTCGACTTCGCCGGTGACGCCGACACCGCGATCGCCATCCGGACCGCCGTACTGCGTGGCCCGACGGCCTACGTGCAGGCCGGCGCAGGCATCGTCGCCGACTCCGACCCGGCGTCCGAGGACGCAGAGTGCCGCACCAAGGCCGCAGCAGTGCTGAACGCGATCGCCGTCGCAGGAACGTTCAGCGAGGTCTAGAAGATGCGCCCACAACGACTGGCAGACCTGCTCACCCTCGCCGCGTTGGCCTTGCTGGCTCTGTCTGCCTATCTGACGTGGGTCACGGCCGATCCGGGCAACGGGCGGCCAGTGGTCGACTTCAACGGTTACAGCGCCACCAGAGCGCCTGTGACGCTGGCTCTGGCTGCGTTGGTGGCGCTCGTGGTCACCAAACTCGCCGGTACGGCGCTCCGCCGTGTTCTGGGCGTGCTGATCGCCGTGCTGGGGGCAGCGGCGGTCGGAGTGGGGCTGCAGGTGCGGCCGGGTGTGACCGAGCTCAGCCGGTTGCGTCCCGAGCTGAGCCAGGTGGTCACCGACAACGTGTCGCTGAGCACCGGACCGGCGCCGTGGCTCGCGCTGGCCGGGGGAGTGGCACTGCTGCTCGCCGGTGCGGTCACAGTCGCTACCGCCCACCGCTGGAAGCGCCCTACCGATCGGTATGAGCGTGAACCGGCGGCCGCAACCGCCACCAAGCAGTCCGGCCACGGGACAGATCAGTGGAAGGCGATCGACGCGGGAGAGGACCCGACTCTCTGATCGCGGCGGGCAACCGCCACAATAGGACAGGACGACGACGAGGAGTGGCGGCAACCATGGACAATACGACTGCCGATCAAGCGACCCGGGTGAGCAACGAGGCTCCCCACGATTCGCACGGCAACAGCACCGCGGCCTGGACCGCGGTGGCGATCATCCTGGTCGGGTTCACCGTCGGTGCCATCGCGATGGTGCTCGGCCCGAACTGGCTGCTGTTCTGGATCTCGGTCGGGATCGTCGTGCTGGGTGCACTGGCCGGCAAGGTGCTGCAACTGCTGGGCTTCGGCGTCCCCGCCGACGACCACTGAAGGGCGGACAGACCATGACTGTGCTTGACGACATTCTCGCCGGGGTTCGCGAGGACCTCGCGGAGCGCCAGGCTCTAGTCGGCCTGGACGACCTCAAGCTGGAGGCGCAGCGTAAGCCCGACGCCAAGGACCCGATGCCGGTGTTCCGCGGCGACGGGATCGCGGTGATCGCCGAGGTGAAGCGGTCCAGCCCCTCCAAGGGCGAGCTGGCCGAGATCACCGACCCGGCCGCGCTGTCCGGTGAGTACGAGCTCGGTGGTGCCGCGGCGATCTCGGTGCTGACCGAGCAGCGCCGGTTCAACGGCAGCCTGGACGACCTGCGCGCGGTGCGCGGACGGGTCGACGTACCGGTGCTGTGCAAGGACTTCATCGTCTCCTCGTACCAGCTCTGGGAGGCGCGGGCAGCCGGTGCCGACATGGCGCTGCTGATCGTGGCGGCGCTCGAGCAGGAGGCCCTGGTCTCGCTGATCGAGCGGGCGCACTCGATCGGGCTGTGCCCGCTGGTCGAGGTCCACGACGAGGAGGAGACCCGGCGTGCGGTGGACGCCGGCGCTCAGCTCATCGGCGTGAACAACCGGAACCTGAAGACCCTCGAGGTCGACCGGTCGACGTTCGCCCGGATCGCTCCGACCATCCCGTCGAACCTGGTCCGGGTGGCGGAGTCCGGTGTCCGGGGCCCGCATGATGTAATCGAGTTCGCGCGCGCCGGGGCCGATGTCGTCCTCGTCGGTGAAACTCTGGTGACCGGCCGCGATCCCCGGGCCTCGGTCGCCGACCTCGTCGCCGCCGGATCGCACCCCGCCATCCAGCAGCGGCACTAGCCCTTCCCTGCCGGTCCAAACGGCACGGGACAGCAACTCTCCCGTGCCGTACGGCCGGGTTTGGAAGGTTTGTCGGATGAGTAACACGCTGCCCGACCAGCTCGGGCACTTCGGCCGTTTCGGCGGCAGGTTCATGCCGGAGGCGCTGATCGCGCCGCTCGACGAGCTCACGCAGGCCTGGAAGAGTGCCATGGCCGACCCGGAGTTCACCGGCGAGTTCGACCGGATGCTGCGCGAGTGGGCCGGTGTCCCGAGTTTGCTGTACGACGCGACCCGGCTGTCCGAGGTGGCCGGGGCGCGCATCCTGCTCAAGCGCGAGGACCTCAACCACACCGGTGCGCACAAGGTCCGCAACGCGCTCGGGCAGGCGCTGCTGACCAAGCGGATGGGCAAGCCGCGGGTGATCGCCGAGACCGGTGCCGGCCAGCACGGCGTCGCGACCGCGACCGCGTGCGCCTACCTGGACCTCGAGTGCGTGGTCTACATGGGCGAGGTTGACACCCAGCGCCAGGCGCTGAACGTGGCCCGGATGAAGCTGCTCGGCGCCGAGGTGATCCCGGTGACGAGCGGCAGCCGGACGCTGAAGGATGCGATCAACGAGGCGCTCCGCGACTGGGTCGCCAGTGTCGACAAGACCCACTACCTGCTCGGTACGGCGGCCGGCGCGCACCCGTTCCCCGCAATGGTGCGCGACTTCGTCCGTGGTATCGGTGACGAGGCCCGCGCCCAGTCGCTCGAACTGCTCGGCAAGCTCCCCGACGCGGCGGTCGCGTCGGTCGGCGGTGGCTCGAACGCGATCGGCCTGTTCGCCGCGTTCATCCCGGACGCCGACGTGAAGCTTTACGGCATCGAGCCCGGTGGTGACGGGTTCGAGACCGGTCGGCACGCGGCCACGATCACGGCCGGACAGGTCGGCGTACTGCATGGTGCGCGATCGTTCCTGCTGCAGGACGAGGACGGCCAGACGATCGAGTCGCATTCGATCTCGGCCGGGCTGGACTATCCCGGTGTCGGTCCGGAGCACTCGTGGCTCGCGGAGACGAAGCGGGCGACGTACCGGCCGGTCAGCGATGCGGACGCGATGGAGGCGTTCCGGCTGCTGTCGCGGACCGAGGGCATCATCCCGGCGATCGAGTCGGCGCACGCGGTGGCCGGTGCGCTGGAGATCGCCAAGGAGCTGGGCCCGGACGCCACCATCCTGGTGAACCTGTCCGGTCGTGGCGACAAGGACATGGACACCGCGAGCTCGTGGTTCGGGCTGATCGATGGGGAGACCGGCCATGAGTGAAATGGTTGCCTTGGGCAAGGCTGGGGCCGCGATCCGGAAGGCGAACGCCGAGGGCCGCGCCGGCCTGGTCGGCTACCTGCCGGCCGGCTACCCGTCGTACACGGGTGGTGTGGACGCGATCAAGGCATTGGTCGACGGTGGTGTCGACGTCCTCGAGATCGGCCTGCCGTACAGCGATCCGGTGATGGACGGCCCCGCGATCCAGCGGGCCGCCGAGGCCGCGCTGGCCGGTGGGTTCCGGGTCAAGGACCTGCTCCGCACGGTCGAGGAGATCGCGGCGTACTCCGACGTCCCGGTGCTCGTGATGACGTACTGGAACCCGATCGAGCGGTACGGCGTCGATCGCTGGGCCACGGACTTCGCCGGGGTCGGGGGAGCGGGGCTGATCACGCCCGACCTGATCCCGGAGGAAGCCGCGGAGTGGATCGCGGCCGCGGACAAGAACGAGCTGGACAAGGTGTTCCTGGTCTCGCCGTCGTCGACCGACGAGCGGATCCGGCTGACCACCGCCGCGTGCCGCGGGTTCGTCTACGCAACCGCGGTGATGGGTGTGACCGGCGTACGGGAGACCGCCTCGGATCTGGCTGCACCGTTGGTGGCGCGGACCAAGGCGGCGACCGAGTTGCCGGTCGGCGTCGGCATCGGCGTCTCGAACGCCGAGCAGGCGGCGGCCATCGGGGCGTTCACCGATGCGGTCATCGTCGGATCGGCGTTCGTGAAGCGGCTCCTCGACGGGGAGGGTCCGGCTGGTGTGCGCTCGCTCACGGAGAGCCTGGCCGAGGGTGTTCGCCGGGAACCGTCAGCGGCTGCCGGACGTTGAGCCTGCTGTGAGTCGAACCAGGAACGCGGCGCTGCTGCTGGCCGCGGTGGGGCTACTTGCCCTTGCGGGCTGCGGCGGTGCCAAGGCAGAGAAGCCGGACAATCCTGGCGGTGCGATCATCCGCACCAGCCAGGACCCGAACGGGATGCGAGGGGCGACGCTCGACCAGCCGTACAAGTTGCCGGCGGCCACGTTGACCGACACCGGCGGGAATCCGTTCAACCTGGTCACCTCCACCAAGAAGCCGGTCACGCTGATCTTCTTCGGGTACACGAACTGCCCGGACGTGTGCCCGACGGTGATGGCCGATGTCGCCTCCGCGCTGACCAAACTCGACGAGTCGGTCCGCAAACAGGTGCAGGTGCTGTTCATCACCACTGATCCGGCGCGGGACACCGGGCCGGTGATCCACAAGTACCTGGACCGCTTCGACCCGTCGTTCGTCGGACTGACCGGCTCGCTGGCGTCGATCAAGGACATCGCGCAGGCGGTCGGCGTACCGGTCGAGGGGATGAAGAAGCTGCCGTCGGGTGGCTACGAGGTCGGGCACGGCGCGCAGGTGCTCGGCTTCGGCAAGGACGACAAGGCCACCGTGCTCTGGATGTCGAACGCCGCGATCGGCGACATGGCGCACGACTTCGGGAAGCTGGTGGAGGCCAACCAGTGAAACCTTGGTCGCCCTGGGTTTCACTGGCGGCGCGGCTGGTCCTCGGTGGCGTGATGCTGGTCGCCGGTGCGCTCAAGGTCTCCGATCCGGAGACCGCGGCGCAGGCCGTCCGCGCCTACGAGATTCTGCCGCCCGGGCTGGCCGACCCGGTCGGCTGGGGGTTGCCGTTCCTGGAGATCGCGATCGGATTGCTGTTGATCCTCGGTTTCGGTGTCCGGCACACCGCGGCCGCGGCGGGTGCTTTCATGGTCGTGTTCATCGCCGCTGTGGCCTCTGCCTGGGCCCGCGGCCTGGCCATCGACTGCGGCTGCTTCGGCGGCGGCGGACGGGTCGACCCCGGCCAGACGAAGTACCTCGAGGAGATACTGCGTGACCTAGGACTCCTAGCGCTCGCGATCTGGCTCTGCTTCCGGCCGGCGAGCAAGTTCGCCCTCGAATCCGATCCGGACACCACGACAGGAGACACCGCACCGTGAGCAACACCAATCCGCTGCTGGAGCAGAAGAAGCGGGTCCCGCCCGGCGTCGTCGTGGTGATCGTCCTGGTGCTGGCCCTGGTGGCCGGTGTCGGGTTCCAGTACCTGCGGGGTCACTCCAAGGTCGACGCCGGTGACCAGCCACGCGCCGAACCGGCCGTCATCACCGGGCCGGGGCAGTCGGGTAAGGGTGTCACGGTCGGCAAGTCCGGTGCGAAGGCACACATCGACCTCTACCTGGACTTCCGGTGCCCGCACTGTGCGGAGTTCGAGGAGATGACCGGGGCGACCGTCGACAAGCTCGTCGGAGACGGTACGGCGACGCTCACCTACTGGCCGCTGGCCTTCGTGAACCCGGAAGCCTCGCCCCGGCTGGCGAACGCCTTCGCGGCCGCGGCGGCCAACGGCAAGGCTCTGACGTACGCCGACGAGATGTACGGCGACTTCAGCAAGTCGTGGACCAGCGACCAGCTGATCGAGCTGGGCAAGCAGCTCGGGATCGGCGACGCGAAGTTCCAGCAGGCGGTCCAGGGCAACACCTACGGCAGCTGGGTCGAGTCGGTCGGCAAGGCGGCCGATGCCCGCGGTGTCACCGGTACGCCGACGGTCTTCGTCAACGGCAAGAAGCTGGAGACGAAGGAGCTGACCCCGGAAGGGATGCAGAAGGCGGTCGACGATGCCGTGAAGGCAACCAGTTGAACCGCGCACCGCGCACGAATCGTGACCCTGGGTTCCTGGCCGCTGGGCTGGGCCGTCGAGTAGCGTTCCGGATGCCATGTCTAGTCTGATCTCAGCCGTGATTGTGCCGGCGTTCATTCCCAGTCCCAGCCAGGGTGTCTGGCATGTCCTCGGCCTGCCGATCCGTGCCTACGCGTTGTGCATCCTGGCCGGGATCTTCGCCGGCTACTGGCTGACCCGCCGCCGGTGGGTCGCGCGCGGCGGCTCGCCGACGGTGCTGTCCGACGTCATGTTCTGGGCGATCCCGTTCGGTCTGGTCGGCGCGCGGATCTACCACGTCGCCACCGACGCCGAGCTGTACTTCGGCGAGGGCCGGCACCCGATCGACGCGCTGAAGATCTGGCACGGTGGCCTCGGCATCTGGGGCGCGGTCGGCTTCGGCTGTCTCGGCGCCTACCTGGCCTGCCGCCGCGCCAAGGTCCCGTTCCTGGCCTTCCTCGACGCCGTCGCCCCCGGTATCGCCCTGGCCCAGATCTTCGGCCGCTTCGGCAACTACTTCAACCAGGAACTCTTCGGCAAACCCACCACCCGCCCCTGGGGCCTCGAGATCGACCCCGCCCACCGCCCCGACGGCTTCGCCGAGTTCGCCACCTTCCACCCGACCTTCCTGTACGAAGCCCTCTGGAACCTCGGCGTGATGGCCCTCATCATCCTCGTCGGCCGCCGCGTCACCCTCGGCCACGGCCGCGCATTCTTCCTCTACGTAGCCGCCTACTGCGCCGGCCGCGCCTGGATCGAAAACATGCGCATCGACACGGTCAACCACTTCCTGGGCCTCCGCCTGAACGTCTGGACCTCAATCGTCCTCTTCGTCCTAGCCGTCATCGCCCTCATCATCAGCTTCCGCACCCGCCCCGGCGAACAAGACATCTCCACCGGCCCCGCCGCCGGCCAACCCGCCGAGGCAGTTGTTGGTACGGCGACCGGGGCGGGCGCCGACGAGCCCACCCCAACCACAGTGGACGGGCCTCTTGCGACCTCCTCCTCCGCGGCAGAGCCGGCCGGAGGTCCGGCTGCCGCGGAGCCCTCGGCACCCGCCGCAGACGGCAGCGACAGCGTTGTGGCACCCACGAACCCCGCCGGACCAAAAGACGGGCCACGTGACTGAGGGACGCCAGGTTTCAGCCGAGCATCACGGTGACCACAACCACCGTGATGTGAACGGCGGCTGGCTCCGGCCGGCCGTCTTCGGCGCCATGGACGGCCTCGTCTCCAACTTCGCCCTGATCGCCGGCATGGACGGCGGCACCCAGTCCGGCTCCAAGTTCATCGTCCTAGCAGGCCTCGCCGGCCTAGCCGCCGGAGCGTTCTCGATGGCCGCCGGCGAATACACCTCGGTCGCCTCCCAGCGCGAACTAGCCCGCGCCGAAATCGAGGTAGAGCGCCAGGAGATCGCCCGCCACCCCATCGACGAAGAGATCGAACTAGCCGAGACCTACCGCGCCAAAGGTCTCGACCCCGACCTCGCCGACAAGGTCGCGAAACAGTTCCACACCGACCCCGACCAGGCCCTCGACGAGCACGTCCGCGAAGAGCTCGGCATCGACCGGAACGATCTCCCGAACCCCCTCATCGCCGCCGGTTCCTCGTTCGTCTGCTTCGCGATCGGAGCGTTCATCCCGCTCCTCCCGTACCTCCTCGGCGCGACCAGCGTCGTACCAGCCCTGATCATGAGCCTCACCGCCCTCTTCGCCGCCGGTGCCGTCGTCAGCAGAGTCACCAGCCGCTCCTGGTGGTACTCCGGCCTCCGCCAACTCATCCTCGGCGGCCTCGCCGCAGCTCTCACGTACTTCGTCGGTTCCCTCGTCGGCCCGGGTATCGGCTAACGTCAGCAGGTGTTCCCCGCGAAGATCGACGAGCAGCCCGACGTCTACCTGCAGAGCATCGGCGAGGTCTTCGCCGAGTTCGGTGCCAATACCCAGGACTCCGGCAACATCTCGTACGGCGTCACGATCGACAACCACCGGTACTTCGTCAAAACCCCCGGCCGCCCGGACGATCCGGAACCGTTCGCCCCGGCACCCCTCCGCCAGGACGCCGTCCGCCGCGCCGGCCGGTTGGCGGGGGAAGTCGAGCACGACCTCCTCCCGGCGTACCACGGCCTGATCGAGACCCCGTGGGGTCCGGCGCTCGTCTTCGACTGGCGTGACGGCGACCACCTCGGCACTCACCTCGACCGCTTCCGCGCGCTGTCAGCCGATGAGATCAGCGAAGCTCTGAACCAGCTCTACGACCTCCACGACGTCCTGAGCTCGGCCGGCTGGGTGGAAGGCGACTTCTACGACGGCTCCATGCTCTACGACTTCGACACCCAGCAGCTGACCGTGATGGATCTCGACGACTACCGACCAGGTGCCTACAGCAACGATATGGGCCGGATGTTCGGCTCCACCCGCTTCATGGCTCCCGAGCAGCTCACCCTCGGCGCCGAGATCGACGATCACACGACCGCGTTCGTGATGGCCCGGACCGCACTGGTCCTCCTCGCCGACGGCACCCTCGACCGCCCCGCCTTCCGCGGCACCGACGCCCAGTACGCCGTACTCCAGGAAGCCACCACCACCCGCTTCGACAGCTACCAAGCGTTCTACAGCGCCTGGCTGGAAGCCTCCTCGATGTAGTACGCGAGCTGCCGCAACCGTTCAAGATGATCACCGGGGTCCGGCTGGCCGAGCGACCACGCAGCCCGCGACGCGACCGTGAAAGCAGCGGTCAGCACCGCCCCACGCCGTACGACGGAGTCCACCGCCAGCATGCTCGCCGCGTGCTCCGGCAGCGCCACCACCAGATAACCAAGATCGAACCCGACCGGCCCGACCCCGAACTGCTCCCAGTCGACCGCGACAACGTTCTCCCCATCCCACCCACTCAGGTTCCCCGGATGCGCGTCCCCGTGCGTGGGAACCCGCGGCAGCGCGTCAAGCTCCGCGAGCGCGGCGAAACGCCGTACCCACAAGCGCCGTAAGGCATCCCGCAGCGTCCCCGACACGTGGTCCCACAGCACCTCCCACCCACCCCGCGCCTCGACCGCCGCCATCCGATCCCGCAGCACGTCGCGTGCACTCCACGGCGGCTCGTCAACCTGCACCCGCCCGAACCGACCGAGCGCTTCCGCCAGTCGCGCCGCGTCGACCTCCACCGGCTCCACATACTCCGACACCACGGTGATCCCGTCGGCTTCCCGCTGTACGGCGAGGTAGCACCGCGACCGCAACCCCGGCGTACCGGCAACGATCCCGGACTCGGCGACGAGGGCCTGCCGCTCCCAGTACGCATGGTGGCGGGGCTCGGTGACTCCCGGGACGAGGCGTTTGGCGACATGGCCGTCGGCGGTGATCCAGACGCCGCCGTTGGACTGTCCCGTGCTGGGCTCGAGTGGTCTCACCCCCCAGATTTAACCCGACAGTGTCACCATGGGTAGAAGAAGTAGTGAGCGCTTGCTTACACGGCGTGACTGTTGAGTGTGAACGGCGTGCTGACGGTGGAATGTCTGTCCATCTGTCGGGCGTCATGAGGTAGTCTCGGGACACCCGGCTTGGGCCAATGTTGTCCCGCGGCCAGTTGTTGACCGTAGGACGACGGGAGCCCCTGAATGTATGGTCGCGCCCCCTTTCCAAGTGAGGGTCTGTACGACGGACGCCACGAGCACGATGCGTGTGGCGTTGCTTTTGTCGCAACCCTGACCGGAGAACCCAGCCACGACATCGTGGCGAAGGCTTTGACCGCCCTGCGTAACCTCGAGCACCGTGGTGCCTCCGGTGCGGAGCCGGATTCCGGCGACGGCGCCGGCATCCTGATCCAGGTTCCGGATGCCTACTACCGCAAGGTGTGCGACTTCGAGCTGCCCGTGGCGCGTGCGTACGCGACCGGGATCGCCTTCCTCCCCGCGGATTCCGACGACGCCGCCAAGGCCGTCGCGCGGATCGAGGAGCTGGCTGCCGAGGAGAACCTGACCGTTCTGGGCTGGCGCGACGTGCCGACCACGCCGGAGCTGCTGGGCGCCACGGCGCGTTCGGTGATGCCGACGTTCAAGCAGCTGTTCGTGGCTGCGAGTGCGGGCCGCGTCCTGGGGCTCGCGCTGGAGCGGATGGCGTTCCGGCTGCGGAAGCGGGCCGAGAAGGACACCGAGACCTACTTCCCGTCGTTGTCCGGCCGGACCATCACCTACAAGGGGATGCTGACCACCGACCAGCTCGACAAGTTCTTCCCCGAGCTGACCGACCCCGATCTCGCCTCGGCGATCGGTGTCGTGCACAGCCGGTTCTCCACCAACACGTTCCCGTCCTGGCCGCTGGCCCACCCGTACCGGTACATCGCCCACAACGGTGAGATCAACACCGTCCAAGGCAACCGGAACTGGATGCGCGCCCGCGAGGCCCTGCTGTCCTCCGAGCTGATCCCCGGTGACCTCGAGCAGCTCTACCCGATCTGTACGCCGGGTGCTTCGGACTCGGCCTCGTTCGACGAGGTGCTGGAGTTGCTGCACCTCGGTGGTCGCTCGCTGCCGCACGCGATGCTGATGATGATCCCGGAGGCGTGGGAGAACGCCGCCACGATGGATCCGAAGCAGCGCGCGTTCTACGAGTTCCACTCGACCGTGATGGAGCCCTGGGACGGACCGGCGTCGGTCGTCTTCTCCGACGGCACCAAGGTCGGCGCGGTGCTCGACCGCAACGGCCTGCGCCCCTCGCGCTACTGGGTGACCGAGGACGGCCTCGTCGTACTGGCGTCCGAGGCCGGTGTCCTGGACATCGACCCGGCAACCATCATCGAGAAGGGCCGGCTGGAGCCGGGCCGGATCTTCCTCGTCGACGTCGAGGCGCACCGGATCGTCACCGATGCCGAGGTGAAGAACGCCCTCGCCGCCGAGAACCCGTACGACGAATGGCTGCACGGCGGGCTGATCCGCTTCGAGGACCTGCACGAGCGTGAGCACGTCGTCCACAGCCACGCGTCGGTGACCCGGCGCCAGCAGGTCTTCGGGTACACCGAGGAAGAGCTCCGCGTCATCCTCACCCCGATGGCCAAGGCCGGCACCGAGCCGATCGGCTCGATGGGTACCGACACGCCGATGGCGATGCTCAGCGACCGGTCCCGGCCGCTGTTCGACTACTTCGCGCAGTTGTTCGCGCAGGTCACCAACCCGCCGCTGGACGCGATCCGCGAGGAGCTCGTCACCTCGCTGTCGTCCAGCCTCGGCCCGGAGTCGAACCTGCTGGACCCGAGCCCGGCGTCCTGCCGGCAGGTGGTGATCCCGTTCCCGGTGATCACCAACGACGAGCTCGCGAAGCTCCGCCACATCAACCTCGACGGCGACATGCCGGGCCTGGCCACCACGGTCCTGCGCGGTGTGTACGACGTCGCGGGTGGGGGAGAAGCCCTCAAGGCACGGCTCGACGAGATCTGCGCCGAGGCCGACGCCGCGATCCGTGACGGCGCGCGCATCGTCGTACTGTCCGACCGGCACTCGAACGCCGACAGCGCGCCGATCCCGTCGCTGTTGCTGACCGCTGCCGTGCACCACCACCTGGTTCGCGAGAAGACCCGCACCCAGGTCGGTCTGGTCGTCGAGGCCGGTGACGTCCGCGAGGTTCACCACGTCGCACTCCTGATGGGGTACGGCGCGGCCGCCATCAACCCGTACCTCGCGCTGGAGTCGGTCGAGGACCTGTGCCGTCGCGGCACGTATCTGCCGGGGATCGAGCCCGAGCAGGCCGTCCGCAACGTCGTGAAGTCGCTCGGCAAGGGCGTGCTCAAGGTGATGTCGAAGATGGGTGTGTCGACGGTCGCGTCGTACACGGGTGCCCAGATCTTCGAGGCCAACGGCCTGTCCCCGGACCTGGTCGAGCAGTACTTCACCGGTACGTCGTCCAAGCTCGGCGGAATCGGCCTGGACACGATCGCCGAGGAGGTCCGCCAGCGGCACCTGCGGGCGTACCCGGCCGACGGCATCCTGACCGCACACCGCCAGCTCGAGATCGGCGGCGAGTACCAGTGGCGGCGGGAAGGCGAGCCGCACCTGTTCGACCCCGAGACCGTGTTCCGGCTGCAGCACAGCACCCGGAGCGGGCGGTACGACATCTTCAAGCAGTACACGGCTCGGGTCGACGAGCAGTCCGAGCGGCTGATGACGCTGCGCGGCCTGTTCGCCTTCAAGGACCGTGAGCCGATCTCGATCGACGAGGTCGAGCCGGTCAGCGAGATCGTCAAGCGGTTCTCCACCGGTGCGATGAGCTACGGCTCGATCAGCGCCGAGGCGCACACCACGCTCGCGATCGCGATGAACCAGCTCGGCGCCAAGTCGAACACCGGCGAAGGTGGCGAGGACTCCGAGCGTCTGCACGATCCGGCCCGGCGCAGCTCGATCAAGCAGGTCGCCTCCGGACGGTTCGGCGTCACGTCGGAGTACCTGACGAACTCCGACGACATCCAGATCAAGATGGCGCAGGGTGCCAAGCCCGGTGAGGGTGGTCAGCTCCCCGGGAACAAGGTCTACCCGTGGGTCGCGAGCACCCGGCACTCGACGCCCGGCGTCGGCCTGATCTCGCCGCCCCCGCACCACGACATCTACTCGATCGAGGATCTCGCCCAGCTGATCCACGACCTGAAGAACGCCAACCCGAAGGCCCGCATCCACGTGAAGCTGGTCTCCGAGGTCGGCGTCGGCACGATTGCCGCGGGTGTCTCCAAGGCACACGCGGACGTCGTACTGATCTCCGGGCACGACGGCGGTACCGGCGCGGCACCGCTGACCTCGCTCAAGCACGCCGGCGGTCCCTGGGAGCTCGGTCTGGCCGAGACCCAGCAGACGCTGCTGCTGAACGGGTTGCGCGACCGGATCGTCGTACAGACCGATGGCCAGCTGAAGACCGGCCGGGACGTGGTGATCGCGGCCCTGCTCGGCGCGGAGGAGTACGGGTTCGCCAGCGCTCCGCTGGTGGTCTCGGGCTGCATCATGATGCGCGTCTGCCACCTCGACACCTGCCCGGTCGGCGTCGCGACCCAGAACCCGGTCCTGCGCGAGCGGTACTCCGGGAAGCCGGAGTTCGTGGTCAACTTCTTCGAGTTCATCGCCGAAGAGGTCCGCGAATACCTTGCAGAGCTCGGTTTCCGGACGCTGGACGAGGCGATCGGCCACGCCGAGGTGCTGGACATCAAGCGCGCGGTCGACCACTGGAAGGCCGACGGTCTCGACCTGACGCCGATCCTGCACGTGCCGTCGCTGCCCGAGGGCGCGTCGCGGCACCAGGTGATCGAGCAGGACCACGGCCTCGACAAGGCCCTGGACAACGAGCTGATCCGGATCTGCCAGCCGGCCATCGAGAACGGCGAACCGGTCCGGGCCCAGCTTGCGATCCGCAACGTCAACCGGACCGTCGGCACGATGCTCGGTCACGAGATCACCAAGCGGTACCGCGCGGCCGGGCTGGCCGACGGGACCATCGACCTCACCTTCACCGGATCGGCCGGCAACTCGTTCGCCGCCTTCGTCCCGCGCGGTGTCACGCTGCGCCTCGAAGGTGACGCCAACGACTACGTCGGCAAGGGTCTGTCCGGTGGCCGCGTGGTCATCCGCCCGGACCGGCAGGCCCGGTTCGACGCGGCCGACCAGATCATCGCCGGCAACGTCATCGGGTACGGCGCGACGTCCGGTGAACTGTTCATCAGTGGTGGCGCCGGGCAACGGTTCTGTGTCCGGAACTCCGGAGCCACCGCGGTCGTCGAAGCGGTCGGCGACCACGCCTGCGAATACATGACCGGTGGGCGCGTCGTCGTACTGGGCGCGACCGGACGGAACTTCGCAGCGGGCATGTCGGGCGGCGTGGCCCACGTGCTCGACCTGGACCGCGCCCTGGTGAACCCGGAGCTGGTGGACCTGCTCCCGCTCACCTCGGACGAGTCCGATCTGTTGCAGGACCTGGTCCGGCGGCACCACGAGGAGACCGGATCGGAACGGGCAGCCAAGCTGCTCGCCGACTGGACTGCCGCGTCGGCCCGGTTCACCACGGTGATGCCCCGAGACTATGCCCGGGTGCTGGCGGCCAAGGCGGCCGCCGAGCGCGACGGGCTGGACGAGGACGCCACCACGCGAGCGATGATGGAGGCCATCTGATGGCTGACCCCAAGGGTTTTCTCACCACCGGTCGTGAGGTCGCCGAGCGGCGGCCGGTCGCCGAGCGGTTGCAGGACTGGAACGAGGTCTACCCCGGTGGACCCGGTAAGGCGCTGCTCCCGATCATCACCAAGCAGGCCGGTCGCTGCATGGACTGCGGGATCCCGTTCTGCCACAGCGGCTGCCCGCTGGGCAACCTGATCCCGGAGTGGAACGACCTGGTCTGGCGCGACGACTGGTCGTCGGCGATCGAGCGGCTGCACGCCACCAACAACTTCCCGGAGTTCACCGGTCGGCTCTGCCCGGCGCCGTGCGAGACCTCGTGTGTGCTCGGTATCAACCAGGACCCGGTCACGATCAAGAACGTCGAGGTCGCGATCATCGACAAGGCCTGGGAGACCGGCCACGTGCAGCCGCAGCCGCCGGAATGGCTGACCGGTAAGACGATCGCGGTCGTCGGCTCCGGCCCTGCCGGGCTGTCGGTCGCGCAGCAGCTGACCCGAGCCGGCCACACGGTCGCGGTCTACGAGCGCGCCGAGGCGCCGGGCGGACTGCTCCGGTTCGGCATCCCCGAGTTCAAGATGGAAAAGCTCCAGGTCGACCGCCGGATCCAGCAGATGAAGGAGGAGGGGACCGTCTTCCGCTCCGGCGTCAACGTCGGCGTGGACGTCACCGGGACCCAGCTCAAGCAGCGGTACGACGCCGTCGTGATCGCGACCGGTGCCACCGCGGCCCGCGATCTGCCGGTGCCCGGACGTGAGTTCGGCGGGATCCATCAGGCGATGGAGTACCTGCCGCAGGCCAACCGGGTCGCCCTCGGCCAGACCGTCGAGGACCAGATCGTTGCCACCGGCAAGGACGTCGTCATCATCGGTGGCGGTGACACCGGGGCGGACTGCCTCGGTACCGCGCACCGGCAGGGCGCTCGTTCGGTCACCCAGCTCGAGATCATGCCCCGTCCCGGTGACGACCGGCCGGCCGGGCAGCCGTGGCCGACGTACCCGATGATCTACCGGGTTGCCTCGGCGCACGAGGAGGGCGGCGAGCGCGTGTACGCCGTCTCCACGGTGAACTTCGAGTCCGATGCCGACGGCAACGTGTCGGGACTGAACCTGGTCGAGGTGAAGTTCGAGGGCGGCAAGTTCAACCCCGTCGAAGGCTCGGAACGAACCATCCCCGCGCAGCTCGTGCTGCTCGCGATGGGCTTCCTCGGACCGGAGCGCGAAGGCTTCCTCGAGCAGCTCGGTGTCGAACTCGACGAGCGTGGCAACGTCAAACGCGACAAGAACTACCACACGTCGGTCGAAGGCGTCTTCGCCTGCGGCGACGCCGGCCGCGGCCAGTCCCTGATCGTCTGGGCCATCGCCGAAGGCCGCTCCTGCGCCAACGGCGTGGACACCCACCTCACCGGCTCCTCCACCCTCCCCACCCCCATCCCCCCAACAGCCCGCCCCCTAGCGGTCTGACAACACGACCGGATATCCCCCCTTCTCGCCCCTTCTCCCCTCCTGTGAAGGGCCGAGAAGGGGCAACCCCAGCGGATATCCCTCCTCGTGCTCATCGCCCCCGCCCACCCGGCCAGAGAACGGTGCACAGGAACGGATATCCGTGCGGCTTGCCCCTCCTCAGTTGGTATACGGGGGTGAGAACGGGCAATGCCGAGGGTTATCCGTCCTTGTGCTCGTCGCGGGCGTTCATACGGACGGAGAAGGGTGCGCGCGAAGCGATATCCCGGCGGGTTGTTCGTTCTGCCCCCTTCACACGAGGGGAGAAGGGGCGACAGCGGGGGTTATCTGTCGGGGTGGCCGGGTACGGCGTGGATGGTCGATTGATGTCGTGGGGTGTGCCGATAGGTTGGAGTTGTGGGTAGGCGGTTGGTGACGAAGCAGCGGGTCCGGGCGGTGGTGCCCTGGGCCGCGTTGATGGTGCTCTGGGCAGTGACCACGTTGGTGATCGGGGCGCTGGGGTTCTCCAACGACTCCGAGCGGGTCACGATCGGGGCGCACGCGGCAACTATTTCGCCGACGTTCGACGGGCACGCGACGCTCGATCTCGGTGCCGTCCTGCCGCGGTTGCGGATCCCGACCGATACTCCGGGCGGGATCGGGGTGAACGTCGACATCCAGGAGACCGACGCCGCCAACCTCACCGAACTGCTCACCCGCGACGCGCTGATCGCCTCGCAGCCCGACGGTGAGATCGCGCGGATCCAGCAGGCCATCCAGGAGATGGCCGTCGACAACCTGGTCGCGGGCGCCGGGTCCGGACTGCTTGCGGTCGTCGTGGTGGCGACCGTGTGGACCTCACTCGGACGCACCCGCCGCCGCGAACTGTGGGACCTCGTGCACCGGCACGAGCGGCGGTTCGAGCACCGGGCGGTCGTCGTACTGGTCGCGATGCTGATCACGATCGCGTCCATCTTCGGACCGGGCCGGATGCGTACGGCGGAGGTCGCGCCGACCGAGTGGCGGCCGCTGTCCGCGCTGCTGCCGCAGTTGTCGCTCGACCCGCGGCTGAGGAAGGTCGAGGTCGCGTCCGGGTTCTCCACCACCGGCGGGATCGGGATCATCAAGACGGCGGTCGAGACGTACGAGCGTTCCACCGAGTTCTACGGGCGGTTGCGGGACCAGGTCCCGCGGGTCGGCGGACGGATCCACCAGGCGACCGAGAAGGAGACCGTCGCGCTGCTGGTCTCGGACCGGCACGACAACATCGGGATGGACCCGGTCGCGGCCGAGGTCGCGAAGGTGGCCGGCGCGAAGGTGCTGATCGACGCCGGGGACGACTCGTCGTCCGGGCAGTCGTGGGAGGTGTTCAGCATCAACTCGCTCCGGGCGCACTTCAAGGACCTCAAAGTGGTCGCAGTGGCCGGCAACCACGACGCCGGCGGGCACATCGAGGAAGCGATGCGGAAGAACGGCTTCACCGTCCTCGACAGCAAGCCGGTCGAGGTCGAGGGGATCCGGTTCCTCGGCGACAGCGACCCGACCAAAACCGGGCTGGGCAGCGCGGACACTCCCGGTGACGAGACGATCGCCGACCAGTCCAAGCGGCTCGCCGACGTCGCCTGCGAGCAGCCGGAGGACAAGCGGATCTCCACCATGGTCGTCCACGACCCGTCGTCGTTCGCCGAGACGGCCACCCGGGGGTGCGCGACCCTGCTGCTGTCCGGACATCTGCACCGGCAGGTCGGCCCCGAGACGAAGGTCGTCGACGATCGGCCGGTCACGACGTACACGAACGGGACGACCGGGGGAGCGGCGTACGCGTTCGCGCTCGGCTACACCCTGCGGCGGCCGGGGGAGATGACGCTGGTCACCTACACCGACGGGAAGCCGATCGGGCTCCAGACGGTCACGGCCGGGCTGGCGGGCGAAATCACCGTCGGGCCCTACACCCCCTTACCTTCCTGACGTTTCAGGCTTCGCGGCCGGTCGTCACAAGGTGTTAACTCACTAGTAACGGGGGTGGACCAGCGGCACAGTGGTCTTGTAGGAGTAGGGTTTTGTGACGTGCGTCGCGCAAAGATCGTTTGTACGCTCGGCCCGGCTACTGCCGCCCCCGAGCGCATCCTGGAACTCGTCCAAGCCGGTATGGACGTGGCTCGTCTCAACCTGAGCCACGGTGCCCATGCCGAGCACGAACGGATCTATCAGCGGATCCGTACCGCCGCCGCGGAGACCGGCAAGAACGTCGGCATCCTGGTCGACCTGCAGGGTCCGAAGATCCGGCTGGCCGAGTTCGCCGAAGGTAAGGTCACGCTGACCTACGGCGAGCGCTTCACCATCACCACCCGGGAGGTGCCGGGTGACGTGACCATCTGCGGAACGACGTACGACGGTCTGCCCGGTGACGTGAAGCCGGGTGACCAGCTGCTCATCGACGACGGCCGGATCGGGCTCGTCGCCGAGGAGGTGACCGCGACCGACGTGATCTGCCGCGTCACCGTCGGCGGGCCGGTCTCGAACCACAAGGGCATCAACCTGCCCGGCGTCGCGGTCAGCGTGCCGGCGATGTCCGAGAAGGACGTCGAGGACCTGCGCTGGGCCCTGCACCTGCCGGCCGACATGATCGCGCTGTCCTTCGTCCGGGACGCGGCCGACATCCAGCTCGTGCACAAGATCATGGACGAGGAGGGCCTCCGGGTTCCCGTCATCGCCAAGATCGAGAAGCCGCAGGCGGTCGCGAACCTCGACGAGATCATCGAGGCCTTCGACGGTTTCATGGTCGCCCGTGGTGACCTCGGCGTCGAGCTCCCGCTCGAAGAGGTCCCGCTGGTCCAGAAGCTGATCATCGACCAGGCCCGGCTGAACGCGAAGCCGGTGATCGTCGCCACCCAGATGCTCGAGTCGATGATCTCCGCCCCGCGCCCGACCCGGGCCGAGGCCTCCGACGTCGCCAACGCCGTCCTCGACGGCGCCGACGCGGTGATGCTGTCCGGCGAGACCAGCGTCGGCCGCTTCCCGATCGAGACCGTCAACACGATGGCCCGCATCGTCGAGTCCACCGAGGAACACGGCCTGTCCCGCGTCAAGGAGATCGAGTGGGAGCCGCGCACCAAGGGCGGCGTCATCGCCCGCGCCGCCGCCGACGTGGCCGAACGCCTCGACGCCAAGCTCCTGGTCGCCTTCACCCAGTCCGGTGACACGGCCCTGCGCCTGGCCCGCTACCGCACCGAGATCCCGGTCCTGGCCTTCACCCCCGTCCCCTCGGTCAGCTCCTGGCTGAGCGTCGTCTGGGGCATCGAGACCCACATCGTCCCCACCGTCGACCACACCGACGAAATGGTCCGCCAGGTAGACCAGCGCCTCCTCGAACTCAGCAAGCTGAAGAAGGGCGACCTGGTAGTCATCGTCGCCGGCTCCCCGCCCTCCATCCCCGGCTCCACCAACGCCCTCCGAGTCCACCGAATCGGCGACGCCATCGAAGGCATCGCCCCGGCGTACCGGACCCCCAACCCGTAACCAGAGTGCTGTGACTGAGGCGGACGACCAGGTGGTCGGCCGCCTCACTCATGTCTTCGGCCCGACGAACTCGTCGAGCCGGGCGACGCCTGCCTTCTGAGCCACGGAAAGGGCGTTACGCCTCGGCATCCGCCAGGGGATGCCGAGCACGCTGAGGGTCTGCTGACACAACTGCATGATGTCGACGGACTCGTTGGAGAACTGGTACCGCGGATACTCGTACCGCTTGGTCACACCACCGACCGTGCGCGTAGCCCAGTTCGCCGCCCGGCAGCCGTCGGAGTTGAACAACCCCCGCAGAAGCAATTCCGGGTGCTCGGCAACGACCTCGCGCTGCCACTCCGCCAACTCGATCCGCCGCCGATGCTCCGACGGACAGCCGTCGCCCAGATACCACCCGAGCAGATGCGCGTACGACGACCTGTCCAGCGAGCTGATCGAGCATCGAGGGCAGCCGTTGGACCGTGGCTCTGGGTTGTCGCGCCATGCACGCAATGCCAATCGGCTCACCCCGAGCCACTTGCTGATCGAGTTGAGGCTCTCACCGCGCGCCATCGCATCCAGCGCTTCGATCCGCACCTGCTCGTCGTACACGAGACGACATTCGCAGGCCCTACCGACAGAAACTGTGCCCTGGGTGGGATTCGAACCCACACTGTATCGCGTTTGAGGCGACTCTCTCTGCCGTTGGAGTACCAGGGCCAACGGAAGAAAATCCTAGCTCATCGCCACGGGGTGACTGCGCATCGGGCTGCGGGTGGCGGTCGATACAGTGGCCCTTGTGACTGCTAAGCGTGTGGTGATCGCTGAGGACGAGGCGTTGATCCGGATGGATCTGGCCGAGATGCTGGCCGAGGAGGGGTACGACGTCGTCGGGCAGGCGGGGGACGGTGAGGAGGCCATTCGGCTGGCTACCGAGCATCGGCCGGATCTGGTGATCCTGGATGTGAAGATGCCGAAGCTGGACGGGCTGAGTGCGGCGGAGAAGATCGCGGGGGACCGGATCGCGCCGGTGCTGATGCTGACGGCGTTCTCGCAGCGGGAGCTGGTGGAGCGGGCGCGGGACGCGGGGGCGATGGCTTATCTGGTGAAACCGTTCTCCAAGGCGGATCTGCTGCCGGCGATCGAGATCGCGGCGTCGCGGTACGTCGAGCTGGCGGAGCTGGAGCGTGAGGTCGCGGATCTGGCGGAGCGGCTGGAGACGCGGAAGCTGGTGGACCGGGCGAAGTCGGTGCTGCAGACGAAGTTCGGGCTGTCGGAGCCGGACTCGTTCCGGTGGATCCAGAAGACCGCGATGGACAAGCGGGTGTCGATGCGTCAGGTGGCCGAGCTCGTCGTGGACGAGGCCGGAGACAGCTGACGGAGCAACAACTCCGCGAGCTGGTTGCCGATGGCATCCATCGGGGAACTGCCCGTCGGGGCGGGCGCTTGCGGGTGCGGACGGGCGGCGTACCGGTGGTGTGAGGCCCCGGGCGGGCACGGATTGTCACCCGAAGGTGATATCTGGTGAAGATTTGTCACGGACCGTACCGGGCACGGCATTCCTGGACCGGCGATTCCTCACGCAAACGGGATGACGACCTGACGCTGTGTCATCAAGTCCCCGCTGGGACAGTTCTCAGATTGCAAGATGGTACTTACAGCTGTAACGACCTCACAACACAGGCAGTGCGCTGTTCGCTTGGGAGCATCAGGCGGTCTAACCTGCGGATGCTCGCGGCAAACGCGGGAGTCCGGGGATCGGCCGGACTATCCAGACATGGGAGGAACAGTGCACCAGCGTTCCGTAGTAAGGGTCGGCGCGTCGCTGATCGTTGCGTCGTTGGCCCTGACTGCCTGCGGTTCTCGCAGTGGCGGCGACAACGCCGGGGGGACTGGCGGCAGCACCAAGGTCGCCAAGATCGGCATCATTGCGCCGCTGTCGGGTGACCTCTCGGCGCTGGGCCTCGGTATCCAGCACTCCGTCGAGCTGGCCATCAAGCAGGCCAACGACTCCGGCGCGATCCCGGGCTGGAAGCTCGAGGCCGTGCCGAAGGACGACGAGGGCAAGACCGAGCCGGGCAAGAACGCGGCCACCGCGCTCGCCGGCGACAAGGAGGTCATCGGCGTCGTCGGTACGCTGAACACCAGCGTCGCCCAGCAGGTTCAGCCGGTGCTCGCACCGAAGAACATCGTCCAGGTCTCGCCGGCCAACACCGGCCCGGGCCTGACCCAGGGTGCGGCGTGGCAGACGGAGCCGAAGCGGCCGTACGCCAACTACTTCCGTACCTGCACCACGGACGCGGTCCAGGGCCCGTTCGCGGCCCGGTACCTGTACGAGACCGCGAAGATCACCAAGGTCGCCACGATCCACGACAAGAAGGCCTACGGCCAGGGTCTGGTCGGCACCTTCACCGACGAGTTCAAGAAGCTCGGCGGCACCATCGTCGCGGCCCAGACGGTGAACCCGGAGGACAAGAACTACAGCGCGGTCATCTCGGCCATCAAGCCGTCGGGCCCGCAGGCTGTCTACTACGGCGGTGAGTACCCGGAGGCCGGGCCGCTCTCGCAGCAGATGAAGGCCGCCGGCCTGAACGTCCCGCTGATGGGCGGCGACGGCATCAAGGACCCGAAGTACATCACCCTGGCCGGTAAGAACAGCACCAACGACCTCTCGACGTCCGTCGGTGCGCCGACCGACTCGACCGAGGCCGGCAAGAAGTTCCTGGCCGACTACAAGACGGCCGGCTACAAGGAGGACTCCGCGGCGTACGGCGGTTACTCCTACGACGCGGCCAACGCGATCATCAACGCCCTGAAGACGTCGCTGAAGGACGCCAAGGACGTCGAGTCGGCCCGTCAGGCCACCATCGATGCCCTCGGCAAGGTTTCCTTCGACGGTGTGACCGGCAAGGTCGCGTTCGACCAGTACGGCGACAGCACCTCCAAGGTGCTGACCGTCTACAAGGTCGACGCGGGTGCGTGGGCCACCGTGGAGACCAAGGCGTTCGAGACCAAGTAAGCAAGGTCGACCTCATGTGCTCGGGGGTGGGAGTGATCCTCCCGCCCCCGAGGCATGTCGGAACAGAGGTAGTTGGGAGGTCGACGTGGACCAGTTCTTCCAGCAGCTCGTCAACGGGCTGACTCTGGGATCGCTGTACGCCCTGATCGCCGTCGGGTACACCGTCGTCTACGGCATCGTGCAGCTCATCAACTTCGCCCATGGCGAGGTGTTCATGGTCGGTGCCTTCGGCGCACTGACCACTTATCTGTTGTTCTTCGACGGCAAGACGGCCGTCTGGATCCTGCCGGTGATGATCATCGGCGCGATCATCGCGTCGGTCGGCACGGCGGTGCTGATGGAACGTGTCGCGTATCGTCCCCTGCGGAACGCGCCACGGCTGGCACCACTGATCACCGCGATCGGTATCTCGGTGTTCCTGCAGGAGTTCATCCGGCTGATGTACGACCAGCCCGCGTGGACCGTCGTCGTGTTCGCCGCCGGTGCGCTGGCGCTCGGATACTTCGTGGGTGCGCGGCCGGGCCGTCCGAACCTGGACCACCCGGTGACCAAGTGGCTCGACCGGGCCCCGCTGCTCGGTGCCGCGGCCGGTGCGCTGCTGCTCTGGATCGTGGCCCGGCTGGTCGAGCGGGAGCTGAGCCTGCTGCTCGTTCCCGGCGTCCTCATCGTCGGCGCGGCGGTCGGAACCCTCGCCGGCTGGTTGCTCTCGATCGCGGTCCGGAACAAGGCCCGGGTCGAGATCGGTATCCAGCCGATCGTGCTGGCCGCGGTGACCTCGGTCGCGACGGCCGAGATCGGCTGGGTGCTCTGGCGCACACTGATCACGCACGTCGAGTGGCCGAGTGCCAAGCTGGGGATCCCGTTCCCGCAGATCGACGTCGTCTCCGGTACGGCGCTCGAGGTGGGCGGCGTGACGATCCAGCGGTCCGCGGTCTTCACCATGGCGGCGCTGGCCATTTGCGCGATCCTGCTCTGGTTCTTCATCAACCGGACCCGGACCGGCCGCGGTATGCAGGCCGTCTCGCAGGACCCGGACACCGCCCGGCTGATGGGTATCAACGTCGACCGGATCATCGTGGTCGCGTTCACCCTGGGCGCTGTGCTCGCTGCGATCGCAGGTGTATCGCAGGGACTGCAGAACAGCAACATCCAGTACCGGATGGGCTTCCTGGCCGGTCTGAAGGCGTTCACCGCCGCGGTGCTGGGTGGTATCGGCAACATCTACGGTGCGGTCGTGGGTGGTCTCGTTCTCGGAGTGATCGAGTCGATGGCGACGCAGTACATCCCGGGCCAGTTCGGTGGTAGCACCTGGAAGGACGTCTGGGCGTTCGTGATCCTGATTCTGGTTCTGGTGTTCAGGCCGCAGGGCCTGCTGGGCGCGAGGGTGGTGGACCGCGCATGACCGACGTACAGACGGAAACCCCGGTGACGCCGGCGGCTGCTCCGAAGAACAGGCCGATCGCCTGGCCGCTCGGGCTGGCCGGTGCGGTGCTGGTGATCGTCGGATCGTTCCTTTCCTGGAGCTACGACGGCACGATCCTGAACAACCTGTCGATCAACCTGTACCCCGGTGGCCTGCAGGTCCTGGCGATCATCGTCGCCGTGGTCTCGCTGGTCCTGCTGGTGCTCGACAAGGGCAAGCTCGGTCAGTGGCTGGATGTGACGGCCGGTCTGCGGTCGCTCGGGACCGGGCTGTCGCTGTTCATGGTCCTGGTGCTGGCGGCGATCAGCGTCGAGTCCGACGGTCTGATCAACGTCAACCCCGGCGCGTACATCTCGCTGGTGGGTGCCCTGCTGATCACGGTGGCGGCCTGGCTGATGCCGTTGCGGCAGTTGCACGACATGAGCAAGGCGAAGTCACCGGCCTGGGCCGAGATCACGGCGATCGCGCTGCTGATGGCGGCGCTGCTGTTCACGGCGGCGTACGCACTCGGCCTGGACGACGCGTGGTTGTTCATCATCTGCCTGGTCTTCATCGCGACGATCACGTTCGCGCTGTTCCGGACCGGGGCGATGAGCTGGGTCGGCCACGCCGGGCAGCGGCACCGCAAGGTGCTGACGCTGGCGTCGTTCGCGGTGGCGTTCCTGTTCCCGTTCACCCAGGACGGGTCGGACGCGAACATGTCGATCGCGACCTCGGTGCTGGTCTTCGCGGCCACCGCGATGGGCCTGAACATCGTCGTCGGTCTGGCCGGTCTGCTCGACCTCGGGTACATCGCGTTCCTGGGTTCGGGTGCGTACGTCGCGGCGACGATGTCGCAGTCGGCGTTCGCGACGATCGGCTGGAAGCCGCCGTTCCTGGTGGTCGTGCTGGTCGGTGCCGTGGTCGCGGCCCTGCTGGGTCTGGTGATCGGTTCGCCGACGCTGCGCGTCTCGGGTGACTACCTGGCCATCGTGACGCTGGGCTTCGGTGAGATCTTCCGGTTCGCGATGTTCAACCTGGACGGCAACAACGGCCCGAACCTGACCAACGGCCCGAACGGTATCCCCGGTATTCCGGATCTGGAGATCGGCGGGTTCAACTTCGGTGACGTGCACCATCCGTTCGGGATCGAGCTCGGCCGGTTCTCGAACTACTACTTCCTGCTGCTGATCCTGACCGGCGGCGTCATCCTGGTCTTCTCCCGGCTGAACAACAGCCGGATCGGGCGTGGCTGGGTGGCGATCCGGGAGGACGAGAAGGCCGCCGAGGCGATGGGTGTGAACGTCTTCGGGCTGAAGCTGCTCGCGTTCGCGGTCGGTGCGTTCCTGGCCGGTCTGGCCGGCACCATCAAGGCGCACCAGGACGGTGCGGTCAGCCCGGACCAGTACATGTTCCTGGAGTCGGCGTTCCTGCTCGCCGCGATCGTGCTCGGCGGTATGGGCACCATCGCCGGTGTGTTGCTGGGAGCAACGATCCTGAAACTGCTGCCGGAGAAGCTGCGGTTCTTCTCGGAGTACCGGCTGCTGCTGTTCGGCATCACGCTGGTGCTGATGATGCGCTTCCGGCCCGAGGGTCTGGTGGCGAGCAGGCGGCGGCAGCTCGAGTTCCACGAAGAGGACGAGAATCTCGCCGATGAGGTCGAGCACCAGCTCGTCGAGGAGGCCAAATGACCGTCACGGAATCCCGTCCGGCCGCACCCGCGGTCGGCGGAACGGTACTCGAAGCCTCCGGCGTGACCATGCGGTTCGGTGGTCTGCTGGCGGTCAACAACGTGAACCTGACCGTTCGCGAGGGCGAGATCGTCGGTCTGATCGGCCCGAACGGGGCCGGCAAGACGACGTTCTTCAACTGCCTGACCGGCCTCTACAAGCCGACCAGCGGGCAGGTCCGGTTCGCCGGTGTCCCGCGGAAGGCGCCGAAGCCGTTCCGGCCGAAGCGGGGCAGGAAGGGACAGCCGGCCGCGCCGGCCCCCGCCGTACAGGTGCCGGCGTTGCCGAAGCTGTCACCGTTGCCGCCGAAGCCACGCGCCGTGGTGCGCGCGGGGATGGCCCGGACGTTCCAGAACATCCGGCTGTTCGCGAACATGACCGCGCTGGAGAACGTGATGGTCGGCCGCTACAGCCGGACCAGCGCGGGCGCGTTCACCTCGGTGCTGCACGGGCCGAAGTTCCGTCGCGAGGAGGCAGCCACCCGGGCCCGGGCCCAGGAGCTGCTCGACTTCGTCGGTCTCGGCCGGTCGACCGAGCACCTGGCCCGGAACATGCCGTACGGCGATCAGCGGCGGCTCGAGATCGCGCGGGCACTGGCCACCGACCCGAAGCTCATCCTGCTGGACGAGCCGACGGCGGGGATGAACCCGCAGGAGACCAAGCAGGCGATGGACCTGATCTTCAAGATCCGGGACTCGGGCCTGTCGGTCGTGGTGATCGAGCACGACATGCGGTTCATCTTCAACCTCTGCGACCGGGTGCTCTGCCTGGTCCGGGGCGAGGCCCTGGTCGAGGGCAGCCCGGGTGAGGTGCAGTCCGACCCGCGCGTCATCGAGGCCTATATCGGCACCGGTGAGGACGACGACGAGGACGACGAGGACGACCGTCCGCAGGACGTCACGCCTGAGGAGGGGAAGTCATGACCGACAGCACTGAGGAGAAGCCGCTCTCGGCGATGCTCGAGGTCCGGAACCTGGAAGTTGCCTACGGCAAGATCGTGGCCGTGAAGCAGATCAGCTTCAGCGTCGAGCAGGGGCAGGTGGTGTCGCTGATCGGCACCAACGGCGCCGGTAAGACGACCACGCTGCGGACGATCTCGGGGCTGCTCCGGCCGACCCAGGGTGAGATCTGGTTCCAGGGCGAGCGGATCGACAATGTCGCGGCTCATGACATCGTCACCCGCGGGCTGGCGCACTCGCCGGAAGGGCGGCGGATCTTCCCGCGGCTGACCGTCGAGGAGAACCTGCTGCTCGGTGCGTTCGCGCGCCGCGACCCGGCCGGTGTCCGCACCGACCTGGACTCGGCGTACGACCTGTTCCCGATCCTGGGGGAGCGGCGCAAGCAGCCGGCCGGGACGTTCTCCGGTGGTGAGCAGCAGATGCTGGCGATGGGCCGGGCGATGATGAGCCGGCCGAAGCTGATGATGCTGGACGAGCCGTCGATGGGTCTGTCGCCGATCATGATGAAGCGGATCATGTCGACGGTGACCGAGCTGCAGCGGCAGGGCACCACGATCCTGCTGGTCGAGCAGAACGCCCAGGCCGCCCTGAAGCGGGCGGACTACGGCTACGTGCTGGAGGTCGGGCAGATCAAACTGTCCGGCACCGGCCGCGACCTCCTGGTCAACGACGACGTACGCAAGGCGTACCTCGGCGAGGACTGATCGCTTCAACCTCCTCGTTCAGCTGCGAATTACTACCAGCAGCTGGACGAGGAGGGGCGCGACGATCAACGCCGGCAGCATGTCGGCGACCGCGATCTGCTTGATCTTCAGCAGGCGCAGCGCGACACCGATGAGCATCACGCCGCCGGTCGCGCCGAGGGCGGTCACGTGGGCCTCGGGCAGTACGTCGCCCAGGACGGCGCCGACCGCGGTCATCAGGCCCTGCACGACCAGTACGACGAGCGCCGACGCCATCACGCCCCAGCCGAGTGACGCGGCGAAGGCGATCGAGGCGAACCCGTCCAGCACGGCCTTGAGGAACAACTGGTCCGCACCACGCCCGAGCCCGTCGGACAACGCACCGAGGAATGTCAGCGGTCCGACACAGAAGACCATCGACGCGGTAACGAAACCTTCCACGAAGGTGCTCTCCCCGTCGCTGCGGCGGAACCGGTGCTGCAGCCAGGCGCCGAAGCCCTCCAGCCGCTGCTCGATCCGGAGCAGCGATCCCGTGATGCCACCGATCAGCATCGCGCCGAGCACGATCAGCACCGGTGCGCTGGTCCCCACTGCGTCACTGAGCGCCTTGGCGCCCACGGTGAGTGCCGAGGTGATCGCGATCAGCAGCGTGACCAGACCGAGCGCATCGGTGACCAGATCGCGGGTCCGGTGACTGAGCCGATGCCCGACGAGTACACCGAGTGTCGACCCGATCAGAACCGTTGCAACGTTGACAACTGTGCCGATTCCGACGAACAAAGCAGCTCTCCGCTCAATGACCTGGGCGCAGCTTTGCAAGTGACCCTGGAGGGCCTACTGTTGCGCGAGGACGAGCGTATCGGGCCCGTCCCGTTCACCTCGGGGGTGGACCAGACCAGGAGGTCGCTGTGGCAGCTGCCATCGCGGTGCGGGACGCCCAGACGGGGGATGCAGCCGCTCTGGTCGCGCTCTGGCGCGAGCTGACCACGACCGGTGCCGGCCGCCTTCCGGGCGTGCCCACGGTCCCCGCCGTAGAGGTTGCCGTCAGCAAGCATCTGGCCGACCCGTGGGGCCGCCTGATCGTCGGTGAGCTGGACGGTCAGGTGCACGCGATGGCCTATCTGCGCCGGGCCGCGGTCAGTCCGCTGCACGACGACACCACGCTCACGGTGGAGTATCTGCACGTCAGTGACGCCGCGCGCCGGCACGGTGTCGGCAAGGCGATGATCGCCGAGGCGGTCGCCTGGGCCGAGCACGAGAGCTGCCCGCACCTGGCCGTGGTCGCGCCCGCGATCGCCCGCGAGGCGAACCGGTTCCTCGCCCGGCTCGGGCTCGGACAGGCCGGCGTACTGCGGTTCGCGAACACCCACACGGTGGCCCGCCGGCTCGCCGCCGAGCACGCGCCGAATCTGCTGGCCCTGCTGTCCTCGCGACGCTCGGTGATCGCCCGCCGGGCCCAGCTGGCCCGGCCGCTGGCGACCGATCCGCTCAGCTACCCGCCGGAGCCTGAATCAGCTGGCAGGTGATCCGCGCCGTACAGACCCGCTTGTCGCGGTCGTCGGTGATGACGATCTCGTACGACGTGGTGGTCCGGCCGAGGTAGATCGGGGTGGCGACCCCGGTGACCATGCCTTCGCGGACGGCCCGGTGGTGGGTCGCGTTGATGTCGACCCCGACCGCGACCTTCCCGTACGCCGCGGCGTGCAGCGCGGAACCGATCGAGCCGAGGCTCTCGGCCAGCACGCAGGACGCGCCGCCGTGCAGCAACCCGTACGGCTGGGTGTTGCCCTTGACCGGCATGGTCGCGACGACCCGCTCCGGTGCGGCCTCGCTGACGACGATGCCCATGAGTTGCAGCAGGCTGCCCTCGACGTCCATGCCTGGCGGGAGCGTGTTGTTAACTGTCACCGCAGCAGCCTAACTGCCGTGTTCGGAAACTGTCCCAGGGAAGCACTAGAGTCGGTACGTGGCTCCAGATACCGACACTTCGACGATGACCGAGGACAAGCAGGAGAGCACTGCTGCCGCGGCAGGTACCGGGCGCCCGCGCGTCCTGCTGCTGGACGGGCACTCGCTGGCCTACCGCGCGTTCTACGCACTGCCCGTGGAGAACTTCTCCACCTCGACCGGGCAGCACACCAACGCGGTGTACGGGTTCACCTCGATGCTGATCAACATGCTCCGCGACGAGCAGCCGACGCACATCTGTGTCGCGTTCGACGTGTCCCGCAAGACCTTCCGCTCCGAGCAGTACACGGAGTACAAGGCCGGCCGGTCGAAGTCGCCGGACGAGTTCAAGGGCCAGGTGTCGCTGGTCAAGGAGGTGCTGGACGCGCTCCGCATCCCGACCACGGAGATCGACGGCTGGGAGGCCGACGACATCATCGCCACCCTCGCCACCCAGGCCTCGGACCAGGGTTTCGAGGTGCTGATCAGCTCCGGTGACCGGGACGCGTTCCAGCTCGTCAGTGAGAACGTCACAGTCCTCTACCCGAAGCGCGGCGTCTCCGAGATCGCCCGGATGGACCCGGCCGCGGTCGAGGCGAAGTACGGCGTACCGCCGCGGCTGTATCCGGATCTGGCCGCGCTGGTGGGGGAGAAGAGCGACAACCTGCCCGGTGTGCCGGGTGTCGGTGACAAGACCGCGGCGAAGTGGCTGAACCAGTTCGGTTCGCTGAACGATGTGATCGACCGCGTCAACGAGATCAAGGGCAAGGCCGGTGAGTCGCTGCGCGAGCACCTGTCCGACGTGATCCGGAACCGGCAGATCAACGAGCTGATCCGGGACCTGACGCTGGATGTCACCGTCGACGACCTGGTCCGGGTGCCGTGGGACCGCGAGCAGGTGCACACGCTGTTCGACAGCCTGGAGTTCCGGGTCCTGCGGGAGCGGCTGGTCGCGGAGCACGAGGAGGTCGACGCCACCGTCGAGCAGGGCTTCGAGCTGGACGGTGTGCAGCTCAAGCCGGGCGAGGTCGCGGCCTGGCTGGCCAAGCATGTGAGCGCCGGTGAGCGCGTTGGCGTTGCAGTGCAGGGCAACTGGGGGCGTGGCACAGGTGAGATCACCGGGCTGGCGCTGGCCAACACCGAAGGCGCTGCGGCCTGGTTCGATCCGACCGCGCTGACTCCGGAGGACGAGACCGCCTGGAAGGCGTGGCTCGCGGATCCGAAGCAGCCGAAGGCGTTGCACGACGCGAAGGGGCCGCTGCTCGGTTTCCTGGAGCGCGGCTGGTCGTTGGCCGGTCTGAGTTCGGACACCCAGCTGAGTGCGTATCTGGCGCGTCCGGATCAGCGTTCCTACGATCTGGCCGACCTGACCGTGCGCTATCTGAAGCGTGAGCTCCGCACCGAAGAGGTCGAGAACGGTCAGCTCAGCTTCGACGACATCGAGGGTGGTCCGGCTGCGGACCACACGATGCTGCGGGCGCGCGCGATCGCCGACCTCGCCGACACCCTGGACGCCGAGCTCGAGAAGCAGGCCGGTACGGCGCTGCTGGCGGATGTCGAGTTGCCGCTGATCGACGTGATCGCGGGCATGGAGCGGGACGGGATCGCGGTCGACCGCCCGTATCTGGAGGAGCTGGAGGAGCGGTTCGCGACCGGCGTCCGCGAGGCCGCGACGGCGGCGTACGAGGTGATCGGCAAGGAGATCAACCTCGGGTCGCCCAAGCAGTTGCAGGTGGTGCTGTTCGACGAGCTGCAGATGCCGAAGACGAAGCGGACGAAGACCGGTTACACCACGGATGCGGATTCGCTGCAGGCGCTGTTCGAGAAGACCGAGCACCCGTTCCTGGCGTACCTGCTGGCACACCGCGACGCGACCCGGCTGCGGCAGACGGTCGAGGGGCTGCTGAAGACGATCAGCCCTCGCGATGCCCGGATCCACACGACGTTCAACCAGACGATCGCCGCCACCGGCCGGCTGAGCTCCACCGACCCGAACCTGCAGAACATCCCGATCCGCACCGAGGAGGGCCGCCGGATCCGGCAGGCCTTCGTCGTCGGCGAAGGCCACGAGTCGCTGATGTCGGCCGACTACAGCCAGATCGAGATGCGGATCATGGCACACGTCTCCAAGGACGAGGGCCTGATCGCGGCCTTCAACTCCGGTATGGACTTCCACTCGGTGACCGCGTCGCGGGTGTTCTCGGTCGAGCCGGCCGAGGTGACCCAGGAGCAGCGCGCCAAGATCAAGGCGATGAACTACGGTCTCGCCTACGGCCTGTCGGCGTACGGACTGAGCCAGCAGCTGAAGATCGGCGTCGACGAGGCCAAGGGTCTGATGGACGAGTACTTCGAGGGCTTCGGCGGTGTCCGGGACTACCTGCGCAGCATCGTCCTCGAGGCCGGTAAGAGCGGCTACACCGAAACCATCCTCGGCCGCCGCCGCTACCTCCCCGACCTGACCAGCGACAACCGCCAGCGCCGCGAGATGGCCGAGCGAATGGCCCTGAACGCCCCCATCCAGGGCTCGGCCGCCGACGTCATCAAGATGGCCATGCTCAAGGTCGACACCTCCCTCAAGGCCTCCAACCTCCAGTCCCGGATGCTCCTCCAGGTCCACGACGAACTCGTCTTCGAGGTAGCCCCCGGCGAACGCGAAGCCTTGGAGGAACTGGTCCGGCGAGACATGGGCGCCGCCGTCGAGATGGACGTCCCCCTCGACGTCTCCGTAGGCGTAGGCCGAACCTGGCACGAAGCCGCCCACTAGTTCACAGGAGGCGATCCGGCCAACGACGGGCGCGCCCGACCGACGAAGCTCCCTGCCCCAGATGGCCAATTTTCTGCACGTTGCTGCAGAATCTGTAACTCCTGTGCCCGGCCTCCGATGCAGCAGATGCAGGTGTTTCCTTCGGAGGAAGGCACAGGAGATGTGGAGAACGGATTCGAGACCTCGAGCGGGTGTGAAGGCGCAGGCCCTACCGACGGTACTGAGACGTCTGGCCACGACAGGTTGTGTGGCGGTGTGGGTGTTGTTGTTCGGCGCTGTGGGGGTGGCTGGGGCGCATTTCTTAGGTGAGGACTCGGTGGACGGTACCGAGATCCGCTACGAGGACTACACGAAGTGGGACGACGCGCGCAGTGCCGGTGAGGCACGCTGGGAGGAGCTCCCCGGTGGTGTGAACATTGCCCCGGATACGGCGGGCAGCGTCACAGATCTTGAGATTCGCGACTACAACGCCAACGACGGCCTGTGCGGTTTCTGGGACGGACGGAGCGGCGCCGACGTATTGAAGCTGAACGACCATTTCTACAACGGCTACGGCACGATCGACCGCCGCGCCTGCGCGCTCCATGAATGGGGTCATGCTCATGGACTGGACCATTCCTACGACGACCAGGCCATGGACGACTGCCCGGTCAGTTCCTGCGGATCTGTTTACAACGAGCCGCGACCGCATGACAGATCCGACTACGACCACTTGTGGTGAGTGCTGATGACGCGCAGAAGAATTCTCGTTGCTGCGGCAACTGCGGTGCTGGCGCTGGGCACCGGATTCACGCCCGGGAAGCAGATGCAGGCCGAGGACGCTGCTGGGATCGGATCGATCAAGACGTCCTATGCCTTTGACGTCAAGGACAAGCGGACGCTGCTGAATCACGCCAGCGCCGTGTTCGTCGCCGAAATCATCGGCGCCGAGCGCACGGACGAGTCCGCCGCCAGCACGGTGTGGAGGGTACGCGTGGTGCAATCCCTGAAAGGAACCCGGACCGGCGAGATCCTGGTACGTCAGCTCGGCTACGTCGACTCCGCTCGCCGTGTTCACGCCGCCGAGGAGCAGCCGATGCTCGTGCCGGGCGGCCGGCGGCTGCTGGTCACAACAGGAGGTGCGGACGGGGGACCGGCAACGCTGCTCGCCGGCCCGGCGGCCAGTGTTGATGTCGGTGACTCCGTGCGGCAGGCGCAGGTCACGAAGGAGTATCAATCGGCGCTTGAGTAGCGTCGGCGCGGCTCGTGTGTAAGAAACAAGCTGGTACCGGCCATTACCTGGTGAGACGGGTGGCCACGAGTGATGGGACGACGCGATGCCGGAGCAGAGTGCGAGCTATCTGCGGATGACGCGTACCTTTGCCGAGCATGCGGATGCCGTCCACGCCTATGCGGTGGTCCAGGTAGGGACACAGCTCGCGGCGGATGTCGTGTCGGAGACGTTCCTGGTTGCGTGGCGGCGGTTCGATGTGGTGCCTGAGCAGGCGTTGCCCTGGCTCCTGGCGACCGCGCGACGGGTCGCCGCCACGCACCGGCGGAGTATGCGACGGCGTGAGCGGCTGATTGATCGGGTGGCCGGGCTGGCCGCCACCGAATCGCAGCCGGCAGCTCCCGTTGACATCGATGACGAGGTCTGGCGAGCGCTGGATCAACTCAGTGACCTGGAGCGCGATGCCGTGCTTCTGGTTGCCTGGTTCGATCTCAGCCCGGCAGAGGGTGCGCAGGTGCTGGGGTGTTCGGTGAACGCTCTCACCGTCCGTTTGCACCGGGCGCGCAAGCATCTGCGGGGGCTGCTCGTGGGTGCGGACGGCGCCCCACAGATCCCGAACACGGGCGTTGCGACGGAGGATTCACCATGAACGACGATGATCTGCAGCGGAGAATCCGTGCACAGAAGCCCCGGCCCGGCTGGGCCGGTGGTGCCGAGGGGCGCGCCGTACTGGAGGGAGTGCTCAACAGTTCGGTCGAGGAGCCGTCCCCGCCGGCGGGCCGCCGCCGAGGCCGGTTGGTGGCGGTGGCTGCTGTGGTGGTGGTCGTGGCGGTTGGTGGTGTGGCTGGTTTCCGGATGGTGCGATCAGGGGACGACGTCTCGGTGCGGCCGTCGAACGGACGAACCGAAGTCATCCAGCAGGGGTATGCGTACGACGTGACCAAGCTGCCGGTTGTGATGGCGAACACCAGCACGGTCGTCTCCGGCAAGGTGCTCGCGATCACGGCGCGGGACGAGTCGGGTGGCTGGACTGTGGTTCGCGTGCAGGTGCTGCAGTCGATCAAGGGCGCGGCGCCGGCCGAGGTGCGGATGCGGCAACGTGGCTATGTCGACGAATCAGGGACGACCCACATCATCGACAAACAGCAGCTGGTCGAGGTCGGCGGTACGTACCTGTTCGCCACCAATCACGAAGTCGCCGAGGATGTCTACACCGTTGCCCCCGGCCCGTACGGTGCCAGCCGCGCCGCTGACGAAGCCCACCTCAAGGAGCTGACCGACCTGTACTCGGCGGCCGCCCGCTAGCCCCGGCGCGCCAGGGCATCGTCGCCTGCACTCAGGTGAGGTAGTACGGCGTCTCGCCGGGGGAGTGGGCTCGTTCGATGAAGCGGAGTTCCTCGGCGCGTAGCGGTGGGAGGTTGTCGAGGGGCCACCAGCGGACGTCGAGGGACTCGTCGTCGTTGACGCGGGGGGTGCCGGCGATGGGGCGGCAGCGGAAGCAGAGGTCGAGGAACTGGACCTGGTCGCCGTTCGGGTAGGCGGCAGGTGGGAAGGACTCGACGTTGAGGAGGCGTTCCACCTCGGCCTCGACGGCGGTCTCCTCGTAGATCTCGCGGCGCAGAGCGACGGCGGGTTGTTCGCCGGGTTCGAGGATGCCGGCGGGCAGCGACCAGCGGCCGGTGTCGACGCGCTGGACGAGCAGGATCCGGTCGTGCTCGTCGAGGACGACGGCGGTCAGGCCGGTGAGCCAGAGCAGGTCGTGACCGATCTTCTCGCGGAGCTCGAGGATGAACTTCGGGGTTGGCATGGGTCGACCCTAACCAACCCGTGGACCCCTTTCTTTCCGTAGGAAAGTTGCGGGCGGTACTCGCTGACCCCTTTCGAAGAGGTCCGATCTCTGCCATTCTGCCGGTCAGTCGATCGTAGATCCTATCGGATATCTCACAATCCGTAGCTGGAGGCGGGATGCGCAAAGTGGTGAAGCGAAGGACGTTCGTCGCGGGGGCCCTCGGGGCCGCCGCGGCCGGTGGCAGCGGCGTGCTGAGTGGGTGTGGTTCCGGTACGGCGGAGGCGGGTGCCGCGCCGGAGAGTCTGACCCAGCCGCCCGTGGAGCTCGGGCCGCTGAAGTCCGGGGTCAACTACCCACCGGGGTACATCGGCCCGAAGGCCCGCAAGCAGCAGGCGATCGTGACCGAACCGGTGACGTTCACGGTCGTGGTGCCGCAGAGCCTGACGGTCGGTGACTGGTCGACGAACGAGTTCACCCGCTGGATGGAGCAGCAGACCGGGATCCGGATCCAGTGGCGGCAGGTGGCCGGCAAGGGCAACGACCCGGAGACCATGACGAAGGTCAACGCGATGATGGCGGCCGGTGACATCCCGGACGCGTTCCTCGGCATCACCTTCACCCGCTCGCAGCTCTATCTGTACGGCGCCCAGAACCTGTTCGTGGACCTGAAGCCGTATCTGGAGCGCTACGCGCCCAACCTGCAGCAGGCGATGAAGGATTACCCGGAAGCGCCGAAGCTGATCAAGTCGCCGGACGACGGCGTCTACAGCTTCCCGGACTTCAACGACTGCTATCACTGCCGCGCCTCGGGCGGCCGCGCCCTGATCAACACCGAGTGGGTCCGCAAGGTCGGGCTGGCGGTGCCGACGACGACCGAAGAGTTCCGTGAGGTGCTGACGGCGTTCAAGAAGGACGAGCTCGGCGGCCGGGGCAAGACGATCCCGTTCGGTGGCTACAAGGACGCGCCGCTGGACAGCTTCTTCATGAACTCGTTCCTCTACAACCCGAGCTACAGCGTCAACGGCGGCGACCGGCCCTGGCTGGCCGTCACCGACGGCAAGGTCGAGGCGAACTTCGTGAAGGACGAGTGGCGCGAAGGCCTGAAGTACCTGCACGGCCTGTACGCCGACGGCCTGCTGGCAAAGGACATCTTCACCGCGACCGAGGACCAGATCAAGCGGTACGGCGACAACCCGGGTGGGCCGGTGATGGGCGGTGCGCGGGTCTACTACTGGGGCACGTTCATGACGCTGGACCTGGACGACCCGAAGGCCCGGTGGCGCCAGTACGAGACGATGACGCCGCTGAAAGGACCGAACGGCGTACAGTTCGCGCCCTGGAACTACCTGAGCGTCGGCGTCGAGGTCTCGACGCTCGTGGTCACGCGCAAGTGCAAGCGTCCCGACCTGCTGGTGCGGTGGGCCGACTTCCAGATGGACCTCGAGGCGATCCTGCGCTCGTACGCCGGACCCGACTTCCGCTGGTCCGCGAAGGGTGACAAGGGCATCAACGGTGAGCAGTCCGTGTTCGGCATGGAGTCCTGGAACACCGATGAGACCAAGGGCAAGACCTGGGACCAGTACGCCGTGATGTACCGCTCCGGCGACTTCCGGCTGGCCGAGCGGGTGAACCCGAAGAAGCCGACCTTCGAATCGCCGTTGTACGAGCAGACCCGGGACCACCTGTTCCCGTACAAGCAGCCGATGGAGCGGCAGTTCCCGCCGGTCACCCTCGAGGCCGACCAGGCCGCGCTCGACGCCGAGATCGGCCTCAACCTGCGCAGCGAGGTGACCACCTCGATGGCCCGGTTCGTCACCGGCAGGCTCGACCCGAACGACGACGCGCAGTGGAACGACTTCACCGATCGCGTCCAGAAGATCGGGCTGACGCCGTACCTGGAGATCCAGCAGGCCGCCTACGAGACCTACCAGGGGTGATGGCGATGGCCACCGCGACACCCGCTCCGGTCCAGGAGACCCGGTCCGACCGGATCGTGATGATCTGCAACTACACCGCTCTCGGCCTGTTCACGCTCGCCGTTCTCTACCCGCTCGTCTACGTGCTCAGTGCCTCGCTGAGCGATCCGAAGAACGTTGTCTCCGGCAAGGTCTGGCTCTGGCCGGTCGGCCTCAGCATCGAGTCGTTCAAAGCGGTCTTCGACTACGACTCGATCGTCAGCGGCTTCTCGAACTCCGTCCTGTACGCCGTCGGCGGGTCGGTGCTCGCGACCGTCCTGACCCTGTTCGCGGCGTACCCGCTGTCCCGGAAGGGATTGCCGGGCAAGGGCCTGATCATGGCGCTGTTCGTGTTCACGATGATGTTCTCCGGCGGCCTGATCCCGTCGTACCTGGTGGCCGACCGGCTCGGCATCCTGAACACCCGCTGGGCGATCATCCTGCCGGCCGCGCTCGCGGTCTGGAACATGATCATCACCCGGACCTTCTTCCAGTCCACCATCCCCGAGGAACTGGTCGAGGCCGCGAAGGTCGACGGCTGTACGGACTTCGGCTTCTTCTGGCGGGTCGTGCTGCCGCTGAGCAAACCGATCATCGCGGTCAACCTGCTCTTCTACGCCGTCGCCCAGTGGAACTCCTGGTTCAGCGCGCTGATCTACCTGACCAACGAGCACCTGTTCCCGCTGCAGCTGGTGCTGCGCCAGATCCTGCTGCAGAACCAGTTCGACCCGTCCCAGGTCCGCGACACCGCCGAGCTGATCCGGATGAAGGAACTCCAGGAGCAGCTGAAGTACTCGCTGATCGTGATCGCCACCATTCCGCCACTGCTGGTCTACCCCTTTGTGCAGAAGCACTTCGTCAAGGGGGCCATGGTCGGCTCGTTGAAGGGCTAAAAGATGGCCATCGACACTTTGGTACGACGGACTCCCGCGCGCAGCGGCGCTCAGCCGCGGCCCCGGAAGCAAGCCGTGTCACTGGGGACGCGGATGCGGCGGAACTGGCAGCTGTACGCGATGCTGGCGATCCCGCTGGTCTGGCTGGCGATCTTCGCCTACTGGCCGATGTACGGCGCGATCATCGCGTTCAAGGACTACAACGTGATCGACGGGATCCTGGGCAGCCGGTGGGTCGGGTTCAAACACTTCGAGCGCTTCGTCGAGTCCTACCAGTTCGGGCGGCTGATCAAGAACACGCTGGTGCTGCAGGTCTACGAGTTGTTCGCGACCTTCTGGCCGCCGATCCTGCTGGCCCTCGGCCTGAACATGGCTCGCCGCAAGTGGTACCGCCGGTCGGTGCAGCTGATCACCTACGCCCCGCACTTCATCTCCACGGTGGTCGTGGTCGGCATCATCGTGGTCCTGGTCGACCCGAACACCGGCGTCCTGAACCAGTTCCTCGGGATCTTCGGGGCCGGGCCGATCGACGTACTGAACAACCCGGACTACTTCCGGCACCTCTACGTCTGGTCCAGCTCCTGGCAGACGATGGGCTTCTCGGCGATCATCTACCTGGCCGCGCTGACCAGCGTGTCCCCGGAGCTGCACGAGGCCGCGATCGTCGACGGTGCGTCCAGGCTCCGCCGCGTCTGGCACATCGACCTCCCGGCGATCCGCCCGGTCGCGGTGATCCTGCTGATCCTGAACATCGGCACGATCATGACCGCCGGCTTCGAGAAGGTCCTGCTGCTGCAGAACACCCTGAACCTGCAGACGTCGGAAGTACTCGACACCTACGTCTACAAACTCGGCTTCGCCTCCGAGGTCCCGCAGTTCAGCTACGCCGCCGCGATCGGCCTCTTCCGCTCGGTCATCGGCCTGGTGCTGCTGGTCATCGCCAACACCCTGGCCCGCAAGTTCGCGAAATCAAGCCTCTGGTGAGGGCGTGAGCGCCTGGCTGGTCTCGCGGATGGCGGCCAGGCGCAGCGCCAGCTGCTGGTGGAGGTCGATGGCGTCCTCACTCAAGTCCTCGATGAGCGCGGTCCCGGCCGCCGGCTCCGCGCTCGCCAGCAGCTCGACGTACGCGTCGTCGTCCTTGCGTACCTGCTCCACCGCGCGCTCGGCCCGCAGCAGTGCGTCCGCCGAGCGCACCTGGTCGGCGTACTTCTCCAAGGTGGCGACCTTCCGCTCCATCGCCGCCTCGGTCCGCTGCAGCGCGTCAGCCTGCCGAGTGACTGTCTCGCTCAGCACTGATGCTGCGGCCGCATCGATCTCCCGGTGCCGGGACCGCAGTACGGTCAGCTTCTGCAGGATCTGCCCGATGTCCCACAGCTGTTCCGGCAGTACGACGTCGTTCTGGATGTCGTCGAGCAGACCGCGTCGGGTGACCTCGGCCGCTGTTACCGCCCGGACTGCTGCCTGCGCCCGCAGCATCAACTGCTGCGCATCGGCGTCCCAGTCCGAAGCCTGCAGGTACTTGCCGTGATGCTTACGGGCGAGATCGCTCTCGAGCGAGGTCAAGGTAGCCCCCCAGATCAACCCCACGATCACCAGGATCCCGATCCCGGCGACCAGGCCGAAGGCCACTTCGGCGGCAAGGGCGGGGAGGATCCGGGGGAGGAACCGGGCGGCGAGCGCCACGACGACGGCGTCGACCACCGCCACGAAGACGATACCGCCGAGCGCGGCTCCCGGCGCGGCCCGGAAGTTGGAGACGGCCTTCGGGATCGGGCCGGCGGCCGGGATCATCTCCTTGGGTTCCTTGAGCAGGATCTTCCGGTCGCGCTGCGGCACCTCCGGCGCGAAGACCGTCTCCGGTGTCGGGGTGTCGCTCGTCATGGTCCCGAGTATGACTAGTGAACGGTCGACTGCTGGCGGTGCAGGCCGGCGGCCAGGAGTGCCGACAGGAGGAGGGCGCAGCCGCTGGTGAGGGCGACCAGGGTTTTGACGCCGGTCATGCCGTTGGCGAGGACGATGACGGCGGTGAGGGTGAGCACGATCAGGCCGGCCCAGATGAGCAGGGCCGCGCGCTTCTCCTGCTGCGCGATGGCGGCGTACACGACCATCTGCAGTACGGCGTACGCCGAGCCCGCGATCGCGAACATCCAGGTGAACGGGCCGAGGGACGCGTACTTCTCCGGTCCACCGATCACCGCGACGACCAGGTCGGGCAGCACGAGCGTGCCCACGACGGTGCAGACGCCGAGACCGGCGACCGCCAGGATCGCGCGGCGGAGTTTGACCGTGTCACCGGGGGAGTTGGCCAGGGACGGGAACACGATCACGATGACGAACTGGGGGAGGAAGAGGCAGGCCTTCGCCACGATCACCCCGGCGGCGTAGTAGCCGCTGTGCTGCCCGTCGAGCAGGCCGCGGGCGAGCAGGACGTCGGCGTTCGCGATCACGAAGAACGCGAGCAGGGCGTGCGTGCCGTGCGCGGTCTCCCGCAGTACCTCCTTGACCAGCGCAGGTGTCCCACCCGCAGTACCACGCAGCAGGACACTGCCCAGTACGGCGGGTACGGCGGCGCCGAGCGCGAGCCCGATCATCGCCGAATCCAGCGACGGGTGGATCAGTAGTGCACCACCGCCGAGCACCAGCCGTCCGAGACCGACCGAGGTGTACACCGCGGCCAGCTCGGTCCAGCGGTGGCTGCCCTGGAGGACGCCGAGCTGTGAACCCATCAGAGTCAGCCCAGCGAGCGTCGGCGCCAGCAGGACCACCGCGACGATCGAGTCGATGTGCAGCAGCCACATGAGCAGCGGTGTGGCGAGCAGACAGACGACGGTGAGCCCGACCGCAGTACGGCGACCTGCCTGCAGCATGGCGTGGGCCAGGGACCCGTCGTCGGCGTGGGTGGCGAGCCGGCGCGCGCCGGTGGCCTGCAGCCCGAGCGAGGCGACGTTACCGATCAGCAGTAGTCCGAGGAGCGCGGTGATCGCACCGAACTGCTCCGGCACGAGCCGGTGCGTTCCGATCAGTGTGAAGCCGTAGGCGGCGACGTTCATGATCGCCATGCCGACCGCGACGACGGTGGCACTGCGCAGGAAGCTGAGCCTCGGCTCTGTGACGGAATTCATCGCCCCCAACCGTACGGGCCTGGAAGTTCGATATCACTATGGCCACGCCCAGCGATTGAGTGCCTCTGATCCGTTAAGGTCCGCCTGTGCTGAAGGCAGGAACGTCCGAGCAGGTGGTCTGGCGAGCGAGGCTCGTGCTGGGCTGTCTGTTGCTGTCGGCACTCTGTTTCCACCGCGCACCGGGACCAGTGGCCCCCGGTTCCAGGGTCGACGATCCCACTGCGTTACTGCGGGGCGCCCTGCACCTGTGGGACCCGGACACTGCGCTGGGGCAGTTGCAGAGTCAGTCCTTCGGCTACCTGTTGCCGATCGGTCCGTTCCAATGGCTGATGCATGCAGTGTCGATGCCGGAATGGGCCGGGCAACGGCTCTGGTGGTGTGTGGTGCTGTGCGTCGCGTTCCTTGGCGTGTGGAAGCTGGCCAACGCCTGGCAGTACGGCGTGCCCTGGATGCGGTTCGCCGTCGCACTGCTGTACGCGGTGAGCCCACTGCTCCTCAGCGGCATGTCGATCACCTCGGCCGAGGTGTGGCCGCTGGCCATGGCCCCGTGGGTGCTGCTGCCACTGGTGACGCCGCGTGCCCGGTCGGGCTGGTGGCGGGTCGGCTGGTCTGCCATGGCGTTCGCACTGATCGGTGGGGCTGACCCGGTCGCGGCCGGACTGACACTCGTCCTCCCGATCGTCTGGTTGCTCACCCGGCGTCGCGACCGCTGGACGCTCAAGGTCGCCGCGGGCTGGCTCGGCTGCGTGCTCGCCGTCTCGGTCTGGTGGGTCGTCCCGCTGCTCCTGGTCGTGCAGTACGGCACCCCAGCTGACCGCTCGGCTGCATTCGTTCAGCCACGTGGTGAGGCGGATGATCTTGATGCCGCCGTGTGGCGCCCATGGATCGACAAGCAGAACAAGAGCGGCAACGTGCTCGTCGTACCGACAGCACACCCGCAGTGGCTGGACGACGAGGTGGAGCGCCGTCTCGCCTCCGGTGTCGGCGACCGCACGCTGCAGCAGGCCTTGGTGCACGCCGGTGTCCGGTACGTCGTGATCCGGAACGACCGTGCTGCCGGGGTGCCGCCTGCTGCGGTCGTCCACGAGACGCTGGACGAGGCGGGTCTGAGGCGGGTCGCGCATTTCGGTCGGCCGGTCGGCGAGTACCCGAGTGTGGAGATTTATGACGTCGGTGGCGCGAGTGTCGCCCGGCTGATCCCGGAGTCGCGGTTCGTCGAGGTGCGTGGCACGGCGAGCGACGTACCGGCGGTGTTGTCGGCCCTGGGCGGTGACCGGGAGGCGATCACCGGTCCTGACGTGACTGGTGCGCACGGGCAGTTGCCGTTGATCCAGACTGACGGGTTGCAGCGTCGGGAGCTTGGTGTGGATCAGCCGGCGGGCAGCCGGGCTGAGCGGGTCGAGGTTCCTGCGGCCGATCGACAGCCCAGTGCACTGGTGCTCAGGAATCCGCAGATCGGGCGCTCTGCCTGTCTGCACGTGGCCAGTCGGTCGTTGTGTCAGGCGAGTACGGCGCGCGATGCCGATGAGCCGGGTGGACTGCTGCGAACGGTGCACCTGCCGCGGACCGCGTCGTACGAGCTGAAAGGTACGGCGTTGCCGCAGGACGGGCCTGCGCTCGAACGACTGCTCTCCGGACCGATCGGGGTCACAGCCTCGTCCCGCGCGGTCGCTGCGCCGGAAGGACGGCCGGGCGCGGTCGTCGACCAGGACATCACCACCAGCTGGGTCGCGGACGCTGCAGATCGTGACCCGAGCCTGACCCTGACTTTGCCGACGGCAAGGAAGTTGAGCGGACTGCAATTCCGGACCGACTCGACGCTCCCAGCACCCACCGAAGTCACGCTCAGCTTCGACGGCGGCCCGGCCACGGCCAGCAAGCTGGATGCGAACGGCTACGTGCGCTTCGGGGAACGGATGGCACGCACAGTCGAGGTGGGCCTCGGCCGGACGGACAAGCCAGTAGCGGTCTCGGAGATCCGCGTCGTCGGTGCCGACGAACTGCGGCAGGCGCTGCGACTCGACAGCCGGGTCGGTGAGTCCTGCGGATCCGGCCCGGTCGTCAAGGTGGACGGCAAGCTGACCATGACCCGAGTGACCGGCACCATGCGGGACCTCCTGCAGCGGCGTCCGGTTGCGTTCACCAGCTGCGATCCGGGGCCCGTCGTACTGCACGCCGGTCGGCACGAGGTCGATGTGCTGACGAACGGCGGTCTGGTCCCGACCGAGGTCACGCTGACCAAGGCAGGCTTCGGTGACGTGTCCGTCACGCCGGTGCACGGCGTGAACGTGTGGCGGCCGAACCCGGCCGCGCTGACACTCGAAGTGCCGACATCGAGTAAGCCATCGGTGCTGACCGTCGCGCAGAACTACAACAAGGGCTGGGTCGCGTACGACGGCAGTGGGCGGAAGCTGACGCCGATCCGGGTCGCCGGATGGCAGCAGGGCTGGGTGCTGCCCGCGGGTGAGGAACAGCTCGTCAACGCACGGTTCATGCCGGACCGGGTGTATCGGGCGGGTCTCCTGGTCGGCTCGCTTGCAGTGCTCGCCGTGATGGCGATGGCTGTGTTCTACCGCCGCCGGACCCGTCGGTCCGGACACCAGTTAAAGGCCGCTCCATGGTGTAGTAGCTGGCTGCAGCGAGCCCGATGGACGCGAGAAGCGTCGTAAAGAACAGGAACACGAACTGCGTGCTGATGCGCGCGAGCAGAGTCAGGGCGATCAGCTGGTACGCGAACACGCCGTACGTGAGGTTGCTGGCCAGCCGGGCGGTCCTGCTGCCCAGGTAGTTCGCAGTGCGTGCACTCGGGGCCAAGGCTGGGAACAGCACGCAGGCTGCGATGCCGGTGTAGAGCAGGCTCTTCACTGCGGTCTGGCCAGGGGTTGCGGTCGACAGATCGTACGGACCGGCCAGCGGAGTCGCGGCCAGCAGCAGGAGCGCGGCCGCGACACCCCAGACGGTCCCGGGGATCGTGGTGAGGATGTCGAGGGCCGATGAGCCGAGCCGGCCTGTGCTGCGAGCGACCTGCCACAGTGCGAGGCCCATGCCGACCGCGAACCAGCCGATGTACCCGGGCAGCCAGAGGCCGGCGTTCGGGTGGTGCGTCGCGGACATCACTGTCAGCCACACCGGGCCGACTACCGTCAGTCCTGCCAGCACACTGAGCCGCCACCGGACACTGCGTCGAGTCGGACGCTCGTACCCGGTCAAGAGCTTGGCCAGCGCCGGGAGGATCACGTAGAACGCTGCGATCGCTGCCAGGCTCCAGAGCTGCGTGAGACCAGCTGCTGGCGGACCCTCGAAGTACACCTGGGTGAGCGTCGCGTGCTGCAGGTACGTCGACCAGTCGGCTGAGTGCAGCAAAACGGCGGCGAGTAGTACGGCGACCCAAAGCACGGGCAGGATCCGCACGGCCCGGTTCCGGAGGTACGGCAGGGTCAGCGGCGGCAGTGTGCCCTCGAACCACGCCACCACGTGCGGCCGGTAGAGCAGGAAGCCGGAGATCGCGCAGAAGACCGCAGCGCCGACATCCAGCCGCGACAGCAGACCGGACAGCGCTCCGGCGTCGCTGTGCAGAGCGACCTGCGCGGTCAGCATCGCCAGCGCGGCCAGAACGCGCAGACCGTCCAGTGCGGGGAACCTGTGCTGCGTCGTCATCCCCAGTCTTCTCATGCACAGTCCTCCTTGCGGGCCGACCAGATCGCCGTACCGGGCACGTAGCGACCGCGATGCGGGCCCCAGCCGCCCCAGACCAGCGTGTGACCGGCGGGCCACTCCGGCTCGAGCAGATCGTCGACAGCGAACCCCGACTCGGTCAGCGCCCGAATCCAGTCACCGATCGTTCGGTGGTGCTCCACGTAGACCGGCGTACCGGCGTCGTCGACCTCGACGTACGGCGTCCGGTCGAAGTACGGCTTGTCGATCCGCAGACCGCCCGCGTAGGGGTCGTCCGGCATCGTCCAGCGGAACGGGTGGGTGACCGAGAAGACCAGCAGGCCACCAGGCTTGAGGGTGCGGGCGATCTCGCGCAGCGCGGTCCCGGCGTCGGCCACGAACGGCAGCGCACCGAACGCCGAACACACGATGTCGAAGGTGGCACTGGCGTAGGGGAGCGCCGTCGCATCGGCTGCGACAGTCCGGACCGCGGTCCCGGTCCGGGCGTCGAGCTGCTGCGCGATCCGCAGCTGCTCGAGCGAGATGTCGAAGGCAACGACATTCGCGCCTTGACCGACAAGCCAGCGTGCACACTGTGCGGCACCGCAGCCGACCTCGAGGATGCGCTTGCCGCGGACCGGCCCGAGAAGCTGCGCGGACTCCTCGTCGACGCCCTCGGGACCCCAGATGAACCGGTCGTCACCCAGGAAGTCGCCGTGGTCCTCGAGGTACTGGGCGGCGGCGGAGTCCCAGTAGGTCCGGCTGGCCTGCGAGCTCTCGGCCTCGGTCAGCTCAATACGTTGCGGCTCGACCACCGGGTCACCCTAGCGAGCTTGGGCCGCCCGCGTCGCGATCGCCTGGTTCATCGCGTGGAACTGTGGCTCGATCGTGTCGCGCAGCATGCCGGCGGTGAACGGCACGGCGGCGCCGCGGAAGATCTCCTCCTGGATCAGCTTCGACCGCCCGTCGGGCAGGGCCTCGATCCGGAAGGCGTGCTCGCCGTCGAAGACCCCGCCGAATCCGATCCGCCCGACCCAGCGCAGCTCCCGGCCGGGCTGCACGGCCAGCAGCTTGGGCGTGAAGGTCGTCTCCGCACCCTTGGTGTCGCGCAGCACGTTGGTGATCGTCGCGCCGACGATCAGGTCACCGGTCGAGGCGACGATGAACGGGTTCCAGGCCGGGTAGTGCTCGCGGTCGGTGAGGACCTTCCAGACCTGGTCGGGGGAGGCGTCGATCTCGACCTCGGTGTGCAGCACGGTCGGCCGGACGATCGTGTAGGTGGTGTATCCGATCAGCAGCAGGACGAAAACACCTAGGCCTACCAGCAGGCGACGCATCATGGGGACTCCTCAGGTCCAAGGACGCTGAGCACCAGCGTCCGGGCGTAGTCAGGGGTGAGTGGCTCGCCGGTGACGAGGAGCCGGTAGTACAGCGGGCCGACGAGCTGATCGACCAGTACGGCGGGCGCGACATGGGCGAGCACAAGCCCGGCCTGCTGCGCCTTGGCGACGACGGCGGTGACGGCTCCGTGGCGGTCCGCCCAGAGCGCGCGGACGCTCTCGCCGACTCGCGGATCGCGAGCGGACGCGGCGGCCAGGTCGGCGATCAAGCTGGTCGGCGTCGAGCTGAGACCGGCGGCGATCGTGACGACCAGCGTGGTCAGGTCGCCGCGCGGGTCGTCGGACGGCTCGAACGGGATCTCCTCACGCATCGACGCGATCAGGGCGACCACGAGCTCGGCCTTGGAGGCCCAGCGCCGGTACAGCGTGGTCTTGGCGACCCCGGCCCGCTCGGCGACCCGGTCGATCGACAGCGCTTCGTACCCGCCGCGGCGCAGCTCTTCGGCCGCGGCGGCGAGCAGTCTGCCCTCGATCGCGGTGTCTCTCGGTCGTCCCCTGGTCATGGCCATTACGCTACGGCGGTAGCGTAAATAGGTCAAACAGCGCCGAGGTCTTGCCGAAAAGGTGAAAGCTGCTCATCGTGGACTGTTACTGGTTGGTCACTTAACGTCAAAGGCGGCGGCATGAAGAGAATGTTGATAGCGGTGGCGGCTACGACCGGTCTGCTCGCCAGCGGGCTGACGCCGCTGCCGGCGATGGCTGCTCCGCCGCTGGTCTATGTGGCGATGGGCGACTCGTTCGCCGCGGGTTCGCTCGTGCTGCCGGCCAAGGAAGTGCTGACCTGTGCGCGCTCGGCGATCAACTACGCGTCCCTGATCGCAGCGGAGCTGAAGCCCGCGAAGTTCCGTGACGTGACCTGTGGCGCGGCGACGACCGCGCATTTCGCGAACCCGCAGCCCGGCATCATCCTCGGGACGGCGGCACCGCAGTACGACGCTCTGAGCGCCGACACCACGCTGGTCTCGGTCGGGATCGGCGGCAACGACATCGGGCTGGTCGGGCTCGCGTTCTCCTGCGTGAACCTGCTGCCGCAGCCGGCCGGGACCTCGTGCAAGGCGACCAACACCGCGGGTGGCGTGGACAAGCTGGCCCAGAAGATCGACGCGTTCGCACCGACCTACGGGACGGTGATCGAGCAGATCCGGGCCCGGGCGCCGCAGGCGAAGATCCTGATGGTCGGCTACCCGACCGGGATCCGGAAGGGCGGCTGCTGGCCGGTTGTGCCGGTGTGGGGCGCGGATGCCGACTACCTGCAGTCGGCGCTGACCCGGCTGAACCGCCGGATGGCCGAGCAGGCGAGCGCGCACGGTGCGACGTACGTCGACCTGGCCACACCGAGCGTCGGTCACGACATGTGCAAGCCCATCGGGACGCGGTGGATCGAAGGTCTGATCCCGAGCGTGACCACGAACGGCCTGGTGCCACTGCACCCGAACGCGGCCGGGCTGCGGAACGCCGTACCGACGGTCTTGGCCGCGATGGCAGGATCGGGTGGGTGGAAGCACTAGAAGCAAGCGCTGTTCCGCTGACCGGTGGTTACCAGGGTCAGACCTTCGCGGTGACCGCCGGCGGCGAGGACGCCGTCCTGAAGTTGTACGTGAAGGACCCGGACCGGGCTGTTGTCGACGCGGCGCTGCTCCAACTGGTGCACGGACTGCTACCGGTACCGCGGATCCTCGACCTGAAGCGCGAGGGGTCGTGGGAGGACCCGCCGTACCTGTTGATGGAGCGGTTGCCCGGCGTGAACCTGCAGGTCTATCTGGAGACGGCCGGTCCGGACGAACGACGGAAGGTCGGAGCTCAGCTGGGGGAGTTGCTCGCCCGGCTGAGCGGGATGCCGTTCCTGACCGCGGGGATGTTCCGCGGCGGTGACCTGGTGGTCGAGCCGTTCGGTGCGGTCGATCTCGAGGAGTACGCCGCCGGTCTCGGTGTCGTCCGCGAAGGACTCCTGCAGGTGTTTGCGCAGGCGGAAGACCTGCTGGACGGCGCCGGCAACCGGTTCTGCCTCGTCCACAGCGACTTCAACCCGAAGAACCTCCTGGTGGATCCGGAAACCGCCCGGATCACCGGTCTGATCGACTGGGAGTTCAGTCACGCGGGCTCGCCGTACGCCGATCTCGGCAACCTGCTGCGGTTCGAGACCGACCCGGTGCTCGCCGGCGCGGTCCTGAGCGCGCTCCGGGGGAGCGGTGTCGGGCTCGCGGAGCCCCTCGTGGAGCTCGGCCGGGCGGCCGATCTGTGGGCCCTGCTCGACCTCGCGTCGCGGGCGGTGGAGAACCCGATAGCGGCCGCCGCGGCCGCCCTGATTGCTCGGATGGCGGACACGCTGACCCTGTCCGGGGACCGTCCTGACCTGGACGTCGTACATTGAGCTGAGTGGCACGTCGGGAAACCTCGGCGGGCGGCCGGTGGCGACCGGGTGCCCCAGGTTGTGCTGCCTCCGTCAAGACCGGTATTCTGTGAGATGCGCTATGGGCCTGCGCGACCTCGGACGGAGCAGGCTCGTGCTCGCAGCTTGTCGGTGGTGAATCTGTGCTCTTCGGGCAGTCCAGCGGTGTGATGCGATCCAACGGCTCATACGCACCTGACTAGACCACCAGTCCACGGAGCAACCCACCACATGACGGCCAGCATCGAGGCACCTCTCGACCCCGCAGTACGCAGCACCCCGCAGGTAGCGGTCAATGACATCGGGTCGGAGGAAGACTTCCTCGCGGCGATCGATCTGACCATCAAGTACTTCAACGACGGCGACATCGTTGAGGGCACCATCGTCAAGGTCGACCGGGACGAGGTCCTCCTCGACATCGGTTACAAGACCGAAGGCGTGATCCCCTCCCGCGAGCTGTCGATCAAGCACGACGTCGACCCGAACGAGGTCGTCAACGTCGGCGATCACGTCGAGGCCCTGGTTCTCCAGAAGGAGGACAAAGAAGGCCGCCTGATCCTCTCCAAGAAGCGCGCCCAGTACGAGAAGGCCTGGGGCACGATCGAGAAGATCAAGGAAGAGGACGGTGTCGTCACCGGTACCGTCATCGAGGTCGTCAAGGGTGGTCTCATCCTGGACATCGGCCTCCGTGGCTTCCTGCCCGCCTCGCTCGTCGAGATGCGTCGCGTCCGCGACCTCCAGCCGTACGTCGGCCAGGAGATCGAGGCCAAGATCATCGAGCTCGACAAGAACCGCAACAACGTGGTTCTGTCGCGTCGCGCCTGGCTGGAGCAGACGCAGTCCGAGGTGCGGATGAACTTCCTCACCCAGCTGCAGAAGGGCCAGATCCGCAAGGGTGTCGTCTCCTCGATCGTCAACTTCGGTGCGTTCGTGGACCTCGGCGGCGTCGACGGTCTGGTGCACGTCTCGGAGCTGTCCTGGAAGCACATCGACCACCCGACCGAGGTTGTCGAGGTCGGCCAGGAGGTCACCGTCGAGGTCCTGGACGTCGACATGGACCGCGAGCGCGTCTCGCTGTCGCTGAAGGCGACCCAGGAAGACCCGTGGCAGCAGTTCGCCCGGACCCACCAGATGGGCCAGATCGTCCCGGGTAAGGTCACCAAGCTGGTGCCGTTCGGTGCGTTCGTCCGCGTGGAGGAGGGCATCGAGGGTCTGGTGCACATCTCCGAGCTGGCCGAGCGTCACGTCGAGATCCCGGAGCAGGTCGTTCAGGTGAACGACGATGTGATGGTCAAGATCATCGACATCGACCTCGAGCGTCGCCGGATCTCGCTGTCGCTGAAGCAGGCCAACGAGGGTGTCGACCCGGTCTCCGACGACTTCGACCCCACGCTGTACGGCATGGCGGCGACGTACGACGAGCAGGGCAACTACATCTACCCCGACGGCTTCGACCCGGAGACGGGCGAGTGGCTCGAGGGCTTCGATGCTCAGCGTGAGGAGTGGGAGCGGCAGTACGCCGAGGCCCACCTGCGCTGGGAGGCCCACAAGAAGCAGATCGAGGACGCCAAGACGGCGGACGTCGAGGCCGGCGAGGCCTCCACGTACTCCTCGGCCACCGGTGGTGGCACTGCGGCTCCGAAGGACGACGCTCCCGCCGAGGGCGCGCTCGCTTCCGACGAGGCCCTGCAGGCTCTGCGCGAGAAGCTGACCGGCCAGGGCTGATCAGCTCAGTAGTTCGCCGAGACCCCCGCATCCTTCTGGGTGCGGGGGTCTCGCACGTCTAGGGGCCGCGGCGTTTGGAGGTGCGGAAGCCGTTGCCCCAGTCGCCGCCGCCCTCACCCTTCATCCGGGTCTTCAGCTCGATCACCACGGCGCGCGCCGTACTCGAGGTGAAGAAGCCGATACGGTACGGCTCGTTCGGAGCACCCGCTTCCCAGGCCGGCACCTGCTGTCCGCCGTACCGGACCAGGCGCACCGGTGGATCCTCACCGGCCTTGATCCGGGCGGCGTCCTGCGCACAGGCCGGCACCTTGCGAGTCGGGCCGCTGCGCGGCGTCCACACCACGTCCACGCTCGCTGGTCCGTGCTGCGGGTTGAAGAAGCACGGCGTACGGCGCTCTGGCAGTGGCACCCCGTCGACCCGGGCTCGCGCACAGGCCAGTGCGTAGCGCCCGGCGGTCAACGTGTCGATCACCGCGCTGATCGACTCGACAGTCTTCAGCTTGTCGACGAGCCGCTTGGCTCTTTCGTAGGCGTCCAGTGCGGTCTGGTAGTCGTGCCGCGCATCGGCACCGACCTCATGAGCATCCCCGAACCGCGTCAGCTCCTCGCCGAAAACGATGGCGTCCTCTTCCGCCATCAGCCGGACATGCTTCAACTCACGCAGGTCCTGGCGTCGTCTTCTCCACCCCATAAGCCATAGTAGGTCCCGTGCTACGAGTTGGACTGACCGGCGGAATCGGATCCGGTAAGAGTGCGGTGTCGTCGCGGCTGGCGGCGCGAGGTGCGATCGTGATCGATTCCGACGTGCTGGCGCGCGAGGTGGTGGCCAAGGGGACCGACGGACTGGCCGAGGTGGTGGCCGCGTTCGGGCCCGAGGTGCTGACAGCCGAGGGGGAGATGGATCGTCCCGCGGTCGGGCGGATCGTGTTCGGTGATGCCGAGGCGCGACGCCGGCTGGAGGCGATCATTCATCCGCGCGTGCGCGCCCGGGCTGCTGAGATCGAGGCCGCGGCGCCGGACGATGCGATCGTGGTGCACGACATTCCGTTGCTGGTCGAGACCGGCCAGGCCGGCGGATTCGACGTGGTGCTGGTGGTCGACGTACCGGCTGCTGTCCAGCTGGAAAGGCTGACACAGCAACGAAAGATGGCGGAAGCCGAGGCCGAGCAGCGGATCGCCAGCCAGGCCACGCGTGAGCAGCGGCTGGCCGTTGCCGACCTGGTGGTCGAGAACGACGGAACGCTGGCCGAGCTGGACACCCGGGTCAATGAGGTGTGGACCACTCTGCGGCAGCGCGCAGGGCACGGTCCGGACACGAAAGCGTGACCCCTGCGCGGTAAATGATGTTTCCGGGATCGGTTGTACGACAATCTGTCCGGTCCGAAAGCCCCGAAGTAGGGAGGATGGCGTGGTGTGTCCGCGCTGCAACTCTGACGTCCCCGAGGTCTCGCGGTATTGCCACCACTGTGGCAACGACCTGCGGTCCGGGGACACGGAGCGCAAGAACGCGTACGCGGCGAGGCCCGACGAGTCGGTCGCGTCGTTCAAGCTGGTTTCCACAATCATGCCGCAGGGCTCGGGTAAGCAGCCCTACACGTACAAGGTCGCACTCGGCATCGCGCTGCTGCTGACCGTCGTGACGGCCGCACTCGGTGCGCTGCCGGTGGCGATCATGGTGGCGGCCTTCTCGGTACCGATCGTCTACATCCTCTATCTGTACGACGTGAACCTGTGGGAGGACGAGCCGATCCCGGTCGTCGCGGCAGCCTTCGTGCTGACCGGCATACTGGCGGCCGTCTTCACCTGGCTGTGGTCGGACAGCATCTCGCTGACCACCGACACCATCGGGTCGAACGACGTCGGTCCGTCCGGGCGCGATCTGCTGATCCTGCTCCTGTTGGTGCCGGTCGTGTCGGAGCTGATCCGCCAGATCGGCCCGCTGTACCTGGCCTCGCGGCCGCGGTACGACGACCTGATGGACGGCTTCACCTTCGGTGTGGTGGCCGGCGTCGGTTTCGCCTGCTTCGAGACGCTCGTGCTGCACTGGGGCTGGATCAGCGGCGGCTTCGCCGGTCCGGGCAGCAGTGCCGGCACCTGGATCTCGATCGTGGTGCTGCACGGTTTCATCAAGCCGCTGATCTACGGTTCGGCGACCGGCCTGGCCGGTGCGGAGTTCTCCGGCCTCGGCGCCGGGTACGACGGCTTCACGCCCCGCTGGGTGAGCGCCCTGCTGCAGGCCATCGCGGTGAACGCGCTGTTCCAGGGCGGTGTCTACCTGCTCGGCTTCGTCGGCGGTCACGGCTCGACGATCGGCGCCGTACTCGGTGCACTCTGGGGCCTGTTGCTCCTGGGCGCACTGATCATCCGGGTCCGGACCGTGCTGCACAAGGGCCTGCTCGAGGCGGCACTGGAGTCGGCCGCACGCGGCGGTTCCAACCACGCCTCCGGCGACCAGGCCTTCTGCTCGCGCTGTGAGATGCCGCTGCTGCCGCACTCGGACTTCTGCTCCGCCTGTGGCAACTCCGTCCGCTCGGTGCCGAAGTCGGCCCGTGGCGTGACCGCACCGGCGACAGCGAGTGGGTACGACGTGACGACTGGGGAGACGCAGGCATGAGCAACCAGCAACCTCCGTACGGGCAGGGTCAGCCTCCGCAGGGCCAGCCGCCGCAGGGTCCGCCGCCTGGCTACGGTCCGCCTCCGCAGGGGCCGCCGCCTGGGTACGGTCCGCCTCCGCAGGGACCGCCGCCGGGGTACGGTCCGCCGCCTCAGCAGCAGCCTCCGCAGGGGCCCCCGCCTGGCTATGGCCAGCAGCCCCCGCAGGGACCGCCGCCTGGTTACGGCCAGCCGCCGGGACAACCGCCGTACGGGCAGCAGCAGTACCCGCCGCCGCAGCAGCAGGGCTACCCCGGGCAGCAGCAGTTCCCGCAGCAGGGGTACCCGGGACAGCCGCAGTACGGCGGCGGAGCCCCGCGTGGCAAGGGCAACAACAAGGTCCTGTACCTGGCCGGTGGTGGACTGGTCGTCGTCGCGGTGATCGGCATCGTGCTCGCGCTGATCTTCGGTGGCGGTGACGACAAGAAGCAGGTATCACCGCCTCCGGAGACCGGTGGCGGTGACAACGGCACCAACCAGCCCGAGCAGCCGGCCAACACCGACGAGGGCATCGAGGTCGGCGAAGGCGTCTTCGTGAAGCCGGCCGCGGGCTACGTCCGCAAGGAACTGAAGGACTTCAAGGGCGTCTACCTGCTCAAGACGGGTGAGGCCTACTTCATGGTCCAGGTGTTCAAGGCCGAAGGTGAGACGGCCGACACCGTCCTGCCGAAGCTGCTGACCGCCGAGACCAAGTCGGTGAAGGACGTGAAGACCAAGGAGCCGGTGCGGGCCACGCCGGGTGCCGAGTCGAAGATCAAGACCGCCGTCACCCAGGCTTACTCCGGTCTGTCGACCGGTCAGCAGGGCAGCACCGAGATCGTCGGCTACGTCGGCGTGATCGAGCGCAGGGACGGTGTCATCACCCTGGTCCGGGTGCTCGCCCGTAAGGACAAGGTCACGACCGCACAGGCGGACAGCGCTGCGATGCTGAAGTCGGTGCTCAACAGCCAGTGACCGGGAAACGTGACAAGGGGGCCGGGGACAGCAACCCGTGGGTGAGCAAACCCGGCCCCGACGAGGACCCAGCGGCAGCGCCGGCACCGGCGCTGCCGCCGTCCCCGTGGAACCTCGAAGTACCACCGGCACCCGGCGGTACGGCGTCGCCGTGGTCCGGGCCGGGGCCTGAGCAGGGTGACGGTCCGGCCACCGAGACGTCGTCCGCGTGGGGTGACAAGGTCGGACCGCCTTCGCTGCGCCGCCCGCCGCCGGCGAAGAAGCGGCCGCGGATCCCTCCGGTGCTGCTGCCGATCGGTGCCGGTCTGGTCGTCGTCGCGCTGGTCGCGGTGGCTCTGGTGCTGCTGTCCGGTGGCGGCGGCAAGAGCGCCGACCCGATCCCGTCGACGACTCCGAGCGCGAGTACGCCGACGACGTCGTACACGCCGCCGGCCGGTGCGATCCCGGTGGCGTTCGGTGTCTCCGTCGTACCGGCTCCGGGCTGGAGTGTGCTGGAGACCGAGAAGCAGGGCAAGGAACTCGTCACCTATGCACCGAACGGTGAGGCGCGGGCGTTCTTCTGGGTCCGCCAGAAGGAGAACGTGACCGCGAAGGCGTACCTGCTCGCGATCATCGAGGGCGAGACCGAGAACGAGATCGCCAAGCTCGGTGACGAGCGGAACCTGCCGTGCCCCAAGGACGTCCTGGAGGAGTGCATCGCGATGAGCTACACCTCCACGGCCAAGGACAAGGCCGGTCAGGACGTCGCGGTCCAGGGCTACGTGGAGGTCTACCTGCGCAAGGACAAGGTGGCCACCGCGCTGGACTTCCGGACCCGCACCGACTTCGCGCCCAAGGCCGAGGCGGACGCCGCCCAGATGAAGACGTCGGTTCTCGACAGCTTGTGACGAACCCCCGACACCACGAGGAAAAGCTATGAGTCAGCAGTACGGACCACCTCCGGGCCCGCCGCCGGCCGCCGCACCCGGTGGCTGGGGCAGCGGTCCCGGTGGCGCGGGACCCGCGGGTCCCGGCGGCTGGGGGCCGGGTCCTGGCCGCCCGCCGGGCCGGCCGGCCAAGTCGAACCGGTCGCAGTTCATCATCATCGGCTGCGCGGCGCTCGCGATCGTCCTGGTCGCGGTCGGCGTCGTCCTGCTGGTGACCGGTGGTGGCGACGAGAAGCCGGCCGCGGTCCAGACCCCGGACGCGCCCGGCACCCTGTACACGCCGCCGGCCGGCTCGAAGCCGGACGACTCCAAGGGCGCGAACGACGTCGGTGTCGAGGTCGGCCGCGGGATCTGGTTCACCCCGGCCAAGGGCTGGCTGCCGGACCCGAGGTCCAAGTCCGGGCGGAACTACATCCTGCAGCAGTTCAACGTCCGCGGCCTGATCGACGGGTACTACTGGGTCCGGCAGACCGAGTTGTACGACGCGAAGGGGTTCGCCGAGCACCTGGTCGACATCGAGTCGAACGGGATGCAGAACGTGGTGATCGGCAAGGGTGAGGTGTGCAAGCCGGCCAACCCGGCGATCAAGACCTGCTACGCGCTGAACTACACGGCGAAGATCAAGACCAGCAAGAACGGCCTGATCGACTACAAGGGCTTCGTGACGGCGTACTCGGACAAGTGGGACCGCGTCACGGCCACCGACGCCGGGCTCGAGGCGCGGGTCTACGAGCGCCGCTACAACCAGCTCCAGTCGATGAACGCCAGCGTGGAAAAGAGCTTCTGACCTGCGGTTTTAAGTTTTTGTCGGCGGCGCCCCGTACGGTTGGACCCATGAGACAGGTCACGGATCTCCAGCGTATGGTGGCGCCGCTCAAGGTGGTGTCCGACTTCGATCCGGCCGGTGACCAGCCGGCTGCGATCGCGGAGCTCGAGCGGCGGATCAACGCCGGCGAGCAGGACGTCGTACTGCTGGGTGCCACCGGTACGGGTAAGACGGCGACGATGGCCTGGCTGGCGGAGAAGATCCAGCGCCCGATGCTGATCCTGCAGCCGAACAAGACGCTCGCCGCGCAGTTCGCGACCGAGCTGCGGCACTTCTTCCCGGAGAACGCGGTCGAGTACTTCGTCTCGTACTACGACTACTACCAGCCCGAGGCGTACGTCCCGCAGACGGACACCTACATCGAGAAGGACTCCTCGATCAACGAGGAGGTCGAGCGGCTCCGGCACTCGGCGACCTGGTCGCTGCTGACCCGCCGCGACGTCATCGTGGTCGCGACCGTCTCCTGTATCTACGGCCTGGGCTCCGCCGACGAGTACCTGAACCGGATGATCCACGTGAAGGTCGGCGACGAGATGGATCGCGACGGCCTGCTCCGCAAGCTGGTCGGCGTGCAGTACGCGCGCAACGACCTGGCCGGCACCCGCGGCACCTTCCGGGTCCGCGGCGACACGCTCGAGGTCTTCCCGGTCTACCAGGAGCTGGCCGTCCGGGTCGAGTTCTTCGGTGACGAGATCGAGCGGGTGATGACGCTGCACCCGTTGACCGGTGAGGTGCTGAGCGAGGAGAACGAGCTCTACATCGGTGCCGCGACGCACTACGTGACCGCGCCGGAGAAGATGGAGCGCGCGATCACCTCGATCGAGGCCGAGCTGGCCGAGCGGCTGGCCGAGCTCGAGCGCGCCGGCCAGTTGCTGGAGGCCCAGCGGCTGCGGATGCGGACGACGTACGACATCGAGATGATGCGCCAGATCGGCACCTGCTCCGGGATCGAGAACTACTCCCGGCACACCGACGGCCGCGAGCCCGGGACGGCGCCGCACTGCCTGCTCGACTACTTCCCCGAGGACTTCCTGCTCGTCATCGACGAGTCGCACGTGACGGTCCCGCAGATCGGCGGGATGTACGAGGGTGACATGTCCCGCAAGCGGACCCTGGTCGAGCACGGCTTCCGGCTGCCGTCGGCGATGGACAACCGGCCGCTGCGCTGGGAGGAGTTCCTGGAGCGGATCGGCCAGACGGTCTACCTCTCCGCGACCCCGGGGCAGTACGAGCAGGACAAGTCCGACGGCTTCGTCGAGCAGATCATCCGGCCGACCGGCCTGATCGACCCCGAGGTGATCGTCAAGCCGACCAAGGGCCAGATCGACGACCTGATCCACGAGATCCGGCTCCGGACCGAGCGCAACGAGCGCGTCCTGGTCACGACGCTGACCAAGAAGATGTCGGAGGACCTGACCGACTACCTGCTGGAGATGGGCATCCGGACCAGATACCTGCACAGCGAGGTCGACACCCTGCGCCGGGTCGAGCTGCTCCGCGAGCTGCGGATGGGGGAGTACGACGTACTGGTCGGCATCAACCTGCTCCGTGAAGGTCTCGACCTGCCCGAGGTGTCGCTGGTCGCGATCCTGGACGCGGACAAGGAAGGCTTCCTGCGCTCCGGGCGGTCGCTGATCCAGACCATCGGCCGCGCCGCGCGGAACGTGTCGGGTGCGGTGTTCATGTACGCCGACAAGATCACGCCGTCGATGGAGATGGCGATCGACGAGACCAACCGGCGGCGCGCCAAACAGGTCGCCTACAACCTCGAGCACGGTGTCGACCCGCAGCCCCTGCGGAAGAAGATCGCCGACATCACCGACATGCTCGCCCGCGAGGACGCCGACACCGCCGAGCTCCTCGGCTCCGGCCGCAACCAGTCCCGCGGCAAGGCCCCGACCCCCGGCGGCGGCAAGGGCCGCGTCGGCGAGAAGGCCCGCGAGCTGGCCGGCGGCCTCCCGTCCTCCGACCTGGCCGACCTCATCCAGCAACTCACCGACCAGATGCACAACGCCGCCGCCGAGCTCCAGTTCGAGGTAGCCGCCCGCTACCGCGACGAAATCTCCGAACTCAAGAAGGAACTCCGCCAAATGACCAACGCCGGCGCCAAGTAGCGCTCGCCAGAGCGTCAGCCAGCCACTCGAAGCGTCAGCGAGGTGGCTTGCGATAGACCGCGCCCATGGCGTCGACGGACCAAGGGGTGCTTCCGGCCACCCCGATGCGACGCTGCCACGTAGAGCTTCCGGGACGGCCAGCCTGCTGGGATCTGGGTGCTGGCAACCTGCGGTATGTCGAGCAGACAGTGCGGCAAGTTGATCCTCAGAGGGTCCTGGGTTGTCTTGCCGCCCGCGCGTTCGGCGCGCACCAGAACGTAGGGCTGAGCGCCCGCCGGGGCATTCGTCCCCTTACACATATAGGCAATGCGGACCTCGTCGCCCGGCTGGGTCGGGCCGGATCCTTCGTCAGGATCGTTGGTGTCGAGCGGTGGAACCTTGAGATCCGCCACCTTGGTCAGGTCTCCCAGTCGCTCCGGCAGCAAAGCGCCTTGAGCCTCCTCCGGTAGAAGCCCTTGGGCTCTGGGGGATCGGTCCGTTGTGGTCGGGGCGATGGGGTCCGGCAGACCCGTCGAACGATCTTGGCCGTAGATCCCCAACCCGGCGATCACGACAGCGGCGAGCGTTCCGGCCGTCGCGATCACGCGGCGGCGGCGTACGGCGAGAGCCCGGTGACGGATCAGCGGCACAGGATCGACCGGTGAGTCGACGGGCCGGCCGGCACGCTTCAGCAGGGTGCTGAGTTCATCCGGTGTCATCGTTCCTCCACTGAACGCATCAGTCCGAGCTCGTGGTGGAGCTTGCCCAGCGCCCGGTGGGTCTGGCTCTTCACCGTTCCGATCGAGCACCCCAGGACCCGCGCGGTCTCGGCTTCGGTCAGGTCTTCGAAGTAGCGAAGGACAACGACAGCGCACATCTTTTTCGGCAAGGTCCGCAAAGCGGCGATCAGCTCCGCTTGCTCGACAAGATCGGGAGAACCACTGCCGACATGGCGGTGCGAGACGGCGACCTCACCGATGTCGGAGATAGGTACTTCGACACCGTGCTGCTTGCGGCGCCACCATTCGGTGCGGGCGTTCACCATGACACGTCGTACGTAGGCTGCCGGATCCTCGGAGTTGATGCGCGGCCAGGCCAGCCAGCACCGAGCGAGCGTGGTCTGAACCAGGTCCTCCGCGAGCTGGCGGTCCTGAGTGAGAAGGTACGCCAGCCCGAGCAGCGCGCCGTACCGAGCTGCGACGAACGCCTCGAAGTCGGCTCGGAGCACGGTCCCGCGACTCAGCTGCAGTCTGTCCACCTCACCAGCAACGGGTTTGGGCGTCATGACCGACAAGAGGCAATTCTCACCGGAAAGGTTGCATGCGTCACGGGTATTCCGTCCGCGGTTTCTGCGGCCAACCTTCGCCACCTGAGCTGCCTCTTCGTCCGTAACGACAACCAGACGAAAGGTATGGACGACATGAGACTCCGAAAACTACTGGCGGCATTACTCGCCCTGGTGACGGCCGGCGCGATTCTGGCCGTCCCGGCGACACCGGCGTACGCCGATGAGTGCTACACCTGGCCGCGAACGCTGCGCTCGGGAATGGCCGGGGAGGACGTGCGGCAGCTGCAGATCAGAGTGGCGGGCTGGACATCGGGCCAGCAGGTCGTGCTGCCCGACGGCAAATTCGGGCCTCTCACCGAGAATGCGGTCAAACGTTTCCAGACCGGCTACGGCTTGGGGTCGGACGGCGTCGCGGGACCACAGACGTTCGGCAAGATCTACGAGCTGCAAGACGCTGACTGCACGCCTGCCCACTTCTCGTTCACCGAGATGGACGATGACTGTGGCGACGGCTATGACGGCGGCCGGGTCCCGGCAGCGAAAGCCAAGGACAACGCGCTGCGCGTCATGTGGAAGCTCGAAGCGCTCCGCAAGAAGCTCGGCGACCGGCCGCTCACTGTGACATCCGGCTTCCGGCACACACCCGGCTGCGGCGACAACAACAACAGTCAGCACCACTACGGCAACGCAGCCGACCTGGACTCCAGTACCGCCTCGTTGTGCACTATTGCACTGGCCGCCCGCGACGCAGGCTTCAGCGGCATCTTCGGTCCCGGCTACCCGGGCCATGACGACCACACCCATGTCGACAGCCGATTCGAGAACGACGACGACGGCATCAACCCGGCCGTCGTATGGCGCGCTCCGAGCTGCGGAATCTAGACCGCACCTGTAGGCGTTGGGCGGTAGCGGACGTTGATCTCGGTGGTGGGGTTGGTGCCGTTGAGGAGTTGGAGCTTGATCGGTGTGCCGCCGGGGTTGTCGAAGAGGCGGATGCCGTCGCCGAGCAGGACGGGGGCGATGTGGAGGTCGATGTCGTCGATGAGGCCCAGGGCGAGGGCTTGGCGGCCGATGGAGGCGGAGAGGATCTCCAGGTTCTTGCCGTTGGCGGCTTCGAGGCCGAGCCGGATGGCTTCGGCGACGCCGCAGTTGAGGAAGGTGGTGTTCGGCGTGGGCGGGGCGTCCTCGGGGTGGTGGGTGAGGATGAAGACGGGTGCCTGCCAGCTGCCGTCGTACGTCGAGTCGGCGTCGGGGAAGGCCTCGAAGCCGTCGCGGCCGCCGAGGATGGCGCCGGTGGTGCTCATGTACTCCTGAGCGATGTCGGGGCGCCCGTTGGTGATGCCGCCCATCCAGTCCATCGAGTGGTTCGGGCCGGCGATGAAGCCGTCGAGGGACATCGTGAAGTGCCAGAGAACCTTGCCGGCGGCGGTCTGGGGTTCGGTGTCCGGAAGCGCGGTGGTCATCGGAGAGTCTCCTCCTGTCGTGGTTGGTTGTTCCTCAATCCTCGACGAGGACCGGTCCGGTTTGAAGGACCAGTTCGGCGCCTACGGAGAGGACCAGTCAGGGGCGGCGGGTCTCGTCGACCGTCAGCGTGAAAATGTCCGGGCGGCTGTAGTGGCCGGTCGAGTCGAAGTCGAAGACGGCTCGGTCCCGGTCGGCGAGGTCGAGTTCGGCGAAGAGGACGGTCTCGCCGGTGCGGGCCGGGCCGGCGAGGATTTCGCCGAGGGGGTTGATGATCGTGCTGCCGCCGTTGATGAGCACGTGGTCGTCGGCGCCGGTGAGGTACTGGTTGGCGCTGATCACGAAGCACCGGCCTTCGAGGGCGACGTGGCGCATCGTCGCCTGCCACTGGTCGCGGTCGTCGACGGTCGGGGCACACCAGATCTCGACGCCCTTCGCGTACATGCTCTGCCGGAACAACGGCATGTAGTTCTCCCAGCAGATCGCCGCCCCCAGTACGCCGTACCCGGTCGGTACCGCGGGCATCGTCGAGCCGTCACCTTGTCCCCACAGGTAGCGCTCGGCCGCGGTCGGCATCAGCTTGCGGTGCTTGGCGACGAGACCGGGCGTGAAGAACAACGCGGTGCAGTACAGCGTCCCGCCGTCCCGCTCGATCACCCCAGCCACCAGATCCACCTTCAGTTCGGCGGCCAACTCCGCCAGCCGCGCAGTCTCCGGCCCCGGTACGGCGATCGCCGCCTCCCGGTACCGCCGGAACTGCTCGCGCCCTTCCGCCGACCGCGATCCCACGGTCACCCCGAAGTCCATCCCCTTCGGATACCCACCCAGGAACGCCTCCGGCAACACCACCAGCCGAGCCCCACCCGCCGCGGCCTCCCGCACGTAGTGCTCCGCCTTCACCAAGGTCGCCGCCGTATCGAACAACACCGACCCCGCCTGAACCGCCGCCACTACCACTGAGCCCATACCAACCACCCTATTTCCACCCCACCCTTCACCCGCCCCGCGCAGCACACCGGCGCCACTCGCGCATGCAGGGCTCGCGATCATCGACGAGTGGAAGGAGATTGTCGTCGGCAATCGATATCCAGCAGCACGGTACTTCCAGTCGATCCCGAACGTCGGCTGCGGCGGGCGCGGGGGCGGCGGGGTTGTGCTGGCGGGGTGGTCGACGGAGGTGGTTAGGTGGATGTGGATGGGAGGAGAGGTGGATGGGTGGGTTGAGTCGGGACGAGGTGCTGGAGTACTGCTTGGGGAAGGCGGGGGCTTGGCGGGACGAGCCGTGGGACGGGGATGTGGTGGCGAAGGTTGCGGAGAAGATCTTCGTGTTTCTCGGGACGGACAGCGTTGGGTTGAAGTGTGGTGCCAACCGTGACGAGGCCGATGAGCTGGTGGCCGCTTATCCCGACGACGTTTCGAAGATGCCGTACATCGGGCGGTCGGGGTGGAACACGGTCCGGTTCGGTGGCGCCGTACCGGACGACGAGGTCCTCGAACTGATCGACGCGTCGTACGACACCGTGGTCTCGAAGCTCCCCAAGAGCCGTCGGCCTGCCCGAACGTGAGCAGTTTGCCGGCCGCGCTCGGCGAGTCGGGGCAGCGGGCATGAGGCGAATCTAGCCTCGGGGCATGACTGAGCTGTGGGGGAAGAAGGCGCTCGTAACGGGGGCGACGTCGGGGATCGGGAGGGCCATCGCGCAGAGCTTTGCGGCGGCCGGGGCAGAGGTGGTGGTGACCGGGCGGCGCGCCGAGCAGGGGGCCGAGACGGTCGCACTGATCACCGCGGCCGGGGGAGAGGCGACGTACGTGCAGGCTGACTTCGGCGAGATCGCCGAGGTCGAGCGGTTGGCGCAGGTGGTCGGTGACGTGGACATCCTGGCCAACAACGCCGGGTACTACCCGATGGTCCCGACCGTCGCGCTCACCCCGGACGAATACCAGCGCATCTACGACGTGAATCTCCGCAGCGCCTACTTCCTGACCGCGGCAATCGCGCCGCGGATGGTGGCCAACGGCGGCGGCACGATCGTGAACACGTCCTCGATCGGCGCCCGGATCGGCCTGCCGGTCGCCGCCGCGTACAGCGGGACGAAGGCGGCGCTGGAGTCGATGACCAGGTCGTGGGCGGTGGAGTTCGGTCCGGGCGTGCGGGTGAACGCGGTCTGTGCCGGCGGGGTCCGGACGGACGCGCTGCTGGCGATCATGCCGGAGGAGGCCCTGCAGGTGAGCAGTGCTCCGGCGCCGTTGGGACGCATCGGAACGCCGGAGGAGATCGCCGAGGTGGTGCTGTTCCTGGCGTCCCCGCGGTCGAGTTTCGTGACCGGCGCGGTGATAGTCGCGGATGGTGGGTACAGCGTTCCTTAGGCGGTGCGGACACTGTCCGTGACTATTCCCGAACCGCCCTGTGATCATTTCGACAGGCGGACATGTTGTCCTGGATTTGGAGTCTTGGTCCGCGACCCGTCAGACTAGGGGTGAAGAAGGGGAGTATTCCTTCGCGGCGGCATCGTCATCACGGCCGTGGGTTCGATCCCATGCCCGGTGCCGCCGGTCGGCCACGTGGTCGGCGGAAGAGACCTTCGGAGTCCTGTTTCGTCTGCGCTCCGGAGGTTACGTATGCACGTCGCTGACTATGTTTGGTACATCACGGTCGGTCTACTGCTCGCACTGCTGGCCTTCGATGTGTTCGTGATCGGCCGCCGTCCGCACGAACCCACCACCCGCGAGTCGGCGATCGCCATCTCGTTCTACGTCGGTCTGGCCGTGGTCTTCGGGCTCGGCGTCTGGGTCTTCTCCGGTGGGCAGTACGCCGGTGAGTTCTTCGCCGGCTGGCTGACCGAGTACAGCCTGAGCGTGGACAACCTCTTCATCTTCCTGATCATCATGTCCAGGTTCGCGGTGCCGAGGAAGTACCAGCAGACCGCTCTGCTGGTCGGCATCATCCTGGCGCTGGTCTTCCGCGGCATCTTCATCGCCGTCGGCGCGGCCGCGATCAACCAGTTCTCCTGGATCTTCTACCTGTTCGGCGCGTTCCTGGTCTACACCGCGATCCACCTGGCCAAGCAGGGTGAGAACGACGATGACGACTACAAGGAGAACGCGGTCATCCGGTTCGCGAAGAAGCGGCTGAAGGCGACCGACGAGTACAACGGCGTCAAGCTGACCGTGGTCCAGAACGGCAAGCGCTTCGTCACCCCGATGGCGATCGTCATCATCGCGCTCGGTACCACCGACCTGCTCTTCGCGCTGGACTCGATCCCCGCGATCTACGGTCTCACCCAGGAGCCCTTCCTGGTCTTCACCGCGAACGTCTTCGCCCTGATGGGTCTGCGGCAGCTGTACTTCCTGCTCGGCGACCTGCTGCGGCGGCTGGTCTACCTGTCGCTCGGCCTGTCGGTCGTGCTCGCCTTCATCGGTGTGAAGCTCGTCCTGCACGCGATGCACGTGAACGAGTTGCCGTTCATCAACGGCGGTCACCACATCGAGTGGGCCCCGGAGATCCCGATCTGGTTCTCGCTCGGCTTCATCATCGTCACCCTCGGTATCACCACGGTCCTGAGCCTGCGCAAGTCCCGCAACACCCCGGCCGCGGTCGAGCCGGTCCAGGACGACGTACAGGACGTGCCGGCCCCCGAGGCCTCGGACGCCAACAAGGCCTGAGTCAGGTCAGAAGCGCGCGGCGGCGACCAGCATCGCGCGGCGCTCGTCGGGAAGCGGTTCGTCCTCGAGCCGCTTCCCGGTCTCGGAAGCGTGCAGCATCCCGGTCGGGGAGACGAACCCGACGTGATGCACCGGCTTCTCCGGGCGGGCGAAGAAGTACAGGTCGCCGGGCCGTGCCTCGTCGAGCGGGATGTGCTCCAGCGTGTCCGCCTGGTCGTGGGCGTCGCGCGGGATCCGCAGACCGAGCACGCGGCTGACGGTGTGCGTCAGCCCGGAGCAGTCCAACCCGTACGCCGACGTGCCTCCCCACAGGTACTCCAGTCCGAGGAACTGCGCACCGAGCCGCAACCGGTCCTGCGGAGTCGACGGCTCAGCCACTGCGCGCAGTACGTCGTTCGCCAGCCAGCCTGACCCACCATCCGGAGTGGCAACCCGCGTGTACCCGTCGGTGTGCTCGATCGACGCCAGCACCGTGCCGAAGGACAGTGTCATCACCGGTGCAGCAACCGTCGGCTCTGCGAGCAGGGGCGCGGTCGGCACCGTCACAGCGACCGGATCGGTCGCACTGCCCGGTAGCTCACCCAGATGGCTCGATGGCACCCAGCCCCGGTAGCCGAGCTCGTCCTCCGACGACGGCTGCCACGGTGCGCTGATTTCTGACCAGCCACCGCGCTCGGAGCGGACCAGCACGGGTTCCGCGAACAGCAACTGGGACAGCGTCCGGTCGTGCAGGCCGAGGCGGCTCTCCCGGTCCATCGACTTCGCCCAGGCAGCCACATCGGGCTGTTCGGCGGTGGCGGGCGCGTCGACGTCACGGGGCGCGTCCGGTCCGGTCCACACCGTGCTGATCGGGACCTTGGCAGCGACAAGCTTCATACCGACAAGCCTGTCACGCCGAGACCAGGCTCAAACGGAAGACGGATCAGCGCGCCGTCGTACCGGATTCCGCCGGTGACCGGTGCGTCACGCAACCACCACGCCGCGTCGAGATCGTTGACCGCCGACGTCGGATAGGCCGCGACCAGAGCGGCTGCGGCGCCGACCCCGACGTGGCTCTCCATCATCGAGCCGACGATCGTCCGGATACCGTGTTCGCGGGCGAGCTCCAGCAGGGTCCGGCCCGGCGCGAGCCCACCGCACTTGGCCAGCTTCACGTTGACCATGTCGGCGGCGCCATGGCGGATCACCGCCACCAGGTCGCGGACGCCGTACACGGACTCGTCGGCGAGGATCGGTGTCTCGACCCGATCGGTGACCCACGTCATCCCTTCGAGGTCGGCGGCCACGACGGGCTGCTCGACCAGCTCGAGATCGCAGTCCTCCAGCGCGCGGATCGCGGTCACCGCATCCCGCCTCGACCAGCCTTGGTTCGCGTCGAGCCGCAACCGCGGACCCGGACCGATGGCGTCCCTGACTCGGCGGACGCGCTCCACGTCGGCGACCGCATCGGTGCCGACCTTCACCTTCAGTACGTCGAACCCGTCGGCGACCCGTGCCTTCGCGGCGGCGGCAAGCGCGTCCGCGTCACCGACCGAGAGCGTCACGTCGGTCCGGACTGTGTCGACCGTCGAGCCGAGGAAGCCGTGCAGGCTGACCCCGAGTCGCCGCGCGACCAGGTCGTGCAGGGCGACATCGACCGCGCCCTTCGCGCCGAAGTTCCCGGCGACGGCGTTCTGCACCCGACGCAATGCCTCGGTGAAATCGTCCGGGCTGAGGCCCTCCAGCGCGGCCGCGATCGGCCCCTCGACACAGGCCTGCGCGCCGGCGAGCGACTCGCCGGTCACCTTCCAGACCTGCGGAGCCTCACCCCAGCCGCTGTGGACGCCGTCGCTCAGCTCGACCAGCAGCGAGTCGGCGTGCGTCGCCGTCCGGAGTGCGGTGATGAACGGCGTGTGCAGGGGAGCGGAGATGAGGTGCGTGGTGAGCTTCATCGGATCGCTCCCAGGTCGTGCCGGTGGTTCCAGGCTTCCAGGGCGATCTCCGCGATCAGCTGCTGGGCCCGTGCGTCCGGCAGGTCGGACGTCGTACAGACGACCAGGACGAACGGATCCGCGTCCGGAGGTCGGACGATGCCACCGTCGTGCCGGATCCGCCGGTCCCAGCCGTTCTTGTGCTCGACGCGGGTACCAGGTGGGAGCAGCGCCGGGATCTCGCCGTTCCACTGGTTACCGGCGAGCAGGTCGCGAAGGTACTGGTTGCTCACGGCAACGAGTACGCCGGCCAGCCCGGCCGGGCTCATCTCGTTGCTGATCCCGGCCGCCTGAGCCGCGCGGTCGTCGATCCCGCGGCGGATCGCGCTGGCGCCGTCGCCGTACTCGGCCAGTACGGCGTGGGCCGCGTCGATGCCGACCTGTTCGAGGACGAGGTCGGTGGCCAGGTTGCTGGACAAGGTGATCATCTCGGTGGCGAGCCAGCCGAGCGGCACCTTCGTGCCGAGCTTGGTCCAGGTGGCCGGCGCCTCGTCCTCATCCGGATTCACGCCGAACCGGCCGCCGGCCTGCGAAGCGAAGTCGTTGTGCACGAGCACCGGCTGGTCCAGTGTCAGTTCACCAGCATCGATCCTGCGCTGCATCGCCATCGCGACCGGCAGCTTCATCGTGCTCGCGGAGTAGTGCGTCCGCCCCGCTTCGTGCTCGAACACCGGCGTGCCATCCGCCCGCCCGAGCCAGACCCCGAACTCGCCGCTGCCGTCGACCGCCCGGAGCAGTTCCGCAATACCCATGCCGCCCAGCCTCGCATATTTCTTTCCTGGGCCACACTCGGCCCTGCACATTTATTACCTGGCAAACTTCTCCGGGTGTCCACAACTTTCGGGCTCTTGCTCGGGTTCGCCGCCGACCGGGTGCTCGGCGATCCGCGGCGTTTCCATCCGGTCGCCGGGTTCGGCCAGACCGCGGCCCGGCTGGAGTCGCGCTGGTACGCCGACTCGCGGGCGGCCGGGACGGCGTACACGACTGCTCTGGTCGGTACGACGGCGCTCGTGGGAGTCGCGGTCGAGCGGCTGACCCGGGATCGGCCGATCGTGCACACGCTTCTCACGGCCGCGGCCACCTGGACCGTACTGGGTGCTCGGAGTCTGGAGCGTGAGGCGGAGACGATGGCCGGGCTGCTGGAGGAGAAGGACATCCCAGCGGCTCGCGATCGGCTCAGTCACCTCTGTGCGCGGGATGCGACGAATCTGGAAGCTGATGAGCTCGCCCGGGCGACAGTGGAGTCGATCGCCGAGAACACCTCGGATGCGTGTGTTGCACCGCTGCTGTGGGGCGGAGTGCTCGGGGTGCCGGGGCTGCTGGCGTACCGGGCGATCAACACGCTGGATGCGATGGTCGGGTACCGGTCGCCGAAGTACGCGAACTTCGGGTGGGCGTCCGCGCGGCTGGACGATCTGGTGAACCTCCTGCCGGCGCGGGCGTGCGCCGTACTGACTGGGGTTGTTTCCAACCGCTATGGCGACGCGCGGCGGGTGTGGAAGCGCGATGCGCCGCAGCACCCGAGCCCGAACGCCGGTCCGGTCGAAGCGGCCTTCGCAGGTGCACTCGGGCTGTCACTGGGCGGGACGAACAACTACGGGTCCTATACCGAAGACCGTGGCACGCTGGGGGACGGGCCGACACCGACGGTCGCCGATGTGCGGCGGACGGCGACGCTGGCTCGGCGAGTCGGAGTCGCCGCGGCTGGTGCGGCCGCGATCCTGGCAGTGGCGAGAGGACGGTTATGGGGCTGAGTCGACGGCCGGTGCGGATCGCGTTGATCCGGCACGGCGAGTCCGAGGCGAACCTGGACAAGTCGGTCTACGAGCGGGTCCCGGACCACTCCGTCGCGCTGACGGCGCACGGGTGGGAGCAGGCGGCCAAGGCCGGGCAGGAGCTGCGGGAGCTGTTCGACAACGAGCCGATCCGGGTTTACGTGTCGCCGTACCTGCGCACACTTCAAACGCTCAAGGGACTCAAGCTCGACGACCTGATCGGGATCGCGCGCGAGGAACCGCGGCTGCGGGAGCAGGACTGGGCGAACTTCCAGGACACCGAGGACATCGAGCGGCAGGAGCGGTTGCGGGACTCGTACGGGCACTTCTTCTACCGGTTCACCCATGGTGAGTCGGGGTCGGATGTGTACGACCGGGTATCGAGCTTCCTGGAGACCATGCACCGGGACTTCGAGCAGGCGGATGCGCCCCGCAACGTGCTGCTGGTGTCACACGGGCTGACCATGCGGCTGTTCTGCATGCGCTGGTTCCACTGGTCGGTCAAGTACTTCGAGACGCTGCGGAACCCGGCGAACGCGGAAACCCGCGTCCTGCTGCGGCAGCCCGACTACCGTTACAAGCTGGATCGGCCGTTCGAGCGCTGGACGACCGCACATGAGCCCACGGACTTGGAGCGATCGGCGTGGTTGTAGAGCAGACCCGGGAAGCGGCCATCGACCTGCTGCGGAGTCTGAACCCGGAGCAGCGGGAGCTGATTCAGGCGGCCTTCGACACCCCGGACCACCAGGAGTGGACCTATCTGCCGGGGGAGCGGCCGGGGCTGCCGTTGTCCGCGCTGACACCGGCACAGCAGCAGCTGGCGCTCCGGCTGATCGCAGTGGGCTGCAGCGAACGCGGACTGGCCGATTCACTCGCCGTACTGGACGCAGAGGTGCTCCTGCGCGGTATCCCGGCGCTACCGGAGTCGGGGGACTGGGAGGGCACTGTCCTGGGTGGCCGCTACTACCTGCGGATCCTGGGCGACCCCGCCACCTTCGAGCCGTGGGCCTGGCGGCTGAACGGTCACCACCTGGCGATCCACCTGACACTGGTCGACGGTGCGATCTCTTTCACACCGTCGTTCATCGGCTCCAACCCAGCCGTCACCCCGTCGGGCCGCCGCTTCCTGGCCGGGGAGGGCGACCTGGGCTTCCAGCTCCTGCACGCCCTCGACGACAGCCAGCGCGCGGTCGCCGTCGTCTCACCCGACGCACCCGACGACATCCTCACCCGCCACGACCCGGTCGCAGACCCGTCCCTGCTGCACCGAGGCCTCGCATACGGCGACATGACCGCCGACCAGCGCCAGATCCTCAGCCTCCTGGTCGGCCAGTACGTCGGCCGCGCCGCCGGCCCCATCGGCCTCCAGACCTGGCAGGACCTGACCGAACAAGGCATCGAGAACCTCACCTTCGCCTGGGCCGGCGAAACCACCCCCGGCCTCGGCCACCGCCACTACTACTCCCTGGCCGCCCCCACCTTCCTGGCCGAGTACGACAACACCCAGGACAACGCCAACCACATCCACTCCGTTTGGCGCTCCCACCGCTCCGACTGGGGCACCGACCTCCTAGCCGCCCACTACGCCGCCCACCCCTAACCTCACCAGACCCGCCGCTCCGGTAGGTGATGTGTTCCGCATCCTGCCGGGTCGGGCGTCGGATAGGGTGCAGGCGTCAAGCGTCAGCTGTGCAGGAACCCGGTGTGAGTCCGGGGCGGTCCCGCCACTGTGACCCAGGTATTGGGGAGTCAGGAACTGCTGCTGCCGCACCTCCGGCCGGGGCGTGGATACCTCGAGGAAGGACCGGTTCAGCGTGCCTGCGAACCTTTTGCTGTTGTCTACTGCCGACACTGACCTACTGGCCGCGGCGGAGGCGGGGGCCGGCTGGAAGGTCGCGAACCCGGCGCGCCTCGAGCTGAACGAGCTCGCCCCGTTGCTGGAGGCCGCCCAGATCGTCGTGGTGCGGCTGCTGGGTGGTAAGCGGGCGTGGGAGGACGGGCTGGACGCGGTTCTCGCGTCCGGGAAGCCGGCGGTGGTGGTCAGTGGTGAGGCGGCGCCTGACGCGGAGCTGATGTCGCTGTCGACCGTGCCCGCGGGTGCGGTGACCGAGGCGCTGGCGTACCTACGCGAGGGCGGCGCGGACAACCTCCGGAACCTGGCCGGCTTCCTGAGCGACACCATCCTGCTCACCGGCGACGAATTCGACCCGCCTGCCGCGCTCCCGGCGTACGGGGTGCGAGGGACGTTTGCCGAAGACGACCGGCCGGTGGTCGGGATCGTCTACTACCGCGCGCACGAGATCGCGGGCAACACGGCGTTCGTCGACACGCTCGCGGCCGCAGTCGAGGCGGCTGGTGCGCAACCGCTGCCCGTGTACTGCGGGACCCTGCGCGGGCTCGACCCCACGAGCGATGAGAACGCCGGTCTGTTCGAGCTACTGCGGAAGTGCGACGTACTGGTCACCACGCTGCTCGCGGCCGGTGGATCCGTCGCCGCGAACGCCAGCGCCGGTGGTTCGGATGACGCTTGGGATGCCGGTGCGCTCGCGTCGCTCGACATCCCGCTGATCCAAGGGCTCGCGCTGACCTCGACCCATGAGCAGTGGCTGGCCAGTGACGCGGCGATCAGCCCGCTCGACGCCGCCACCCAGGTTGCGATCCCCGAGTTCGACGGCCGGATCATCACCATCCCGTTCTCCTTCAAGTCGTACGACGCAGATGGGCTGGCCCGCTACGCGCCGGACCCCGAGCGGTGCACCCGGCTGGCCGGGATCGCGGTCGCGCATGCCCGCCTGCGGCACGTCCCGGTGGCGGAGAAGAAGCTCGCGCTGGTGCTCTCGTCGTACCCGACCAAGCACGCCCGGATCGGCAACGCCGTCGGGCTGGACACGCCGGCCTCGGCGGTCCAGTTGCTCGGCAAGCTCGAGGAGGCCGGGTACGACCTCGGTGGGCTCGACCTCAGCGAGTTGCAGGGAGCTGACGGCGCCGACGGGCTGATCCACCGGCTGATCGCGGCCGGCGGTCACGACGTCGACTGGCTGACCGATGAGCAGTTGGCCTCCGCGGTGGCGACCATCCCGCTGTCGACGTACTCGACCTGGTTCGCCAAGACGCCGGAAACGTTGCAGGAGGCAATGACCGAGGCGTGGGGTGAGGCGCCGGGTTCGCTGTACGTCGACAACTCCGGACCCGAGCCGGCGATCGCGCTGGCCGCGCTGCGGTTCGGCAATGTCGTACTGATGATCCAGCCGCCCCGTGGCTTCGGCGAGAACCCGGTCGCGATCTACCACGACCCCGACATGGCACCGTCGCACCACTACCTGGCGGCGTACCGGTGGTTGGAGAACGCTCCGGCCGACGGTGGCTTCGGAGCGCATGCCGTCGTACACCTCGGTAAGCACGGGACGCTCGAATGGCTGCCCGGCAAGGGCATCGGGATGGCGGCCGACTGTGCGCCGGACGCCGTGCTGGGGAACCTGCCGATGGTCTACCCGTTCATCGTCAACGACCCGGGTGAAGGGACGCAGGCCAAGCGGCGCGCGCACGCGGTCGTCGTCGACCACCTGGTGCCGCCGATGGCGCGGGCCGAGACGTACGGCGACATGGCCAAGCTGGAGTACCTGCTCGACGAGTACGCGACCGTCCAGGCGCTCGACCCGGAGAAGGTGCCGACGTTGCGGGCGCAGATCTGGACGTTGATCCAGGCCGCGCAACTGCACCACGATCTGCACACTTCTGAGAAGCCTGATGACGAAGCCTTCGACGAATTCGTCCTGCACCTCGACGGATACCTGTGTGAGATCAAGGACGTGCAGATCCGCGACGGGCTGCACATCCTCGGTGGGGTCCCGGCCGACGAGGCCCGGATCAACCTGGTCCTCGCCGTACTGCGGGCGCGGCAGCTGTGGGGCGGTTCGTACTCGATCCCCGGCCTGCGGACCGCGCTGGGGGAGACCTTCGGTGTCGACGAGGCCGAGCTGCTCGCGAACCCCGGTCTCGCCGCTGAGCTGACCTCGTTGGCGACGCTGGCCGATCTTCCCGCGGTGAGTGGCGCCGATGGCGTCGACATCCTGGAGGCGGTCGCGCGCAAGCTGGTCGTCGCCATGGAGACCCTGAGCTGGGACGCTGCGAAGGTCCCGGTCGTCGTGGCCGAGGTGATCGGCCGATCGTCGGTCGGCGTCGAGGCCTCACTGACCTTCGCGGCGACCGAGGTCGTGCCGCGTCTGAATCGCACGGACGACGAGCTCACCAACGTGTTGCGGGCCTTGGACGGCCGCTTCGTCGAGGCGGGGCCGTCGGGTTCGCCGACTCGTGGTCTGGTGAACGTGCTGCCGACCGGCCGGAACTTCTACGCCGTGGACCCGAAGGCGATCCCGAGCCGGAACGCCTGGGACGTCGGCGTCGCGCTGGCCGACTCGCTGCTGGCGCGGCACAAGACGGAGACGGGGGAATGGCCGCGCTCGGTAGGCCTCACGGTCTGGGGTACGTCGGCCATGCGGACCCAGGGCGACGATCTCGCCGAGGTGCTCTGGCTGCTCGGTTGCCGCCCGGTCTGGGACGAAGCCTCGCGACGTGTCACCGGCTTCGAAGTTGTTGGTTTGGAAGAGCTGGGCCGGCCGCGGATCGACGTCACGATCCGGATCTCCGGCTTCTTCCGGGACGCCTTCCCGCACGTCGTTCAGCTGCTCGACGAAGCGGTCCGGACGGTGGCCGCGCTCGACGAAGATGCCGCCGACAACTATCTACGGGCTCATGTCAACGATGACGTTGCCGCGGGCAACGACGTACGGTCGGCAACGGCTCGGGTCTTCGGCTCCAAGCCCGGCTCGTACGGCGCCGGCCTGCTCCCGCTCGTGGACGCGCGGAACTGGCGCACCGACGCCGAGCTGGCCGAGGTGTACGCGGTCTGGGGCGGGTACGCGTACGGCAAGGACCTCGACGGCGCCGAGGCGCGCGGGTCGATGGAACGTGCGTACGCGCGGATCCAGGTCGCCGCGAAGAACGCGGACACCCGCGAGCACGACATCATGGATTCCGACGACTACTTCCAGTACCACGGCGGCATGATCGCGATGGTCCGGCACCTGACCGGTTCCAACCCGAAGGCCTATGTCGGCGACTCCGCCGTACCGGCGCAGGTTCGCACCCGAACCCTGGAAGAAGAGACCAAGCGGGTCTTCCGGGCCCGGGTGGTGAACCCGCGGTGGATGGCCGCGATGCGGCGGCACGGGTACAAGGGTGCCTTCGAGATGGCGGCGACCGTCGACTACCTCTTCGGGTACGACGCGACCGCGGGGGTGGTCGACGACTGGATGTACGAGACGCTCACCACCGAGTACGTCGCGGACCCGGAGATGGCCGAGTTCTTCCGCAAGTCCAACCCCTGGGCCCGGCACGGGATCGCCGAGCGGCTGCTCGAGGCCGCGCAGCGAGGGTTGTGGGCTTCGCCGAGTGACGAAGCTTTGGAAACCCTGCGGAACGCAGTCCTTGAGACGGAGGGTGACATCGAGGACCGCGGCTGATTGGGTGGAGGTATGGCGCGGATTCTGATCACCAACGACGACGGTTTCCAGGCTCCCGGGATCCGCGCGCTCGCCCCGGCGATCGCGGAGCTCGGGCACGACGTGCTCGTGGTGGCACCGCTCGACGACCAGAGCGGTGTCGGCTCCGCACGGGCCGGCCTGGTCGATCGCCCGATCCGGACGGTGACCGAGGACGAGCACGGGATCGCGTACTGCGGCGTGGCCGGCACTCCGGCCCTCGCGGTGACGCTCGCGACGCTCGGAGCGTTCGGCCCGGCGCCGGATCTGGTGCTGTCGGGAATCAACCGCGGGCACAACATCGGCATCCCGATCTTCCACTCGGGAACGGTGGCCGCGGCCCTGACGGCGGCCGGGCAGGGGATGTCGGCGGTCGCGATCAGCATCGACAGCGAGGACCCGGCGCACTGGCCGACCGCGGCGACGATGGCCGTCGAAGCACTCGGCTGGATCGCCTCCGAACCGGCCGGCACCGTGCTGAGCCTGAACGTGCCCGACCGTCCACTCGACGAACTGTCCGGCGTACGGCATGCGACGCTGGCGCCGATCAAGAACTCGCGCCTGATGAGTACGACGGCGCCGACGGGTGAGCCGATGATCACGCTGGAGCCGGACCGCTCCGACGCACCCCCGAACAGCGACAAGGCGTTGCTGCGGGCGGGGTTCGTCACCGTCACCCCGCTGGTCGGCATCCGCGCGCTCCCCGACGAGGACGCCGCCAACGCACTGGCGAAGCGACTGTCGTCGTACCGATGAAGATCAACGGCACCAACCTGTACGTCGACCAGTACGGCGACCCGGGTTCGCAGCCGTTGCTGTTCATTCATGGTCATGGTGGTGGTTACCACTGGACGCAGTGCCAAGGCTCACGTCTCGGCCGGCAGCTGCACGTGATCGCTCCGGACCAGCGTGGCGTCCTGCGCTCGGACCCGACCGACCTCGAGATCCGGATGGACATCCTGATCGACGACTTCGAGGAACTCCGCCGCCGGCTCGGCATCGAGCAGTGGGCAATCCTCGGTCACTCGGCCGGTGGCAACTACGCCGTCGAGTACGCCATCCGGCATCCCGACTCCGTCACCGCTGTCGTCTTCGACTGCCCCTGCTGGGACTTCGACGCCAACGACCGCTACCGCCTGCCCATCTTCGCCGACCTCTACGACGCCGCAGGCGACCCAGCCACCGCCGCCCGCTGCCGCGAACTCGCAGCCCTCCCACGCCGCATCACCCCCGACGACAAAACCTACGAACTGGCCTTCGACCTCGGCGAAGCCTTCCAGGACCTCTCCTGGTACGACCCGTCCCGCCGCCCCGCCTTCGAGCAACTGGGCCGCGACGCCGGTTTCACCGAAGAGATGTGGTCCCGCGCCTACAGCCACCTCCCAACCCTCGCCGACCTCTACACCTCCAAACTCGACCGCCTCGCCGACATCCCCCAACCCACCCTCCTCATCGAAGGCATCAAAGACCCCGCCACCGACCCCCTCTCAGTCCACACCTACCGCACCACCGGCCGCCCAGCCATCACCTTCCCCCACTCCGGCCACTTCCCCCACTACGAGGAGCCGGACCACTACGCCGAGGTCGTGCTGGAGTTCTTGTCGGTAACGACACGTAGAGGTCGCTAAGCCGCCCGATGCGCAGCCACACCCAGGCGTGAACCGGGCTGATCGGGTGCACCACTACGTGTTCTTAGCGACACAGCCGCCCGCACGGTGTCGACCACCCAGGTGGGATCCCAGAGGATCTGCTGGTAGGTGAACCTGAGCACCAGCCAGCCGGCGGCAACCAGATCGTCGTACCGCCGGCAGTCCGCGGCGAATGCATCCGGCCGGCCGTGGAATTCGTACCCCTCGACTTCGAGCGCCAGCCTGAGCTGCCGGCTCCCGAGATCCACCCGGCCGATGAAACCCATCGCGTTGTGCACGACGACCTGCGGCTCGAACTCCGTGAACCCGGCCGAGATCAGGAGGCCCCGGAACACCGACTCCAGAAAGCTCTCCGCGAGCGGTGTGGCGGCCGCCGCGACCTGCAGGGCGAGCGGACGGCCGAAGCCGCGCATCCCGGTCGCTGCAGTTTCGAGCTCGGCCGGACTCAGCCGCCTGGTGCGGAGAGCCGCGTCGGCCACGGCGAGCGCCTCGCCGAGCGGCAGGATCCGGGCACAGTCGATCACGGTTCGGAGCAGGGTCGTGGTCCGCGCGAGTCGCTCGTCGCCCGTCACCGGTCCCCAATGCAGCACCGCCGGCCGACCGCGCCGAGCGCGACGGTCGACCGGGACGGTGACATGTGGCAGCTCGGGGTGAGTGAGCAGCGGCAGACCCCACAGGTGAGCGGCGCTCACGTGGGACGCGACACCGTCGTAGGCGAGCGCGGCGAGCCGGTGCGGCCCGAGGGAAGGCAACGCGTAGTGCCCACGGGCGACTCGCTCCAGCTCTCCGCCCTGGACGGCGGCTCGCAACTTCCGCTCGGTGGTGAGCTGGAGGAGCTGCGCAGCATGGGCCGAACCGCCCAGCCGGGCCACGATGTCGGCGAGGGAATCCATCCCACGAGCGTGCCGGATCTCGCCGAATCGCGGCTGGAGTTATCCACAGGCGTCGGTAAGGACACGTAGAGGTACCGAACTCCGCGGTGGGACACGCTCGGCCGAGCGGCCACCGGTGCCCTCGGAGGCACTACTACGTGTCCTTGGCTACAGGAACCTGAGCAGATCCGCGGTCGAGTCGGCGCGTTCTCCGGTGGGGGTGGTGAGGGTGTCTTCCAGGCCTAGGCGGAGGTTGTGGCCTTGGGCTTGGGCCCAGTGGAGAGTTGGCCAGGTCCAGTGGGATTCGCCGTGCACCAGGAGCGGGATGTCGGTGGTGGGGAGGGCGGCGAGGATGGATTGGGCGGCGGTGGGGCCGTCGGTGCCGGGGGAGATGCCGGGGATTGCTTCGATCAGGATGCGGTGGGTGGGGCCGGACCAGGTGAGGTAGGTGGCGGCGGCTTCGGGGGTGAAGAGGCCGGCTTCGACGGCGATTCCGCGGGCCAGGAGGAGGTCGGCGATCTGGGCGGCGCCGGGTTCGTGGAAGTTGACGCTGGCGAAGTCGGGGCCGGGGTGCCACTCGGCGATCAGGCGGAGGCGTTCGGTGAGGTCGGGGACGATCGGTTCGCGGGTCGAGACGCCGAGCGGGATGCCGGGGCAGGCGGCCCGGACTGCTTCGACGGCGGCGCGGATGTCGGGCCAGTGCAGGCTTTCCCGTTCGTCGGCGCCGCGGGGGTGCAGGTGCAGGGCGTCGGCCCCGGCTTGTACGGCGGCCGCGGCGGCGTCGGCGAGTTCGGCCGGGGTGATGGGGACACCGGGGTGGTCGGCGCGGGTGCGGTCGCCGTTCAGGCAGGCCTTGATCATGCGGCCAGGGTAGGTGTGAACCTGGTCGCTGAGCGGTGGGGCGGGGTGTGCCATGATCGAGCGGACAGGTGTGGAGGAACACCGGTGACCGGGTCTGGGCCCGGAAGTCCGGGGCGGTCCCGCCACTGTGACCGGGAGACCGGAAGCCAGGACATCCACACCCTGTCCGCCGCGGTCCCCGTGGCGTACCAGTTGCCGAAGCGGGCGCGGACACCCGCTGACGAAGGGATTCCCCGCTGATGCGGCCTGCGCCACCCTCGACCGGCTTTCCGTTCACTGCGGTGGTCGGGATGGAAGACCTTCAGCTTGCGCTGATCCTCGCGACGATCTCACCGGCGATCGGCGGTGTGCTGATCCGCGGTGAGAAGGGGACGGCGAAGTCGACCGCCGTCCGCGCGCTGACCGAGATCCTGCCACCGGTGGACGTCGTACCGGGGTGCCGGTTCTCCTGTGATCCCGCAGCTCCGGCGTCGGACTGTCCGGACGGGCCGCACGTGGCGCCGGAGGCGGTGAGCCGGGCGGCCCGGTTGGTCGAGCTGCCGGTGGGCGCGACCGAGGACCGGGTGCTGGGGTCGCTGCATCTGGAGAAGGCGCTGGCCGAGGGAATCACGGCGTACGAGCCGGGACTGCTGGCGGCTGCGCACCGCGGACTGCTGTACGTCGACGAGGTCAACCTCCTGCACGACCACCTGGTGGACGTGCTGCTGGACGCGGCGGCGATGGGACGGGCGACGGTCGAACGCGACGGGGTGTCGGTCACGCACCCGGCGCGGTTCGTGCTCGTCGGCACGATGAACCCGGAGGAAGGAGAGCTGCGGCCGCAACTGCTCGACCGGTTCGGGCTCACTGTCGACGTGGTCGCCAGCCGGGATCCCGCCGTACGCGTCGAGGTGATGCGCGCGCGGCTGTCGTACGAGGCCGATCCGGCCGCGTTCGTCATCCGGTACGACGGCCCGCAACGCGAGCTCGCGGAGCGGATCGTGAAGGCGCGTGATCTGCTGAGCGAAGTCATCCTGACCGACTCGGCGTTGCGGCAGATCGCCGAGATCTGCGCGTCGTTCGACGTGGACGGTATGCGCGCCGACCTGGTCACCGCCCGCACCGCAGTCGCCCACGCAGCGTGGTCCGGGCGGACCGTGGTCGAGGTCGAGGACGTCCGCGCCGCCGCCAAACTCGCGCTCCCACACCGCCGCCGCCGAAACCCCTTCGACGCCCCAGGCATGGACGAAGACCAACTCGAGCAGGCGATCCAAGACAGTACGCCGCCTCCGCCGGATCCCGAAGACGACCCCGACGGCGGCCCGGACAACGGTGGCCCGGGTGGCGGTGCCGACCCGTCGAACTCGGGCGACGGCGCAGACCCCGCAGACCCACGCGACGGTGCTGACCCGGCAGACTCGGGCGACGGCTCAACCGCCGACCGGTCAGACGGGTCGGACGCGCCCAGCGACCCCACAGGGCCGGACCTTCCGCGGAACTCCACCGACCCGGAACCGGCCGACGCCGACACGAACCGCCCCGGCCGACCGACCCCAGTTGGCGAGGTCGTCGGAAGCTCCGAGCCGTACAAGGCGCGCCTGCTGAGCGTGCAGGCGGCGGGTGCCGGCGTGGCCGGTCGCCGGTCGCGAGCGATCACCGAGGTAGGACGAGTGGTGGGCGATCGCGCACGCGTGGGACGCGAGTCGGGCCGACCGCACCTGCTCGCCACGATCCGAGCCGCAGCACCACACCAGCACGCCCGTGGCCGACGCAGTTTCGGAGCGGAGGCCCGCGGGCTGGTGGTTCGGGGTGGTGACGTGCGGCTTTCTGTGCGGGAGGGGCGGGAGGGGAATCTTGTTCTGTTCTGTGTGGATGCTTCTGGGTCGATGGGGACGAAGCGGCGGATGGGTGAGGTGAAGACGGCGATCGTTTCGCTGTTGCTTGATGCTTATCAGCGGCGCGACACCGTCGGGCTTGTCACGTTTGCTGGTGCGGAGGCGACTGTTGCGTTGCCGCCGACCGGGAGTGTGGAGACCGCCGTACGGCGGCTTGAGTCGCTTCCGACGGGTGGGCGGACGCCGCTGGCCGAGGGGTTGATGCAGGCGGCGGAGGTACTGCGGATCGCGGCGATCCGGGATCCGCGGCGGCGGCCGTTGCTGGTGCTTGTCACCGATGGCCGGGCGACGCATGGGGAGAAGGCGTTCGCCCGGGCCAAGCAGGCGGCCGGATGGCTTGCGCAGCGGGGGATCGCGACCGTGGTGGTCGACTGTGAGCCGCGCCGCGGGGTCCGGCTCGGGCTCGCCGGTGAGCTCGCCACCGACCTGGGGGCGGAGTACCTGGACCTCGGTGATGTTGCCGCTGGCAACCTTGTTCGTGCGGTCACCGAACGGAAGGCGGCCTGATGCCGAAGGGACAGCCGGAGGTCGTGCCACAGGACGGCCTGACCACGCGGCAGCGACGCAACCGGCCGCTGCTGATGGTGCACACCGGTGAGATGAAGGGGAAGTCGACCGCCGCCTTCGGGATGGCGCTGCGCGGCTGGAACCAGGGCTGGAACATCGGCGTCTTCCAGTTCGTCAAGAGTGCGAAGTGGAAGGTCGGCGAGGAGGGTGCCTTCAAGGCGCTCGGCCAGTTGCACGAGGCAACCGGTCAGGGTGGGCCGGTCGAGTGGCACAAGATGGGTGAGGGCTGGAGCTGGTCGCGCAAGGCCGGTACCGAGGAGGACCACGCCGCCGACGCCGTCGAGGGCTGGCGCGAGATCCAGCGCCGGATCGCCGCCGAGACCCACGATCTCTACGTGCTGGACGAATTCACCTACCCGATGAAGTGGGGCTGGGTCGATGTCGACGAGGTCGTCGAGACCCTGGTCAACCGCCCCGGCCATCAGTACGTCGTCATCACCGGCCGCAACGCCGACCAGCGCCTGATCGACGCGGCGGACCTGGTCACCGAGATGACCAAGGTCAAACACCCGATGGACGCCGGGCAAAAGGGCCAGAAGGGCATCGAGTGGTAGCCGCAGGGAGCGGAGCGTGGTGATCCCGCGGGTTGTCGTGGCGGCGCCTTCCTCCGGAGCGGGCAAGACCACCGTCGCGGTCGGGCTGATGGCCGCTCTGCGGCGGGCCGGACATGTCGTCGGTGGGTTCAAGGTCGGGCCCGACTACATCGACCCCGGATTCCACGCGGTGGCCACTGGCCGGCCGGGCCGCAATCTCGATCCGATGCTCTCCGGTGAAGAGCGAGTGGCGCCGCTGTTCGCGCACGGTGCACAGGGTGCCGACATCGCAGTGATCGAAGGCGTGATGGGCCTGTACGACGGCGCGCTCGGAACCGAAGGGTTCTCGTCGACCGCGCACGTGGCGAAGTTGCTGCAGGCACCGGTCGTGCTCGTGGTCGACGCCTCGGCCGCGGGGCGCAGTGTCGGTGCGGTCGTCCAGGGTTTCGTTGCCTTCGACACCGAAGTCCGCATCGTCGGCGTGATCCTGAACAAGGTCGGTTCCGACCGGCATGAGGCCGAAGTCCGGGCCGGAGTCGCACCGACCGGCGTACCGGTGCTGGGCGTGTTGCGGCGGGACACCCGACTGACGGTGCCCAGTCGGCACCTGGGTTTGGTACCGGCCGATGAGCAGCGCGAGCAGGCGGAGAAGGCGGTCGAGGCCGCGGCTGAGCTGGTCCGCGCCGGGGTCGACCTGGAGGCGTTCGTCGCGGCGGCCCGGGCGGCCTCCGCGTTGGAGACGTCGACCTGGGATCCGGCGGCGGAGGTGACGCCGGCGGAGGAAGGCCGGCCGGTTGTCGCGGTGGCTGGTGGGCCGGTGTTCTCGTTCCACTACACCGAAACGACGGAGCTGCTGACCGCGGCCGGGGCCGAGGTGGTCCGGTTCGATCCGCTGCACGATCCGTTGCCAGAGGCCACCGCTGCGCTGTATCTCGGTGGTGGGTTCCCCGAGCTGCATGCGGAGGCGCTGTCGGCCAACGAGAAGTTGCGTCAGCAGGTGGCGACCGAGATCGCGGCCGGACTGCCGGTGATCGCGGAGTGTGCCGGCCTGCTGTATCTCTGCCGCGAACTCGACGGTCACCCGATGACCGGCGTACTCCCGGCGACCGCCCGCATGACCGGCAGCCTGACGCTCGGCTACCGGACTGCGATCGCGGCGACGACGACCGCGTTCTTCGACGAGGGGCGGCGGGTTCGTGGGCACGAATTCCACCGGACTGCGGTTGAGCTCGACGGTGAGGTCGATCCGGCCTGGTACCTGCCGAGCGGGGTCGAGGGAATCGCCCGGCCGCGCGTGCACGCGTCGTACCTGCATCTGCATTGGACGGCCAGCCCGGATGTGCCCGCGCGGTTGGTGGCGGCGGCTCGGGTGCACGCTGGGTTGGAGAAATGAACCTGGTCGTCGGCGTCGGGCTGCGCGCCGGTACGTCGTACCGCGAACTCCGAATGCTGGTTGACGAAGCCGTGGCCGAGGCCGGCGGCAAGGTACGCATCCTGATCACGGCCGAGGGCCGCGAGACCGAGCCGGGTGTCCAGAGGCTGGCCGCCCACCTCGGTGCCGAGCTGCAAACGGTCGCCCCGGCTGAACTGCGTCGGCAGAACGTGCCGAGCCCGAGCGAGCAGGTCGAACGCCTCGCCGGTACGCCGAGTGTCGCGGAAGCCGCAGTTCTGAGCACTGGTGCCGAGTTGGTGGTCACCAAGCGGACGTCGGCGCAAGCCACTGCTGCGGTCGGGCGGCTCTCCTCAGCTCCCGGGTATGCGCCGGGGGAGCGGCATGTGGTGCATCGGGTGCTTGCTGAGCGGCGGGATGTCCGGCGTGGGTTCGTGGACCTGCCGATTCCGGATGACGTGCTGACCCGGGTGCTGGAGTCTGCGCACCGGGCGCCGAGTGTCGGACTCAGTCAGCCGTGGGACTTCCTGCTGATCCGCGAGATCGCGACGCGGCGGAAGATCCACGATCTGGCGGCTGCGCAGCGGGATGCGTTCGCGGCGTCGTTGCCGGCGGAGCGGCGCAAGCAGTTCGACGGGTTGAAGATCGAGGCGATTCTCGACACTCCCCTGAACATCGCAGTCACGTGTGACGCCGGACGGGGTGGACGGCACGTCCTCGGCCGGCATGCGGATCCGCGCACCACGTGGTTCTCGGTGGCAATCGCCATCCAGAACCTGTGGCTGGCCGCACGGGCCGAGGGACTCGGCGTCGGCTGGGTCTCCTTCTTCGAACCGGGCGAGGTCGCCGCAGTACTCGACCTGCCCGCACACATCGAGCTGGTCGGCTACCTCTGCATCGGGTACGTCGACGAGTTCGCTCCAGCACCCGAACTCGTGAGATCGGGCTGGGCATCCCGCCGCCCGCTGGCGTGGGCTGTGCACCAGGAGTCATGGGGGAAGCGAGGCCTCCCAGGCGCCGCCCCGGCCTCGATCGCCGAGGACGCTGAGCGCGCCGCTGCGCGAGCCGGGGAAGCTGTTGGCGAGCGAGGAAGCGTTTCGCAGCGTGGTGTCGCGTCGGGTGGATCGGTGGAGGGTGGAGTGGCGCCGGGAGAGTCCTCCCCGGGGCATCCGACGCGGGGGATGGGCGCAGGAGAGCCTGCAGCGGGTGGTGCTGCTCCGCGGGTGCAGGTGGTTCGGGTGGTGGTTGGTGGAGAGCCGGGCGACTACCTCGGGCGGGCGGACACGATCGTCGTGCAGCTGGGGGCGAAGCCGGCGGCTGACTTCGGGGTTTTGTGGCGGCCGGTGCGGGATCCGGTGGAAGGGGTCGAGACCGGGGTGGAGATCGTGCGGGACCTGGCGATGCAGGGAGCCGGGGAGATCGTCGTACAGGTGGTTGACGGTGACGCGGTGGCGGTTGCGGTGGGGCGGGGGTTGCGGGTCGGGGCGGGGGCTTGTGGGGTTCGATTGCGGGATGAACCGGGGGAGCTGCCAGACTCCTCCGCATGACTGTGCCACCCAGTGGGGGATCCATGTACGTGCCCGCCTTCTCGATGAAGCAGCGGATCACGCTGATGGCCAACAAGTACGAGCTGATCACGACCAACCCGGACGGGTCCGACGGGCAGCTGCTGGCGTTCGCCCAGCAGAAGCGGATGGCGTTCAAGGAAGAAGTCACGTTCTACACCGACGACACCAAGTCGCAGGTGGTGTTCTCGTTCAAGGCGCGGAAGCGGATCGACCTCGGTTCGGGGTACGACGTGTTCGACGCGAGCGGCCAGCAGATCGGCTGGTTCAAGAAGGAGTTCGGCAAGAGCCTGCTGCGGTCGAGCTGGCAGCTGACCGGGGCCGGGTTCGAGGCGTCCGGGACCGAGCGGAGCGCCGGGATCGCGATCCTGCGCCGGGTCTGGGACGTCGTCCCGATCGTCGGTGACATCCCGCTGCCGTTCATCTTCCACTTCGACTTCACCGACAACGCGAGCCAGCAGCCGATCCTGTCGGTCGAGCGGAAGATGTCGATCCGGGACCGGTACCGCGTCTCGGTGCAGGACCAGCGGGTCGACTTCCGGGTCGCCGCCGCGATGACGGTCGCCCTGGACGCGCTGCAGAGCCGCTGATCCACTGCAATCGGGCCCGTCGTACGACCCAGGTCGTACGGCGGGCTCACTCTTTCGGGGGAACTGACCCCGAAGACCCTTGGCTGGGCTTGCTGCCGGTGCGAGTCTTGAGGACATGGGTGCAGCGCAGCGCAGTCGACGGTGGTTGGTTCCGGTTTCAGCGGTGGCTTTGGTGGCCGGAGTGGGGACGCTCGGGCCGGTGGTCGCCGACGCCTCGCCAAAGTTGCCGGACATCTCCGCACAGGAGTTGCTGGCCAAGGTGCAGACCGCGAAGGTCGACGGGCTGAGTGGCACGGTGCACTCGTCCGCGGACCTCGGGCTGCCGGCGCTACCTGGTGTGACCGGTGGTAGCGACTCCGCGAGCGGCACGGTGACCGAGATGCTGAGCGGTGAGCACACAGCTCGCGTCGCGTTCGCCGCGCCGGACAAGGCGCGGGTCTCGGTGCTCGACAACATGGCCGAGCGGGTCTGGACGACGGACGGCAAGTCCGCCTGGGCCTACGACTCGGGCAAGCGTGAGGCCGTCAAGCTGCAGATCCCCGCGCACAAGTCGAGCGGTAAGCCGGAGAAGGCGCCGCAGTCGTACAACCCGCAGGACGTGGCCAAGCAGTTCCTGGACGCGATCGACCCGACCACGAAGGTCGACGTCAGCGGCACCGAGAAGGTCGCCGGTCGGGACGCCTACAAGCTGCGGCTGACTCCGAAGACCGACAAGACGACGGTCGGTTCGGTGACCCTGGCCGTGGACTCCAGGACCTGGGTCCCGCTGCAGGTGAGCGTGCTGCCGAGGACCGGCAAGGACGCGGCGGTCGAGATCGGCTTCACCCAGGTCTCCTTCGCCGTACCGTCTGCGAGCACGTTCGCGTTCACCCCGCCGAAGGGTGTCGAGGTGACGCAGCCGAAGGTGCCGACGACCCGCCCGGACGTCCCGAAGGGCATCCCGGGCAAGCCGGAAGCCAAGCCGGAGAAGAAGCCCGGTACGGCGAATGAGCCGACCGTGCTCGGTGAAGGCTGGAGCTCCGTAGTGATGGTCCGCGGCGCCAAGCTGACCGGCAACGGCGGTCCGGTCGACCAGTTCCTCGCAGGTGCGCAGACGGTCGAAGGTTCGTGGGGCAAGGGCAAGATCGTGACCAGCAAGATGGTCAACGCGTTGATCACCGATGACGGCAGAGTCTTCGCCGGCCTGGTCACGCCGCAGACCCTGCAGGACGCCGCAGCCAAGGCCCCTCGCTGACCGTGACAGAGACACAGGAGCTGTCCGACGGGGCTTCCCCGTCGGACCTCAAACCCCCACCTGCCACTCCGACCGGCGGCTCGCCACTCGTCACGCGAGGGCTGACCAAACGGTTTCGGGGTGGGCAGGTGGCGGTGGACTCGGTGGACCTCGAGGTCCCGGCGGGGAGCGTCTTCGGCTTCCTCGGGCCGAACGGTTCCGGCAAGACCACCACGATCCGGATGGTGCTGGGCCTGATCGCACCGACCTCGGGCGAGGTCGAGCTGCTCGGGCAGCCGATGCCGAAGGCGCAGCTGCGGGTGTTGCCGCGGGTCGGCGCGCTGGTGGAGGGCCCGGCGTTCTATCCGTTCTGGAGCGGCCAGGCGAACCTGCTCCGCTTCGACGCCGCCGACCGTACGGCGGACCCGCGCACCCGCAAGGTCCGGGCGGGTGAGGCGCTTGAACGGGTCGGCCTCTCGAACGCGGCCGGCAAGAAGGTCCGGGCGTACTCACTCGGGATGAAGCAGCGGCTGGCGATCGCGGTCGCGCTGATGCAGCGCCGGGAGCTGCTCGTGCTCGACGAGCCGACCAACGGCCTCGACCCGCAGGGCACCCGTGAGGTGCGCAACCTGATCCGCGAGCTGGCGAACGACGGCACCACGATCTTCACCTCGACCCACCTGCTGGCAGAGGTCGAGCAGGTCTGCACACATGCCGCGGTGATGAGTCGCGGTCGCTTGATCCGCCAGTCCAGCATGGCTGAGCTGCGTTCCGAGCTGCGCCCGCGGCTGGTCGTCCGGACACCGGATATCACCAAGGCCGCCGAGACCCTGAAGAGTCTCGGGGTGACCGACCTGCGGACCGCCGAAGAGACCGTCGAAGGTGACGCGGGGGAGTTGCCGATCGACAAGTTCGCCGCGGGACTGGTCGCCGCGGATGTCCGCATCCACGGTTTCGGCCTGGAGCGTCCCAGCCTCGAAGACGCCTTCGTCGCGCTCACCGGGGAGGGTTTCGATGTCGCCGAGTAGCGCAGTTGCAGACATCCCAGCCGTCGCAAGGCCCAGCGCAGGCCGGCACACACTGGCGTTGTTCAAGTCCGAGCTGCAGCTTGTCTTCGGCCGTGCCCGCACCTGGGTGCTGCTGGCCGTGCTCGCCGCGGTCCCGGTGATGATCGGGGTCGCGATCAAGCTCTCCGGGACCGAAGGCGGCGCCGAGGGATTCCTCGGCCAGGTCGCGGGGAACGGGTTGTTCCTGATCGTGGCCAGCCTCGGGCTCTCGCTGCCGTTCTTCCTGCCGACCGCGGTGACCGTGATCTCGGGGGAGTCGCTGGCCGGTGAATCCAGCCTCGGCACCCTGCGGAACCTGCTCACCGCACCGGCCGGGCGGTCCCGGTTGCTGGCCGCGAAGATGGTCGCGCTGGCGATCTTCTGCCTGGCCGCGACGTTCACGATCTGGGTCGCCGGGCTGATCGTCGGCTTCGTGCTCTTCCCGGTCGGCGATGTGCTGCTGCTGTCCGGTTCGACCATCTCGCTGGGTGAGGGGCTGCTCCGGGCGCTGGCGATCGCGGTGGTGATCGCGCTCTCGCTGATGGGCCTGGCCGGGATCGGGCTGTTCGTGTCGTCGCTGACCTCGACCCCGCTGGCCGCGATGGCGGCCACCTTCGGCACGTTCATCGTGCTCGGCATCCTGTCGGCGATCCCGCAGATCGACGTGATCCATCCGTGGCTGCTGATGTACGGCTGGACGTCGTTCGCCGACCTGCTCCGCGACCCGCCGTACTGGGATGCGATCGTCCGCAACCTGCTCCTGCAGGCCGGTTACCTGGCCGTCTTCTACTGCGCGGCGTGGGCCCGGATCACCAGTCGCGACATCGTCTGACCGACAATGGGCGGGTGGATCCCGACCTGGTCGCCGTACTGCGTTGTCCGGTCTGTGCCGATGCGCTGGCACTGACCGGCCGGACGGCGCGGTGTGCGCAGGGGCATGCGTACGACCTGGCCAAGCAGGGATACCTGAATCTGTTGCCCTCGGCATCGAATGGGATCGAGGGCGACTCGGCCGGGATGGTCGGCGCCCGGACGGTGTTCCTGGGTGGTGGTCACTACGCCCCGATCCGGGACGCGCTGATCCTGCGTGCGGCCGAATACCTGCAGCCGGACAGCGACGAGCTGGTCGTCGAGGTCGGTGCCGGGACGGGCTACTACCTGTCCGGCGTCACCGGCAGATCGCGACCGGGGCTCGCTCTGGACGTTTCCCGGTACGCCGCTCGCCGGGCCGCCAAGGTGGATCCGCGGATCGGCTCGGTGGTGTGTGATGCCTGGCGCGAACTGCCCGTGGTGGACGGTGCGGCCAAGGTGCTGCTGAATGTGTTCGCCCCGCGGAACGCGACCGAGATGGCTCGGATCCTGCGACCGGACGGCGTGCTGCTGGTAGTGACTCCGAATCCGGAGCACCTGGAGGAGCTGATCGGCGTACTGGGGATGGTGTCGGTCGACGAGGACAAGGAGCGGCGCCTGCAGGACGCCCTCGGTGGGACCTTCGTCGAGACCGGCCGCGAGGTGATCGCGGAGCCGATGCGGCTGGATCGAGTCGCGGTGGAGCAGTTGGTGCTGATGACGCCGAGCGCGCGGCACATCCCGCCGCACGAGCTCTCGGACAAGATCGCAGTCCTCCCCGAGCCGGCCATCGTCACCCTCTCGGTCACCCTGACCACCTGGCAACTGCACTGACCCGACGCCGGCTAGCACGGCATCGCGTCAGAGTGCTGGCGGTCAGGCGGCCTTGGCGACCAGTTCCTTCGCGACCACGACGCCGTGCTCCTCGGCCTTGGCGTGCGCCTCGGACTCCGACTCCTTGGACAGGTCGATCAGCTCCTCCATGCCCGGGGTGACCGGCGCGAGGGTGAGCTCGGCCGCGGCGATCCGGATCTTCAGCCCGAAGACGTCACCGACGATGCGCTCCAGGTACGCCGTGGCGTGGTCCCAGCCGTGCTTCGGCGTACCGGGCTGGTAGCCGCCGCCGCGGGCGAGGGTGAGGATGGCAGGGCGGCCCTCGATCGGGTTCGGGCCGCGCAGGAACGCGGGATCCAGGAGGAGCAGGTCGATCCAGGTCTTCACGTGCTGAGAGATCCCGTAGTTGTAGAGCGGGACCGCGAGCAGCAGCGCATCGGCGTTCTTCAGCTCGGCGGTCACCTCGTCGGCCAGGTCGCGGGCCTCGGTGAGCAGGTCCTGCTCGGCGTCGGTGGCCGGCTCCTCGCCGAGCTGGGCCTTGGCCAGCGCGGGCCAGGCCGTGGCCGGTAGCGGGTTGCGGCCGAGGTCCCGGCGGACGACGACGCCGTCCGGGTGCTCGGCCCGCCAGGCCGCCTCGGCGCTGTCGGCGAGCGCCCGGCTGACCGATCCGTTCAGGCGCACGCTGGCGTCGACGCGTAGCAAGGTCGTCATAGTCGTTTCTCTCCCTGGAGGCTTGGTGAGGCTCAGCTCATTCGAGCTGCTACGAAGATAATCTGTAGAACAGAACATATTCAAGTCAGATCATATTCCGGGTGGCGTAGACCACGTAGACTGGGCCCGTGACCAGTACTTCGGCGGATGTGGAGGCCACCACGGCCCGTGGTGTCTCGCCGCGCGCGGCCAGTGGCGCGCCCGTGGAGACCGACCTCGGCTGGGCCTTGGGTGTCGTCTTCCGCCGGTACGCGAAGGCCTCCGGGGCGGCGCTCGACGACGTACCGGGTGGGCCACGCGGGTATCAGGTGCTGGCCACGGTGAACTCCGACGGCCCGAAGCGGCAGCTCGACCTGGCCGCCCAGCTCGGCGTCGACCGGACCGTGATGACGTATCTGCTCGACGACCTGGAGAAGGCCGGCCTGGTGCAGCGTCAGCCGGACCCAGCCGACCGTCGGGCCCGCCTGATCGTGCCGACCCAGCAGGGTTCGGAGACGCTCTGCGACCTCGAGCGGCGGCTGACGGCCACCGAGGACGAGGTGCTCGGCAGTCTGGACGACGACGAGCGGCGGAGCTTCCGCCGGCTGCTGCAGCGGGTCGCGCTGAAGGCGGATGCGATCGATCCGCTGCACAACGCCTGTTTGCTGGCCGACGAGAACGTCGACCCGGCAACCACCTAGTGCAGGGGCACGAAGCCTGACTCGTAGGCCTTGATGACGGCCTGCGTGCGGTCGCGGGCGTTGAGCTTGGCCAGCACGTTCGCGACGTGGGTCTTGACCGTCTGCAGCCCGAGGATCAACTCGGCCGCGATCTCCGCGTTCGACAGCCCGCGAGCCATCAGCCGGAGGACCTCTTGTTCGCGGTCGGTCAGCTGGTACTGGTCGAGCCCGGTCGGTCGCTGAGCCTGTGACCCGACGTGGGCCAGCGCTAGCGCCCGGATCGCTTCCGGGAACAGCAGCGACTCGCTGCTCGCGACCGTGCGGATCGCCGCGATGATGTCGTCCGGCGGGGTCCGCTTCAGAAGGAATCCGGAGGCGCCGGCGCGAAGCGCGTCGTACACATAGTCGTCGTTCTCGAAGGTGGTCACCACCAGTACGCGCGGTGCCGGGTCGAGGCTGTCGAGCAGCAACCGGGTCGCCTGGATGCCGTCGACCGCGGGCATCCGGACGTCCATCAGGACGACGTCGGGGTTGGTCCGGCGGACGACCGGCAGCACCTCGGCACCGTCGCCGGCCTCGCCGACGACACTCAGGTCCGGCTCGGCGTTGATGATCGCGCGCAGCCCGCTGCGGATCAGCGGCTCGTCGTCGACCACGACCACGGACAGCGTCATGCCTGTCATCCCTTCGTTGTCACGGCGACCGGCAGCGACACGGTCAGCCGCCAGTCCTCGTCGTCCCGGCCGGCCGCGACTGCGCCCCGCAGTACGGCGACTCTTTCACGGATGCCGTCCAGTCCCCGCCCGCCACCGGAGTTGGCGGAATCTCCGCTGACCGGGTTGGTCACAGTCAGCCGCAGCCCGGCGGCGTCGAGCCGGATCTCCATGGCCACGGTCAACTGATCGTCCGGGTGGCCGGCATGCCGGATCGCGTTGGTGAGGCCCTCCTGGAGGATCCGGTAGGCCTCTCGCGACACCGCGGAGGGCAGCCGGTCGAGTGCGCCGATGCGCTCGATCGTGACGGTGATTCCACCGGCTCGCGTGGCCTCCACCAACCGGTCGAGGTCGTCAAGGGTCGCCTGCGGTGCGGTCGCGGAACCTGGTCGCCGGTCGTCGCGCAACAGCCCGAGCACGTGGTCGAGATCGGCCAGCGCCGACCGGGCCGAGGTCTCGATGGCGCCCAGGGCGGTCTCGGCGAACTCCGGATCACTGGCCAGCACCCGGCGGGCTGCGGCTGCCTGGATGGTCACCAGGCTGAGTGCGTGGCCGACACTGTCGTGCAGTTCGCGGGCCAGACGGTTGCGCTCGGCAAGTGTCGCCGTACGGCGCTCGAGGAGTTCGATGCGCTCGGCCGCTGTCGGACCGAGGATGCGTGGTGCGAGGTGGGCGAGTAGCGCGCCGACGGCCGACGAGATCAAGAACAGCGCGGCCAGTGCGACCAGCACCGCGAGCGGCATCCACAGATCGGTCCAGCTGCCGGTGACGTCGTACGAGATGCCGGGCGTGAGGTCGCGCGAACCGGTCGCGCGGAACGGTGCCGCGAGCAACACCGGCCCGGCCCCGAAGACCGCGGTACTGAGGATGCCGACGAGACCGCCTGCGACCAGATGCAGAGTCAGCCAGGCGGCAGTCCGGCGGCGCTGGGCCCAGGTCTTGGCCGGGCCGAGGGGGCGCTCGTCGAACTTCACGCCGAGCAGCGAGGAGACCGCGATGCCCTCCACCTCGCGCACCGCGGGCAGGAAACCGATCGCGAGCGGCGGTGCGACGCCGAGCAGCACCAGGATCACGGCACTCGCGGGACCCGGCAGCCGCAGCTCATGCGTGAGCGCGCCGACCGCACTGCCGACCAGGAGAACGGCCAGGACCAGTGCGGCGCCGATCAGGAGATAGATCCAGCGCAGGTACGTCGACGCCCGGCCGAGGGACCTGAGTGCGTTCACCACGCCTCCATCGTGTCAAACCCCGGTCGTCCCGACCTCCCTCGCCGGAGTGAACGGCGGTCAAGAGCTGAAGGGAGTGCTCGGAATCACAAGAGGTTGAGGGTTTACGCAAATTTGATGCCGAAGTCCCCGATCGGCACTCCGGGGGCGTCGCGATCTGCTGTCCGGGCGGGTACGGTCTGTGGTCGGGGCGGGTGGCAGGGCCGGGAAGGGCCAGGTCAAGGGGAACGGCTCCAGGACAGGTGGCACGCGGGAACTGCGGGAAGCTCAGCGATTTCACCGGCCGGGACCGGCAGGTAAAGTCGCGGTGAAGTCCCCTGGAGCCGATTGACCACCTTTCCATATTTGATGTTTGATCAAATATCGGATGAGAGAGGTCGATATGAGGTTGAGGCGTTCCGTCGTCGCGCTGACGGCGGTCCTGGGGCTCGCCCTGGTCAGCGCGTGCAACAGCGGGGACGACAAGGGCAGCGACAGCGGCTTGCAGAAGGTCAGCTACCTGACCTCGTTCGGCCAGTTCGGCCGCGAAGCCTATGCGTACGTCGCCCTGGAGAAGGGCTACTTCAAGGACGCCGGTTTCGACGTCAAGATCAGCCCCGGCTCCGGCACCGTCGACGTGATGAAGCAGGTCGCCGGTGGCCAGGCCGACTACGGCATCGGTGACTTCACCGCGATCGCGATCACCTTGGGTAAGCAGAAGCTGCCGGTGACCACGGTCGGGATGATCCACCAGACGTCGATGGCCGGGATCGTGACGCTCGAGGGCAAGGGCATCAAGGAGCCGAAGGACCTGGAGGGGAAGGCCATCGGCGATCAGCCGGGGTCGACCAACCAGGTGATGTTCCCGGTCTGGGCCAAGGCGGTCGGGATCGACGACAAGAGGGTCAACTTCATCCCGTCCCCGCCGCCGGCGCTGCCGACACTGCTCTCGACCGGCAAGGTCGACGCCATCGGTCAGTTCATGGTGGGCAAGCCGCTGGTCGAGAAGGCCGACAAGGAGGGCCGCAAGGCGGTCATGCTGCCGTTCGGCAAGGCGCTGCCGCAGCTCTACGGGAACGCGATCCTGACCCGGTCCGACCTGGCCAAGGACAACCCGGACCAGGTCAAGAAGTTCACCGCCGCGCTGCTCAAGGGCCTCGACGACACGATGAAGGACCCGGCCGCGGCGGCGGAGATCCTGAAGAAGCATGTGCCGACGACCGATGTCGGGGTGGCCACTCAGGAGCTCGAGCTGATGAAGCCGTACACGCTGCCGGTCAACAGCGCCGACCCGCTCGGCGCGGTCGACACCGCGCGGGTGCAGAAGGTCCTCGACACCCTCGTCGATGCCAACCAGCTCACCAAGGGTGGGCTCGCGCCGGGCGACCTGGTCACAGTCGACCTGGCACCCAAGGGCTAGGCCGCATGATCCGGCTGGACGGTGTGGGTCAGGTCTTCGACGGACGCGAGGGCTCGATCACGGCCCTCGAGAAGATCGACCTGCACGTCCGCGCCGGTGAGTTCGTCACGCTGATCGGCCGGTCCGGGTGTGGCAAGTCCACCCTGCTCCGGCTGATCGCGGGACTGCTGTCGCCGACCTCAGGAACGGTCAAGGTCGCGGGCGAGCCCGTGACCGGGCCGCGGCCGGACGTCTCGTTCATGTTCCAGCGGCCGGCTCTGCTGGCCTGGCGGTCGGTGCTGTCCAACGTGTTGCTGCCGGTGGAACTGGACCGGACGATCCGGGACCGGACGGCGTACAAGAAGCGGGCGCAGGAGCTGCTCGAGCTGGTCGGGCTGGAAGGTTTCGAACGGCGGTTGCCGCACGAGCTGTCCGGTGGCATGCAGCAGCGGGTGTCGCTGTGCCGGTCGCTGATCCGCGACCCGAAGGTGATGCTGATGGACGAGCCGTTCTCCGCGCTCGACGCGCTCACCCGGACCGAGCTGTCCGAGGAACTGCAGCGGATCAAGATGGAGCTGTCCACCACGATCGTGTTCGTCACGCACTCGATCGACGAAGCCGTCGTACTGGCCGACCGGGCCGTTGTCCTCTCTCCCCGGCCGGGCCGCCTGCGCGACGTCGTCGAGATCGACATCCCGCGGCCGCGCAGCCTCGGGCAGAACAGCCATCTGGCCGATGTCGCCCGGATCAGCGCCCGGCTGCACGCGCTGCTTTCGGACAAGACGCCGCCGGTCGCCGAGCGGCTGGTCGACGAGGTGTGGCCGCGATGACGAAGCGCTCCTGGTGGACCGAGTCCCGGGCCGCCGCCATCGGGTTGCCGATCGTCGGCCTGATCGCGGTGATCGCCCTGTGGTGGCTGGCCACGATCGTCTTCGCGGTGCCGGAGTTCCTGGTGCCCAGCCCTGGCGACGTACTGGTCAGGTTCAGCCAGGACCCGGTGATGCTGCTGCAGAACGCCGGGGTCTCGTTGCTGGAGACGATCCAGGGATTCCTGCTCTCGATCGTGGTCGGGGTCCCGATCGCGTTGCTGATCGTCCGGTCGGCGATTCTCGAGCGGCTGGTCTATCCGCTGCTGCTGATGGTGAACGCGATCCCGAAGGTCGCGATCGCGCCGCTGCTGGTGGTGTGGATGGGCTTCGGCCAGGGACCGAAGGTCCTGATGGTGCTGCTGATGTGTTTCTTCCCGATCGTCATCTCGACCGCGCAGGGGATGAAGTCGACCCCGGTCGAGCTGGTCGAGCTGCTCCGGTCGCTGAACGCGAGCCGGACCCAGGAGTTCTTCAAGCTCCGGCTATGGCACGCGATGCCGCAGATCTTCACCGGGCTCAAGGTCGCGATCTCGCTGGCCGTGATCGGTTCGGTGATCGGTGAGTTCGTCGGCGCCACCCAGGGCCTGGGTTATCTGATCCAGCAGTCCGGTGCGAGTGCCGATACCGCGCTGGCCTTCGCCGCGATCACGCTGCTCAGCATCATGAGCATCATCTTGTTCTACGGGCTGGTCCTGCTGGAGCATCTGCTGCTGCCGTGGGCGCAGGAGAAGCGGTGACAACTCAGGCTTCTGACGCGGACCGCCGCGTCCTGGTCCGGCCGGCCTGGCTGGAGGCGACCGTGTCGGCCGTCTTCAGCGCGGTCGGCTTCGAGCCGGGCGACGCCGTGTCGATCGCGGTCGCACTCGTCGAGGCGGACCTGCGCGGGGTGAGTTCGCACGGCATCATGCTCGTCCCGATGTACGTCGATCGCCTGAACGCCGGTGGGGTGACCAGGGAGCGCGAGCTGGACATCGTGTCCGACGCCGGTGCCGCGCTGGTCGCGGATGCCCGCGGCGGGATGGGCCAGCTGTCCAGCCCGCAGGCGATGGGGCAGGCGATCGAGCGTGCCGGGCGGTACGGCATCGGCCTGGTGTCGGTCCGCAACGCGCACCACTTCGGCGCGGCCAGTCGCTGGGCCATGCAGGCCGCACAGGCCGGCTGTCTCGGGATCGCGATGTCGAACACGACGCCGTTGATGCCCGCACCGGGCGGTGCCGAGCGGCTGGTCGGCAACAATCCGCTGGCGATCGCCGTACCGACCGCGTCCGGTGCGGAGATCGTGCTCGACATGGCACTGTCGGCCGTTGCCCTGGGCAAGATCCGCCTGGCGGCCTCGGCCGGTCAGCCGATCCCGGACACCTGGGCCACCGACCCGTCCGGGATCCCGACCACGGATCCGGAGGAGGCCGTGCTCGGCATGCTGCTGCCGGCCGCCGGGCACAAGGGGTTCGGGCTGGCGCTGATGATCGACGTACTGACCGGGGTGCTCAGTGGTGGTGGCTGGGGCGACCAGGTGCGCCCGCTGTACCGCGAGCCGGACCGGCCGAACGACTGTGCCCACCTGTTCCTGGCGATCGATCCGGAGCTGCTCGGTGGTGCCGACAGCTTCCGCCACCGCGCGTCCGGACTGGCTGCTCGGGTCCGCGGCAGCGCGACCGCGCCGGGGGTGGACCGGCTGTACCTGCCGGGTGAGATCGAGGCGGAACGCGCGGCTCACCAACGGCGTCACGGCGTACTGATCGAGAGGTCGGGACTGGACGGGCTACTGGCGGCCGCTCGCGCGGTCGGCGCCGTCATCCCGGCTGGAGGAGTGCTGAACTGATGGCGAAGACCCAAGTCACGACGAGCGAACTGCACAGCCCGAACGGCGTGTTCTCGCAGGCGACCACGGTCGCGGCGACCGGGCGGTTCGTGTTCGTCTCCGGGATGACCGCGCGCCGTCCGGACGGCAGCATCGCCGGCGTCGGTGACATCCAGGAGCAGACCCGGCAGGTGTGCGAGAACATCTCCGCCGCGGTCCGGGCCGCCGGTGGCACCTTGGCGGACGTCTGCCGGGTGGATGTGTACGTGCGCAACATGGAGGACTTCGCGAAGATCCACGAGATCCGCGCGCAGTACTTCGTCGAACCGCTGCCCGCCTCGACCATGGTCGAGGTCAGCAAACTTGCGCATCCGGACTATCTGATCGAGATCAATGCGATCGCGGTGGTCGCACCGACCGGGGGTGATTCCATGCGTGGCGTCGAGTGGACCTGAGATGAAGTACGTGATGGTCTCGGACGCCGGGGTGGAGAAGCCCGGCGTCCTCGAGGGGGACTCGGTTCTGTTGCTGACGGCAACGGATCTGACGTCCGTGATCGCTGAGGGTGCCGAGTTGTCGGGGGAGAAGATCTCTTATGTGCAAGGGGATCTGCGGCCTCCGCTGCGGAGGTTCCGGCGGGACATCCTGTGTACCGGGTGGAACTACTGGGACCACTTCGAGGAGAGCAAGGGTAAGCGCGAGGGGCAGGACGTCGACCGGCCGCTGCACCCGACCTTCTTCACCAAGGGGCCCGATGTGGTGATCGGCCCGTACGACGACATCGCGTGGGACCCTTCGATCTCGTCGAAATGGGATTACGAGGCCGAGGTGGCGCTGGTGATCGGCAAGACCGGCCGCAACATCCCGGTGGCCGACGCGCTGTCCTACGTCTGGGGTTACACGCTGGCCAACGACGTGTCGCAACGGGACCTGCAGCGTGCCCACGGTGGTCAGTGGCTGAAGGGAAAGAGCATCGACAACACCATGCCGCTCGGGCCGTGGATCGTGACAGCTGACGAGTTGGGCGACCCGCAGGACGTGCAACTGCAGTGCCTGGTGAACGGTGAGGTGCGGCAGGACGCGTCGACGCGGCAGATGGCCTTCGACGTGGCCACGCTGATCAGTGAGCTGTCGTTCGGGATGACACTGCGGCCGGGCGACCTGCTGCTGACCGGGACCCCGGCGGGAATCGGAAACGCTCGTGAGCCGCAGGTGTTCCTGCAGGACGGCGATGTGGTGGTCACACGCTCGGACAAGCTCGGGGAGCTGCGGAATCGGATGGTGCGGGTATGAGCGGCCCATTGGAGTTGATGACCGGTGGCGGTCGTGGTGGGCGCCGGACGCTGGCTGAGCATGCGGCCGCGGAGCTGCACCAGCTGATCCTGTCCGGCGAGCTGCCCAGCGGTACGCCGCTGCGGCTCGTGGAGCTGGCGAACCGGCTCGAGATGAGCCAGATGCCGGTGCGGGAAGGACTGCGGCGGCTGGAGGCGCTCGGACTGGTCGAGATCATCCCGCACCGCGGTGCCTGGGTGCGTGACCTGTCGCTGGAGGACCTGCGGGACACCCACGAGACCCGGCTGGCGCTGGAGTCGCTCGCAGTGCGGGCTGCCGCCGAGCGGTTCACCGCAGCGGACGCCGAGAAGGCTGCGGCCGCACTGGCCGATCACCTGCGGCTGTCACAGGCACAGGATCTGGCTGGTGCTCGGGATGCGCATGCGGATTTCCACTTCGCTCTGTACCGGGCCAGCGGGTCGCAGTGGTTGCCACGGGCCATCGAGCCGGTGTGGCAGAACAGTGAGCGCTACCGGTTCGGCAGCCGGCTCACCGCGGCGATGATCGAGCAGAACCGGTCTGAGCATCAGGCGATCCTCGACGCCTGTGCGGCGCGGGACGTTGACGGTGCTGAGACGGCATTGCGCAACCATCTGGCTGGCGCGTTCCAGCGGATCACGGACACGATGACGTCTAAGCAGCAGAAGGAGACGTCGTCGTGAAGGTGAGCTTTGACGCGACCGGAGTGGTCGTCGTGATCACCGGTGGCGCTCAGGGCATCGGTGCGGCGCTGGCGACCGCGATCACGTCGTGCGGCGGGACTGCGGTCGTGTTCGACGTGGTGAAGCCATCTGACCCCGCTGTCTCGTTCGTCGAGGTAGATGTGGCGGACCGGGCGGCTGTGGACCGTGCGGTCGCTGGAGTGGTCTCGCAGTACGGGCGGATCGACGGACTGGTCGCCGGTGCGGCGGTGCAGCCGCGATCCGCCGTACTGGAGCTGGATCCGGCCGAGTGGACCCACACACTCCAGGTGAACCTGGACGGCGTGGTGTGGGTGTGTCAGGCCGTCGTACCGCACATGGTCGCGCAGCGGTCCGGTTCGGTCGTCGTGTTCACGTCCGGGATGGCGTCGACGGGCTACCCGGGCGCAGCGGCGTACGCGACGAGCAAGGCCGGGGTGGTCGCGTTCGCGAAGTCGCTTGCGGCGGAGGTGGCCGCGGACCGGGTGCGGGTGAACGTGGTGGCGCCTGGGGTGATCGACACCGAGCAGTTCCGCGGTGCGAACCAGGAGGCGGACCGGGAGCACTGGCGGGAGACGATAGGGATCGGCGACCCCGAGGACGTGGTCGGCCCGTTGCTGTTCCTGCTGTCCGATGCGGCCACGATGACCGGGTCCACGCTGACCCGGGAGCGTGCCTTTTCGAGAGGTGACTCTTGACTGCTGACCAGCTCCCCGTCGTCGTCGTGGGTGCCGGACCGATCGGTCTGACCACGGCACTCGGTCTCGCGCACTACGGCGTACCGTTCGTGCTCCTCGAGGAGGACGCCACCCTGTCGTCGGACACCAAGGCCGGTACGACGCTCAGCCGGACCCTGGAGATCTGGAACCGGTACGGCGCGGTCGAGGAGATCCTGAACGCCGCTGTCCGGATCGACGAGATCGGTGACATCGACCGGGCCACCAACACGCCGCGGGCGTCGGTGCGCCTGGCCGAGCTGGTGAACGACACCCAGTTCCCGTTCGTGATCAACCTGCCGCAGCAGCGGATGGAGCCGATCCTGGCGGCCGCCCTGGAGCGCGCTGGGCACACGGTCCGGTTGCAGCACCGGGTGACGTCGTTCGAGGTGCTGGACGACCGGGTGGTGCTGCAGGTGGACACGCCGGACGGCCCGCAGACGCTGGAGGCTGCGCAGCTGCTCGCGTGTGACGGCGGCCGGAGCAAGGTGCGGGACGCACTCGGTGTGCCGGTGGTGGGTGAGACGCTGCCCGAGCGGTACATGCTGATCGACGTGGCCGTCGACCTGGACGTCGACAACGCCCGCGACTACCCGTACCTCGCATACTTCGCGGACAAGACCGAGTGGATGGTGCTGATCCGGCAGCCGGACAACTGGCGGTTCCTGTTCCCGCTGGCGCCGGGTGCGGAGACGCCGGGTGATGTGGACCTGCTGGTGAAGGTGAAGCAGTTCATCGGTGAGGTGGATCGGATCGAGCTGCTCGGCACCGTCATCTACAACGTGCACCACCGGGTCGCGGACAAGTGGACCGTCGACCGCAAGGTGTTCCTGATGGGTGACGCCGCGCATCTGATCACGCCGATGTGGGCGCTCGGTCTGAACACGGGTGCGCTCGACGCCTCCAACCTGCCGTGGCGGTTGGCCTGGGTACTGCGGGGCTGGGCCGACCCGGCCTTGCTGGACGGGTACGAGCAGGAGCAGCGGCCGGTGGCGGTCAACGGGTCCGGCGAGATGGCCGAGGCGGCCCGGAAGTACATGTCCCACCAGCGTGGTGCCGTGACTGCCGACACGAGCGACTGGGCGACGGCGTACACGAGGACTTTGCTCGGGGTGCGGTTGGACGTGGACGGGGTGGGGGACTGGTCCATGGTGGCCACGACCGCCGAACCGCCCGCCGTACGGGCTGGGGACCGGGCGCCTGACCTGGCCCTGCAGGGGCCGGCCGGACGGGTGACGATTCACGAGCTGGTGCGGGAGTCGTTCGTCGCGCTGTACTTCACCGATGTGCGGCGGCGGCCGGAGATCCCGCTCAACGACTCACCTGCGCTTCGCCACTACGCGGTGTCCCGCTGGGACGCGCCGCACGACTCAGGGCTGCGGGACAGGTCGCTGTTCGATCCGGGCAGCGTCGTCACGAACAGGTACGGCGTACCGGCGGAGAGCGTCGTACTGCTGCGGCCGGACGGACATGTCGCCGCAGTCGCGCCGCTGTCTGCCGGGGTGGCCTTTGAGTTGTACACACGCGTTACTGGCCGGCCTGTGCCGCGGGAGGAGGCCTGATGACTTCGTTTGATGAGCCGCTGCGTGAGTTGTTGCTGCAGACGGATGATCTGGAGTGGGTCGAGAAGTCCTTGGACGGGTTGTCGCACAAGATGTTGTGGCGGGATCCGGAGACCGAGGCGTCGATCGCGCTGGTGCGTTTCGAGAAGGGGAGCGGGATCCCGTCGCCGCACCGGCATGCGTCGAACCAGTTCATGTTCTGTCTGAGCGGGCGGTACGTGTACGTGCCGACCGGGGTCACGCTCGTCAAGGGCAGCTTCTACTGGAACCCCAAGGGCGCCGTGCACGGGCCGACGCTGGCCGAGGAGACCTCGGTGCTGCTGGAGGTGTACGACGGTCCGCACTACCCGGAGCGGCCGTCGTTCTACGACAACGACGAGGATGCGCGCTGACATGCCGGGCTGGGACGTCCATACACACCTGATTCCGCCGACCGTACTCACGGCGGCGTACCGGGGTGAGTACGGGCTGTCCGTCGACAGTGGCGCGTTGGTGATCGACGGGCACCGGCTGCCGCTCAAGCGGCTGGCCGACCCGGCCGCACTGCTGCAGTGGATCGCTGACCAGGATCTGGACGGCGCTGTGGTCTCGGTGCCGCCGGCTCTGTTCAGGTACGGCGCGGGTGTCGAGTGGGCCGAGCTGGTGAACCAGGGGCTCCGTGAGCTCGCCACACCGCAGTTGCGGGTGCTCGCTCAGCTGCCGCTACTGGATCCGGCCGCCCCGGCGGTGGCTGCGGCACTGGCGCGCGAGGGCGTGTTCAGCGGCTTCGCGCTCGGTACGCCGGACTATGCCGGGCTGGATCCGGTGTGGCAGGTGCTGCACGAACTGGAGGCTTTCACCCTCATTCATCCAGGACACAGTGACGACAAGCGGCTCCAATCGTTCTACTTGTCGAACCTGTTGGGGAATCCGTACGAGACCGGGCTGGCCGCGGCGTCACTCGTCTTCGCGGATGTGCCGGGCCGGTTCCCTGGGATTCGGTTCTGTTTGTGTCATGGGGGAGGGGTGACCGCGGCGGTGGCTGGACGATGGCAGCGCGGGGTGCAGACGGCCCGGCCGGGGATCGAGGAGCTCTCGATGCCGGTGATCGAGGCGGTCCGAAGTTTCTACGTCGACGACCTCGTGCACGACGAGGCGATGCTGCAACTGCTCACCAGGACCTTCGGTGCCGCCCACGTGCTGGCCGGTAGCGACTGGCCGTTCCCGATGGGCAGTGATGCGGTGGTGAGCGAGCGTGCGGTGACTGCTGGGGAGCTGACCGTGCCGTTGGCCAAGGAGGTCTCCGACCGGTGAGGTGGCGGTTTCCGTCGAATTGTGTCGTGATCACATATCAAATGGGGGACAGATGAGGTCGCAGGAGGGGACCGTGCTGCGCAGTCACGGACCTGGACCGGAGTTGGCGGTCGAGGAGATCGAGCAGACGGCCGGCCCGGGGGAGACGCTGGTCGAGATGCGGCTGGCCTCGGTGACGGCACAGGACCGGACCGTGCTGAGTGGCAAGCAGCCGGCAGCGGCGTTCACTCCGGGCTCCGAGGGGTTCGGTGTGGTGGTGAGCTCGGCAGTCGCCGAGACCGGCGCCGGCGTGGTGCTGCGGGGCGAAGGGGTCGGTGTGACGCGGCCTGGTCTATGGGGCCGGTACGCCGTCGTGCCCGACGCGGCTGTCCATCCGGTGCCGGCATCGATGGAGCCGGCGACCGCACTGGCGTTGCTGACACCGGCGTTGACCGCACACACCGCCGTACGGCGAGTTGGTCAGGTGCGCGCTGGTGAGACGGTCGTCGTCACCGGCATCACCGGACTGGTCGCGCGGCTGTGCGCAGCGGTCGCTCGGTCGGCCGGTGCGGCGCGGGTGATCGGTCTGGCCGGTGTGGTTGAGTCCGTCGAGCTGGTTGGTGATCTGGTCGACCAGATCGTGCGCGTGGACGAGCTGGGTCAGGTCGGTCGCGACCTGCCGTGGTGCGACCTCGCGGTCGACACTCTGGGCGGTCCGGTGACCAGTGGGGTGCTTGGGCACATCACACCGGGCGGGCGAATCGCCCTGCTCGGCTACAAGAGTGGCGAGTTCACAACCCTCGACCTGCATCAGCTGATCGGTCGCGACCTGCGCGTGCTGCCGGTGAACGTGCAGCGGACGACACCCGAGCCAGGTGCGGTCGGTCAGGCATTGGCTGATATCGCACCGGCCCGGCTGCGGCCGGAAGTCGAGCTGTTACCGGCTGCCCGGATCAGCGAGGTTCTGGACCGATCCGCTTCCGGTGCACGGTTTCTACTGGACCTGACCGCACTGGGCTGAACTCCTGGGCTGAACTTTCGTCCTGAGCAATCTGTCGGCGAAAGCGCGCACTCGGCCCGGCCTGCCGTACGGTTACCTCCCAGAGCTGTTCTGTGTGGAGGAGAGAGGCAGCCCGCGCCCAATGACCCGACGACTCGAGCTCACGCCTGGGGGACCGACCGGCCGTCGTACTCTCGCTGAGGAGGCCGCCGCCGAGCTGCACGAGCTCATCCTGTCCGGTGAACTGCCCAGTGGTACGGCGCTCCGTCTCGAGGAGCTCGCCAAACGGCTGGACATGAGCCAGATGCCGATCCGCGAAGGCCTCCGCCGGATGGCCGCACTCGGACTGGTCGAGATCGTGCCCCACAAGGGCGCCTGGGTCCGGGAGCTCTCCGTCGAGGACCTCCGCGACACCCACCAGACCCGCCTGTCGCTGGAGTCCCTCGCCGTCCGCGCCGCCGCCACCCGCTTCACCGAAGCCGACGCCGCCGCGGCCCGCACTGCCCTGGCCGAGCACGTCCGCCTGTCCAGACTCGGCGACAACATCGCCTCTCGCCAGGCCCACACCGAGTTCCACTTCGCGATCTACCGCGCCGGCGGCTCCCGCTGGCTGCCCCGAGCCATCGAGCCCGTCTGGCAGAACAGCGAGCGCTACCGCTTCGGCTCTCGCCAGACCAAGGCCCGCATCGAACAAACCCGCCGCGAACACCAGGCCATCCTCGACGCCTGCATGGCCCACGACGAGCCCGGCGCCGAAGCCGCCCTCCGAGACCACCTCGAAGGTGCCATGAAACGCATCACCGAAACCATGGAACGCCGCACCAACCGAGTCTGAAGCTCCCTGTGCGGGTTCAGTCGGCGAGGTGGGCCGGGAAGCCTCCGGTGGCCAGGGGGCTCCAGCGGGTGGGGGTGATGCGGATGAGGCATTTGCCTTGGGTTTGCATGGCTTCGCGGTACTCGTCCCAGTTGGGGTGTTCACCGGAGATCGAGCGGTAGTAGTCGACGAGGGGCTCTACTGCTTCAGGGAGCTGGATGACCTCGCCCTCGCCATCCACCTGAACCCAGGCGCCGTTCCAGTCGTCTGAGAGGACTACGACGCTGGTCTGCGGGTTGCGCTCGACGTTGGTGCTCTTGGCGCGCTGGGGGTACGACGAAATGACGATGCGGCCCTCGGGGTCGACCCCACCCGACACCGGCGACGCCTGCGGCGTACCGTCCGCGCGAGTCGTGATCAGCAGCATGTGATGACGCGGCCGGACGAACTCCAGTAGTCCTTCGAGATCGACCTTGGTGTTGGTGGCAATAGTTCTCGGCATGCCACCACCCTATGCGCGGTCAGAGGACAGCTGTCTCGTGGACGCTCAGCCACTGGGTGCCGGTGAGTACGGCGGTGGTCCAGCGGGCGGTGCCGATCGAGTGCTGCTCCAGGAACCGGCAGACCGCGGTGTCCGCGGACTGGGTGAGTACTTCGAACTGTTCGATGGTGATCTTGAGGCCTGGTACGGCGTTGTGGGCTGTACTCAGTCCACCCATCAGCTCGTCCAGTCCGAGCTTCACGCCGTCGACCGTGATCAGGGTGAACTCCGGTCGGTGGGCAGCCCGGAAACGCTCAAGCACCTCCGGGTCGGCGTCACCGCCGAGCCAGGCGGCCAGGTCGTCGTGGTGGCGGACCACTGCGTCGTACAGGGTGTTCATCAGAGGTCTCCGTAAAGGGGCAGCGGGTCGATCAGCTGCTCTAGCTCGTGGTCGGTGAGTTGGTTGATGCGGTCCTTGGCGCGCTGGGCCTGTGGCGTGGTGGGGATCTTGCCGGCCAGCAGACAGGGCAGTGCGATCTCGTAGCCGGCCCGGGCGCGCGGGGTGTAGCGGTGGCGGGTGCGGGCGACGGCTGAAGAGACTCGCAGCGCGTGTTCGTTGCGGGACTGGACACCTGGCCGGTCAGTCTCCTGGGCGGCGAAGCGGAAGCCGTTCGCGAGGTCGCAGGCGGCGCAGCCGAGTGGGCCGGCGCCCAGACCGGATCCGCACTCGGTGCAGGTCAGCTGCTTGAGCGCGCCGTCGACGACCCGCCAGTCGAACTCCGAGGTGTCCTGGAGGACGACCTCGGCCAGTTCGCGGGCTTCCGGCGTACCGGGGGTGACGCCGGACTCTGCGCAGAGGGCCTGCCAGGCGGTGTCGATGCTGTCCTCGATCTCCTGGAGGGCGCGCTGGAAGGTGGGATGGTCGACACGGAGCATGGTCGGACGATAACCGTTCGCAGGGGTGTGGACGATCGGATTGACACAGTCGAACAGGTGTTCGAACATGGGTTCATGACGGGGATCACGGCGCTCGACGAGGCTCGTGCCTTCCTGTCCACGACGAAGGCGCGGGGCGCCAAGGCCCGCGTGCAGCAGGCGCTGGACACGGCGACGGTGGACAGGGCGCTGCCGACGTCACCGGTGGTCTCCGAGCTGCTGGCGGGAGCCCCGCTGCGCGGCGGCGCGGTGTACTCCGTGCACGGGTCGACGGCGCTGGTGATGGCGTTGATGGCGGGACCGTCCGCGGAGGGTGCCTGGTGCGGGGTGGTCGGGATGCCGTCGTTCGGTGCGGAGGCGGCGCAGGCGCTGGGGGTGGACCTGGAGCGCCTCGTGCTGGTGCCGGATCCGGGGTCCGAGTGGCTCAACGTGGTCGCCGCGCTGGTCGATGCACTGACAGTTGTCGTGGTCCGGCCGCCCGGTGAGGTCACACCGGGCGAGGCGTCCCGGTTGGCCGCCCGGTTGCGGACTCGCGGTGCGCTGCTGATCGCCTCCGGTTCCTGGCCGGGCAGCGAAGCCCGCCTGGAGATCGAGAGCAACGCCTGGACCGGCCTGGGCGACGGTGAAGGGCTCCTCGCCGCCCGCCAAGCCACCGTCGCCGTCACCACCCGCCGAGCCGGCACCACCCCGCGCAGACACACCCTCTGGCTGCCCGCTTCCGACGGCGCCCTCCGCACCATCGCCTCGCCCGCCCTCACTACAGCCCCCACCTGGCAAGAAGAGGCAGTCGGCTGATGCGAGGCCACGAGCTAGGGGCGGGGAGGGGGAGAGGCGCCACCCTCCTCGCCCCCACACCCGCTGGGGGTTCGTGGTGGGAGAGGCGCCGCCCTCCCTGCCCCGACACCTGCTGGGGGGTCGTGGTGGGGAGCGCCGCCCTCCCCACGCTCGCAGCTCCTGCTGGGGGTTTGTGGTGAGGGGGCGGGAGGTTGGTCGGGTGATGGTGGTTTGGGTGCCTGATTGGCCGGTGGTGGCGGCGGGGGTGGGGGACGGGGCTGTTGCGGTGCTGGAGAAGGGGCGGGTGCTGGCTACTTCGGCGGCTGCTCGGAGGGAGGGGGTGCGGCGCGGGCAGCGGGCTCGGGAGGCGCAGGCGCGGTGTCCGGAGCTGGTGGTGGTGAAGTACGACGAGGTGGCGGATGCGCGGGCGTTCGAGCCGGTGGTGGAGTGTCTGGAGGCGTTGACGCCGGGGGTGCAGGTGATCCGGCCGGGGATGTGCGCGGTGAAGGCACGCGGGCCGGCCCGGTTCTACGGGAGTGAGTCGGCGGCTGCGGAGAAGCTGCTGGACCGGCTCGAGACGTTCGAGGTGCCCGGTGGGCGGGTCGGGGTTGCGGATGGTCCGTTCGCGGCTGAGCAGGCGGCGCGGGTGAGCTCGGAGCAGACACGGGTGCTGGTGGTGCCGACAGGCGATTCGCCGAAGTTCCTCGCGCCGCTCAGCGTCGACGTACTCGAGCAGCCAACGCTCACCGGTCTGCTGCGCCGCCTCGGGTTGCGGTCGTTGGGGGCGTTCGCGCAGTTGTCTGCAACCGAGGTGCTGACCAGGTTCGGCCCGGATGGTGCGTTCGCACATCAGTTGGCTCGCGGGGCGGACGACCGGCCGGTGGTGGCGCGGGAGGTGCCGCCGGAGCTCACCCGCACGCTCGAGTTCGAGCCGTCGGTGGATCGGGTCGACCAGGTGGCGTTCGCGGTCCGGTCGGTGGCCGACGAGCTGGTCGACCGGCTGACCGAGCTCGGCGGGGTGTGTACGACGCTGCGGGTCGAGGTCGAGACCGAGTCCGGGCGGATCCACGAGCGCGAGTGGTTGCACCCACGCTGGTTCACCGCCGCCGATGTGGTCGACCGGGTCCGTTGGCAACTCCAAGGCAGCGGTACGGCGACCAGTGGCCTGACCTCACCGGTCACCCGGATCCGGCTCGTCCCGGAGCAGGTGGACCCGGTCGGTGCCCAGGCCGACGGCCTGTGGGGCGGCGGACCGGACGAGCGGATCCACCGCGCCCTGTCCCGGGTCCAGAGCATGCTCGGCCACGGCGCTGTCGTGTCGGTGGTGGTCGGCGGCGGCCGCGGCTTCGCGGAACGCCAGACCCAGGTCCCGTGGGGCGACCGCCCGGTTCCCGCCCATTCACCCGACCAGCCCTGGCCCGGCGCGATCACCGCACTCGCCCCCACCACCGTCTTCTCCGAACCACTCCCGGCCCAGGTCTACGCCGCCGACGGCACCCAGGTCTCGGTCACCGCCCGCGGCGACCTCTCCGCCGCCCCCACCGCCTTCCGCCTCGCCCCCGGCCGCCGCGTCGCCGACAGCAACAAACTCCACCCCATCACCGCCTGGGCCGGCCCCTGGACCACCGACGAACGCTGGTGGGACCCCGCCGGCACCGCCCGCCAAGCCCGCTTCCAGTTCGTCACCGCCGACACCCGCGCCTGGCTCTTCACCCTCCGCCAAGCCACCTGGCACCTACAGGCCACCTACGACTGAAACCCCGTCCACTCGGAGTGGGGCTGGGCGGGCGTGCTGTGGCCGGCTAGTGGGGGTGTGGACAGCGGGTGGTGGGCGTGAACAAGGAATGACCTGTTCACGCCCACCAGTTCCTGTTCAAGCCCCCGGTTGTTGGCTGGGCTGACGGGATTCTGTTAGGGGGTTGGGGGTGTGAGGGCGTCGGCTCGGGTGTGGAGGTAGTGCTGTTCGGGGGTGCTTTGGGTTTGGCGGGCGGCTAGGAGGTAGGCGTCTCGGGCGGCGGCCACGTCGCCAGCTAGCTCGAGCAGGTGGGCTCGGACGGCGGAGACGCGGTGGTGGTTGGTGAGGGTGGGGTCGATGTCGTCGAGTAGGGCCAGGCCGGCGGCTGGGCCGTGGACCATGGCTACGGCGACTGTGCGGTTGAGGGTGACCATGGGGCCGGGGGCGGTGGATTCGAGGAGTTCGTAGAGCATCAGGATCTGGCGCCAGTCGGTGGCGTCGGCTGTTGCGGCCTGGTCGTGGACGGCGGCGATGGCGGCCTGGAGTTGGTAGGGGCCGACGGGGGCGGTGGCGAGGGTGGTGCTGATCAGGTCGGTGCCTTCGGCAATGGCTCCGGGGTTCCAGCGGGAACGGTCCTGGTCGGGGAGAGGCACGAGGTGGCCCTCGGGGGTGGTGCGGGCGGGGCGGCGGGCGTCGGTGAGCAGCATCAGCGCCAGCAGGCCGGCAACCTCACCTTCTGACGGCAGTTGCTCGTGGAGCTGCCGGGTCAGCCGGATGGCCTCGGTGCTGAGCTCGACCCGGTGCAGCGAGTCGCCGGACGATGCGGTGTAGCCCTCGTTGAAGATCAGGTAGAGCACATGCAGTACGGCGGTCAGCCGGGCCGGCAGCTCGTCGGGCGGCGGAAGCGCGAACCGGGCGCCCTGCAGTTTCGCCTTCGCCCGGCTGATCCGCTGACCGATAGTTGCCTCAGGCACCAGAAATGCCCGGGCGATCTCGCCGGTGGTCAGGCCGCCGACCGCCCGCAGAGTGAGTGCGACCTGGGACTGAGTGGTCAGGTCCGGGTGGCAGCACAGCATCAGCAAGGTCAGCGAGTCGTCGACAGCCGGCGCTGGCTCGGGCTCGGGCTGCACACTCACCGCCTCCTCGCGGCGCTGCCGGGCTGCCTCACTACGCAGCACCTCGATCCGCCGCCGCGACGCGACCGTGATCAGCCAACTCCGCGGATTCTCCGGTACGCCGTCGCTCGGCCACTGCACCGATGCCGCGAGCAACGCCTCCTGAACTGCATCCTCGCAGGCGTCGAAATCGCCGTACCGGCGCACGAGTGCGCTCAGCACCGACGGTGCCTGCGACCGCAACACCTCCTCGAGCTGCATCACATGTACGCCGACAGATCGCGCACCGGACGCACCTCGACCACGCTGTACGGCGCCTCCGGGATCAGCGCGACGATCTCGGCAGCACGCTCCATCGACTCGCAGTCGAGCAGATAGAACCCGGCCAGCTGTTCTTTCACCTCGGCGAAAGGACCGTCCGTCGTCAGCGGCTTGCCGTCCCGGACCAGCACCTGCTTGGTCGCGGACGGCGGAGCCAACGACTCGGAAGCGAGGAGCTCGTCACGTTCGGCCAGCGCTTCGTGCAGGGCGGCGTACCCGGCCATGCCTTCACGCTTCTGCTCGGCGGTCAGGCCGTCCCACACCGCACGGGATTCCGGATTGCCGTAGATGAGTACCAGGAACTTAGACACGGTCCAGTATCGATCGGATTACCGGTTTGCAGCACCCATAGCGGGTGACCCGCCGAGACGTTCAGGTGTAGAGGGTGTCCGGGGCATGCCCCGGGGCATGGCCCAAGTAGAGTTACAGCGACTATCAGGGGTGAGAGAGGAGGGGGCGCGTGCCGGACTTGGAAGTGTCCGACCGGGTGCTCACGATCCCGAACGCGCTCAGCTTCCTCAGGTTGCTGGGTGTGCCGCTGTTCCTGTGGCTGATCCTCGGGCCGCGGGAGGACGGCTGGGCGCTGCTCGTGCTGGCGATCTCCGGCTTCACGGACTGGGCCGACGGCCAGATCGCGCGGCGGATGAACCAGACCACCCGGCTCGGGCAGATGCTCGACCCGGTGGCCGACCGGCTGTACATCTTCGCCACCGTGCTCGGTCTGGCGCTGCGCGACATCATCCCGTGGTGGCTGGCGATCGCGCTGCCGCTGCGCGACCTGTTGCTCACGTTCACGCTGCCGGCGCTGCACCGCCGTGGTTTCAACGCGCTGCCGGTGCACTTCCTCGGCAAGTCGGCGACCTTCTGCCTGCTGTACGCGTTCCCGCTGCTCCTGCTCGGTGACGGCGACAGCACGCTGAACCTGCTGGCCCGCGTCTTCGGCTGGGCGTTCGCCATCTGGGGTACGGCGCTCTACTACTGGGCCGGCGTGCTCTACTTCGAGCAGCTGCGGCACCTGATCCAGACAGTGAAACCAATCGACAAGGCGCGGTAGCCAGTGACCGAGCCCGTAACCAAGCCGCCTCCGCCACGGCGCGTCGACGCCTCGATGTCGCTGCTGAACAACCTGATGGCGCACCCGATCGACGAGGGGTACGCCGTTGCGGCCCGGACCCGGCCGCAGCAGGACGGCAAGCCGGTCCGGTCGCGGCACCGGGTGATGCTCGCGGTGGCGGCAGTGGTGCTCGGTTTCCTGATCGCGGTCGCGGCCTCGCAGAACTACCGCAGCGCGCCGGAGGCGGAGAAGCAGCGCAAGGAGCTGATCGCCCGGATCAACCAGGCCGACACCCGGCTGGCCGGGCTGCGCACCGACCAGACCCGGCTGGCCGACGAGGTCCGCCGGCTGCAGGCCGGGGGACTGACCAACGCGGACAACGGTGTGGCGCTGCAGCAGAAGCTCGACGACCTGGAGTTGCAGACCGGAGCGATCGCGGTCACCGGTCCCGGCCTCAAGGTCGTCGTCAACGACGCCAAGGACGCGGACAAGGAGGGCCGGCTGCTCGACGTCGACCTCCAGCAGCTCGTCAACGGGTTGTGGACGGCAGGGGCCGAGGCGATCGCGGTGAACGGTCACCGGCTCACCTCGATGACCGCGATCCGGGGTGCCGGCAGTGCGATCACGGTCGACTACAGCTCGCTGACCCCGCCGTACACGGTGCTCGCGATCGGTGACACCGGGACGCTGCCGGCCCGGTTCGCGCAGAGCTCGGGCGGCCAGTGGGTGCAGTACCTGGTCAGCAACTTCGATGTCCGGATGACGATCACGACGGAGGATTCCTTGCTGGTGCCGGCGGATGCGACCATCGCGCTGCGATACGCGAAGGTCGGTGGCTCGAAATGATCGCCGTACTCGGACTGGTCATCGGCGTGGTGATCGGCCTGCTGGTCGCCCCGGACGTCCCGGAGTGGGCCCAGCCGTACCTGCCGATCGCGGTGGTCGCGGCGCTGGACGCGGTGTTCGGTGCGCTGCGGGCGTTCCTGGACGGGATCTTCGACGACAAGGTGTTCGTTGTGTCGTTCGTGTCCAACGTGCTGATCGCGGCGCTGATCGTCTACCTGGGTGACCAGCTCGGGGTCGGCTCGCAGCTGTCCACCGGCGTGGTCGTCGTGCTCGGGATCCGCATCTTCACCAACATGGCCGCGATCCGCCGGCACATCTTCAGGGCCTGACATGAGCGACGAGAAGCCGGGCACCCCGGACCCCGAGAAGCCCACCCCCGACGACCAGCCCACGGTCGTCGCCAGCTGGTGGGGCCAGGACGGTACGCCGACGGCCAAGCCCAAGGAACCGGATGAGCCGGCCCCCGAGGAGCAGTCGGCCGACAAGCCCGCAGCCGACGCACAGGCAGTGACCGAGCCCCAGGCGGCCGAGCCCAAGACGGATCCGCGCCAGGCGGATGAGCCGGACGAGCCCAAGGCGGATGAGCGCAGCGCGGACGAACCGAAGGTGGTTGAGGCGCCGCTGCGGCCGAAGGCCGAGCATGCCAAGCCGCCCCGCTTCGAACCGCAGGCCCCGCCCAAGCCGGCAGAGCCGGAGCAGGCGCATCCGGCCGAGCCGACGCCGATGCCCAAGAAGGCGCGGACGCCGAACCTCGCCGTCCGGCGGCTGAAGGCCGGGTTCAAGCCGTCCCGCGGCCAGGCGATCGTCGCGGTCGTGCTCGCGCTGGTCGCCTGTACGGCGGTCGTCCAGGTGCGCGTCAACCGTGCCGACGACGGGTACCAGAACGCCCGCCGTGAGGACCTGATCGCGATCCTCGACGGACTCGGGCAGAACACCCGGCGGCTCGAGGGTGAGATCGCCGAGCTGGAGGAGCGGAAGAACACGCTGGCGTCCAGTGCCGACAAGGCGGAGACGGCCAAGCAGCAGGCGGAGGCGCAGATCCGCGCGCTCGGGATCCTGGCGGGCACGGTGCCCGCGCACGGACCCGGGGTCCGGATCACCCTGAACGACCCGCAGGGCAAGATGACGTCCAGCAACCTGCTGGACGCGATCGAGGAACTGCGCGACGCCGGTGCCGAGGCCATCCAGATCAACGGCACGGTGCGGGTGGTGGCCAGTACCGACTTCGTCGACGACGCTCCCGGTATCAAGATCGACGGGCTGAAGGTGACCTCGCCGTACGTGATCGAGGCGATCGGTGACTCGCACAGCCTGGCCGAGGCGTCCAACTTTCCCGGTGGGCTGGTCAGTGAGGTGACCGGTCCCCAGGTGGGCGGTACGGCGGACGTGAACGAGGAGACCAACGTCGCCATCACTGCCTTGCACGCGCAGGAGGAGCATCGTTACGCTCGCCCGGCGCCCAGCCCCTCCAAGTAGGCCCAGTCAAGTAGCGTCCAGTCACACTTCCAGAAAGAGGAACGACGGTGTACCCCGAAGACCTGAAGTACACGGCCGAGCACGAGTGGGTGAAGGCCGGCGAGGGCCCGGTGCGGGTCGGTATCACCGACTTCGCGCAGGACGCGCTCGGTGACATCGTGTACGTCCAGCTCCCCGAGGTCGGCAGCGCGGTGCGCGCCGGCGACTCCTGTGGCGAGCTCGAGTCGACCAAGAGTGTCAGCGACCTGTTCGCCCCGGTGAACGGGACCGTGCGGGCCGTCAACGAGGCCCTGGCCGACCAGCCCGACCTGGTCAACACCGACCCGTACGGCGAGGGCTGGCTGCTCGACATCGAGGTGGACGACGACGCCGAGGTCGAGGCCCTGATGGACGCCGAGACCTACCAGGGCCAGCTCGACCCGAGCTGATCGCTGCGGGCCGGTCACTGCCTGATAGGTTTGCCGGACCTCAACCGCTGATCGAGGGTTGGGGTCCGGGTCCACACTGTTAACACGGGGTCTACGACACAACGTCGCCTAACGGCGATCGGGAGGATCACAGCATGCCGTTCTGCAACCAGTGCGGGCACGAGAACTCCGAGGGCAGCCGCTTCTGCTCGCAGTGCGGAGCCATGCTCCCTGGGGCGGACCGTCCGGCCGCCGCGACGCCGGCGCCCGGTGTGACGGACACCGCGATGCTGACGCCGATCAGCGCCGAGCCGGAGACCGAGCGCTTCGACCAGGGCGAGCCGCTGTCGCCCGACGACCAGGCCGCGGTGGGTGCGTTGCCGGCCGGGTCGGCCCTGCTGATCGTGCAGCGCGGCCCGAACGCGGGCAGCCGGTTCCTGCTCGACGTCGACGTGGTCACCGCCGGCCGGCACCCGGACAGCGACATCTTCCTCGACGACGTGACGGTGTCCCGCCGGCACGCCGAGTTCCGCCGCGACGCCTACGGCGTCAAGGTGCGCGACGTCGGCAGCCTGAACGGCACCTACGTGAACCGGGACCGGATCGACGAGGTCCAGCTGAGCAACGGTGACGAGGTCCAGATCGGCAAGTACCGGCTGGTCTACTACGCCAGTGGCCAAGCCTGAGCTCTCGATCGGCGAGGTCCTGCAGATCCTGCAGGCCGAGTTCACCGATGTCACCATCTCCAAGATCAGGTTCCTCGAGGCCGAGGGGCTGGTGACACCGGCGCGCACCGCGTCGGGCTACCGCAAGTTCAGCGCGGGTGATGTGGAGCGGCTGCGCTACGTGCTGACCGCCCAGCGTGACCAATACCTGCCGCTGAAGGTCATCAAGGAGCACCTCGGTGCGATCGACCGCGGTCTGCGCCCGGCAGCAGGTGGACCGCCGATCGCTCCCAGTACGCCGGCCTCCGGGCCGGCCGCCGACGACTTCGGTGCCACCGGCACCGACCTGCGGCTGACCAAGGCGGAGCTCTGCGCGGCCGCCGGAGTCGGTACGGCGTTGCTCGCCGAGCTGGAGAGTCACGGCCTGATCGTGGCCGACGGCAAGCATTACGGCGGGGACGCGATCGTGGTCGCCCAGGTGGCCGCGGAGCTGGCGACGTACGGGATCGAACCGCGGCACCTGCGCCCGTTCCGGACCGCGGCCGACCGCGAGGTCGGACTGATCGAGCAGGTCACCGGCCCCCGCCGTACCGACCAGACCCAGGAGCTGGCCGCCCTCACCGTGCGCCTACACACGGCCCTGGTCCGCTCCCGCCTCCCACGCTGACCGGCAACACGGACGGATAACCCCCGGCGTTGCTCCTTCTCGGCAGTTCAGAGCGGCGGGAGGGGCAACAAGAGGGGATCTCCGTCGGTGTTGCCTCTTATCAGTTCGTGTGAAGGGGGTAGAAGGGGCCCTCCGGACGGATATCCGTTGGTGTGGCCGGGGAGTGGGACGGGGGGCTGGTGGCGGGCTTCGGGGAGGTGGGCGGAGTAGGGTTGAGGTGTGCGCGAAGTCGACGTAGTCGGAGTCCGGGTCGAGATGCCCTCGAGTCAGCCCATCGTGCTGCTCCGGGAGGTCGGCGGCGAGCGGTACCTGCCGATCTGGATCGGTGCGGCGGAGGCGAGCGCGATCGCGTTCGCCCAGCAGGGGATGGAACCACCCCGGCCGCTGACCCACGATCTGTTCGCGGAGACGATCCGGGTGCTCGGGCACACGCTCAGTCAGGTCCGGATCGTGAACCTGACCGACGGGGTCTTCGAGGCCATCCTGGTCTTCGACGACAAGACCGAGATCTCGGCCCGCCCGTCGGACTCGATCGCGATCGCGCTGCGCACCGGCACCCCGGTGTACTGCGCCGAGGAGATCCTGGCCGAGGCCGGGATCCCGGTCCCGGAGAGCGAGACCGGCGCCGACGAGGTACAGGAGGAAGAGGAGGTCGAGCGGTTCCGGGAGTTCCTCGACCAGGTCACCCCCGAGGACTTCGACAAGAGCTGAGCCCGCTCCGGGCGCCTGCGGCAGGCAAGACCGGGAAGGTAACGATTCGTGTGGGAGTCGCGACACGCTAGCGGCTCGAAGCGGTTGTCGTTGACCCTCTCAGGTCGGCGGCTTACCGTGAAGGAGTCGTGGGGCACCGTTACTCCACGGAGACGACTCGTTCCAGCAGGTATTCAGGGAGGCTCAGGCGTGACACGCACCGGCGACACGGATCTGACGGCGCAGTCGACGTCCGAAGCACGCGCCGAGGCGGCGATCACGGCCGGCGTTCAGGGTCTGCTGTTCGAGGACGACCTGCGGCCGATGCCGGAGGATGTCGGGTTCCGTGGACCGACCGCCTGCGCGGCCGCCGGGATCACGTACCGCCAGCTCGACTACTGGGCGCGGACCGGCCTGGTCTCACCGTCGGTGCGCCCGGCGACCGGCTCGGGGACGCAGCGGTTGTACGGTTTCCGTGACGTTCTGTTGCTGAAGGTGATCAAGCGGCTGCTCGACGCCGGGATCTCGTTGCAGCAGATCCGGACCGCGATCGCACACCTGAGCAAGCGCGGGATCGACGACCTGACCCAGATCACGCTGATGAGTGACGGCGCGTCGGTCTACATGTGCACCTCGCCGGACGAGGTCATCGACCTGCTGGCCGGTGGCCAGGGAGTCTTCGGCATCGCCCTCGGCGGTGTCTGGCGTGAGGTCGAAGGCTCGCTGTCCGAGCTGCCGACCGAGCGTGCCGACGGCCACGGCGAAGGTGACGACGCGGGCCATGCAAGCGACGAGCTCGCTGCCCGCCGCCGGGCCCGCATGACCGGCTGAGGTACCCTCTAGCTAGCTGTTCACCGCACTCGGGAGAGACCCGTGCAAAACCGGGCGCCGAAGGGGCAATTCCTCCCCGGAACCTCTCAGGCCCATGGACCGGGTGCGTCAGGCGACTCTGAAGCGTGCTCATCCGCGTGACAGAGGGGGAGGCCCCCGGAAGCTACTGCAACGGAGCCTCTTGCGATGACGGAAATTTCAGCAATCTTCGCCGACCGGCACATCGGGCCCCGCCCCGACGAGGTCGCGCGGATGGTCGAACTCCTCGGGTACGCCGATGTCGACGCGCTCGCGGATGCCGCCGTACCGGCCTCGATCCGGTCCACCGAACCGCTGCGGCTCCCGGAGCCGGCCTCCGAGGTGGACGCGCTCACCGAGCTGCGCCAGCTGGCGGCCCGCAACAACGTCGCCACCTCGATGATCGGCCAGGGCTACTACGGCACCTTCACCCCGTCGGTGATCGTCCGCCGCCTGGTCGAGAACCCGGCCTGGTACACGGCCTACACGCCGTACCAGCCGGAGATCTCCCAGGGCCGGCTCGAGGCGCTGCTGAACTTCCAGACCGTCGTGTCGGACCTGACCGGTCTCCCGACGGCAAATGCCTCATTGCTCGACGAGGGCACCGCGGCCGCCGAGGCGATGACGCTGGCCCACCGCTCGAACCGGCAGTCGTCAATCAAGGGGGCAAAGTCGAACCGCTTCCTGGTAGACGCGGACTGCTTCGCGCAGACGATCGCGGTCGTCGAGACCCGCGCCGAGGCGCTGGACATCGAGGTGGTTGTTGCCGACACCACCGATGGCCTGCCCGAGGGTGACTTCTTCGGCTTCCTGGTGCAGTACCCGGGTTCCGGCGGTGCTGTCCGTGACCTGAAGCCGTTGATCGCCGCCGCGCACGAGCGCGAGACGCTGGTCGCGGTCGCGTCCGACCTGCTCGCGCTGACGTTGCTCGAGGCACCGGGGGAGGCCGGGGCCGATATCGTCATCGGCTCCTCGCAGCGCTTCGGCGTCCCGCTGTTCTACGGCGGCCCGCACGCCGGCTTCATGTCGGTCCGCGCCGGTCTCGAGCGGTCGCTGCCCGGCCGGCTGGTCGGTGTCTCGGTCGATGCGGACGGCGCCCCGGCGTACCGGCTCGCGTTGCAGACGCGTGAGCAGCACATCCGTCGCGAGAAGGCGACCTCCAACATCTGTACGGCGCAGGTCCTGCTCGCCGTCGTTGCCTCCATGTACGCCGTGTACCACGGACCGGACGGGTTGCAGGCGATCGCGGCCCGCGTGCACGACTACGCGGGCAAGCTGGCCGCGTCCCTGCGCGCCGGGGGTGTCGAGGTCGTGCACGGCGACTTCTTCGACACTGTCCTGGCCCGCGTTCCCGGTGCTGCTGCGGATGTCGTCGACGCTGCCCGGCAGAACGGCATCTGGCTGCGCCAGGTCGACGCCGACCACGTCGGTATCTCGTGTGACGAGAAGACCGATCTCGCCGCGCTGACCCGGGTCTGCCAGTCCTTCGGCGTCCAGTACGACGACACCCTCGCGGCCCCGGCGATCGCCGTACCGCGGACGTCGGAGTACCTGACGCATCCCGTCTTCAACACCCACCGGTCCGAGACGGCGATGCTGCGCTACCTGCGCAAGCTGTCCGACAAGGACTACGCGCTCGACCGCGGCATGATCCCGCTCGGCTCGTGCACGATGAAGCTGAACGCGACCACCGAGATGGAAGCGGTCACCTGGCCCGAGTTCGCCGACATGCACCCGCTGGCGCCGATCGAGGACGCCGCCGGGTACGTGAAGCTGATCGGACAGCTGGAGCGCTGGCTGGCCGAGGTCACCGGCTACGCGAAGGTCTCCATCCAGCCGAACGCCGGCTCCCAGGGTGAGCTCGCCGGTCTGCTCGCGATCCGCGGCTACCACCGGGCCCAGGGCGACGCGGACCGCAACGTCTGCCTGATCCCGGCCTCGGCGCACGGCACCAACGCTGCCTCGGCCGTGATGGCCGGGATGAAGGTTGTTGTTGTCAAGGGCAACGACGACGGCACGATCGACCTGGACGACCTGCGGGGTAAGGCTTCTGAGCACGCCGAGAAGCTGGCCGCGATCATGATCACCTACCCGTCCACCCACGGGGTGTACGAGGAGAGCGTGACTGAGGTCTGCCGGATCGTCCACGAGCACGGCGGTCAGGTGTACGTCGACGGTGCGAACCTGAACGCCCTGCTGGGTCTCGCCAAGCCGGGCCAGTTCGGCGGTGACGTCAGCCACCTGAACCTGCACAAGACCTTCTGCATCCCGCACGGCGGCGGTGGCCCGGGTGTCGGTCCGGTCGCGGTCGCCGCGCACCTCGCGCCGTACCTGCCGAACCACCCGCTGCTCGACCAGGCCGGCCCCGAGTCCGGTGTCGGTCCGATCAGCGCGGCCCCGTTCGGATCGGCCGGCGTCCTGGCGATCTCGTGGGCCTACATCCGGATGATGGGCGCCGAGGGCCTGACCGCGGCCACCAAGGCCGCCGTACTGACCGCGAACTACGTCGCCAAGCGGCTCGAGGGCGCCTTCCCGGTCCTCTACACCGGTGAGAACGGCCTGGTCGCGCACGAGTGCATCCTGGACCTGCGGCCGATGACGAAGGAGACCGGCATCACCGTCGACGACGTCGCGAAGCGCCTGGTCGACTACGGCTTCCACGCGCCGACCATGTCGTTCCCGGTGGCCGGCACCCTGATGGTCGAGCCGACCGAATCCGAGGACCTCGGTGAGCTCGACCGCTTCTGCGACGCGATGATCGCGATCAAGCACGAGATCGACCGCGTCGCCGCCAACGAGTGGCCGGCCGACGACAACCCGCTCGTCAACGCCCCGCACACCGCGGCCTCGGTGATCAACGACAAGTGGGAGCACGCCTACACCCGCGAAGAGGCCGCCTTCCCGCAGTCCGTCGACCGCGCCTCGAAGTACTGGCCCCCCGTCCGCCGCATCGACGGCGCCTACGGCGACCGCAACCTGATCTGCTCCTGCCCGTCCCCGGAAGCCTTCGAGTAATCGGCATGTCGGTCACCCGCACGAGGCATACTCGTGCGGGTGACCGACGTACGTGCAGAGACCGCCGCGGCCCTGATCGCCGGGATCGCAGCTGCGCAGAGTGAGACCAGAGTGCCCTCGCTGGCCGCCGGTGTGGTGCGGGACAGTGAGCTGGTGTGGAGTGGGGCTCGCGGGCGGTTCGCTGATGCGGGTGGGCTCGCGCCGGGGGCGAATGTGCAGTACCGGATCGGGTCGATCACCAAGACGCTGACTGCTGTGCTGGTGATGCAGTGCCGCGATGAAGGGCTGCTTGCGCTAAATGATGCCATAGGCAAGCATCTGCCCGGGATCGCGTTCGGTGACCGGACTGTGCGGCACCTGCTCGCGCACAGTGGCGGGATGAACGCCGAGCCCGAGGGGCCGTGGTGGGAGCGCAATCCGGGGGTCTCGTTCGACGAGCTGGTCGCGGCGATGGACGAGTCGCACGCGGCCGGTCCGGCCGATCGGCGGCACCACTACTCGAACCTCGGCTACGCGGTGCTGGCCGAGATCGTGGCCCGGGTGCGTGGCGAGTCGTGGCTGGATCTGGTGCAGGAGCGCATCCTCGATCCGCTGGAGATGCGGCGTACGTCGTACTTCCCGTTCGGCGCGGCTGCCCAGGGGTATTCCGTGCACCCGTTCAGTGGTCAGCTGATCGAGGAACCGGCCTACGACTCGGGTGCGATGGCGCCGGCCGGGCAGTTGTGGAGCACGGTCGAGGACCTGGCGAAGTACGCGAACTTCTGGATCGACCCGGTCGGTGAGGTGCTCAGCCGCGACACCGTTGACGAGATGGCCGCGCCGGCGGCTGCGGATCCGCGGGAGGCACTGACCGCATCGTACGGGCTCGGGTTGCGGTTGATTGCCGACGACCCCTATCTGCTGATCGGGCACACCGGTTCGATGCCGGGCTTCCTGGCCGGGCTGTTCGTCGATCGGGTACGCCGGATCGGTGCGGTCACGCTGGGGAACGCGACGTACGGGAAGGTGGCGTCGCTGGCGCCGGAGCTGATCAGCACGCTCGTCCGGCACGAGCCGGTGCTCGCGCGCGAGTGGTTGCCGGAGCCGGAACTCGAGCAGGGCAACGAGTTGCTCGGCCACTGGTACTGGGGAAACACGCCGCTCACCATCGCGGTCAGCGGTGGTGTCCTGCAGTTGACGGGAGCGATGAGCTGCCGCTTCACGCCGCTGGGGCCTGACCTGTATCAAGGGCGTGACGGCTACTTCGCGGGGGAGCGGCTCCGGGTGGTGCGCTCCGCGAGCGGTGTCGACCATCTGAATCTGGCCACCTTCACGCTCACCAGGACGCCGTACGGCGAGTGACGATGACCACGTGGAGTCAGCTGGTCACCGGAGCCGTTTAAAGTTAGGCTCACCTAAGTAAGCATTGCCTTACTTCAGGGAGTGAGCGTTGACCTCGACCGAGACGGCCGTCGCGGCGCATCTGAACGCGATTCTGCGCTGCTACACGCGGGAGGCTGCGGTACCGGTGACCACCGGGCTGCTGCGGCTGGCCGTCGGCGCATCGACGGTTACAGCCCGCGTCGAGCATGCTTCCCGGAGCGGCTGGCACCAGTTCACCGAGATCCTCGTGGACGGCGTCCCGCCGGCGCCCGAGGAGCTGGTGCGGCTGCTGTCGGCCGGCGCGGATCCGGCCGAGGTCGACGACCTGGTGGCGCGCACGGCCGAGTCGGTCCGCAACGTCGCCTACTTCGTCGACGCGGGTGGGGCCGATCGCGGTCCGGGCCGCTTCCTGGAGATCGAGCAGGCGTTGCTGTTCGGTCAACTGAACCACCCGGCACCCAAGAGCCGGGACGGACTGAGCGGTGCCGAGCTGGCGAGGTACTCGCCGGAGCTCGGTGGCCGTTTCGCGGTGCACTGGTTCGAGGCCGACACCGAATTGGTGTCCTCGGACCAGGTGGCCGGCGCGCCCTCGCTGCAGGGACTGGACGCTGTGCAGCTGATGGGCGCGCTGGCCGGTATCACTCCGTCGGCGGGCCGGGTGCTGATCCCGGCACACCCTTGGCAGGCGGCGGCACTGCGGCAACGGCCGCGGGTCGCCAAGCTGCTCGCGGAAGGCCGTGTGAAAGAGCTCGGCCCGCACGGCGCGCAGTGGTACCCGACTTCGAGCATGCGCACCCTGTACCACCCGGACCTCCCAGTGATGCTGAAACTGTCCCTCGGCCTCCGCATTGCGAACTCACGCCGGGAGTCGACCCCGACCGAGCTCCGCCGCGGCCTCGAGGTCTACCGGCTCCTCGATGCTGCCTACAACGCCGGTACGGCGACCGCGCACCCACGCTTCACCATCGTCCGGGACCCGGCGTGGATCGCACTCGATGAGGGTGGACCCACGTTGACCGGCCTGGATGTTGCCGTCCGCGAGGTGCCGAACGACGTCAACAGCTATGCCTGCTTGGCCGGACTGGTCGCGCCACGGCCGGACCGCATCAGCCGCCTCAGTGAGTTCGCCGCTGATGACACGGTCGGCTGGGTGGCGTCGTACATCGACAACGTCCTGATCCCGATGCTCCATCTGTACGCCGAGACCGGCATCGGCCTGGAAGCGCATCAGCAGAACACCCTGGTCCGCTTGGACGGGCTGGGTCGAATCAAGGGTGGTGCCTACCGCGACAACCAGGGCTACTACCTCGCGTCGTCGCACCTGCGTGGTCTGCTCGCTGTCACCGGTCTGCGCGACTCTGCGCTGGCCGTGGTCGACGACAGCACGGTGGACGACCGCCTGACCTGCAACCTGCTCTACAACCAGGCGCTGGCCGTGGTGGGCTGTCTGGCCGCTGACGGGGTTGCTGACGAAGCAGAACTACTCAATGTGGTTCGCGACCGGCTGATCCTCGCTCTGCCGCTCCTGCAGGCTGCCGGGCCGGACGGTGACCGCCTCGCGCGCCGCTGGCTGACCGCAGACACCCTGCCCTGCCAGGCGAATCTCTCCACCGTCTACCTGAACATCCCGAACCCGCTCACGGCCTGACTGCTGCTGGTTCCCCCGGTCTCTTTGCACTGTAGGCTGGCGCGGTCTGCCGATCGTCCAGACCGGCGTGACGACCACGGGGAGCAATACATGAACACTGGACACGTCGAGCTCGCACGGGCTCAGCAGGAACGGTGGGAGACCGCTTACGCGCGGCAGCCGCAACTGCACGGAGCGGAGCCGTCGGCGGCGGCGCACTGGGCAGCGGAGACCTTTGGTGCCGCAGGCATCGATGACGTTCTCGAGCTCGGTGCGGGGCACGGCCGGGACGCGCTTTTCCTGGCCAGGCAGGGATTCAGCGTCCATGCCACCGACTTCAGCGAGACTGCGCTCGACCAGTTGCGGCAGCAGGCACAACGCGAGGGTCTCGACGACCGCGTCACCGCCGCGCTGCACGACGTCCGCGATCCGCTGCCGCCGGCCGACGCCACAGTGAACGCAGTCTTCGCGAACCTGCTGCTGAACATGGCCTTCACCCCCGACGAGCTGCGCGGACTGGTCGGCGAGATCCACCGCGTCCTGCGCCCCGGCGGCCTGTTCGTGTACGCCGTCTGGTCCGCCGACGACCCCTGTGCGGCGAACTGGCAGGACCTCGGTGGCGGCCTGTCCGTCCACGACGGCTTCGCCGGCCGCTTCTTCGACCGGTCCCGGCTCGACGAGCTGACCCACGGCTGGCAGCCGATCGACACCACGGCGTACGCCGAAGGCCCGAAACCGCACCGGATGTGGCGGGTCACGGTCGCGAAAAGGTGAAGTTAGCTCGAAGTACGGCGCGCCATGTTGCAGAGTGATCACCGAAGGGTGACGGTGCATTGACGACGCCGGGCAGGTCCGACAGGCTCTGTCCGCGCCTCAACTTTCTAGCATCGGAGTTCAGCAATGCAGTGGTTCCTGGCGGTAGTCAAGCAGTATGCCGTGTTCTCTGGACGAGCCCGGCGCAAGGAATACTGGATGTACACGCTGTTCTGGGCGATCGGCTACATCGTCCTGGGGGTCGTCGACCAGATCCTCGGCACGCACCAGAAGAACACGTTCGGCGGTCTGCTGGCCGGTCTGTTCAGCCTGGCGCTGCTGCTGCCCTCGATCGGTGTGGCCATTCGCCGCATGCACGACACCGGGCGCAGTGGCTGGTGGATCCTGATCAACCTGGTCCCTTGTGTCGGCTGGATCTGGTTCATCGTGCTGGCTGCCGGTGACGGCAACCCGGGCGACAACCAGTACGGTCCGGACCCGAAGGCTGCCGAGCGTGGCTTCGGTGGGCCGGCTGGTCCGGCCGAGCCGGGATATCCGACGGCCTGACGTCGAACAACGAAACGCCCCGCAGACCTTTCGAGGTTTGCGGGGCGTTTCGTCTAGCTGGCCTGGCTGACGCTGGACATGTTGAAGTCCGGGATCAGCAGCGGCGGGGTGGCCGTGCGGGAGAACTCGTCACCCCACTCGCGGGAGAACGACGGCACGGTCGCGCCGGCCGCGCCGATCCTCGACAGCAGGTCGACCGGGCTCTCGTTGAAGCGGAAGTTGTTGACCGCGCCGGTGACCTCGCCGTTCTCGACCAGGTAGACGCCATCGCGGGTGAGCCCGGTCAGCAGTGACGTCTGCGGGTCGACCATCCGGATGTACCAGAGGCAGGTCAGCAGCAGGCCGTTCCCCATCCCGGCCACCAGGTCGTCCGTCGTACCGGTCGCGCCGTCGATCGACAGGACGTAGTTGTCGATCGGGGGAGCGGCAGTGGTGGCGCCGATCAGCTCGGCCGTGTGCCGGCTGGTCATCAGCGTCTCGAGCTTGCCGTCGCGAATCCAGTCGGTCGCGGACAGGGTGAGGCCGTTGTCGAAGACGCTCTGCGAAGCACCCGACGAACGGGCGACCGCGAACGGGAACGTCTCCAGACCGGGCAGGCTCGGATCTGAACGCAACTGCACCGGCTTCGACGAGAGCGTCTCGCCGACCCGCGTGCCACCCGGTGGCTTCGCGAACACACTGCGCCCCTCGAAGGCCTCCCTGCCGTCCAGCTGCCAGAACAGGTACGTCGTCAGGTCGGCTACCGCGGTTGGTGGCAGAACGGTTGCGTGGCGACCGGGGTCGACGGCAACTGTCCGCGATGCCCAGCCCAGTCGCCGGGTGAGCTCCGCGTCGAGCGCCAGTGGGTCGATGTCGGTGAAGTCGCGTGTCGCCGCACCGGCCCACGCGGACTGGCTCAGGTCGCCGGACTTGCCGGTGGAGCTGACGAAACCGCGCGGCAGGGCCTGCCGAAGCCGGAGCCCGGCGGACGAACCGACGTACAGGGTGACGACCTCGTGGTCGGCGAATCCGTAGAGCCAGCGGCTCTCGCTGGTGGCCCGCTGCAGGGTCTCGCCGAGGGCCGGGGCGAACTTCTCGTAGACGGTGACCGAGGTTTCCTCCGGCTCGTCGTCCCAGTCCGGGCTGGTGGTGCCGTCGACCAGCGGTCGGGCGTCCTCGGCCGGTGTGGCGGCGCGCGCGGTCGCGACCGCGGCCGAGACCTGCTGACGCAGCGAGTCGTCGGTCACCGCGGTCCTGCTGACCACACCGGTCGCAGTGCCTTCACCGGCGCCGACCGTGGCGATCACAGTGACGTGCGAGCCGCGCATCGCGCCGTTCGTGGTCAGGGTGTTGTTGGCCCAGCGCAGGTTCGCGCTGGAGGTCTCGGCGACGATGATCACGCAACCGTCGGCTCCCTCGGCCGCGGCGAGCGCAAGCCCGCGCTCGACGGTGTCCTGCGGGGTGAGCTGAATGGCGGTCACCGGCCGGCCTCCTGCGTGGTGTTGAGAATGCGGACGCCCCGGAACAGGGCGGACGGGCAACCGTGGCTGACCGCACCGGACTGCGCGGGCTGGGCCTTGCCGCAGTTCAGCGCACCGTGCAGGACATAGGTCTCCGGGCCGCCGACGGCCTCCATCGAGCCCCAGAAGTCGGTCGTGGTGGCCTGGTAGGCGATGTCGCGCAGCTGGCCGTCCAGCTTGCCGTTGGTGATCTTGTAGAACCGCTGGCCGGTGAACTGGAAGTTGTACCGCTGCATGTCGATCGACCACGACTTGTCGCCGACGATGTAGATCCCGTTCTCCACCCGGCTGATCAGCTCCTCGGTCGAAGGGCCGCCGGGCGCGGGCTGCAGGGACACGTTGGCCATCCGCTGGATCGGGATGTGGCCGGACGAATCGGCGTACGCACAGCCGTTGGAGCGGCCGGTGCCGAGGAGCTTCTCGTTCACCTTCGCCATCCGGCGGTCGACCTGGTAGCCGACCAGTACGCCGTCCTTGACCAGATCCCACTGCTGACCGGCGACCCCCTCGTCGTCGTACCCGACCGTGGACAGGCCGTGCTCGGCGGTCCGGTCACCGGTGACGTGCATGATCGGCGAGCCGTACTTCAGGTTGCCGAGCTTGTCGGTGGTCGCGAAGCTCGTGCCGGCGTAGTTGGCCTCGTAGCCGAGCGCGCGGTCCAGCTCGGTGGCGTGGCCGATCGACTCGTGGATCGTCAGCCACAGGTTGGTCGGGTCGATGACCAGGTCGTACACACCGGCCTCGACACTCGGCGCGGCCATCTTCTCGGCCAGCCAGCCCGGGATCTGCGCGAGCTCGTCGTCCCAGTCCCAGCCGGTGCCCGTCAGGTACTCCCAGCCGCGGCCGGCCGGCGGCGCGCAGCTCGTCATCGAGTCGAACCGGCCGGTCTCGGCGTCCACCGCGAACGCGGTGATGTCCGGCCCGATCCGCACCCGCTGCTGCGTGTACGACGTACCTTCCGTGTTCGCGTAGAACTTGCACTCGTGGACCGAGGTGACATGCACACTCACGTGCGCGACGCCGTCCGCCTTGAGCAGCCGGTCGCTGTAGTCGGTGAGCAGCGCGACCTTCTCGGTCCGCGGGACGCTGAACGGGTCGATCTCGTACGACGAGATCCAGGTGACGTCGTCGTACACCGGCTCGTCGGCGAGCTCGATCGTCTCGGCGTTGATCGGCCGCGACACCTGCGCCATGTGCACGGCCTGCTCGGCCACCTGGACCGCCTGATCGGTGGTCAGCGCGACCCCGGCCGCGAAACCCCAGGTACCGGCGTGCACGACGCGCACCGCGAGCCCCAGGTCCTCGCCGTCGCTCGCACTCTCCAGCACACTGTCGCGGAGGGCGATCGACTCCGACCGGATCCGCTCCAGGCGGAACTCGGCGAAGGTGGCCCCGAGGTCCCGGGCCCGCTGCAGAGCGGCCTCCGCGAGCTCATGCCGGGGCAGGGCAAGGAACGACTCATCGATGTCTGGCACGATCCCGACCCTATACACCGGAACCGACAGGCGAGCTGCGGTGTAGTGACAATGACCTGTAGGTGCCAGGAGGGTGTATCAGCGATCTGGACGAGGTAGCGATCCTGGCTCGGCTGCGTAGCGGTGACTCCGCCGCGTACGGCGAGCTGGTGCTGCGGCATGCCCCGATCGCGAAGCGTACGGCGGTGTTCCTCGGGGCCGGTGCGGATGCGGACGACGTCGTACAGGAGGCGTTCGTGAAGGCGTACCGGGCGCTGGGTGGTTTCCGGAGCGAGGCCGCGTTCCGGCCGTGGCTGTTGCGGATCGTCGCCAACGAGACGCGGAACTGTCTGCGGTCGCGTTCGAGGCGCAGTCGTCGGGAAGAGATCGCTGCGCCACCGGACGTCGTACTGGATCCGGCCGACGAGGCGGTGTCGCTGGAACGGCGGGCTGAGCTGCTGCGCGCCGTACAGGCTCTGCCGGAGCCGCAGCGGCTGGTGGTGACGTGCCGGTATCTGCTGGAGCTGGATGAGCAGGAGACGGCGGTCGTGCTGGGCTGGCCACGTGGGACGGTCAAGTCACGACTACACCGGGCCCTGGAGCGTTTGCGGAAGGAGGTACAGCCATGAACCTGGATGACGAGCTGCGGGCGTTAGGGCGCTCGGCTGTTGTACCTCCGGTGGACCCTGAGCTGACTGCGGCGGTGTTGACGCGGGTGGCCGCCGTACCGGTACGTCGGCGGCTGCGGGATCGGTGGCGGGTGTTCCTGGCTGGACTGTGCGTGCTGCTGGCCGGTCTGGCGCTCACGCCGCCGGTCCGGGCGACTGTGGCCGAGTGGCTGCGGATCGGGGGAGTGGAGGCCCACCCGGTCGGCACTGGTCCCAGTACGGCGCCTCCTGTGCCCGGAGTGCCGGGCAAACTGTCTCTGGAGGAGGCTGCGCGGGTCGCAGGCTTCACTCCGGCGCGACCTGCGCTGCTGGGTGCACCTGATGGTGTTGAGGCGTCACAGGGGTTTGTAGCGATGAGCTGGGACGGCGTGCGGCTGGAGCAGTTCCAGTCGGCGGTCGAGCCGTTCTACTGGAAGAAGTACTACGACGAGCTCGAGTACGTGCCGACCGTTGACGGCTACTGGTTCAGCACACCGCATGAGTTGCTGCTCGTCGACAAGCGCGTGGTGCGCATTGCCGGCCCCACACTGGTCTGGGAGCGCAGTGGCATCACCTACCGCCTCGAAACCGCCGACAAGGCCCGTGCGATTCAGTTGGCGACCGGAACCTCCTGAGCCGCAGCGGTGTATCCGGGTATGGTCCGACGCGCTCTTGCCCTGTTCGCCACGCTCCTTGTCGTGGCCGCCCTCACCACGATCCCCGCCGCAGCGGGCGGTCCCACCAGCGTGCTGCTCAGCGCCCCGCCACACCTACTCGCCTTCGGGTACGACGATCCGGAGTACGCCGAGCTCCAGAAGCTCACGAGCGTCGAAGGAACGCGCGACGTCCCCGGTTCCGAACAACACGAAGTCGGTGCGTTCGTCCGGGCCACCTGGCTCATCCACGACATGTCCGTCTACCGCCTCGACATCATCTACCCCGACGCGCCCGGCGGGCCCTGGATCGCCACCACCGAGGTCTCGGCCGACTCCGGTGCCGCCACCCGACCGACCTGGCACACAGCGACCGACCCGGTGGCGCTCGTCAAGCTCCTCAGCGGCCTGAAGCTCTTGCCCGGCCTCCGCAACGGCGAGCAGGCCAGAGGCGGCCCGACCAGCATTGCGCAGTCCCAACCGGCCACTCAGCCGGAAACCGAGCCCGCGACTCCGTCGGCCGCCGAGATTGCCGCGCCAAGCTTCTTCACCGGGTGGCGCTGGCTGCTGCCGGGTGCCCTACTGGGCGCCCTGCTCACCTGGGCGGCCACCCGCTTCCTCCGCCAGCGCCGCTGGGATCTGATCGAACCTGACTAGTCGTCGGCGGGTTTGTGGTGGCCGGTCAGGGAGCCTGCGTGGGCGACGGCGGTCGGGTCGTTGCGGGTCTTGACCAGGCTGGCGACGACCACGATCACCAGGATGCCGATGATCACACCGAGGCTGACCGGGGTGGAGACCTCCGGGATGGACTTGTGGATGTCCACGTGTCCCCAGTGCAGGATCAGCTTGACGCCGATGAAGGCGAGGATGATCGCCAGGCCGGCCGACAGGTACACGAGCCGGTCGAGCAGGCCCTTGACCAGGAAGAACAACGCCCGCAAACCCAGCAGGGCAAAGGCATTGGCGGCGAAGACGATGTAGGGCTCGTCGGTGACCCCGAACACGGCCGGGATCGAGTCCAGCGCGAACAGCAGGTCGACGCCGCCGATCGCGACCAGCACGACGAACAGCGGGGTGACCACCTTGCGGCCGTCGATCCTGGCGGTCAGCTTGCCGCCGACGTACTCCTCGCTGACCGGCAGGACACGGCGCGCGGTCTTCACGATCACGTTGTTCTCGACGTCGGGGTCCTCGTCGCGGTGCCGGAACAACTGCACCGCGGTGTAGAGCAGCAGCAACCCGAAGATCAGGAACATGAACGAGAACAGCGACAGCAGGGTCGCGCCGAGCGCGATGAACACCGCGCGCATGACCAGCGCGAGCACGATGCCGAAGGTGAGCACCTTGTGCTGGTGCTCCTCCGGGACGGCGAACGTGGTCATGATGATCACGAAGACGAACAGGTTGTCGACCGACAAGCTCTTCTCGACGATGTAGCCCGCGAAGTACTGCGCGCCGAAGTCACCGCCGTACTGGCTCATGAACCACAGACCGAAGGCGATCGCGACCAGGACGTAGAAGATCGACCAGGCGGCCGCCTCCTTGAATCCGACCCGGTGCGGCCGGAGCGCCGCGAGCAGCAGGTCCACTGCGAGCAGTACGACGACCAGTCCGATGGTGATCGCCCATGTCGATCCGCTGAGCTCGAGCATGGTGCTGAGCTTACCGACGCGGGTCAGCTCCGTTTGTTGCGCCCCGCAACCATTCGAGAATTTCCCGGTATGCCGCGGGCGGCGGCACGTGGCCACCGGCGTACTGGACGGATTCGGCGGCCGGCATCGCCTCGGTCAGCAGGACGGCATGCCGGGCGGCTCGCTCGTCGGCGGTGCCGTGCCAGATAGTGGTCGGCACCCTGACGTCGGCCAGATCGAATCCCCAGGGGGTGCCGAACGCGACGTTGTCGTCGAGGCAGCCGTCGGCGCTTCCGCTACCGAACGTCGCGGTCAGGCGGGCCATCGCGGCGGCGTCGTCGCGCGCGGGCGGCCCCGGCGGGGAGCCGGGCGCGGGCGGGAACTCGGGCCCGCCGGCCGCGACCGCCGCCATGATCTGCTCGGACCCCGCCGCGAACCGCGCGCGGAACCGGGCCGGGTCGTGCACGGCGAGCCACGCCGTCAGGCTCTGCCGCGGGTCGCTCGCTTCGTCGTCCTCGGTCGGCTCGGGGCCGTCGGTGGTCAGCGGGGCGATCGCGCCGACCACGGCACAGCAGGTGACCCGGTCGGGCAGCAATGCGGCACAGGCGAGCGCGTGCGGCCCGCCACCGGAACCGCCCGTGACAGCGAACGTGGACCAGCCGAGCGCATCCGCCAGTTGTGCCACGTCATCGGCCGCGTCGGCGACCGTACGACCGGGCCGACGGGCCGAACCGCCGTACCCAGGGCGGTCCGGGACGGCCAACCGCAGCCCGGATTCCATGATGATCTCGACCACGTCCGGACGTTTCCAGCGGGTGCTGGGGGAGCCGCCGAGCGACATCACCGGGAAACCGTCGGTGGGACCGTAGAGGGTGTACTCGAGCAGATCCATGAACGGAGAGTAGTCAGCCGAGGGGAGCTAACCGAATCCAGAGTTACCGAGTCGAGATTCTCAGGATTCAAGATGGGCCGGGGGTGGTGGGAGGATGCGGCCTAGCTTGTGTCGGCTGTTCGAAAACAACCTCGTCGGGAGTGCGTGTGAGTTCGTCGGTTGCCGGGGCCGTCTCGCCTACCCGGCAGGCGTTGCGTCGGGTACGACGGGACCGGAGTGCGCGGGTCGGTCTGGGACTGGTGGTCGCGCTGATCGTGGTCGCGGCGGCGTCGCCGTTGCTGGTGAAGTTGTCGGGGCAGGACGCGTTCACGTACCACATCGACCTGCTCGATCCGGCCCGCGGCAACGCGCCGAGTGGGTCGTTCGGTGGGGTCAGTGGTGACCACTGGTTCGGGGTGGAGCCGCTGACCGGGCGGGACCTGTTCTCGATCGTGGTGCTCGGGTTGCGGACGTCGCTGATGATCGCGATCGTGGTCACCGCCGTCACGACGGTGATCGGGACCCTGCTCGGTATCACCGCGGCGTACGTCGGTGGCTGGTTCGACGCGGTCCTGTCCCGGTTGCTGGACTTCCTGTTCGGGTTCCCGCAGCTCGTCTTCATGATTGCCCTCGGCATCATCGTGCCGGCCAAGGTGCCGCGGACGCTGCTGCTGATCGGCGTCCTGAGCGTCTTCGGCTGGGCCGGGCTGGCCCGCCTGATCCGGGCGCAGGCGCGTTCGCTGGTCACCCGCGAGTTCGTCGAGGCCGCCCGCAGCGTCGGCTCGTCGGGCTGGTGGGTGATCACCCGCGAGCTGCTGCCGAACCTGCTCGGCCCCGTGCTGGTCGTCGCGACGCTGGCGATCCCCGGCTACATCGGTGCCGAGGCCGCGCTGTCCTTCCTCGGTGTCGGCGTCCCACCACCGACACCGAGTCTCGGCCGCTCGATCTCGGACTCGATCGCCTGGGTCTACACCGGCGCCGATCCGTGGTTCATGGTCTTCCCCGGTATCGCGCTGTTCGTCGCCGTACTGGGCTTCACGTTGCTCGGTGACGGCGTCCGGGACGCGTTCGACGTACGGCTGCGGAGGACGCACTGAGATGCCCGACATCCTCTGGTTCATCATCCGGCGACTGCTGGCGACGGCGCTCGTCATGCTGGCGCTCAGCCTGGCCGTCTACCTGATCTTCTACGCGATCCCGGCCGACCCGGCCCACCTCGCCTGCGGCAAACCCTGTACGCCGGACCGGCTCGAGCAGGCGCGTCATTTCATGCAGCTGGACCAGAGCACGATCCAGCAGTACCTGAACTTCCTGCGGGGCATCTTCGCCGGTCGCACGTACGGCGAGGATGCGGCCGCCGTGCACTGCAACGCACCCTGCTTCGGGTACTCGTTCCCCCTGGCGCGCCCGGTCACCACGCTGATCATCGACCGGCTGCCCGTGACGGTGTCGATCGCCGCCGGAGCCGCCGTACTGTGGCTGCTCATCGGTGTCTCGCTCGGTGTGGTCGCCGCGCTGAACCGGGGCCGCCCGCTCGACCGGCTGGCCGTCGGGGTGGCGCTGATCGGTGTGTCGACGCCGTCGTTCCTGCTCGGTCTGCTGGCGATCCTGGTCTTCGGATTCTGGCTGAACATGGTCCCCGTGAGTGGTTACGTTCCGCTGACCGAGAGCCCGGTCGACTGGGCCTGGCACCTGGTCACGCCGTGGCTCGTACTCGCGGTGCTGCAGGCGGCGTCGTACATCAGATTGACCCGGGCGCAGATGCTCGAGGAGCTGAACCTCGACCACATCACGACCGCGCGGGCGAAGGGCGCCGGCGAGGCACGCGTCGTCGTCACCCACGGTCTGCGCGGCGCGCTCGTCCCGATCGTGACGCTGTTCGGGCTGGACCTCGGTGGCCTGCTCGGCGGCGCGATCCTGACCGAGAAGGTGTTCAGCATGCAGGGGCTCGGCGAGTTGCTGATCAGCGCGGTCGGGCAGCTGGACGTCGCCGTGGTCGTCGGGGTCACCCTGTTCTCGGCGTTCCTGATCATCCTCGCGAACCTGGTGGTGGACATAGTGCACGGTGCGCTCGACCCGAGGGTGACTCATGGCTGAGCCGGTACTCGAAGTCCACGACTTGCGGGTCACCTTCGACACCGAGGGTGGTCTGGTCCCGGCTGTCGACGGCATCGACTTCTCGGTCGCGGCCGGGCAGACACTGGCGATCGTCGGCGAGTCCGGTTCGGGCAAGAGCGTCAGCTCGGCGGCCGTGATGGGCATCCTGCCGTCCAACGCCTCGGTGCAGGGTGAGGTGCTGCTGGACGGCCGCGAGCTGGTCGGCCTGCCCGCGGACGAGCTGCGCAAGATCCGCGGGAACGACATCGCGCTGGTCTTCCAGGACGCGCTGTCCGCCCTGAATCCGTACTACACCGTCGGCTGGCAGGTCGCCGAGGCCTACCGGCTGCACCACGACGTCTCGAAGAAGGCCGCGTTCCAGCGGGCCGTCGAGCTGCTCGACAAGGTCGGCATCCCGGACGCCGCGCGGCGGGCGAAGAGCTACCCGCACGAGTTCTCCGGGGGAATGCGGCAGCGGGTCGTGATTGCTATGGCTCTGGTGAACGACCCCCGGGTGCTGATCGCCGACGAGCCGACGACTGCCCTCGACGTGACCGTTCAGGCCCAGATCATGCAGCTGCTGGCCGACGTGCAGGAAGAATTCGGTACGGCGCTCGTCCTGATCTCGCACGACCTCGGAGTGGTCGCCGAGGTGGCGGACGACGTACTGGTGATGTACGCCGGTCGTGCGGCCGAGCGGGGGACTGTCCGGGACCTGTTCTACCGCGCTGCGCACCCGTATTCGCTCGGTCTGCTCGGCGCGATGCCGCGGATCGACGTACCGCCGAAGCCGCGGCTGACCACGATTCCCGGGTCGCCGCCGTCGCCGGGGTCGATCAAGACCGGCTGTCCGTTCCAGCCGCGGTGTGCGTACACCGAGCGGGTCGGCGAGCGCTGCATCACCGAGCGGCCCGAGCTCACGCCGCGACCAGGGGAGGGCGACCACGAGGCCGCCTGCCATCTGGGGCGCCGGCCGGAGGTGGTGTCATGAGCGAGCAGAGTGCCGAGGAGTTGCTGCGGCTCGACACTGTCCGGAAGCACTTCGGGCTGCGCGGGGCTCCGTGGCGCGCGGCCCAGACGGTCAAGGCGGTCGACGGGGTCAGCTTCGTTGTCCGTAAGGGCGAGACGGTCGGGCTCGTCGGCGAATCCGGTTCGGGGAAGTCCACGTTGGCACGGGTTGCGACCCGGCTGCTGGATCCGACGTCCGGCCGGGTCGAGATCGGCGGCAAGGACGTCACCCGGCTCCGCGGCCGGCGGTTGCGGCCGGTTCGCCGTACCGTCCAGATGGTCTTCCAGGACCCGCAGGCCTCGCTGAACCCGCGACAGTCGGTCGGCACCATCCTCAGTACGCCGTTCCGCGCACAAGGGACCCGGCCGACCCGGAGCCAGCTGATCGAGTTGCTGCACAAGGTCGGTCTGTCCGAGGAGCACCTGGAGCGGTATCCGCACGAGTTCTCCGGCGGTCAGCGGCAGCGGATCGGCATCGCCCGGGCGCTCGCGGTCAGCCCCGACCTGCTGATCTGCGACGAGCCCGTCTCGGCACTCGACGTCTCCGTGCAGGCCCAGGTGCTGAACCTGCTCGCCGACCTGCGCGACGAGCTCGGTCTTTCGTACGTCGTCGTCGCGCACGACCTGGCCGTCGTCCGGCAGGTGGCGAGCCGGGTCGCGGTCATGTACCTCGGCACGATCGTCGAGGAAGGACCGTCCGACCAGGTCTACGCGGCACCGGCCCACCCCTACACGAAGGCCTTGCTCTCCGCGGTGCCCGTCCCCGAACCCGGGGTGACGCGGGACCGCATCGTGCTGACGGGCGACGTACCGACACCGATCTCGCCGCCGTCGGGATGCCCGTTCCGGACCCGCTGTTACAAGGCCGAAGACGTTTGTGCCACTTCTCGACCTGCATTAGAGGTCGTCAACGGCCAGACTGAGCATCGCGCCGCCTGCTACTTCCCCGAGCCCCCACCCTCCTGAGAGGACACGATGAAACACATCACCCGAGCGGTCGCGGTCGCGGCCGTCCTGGCGTTGGCGGCCACCGCCTGCAACGCCAACGACAAGTCCGGTCCGAGCGGTGGCTCCTCGGCGGCCGCCGAGGCGGGCGGCACCCTGCAGTTCCTGAGCACCAGCAAGGAGATCAACTTCGACCCGGCCAAGAGCCAGAACCTCGGGACGAGCGCGATCCACCTGATCCTGCGCGGGCTGACGGCCTGGAAGACCTCGCCGGACAAGGCCACCGAGCTGGTCCCGGACCTGGCCACCGACACCGGTCAGGTCAGTGACGGCGGCAAGACCTGGACGTACAAGCTCAAGCCGGGCCTGAAGTACGCCGACGGTTCGACGATCGTTGCCGCCGACATCAAGTACGGTATCGAGCGCTCGTTCGCCCCGGCGCTGTCCGGCGGGCTGGGCTACCACAAGTCGCTGCTGCTCCCGGACGGCCAGAAGTACGAAGGCCCGTACAAGGGCGCGCACCTCTCGACGGTGGAGACGCCGGACGACACCACGATCATCTTCAAGCTGAACAAGCCGTTCGGCGACTGGCCGTGGATCGCCAGCATGCCGGCCTTCTCGCCGGTCCCGCAGAAGGCCGACACCGACCCGGCCCACTACGGCGAGAAGCCGATGGCCAGCGGTCCGTACCAGGTCAAGTCGTACCAGCCGGGCTCGAAGCTCGAGCTGGAGCGCAACCCGAACTGGGACAAGGCCAGCGACCCGGCCCGCACCGGCCTGCCGGACGCCTTCGTCTGGCAGATGGGCCTGGAGGCCAACACGGTCAACCAGCGCCTGATCCAGGACGCGGGTGACGACAAGTTCGCCGCGGCGACCGGCGTCAGCATCCCGGCCGCGCTGATCCCGACGGTGACCGGCAACCCGGCCGTCAAGGCCCGCGTCGCCACCTCGCCGTCCGGTGCGCTCGAGTACCTGGCGATGAACAACAAGCGGCCCGCGTTGGCGAACCCCGAGGTGCGCAAGGCGATCCAGTACGCCGTCGACAAGCAGGCGATCCAGGTGGCCGACGGGGGACCGGAGTTCGGCGGCGAGATCGCCACGACATTGATCACCCCGGGCATCGAGGGGTACTCGAAGTACGACGCGTACCCGACGCAGCCACAGGGCGATCCCGAGAAGGCGAAGCAGATGCTGGCCGCGGCCGGTGTCAAGCAACTCGATCTCGTCCTCGCGGCGGACGACCAGCGGCTCGAAGTGGCCCAAGCCGTTCAGCAGGGTCTCCAGCGGGCAGGCATCAAGGTGACGATCAAGCCGTACCAGACCCAGGCCTTCTACGACCTGATCACCGCCGACAAGGGTGACTACGACCTCGCCGAAGCCAGTTGGCTCCCCGACTTCCCGAGCGCCCTCGGAAACATCCAGCCCCTCTTCGCCTCCTCGGAGATCGGCAAGGGTGGCTACAACATCTCGCGTTACTCAAACCCTGCCGTCGACTCCGCCATCGCCGCGGCAACCGCCGAGCCCGACAAGGCCAAGGCAGCCGCTGCCTGGGCCGCGCTGGACAAGCAGATCATGAACGACGCGCCGCTCGTCCCGCTGCTGTACGCGCGCAACGCGTTCCTGCACGGCTCGAAGGTGCAGAACTTCTACCTGCCGGGCTACCCGCCGTACCCGAACACGCTGATCATGGGTCTCAGCAAGTAGTCCTGGGCTAAGTCCGGCCCTCTTTCTCCTGGGCCTCGAAGAGGGTCGGCTGGGTCTCGGCATCGAGTCCCCAGTCGGCCCTCATCACGGTGTAGCCGGCCTTCTCGGCGACCGCGCACACCTTGACGTCGTCGTCGACCAGTACGGCGATCGGCCGCTCTTCCGACAGTCGCTTCAGCCGGTCGAGTTTCATCTGCGCACCGGCCCGGCGGTCGGTGTTCCGCCGCATGTAGACCGTGCCCTCGGGGAAGCCGTTGTCCTTCAGCCACTTGAGCGTGTCGCGGCGGAGGCGTTCTGGGCGGCCGGTCAGGTAGACGATCTCGTGGTCGGCCGCCAGCGTCGTCGCGACGGCCAGCCCTTCGTCCAGCACCGCATCGTTCTTGGCCTCCGCGAAGAACGAGTCCCAGTCCTTCGGCTTGCGCTCCAGATAGTGGATCCGCCGGCTCGTGTCGGACAAGGTCGCGTCGATGTCGAGGACGGCGTACGGGCGTTGGTCGTCAGGCACGATCCCCAGCTTCCCAGGTCCGGCGGTCGATCGCGTACTCGACCTCACCGAACTCGGTCCCCGGCAACGGATCGTCGAAGTGCTCATGCCAGAGTCGGGTGAACCTGAGTCCGCTGCGCCGCATCACGGCCCGCGACCTGTGGTTGACCGCCATCGTGTCGGCGACAACCCGATCCACCTTGAGCTCGGTGAACGCGTAATCGATCAGCATCCGCGTCCCCTCGGTCGCATACCCCTTGCCCCAGGCTCCCCGGTTCAGCCGGTACCCGACGTCGACGGTGGCGGGCCGGGCAGTCGGCTGCAACCCGAACCACCCCACGAACGCCCCGCCGTCCTTCTCCTCGGCCGCAAAAGTCCCCAGTCCCGGATGCTCGCCGTACACCCTGAGCATCCCCGGCAACACCTCCCGCACGATCACCTCCCGAGGTGTCGCCTCCCCGGTCAGAAACCGCATCACCTCCAGATCCGAATCGAGCTCCACGAGCAACTCGACATCGTCCGCCCCGAATCGCCGCAACCGCAACCGCTCCGTCTCCACCCCGCCACCCTCCCACCCCCTCGAGCCCCCACCAACCATTTCCCCCGTGCCCCAGGCGACGGATGCGGTCCACCTTGCGACGCTAACGACAGGAGGTGTGCGGTTCGTTCGACCCATCGCACGCTCAGCAAGTCGCCCGGAAGCCTCCTGACACCGGCTACCTCCTGTCCTTCGTGCCGCCGCCCCACCAACCGGACGCCAGCTGAGGGGGATTTGGTGTCCGGAGTGTGGGCGGTGTGGGGGTTGGAGGTGTGTTGGGTTGGGCGGGGGTGGCTGGTCGGGTTAGCGTTCTCAGCGCAATGGACGACTCGATCACGTTTCTGCACAGTTCGGACTGGCAGCTGGGAATGCTGCGCCGGTTCCTGGGGCCGGACGGTCAGGCCCGGTGGGGGCAGGCCCGGCTCGATGCTGTCGCGCGGATCGGGGAGGTTGCGGAGCGGACCGGGGCCGCGTTCGTGGTGGTGACGGGGGATGTGTTCGAGCACAACCAGGTGGAGCGGCAGACGATCCTGCGGGCGTGTGAGGCGCTGAAGCGGATTCCGGTGCCGGTGGTGCTGTTGCCGGGGAACCATGATGCGCTCGAGCCCGGGTCGTTGTGGACGTCGAGTCAGTGGCAGGCGCATGCGCCGGAGCACGTCACCGTGCTGACTGACACGACACCGATCGAGATCGTGCCGGGCGTCGAGGTTGTCGGTGCACCCTGGCGGTCGCGCCGCCCGACGTCCGACCCAGCAGCGGCCGCCTACGCACACCTCGAACCAGCACCACCCGGTACGACGCGGATCCTGCTCGTGCACGGCCAGCTCACCAGCCTCAGCGGCGGCATGTCCGAGGTGCCGCCGATCGACCAGGCGGCCCTCGAGGCCGCGGTGGCCGCCAACAAGGTTCAGTACGTCGGCCTCGGCGACCGTCACTCGACGACCAAGGTGACCGAGCGGATCTGGTTCTCGGGCACCCAGGAGGTCACCACTCCGGAGGAGACCGACCCGGGCAACGTGCTGAGGGTGACCGTCAGCCAGAGCGACATCGAGGTTGAGCCGATCCGGGTCGGCGCCTGGCACATGGTGGATCACCACGTGGAGTTGTTCGACGAGGAGTCGCTGACCGCGCTCGAGGACTGGTTCGCGGAGCTGCCCGACAAGGAGCGCACGTACGTGCGGCTGGCCGGGGACGGGTCGCTGAGCCTTCCGTTGCTCAGCCGCCTCGACACGATTGTCGACGTACAGGGTGAGGCGTTCGCCAGCGTCGAGAAGTGGGCGAAGTTCTGGACCGTCCGGCCGGCACCGGACGCGGCGGATCTGGATGCGTTGCAGCTGAGTGGTCCGGCCCGGGCTGCGATGGAGGAGTTGCGCCAGGCGCTGGCCGGTGGGGACGAGGGCGCGGGTGCCGCGCTGTCGCTGATGCACCGATTGGCGCGGGACGCGGGATGAGGCTGCACTCTCTGACGCTGCGGAACTTCCGCGGCGTCAAGGACCGTACTGTTCGGCTGCCCGCTCTCGGGACGACGGTCGTGGTCGGTGACAACGAGGTCGGCAAGTCCAGTCTGGTCGAGGCGTTCGGGCTGATCTTCGACCTGCCCGACGACTCCAAGTCGACCCGGATCCGCGACATCCAGCCGGTCGGCCAGGACGTCGCTCCCGAGGTGACCGCCGAGCTGACCCTGGGCGGGCGCGAGCTCACCTACACCAAGCGCTGGCTGAAGAACCGGTCGACCGAGCTCGCCGTGGTCGATTCCACCGGCCGCCGTACGGCGTGGACCGGGCGCGAGGCGCACAACGAGGCCGAGCGGCTCTTCCACGAGTACGTCGATCCGGTGCTGTGGCAGACGTTGATGGTGAGTCAGGGGCAGTCGCTGATCCTGCCGACCCCGGCCGACGCCGAGCCGCTGATCACCGCGGTCACCGCCGAGTCCGGTACGCCGGTCGATGGCGCGTCGATGCCGTTGGTGAGTGCGGTCGAGCACGAGTACCTCCGGTACTGGACGCGCGGCGGCCGGGCGACCGGTGACTACGCGAAGTCGGAGAAGGCGGTCGCGGCGGCTGAGCTGCAGGCGGCGCAGGCCTTGAAGGCGATGGAGGAGGTCCAGCAGGACATCCGCCGCGCCGAGCGGCTGACGCTCGACCTCGCGGACGTCGACAGTCGGCTGGCCGATCACCTGACCACGGTCGAGGAGGTCCGCGAGCGCAAGCAGGCGACCGACGAGATCCTGCTTCGCCGCGACACCGTCCGCTCGAAGGCCGAGACCGCGCGCGCCCGGTTGGTGAACCACACCCGGACCCGGGAAGAGCGGGAGCGCCTTCTCGACGAGGTCGAGCGGTTCACCAAGATCGATGCCGAGCTGGCCGAACGCCGTACCGATGCCGACACCGTCGCCAAGGCCGCGGCCGAGACCGTGCAGGCGGCCGAGGCGGCGCTGGCGGAGGTGATCGAGCTCAAGGACATCCGCCGTACCGATGTGCAGGACGCGGAGCGGCGGGTCAGCCAGCTGGTCGATCAGGCCGAGCTGGAGCGGCTGGTCGGGCAGCAGACCGAGCTGATCGACGTCCGCGCCCGGATCGTGACGGCCGCGGCGATCCTGGACAAGATCAAGGTCGACGACGGACTGTTCGCGGCGCTCGAGGACGCCCGCGCCGCGGTGGTCGAGGCGCGCGCGGCGCTGGCGGCCGGCGTACCGGAGGTCGTCGTACGGCGGCTCGGCGCGGAGCCGGTCGAGTTGTCGGGGAAGGGCGTGGAGGCATCCGCTGGGCGGGTTCCGAAGGAGCTCGGGTTCGACGAGACGGCCGAGCTGCTGGTCTCGGGTGAGCTGGTCGTCGGCGTGCCGGGCCAGCTCGAGGTCACGGTGCGCGCGGGTGGTGAGGCGGCGACCCTGCGGTCCCGGGTCGACGACGCGGTCCGGCGCGAGAAGGAGTTGCTGAAGAAGGCCGGCGTGAAGGACGTCGCGGCTGCGCGTGAGCAGTTGCGGCGGGCCGATACGGCGTCGGCCGAGCTGCAGGAGGCTCGTCGTACCGAGAAGTCTTTGACGTCCGCGGGCGACCCGGGGGAGCGGATCGCGGTGCTGACCGCGCGGCTCGGGATCGGTGCCGATGACGAGGACGAGCAGAGTGGGTCGAAGCAGGCGGCCGTCGAGGGCGTGCCGGGGCAGATGTCGCTGTTCGAGGAGTTTGCCTCGCCACTCGACACGCTCTTCGACGACTTCGAACTCCCCGCACCGCCGCCGGACGATCTGACCGGTGCGCAGCGCCAGCTGGATGATGCGCGTGCCGAGTTGGCTGGTGTCGAGCGGTTGCTGACGGAGGCCGAGTTCGCGGCGGCGCAGGCGCGGAAGGCTGCGGACGAGGATCGATCTGAGGCGCAGCAGGCGCGGGCCCGGTCCGAGATTGCCGGGGAGCGGCTGGCTGCGGCGGTTGACGCTCTCAAGGCGGCGCGGGCGGTGCTCGACGACGACGCGGTGACGGCGGCCGAGGCGGAAGCCATGGCCGAGGTCGAGGCGGTGCTTGAGGAGCTGACCGCGGTCCAGGAGCAGGCCGATGCGGCCGGTGCGGATCAGGTGGCCGGTGAGCTGGCCGACGCGCTGGCGGTGGCGACGCGGATGCAGGGGGAGCGGGACACCTTGCGCGACGCGTTGCGGACGACCGAGGGCCGGTTGGAGCAGTCCGGGCGCGACGGTATGGCGACCCGGCGGGATGTGGCCGAGCTGGAGCTGGCCGCTATCCGTTCGGAGCACGAGAGCCTGCAGCGGCGGGCCGAGGCCGCACGGCGGGTCTACGAGACGTTGGGGCGGCATCGGGCTGCTGCACAGACGAAGTACTCGGAGCCGCTGCAGACGCGCATCGAGGCCCTGGGACGCAGTGTCTACGGGCCGTCGTTCAAGATCTGGCTGGATGACGACCTGGCGGTCGCCGAGCGCGAGCTGGACGGCGTGCGGCTGCCGATCGAGGCACTGTCGACAGGTGCGCAGGAGCAGCTCGCCATCATCACGCGGCTCGCGATCAGCCACCTCGTCAGTACCGGCGACGGCAGTGTGCCGGTGATCTTCGACGACGCACTCGGTTGGTCCGACAAGGCCCGGCTGCGCGACATGGGCGCGTTACTCGGCCGAGCCGGGGACCATGGGCAGGTCATCATCCTGACCTGTATGCCGGACCGCTACGAGTACGTCCCGAAGGCGACCTTCATCAAGCTGGACGGATGATCCGCTCCGGGTTGCTGTAGATCACACACCGCTCGCCCCGCGCGAACCCGGCCACGGTCACACCGAACTGCCGGGCGAGATCAACCGCCAGGCTCGACGGAGCGCCCACCGCGACGATCATCCCGAGACCGGCCGCGACCGCCTTCTGGACGATCTCGTAGCCGACGCGACCACTGACCGCGAGCACCAGGCCCTTGCGCGGTTGCTGGTTGAGCAGGGTCCACCCGACCACCTTGTCGACCGCGTTGTGCCGGCCGACATCCTCGCGGACCACGACCTTGCGGCCGTCCGTGGTGAACAGTCCGGCCGCGTGCAGACCGCCGGTACGGGAGAACGTGGGCTGGGCTTCGCGGAGCAGGTCCGGCAGCCGCCGTACGACGTCGATATCGACCTCGACGGGGTCGACCGGGTCGTAGTCGCGCTCGGCGAGTTCGTCGAGGGACTGCTGGCCGCAGACTCCGCAGGCGGCCGAGGTGACGCCGTACCGCTGGGGTGGTTCGCGGTCCGGCGGGCCGTCGAAGGCGACCGTGACGGTGTTGAACTGCTGCTCGCGGGTCAGCTTGTTGTCGGTGCAGTAGGCAACGGTCCGGATCGCGCCCGGGCGGACCGCGAACCCCTCGCCGAGACAGAACCCGGCCGCGAGCTCGAAGTCGGATCCCGGGGTCCGCATCGTGACGACGAGCGGCTCCGGCGGCCGGCCCGGCCACTCGAGCCGGAGCTCGAGCGGCTCCTCGGTGACGACGACGTCCTCACGCCGCGAGGTGCGCTCGCCGTCGAGCACCTCGACCTTGAACCGGCTGGTCGGAGCTTTGGTCATAGCTATGAGGTTAGGTGGTCCAGCCACGTCGGGTCGCCAGCCAGTCCAGGAAGGTCCACGCGTAGAAGCGCTGGTGCTCGCGCAGTACCTGGGTGGTGCCGATCGGGGGTGGGTTGTCGGGGTTCTTCAGCATGTACGCCGCGATCACCGCGATGAAGCAGTCGAGGTCATCAGCCGGTACGTCGGCAGTCAGCGGGCTGCTGCGGATCGCCGTACCGGTGTCGATGCCGTGGTGCTGTGCGACCGGGAGCAGGCCGACCCAGTCCAGCCAGCGTGGGCCGAGTGACAGCCAGTTCCAATCGACCGTCCAGCAGGTGCCGGTGGTGTCGATCAGCAGGTTGTCCGGTCGCAGGTCGGTGTGCGCGGCCGCGTCGCCGGACAGTGCCTCCGGTACGGCCTTCATGAGGTCGGCCAGCTCGGGTATTACCCGCGGGACCCAGTCCTGCAGCCCGCGCGGCACCGGGCGGTCCCCGGCCAGGATCTGCTCGGGTACGAGCAACGCAGACTCCCCGGACTCCAGATCCTTCAGGAACGTGTCCAGTCCGGCGATCGGGTTGGGGGCGAGCGCGTCGGCCATCGCCTCGCACCTCGCCGTCACCACCGCGAAGTCCGCGGCCGTCCACGGCGCGCCCGGCATCCGTGCGTCCACCCACTCCGACACCACCGCGAACCAGTCGTCGGTCCGGGCCGTGGTGATGATCGCAGGGGCCTGGGTGGCAGCCGGGAGCTGCGGGACCACGTCGGCTTCCCGCTGATAGGCGTCGTACGAGTGCAGGGTGTTGTCGGAGGCCTTGACGAAGACCCGCCGGCCGTCGGCGAGGCGGACCGGGGCCGCGAAGCCGCCGGTGAAGCCGGAGGTGACCGAGGGCGAGGCGGCGACGATTTCGGTGCCCAGGGCAACGGACAGCGCGTGCTTGAGCTCCTCCGGCAGTGCGTCCCAGGTCGGTCGCAGGGAGGTGGCACGGTAATCGACATCCGGTGGCCCGCTCATGCTCACAGACGATAGAGCGCCGGTGCCCGGTACCGCGCGGGGTTTAATCCGGACACCTTGAAACCCAGATCGAAAGGTCGAGCGGAGCAGCCCTGTCACCGCTTAGCATCACTGCGAAATTTCTCGTTCGAGCTGCTTCGAAGGGTTGGGGTATATGCACAAGGGACGCATGATCGGCATCACACTGGCGGCGCTGGGCATGGCGCTGGCCGGTGGGTCGCAGGCCGTGGCGAAGGAAGCTCCGGCGGTCGCCGCGCAGCCCGCCGCGGTCGCGGCCGGTACGCCGGGGATGTCGCCGGCGCCGGAACGCGCCACCTACGTTGGCCAGTACGACTTCTACAACTACAACTGCCGATCCGGCCGGGCCTGCCTGGCCGTGTGGAACGAGCCGGGTGGCAACTGGCGCGTCTTCGACATGCTGGCGTGCACCACCTACCGGCTATCGAACGCGTACGGCCAGGGAGGGCTCAAGAACAACCAGACCGGCGGCGCAATCGTCAGCATGTACGGCGCCAGCGGCAACCATCTGTACTCGTTCGGGACAGCGGGGCAGGAGCCGCACAACGTCAGAGACCTGACCCCGGTTTACACGGTTCGGCCCTGCTGATCTGAGCGACCGCGCGGGTGCCTCAGGGTGTCCGCGCGGCCTGCCGGGGGGAACTGGAATACCGTGCGACTGTGGCTTTGCACGTGCTGGATCTGGTCGGGATCTTCGTGTTCGGGATCACCGGCGCGCTGGTCGGGGTTCGCAAGCAGCTGGATGTGTTCGGGATCCAGGTGCTGGCGTTGGTGACCGGGCTCGGCGGTGGATTCATTCGCGACGTACTGATCGGTGCGACGCCACCGGCCGCGCTGAAGGACTGGCGCTATCTCGTGGTACCGATCGTCGCGGGGTTGGTCACCTTCTTCCTGCATCCGGGGATCGAACGCCTCGAGCGTCTGGTGAACATCTTCGACGCGGCCGGCCTCGGGCTGTTCTGCGTGACCGGTGCTCTGAAGGCTGTTTCGTACGGCCTGTCGCCGCTGTCGGCCGCGCTGCTCGGCACGATCTCCGGCATCGGCGGTGGTGTCATCCGGGACCTGCTGAGCGGCCGGGTCCCCGTTGTACTCCGCCGGGAGATCTACGCCACCCCGGCCTTCCTCGGGGCCACCATCGTGGTGGTCGCGGCAGCCCTCGACTACCACGCCCTCTGGGTCTCGTACGCCGCCGTCCTCACCTGCTTCACCATCCGCCTCCTCGCCATCCGCCGCGGCTGGAACGCACCGCTACCGCGAACCCACTAGTTGTGGGCGAAGGTGGTTTTGGGGCGGGCGAAGGTGATGGAGGCGGCGGCTATGAGGGCACAGGCGATGCCTACGGCTACGGGGACCCAGTAGGCGTCTGAGGGGCCCCAGACGTCTACTGCGTGGCCGGCGGCGGCGTTGCCGGGGGCCACGCCGAGGAGGATGCCGGTGACGGTCCAGGTGATGGCTTCGGTGAGGCGCTCGGGCGGGACCCATTCCTCGACGCAGGCGGTGACCGCGACCATGGTCGGGGCGATCGTCATACCGCAGCAGAACAGGACGACACCGAGTAGCCAGACGCTGTCGACCCAGGGGAGTGGGGCCAGGCTGATCGCGAGCACGATGGTTCCGATCAGCAGCCGGCGCTCGACCGGAGCGCGCCAATGCACGGAGCCGTACCAGAGGCCGGCCAGCAGGCTGCCGAAGGCCCAGACGGCCAGTACGACGCCGGCCATGCTGGCCTGGCCCTTGAGCGTCGCGAAGGCGACCGTGATCACCTCAGCACCGCCGAGGGTCGCACCGAGGCCCAGACCGATCAGGCTGAGCAGTGCGATCGACACCCACGGCATCGGCGCCTGCTCCTTGCCGTTCGCCTTGCCCCGGCCGGGCGGGTCCGAGCCGCGCAGGAACGCGAGCCACAGACCACCGAGCAGACCGAGTACGCCGGCCGTGGCGAGCCCGGCGTACGGGCTGATCTCGGTCGCGAGGAAGGTGACCACGACCGGACCGATGATGAAGACGACCTCGTCGCCGACTGCCTCCAGCGCGAACGCGGTCTGCAGCGCCCGGCCGCGGCCGAGCAGATGCGTCCAGCGGGCCCGGACGAACGAGCCGACCTGCGGACGGGTGCCACCGGCAACGAACGCGAGCGCGTAGAGCGCCCAGGTCGGTGCGTCCGCGCGAACCGCGACCAGCAGTCCGGCGAGGCCGACCGTGCAGAGCACCGAGCCGACGATCAGGAGCATCCGCTGGCCGAAGCGATCGACCAGCCGGCCCTGGATCGGTCCGGTCACCGCACCGGCGACGACGGCCACGCCGGAGACTGCGCCGGCCAGGCCGTAGGAGCCGCTCTCGCGGGCGATCAGGATGACGACACCGAGTCCGGTCATCGAGATCGGCATCCGGCCGAGCACCCCGGCACTGAAGAACGCGCCGGCGCCGGGACGGCGCATCAGGTGCACGTAAGGCTTCAGCATGGCAGTTGCACCTTATCCGCTCGCGCAGTAAGTCCTGACATCGACCTACCGCCCCGCGCACCACCGTTCCCATCGGGCTGAGAGACTGGATGTATGCCCGTCGGTACCACAGATGCTGCCCCGTACGACGCCGTCCTCCTGCTGTCCTTCGGAGGACCTGAGAAGCCCGAAGACGTGCTGCCCTTCCTGCAGAACGTGACCCGGGGCCGGGGCATCCCGGACGAGCGGCTGAAGGAAGTCGGCGAGCACTACTACGCGTTCGGCGGCAAGAGCCCGATCAACGACCAGAACCGCGCATTGCTCGCCGCACTGCGGGAGGCGTTCGGTCCGGAGCTGCCGGTCTACTGGGGCAACCGGAACTGGGCGCCGTACCTGACCGACACCCTGCGGGAGATGGCGGCCGACGGTATCCAGCGGGCGGTGGTGATCGTGACGGCCGCCTACCCGTCCTACTCGGGCTGCCGGCAGTACCGGGAGAACCTCGAGGACGCGGCCCGCGACGTACCGAACGCGCCACGTCTCGACAAGCTGCGCCACTACGCGAACCACCCGGGCTTCGTCGGCTCGTTCGTCGAGGCGACCGCCGACGCGCTGAGCACGCTGCCCGAGGGCAGTGCGATCGCGTACGTCACCCACTCGATCCCGAATGCGATGAACGACACCAGCGGTCCGGATGGCAACGGGTACGTCGACTGGCACCTGGACGTGGCTGCGGAGATCGATGCGGAGCTGGAGCGCCGTACCGGGCAGACCCGGCGTACCGACCTCGTGTACTGCTCGCGGTCCGGCCCGCCGCAGGTGCCGTGGCTCGAGCCGGACGTGAACGACCATCTGGAGGCCCTGGCAGCCGAGGGGGTGCCGGGAGTGGCCGTCGTACCGATCGGGTTCGTCAGCGACCACATGGAGGTCATCTACGACCTCGACACCGAGGCGGCCGCGACGGCCGAGAAGCTCCGGCTGCCGATGGCCCGGGCTGCGACCCCCGGGACCGACGAGCGGTTCGTCACCATGCTGCGCGACCTGGTCGTCGAGCGGGCCGCCGCCGAGCGCGGTGAGCAGCCGGAGCGGCCGTGCGTCGGCAAGCTCGGCGCAGCCTGGGACGACTGCCGCCACGACTGCTGTCCGGCGCTGCGCCGTCCGGCTCGACCGACTGTGAAGGAATCTGCATGAACCCCCAGGACCTCTTGAAGCTCGCCGTTGCGGTCGCCGAGGAAGCGGCGGCCCTGATCGTCGAGCGGCGCCGGGGGACCATCACGGTCGCCGACACCAAGAGCACCATCACCGACGTGGTCACCGCGGTCGACCGCGAGTCCGAGGAGCTGATCCGGGCCCGGGTGCTGCAGGCCCGGCCGGACGACTCGTTCCTCGGTGAGGAGGGTGACGACGTGGTCGGCACCAGCGGGGTGCGCTGGGTGGTCGACCCGATCGACGGCACGGTCAACTACCTCTACGACCACCCGACGTACGCCGTCTCGATCGCGGTCGAGGTCGACGGTACGACGGTCGCCGGGGTGGTCGTGGACGCGCCGAAGGGCGAGGTGTTCACGGCGACTCTCGGCGGGGGCGCGTTCCTCGACGGCAAGCCGATCCGCTCCTCGGACTGCTCCGAGCTGGCGAAGGCGCTGGTCGGCACCGGCTTCGGGTACGACCCGGTACGCCGCCAGGTCCAGGCTGAGGTGATTTCGCACCTGATCGCCAAGGTGCGTGACATCCGCCGGATCGGGGTCGGCGCGATCGACCTGTGCTACGTCGCCTGCGGCCGGCTGGACGCGGTCTACGAGCGCGGCCTGAACCCGTGGGACTACGGCGCCGGCGCCCTGATCGCTTCCGAGGCCGGCGCGAAGGTCGGCGGGATGCACGGGGAGCCGGTCTCGCCGGAGATGTCGATCGCCGCCGCTCCGGAGCTTTTCGGCCCCTTCCACGACCTGCTGGCGGGCGCGGACCCATTGCGCGCCTAGTTGCACTTGAGTGTTCGTTTCTGCTCGAACTGCGCAGTAATGAGCATTCAATTGTTCGGTACTGACAATAAGTGCGACACGCGGGTCACAAGTTGGACCCCGGCGCGCGCGAAGGGCCTTCGATAGGGCACAATCCCGTCCTCGGGAGCGGAAGTTGCCGCTCCCGGCCTGGCTGTCAAGGGTTTCGGGGGACGAAACGTTCGGCGCTGTCCTTCAGCGCGGAATTTCTCGGCCGCTCCACCCGTTCAAGGGCTCAGCAAGGCAACACCACGGGTACGAAGAGGGCAGGGAACACCATGGCGACTGATTACGACGCCCCGCGCAAGACGGACGAAGACGCTTCCGAAGAGTCGATCGAGGAACTGAAGACTCGCCGTCACGACAAGAACTCCGGCAAGGTCGACGAGGACGAGGCGGAGGCAGCCGAGAGCTTCGAGCTGCCCGGTGCCGACCTGAGTCACGAAGAGCTGGCAGTGCGGGTGCTGCCACGCCAGGCCGACGAGTTCACGTGTTCGAGCTGCTTCCTGGTTCACCACCGCAGCCAGCTCGCAGAGACGAAGAACGGGCAGCTGATCTGCCGCGACTGCGCAGCCTGACCCAGCGCCCTCTTCTTCGTTCGAACGACAACGGGACCGTCCTCAGCGAGGATGGTCCCGTCGTCGTGTCTGAATCAGTCCTTGTCGATGCTCTTCACGAGCCCGCTGCGGACCGTTGAGTCCTGCTCCCAGCCGGGCGGGGCGTGCCCGGTCGACCTCAGGTAGTACGACGCCGCCTGCCGCTCGGCGAACACCGTCGCCACCGCAGCGGCCGCCGCACTGGCCGCCGCCCACGCGGCCACCTCGAGGTACCCGCCCTGGCCCTTCTTCGGCGGCTTACCGCCCGAGCCGACCTTCCAGGCGGTACTGACGGCCTTGCTGGCGGCGATACCGACTGCGACCGCGAAGGCGGTCTGCACCAGCTTCCAGCCGATCTTGGCTCCGACCACGACGTGCCCTCCTAACGAATTGCCTGACAGTCAGGATCTTGTCACGCTGTGCCCGCTCAGAGCGGCCGCCAATCGTTCCGGGTGCCGCGTGGCGAGCACCCAGTACGGCGCTGGGTCGCCCGGATCGGTGATTGCGACCCGGACCGCGCCGCGGGCGTAGCTTCGCAGCAGCAGGTAGGCCTGCGGGTCGCAGTCGCGGCCGAAGGCGTTCCTGGCATCCTCGCCGGTCAGGGCCTCGGCTGCGCCGAGATGCGCCCGCTCGATGACCGCTCTGCCGGCGCGGAGGCGTTCCGCATCCACCTCGACCCGGGCGCCGCCGTACCGGATCAGGAGGGCGAGCAGCGCCAGTAGCGCGACGGCGCCGACGATCACGCCGGCGAGCAGTCCGGCCGGGACGGCAGTGATGGCGAACAGCGTCACAACCGCAGCGGCGGAGATGATCCACCAGGACACCGGCACGCTCAGCTTCTCCCTGTATTCACCCACGGGACCAGCCTGGCATGCAGTGCTCTGTAGCGCGTCGGTAGGGTCGCCTCTCGTGACCGAGGTTCTCATCCAGCGACTCGACCCTGACCTGCCGATCCCGGCGTACGCGCATCCCGGCGACGCCGGCGCGGACCTGGTGGCGGTCTCCGACATCACCCTCAAACCCGGCGAGCGCGGCCTGGTCGGCACCGGCATCGCGATCGCCTTGCAAGACGGGTACGTCGGCCTCGTGCACCCGCGGTCCGGTCTGGCCGCGAAACACGGGGTGTCGATCGTGAACGCGCCGGGCACCGTGGATGCGGGCTACCGGGGCGAGATCAAGGTCTGCCTGATCAATCTCGACCCGCACGCCGAGGTGACGCTGAGGCGCGGGGACAGAATCGCGCAGCTGGTCGTTCAGCAGGTGGAGAAGGCGAAGTTCGTCGAGGTGACCACGCTGCCCGGCTCGGACCGGGGCGTCGGCGGGCACGGCTCGACGGGCGGCTTCGGGAATGTGACACGCTGAAGGCGGTGCGCCGGGTGACACCAGAGATGCGTCAGACTACGGCCGCCGTAGGAATCGATCTAGGAAGTAGGCAAGAGCTGTGATCTTCCGCCGTAAGGGCAAGAACGAAGACCTCGAGACCGAGACCGACGAGGCGGGCACCGGTACGGCGGATCCGCGTGCCGAGGGCCCGTTCGACTCGACCGAGGTGGACCCGGAGCTGCTCGAGGCCGAGGACCGGATCGACCTCGGTGCCCTCGTCATCAGCGGCCTGCCGGGGATGGAGCTGCGGCTGCAGGTCGACGAGCAGTCCGGTGAGGTGCAGGCGATCCTGCTGGTGGTCGAGGAGTCGGCGCTGGAGCTGCGCGCCTTCGCCGCGCCGAAGCGCAGCGGGATCTGGGACGAGGTCCGGCAGGAGATCGCCGGCGAGGCGACCCGGATGGGCGGCACCGCGACCGAGAGTGAGAGCTCGTTCGGTACCGACCTGGTGCTCGTCGTACCGGTCGAGGACCCGGACGGCAAGATCTACAGCCAGACCTCCCGTGTCGTCGGTATCGACGGCCCGCGCTGGCTGCTGCGCGCCACCATCCTCGGCCGCGCCGCGGTCGAGCCGGAGGCCGCGACGCCGCTCGAGCAGACGCTGCGTGAGGTGATCGTCGTCCGCGGTGACGAGCCGATGGCCGTGCGTGAGTCCCTGCCGCTGCGCCTGCCCGAAGGTGCCCAGCCGGTAGAAGGCACGGAGCAGGCTTAACCCGGACTACAATCACGACTATGGGTAGCGACAAACCCGCCGGCCTGTTCCGGCGGGCCTTCCGCGGGCTGGCCGGGGACCGGGACCAGCAGGATGCAGAGGTCCTTCGCGACTACGCGCACGACTGTGGCGCGCGGTCCATCACCGGCTGCCGCGACCGCGAGGTCGTCACGCTGTACGGCACGTTGCGGACCATCACGTTCAGCCCGCGCGGCGGCGTACCGGCCTTGGAGGGTGAGTTGTACGACGGCACCGGCACCGTGAAGCTGGTCTGGCTGGGCCGGCGCAAGATCGCCGGCATCCACCCGGGCTCGGAGCTCACCGCCTCCGGCCGGATCGGTGTCGTCGACGGCGACCGGGTGATGTTCAACCCGCGCTACGAGCTCCGCCCGACGGCCGCCCATGGCTGACACCGACGTCAAGGCCCCGAAGAGCACCACGAAGCAGGTTCTCGGCTGGGTCGGCATGCTGGTCGACATCGGCCTGCCCTGGATCGCGTTCACCGTGGTCTACGCCTTCAGCGACCACGACCTGAAACTCGCCCTGATCGTCGCGATCTCGGCCGCGGCCGTGGTCGGCGTGATCCGCCTGATCCAGCGCAAACCGATCGCCAACGTGATCGGCGGCTTCATAGGTGTCGGCATCTCCGCCTTCACCGCCTCCCGCACCGGCCAGGCCGAAGACGTCTTCCTGCCCGGCATCCTGCTGAACTCGGGCTTCTTCCTGCTCTACGCGATCACGCTGATCACCCGGTATCCGCTGTTCGGCCTCCTGTACGGTGCGATCACGCAAACCTGGCTGGCCTGGCGGAAGGACGCCGAGCTCAACCGCGCCCTCACCCGGGTCACCATGGTCTTCACCGCCCAGGTAGGCATCCGCCTGGCCGTCATGGTCCCGCTCTACCTCACCGACAACGTGAGCGCCCTGGGCGTAGCCAAGATCGCCCTCGGCCTCCCCTTCTACGCCCTGACCCTCTGGGCCGCCTACGCCGTGCTCCGAGGCTCCATGTCCGAAGACAAGTGGGAAGAAGTGAAGGAGAACTTCACCCACCTCCTCAAGGGCACCCAGCCGCCTCCGCCGGTCTCAGCCGAAGAAAAGAAGACCGAGGAACCTGCTCGCGAGAGCTAGATCGCGACAAAGGCGTCCAGCTGATTGCTGGACGCCTTTGGGTTTTCCGGACCTAGGAGGAGCGGTCTCGGCCTCGGTGGTGGTGGGGCGAGAGCATGTCTTCCAGTTGTTCTTCGGTTTCGTCGGCGGCGACGAAGAGGAGTTCGTCGTTGAGTTCGAGGGTGCCGTCGGGGTCCGGGCGGAGGACTCGGCCTTCGCGGAGGATGACGACCAGGGCGGTGTCGAGGGGCCAGTCGATGTCGCCGACGCGGAGACCGATCATGGGGGAGTCCTCGGGGAGGGTGAGTTCCACGAGGTTGGCGTCGCCTTGGCGGAAGGTGAACAGGCGGACCAGGTCGCCTACGGAGACGGCTTCTTCCACCAGGGCGGACATGATGCGGGGGGTGGAGACAGAGACGTCGACGCCCCAGGCCTCGTTGAACATCCACTCGTTGCGGGGGTGGTTGACCCGGGCAACGGTTCGGGGGACGCCGAACTCGGTCTTGGCGAGCAGGGAGACGACGAGGTTGACCTTGTCGTCGCCGGTGCTGGCGATGGCGACCTGGCAGCGCTGCAGGGCGGCCTCCTCCAGGGAGGAGAGCTCGCAGGCGTCGGCCAGCAGCCACTCGGCGCGGGGGACCGACTCGGCCTTGATCGCGCGCGGGTCCTTGTCGATCAGCAGGACCTCGTGGCCGTTGTCCAGCAGTTCGCTGGCGATCGACCGGCCGACCTGGCCGGCCCCGGCGATGGCTACCCGCATCACAGCTCCTCAGGCTTGGTGCCGAGCTGGGACTCGATCGCGGCGGCGTCCCGCTCCAGCATCACGACGTGGACCAGGTCGCCCTCCTGGATGACCGTGTCGGCCTTGGGCAGCACGCCCTCGCCGAGCCGGGTCAGGAACGCGACCCGCGCACCGGTGGCCTTCTCGATGTCGAACGCGAGCCGGCCGACCCACGCCGAGTGCACGTGCACCTCGGCGAGCCGGACCGTGCCGGACGGGTCGCGCCACTCCGGCTCCGAACCCTCGGGCAGCAGCCGGCGCATCATCTGGTCGACCGTCCAGCGGACCGTGCCGACGGTGGGGATACCGAGCCGCTGGTAGACCTCGGCGCGGCCCGGGTCGTAGATCCGGGCCACCACGTTGCCGATCCCGAAGTTCTCCCGGGCGACGCGCGCGGCCAGGATGTTCGAGTTGTCGCCGTTGGAGACCGCGGCGAAGGCCTCGGCCTCCTCGATCCCGGCGTCGATGAGCACCTCGCGGTCGAAGCCCATCCCGGTGACCGTGCGGCCGGTGAAGTTCGGGCTCAGCCGGCGGAAGGAGTCGGCGGACTGGTCGATGATCGCGACCGTATGGCCGCGCTTCTCGAGGTTTCTCGCCAGCGTCGACCCGACGCGGCCGCACCCCATGATGACGACGTGCACTCGCTGATCACTCCTTGCCCCGTCGGGGCACACTGGTCGGTTCGGCAGGGCTAGACGCTACAGGAGTACCCGGGTCCCTCTAACATCTCCCGTGTGACTCCCGCTCTCGGCGATATCGGTAAACGGCTGCTGCTCGGTCGCAAACTGCGCAGCACCCAGCTGGGTGAGACGCTTTTGCCCAAGCGGCTCGCCCTTCCGGTGTTCGCCAGTGACGCTCTGTCCTCGGTCGCCTACGCACCTGACGAGATCTTCCTGACCCTGTCCCTGGCCGGTCTGGCCGCCTACAGCTTCTCCTGGAAGATCGGCCTGCTGGTCGCGTTCGTGATGCTCGTCGTGGTCGCGTCCTACCGGCAGAACGTGCACGCCTACCCGTCCGGTGGTGGCGACTACGAGGTGGCCACGGTCAACATCGGCCCGACGGCCGGTCTGACCGTGGCCAGCGCGCTGATGGTCGACTACGTGCTGACCGTGGCCGTGTCGATCTCGTCGGGGGTGCAGAACGCGAAGTCCGCGCTCCCGTTCCTGGCCGGCCACGAGGTGCCGCTCGGGGTCGGGCTGGTGCTGCTGCTGACCGCGATGAACCTGCGCGGTGTCCGGGAGTCCGGGGCGTTCTTCGCAACCCCGACGTACATCTTCATGGCCGCGGTGATCGGCATGTCGCTCTGGGGCGTCATCCGGTATGCGTTCGGCGAACTGCCGATGGCTGAGAGCGCTCAGTTCGAGGTCCGGCCCGAGCCGGGGCACGAGGTGTTCAGCGGGCTCGCGGCGGTGTTCCTGCTGGCCCGGGCGTTCTCCTCCGGGTGTGCCGCGCTGACCGGTGTCGAGGCGATCAGCAACGGCGTACCGGCGTTCCGGAAGCCGAAGAGCAAGAACGCGGCGACCACGCTGCTGCTGCTCGGCACGATCGCGGTCACGATGCTGATGAGCATCCTGTTCCTGGCCGACAAGATCCGGCTGCGGTTCGCCGAGGACCCCGCGACCCAGCTGCTGGGACCGGATGGCCAGCCGGTCGGTAGCGGCTACGCCCAGAAGACCGTGATCGCCCAGATCGCCGACTCGGTGTTCTCGAACTTCTCACCTGGTTTCTACCTGGTGATCGGCGCGACCATGCTGATCCTGGTGCTGGCCGCGAACACGGCCTTCAACGGCTTCCCGGTCCTCGGGTCGATCCTGGCCCGGGACGGCTTCCTGCCGCGGCAGCTGCACACCCGCGGTGACCGGCTGGCCTACAGCAACGGCATCATCGTGCTGGCGCTCTGCGCGATCGGGCTGATCGTCGCCTTCGACGCCGAGGTCACCAAGCTGATCCAGCTCTACATCGTCGGCGTGTTCGTCAGCTTCACACTCAGCCAGTTCGGCATGATCCGGCACTGGACCCGGCACCTCAAGACCGAGTCCGACGGCGGCAAGCGCCGGCAGATGATGCGGTCCCGGGTGATCAACACGGTCGGTCTCACGATGACCGCAGTCGTCCTGGTGATCGTGCTGATCACCAAGTTCACCCACGGTGCCTACATCGCGATCATCGCGATGGCCGTCCTGTTCCTGCTGATGAAGGGGATCCGCCGGCACTACGACACGGTCGGTAAGCAGACCGCTGTCGAGGGTGACGAGACCCTGATGCTGCCCTCCCGGGTGCACGCCATCGTGCTGGTCTCCAAGCTGCACAAGCCGACCCTGCGGGCGCTGGCCTTCGCCAAGGCGGCCCGGCCGTACACGGTCGAGGCGGTCACGGTGGACGTCGACCGCGCCGAGTCCGACGTACTCCAGGCGGAGTGGGACCGGATGGGGATCCCGATCCCGCTGAAGCGCCTCGCGTCGCCGTACCGGGAGATCACCCGGCCGATCCTGCAGTACGTGCGGGACATCCGTAGGCAGTCGCCGCGGGACGTGGTGATGGTCTACATCCCCGAATACGTGGTCGGTCACTGGTGGGAACACGCCCTGCACAACCAGAGCGCACTGCGGCTCAAGGGGCGGCTCTTGTTCACACCTGGTGTCATGGTTACGTCCGTTCCTTACCAGCTGATCTCGTCGCAGGCTGCGGAGGAGCGGCAGGACCGGGAGGAACGAGTGGCCGGACAGGTACGCCGCGGGGCCCGCAAGTCGTCAGGAGATCGGTGACAGCCGAGGACACAGCCGAGAGCATCGTCGGTACGGTAGTTGAGGTCGAAGTAGGACCAGTGGCGCACGGCGGCCACTGCGTGGCCAGGTACGAAGGACAGGTCGTCTTCGTCCGCCACGCGCTCCCGGGTGAGCTGGTGCATGCCCGGATCACCGAGCAGACCGCGAAGTACCTGCGGGCTGACGCCGTACAGGTGCTGACGCCGTCACCGCAGCGGATCGAGCCGCCGTGCCCGTACGCCGGTCCTGGGTTGTGCGGTGGCTGCGACTTCCAGCACGCCAACATCGTCGAGCAGCGCCGTCTGAAGGCCACCGTGGTCTCCGACACGCTCCGGCGGATCGGTGGGATCGAGCGGACCGTGGTGATGGAGTCACCAGGGGATGAAGGGCTCGGCTGGCGGACACGACAGCGGTACGCCGTTGTCGACGGCCGGCCGGGGATGCGTGCACACCGTTCCCACGAGCTGATCCCGATCGACAAGTGCCTGATCGCTCATCCGGGGACTCCGGACGTGCTGGGGCAGCGGTGGCCGGGAGCGACGTCCGTGCAGGCGGTGGTGTCGTCTGAGGGCAAGACCGCCGTACTGACGGACTCGACGCCGGCTGGTCGGGTCGTGGAGGTCGTGCGGAACCGGCGGTTCCGGGTGGAGGCCGGAGGCTTCTGGCAGGTGCACCCGGCCGCGCCGGAGACGCTGGTGGACGCTGTGATGAGCGGACTGGAGCCTGTGGCCGGGGAGTCGGCTCTGGACCTGTACTCCGGTGTGGGGCTGTTTGCGGCCTTCCTGGCCGAGGCTGGGTGCACGGTGCTGGCGGTGGAGGGTGACAAGGACGCGGTCAAGAACGCGCGGCGCAACCTGCACGACCTGCCGAGCGTGACACTCGAGGCTGGTGACGTGGACCGGGTGCTCAACACCGCGGCCGGGCAGGGACTCGAGCACGTCGACCTGGTCGTGCTGGATCCGCCACGGACAGGTGCCGGGAAGGACGTCGTACGGCGAATTGCCGCGCTCTCGCCGCGGCGGATCGCATATGTGGCGTGTGACCCGGCGGCGTTGGCGCGGGATCTGAAGACCTTTGGGCGGCTCGGGTACGGGATCGCGTCACTGCGGGCGTTCGACTTGTTCGGGATGACGCACCACATCGAGTGCGTCGCCGTGTTGCAGCCTGTGGACAGCTGAGTGGTGAGTGTCCTACCCCTCGGGTAGCGTGCTGGGTCTGGATTCCAATGCGCTGGAGACCTGAATGCCGCTCGTTGATCTCGACGACCCGGAGGAGTTGCGCGCTCGCTGGAGCGCGCTGGCCGCCGTGTCCCACGCCACCGGTTTCGACCGGCGGTGGTACGCCGATGCCGGCGGGTACTACCACCAGGACGAGACGGGCTCCATCCTGCGCCTCCAGCGCCTGGGAGAAGGCCGGGCCGTCCTGTTCGGCTACCAGACCCAGCACAGCCAGACCGCAGGCTCGGACCTGCTGGCCGGATCGCCCGACTGGATCGGCCAGCCCGAGGTACGGCAGCGGCTCTCGGCGGGGGAGCTGGGGTTCGTCTACGGCGCGTTCAACGGCACCTGGGGGCGCGCGGCGTACGAGGGTGACCCGTGGGAGCCGGTGCCGGACGGCTTCCTGCAGATCGGCGGCTGGATCACCTCCGAGGAGGACTCCGCCCGGGAGATGATCGAGTGGGTCGCCGAGTGGGCCGACTACCTCGGCGGTCTCGACGAGTTGCTCCCGGCCGGTATCGCCCTGATCCGGACCGGCGGAGCCATCACGCCGGAGGCGCTGACCGCGTTCTTCGCGGCATTCACCATCGACCCGCGGTCTCCGGTGCAGCCGAACATCCCGGTCGGGGTGGCGGCGGCCCGGGAGTTCACGCCCGGTGCGGCGCCGGCCGGGGTGCCGAATCTTGCAGTCCCGGAAAAGTTTCCGTCCGGGCCTGACGCGGGTGTGGGTTCGGTCGTTGAGCCTGGCGTGACTGGAGCACGCGACGACGGACGGGCAGCGGACGACGAGGAATCCTTCGTCGTGCCGCCGGGTATCAGCCCGTTCACCGGGCAGCCGATCGCCACCGACACCGGAGGTATTCCGCTCGAGTCCGGTCAGCCGGCCGCGTACCAGCAGGTCCCCTTCGGTCGTGACGACACACCGAAGCCCGACGAGTACGGCGTCGTCGGCAAGAAGCAGGGCTGGCTCCGCCGCCGCAAACAGGACGACCCGCCACCCCCGCCCGCCCAGCCCGCCGCTCCCGCGCTCGGCTCCTACGTCCCGACGGACGTCCCCGACAACGGCCTCCCGTACAACCGCCTGCCCTCCTCCGAACCCCCACGCGTAGGCGACGGCCGCCACGAAGGCGACGACTTCTACGCCAGCCTCTTCGCCGACACCCCCGCAACCCCCACCCCTGACCAGGACTGGGAAACCGCCGAACAACCCGCCTGGTCCGACTCCGAAGCCACCAACGAATACAACCCCTTCCAAGACACCGCCGCCCCCTCGGAGGGCGCACCCGCAGCCCAGTCCCCCTTCGCGCCGCCACTGTCCGACCTAGACGCAACCGCCGAACGCCCAGCCCTCGCCCCCCACACCCCGTTCCCGCCCGCCGCAGACCCAGACGCAACAGCTGCCCATCCGCCCGTCCCCCCGACCCCGGAGGCGACGGCTGCCCCCTCGCCGTTCGCTCCCGCGCCAACCCCGGATGCGGCGGCAGCAGGCTCGCCGTTCGCTCCCACCTCGGCCCCAGACGCAACAGCTGCGCACTCCCCGTTCGCACCTCCGTCGACCCCGGATGCTGCGCCTGCCCGCTCGCCGTTCGCTCCCGCTTCGGACCCCGAGGCGACAGTTGCGCACTCCCCGTTTGCTCCAGGCGCGGACGCGGCGGCAGCCCGCTCAGGATCTGCTCCAGTCTCGGAGGATGCGGCGCACTCGCCGTTCGCCTCCGCGTCGAGTCCGGATGGGGTCGCGGCCGGCTCGCCGTTCGCTCCGGCATCCGACCCTGACGCGACGGCGGCGTATTCGCCGTTCGATCCGGGCGCGACGGCAGCTCGCTCAGCGTCTGTTTCTGAGCCTGCCGACATGGATGCGACCGCCGAGCGGTCGCCGTTCGCTCCTGTGTCTGGGCAGGCGGATGGTTCGGTGCCGCAGGCCGGTCAGGCGACCAACGGATGGGACGGACCTGCCTGGGTCAACGGCGAGTGGGTCGAGGCGCCGCCGTCCGCCAACACGTCTGCCCCCAGTGCTCCGGCGGCTCCCAGCGCCGCAAACCCGGCAGCCCCCGGCCCGACGAACTCTGCAGGTTCTGGCACGCCTGGTACGCCGGCCGCCGAGTACTCGACCACCTCCGCTCTGGACCACGCGAGCTCCGAACCCAGCAGCCCGGCTCCTGCATTTGCCGACGACGACGAAGCACCGACCGCCGAGATCGCCGCCGTCCTCGACGACGACCCGGCCTCGTTCACCGGCCCGTCTCCGTTCGCCCTCCCAGCAGCCGACCCCGCCAGCCCGCCTCAGCCGGCCGACCCCACCGCCCCGGAACCGCTCGCAACCGCCGCCAGCCCCTTCGCACCACACCAAGGCGACCGCCAACCGCCGAGCCCCACCGCCAACGCCGGTGCTGTCGACGCCACCCCGCGTCCCACCGAGCCAGGCCGTACGCCGTCCGACCAGTTCACCCCGAATCCCGCCCACCCGAGCGCTCCGCAGCCAAACCCCTTCGCCCAGCACCCCGCCGAGCCCACTGAGCCGAGCCCATTCACAGGCGAGCCCACCGCCGGAAGCCCGTTAGCAGGCGAGCCCTCCGAGGGACGCCCGTTCGCAGGTGAGGGCACCGACGGAAGTCCGTTCACAGGCGAGCGTGCCGGTGGAAGCCCGTTAGCAGGCGAGCCCTCCGAGGGACGCCCGTTCGTAGGTGAGGGCACCGGTGGAAGCCCGTTCGCACCGGCGACAGACGCATCCGCCGGGGCCGGCCTGCGTCAGCCGCACGGTGACCAGGACGTTGAGCTGGACGACGAGACCGCTGAGATCCCTGTGATCGTCGAAGCCTCGACGGATGAATACCCTGAAGCTCAGGTCGAGCCTCACCCGGAGCCGTGGCCGCAGCCGAGTCCGGGTCCGTGGCCGCAGCCCACGGATCCGCAGCCTGCGCCGACGCCTCATCCGTCTCCCGATCCGCGCCCGGCACCGGGCCCTGACCCGTATCCCGCCCCCGGCCCGGATCCGTACCCCCGTCCGACGCCCGAGCCGCAGCCGGATCCGTACCCGCATCCGACACCGGAGCCGACGCCCGCTCCGGATCCCACGCCGTCGCCCGGTCCCGGTCCCTCGCCGCAGCCCGACCCGGATCCGTCGTCGTACCCCGGTCCCGATCCCGCGTCGCAGCCCGGTCCGGATCCATCGCCGTATCCCGGTCCCGGTCCCTCGCCGCAGTCCGACCCGGATCCGTCGTCGTACCCCGGACCCGACCCCACGCCGTACCCCGGGCCCGACCCGACGCCGTACCCGCGTCCGGATCCCACGCCTTATCCCGCTCCGGATCCGACGCCGTACCCGACGCCTGAGCCGAATCCGTACCCCGGGCCGAACCCGACGCCGTACCCCGGGCCCGACCCCACGCCGTACCCCGGGCCCGACCCGACGCCGTACCCGGGCCCCGATCCGACTCCGTATCCCACGCCTGAGCCGATGCCTCGGCCGGAGCCGGAGCCGGTTCCGCAGCCGGTGCCGCCGGGGGAGCCTGATCCGCAGCCGGGGCCGGTGCCGCCGCCTGAGCCGGGGCCGGTGCCTGAGCCGAGTGAGCCTTCGCCGTGGCCGGATGGGCAGCCGAGTCCGGTTGCGTCTGAGGAGGGCGGTGAGCGTGGGCCGTGGCAGCCGACTGCTGCGTCGGATGCGCTGACTCGTGCGCCTGAGGCTGCTGCCGGCATGCCTGCTGAAGCGCAGGAGCAGTACGCGCCGGAGGCACACGCTCAGAACGGTCACCCGCAGTACGACGAGGAGTGGCCGGAGGATGCGGATGAGCCGACCGGGGTGATCCCGGCGGTGTTCGAGGATGAGCAGTACGAGGACGAAGCCGCTCACGCGCCGGAGCCGGCCGCGGTGCTGGGGGCGTTGGCTAGTGCGGGTGGGATGTCGATCCCGGGCCTCGGGCTGGTCGGGTCCGATGGGCCCGGCGTCGAGTTGGTGCCGGGCTCGCTCGAGGAGGCGATGCGGGCCGAGCGCGAGCAGACGCGACCACGGCCACGAAGGTCACCGGCGTTCGATGCGCTCCACGCCTGGTGCCGGGCGCGGACCGCGATCGTCCCTTCGGGGTTCACGATTCAGGTGCAGGTGCTCGATCCGGAGGCGCCGTCGTACCGGTTCGATCTGGAGCCTCCCGAGGTCGACGACCCCGAGTTCGCTGCCGACAAACTCAGCGGCCTGCTCGGTGACCTCTGGCTGACCGAGGCGCAGGGCGAGCACGGCGGCTGGCTGTTCGCGCGGTTCGACGCGGCCGGCCGCACGCTGCGGATCGACCGTTGGTACGACCAGGTTCCCGACTGGTGGGACACCCCGGTCGAGTCGCGACTGGACGTCGGCAACCTGGCCCGTCGCCTGGCAGCGCGTGCTCCGCAGTGGCAGCCGTCGTACGTGGAGAAGCTGTACACCAACGCGAGATAGCGTTGTCCGCATGCTTCTCAGGATCTTCACCGAACCCCAGCAAGGCGCCTCGTACGACGACCTCCTCGCCGTCGCCCGGAAGACCGAGGAGAACGGTTTCGACGCGTTCTTCCGCTCCGACCACTACCTCGTGATGGGTGACGGGGACGGCCTGCCGGGCCCGACCGATTCCTGGATCACGCTCGCCGGGCTGGCCCGTGAGACCCAGCGCATCAAGCTCGGCACGCTCGTCAGCCCGGTGACCTTCCGGCATCCCGGCGTCCTGGCGATCACGGTCGCTCAGGTCGACCAGATGAGCGGCGGGCGGGCGGAGCTCGGGCTCGGTGCGGGTTGGTTCGAGGCGGAGCACACGGCGTACGGGCTCGACTTCCCGGACACGCCCGGCCGCTTCGACCTGCTGGAAGAGCAGCTCGAGGTGATCACCGGGCTGTGGGACACGCCGGCGGGGGAGAAGTACGACTTCAACGGCAAGCAGTACCAGCTGAAGGACTCTCCGGCGCTGCCGAAGCCGGTGCAGCAGCCGCATCCGCCGATCATCGTCGGTGGCGCCGGCAAGAAGCGCACGCCGGAGCTCACCGCGAAGTACGCCACCGAGTTCAACGCCGGCTTCAAGTCCGTCGAGGACACGAAGGTGTTGTTCGACCGTGTCCAAGCAGCCTGTACGGCGATCGGCCGCGCGACCGACACGCTTGCCCTGTCGGTCGCGCATCGCGTCGTCGTCGGGAAGGACGACGCCGAGGTGAAGCGGCGCGCGGATGCCGTCGGCTGGTCGCTGGACGAGTTGAAGGCGCACGGCGTCGGCGGCACACCGGATCAGGTGGTCGACCAGCTCGGCCGGTTCGCCGAACTCGGCAGCGACCGGTACTACCTGCAGATCATGGATCTGCAGGATCTCGACCACCTCGACCTGATCGCGTCGGACGTTCTTCCCCAGGTCTCGTAGAACTTCGAAAGTGACTCGATGTCGTGTATCTTGATGTCGAGAGACTTCCCTGCCACCAGGTTAGGTTTACCTGACCTCGTGGCCGGGCCGGGGGCCCGGGAGGATGGGCCCCAGCGGAACTGGACCGGATAGAGGAGCAGGTTGATGGCGAGCGTCGACAGCTTCGGTGCCCAGGGGGCACTCGAGGTCAACGGACAGTCGTACGAGATCTTCAGGTTGGCGGGTATCGAGGGGGCGGAGACGCTGCCCTACTCCCTCAAGGTGCTGCTGGAGAACCTGCTGCGCACCGAGGACGGCGCGAACATCACCGCCGACCACATCCGCAAACTCGGCAACTGGGACCAGAACGCGGCTCCGGACACGGAGATCCAGTTCACCCCCGCCCGGGTGATCATGCAGGACTTCACCGGGGTGCCGTGTGTGGTCGACCTGGCCACGATGCGCGAGGCGGTCGCCGAGCTCGGGGGTGACCCGACCAGGATCAACCCGCTGGCGCCGGCCGAGCTGGTCATCGACCACTCCGTCATCATCGACGTCTTCGGCCGCCAGGACGCCTTCGAGCGCAACGTCGAGCTGGAGTACGAGCGCAACCGCGAGCGGTACCAGTTCCTGCGCTGGGGCCAGACCGCGTTCGACGAGTTCAAGGTCGTCCCGCCGGGCACCGGCATCGTGCACCAGGTGAACATCGAGCACCTGGCCCGGACCGTCATGGTCCGCAACGGCCAGGCGTACCCGGACACCTGCGTCGGCACCGACAGCCACACCACGATGGTGAACGGCCTCGGCGTCCTGGGCTGGGGCGTCGGCGGTATCGAGGCCGAGGCCGCGATGCTCGGCCAGCCGGTCAGCATGCTGATCCCGAAGGTGGTCGGCTTCAAGCTGACCGGTTCGGTTCCGGCCGGCGCGACCGCGACCGATGTCGTGCTGACGATCACCCAGATGCTGCGCAAGCACGGTGTGGTCGGCAAGTTCGTCGAGTTCTACGGCGACGGTGTGACCGTGGTGCCGCTGGCCAACCGCGCCACCATCGGCAACATGAGCCCGGAGTTCGGCTCGACCTGTGCGATCTTCCCGATCGACGACATCACGCTGGAGTACCTGCGCCTGACCGGCCGCGGCGACGACGAGGTCGCGCTCGTCGAGGCGTACGCCAAGGAGCAGGGGCTGTGGCACAACCCGGCCGTCGAGCCGCGCTTCTCGGAGTACCTCGAGCTGGACCTGTCGACCGTCGTACCGTCGATCGCCGGGCCGAAGCGCCCACAGGACCGGGTCGCGCTGAGCGAGGCCAAGGAGTCCTTCCGCGGTGTGCTCGTCGACTACGCCACCGAGGAGCTCGAGGTCGACCCGTCGGAGACCGGGAGTTTCCCGGCCAGCGACGCGCCGAACGGGCACGGCAACGTCGACGACAACCCGCATGACGTTGCCCCCAGCAACGATCGCGCGACCAAGAAGACCAAGATCACCCTCGACGGCCAGGAGATCGAGCTCGACCACGGCCACGTCGTGATCGCCTCCATCACCTCCTGCACCAACACGTCGAACCCGTCGGTGATGATGGCGGCCGCGCTGCTGGCCAAGAACGCGGTCGACAAGGGTCTCGCCTCCAAGCCGTGGGTGAAGACCTCGCTGGCCCCCGGGTCGAAGGTCGTCACCGACTACTACGAGAAGGCGGGCGTCACGCCGTACCTGGAGAAGCTCGGCTTCCACCTGGTCGGTTACGGCTGCACGACCTGTATCGGGAACTCCGGCCCGCTCCCGGAGGCCGTATCGGCCGGCGTCCAGGCGGCCGATCTGGCGGTGGTGTCGGTGCTGTCCGGCAACCGCAACTTCGAGGGCCGGATCAACCCGGACGTGAAGATGAACTACCTGGCGAGCCCGCCGCTGGTGATCGCGTACGCGCTGGCCGGCACCATGGACTTCGACTTCGAGAACGAAGCCCTGGGCAAGGACACGGACGGCAACGACGTGTTCCTGCGCGACATCTGGCCGACCGCGGCCGATGTCGAGAGCGTGATCGCGAGCTCGATCACCAAGGAGATGTTCACCAAGGACTACGCCGACGTGTTCGCCGGTGACGAGCGCTGGCAGTCGCTGCCGACGCCGGAGGGCAAGACCTTCGCGTGGGACGCCGAGTCGACCTACGTGCGGAAGCCTCCGTACTTCGACGGGATGGCGCACGAGCCGTCGCCGGTGACCGACATCGCCGGGGCCCGCGTGCTCGCCAAGCTCGGCGACTCGGTGACGACCGACCACATCTCCCCGGCCGGTGCGATCAAGGCCGACAGCCCGGCGGGTAAGTACCTGGCCGAGCACAACATCGACCGCAAGGACTTCAACTCCTACGGTTCGCGGCGCGGTAACCACGAGGTGATGATCCGCGGCACGTTCGCGAACATCCGGCTGCGCAACCAGATCGCACCGGGCACCGAGGGCGGTTTCACCCGCGACTTCACCAAGGCCGACGCCCCGGTGACGAGCATCTACGAAGCCTCCGAGGCGTACGCCGAGGCCGGCATCCCGCTCGTCATCCTGGCCGGCAAGGAGTACGGCTCGGGTTCGTCGCGCGACTGGGCAGCCAAGGGTACGGCGCTCCTCGGCGCGCGGGCCGTGATCACGGAGTCCTTCGAGCGCATCCACCGGTCGAACCTGATCGGTATGGGCGTGCTGCCGCTGCAGTATCCCGAGGGTGAGAACGCGGAGTCGCTCGGCCTGACCGGCGAGGAGACCTTCGACATCAGCGGCGTCACCGCGCTGAACGACGGTTCGATCCCGCGCACCGTCCACGTCACCGCGACGTCGCCGGCGGGCGAGGTCAAGGAGTTCGACGCGGTCGTCCGCATCGACACCCCAGGTGAGGCGGACTACTACCGCAACGGCGGCATCCTGCAATACGTGCTGCGCTCCCTGATCGCCAACTGATCAAACGGAAGGGCCGACCGGACTGCAATCCGGTCGGCCCTTTTTCGTTTAGCGGAATCGCTTGCAGTCGAGGCCTTCCTCGTAGCCGTAGGCGGGTTTGCCGGTCTTGGACCCCGGCTTGACCTTGCCGGCGATCTCGTCGGCGTAGCTCCAGACGGACTCGTGGAACCAGCCCTCGGCCTTCATCTCGTGCAGGATCTTCCAGGACTTGCTGCCCTGCATGGCCTTCACAGCCTCGGCTGCCTTGGCCTTGTCACCGGACTTCGTCGCGGCGGCCCACTGGTCGAGCCACGCACAGGACGCCGCGGCGGTCACTCGAGCGCCGAGTTGGTACCGCCCGATCACGGTCTCCTTGTACAGCGGCGCCTTGTTGAAGCCCTTCGGTACCGTGACCTGGGCGAGCATGCCGTCGACCGCCGCCCGAAGCTTCTCCGGCTTAACGACCGACTCGGGCATCGCGCCGAGCCAGGTGTTGACGTCGACCTTCTTCAGCTTGCCGAGGATCTCCCGGTACGCCTCCTCGGAGCCGAGATCGGCGCGGAACTGGACGTACGTCGCGCCCTTCGGGGGCAGCATGAAGATGATGGGGCGGTAGTGCTGCTCGCCGTTGCTGCCCACTTCCGTGGCCGGAGTCGGGCCTCCAGGGGGCGGCGCGGCGTGGCGGAACAGCGTGCCCTTCTGCCCGAGCACCTGGACCTCGGTGCGGCTGATCGCGTCATGGGCCCAGCCGTCGAAGCGGGACTTGTACTGCTTGGCCGGGTACCAGGTGAGTTCGAAGGTCTTGTCTCCGTTGGCGAACTCCAGATCACCCGAATCCTTGGTGAGCTCGGTGACCTCGCTGATCTTCCAGGCCGGGTCGTCGATCAGGATCCGCTCGTTGGCCTCGGCGATCGCACGGAGCTCCGCGGCGTACGCCGGCTGCGGGGCCACGAACGGCGCGACCGGACTGTCCTTGGGCAGTACGGAGCCCACGACGGCGACGGCTGCCGCGATGGCGACCGCGGCGGCGGCGCCGAGAGCGATCCGGCGGCGCCGGCTCGGCCGCAGCCGGGTGGCGGGTTCGGTGGTGGTCAAGATCTCCTCCAGCAGTTCGGACTCGGCGCGGTCGGTCGGCAGGTGCCGGACGCTGTCGTCGCCGAACGGGTTGGCCCCTGCGACCAGCCGGTCGAGTTCGCGGTCGTTCATCGCTCCTCCTGAGCTGGTCGCAATGTTCTGTCATCCCGTTCATGTCCGTGATCGGCGAACGCGTCTCCCAATCGCTTCCGCAACCGCCCGCGGGCCCGGTGCAACCGGGTCCGAACCACCCGGGCCGGTACGTCGAGCACCACGGCCGCCTCCTGCGGCTCGAGGTTCTCCCACGTGGTGAGCATCAACAGCTCACGATCGTTGTCACTCAGCCCGTCCAGGGCAGCCATCAGTACGGCGTTCGCCTCGACCTCGCCGGCGTGGTCCGGTACGACGTCCTGCAGTTCCACCCGCAGTCGCTCACCGAGCCGGTCCCGCCGCTGCACCCCGCGCCGGTGATTCGCGAGCACCCGGCGGGCGACGCCGTACAGCCAGAGCCTCGCCGTACCGTCGGCCGGCACCTCATCGAACCGGCGCCAGGCAACCAGCATGGTGTCGGCCACGACGTCCGCGGCGTCGTCGGGGGAGCCGCAGCGACGCAGCGCATAGCCGAGCAGCTCCCGAAAGTTCTGCTCGAAAAGCTCCCGGAACTCGTCCTCGGCCGTCGGCCGCACCCTGATCGGTATCGGGACGGGCGGACTCGGGGGAGACGTCATACCTTGTCCATGTCCGGCAGTATGCGCCGCGTCTCAGGTCATTTCTGGTGGGTCGAAATAGCGTCGCCCCGACGGTACGGCGCGTGGCACACTCCCCGGATGCCGATCAACGCCGAGCAGGTCGCCGACGCGTTCGGCCTCGGAGCCGTCCTCGAGGACCGCCCGCTGGCCAACGGGGACCGCCCCGCCGTCACTCGAGTTGTGTCGACGACGAGTGGGCGCTGGGTGGTGAAGTACGACCGCCTCGGCTCCGCCGACCGCGCCGACCTGTCCGAATGGCAGCGTAGGAAGGCCTGGACCGTGCACCGGCTGGAGAGCGCCGCCGCAGCTGCCGGCATCCCGATGCCGCACCCCGTCCAGCCGCCCGAGCCGAGCGTGGGCTTCTGGTACGCGCCGCCGGGCGGGGACCTCGTCCGGGTGACCGAGTGGGTCGACGGCCGGGATCTGAGGGAAGTCCGCGTTCCCGACGAGGAGCTGGCTACTTGGCTCGGCGGCGTGCTGGCCGGGATCGCGCGGTTGGATGTCGCGGGCGACCCGGACGCCGATGCCTCGGAAGTCTTCCCGTTGGACGAGTGGCGCGACTGGGTCCGCGAGGCCGAGGGGAAGGCCGACCCGGCGCTGGGCCGGGCTGCTCGTGCCGTACTCGGGGTGGCCGAGGACTCGGCCGACCTGATCGCCGACGCGCTGCGGAATCGTCCGCCACTGCGGATGACGCACGGGGACGCCGCCCGGGCCAACATTCTCGCCACCCCGAGCGGGCTGGTGCTGATCGACTGGGAGTCGGCGACGGCCGACGTCTCCTGGTGGGACGCGGCGAACAACGCCGTCCGGCTGGCCGCTCCCGACGAGCAGAGCATCGCGGGCGGCGACCCCCGGATCATCCGCGCGCTGATCGGGTCCTACCGCGACGCCGGTGGCCCGGCCGGGCCTGCCGACCCGACCGCCTTCGCAGGCCTGCTCATCGGGCACCTCAGCTTCACCGCCTGGTGCCTGTGGGTCGCGCTGGGGCACCGCGACGAGAGCGCGGAGCAGGTTGCCTTCTGCACCCGCTCACTCCTCGACGCCGCCGAGCACCTGCCGCGCATCCTGCGCGAACTCGACGACTGGGCCCAGCTGCTGACCTGACAGAGGGCCGACCGGTCGCGGGAATTGTCGGTGCGACGGGATTTACTGGGCGCATGACTCCGGACCATCCGCGTGAGGTTGTGCAGGCAGCTGTTGCCGCGCACGGCGAGGACACGGTGATCGACTGGGCGGTCGCGTTCCTGATAGGCGAGATCCCTGGCGAAGCGGCGTACGGCGAAGACCTGCCGAAGCTGGTCGCCTTGACCGGCTCGGCGAATCCGGGTGGCTGGAGTCAGCCGGTCGACCCAGTCAACTACTACTGGATCCGGGTCTGGGCCGCGCGAGTGTTTCTCTACGTCTGGCGGGACGACGTGGTGGATGCGCTGCTGGCGGTGGCGGACGATCCGGCCTGGCGAGTGCGTGAGCACGTCGCCCGGATCACTGCGCAGCGAGAGCTCGGCCAGTTGGTCGATGCGCTGCTCCCGATGCTGGAGCACGAGTTGCCGCGGGTGCGCGCGGCCGCCGTACGGGCTATCGGTGCAGCGGGGGAGTACGAGCATGCGGAAGCGGTCGAGGCGCTGGCAGGCGACCCGGACCAGACAGTCCGGGTCGCCGTTGAGCGTGCCTTGGTCAAACTCAGTGAGAGGCTGGACCGCCCATTGAGTTAGAACCCTAAGGTGTTGAGCTTCTCCAGCAGCAGGATCTGCTGCCGGATCTGGTGGTTGGTCGACGCCGGGTTGAGGCGGATCGCCTCGGCCTGCGCCATCACTGCACCGAACGTGCTGTCCGGCTGCAGATCCAGGTTGGTGTCCACCCCGCTGCCGAGGTCGAACGAACCGTCGGCGAAGTTGAGCCAGGCGGTCAACGCCTGCCGGTCGAACTCGGCCTTCGGGTTCAGCAACTGGATGTTGAGGACGGCATGTGCCTTCGCCATCGTCGAGACGTCACGCGCCTCGGAGAAGACCGGGCTCATGTGCTGCGCCACCTGCAGGTAGCAGTTGATCGTGCTCACCGGCAGGTCGACCGGCGGGATCCGCAGCCCGGGACGGGTCTGCAGGTACCACAGCGGTGCGATCCGGGTCAGGTGCGCGTTGCCCTGCACGATGACCTTGGCCGAGTCCGCACTCGAACCGCCGTCGTCGTCGCGTGCGCCGAGGCCCACGTCGTAGTTACAGGCCGATCCGAACGTGTGCGCCTTGGTGTCGGTCACATCGCGTGGCTGCAGCGACGGGCTCGGTGTCTGGTCGGATCCCGGCGGGTTGACCAGGTAGTTCGTCGTCACGTCCGGCGCGGGCGGTCCGTCACCCCAGCTCCAGCTGAGCGCGAGGTCGTCGCTGCCCGGGTCGGTCGACCGGCCCTTGAACGTCACCGGCTGCCCGCTGTGCGCGATGAACGTCGGTACGCCGTTCACCACCGTCGCCCCGGATTCGTCGATCACCGCGGTCGGTGCCACGTTCGTCACCTGCACCGGGAAGGTCGCCGTACCGCTGCCACCGTCGTCGTCGGTCACCTTGACCCCGACAGTGAACGAGCCGTTGTCGCCGTACGCCCGGCTTCCGGTGACGGTCGTCCCCAGCAGCGAACCAGCGGTCGGAGCGCCGAAGCCCCAGTCGATGCTCGCCGTGTGCGTGTCAGCCGAACCGGGATCCACGAACGACGCCTTCGCAGCCAACGTCGAGCCCTCGGTGATCGTCTTCACCTGCGCCGGATCGATCGTCACGACCGGAGCCACGTTGCTGACCACCACCGGGAACGACGCCGAGCTCGTGCCACCGTCGTCATCGGTCACGGTGACCTTGACGGTGTAGTTGCCGTTGTCGGCGTACGTGTGGCTGCCGCCGACCTGGCCGAGCGTGGCCGGCACACCCGTCGTCGTACCGTCACCCCATTCGATCTGGGCCGTGTGGGTGTCCAGAGTGCCCGGATCCGAGTACGTCGCGTTGACCCCGTACGACGCGCCTTCCGTCGTCGAACCCGGCTGTCCGGGCGCGATGACGATGCTGGGAGCAACGTTGTTGACGTTCAGCCGGAACGTCGTGGTCGCGGTCTCGCCCTTGTCGTCGGTCGCGGTGATGGTGACATCGCGACTCTGCGTGGGACCGTCACTGGTGCTGGCAGTCCAGGACCAGCGACCGCCACCGACGTTGGCGACGTTCCCGCTGGAAGCGGACAGCGCGACCGGCCGACCTTCGGGATCACCGAAGCCGCCGGCGTTGCTGGCCGTCGTACCCTCGTTGACCGTCACGGTGTTGTGGTCGGCGCTGATGGTCGGCGGGTTGTTGCCCTGCTGCAGGGAGCCCAGCAGGTCGATCCGCGGTGTGGTCGCGTTGGTCGTCGGGCTGGTCGCGTAGGTGATGTTGACCCCGGTGTCCCGCAGATACCCGAGCAGGGTGGCTGCGGTGGCGTTCGGGTAGGCGTGCCGCAGGGCCGCGAACGCCCCGGCCACATGCGGAGCTGCCATCGACGTACCGTCGAAGTTGGCCCAGGTGTCGTCCGGGATCGATGAGCGCACCGACGTACCGGGAGCGAACAGGTCGAGCCGCGGACCACGGTTCGAGTAGCCGGCGGGACTATCGACCTCGTTGCCGCTGCCATTGACTCCGATCGCGCCGACCGTGACTGCGGTCGAGACACACGCGGGTGCGCCGACACCGTTCTGGTGCGACTCGTTGCCCGCCGAGATGGTCGTCGTGATGCCGACCGAGAGCAGCAGGTCGATCGATGCCTTCGAGGCGTTACCGTCGCAGGCCGTCGCCTGGTTGGTGTCGTCACCGCCGCTGAGGTTCGCCGAAGCGATGGTGAAGGTGTTGCGCAGGTCGTAGACGCGCTGCATACCGGCGATGAAGTCCGACGTGTAGAACCGGACGCACGGCGGGTTGCCGTCGCAGCCGGTGTTGCTGCGGTGGTAGATCTGGATCGCGATGATGTTCGCGCCCGGAGCCACACCGTTGCCCGGAGCACCGGTCACCCCGGCCGACGCGCCGGCGGCGATCCCGGCGACATGCGTGCCGTGGTCGCAGATGTTGTTCGTACCGTCGAGGCAGTTCGCCGTCTCGGCATCGGCGGATCCGGCGCCGGTCTGACTGGCCGTGCCGTTCGGGCAGAGCGAGACCTCGTTGGCGCCGTTCGTGCTGGAGTAGCAGGCCTCGGACACGATCCGGCTGCCGAAGTACGGGTGATCCCGGTCGATGCCGGTGTCAAGGATCGCAACGGTCTGCCCGGCGCCCGTGAACCCGAGCTGGTGCACCGTGTTGGCCCGGATGAACGGGATACTCCCGCCCAGGGTGGGCGACCCGACCTTGTCCTCCTGGATCGACACGACGTTCGGGTCGGCGGCCAGCTCACTCAGCGCCGCCTTGTCGGCGTCGAGAGCGAGCAGCGGGAACGACCGGTAGGTCCGGTTCTGCTCCGCCGTACCCTGGTCGATGTTGTCGAGAACCGCTTGTTTGTCGGCGATCTGGTCGACCTTGACGATCACGCGCGTGCTGCCTTCGCGATCCGCCTTGTCGATCAGCGCCTGTTCAGTGGGTGTGGTCGGATCGGACGCGGCTTGCGCCGGGAGTTGCGTGATGCTCGCTGCCAGACCGGCCAGGGCCAGGGCAACGAACAGTCTTCGGACATACATCGTGGTTCCCCCATTGTTGTGATGCCGCTCAGCTGGGCTGCTGCGCGGTGTCCTCCTGCACAGCCGCGACTCGCGGTGAGTGCTGCAGCCGTTCGAGGGCGGTCGCGTCGACGACCAAGGCCAGTTGCGGTACGGCCTCGTACCGCCGGATCACCTGTGCCGTTGGGACCTCGGCCAGTACGGCGTCCTGTGCGGCCCTGATCGCGGTGCGTTGCGCACGACGCGCCTGATCCCCCAGGTCACCCTCGGGCCGGAACGAACCGGCCAGGGTGACGATCACGCGCCGTGACTCACCACTTGGTGTCTCGGTCGGCGTGCTGCCCGTCCCCGTCGTACAGGACGCGACGATCAGCAGTCCCGCAGCGAACAGCCCGCACCGGATCCACCCCATGACGACCCCCTCGTCAGCGGTCAGGTTTGACCGCGGTCACATCGTGCCGGAGCATCTTCAGCCAGCCTTAAATACGTCTTGAGTCAATTTCTGTCACGCACTGGCCATCTGGTGGTCAACCACTGGCAGTCCTCGGTGGGAAGCGTTCGCCGCATGGAGACTTCGCGAAGATCAGTCCTGAAAGCCGGTCTGGCGTCCAGCGCGGTGGTCGCCGGCCTGACCGCTCCGGCCACCGCGGCGGCGACGCCCGTCCGGCAGGATCCGTTCACGCTCGGTATCGCGAGCGGTGACCCGTGGCCCGACGGGTTCGTGCTGTGGACCCGGCTCGCTGTCGACCCGACCGCGCCGGACGGACTCGGCGGGATGCCGAAGCGTGCGTACGCCGTTCAATGGCAGGTAGCGACCGACCGGCGCTTCCACCACACGGTCCGGGCCGGTGTTGCGTTCGCGCGGCCGGAGCACGCCCACGCGGTCCATGTGACCGTCCAGGGTCTGCAGCCGGGCCGGGAGTACTACTACCGGTTCCGTGCCGAGGGCTACGTGTCGGCGACCGGCCGCACGCTGACCTCTCCGGCTCGCGGGACCACACCGCACGAGCTGTCGATGTCGTTCGTCTCGTGTTCGCAGTTCGAGCACGGCTACTTCACGGCGTACCGGCGGCTGGCCGAGGACCGGCCGGACCTGGTGCTGCACCTGGGCGACTACCAGTACGAGTACACGAAGAACACGTACGTCGCGCCCGGCGGGAATGTCCGTGATCACGACGGCCCCGAGACCACGGACCTGGCGTCGTACCGGCAGCGGCACGCGCAGTACAAGTCCGACCCGGATCTGCAGGCCGCGCACGCGGTCGCGCCCTGGCTGGTCGTCTGGGACGACCACGAGCTCGACAACAACTGGGCCGACGAGATCCCGGAGAAGCCCGAGAAAGGGTTCCTGGACCGTCGGGCCGCGGCCTTCCAGGCGTACTACGAGAACATGCCGCTGCGCGCGTCGTCGAAGCCGCGCGGGATCGACATGCAGCTCTTCCGGCGGGTGAAGTGGGGTGAGCTGGCAACGTTCCACATGCTCGACACCCGGCAGTACCGCGACGACCAGGGCTGCGGTGACGGCTACAAGGACTGCCCGGCGGCGGTGGATCCGAAGCGGTCCATCACGGGGGAGCGGCAGGAGAAGTGGCTGATCGACGGCTTCCGCCGGTCCGAGGCCCGCTGGGACATCCTCGGGCAGCAGGTGTTCTTCGCGCAGCGCGACAACAACCAGGGCCCGCTGAAGGTGACGTCGATGGACTCCTGGGACGGGTACGTCGCCTCCCGCGACCGGATCACCCGCGGCTGGGTCGACGCTCGGGTGCGCAATGCCGTCGTACTGACTGGTGATGTGCACGCCCACTGGGCTTCGGATCTGAAGCTGAACTACGACGACCCGGCGGCACCGGCGGTCGGATCGGAGCTCGTCTGCTCGTCGATCTCAACCGGTGGCGACGGCGCCGACTCCGGTACGACGGCGCACCCGTGGCTGCAGTGGAATCCGCACCTGCGGTTCCAGAACAACCTGCGCGGTTACGTGAACACGACGATCACACGCGAGTCGATGGTCGCCGACTTCCGCACGCTGCGGACGGTCCGGGACCACGAGGCTGCGGCGTACACGCGGGCCCAGTTCACGATCGAGGACCGCAAGCCGGGTCTCCACCTCACCGCCGAAACCCCGCCGACCCCGGCTGCTGCGCGCGCGTTGGCCTTCGAGGACACCGTTGCGTGGGAGACCGCTCGCCCCTAGAGCACGTTCCGCAGCTTGGCGGCGTACTCGGCGGCTTCGGCATCGTCGGCGTACTTCGTCCGCGGCCAGAAGAATCCGCGTAGTCCGTCCCCCTTCGTCCGCGGCACGACGTGCACGTGGAGATGGGGGACGGACTGGGACACAACGTTGTTGACGGCAACAAACGACCCCTGCGCGCCATACGCCGTCCGGACCGCCGCGGCGACCGACCGCGCCGCACCGAACAGCGGCACGGACAGCTCATCGGTCAGCTCGACCATCGTCGGCACGTGCTCACGCGGCACGATCAGCGTGTGCCCCTTGAACACCGGCCGGATGTCGAGGAAGCCGACGATGTCCGGTGTGTCCAGGACGATGTGCGCCGGCGTCGTACCGGCGATGATCGAGCAGAACAGACAGTCCGCCATCAGCCGAGCTTCTCGTCCACGAAGCACCAACGCCAGTTCTCACCGGGTTCGAAGCTGCGCATCACCGGGTGCTTGGTCTCGTCGTAGTGCTTGCTCCCATGCTTCATCTCCGAAGAATCACAGCAGCCGACATGGCCGCACTCCAGACACAACCGCAGATGCACCCAGGAACCGCCCTCGGCCAGACACTCCTCACAACCCTCAGGCGTGTTCGGAGTGACCACCGCAGGCGCGTCGATGAGGTGCGCGCAGTCGCCAGTAGCCGAGGCCGGCGGACGCAGGTCCTCGGAGCGGCCGCCGACGTCGTCGTCCTCGTCGCGATCCAGCAGCGACTCTTCGATGTCGAGCACGGACTGCGCGCGCTGCAGGACCTCATCGGCGACCAGGCCGCCGTCGCGGACCTTGAGGATGTGGGCCCGCTCGGCCTCCAGCATCGCCATCCGCAACCGCCGGTACGCCTCGCTCGGCGTCTCGTACTCGGTTTCCGGACGCCCCAGCCGCTCCCACGCGGCCAGCGCGCGTGACTCCCCACGCTGGCGCAGAAGCGCGAGAACGGCCTCGGGATCATCCGGCCTACTGATCTCGTCGAGCTTCTCGATCGCGGCCCGATGCGCACCTTGCAGTACGGCGGCCTCCTGCAGCGCGTCCTCTGCGGGATCCGGTCCGGGCAGCTGCAAACGCCGTACCAGCCAGGGGAGTGTCGAGCCCTGCAGGAGCAGCGTGCCACCGGTGACGGCCAGGGCCATGAAGACGAGGACCTCGCGGTGCGGGGTGTCCTCCGGCAGGGTGAAGACCGCGGCCAGTGTGACCACGCCGCGCATGCCGGCCCAGCAGACGACGATCAGCGCACTGAACGAGACCGGGCCAGGACGGGACCGGCCGAGGATCCGGCGGGACAGGTAGGTGGTCGGGATGACCCAGATCGGCCGGAGCAGGATGGTGGCCAGGAAGACCGCGACCGTCGAGGTGGCGATCAGCCAGGCCGGCAGCGGGCTCTCGGCGAGATCGTCGAGGATCCACCGGGTCTGCAGGCCGATCAGCAGGAAGACCGTGTTCTCGAGCAGGAACTGGAAGGTGCGCCAGTTGGTCCGCTCCGAGATCCGCGACTTGGCCGACTGGATGATCGGCGCCTTGTGCCCGAGGATCAGGCCGCAGACGACCACGGCCAGTACGCCGGACGCGTGGATGGTGTGGTTCTCGGCCGCGACGTACGCGATGAACGGCGCGGTCAGGCTGAGCGTGGTGTCCAGCACCGGGTCGGTGAACCGCTTGCGGATCTTGGCCAGCACGATCGCCACCACCAGGCCGATCGCGACGCCACCACCGGCCGCGCGGAGGAAGTCGAGGCCGACGTGGAGCACGGTCGGGACGACCAGTGCCGCGCCGATCGCCGTACGGAGGATGACGAGCGCGGTCGCGTCGTTGACCAGGCTCTCGCCCTCGAGGATCGTGACCACGCGCCGGGGGAGACCCACCCGTTTGGCGATCGCGGTCGCGGCGACCGCGTCCGGCGGCGCGATGACCGCGCCGATCGCGAACGCGGCCCACAGTGGGAGCGGTTCGTAGCCCTGGGAGTCGGCCACGAGGTTGAGCAGCCACCAGGCGACCAGGCCGACACCGACCGCGGTGAAGGCGACGAGCCCGACCGATAGGAGGCCGATCGACCGGCGGTGCTTGGTGAAGTCGACCAGGCTGGTCTTGATCGCCGCGGAGTACAGCAGCGGGGGCAGGAACCCGATCAGTACCACCTCGGGCTCCAGCTCGACCCGCGGGACGAAGGGCAGATAGGACGCGGCGACCCCGATCACCACGAGCAGCAGGGGAGCCGACAACCCGATCCGCCGAGCCAGCGCGGCCCCGCCCGCGACCACGGCGACGAGGGCAACGATCTCGATCGCGATATGCACGGAGCACAGTGTCTCAGTTCGTACTGGCGACGGTGGCCACTGTCGTCTAGCGTGTGCGAAGCGAGATCCGTCCACCACGGGGAGTGATCACATGCGACTTGCCGCCGCTGTCCTCTTGCTGGGCGGCCTGCTGGCCCCAGCCCCTGCCGTAGCTGCTGTCGCCGAGGACACCGTGACCACCGGCTGTGTCCCGTCGGTCCCCGAGCCGGGGACTTCGGTGCCGGTGCGGATCTGCTACTCGCTCTTCAAACCCGCCGTGGCCTCGGCGACCCACACCGTGCCGCTGATCTTCAGCAGCCACGGCTGGGGTGGTTCGCGGACCACGGACATCCGGCAGTTCCGGGCGCACCTGGACGCGGGCTTCGGCGTACTGAGCTTCGACCAGCGCAGCTTCGGCGAGAGCACCGGCGTCGCACACGTGATGAACCCCGACTACGAGGGCCGCGACGTCGTCAAGCTGATCGACTTTGTCGCGGGCCTGGATTGGGTGACCAAGCAACGACCGGGTGACCCGCTGATCGGTGCCATCGGCGGCTCGTACGGCGGCGGCTACCAGCTCGCCGGCGCGTTCACGGAGCTCCGCGACTCGGGCCGGACCCGTTTCGACGCACTCGCACCCGAGATCACCTGGTGGGATCTCAAGCGCTCCCTCGCACCCTCCGAGACCGCGCGGACGATGTGGCTGACCAGCCTCTACGCGACCGGCGGCAAGAACCTGCCGCCGTCGATCGGCAAGGCCTTTCTCACCCTGGTCGCGACCGGGGCCTGGCCCACGGGCAAGGCGGGCCGGGAGCTCGACCGCTTCTTCGCCCACAACGGGCCGGCGTGGCACGTCGCCCAGGGCCGCAAACTCGACATACCGGTCCTTCTCGAGCAGGGCATCACCGACAACCTGTTCAACCTCAACGAGGGCCTGTCCATCTTCGACCGGGCCCTCACCCCACGCGCCCGGGCCCGCTCGCTCCTCGTCGGCTACAACGGCGGCCACGCACTGCCTTCCGTCGTACCGCCCGGCTACGGCACCGCCGGCGACCCGTGCTCGATCGCCCTCGGCTCCCCGAACTTCGCCGACCTGGCCCTGCGCTTCCTTCGCCTTCGGTTATTGGGGGAGTCGACCGGCCTCACCGGCTTCGGCGAGTACCACCTCTCCACCGCCGACGGTCGTTGCCTGACGCAACGTAGTTTGGTTGCAAACACCTCGCGCCGACTGGGCAAGATCGCCACCCCGACCGGCGTCGGCGTCCCCGTCAACGTGAAGATCGCCGCCGGCCCGCTCACCGTCGCCGGCACCCCACGCGTCTCCGCCAACGTCTACACCATCGTGCCGCGTACTCCAGCGTTCCTCGCCCTGAGCGTTGGCACCAGCCCCCTGACCGCCCGCGTCATCCAGCACAACACCATGCCACTGCGCGAAAAACGAGCAGCCCACGGCATCCGCCGTACCATCGAACTCCCCGCGATCGCGGTCGACGTACCAGCCGGCCAGAACCTCTACCTCACGGTCTCCCCAGTAGCAGACATGTTCGCCGGCCAACGCGCCCCACTCCCCGGCGCCCTCCTCCTGAAGAACACAACCGTCAGCTACCGCACCATATCCAAGTAGGTCTTGTAGACGCTGGTGAACGGCTCATCATCAGCCACCGCCTTCACCAGCCAGTCACAAGAAGCCTGCGCCTGCTCAACAATCCCGGCCGGATACCCGTACTTCACCTGATGCTCGGCGAACTCGTCCTCGTCATCCACCAGCACAGTCCCGTCCCGCCGCTTGATCACATCAAGATCCAGATCGATCATCGTCACCCGATCGTCCGAGAACTCCACCGGCGTAGTGACATCGCAGTAAATCTCCGTCATCCGCGGCGCATCATTGAAAATCGCCGTGAACCACTTCCCCCGCGGAAACAACTGCACATGAGCCTCCTCCGCCGTCACCCTCAGCTCATGCCCCCGCTGCGAAACCGCCCCCACCCGCCCACCCAGCCAAACCCCGTACTCATCCTCCCCAAGAAACTCCATCCACTGATGCCAATGCAAACTCTCGTCGAACTTCCGATACACAACCCGCACGTCCCGTCCCATAGCCGCAATCTATCGCGCCGAAGGACCCCTGCTCGGGGGAAGGGACACCCGCAATGGCAACCATGCAAGCACTCCACGTTCTAGCCCAGGCCGTCGCTGAAGGCAGGCTCACGGCCCATGAATTCATGACCGTGTGCCTGCCCTTCTACAAGACCTCGGCCGAGCACTACCTGTCCGACGACTACTGGGTAGGTACCGGAGAACCAGCAGAGGGCACACTGACTGACGATCAGGCGAGAACGGCGGCGGCTGACATCGCCGCAAGGATGGAACTACTGCCGACAACGGCTCCGCCGCTGCAGCTTGGTGCAACTTCGTAGACACGCTCCGTTCCCGGAGGCAGGCTGGCGCGCCCCGCCGGCTTCTCCGACAGTGACCGCCACCTTCCGAGGCGCCCCGGTGGAGAACCGCCTGGATACGCCAGGATGCCGGGAACCGTCGTCGTCCGCATCTACACCGGCCAGCGGACCAGCGTAGGTCTGCACCGACTACGACGACCCGAACACCCGCGACTAACCCCAGTTGTATGGGTCGTTTGTATGGGTTGTCGCTGTTGGTGTTCACCCGGACGACCTAGGGTGACCAGCCTCGGGATGATGTAACTGACAGTGGGGTGGGGAACGTGAGGCGGGGATCTCGTGCTGCTTCGGCATGCCTATGGCGCGGCCGGACTTCAGTAGTCGTATTGGCGGCATTGGCCGTGCTGACAACTAATCTGCACGTGCTTCCGGCGGTTGCCGCGCCGCCGCCGGTGCCCAAGGTCGGCCGCGATGCCGATGAGGCGGCCAGGTTCGCTGTCGCTGGCAACGCGCCGGTCGAGGTTGCCGACCGGACGACGGAGACATCGCTGACGTTCGCCAATCCAGATGGTTCCTTTACCGCCGAGGTGTCGAACGGTCCGGTTCGGGTCAAGCGCGACGGTGCCTGGCGTGCGATCGACACCACGCTGGAGTTCCGCGCCGACGGGTCGGTCGGGCCCAAGGCCGCAGCGTCCGAGATCTCGCTCTCCGGTGGCGGAGCCGGCCGGATCGGGAAGATGGGCGTCAAGGAAGGAACCTGGACACTGAACTCGCCCTGGACCCTCCCGCGTCCGACTCTGGCCGGATCGACCGCGACGTACGCCGAGGTTCTGCAGGGCGTCGACCTGGTCCTGGACGCCACCTCCGAAGGTTTCAGCTACAACCTGGTCGTCAAGACCCGCGAAGCCGCGACCAACCCCGCGCTGAAGTCGATCCACTTCCCCGTCGTGACCGCAGGCCTGTCACTGCGGACGAACCGCCCCGAAGGTCCGGCATACGTCGCCGCCGACGGCCGCCTGGTCCTGACAGCAGGCGACGCGATCATGTGGGACTCGGCGAAATCGACTCCGCAAGGAAAGATCGCCGTACCGCGTCAGTCAGCTCAGCTCGTTGAGGAAGGTCCCGCCGGCGCCCACTCGGCCGAGATGGAACTCCGTGGGGATGCGAACGGCCTGACCATGGTCCCCAACGCAGCCCTCCTGACAGCCTCATCGACTGTCTACCCAGTTGTTCTGGACCCGGAAACGAAGCCCGTCGGCCGTCAATCCTGGGCTGCCGCTTGGGAGCTCTACCCGACCACCTCGTTCTTCAAGACCAGCCACAGCCTCGGTGTCGGCTACGAGTCCTACGAACAGAACAAGATCGTCCGCTCGTTCTTCCAGTACGACACCGCCCAGTTCCGCGGCAAGAAGATCACCGAAGCGATCATGAAGACCTATGAGACGCACTCTGCGAGTTGTGCAGAGAGATCGGTCACGGTCAGCCGCACCACCACGATCACGACGCGCACGACCTGGAACAACCAGCCAGGTGTCCAGATGGAGGCGACGAGAAAGACCTTCGCCAAGGGCTACAGCTCGGCCTGCCCAGACGGCTATGTCGAATTCGCGGTGACCGGAGCAATCGCCGACACCGCCGCCAGGGGGTACGGCACCGCGACCTTCCGTCTCAGTGCCACCAACGAAACCGACGGCCTGGCCTGGAAGCAGTTCAAGTCGGACAGCATCCTTCGCGTCTCGTACGTGACACCGCCGGATGTTCCCCGCCAGCTCGGCCTCACCGACCCCGCCACCGGCTGCGACACCGCGGCAGCTCCGGTGAACGTCGGCTCATTCAGCCTCCAGTTCGCCGTCGAGCCGATCCTCCAGGGCCGCGTCAATGAGCCCAACGCCCGCCTCTATTCCGACCTCGAGATCTTCAGCAGTACCGGCCGCCTGCACTGGTCCAGGAGGCTCGGCCCCGACCTCCCAGGCACCGTCCAAAAGATCTCGATCCCGAACACGGAGGCGGCCAACATCTTCCTCGAGGGCGCGACCTACCACTTCCGAGCCCGAACGGTGTACCCGATCCCCGGCCTGGAGACCCTTTACTCCGGCTACCGAGGCTCGTGCTACTTCAGGGTCGATCGCAAGGCCCCACCTCCGCCGGACGTCACGGCAAAGTATGGCGCCACCGTCATAGACAACTGCCATATGGCGCCCACCTGTCCTGAAACCGCCCCGTTCGGTGCCGGCGTCAGCTTCACCTTCAAAGGGAACGCCACAGATGTGGTCCGCCATGAGTACTGGTTCGACGGCGAGCCACGTCGCTCTGTCAGCGGACATACAGTCACGAAGGTTCTGATTCCACCACAGGGAAACAGGAACATGCTGACTGTGCTCAGCTACGATCCCGCGGGACACGTCGGCAGGCCCGCAGTCTTTCTGATCAACGTCCAGAGTGCTTCGCCACCGGTAAGTGACTGGTCATTCGACGATGGTGCTGGAACGACAGCTGTCGACAAGGCCATGCCTGCACATCCGCTGACTGTGTACGGCGGTGGAGCGTTCGACGACGCCGGGCGCGATGGAAAGTCCATTCGCTTCGACGGTGTCGACGACTATGCCGAGACTCCGACAGCGACTGTTGATACGTCGAAGAGCTTCACCGTGTCCGCCTGGGCTCGTCTGTGGACACCTGCCGATGCGGTCGTCGTCGGTGCTGCGGGCAACATCGCGAGTGCTTTCCAGCTCACCTATTCGGCCGCGGCCAAGCAATGGGTGTTCCAACGGATGGCCACGGACGCGTTGAATCCGGTGATTGTGAAGGTTTCATCCGACGAGCCTGCGGTGCTTGGTGCCTGGACTCATCTAACGGGTGTCTACGACAGTGCGACCGATCGGATGCAGCTTTACGTCAATGGGCGCCTCCAGACACAGGGTGATGTCGCGATATCGCCGGACAAGGCCTGGAAAGCTACCGGACCGATCAGCGTCGGCAGGGGCCAGTACAACGACGTGTTCAAGAACTGGTTCCCGGGTTCGATCGATCGGGTCCAGATCTGGAACCGTGCAATGGGCGAGGCGGCTGTGATGGGCCTGACGAATGTCCAGGCAGATTCAGCGACCGTCGTAAGCCAAGCTGCCCGGTGGCGGCTCGACGGGGCCTCGCAAGGGGCCGATCAGGTGTGGCGCACCGAGGAGTCGGTCTACGGCGCCAACATGGTGATGTCCGGATTCGGTGCGACTGGGGATCAATCCACGGCGTTTGTCGAGGATGACGATCGCGGCAGAGTACTCCGGTTCAGCGGATCCGCCGGCGAGGCACTCTCGTTGCCGCGTCCGGTCGTGGACGCCGGGACGACGTTCTCTGTGGCTGTCTGGGTCAAACTCTCCGACCCTTCGGAGCCCGCTGTGGTCGCCCGCCAGGCAGGCGGCGATCGCGACGCCTGGCGGCTGGAGTGGGATCCGGGTGACGACGGCTTCCAAGGCCAGTGGAAGTTCACCCGAGCGCGTGCCGACGGAGCTGGCGAAGACCCACCTGCGATTTCGAAGGCGCTTCATGAGGTCGTGTCGACTGAATGGCAGCTTCTTGTGGCAACCTACGACGCCAACCTGCCTGGTTGGGCGAACCAGGATCGTCTGGGCCGGATCACCCTCACGGTGAACAACAAGCCGAAGGCCGAATCGGACCGCGACCACACCTCGCCGTACCGACAGGGGAGCACGGTCGTCGGAAAAGGCCGTGCGGCCGAGACCGAGTTCGCCGGTCTCGTCGACGACCTCCGGATGTACGTCGGTCCGCTGACGGACAGTGCGGTCTGCAGAGAATTCCCCGAGCTTGGCAGCGAGAGCTGTTCGGCGACGGCCGGCTGAGAGGAGACCGATATGTCGAAACGACTCAGAGGTTCTGTTTTCGTGATCTCGGCAGCCGCGTTGCTGACGACGGTCCTGACCGCCCAAGACACCAGCGCGCGAGCCGACTCGCAGGGCTCCGCGCTGCCTGGGCTCGCCGACCGGCAAGATGCGAAGGTCCAGTCGATGGACCCGGCCGCGGCGAAGAAGTCCGAGGAGGATCGAGCAGCGGCGATGCGCACCGGGCCGGCGCCGGTGCCGCCGACCTGGCCGGAGCCGAGCGATCGAACAGTGCGGCTCTCCGGGGTCTCGGGCGTCCTGAAGACGCCTGTATCCAATGGTGTTGTTCGATTGAGCGCTCATGCCGACCGGACCAAGGTTGGCGCCCTGACGCCGGCCACCGCGCGTCTGAAGGTTCTCGACCGTTCGAAGGCGGACGCTGCTGATGTATCGGGGTTCCTGCTCACCGTCGCCCGTGCGGACGGGCAGTCGGGGGAATCGCCGGCCGAGCTGACGGTCGACTATTCAGGTTTTGCACACGCCGGCGGCGGCGATTGGGCATCGCGACTCCAGCTTGTCTCACTACCCAAATGCGCCCTCACGACGCCAGCGAAGGCGGGCTGTTCGGCTCCCCGCCCCGTCGCCGGCTCGGTCAATCACCAAGAGCACAAGACGCTCACCGCGCCGGTCGCACTCGGAACCGACGAGCGAGTAATGGCTGTGACGGCGGCATCCGCTTCGAGCACCGGTGATTACTCGGCCACTGCGCTGTCGCCTGCCGCATCCTGGTCGGCCGGGCGGAACAGTGGTGACTTCACCTGGAACTACCCGCTGCGGGTGCCACCGGCGCCAGCTGGTCCGGCTCCGAGCCTTTCGATCGACTATTCGGCGCAGTCCGTCGACGGTCGTACTGCGGCGTCGAACAACCAGCCTTCGTGGATCGGTGAGGGCTTCGACCTGAGCCAGTCCTACATCGAACGCAAGTACGCGTCGTGCAACGACGACGGCCAGACCGGCAAGTACGACTTGTGCTGGAAGTACGAGAACGCGACGCTCGCACTCAACGGGCAAGGCGGTGAGCTCGTCAAGGGCGACAACGGCTGGCGGCTCAAGAACGACGACGGCTCGAAGATCGAGAAGGTCGTCAACCCGACCGCGAACGGTGACAACGACAAAGAGTCGTGGGTGGTCACCACGCTCGACGGGACTAAGTACTACTTCGGCCGCGAGCATGTCCTGCCGGGGGCCAACGACCCGGTGACGAACTCGGTCTGGACGGCTCCGGTCGCCGGAGACGACAAAGACGAACCGTGCAACTCCACAGCGGGCTTCGCCAGTTCGTTCTGTGACAACCAGGCCTGGCGCTGGAACCTCGACTACGTCGAAGACACGCACGGCAACTCGATGTCGCTGTGGTACGAGAAGGAAACCAACTACTACGCGAAGAACGGCGCGACCTCAGCTTCGAAGCCTTATATCCGTGGTGGGTACCCGACGAAGATTCTGTACGGGCAGCGTGCGGCGGCCATGTCATTGAATGCGCCGATGCAGGTGGTGTTCACCACCCAGGAGCGGTGCTTGCAGGACTGTGCATCGCTGACCAGCACCACGAAGCACCGCTGGCCCGACGTGCCGTTCGACCAGATCTGTGCAGCCGGAGCGACCTGCACCAAGGTGGGACCGTCGTTCTTCTCCCGCCGTCGACTCGAACAGGTCACCACCAAGGTGTTCAAGGGGGCCCTCTACCAGGAAGTCGACCACTGGAAGTTGACTCAAGACTTCCTGGCCTCCGGCGACGAGGTGTCGGGAAGTGCCTTGTGGCTGAAATCCGTGACGCACACCGGACGGGCACCGGGAACAGCCGCGACCCCATTGACGATCAGCTTCAAGGAGTTCGGCCTTCCGAACCGGGTCGACTCCGACCTCGACGGCATCTCCCCGCTACGGAAGCTTCGGGTCGGGACGATCTGGACCGAGACCGGTGCCCAGATCACGGTGAACTACGCCCAGCCGGAGTGTGTTGCCGAGACGAAGACCAGTCCCGGCCACATGCCGGCCTCTGCGGCGAGTAATGCGATGCGCTGCTACCCGGTGCGGTGGCAACCGCCGCAGTCGCCGGAGATGGACGATTGGTTCCACCGGCATGTCGTCACACAGATCAGGGTCAACGACGTCACCGGCGGCGCCGATCCGGTCGTGACCAATTACACCTACGGCGGTGGCGGTGCCTGGCACTACCAGGAGAACCCGCTGGTTCCGCCGAAGGAACGTAACTGGTCCGATTGGCGAGGTTTCCGGACCGTCACGACCAGCTCCGGTGATCCCGCGGCCGAAGGCCCGAAGTCGAGAACAGTGACGTCGTACTTCCGCGGCATGGACGGTGACTGGTCGAATGCCGACGGCGCCCGCAAGTCGGTATCGATTCCCGATACCCAAGGAGGTTCGCAGGTTGACGCGCCGGAGCTTGCCGGTCTGGTCCGGGAAGCGATCACCTACGCGGCGATCAACAGCAACACCGAGATCTCCGGCTCGCTGACCGATTACTGGGCCCACGAGACCGCGGAGCAGACAGTCGACCTGATCACCGTTCCGGTTGCGAAGAGAATCATTCGGCGCGCGAACCTCGTCAGGCCATCCGCCGTGACGGTCCGGATGCCACGCGACGCTGGCCGTCCGAACATGGTGCACAAAGCAACGACGACGTTCGACCACGACACCGGTCTTCCGGTCACCTCCGAGGACCTCGGCGAGCCGGGCAAGTCTGATCCGTTGTGCACTGTCACCTCCTACGCGAAGAATGCGGCGACCGGCCTGCGAAGCCTGGTTTCGCGGGCCGTTGTCTCGAAGGGCCGCTGCGACGCTGGGTCTGCCAACCCGTCCCAGACCAGGTTCATCTCGGACCAGCGAAAGATCTACGACGAAGGCTCGTTCGGCCAGGCACCGATCAAGGGCGAGCTTCGCTCAGTTGAGCGGGCGACGGGCTACACCTCGGCCGGGGCGCCGACCTATCAGACCATTGCTACGACTACTTATGACTCACTCGGCAGACCGACAGCGGTAAAGGACGCGCTGGGGCGGACATCGCAGACTGTCTACACGCCGACTGGTGCCGGAGCTCTGCGGGAGACGACAACCTCGTCGCCCCCGATCAACCCAGGCAACCCCAACAGTCCCATGCTCGTGACCAAGACCACCTACCGCCCGGAATGGGGCAGCAAGGAGCAGGAGACTGACCCGAACAAGAAGGTCACCGACCTGGAGTACGACGCTCTCGGAAGAGTGACGGCTGTCTGGCTGCCGAACCAGTCCAAGGCGGCCGAGAAGCTCCCCAACATGCGGTACGCCTACAGCCTCTCCGCAACAGCTCCTTCGTACGTGCGTACCGACGACCTGAAGACCTCGGCGGACGGTTACCTCTCCGGCTACGCCATCTACGACTCGCTCCTCCGCAGCCGTCAGGTTCAGTCGGTCGCTCCTAACGGCGGGCGGCTGATCAGTGAGACGAAGTACAACACTCGTGGCCTACCTGTCCTTCACAACAACGACCTGTGGAACTCCGCCGCGCCCTCGGGCAGCCTTGCCGTGGTCCTCGACACGGCGGTTCCCAATCAGACCCTGCTGACCTACGACGGGGTGGGGCGCACGACCGAATCCACCTATGCATCGGCAGCCGTTCCCCAGTGGTCGACGCGAATGCTCTACGGCGGTGACACCGTCACCACCCTGCCGCCGAAGGGCGCTCCGGCCACAGCCGAGATCAAGGACTCGCGCGGTTGGGTGATCGAGCGGCGCGAGTACAACGGTTCGGCCGTGACGCCGGACTTCATCTCCAGCAAGTACGACTACGACCCGAGTGGCAAGGTCTCGAAGCTGACCACCGCAGGGGCGACCTGGACGTACGAGTATGACCTCGTCGGTCGCAAGATCAGGTCGACCGACCCTGATTCGGGCGCCACCGCCTACGAGTACGACAATGCCGATCGGCTTGTCGCACTGACCAACGCGAATCAGACGAAGCTGATCACCAGCTACGACAATCTTGACCGCAAGGTGAGTGTTCACGAGGGGTCGAAGGTCGACGCGAATCTGCGGCTGAGTTGGGACTACGACTTGTCCGGCAATCTCGGCCAGCTCTTCCAGAGCACTCGATACACGGACGGCAGGACAGGTCCGGCGTACAGGTCCCGGATCGTCGATCGGAATGCGCTCTACAAGCCGCAAGAGACTCACCTGGTGATCCCGGCGTCCGAAGGGCCGGAGCTCGCCGGGACCTACACGACAGCGACCAACTACCGACCTGATGCGGAGACGGTCGACTTCACTGCTGTTCCCGGTCGCGGCACGCTGAGCACAGAGAAGCTGTACTACACGTACAACGATCTCGGGCAGCCGCTCTCGATGAAGAGCGGCGACGCGACCTACACGAACGAGGTTCAGTACACCGATGTCGGTGACCCGCAACGCTATGAGCTCGGCAACGCGGAGAACATGGACATCATCAATCAGTTCGAACAAGGGACGCGTCGGCTCCTGTCGAGTTCGTCCGGCGATGTCGAGACGTTCTCCAACCATCACTACGCCTACGACCAGGCCGGCAACCTCCTGAAGGACGACAACAAGGTCGACGGCGACGCCCAGTGCTACAAGTACGACGGGCACGCCCGACTGACCGACGCCTGGTCACCCAGGAACGCGGACTGCGCCGCTGCGCCGTCCGTGGCCGGGCTCGGCGGACCAGCGCCGTACTGGCAGTCGTGGACCTACACTCCCAGCGGTCTGCGACAGACCGAGACCGATCACACCTCCGCGGGCAACACGACGGAGACCTACGCCTACAACTCGGCACAGCCGCATTCGCTGAAGTCCGTCACCACGACCGGAGCGGTGCCGAGACCGACTGCAAGCTACGCCTATGACGCAAGTGGAAACACCACCCAGCGTCCCGACCCCGACAATGGCGTTCAGGCACTGACCTGGGACGCCGAGAACAAGCTGCAGAAGCTCGAGAACGTCGCGGGCGACACGTCGTACATCTACGACGCCGACGGCGGCCTCATACTGCGCAAGAGCCCAGGTGAGACGACCCTGTACGTAGGTTCCCTGGAGCTGACGCTCGACACGGCCACGAGGGCCGTCACCTCGAAGCGCGAATACTCGATCAACAACCAGGTCATCGCGGTTCGGGCGAGCGCCACCGACCTCAAGTGGTTGGTCCCCGACCATCACGGCACCTCGAGCGTCGCGGTCGACTCCAGGACGCTTGCCGTCACCAAGCGCTACACAACCCCGTTCGGCGAACGCCGCGGCGCCGAACCGGTCACCTGGCCGAACGAGCACGGCTTCCTAGGCAAACCCGAAGACAAGCTCACGGGTCTGACTCACATCGGAGCCCGCGAGTACGACCCAGGCATCGGCCGCTTCATCAGCGTCGATGCCGTGATGGACACCTCCGACCCGCACCAAATGCTCGGATACACGTACGGGTCCAACAATCCTGCGACGGTCTCCGACCCCACCGGTCTCCTGGAACGTGAAGACAAAGGCGGCGGCGTCGGCTGTTCAGGTCCGTGCGGCAGCACCACCAAGCCGCCTGCCGAAACCAAGAACGACAGGGGTACCAACGACGGTGACACCGGCGGCGACAACGGCGGCAGTAACGGTGGCGATGGTGGCGACAACAACAACTCCGGTGGTTGGCGCGGTGCGCTCAACAAGCACGTCAAGAAGATCACCCACAACCTCGACCGCGGCAAGAACGCCTTCCTTGACTACCAAGCCGGCATTGGCGCAGGCGGTCTCGACACCATTAAGGGCCTGCTGGCCGCCAGCCAGATGAGCTTTCAGTGCTTTCCGCTGTTGGACTGCTCAGGGCAGGCCAACATGGTCAAAACGGTTGTCCGTGACCCCAAGTCCCTGTGGGACGCCATGGTGGCGCCCATCAAACAAGACTGGGCAGCAGGCGAGAAGACCCAAGCAGCCGGCCGAGTCGCCTTCGTGATCGGCGAGGCCCTCATCGGCACCAAGGGCGGCGCCTCCCTCCTCTCAACAACCGCCCGCAACTCGGCAGCGCACGCAGGCGAACAAGCGGCCGAGGGCGCAGCGACAGCAGCAGCGAAGACCTTGTGCCGCAGTTTCGCAGGCGCAACCGCGGTCCTGATGGCCGACGGCACGCGCCGAAACATCAAAGACATCAAACCCGGAGACAAGGTCCTCGCCACCGACCCTGAGACTGGTGAACGAGCTGCGAAGACAGTTCTTCACGTATGGGTACATGACGACACTCTCATGGACCTCGTGGTCGATGGTGGAAAGGTCGTGACCACCGAGGACCATCCGTTCTGGTCGGTGACTGATGGCCGCTTCGAGCGCGCGGACGAATTATCGGCAGGTGAGAAACTTCTCGACGCTAATGGTCGTCCTGTTCTGGTCTCGAGGCTCGTTCCTCGCAGCGCACATCAAGCGCAGGCCTACAACTTGACGGTCGCGGGAATCCATACCTACTTTGTCGTCGCGGGTCGAGGGTCGGTACTAGTTCACAATGCAGATGGCACTGGCATTGATCTCAGTGCGGCAGAATTGTGGTCGGGTGGTGACTTTCCGCTCGGCGGAGAGTTCGATTCTGGAGGGCCGCGGAATGGGATTCTCTACCGCAATCAGAATGGTGCACTGAGCAATTACGCAGTCTACGATGCTGACGGAATCATTCTCAGGCGAGTCGACCTCGTCGGCGCCAGCCATAGGGGAGTTCCCACCCCGCATGTCCAAAAATTTACGCGGAATGTCAATCCGAGGGGCCAGATCTTCCCCAAGCAAGACCCCATTGCCCACCCGGCAGGTTCTGACGATCTCCCGCGTGTTGACTGTTGAGGGCAGTTGGATCGCGTAGCATACGTTCTGAGAAGATTGGAGCGCACATGAACTTGAGTGGCCTGCCGCAGGTTGACGATTGGGTTGCTGACTTCGGCGACTTTGGATTCAGGACCTTTGTGTTGGCGAATGTTTCTATAGCTGAAGCCTGCTCGGTCGCAACGCTTCTGTCGCCGGATTTTATCGAGTACAATGGCTGCGTCGTCCTGGAATTCGTGTTCGATACGGGCGGCATTGATGCTTGGATTGAGAGATTCGAAGGCGATAGGAAAGCTGTCGAGGGGGTAGTAAATCACATTCATCTATGGGATCTCTTCAAGCCGAAGTCCGAGACAGAGAGCGTGGCCTTGGTGCAGCTTGCTCAGCAGATGGCTATTTCTTGGAAGGTGGCGGCCGCTTCGCAATTCCCCGGTCGTGACTTCGTCGTTGAGTCTAGTGACGGTAGTGATGACTATGGCCCGACCGTAACCATCAGGACGGCGTGATGGAGATGTCGAATGACGGTCCGGAATCGCGGTGCGGGCATGGTCGGTCCGGCCAGTGCCGACACGGGAAGTAGCCGCTCGGCGCTGAGCCTTCTCGGTCGTCTGGTGGGGCCCCATTCGGCCGATTCATCAGTGTCGACGGGCTGAGGGAGAACTCCGACCCGCCTCAAGTGCTCCGGTTACACCTACGGTAACAACAATCCGAGCACCGTCTCCGACCCGACCGGAATGATCAATCATCACAGCGGCGGTGAAGGGGCGGCGGCGGGTTGTCCTTCCCGCCTTCCACCAAACCGCCTGCCGAAACCAAGAACGACCGCGGTACCACCGGCGGCGACAACGGCGGCAGTAACGGTGGCGATGGTGGCGACAACAACAACTCCGGTGGTTGGCGCGGTGCGCTCAACAAGCACGTCAAGAAGATCACCCACAACCTCGACCGCGGCAAGAACGCCTTCCTTGACTACCAAGCCGGCATTGGCGCAGGCGGTCTCGACACCATTAAGGGCCTGCTGGCCGCCAGCCAGATGAGCTTTCAGTGCTTTCCGCTGTTGGACTGCTCAGGGCAGGCCAACATGGTCAAAACGGTTGTCCGTGACCCCAAGTCCCTGTGGGACGCCATGGTGGCGCCCATCAAACAAGACTGGGCAGCAGGCGAGAAGACCCAAGCAGCCGGCCGAGTCGCCTTCGTGATCGGCGAGGCCCTCATCGGCACCAAGGGCGGCGCCTCCCTCCTCTCAACAACCGCCCGCAACTCGGCAGCGCACGCAGGCGAACAAGCGGCCGAGGGCGCAGCGACAGCAGCAGCGAAGACCTTGTGCCGCAGTTTCGCAGGCGCAACCGCGGTCCTGATGGCCGACGGCACGCGCCGAAACATCAAAGACATCAAACCCGGAGACAAGGTCCTCGCCACAGATCCCAAGACTGGCGAGCGGGCGGCTAAAACGGTATTGCAGGTGTGGGTACACGACGACACACTGACAGATCTTCTCGTCGACGGTGGGAAGGTCACGACGACGGAGGACCACCCATTCTGGTCGGTCACTGATGCCCGATTCGAAGGCGCAGGCGAACTTGCGCCGGGCGAGAAGGTACTGAGCGCTACCGGGCAAACGGTCCGGGTCAGCGGGCTTGCACTCCGAAGCGCGCATCAGGCGCGGGCCTATAACCTGACAGTCGCAGACATTCACACCTACTACGTACAAGCAGGCAAGACGTCGGTCTTGGTTCACAACCAGGATGGGCCCTGCGGTGTTCCCGGAGTGGGTGACACGCCATCGAAGGTCGTGAACAGTAACATGGGGCACGTCGATCTGACTCGCGCTGAACGGGCTGGCTTTACCGCGATTCGTGAAGCGCGCGATGCGGTCCGTGATCTGGGCAAGCAGATCGAGAACTCGGGATTTCCCGAAGGAACGATTCCAGACACTGCGCGCGCTGATCGGGTATTGGTCCCGCTCGGCAAGAAAGGATACGCCGCCTACCAGATAAAGCCGAATGGAAATGCAGTATTCAAAACAATTCTGGAGCGTCGATGACCGCGCAAGAAGAAGAGACCTTGAGTGAGTCGTTCTGGAGCCTCGGAGAGTCCGAGGAGAAGCTTGTGCAGGACATCTTGCAGCGAAGATTTCCGCAAACCTATTCCGTCCTTGCTAAGAGCCTAAATGATTCCGATCCGATGGATCTGGTTTACCCAGGCAATGAGGATGAATATACTGATGTCATTCGAGAAGCGATTGTCCTGCTGGCTCCTGTGAATGGGGACATTTCAAGAATTGGTGACGAGAAGTTGAGGCAACTGCTTGTTGAGGCGCTCGCGCGATGTTTCGGCGAGGAAGCCGAGGGCACGAGGATCGATCATCTGGTCCGGCTAATCCGGGTGCCTTTCGCGGAGATGAAGTAGGTCAGATGGTGTGCGCGGTCCGCGCCACGGGGTCGAGGCAGTTCTCAATTCGGACGGATACATACGACGTATCTGGGTGACGGACTGCGTTCTGTACTCGGTGCGGCCAATGACCTTCGAATCGGGTGCAAATCGGCGGTAGCCTTATTGCCGGCCGAGCCTGAGGGAACATGGCTCTTTTTCGGTGGTGCCGAGAAAGATGTGTACCTGCAAATCGTCCACTTTGCAGACATAATCTCAGACGATCTCCGCTGGAGTGCAGGCAGTTCGCCCTGGCCGGGCAGGGTTGAGGTCGAGGCGTTTATCCGTGCTGCTGTTGCCATGGCTGAGGATGTGCTGACTCAGTGCGGCAGTCTCGAAGAGTACGCTCGACTGTGGGGCGGTATCGCTTTCCCTGCACGCGAGCTGGAGGACTTGCGGCACGGATTGCCAGGCACCTGAGGCGGTTCCTGAGTCCGGGAGGAGTATTCGGGAAGCGTGGACGTTTGCGGTCGTCTGGGCACGCCGGTGAAGACAGTTGCGGTCGAATGGTGGAGGATTTCGTGGCGAGGTTCCGTACTCGATGGTGTCTTCGAAGTCATGTTTTCGGATGGACCGAATTCCTGAATGAAGAGAGGTGGCCGAGGTGGAACTGGGAGACCTTCCGCAGGTGAAGGCCTGGACGGCGGATCTTGGGGTTTTTGATCTGCGCGTTTTCTTGATGTCCAACGTGTCGGTTACTGAAGCCTGCTCGCTCATGACGCTGATATCGCCGGAATTTTTAGAGTATCGCGGAGGGGTGTTCCTGAAGTTCATGTACGCCCCTGAGGGTGTCGATCATTGGATGGACCACTTGAATGGCGACCGGCGGGCTGTTGAAGTAGTTATGAATCATGTTCATCTATGGGATTTTCTGGCGCCTAAAGGTGACTCCGAGCATGAGGCTCTAGTGTGGTTTGGCCGTCAGGTCACTCACTTCTGGGAGGTAGTCCTCAAATCGCGATTCGCTGACCGTGAATTCGTGGTTGAGTTCGACGACGGGACCAATGAATACGGTCCAACGCTAACTCTTCACTCTGTCTAAGATTATTCCGTTGCCGTCTACTCCCAGGTTTTCCTGCTCGGCGGGTTTTGCGCGTGAGGTTTCTGAGCCGAGTCGGGTACGTCCGGGACGGCTCGTCCTTGTCGTGCTCGCATCGAAGACAACGCGAACACGGATCCACCGAAGGTCACCCGAGAGGCTCTTGGCAACTCAGCCCAAGATCGCGGAGTAGCGGGGCGGTGCACAGATTTGCCATGTCCCTGGCGGCGCTTCACAAGCCACTTTTCAAGCAGCACGGCGTACTGCCTCATCTTCTTCGGTGAGGTTGAGGAGGCTGTGGTTGATGCCTTCGTTGCGAATGATCCGGCTGGGCTCGACTGGCGCGGCATCTTGGCGTTCTTGGATGAACAGCTGAGCGGAGGGGATCCGTATGTGAAGGGCGTGATCTCCGCGTCGTTTCTTTGGGATCTGCCGCACCCAGGACGCCGTGGGCACGGGATCGTTGATCGACCCATGGCCCAGGAGTATCGGAGTATTCGTCCGGGTGGGCGGGACGCTTGGAGGGGATGAGTTGCTGCTGAGGTGGGTGATGGGTGGTGTTGGCTCGGCTGACTTGCGCCTGGAGGTGGCGGGCGAGGTCGTCGTGGTGCATACGACCTACCTGGGAGATGGGCTTGGGTCGCTGTTGCGGGCGGCTGACGCGTTGCGGATGGGGGCGTCGGCGACGTGGGCGTTTCTACCTGCTGAGCCCGGCGGGACATGCCTGTTCTTTGGGGGCGCGGACGACGAGGTTGGCCTGCAGATCGTGGAGTTCGCGGACATGGTGAGCGAGTCCGAGCAGTGGAGTGGCGGGCGGTTGCGGTGGCGTGGGCGGGTGGGGGTGCGAGCGTTCGTTCGTGGCGCGGTTGTGATGGCGGATGAGGTTTTGGTGCAATGCGGCGGGGTGGACGGGTACCTGAAGGCTTGGGGTGGGATCCCGTTCCCGCTCGAGCAGTTGGAGGCACTGCGGCAGGGCGGGTGAGCCCGTTGCAGGAAGGTGCAAGTTTGCTGTTGGGGGTGGATTGAGTACGGGGAGTGGTTGAGGATGGGTGGGTCGCGTTCCGAGAGGGCGCGGGTTGATCGGCCCTTGTCGGCTCAGGGGGGCTCCTAGCCGGCGGGGGCCGGTTGCTGTCTAGAGGTGTTTGATGGCTTCCAGGTAGGGCTGGTAGGCGGAGCTGAAGGGCTCGGCGGTGGTGATGTTGGCGGCTAGCCAGGTGCAGGTTGCTTGGGCGGTGGCTACTACCTGGGGTGGGTAGGCGTATTTCACGCGGTGGGCTTCGAACTCGTCCTCGTCCATGACCCGTACGGCGCCGCTGCGGAGCAGGCGGATGTCGAGGTCGAGGTCTACGAGGGTGACGGTGTCCACGCCGAAGACGGCGGGCATGGTGACGTCGCAGTAGATGTGGGTGGCGTGGGGGGTGTCGTTGAAGAGGGCGGACCACCATTGGCCGCGGGGGAAGAGGCGGACGCGGTGGTGGTCGACGGTGATCCAGGTGCCGTCGGCGCGGCGGGCGCGCTGGCCGGGGCGGGAGCCTACCCAGAGGCCGTGTTCGTCTTCGCCTAGGTGGACGGCCTCCATCAGGCGGTGTGGGGTGCCGTCGTACTTGGTGAACAGGGTGGTCACCTGATGCATGCGGTCACTGTAGGGGAGACCCCGAACTAATCACGGTTAGTGAGCGTCTCAGAAAGTGAGATTCACAGCACGTGCCCGGCCAGTTCGGAATCAAGCGGGCGCATGCATAGACTCAAGCGTCCGAGGACGACCTGCGGAAGGGGCTCGATGCGCGTGCTGGAGACGGTCGGCGGGCCGGCGGATCTGAAGAAGCTGACGCCGAAGGAGCTCACCGACCTGGCGGCGGAGATCCGGGACGTGCTGGTGGAGACCGTGTCGCGGACCGGGGGACACCTCGGGCCGAATCTGGGCATGGTGGAGATCACACTGGCGATGCACCGCGTGTTCGACTCGCCGACGGATCGGCTGGTCTACGACACCGGCCACCAGACGTACGTGCACAAGCTGCTGACCGGCCGCGCGCCGAAGTTCGGCAGCTTGCGGCAGGAGGGTGGCCTGAGCGGCTACCCGAGCCAGGCCGAGTCCGAGCACGACATCGTGGAGAACAGCCACGCCAGCACGAGCCTCTCGTACGCCGATGGCCTGGCCAAGGCCTACCGGCTCCGCAAGGAGAACCGGCATGTCGTCGCGCTGATCGGTGACGGCGGTCTGACCGGCGGCATGGCGTGGGAAGCGCTGAACAACATCGCCGCCGAGAAGGACCTGAAGCTGGTCATCATCGTCAACGACAACGGCCGGTCGTACAGCCCGACCGTCGGTGGCCTGGCGACGCACCTGACCGCGCTGCGCACCAACCCGCGGTACGAGAAGATCCTCGACCTGATCAAGAAGAACCTCGGCCGTACGCCGCTCGTCGGCCCGCCGATGTACGAGGTGCTGCACGGGGTGAAGAAGGGCCTGAAGGACATGCTCGCCCCGCAGGGCATGTTCGAGGACCTCGGCCTCAAGTACGTCGGTCCCGTCGACGGCCACGACCGGGAAGCGATGGAGGACGCGCTCCGCAAGGCGAAGGCGTTCGGCGGCCCGGTGATCGTGCACGCGGTCACCCAGAAGGGCTTCGGGTACGCCGCTGCCGAGCAGGACGAGGAGGACAACTTCCACCAGATCCGCCCGCCCAACAAGCCGCGCGGCTGGACGGATGTGTTCGCCGAGGAGCTGGTCCGGATCGGTCACCGCCGGCCGGATGTGGTCGCGATCACCGCCGCGATGCTGAACCCGACCGGCCTCAACCAGTTCGCGGAGGTCTTCCCCGACCGCACGTTCGATGTCGGGATCGCCGAGCAGCACGCGGTCACGAGTGCCGCGGGTCTCGCGATGGGTGGCATGCACCCGGTCGTCGGCCTGTACGCAACGTTCCTGAACCGGGCGTTCGACCAGTTGCTGCTCGATGTCGCGCTGCACAAGTGCGGTGTCACCTTCGTGCTCGACCGCGCCGGCGTGACCGGTGACGACGGCGCGAGCCACAACGGCATGTGGGACATGTCGATCGTCCAGCTCGTCCCAGGCCTCCGGCTGGCCGCGCCGCGGGACAGCACCCGGCTGGTCGAGCTGCTGAACGAGGCAGTCGATGTGAGCGACGCCCCGACCGTACTGCGCTATGCGAAGGGTGAGGTGTTCCCGGACATCGACCCGATCGACAAGATCGGCGGACTCGACGTACTGCATCGATCCGGCACCGACGTCCTGCTGGTCGGCATCGGCTCGATGGCTGCCACCGCGATGGATGTGGCGCAGCGGCTGCAAGCACAGGGCATCGGCGTCACCGTGGTGGACCCGCGCTGGGTGAAGCCGGTCGATCCGAAGCTGGTCGAGCTGGCGCCGAAGTTCAAGCTGGTGGTGACGGTCGAGGACAACGGCCGCGCCGGTGGCTGCGGCGTGATGATCGCCCAGGCCCTGCGCGACCACAACATCACGACCCCGGTGCGTGACTTCGGCATCCCTCAGCAGTTCTTGGAGCATGCGAAGCGTGCGGCGGTTTTGCAGGAGATCGGCCTCACCGGTCAGCAGATTGCCAGGGATGTCATCGAGGCCGTCGCCCAGACCCAGGGTGAGTCGATCAGTGAGCCGGCGACTGGTCGGCCAGGCGGAGTCTGAGCAGGCGGCCTGAATGGGCCGCCATGCAGCACCCGCGCGGCGTCGGGCAGCGGGACGAGCCCGTACGCCGCTGTGGCCGTTCCTGCTGTCGTTCGTGCTGGTCGCGGCGGCGGTCGGGGGCGGCCTGGCCCTGCACCAGTCCACCACCCAGGCCGAGCAGCCGGTCAAGACCGCCCCGAAGACACCGGACATCGATCTGGTCGCCCGGGCCGCGGCCGTCGACAAGGTCCTGAAGCGCCGCGCCCAGGCCGTCCTGAGCAACGACCAGGCAGCCTTCCTCGCGGACGTCGACCAGGCCAACCTGAGCCTGATCGCCCGGCAGCGCACGCTCTTCACGAACCTGAGGCAGTTCGGCTTCGCGAAGCTCGCCTACCACCAGCTCGCCCAGCAGTACGACGACGCCGTCACCCGCAAGTACGGCCCCTCGACGTACGTGGTGGCGGTCGCGATGACCTACCAGATCCGCGGTATCGACACCGTTCCCGTCCGCTCGATGCTCGGCTACACCTTCAGCGAGCGCAAGGCCGGCCGCTGGGCCCTCGTCTCCGACCAGGACCTCGACAAGCGCTTGCCCCGCGGTTCGCACGAGGAGGCCTGGGACACCGGCGAGGTCCTGGTCAAACGCGCCGCACGGGTCCTTGTGGTCGTCGAGAAAGGCCAGCAGCAGCTGGCGACCAAGCTGACCGGGATCGCGACCAACGCGGTGAAGGCGGTCAGCAAGAGCTGGCCCGGCGGCTGGACCGGCTCCGGCGTAGTGATCGCGCTCGACGACAAGATCGTCCGCGGCGCCGACTACACCGTCCCGAAGAACGCCGAGGACGCGCTCGCCATGGCGACCTGGGTCTACCGAACCTTGCCCGGCGAGGTGAGCGGTGCCGGTGAGCGCGCCGACTCGTACGTGGTGATCAACCCGCGCAACCGCAACCGGATCGACGCCCGCACCCTCGCGCACGAGTTCACCCATGTCGCGACCGCGTCGTACGGGCCCTATGCGCCGCGCTGGCTGGTCGAGGGCGCTGCGACGTACGTCGAGTTCCTGCCGATGGACGGTGCCCAGGATCTGGCCCTTCCGAAGTACCGGCAGGAGGTGCGGACGAAGTACCTGGCGAAGGCGAAGAGGCTGCCGACCGACGAGGTCTTCTTCCAGCGCCCCGACAGTTCGTACCCGCTGTCCTGGCTCGCGGTCGACTACCTGTTCGACCGTTTCGGTGGCACCGAAGTCGCGACCCTGTATCTGGAGCTCGCCGCGATGGGCACCAGCCAGGGGGAGCGGGACCGGATCATGATCGAGCACGTCGGTCTCACCGAGACTGCTCTGTTCCGGGCCCTGAAGATCGAGCCCTGAAGACCGCCACCGCTTCTTGACCGGCGTGTTGGTGGCGGAACGCGGCGAACCGAGTAGGGTGGCCGAGCTGTAGACAGACGGGCCCTCGGAGGAACGACCCGACGTGAGTGCGACCATCCCTAGCGCCCCGCCGCCAGGCGCTCCGGCTGGCCATGGCCGATGGCTGGGCCTGCTGCTGGCGGTAGCACTCGTGTCCGGCGGTGTGGCCTACGCCGTTCACGAGCGGTCCGAGGACGCCCGGGAGCGGGTGACCGCGGCCGAGACCCCGCCCAGTACGCCGAGATCTCCGTCGAAGGCCGCGGCCGCGGCGACCGCCCGCCGGGTGGCGATCGACACCATCCTGATCCGCCGCGCCCAGGCCGTGCAGACCGGGAACCAGACGCTGTTCCTCAAGGACCTCGACCCGTCGAACACCAAGCTGATCGCCCGGCAGAAGGTCCTGTTCGCGAACCTGGTCGAGATGGGTTTCACCGAGCTGGGCTACAGCCAGGCCGAGGAACGCTTCGACCCGGAGGTCGTGAGGGCTCGCGGGCGAGCGACGTACCTGGTCCGCATCCTGATGCGTTACCAGATCCCGAAGGTCGACGTGGCTCCGGTGACCACCGAGCTCGGGTACACGTTCATCAGCCGGGCCGGCCGCTGGGTGCTGACCGATGACGACGACCTGGACGACGACCTCGGCCCCGGTGCGCACCGCGAGGCCTGGGACCTGGGCCGGATCGAGGTACTGCGCGGGCCCCGCGTCCTGGTCGTGGTCGAGAAGGGTGACCACGAGCGTGGCCGGACGATCCTGACCGAGGCGGCCGAGGGACTGACCGAGGTGCGGGACTACTGGCCGCGCCGCTGGCGTGGATCGGCGCTGATCATCGCGCTCGACGACACCGAGGTCCGCGACGCGCGGTTCGCTGACGAGGACATCGAGTCGGCGGCCAGCGCGGGTTCGACGTTCTCGTCGCTGCCCGGTCAGGACACGGCCGACGGCACCGTGGCCGGCGCCTACATCGTGATCAATCCGAACCAGCGCGACCAGGTCGACGAGATCCTGCTGTCGCACGAGCTCACCCATGTGGCGACCGCCGACCTCGGCGGGTACGAACCGCTGTGGCTGGCCGAGGGCGCCGCGGAGTACGTGTCCTGGCGCGGTATCGAGGCCCTCGGCGGTCCCGGCGAGGTGGCCAAGTGGGAGCAGGAGGTCATCGACGACGCGCTGCCGACGCTGCACTCGCTGCCGACCGACGCCGGCTTCTACGAGAGCTCCGCCGACGTGTACGGCGTGAGCTGGCTGGCCGTCCGCTACCTGGTGCAGCGGATCGGCCTGGACGCGGTCGAGGACCTGTACGAGGACATGGCTGCCCACGGCATCAACCAGGTGTCCCGCGACCGCATCCTGCTCAGCCGCAGTGGCCTCACCGAGGTCACCTTGTGGAAATCTTTACGGACGTACCGGCCGCAACGCTGAGTGCCGAATTGACCTCGCGCTGTCAGAGAGGCAGGCTCGGAGAGTTCCGTCCATCCTGAGGAGGCGCAGATGAGTCTTGTGCGGAAGAAGACGATCGAACAGTCGATCGCGGACACCGACGAGCCGGAGTACCAGCTCAAGAAACGCCTCACAGCCTTGGACCTGACGGTCTTCGGTATCGGTGTGATCATCGGCGCCGGCATCTTCACGCTCACCGGCCGGGCCGCCAAGTCCTTCGCCGGCCCGGGGATCGCGCTGTCCTTCGTGCTGGCCGCGATCTGCTGCGGGCTGGCCGCCCTGTGCTACGCCGAGTTCTCCTCCACCGTCCCGGTGTCCGGCTCGGCGTACACGTTCTCGTACTTCTCCCTCGGTGAGATCTTCGCCTGGATCATCGGCTGGGACCTGCTGCTCGAGCTGATGCTCGGGGCAAGCGTCGTGGCCCAGGGCTGGTCGACGTACGCCGCCTTGTTCCTGGAACAGATCGGACTGAGTTGGCCCGAGTCGATCGGGCCGGACAGCAGCGTGAACGTGCTGGCGATGCTGCTGGTGCTGGTCCTGGCCACGCTCGCCACGATCGGGATCAAGGAGTCGCTGCGCGTCAACCTGGTGCTGGTCGCGATCAAGCTCTTCGTGGTGCTGTTCGTGATCGTCGCCGGCCTGTTCTACATCAAGGGCGAGAACCTGACCCCGTTCATCCCGCCGAGTGTGCCGGCCGAGAGCGGCGACGTGACGATCACGACGCCGTTGTTCCAGGCCCTGTTCGGGTTCGAGCCGTCGACGTTCGGCGTGATGGGTCTGATCTCCGGTGCGTCGCTGGTGTTCTTCGCCTTCATCGGGTTCGACGTCGTCGCCACCACCGCCGAAGAGGCGAAGAACCCGCAGCGCGATCTGCCCCGCGGCATCATCGGATCGCTGGCGATCTGCACGGTCCTGTACGTCGCGGTCTGCCTGGTGATCACCGGCATGGTCAAGTACACCGACATCAGCGGTGAGGCCGCGCTCGCCGAGGCGTTCCGCTCGGTCGGCCGTGGCGGGTTCGCGACCCTGATCTCGGCAGGTGCGGTGGCCGGTCTGACCACCGTCGTACTGACGCTGATGATCGGTGCGGCCCGCGTCGTGTTCGCGATGAGCCGTGACCACCTGATGCCGCGTCAGCTCGGCAAGGTGCACGCCAAGTGGGGGACGCCGTACCGGTTGACGATCGGTATCGGTGTCGTGGTGGCGCTCGTCGCCGGCGTGACGCCGATCGGCAAGCTGGAGGAGATGGTGAACATCGGCACGCTGGCCGCGTTCACCCTGGTGTCGATCGCGGTGCCGCTGCTGCGCCGGAGCCGCCCGGACATCAAGCGCTCCTTCCGGGTGCCGTGGAACCCGGTGATCCCGATCCTGGCGGCGCTGATCTGCCTCTACCTGATGCTGAACCTGTCGCTGGAGACCTGGCTGCGGTTCGGGATCTGGATGGCGATCGGTTTCGCGATCTACTTCGCCTACGGCTACCGCAAGAGCCGCGTCGGGATCGAGCAGAAGACCGGCGAACAGATCGGGGCCTGAGCCCGTCCGCTCCGATGGCCGGCTGACGGTAGGATCAGCCGACCATCGGAGGGGGAGTACCTATGAAGCACCCGGGGCGCCTGGTCGCCGGGGTCACTACGCTGGCGATCGCCGGTGCGGTGGCCGTTGTCGGTGTCCGGCTGCAGCAAGGCGCCGCGGCGCCCTCCGGCGAGGTAGCCGCGATCAAGGCCACGCCGGCGCCGGCCACGCCGACCGAGTCGCCGCAGCGCAAGCAGGAGATCAACAAGCTGCTGAGCGCGCGGGCCGCCGCGGTGCGCAAGGGCGACCTGAAGGCGTTCGTCGCCGCGGTGGACGTCAAACTGCTCCCCAAGCAGCGGCAGCTGTTCGCCAACCTGCGCCAGTTCGGGTTCACCAAGCTGGAGTACGTCCTGGCCGAGCCGCGGCCGGCTCCGCTGCTGACCGCCAAGTTCGGCCCGACGACCTTCTCGAGCCGGGTGCTGATGCGGTACCAGCTGACCGGTCTGGATCCGAAGCCGGCGCAGACCGATGTCGCGTACACGTTCGTCCGGCGGTCGGCCGGCTGGGTCCTGGTCGACGACAGCTCGATCGACGAGGTGCTGAGTCGCGACGGTCACCGGCAGCCGTGGGACTACCAGCCCATCACGGTCGTCCGCCGCGGCAAGGTCTCCGTGGTCGTCGCCAAGCGTGAAGCCGCCCTCGGTCAGAAGATCGCCGTGGCCGCCGAACAGGCCGTGCGCGGTGTCCGGCGGCATTGGCCGCGGCCGTGGGACGGGTCGGTGATGGTCGTGGCGATGCCGGAGCCCCAGGTGCTGGCGATGCTCTGGCTGTCCGGCTCCGGCAAGGGCTGGACGATCGCGGCCAAGGATGTCCCGATCTACGACCAGGACCCGGTCCGCGAGCGGAAGACTGCGCCGGTGGGCTCCCGGATCGTGGTGAACCCGGCGGTGCGCAAGGAGCTCGACAAGGACCTGCTCGCGCACGAGATGACGCATGCGGCCTCGGTGCTGCTCGGCGACTACGCGCCGATGTGGATGGTCGAGGGGTACGCGGAGTACGTCCGCTGTGCGGTGATCGAGGACGACCCGGGGTGGACGGTCGACCCGTACCGCAAGTCGGTGCGGAAGACACTGGCGTCGATGACGGCGCTGCCCGGCCCGAGGGAGTTCAGCGCGGCCGGCAGCCGCTCGTACGGTCAGAGCTGGTGGGTCGTCGAGTATCTGGTCGACAAGCTGGGGGAGAAGAAGGTGGCTGCCCTGTACGTCGACCTGGCGAGTCACGCGAGCGGGGCCGACGCCATCCTGAAGAAACACTCCGGAATGACGCCGGCCCAGTTGCTCGCAGCCGTCAAGAAGTTCAGAGGCTAGCCAGGCCCCGGGACAGGAACCGGCTGCCGTTGACCTTCTCGGCGATACCGGAACGGTCCAGGTACGGCGTGATGCCGCCGAGGTGGAACGGCCAGCCGGCGCCGAGCAGCAGGCACAGGTCGATGTCCTGTGCCTCGGCCACGACACCCTCGTCGAGCATGATCTTGATTTCCTCGGCGAGTGCGGTGAGCACGCGCGTGCGGAGGTCCTCGGCCGACGACGGCTTGTCGCCGACGGTGACGAGCGCCTCGATCTCCGGGTCGACGACCGGCTTGCCCTCGGGCCAGATGTAGAACGACGGCTTGCCGGCGGCAACGACCTTGGCCAGGTTCTCGGAGACCGCGAACCGGTCCGGGTAGGCCCGGTTCATGGTCTCCGCCACGTGCAGCGCGACCGGGAGACCGACCAGCTGCAGCAGCACGAACGGCGGCATCGGCAGACCGAGCGCCGACAGTGCCTTGTCCGCCTCAGGAATCGGGGTGCCCTCGTCGACGGCCGCGCTGACCTCACCGAGGAAGCGCGTCAGCAGCCGGTTCACCACGAACGCCGGAGCGTCCTTGACCAGCACGCAGGACTTCTTCAGCTTCTTGCCGACCGCGAACGCGGTGGCCAGCGTGGCGTCGTCGGTCTGCGCGGCGCGGATGATCTCCAGCAGCGGCAGCACGGCGACCGGGTTGAAGAAGTGGAACCCGACCACCCGCTCCGGGTGCTCCAGATCGGCAGCCATGTCGGTGATCGACAGCGACGAGGTGTTGGTCGCGAGGATCGCGTCCGGCCGGACGATCTTCTCCAGGTCGGCGAAGATCGTCTTCTTCAGCTGCAGTTCCTCGAAGACGGCCTCGATCACGAAGTCGGCGTCGGCGAAGACCGAGCGGTCGACCGAACCGGTGACGAGCGCCTTCAGCTGGTTCGCCTTGTCCGGGCGGATCCGGCCCTTGCCGAGCAGCTTGTCGATCTCGCCGCGTACGTAGCCGACACCGCGGTCGACCCGCTCCTGGTCGAGGTCGGTCAGCACGACCGGCACCTCGAGCCGGCGGGCGAACAGCAGCGCCAACTGGCCGGCCATCAGGCCCGCGCCGACGACGCCGACCTTGTTCACCGGACGCGCCAGCGACTTGTCCGGCGCACCGGCCGGCCGCTTGGCCCGCTTGTTGACCAGGTCGAAGGCGTAGAGACCGCTGCGCAGTTCCTCGCTCATGATCAGGTCGGCCAGCGCCTCGTCCTCGCCCGCGAACCCACGGTCGCGGTCGTTGTCCTTGGCTGCGGCGATCAGGTCCAGAGCCCGGTACGGCGCGGGCGCCGCGCCACTGACCTTGACGTCGGCAAATCCCTTGCCTCGGGCAACGGCTGCGTCCCACGCGTCGCCGCGGTCGATCTCGGCACGCTCGACGGTGACCTCACCGGTCAGCACCTTCGCGGCCCAGATCAGCGACTGCTCGAGGAAGTCGGCCGAGTCCAGCAGGACGTCACCGATCCCGAGCTTGACCGCCTCCGGCCCGCTGAGCATCTTGTTCTGGTTCAGCGCGTTCTCGACGACGATCTTGACGGCCTTGTCGGCGCCGATCAGGTTCGGCAGCAGGAAGTTGCCGCCCCAGCCCGGGATCAGGCCGAGGAAGACCTCGGGCGTCGACAGCATCCCGGCCGCGACCGAGATCGTCCGGTACGTCGCGTGCAGGGCGATCTCGAGGCCGCCACCGAGCGCGACGCCGTTCACGAACGCGAACGACGGCTTGCCGCCGTCCTGCAGCTTGCGCATCACGCCGTGACCGATCTTGCCGAGCGCCAGCGCCTGCTCCCGGTCGGTCAGCTTCGGTACGCCGGTCAGGTCGGCGCCGGCGGCCAGGATGAACGGCTTCCCGGTGACACCGATCGCGACGATGTCGTCCCGGCCAAGCGCCGCGTCGATGGCCTTGTTCAACGAGTCGAGACCCTTGGGGCCGAAGGTGTTCGGCTTGGTGTGGTCCTGACCGTTGTCGAGGGTGATGAGAGCGAGCGTGCCCGCCTTACCCGGAAGGACGACGTCCCGCGAGTGAGCCAGCGTGACCAGCTCGTCGGTCGACAGGGCCGCGGCGCTGTCGATCAGTTCCTGCAAGCTCATTTGTTCCCCTCGCTTCGCTCAGCTCTCAAATGAGCTACGCGCTCTGCTTGTTGGTTCACTCGCTGGCGCTCGCTCACGCGGCTGTGCCTTCCCAGTTCGGGTTCTCCCAGATGACCGTTCCACCCATGCCGAGGCCGACACACATCGTGGTCAGGCCGTAGCGGACCTCGGGCTTGAGCTCGAACTGCTTGGCCAGCTGGGTCATCAGCCGGATACCGGTCGAGGCCAGCGGGTGACCGTAGGCGATCGCACCGCCGTACGGGTTGACCCGCGGATCGTCGTCGGCGATGCCGTAGTGCTCGAGGAACGCCAGCACCTGAACGGCGAACGCCTCGTTCACCTCGAAGGCCTGGATGTCGTCGATGGTCAGCCCGGCCAGCTTCAGCGCCTTCTCGGTCGCCGGCACCGGACCGAAGCCCATCACCTCGGGCTCGACGCCGACGAAGCCGTAGGAGACCAGCTTCATCTTCGGCTGCAGGCCCAGCTCCGCGGCCGCCTCGGCGGAGGTGAGCAGCGCGGCGGTGGCGCCGTCGTTGATACCGGCCGAGTTGCCCGCGGTGACCCGGCCGTGCGGCCGGAACGGGGTCTTCAGCTTGGCCAGGTCCTCCAGCGTGGTGCCCGGGCGCATCGGCTCGTCAGTGCTCGCCAGCCCCCAGCCGAGCTCGGCCGAGCGGGTCGCGATCGGCACCAGATCCGGCTGGATCAGGTCGTTCGCGTACGCCTTCGCGGCGCGCTCCTGGGACAGTACGGCGAACGCGTCGGTGCGCGCCTTGGTGATCGAGGGGTACCGGTCGTGCAGGTTCTCCGCGGTCGACCCCATCACCAGCGCGCTGGTGTCGACGAGCTTCTCGGAGATGATCCGCGGGTTCGGGTCGACGCCCTCACCCATCGGGTGCCGGCCCATGTGCTCGACCCCGCCGGCCACGACCACGTCGTACGCGCCGAAGGCGATCCCCGAGGCGAGCGTGGTGACGGCCGTCATGGCGCCGGCGCACATCCGGTCGATCGCGTAGCCCGGGGTGGTATTCGGCAGGCCGGCCAGCAGGGCCGCGGTGCGGCCGATGGTCAGGCCCTGGTCACCGATCTGGGTGGTGGCCGCGATCGCGACCTCCTCGACCTTCTCCGGGGGCAGCGCCGGGTTGCGGCGCAGCAGTTCACGGATGCACTTGATCACCAAGTCGTCGGCGCGGGTTTCGGCGTACTGGCCCTTGGCCTTGCCGAACGGGGTGCGAACGCCGTCGACGAACACGACATCGCGGATCTCACGGGGCACGGGTGCGCTCCTCTGGGGTTGGGAAAGCTACCTTGATGCTACCCGCCGGTAACTGAACCGCCAAAGCACCCCGCAGTGTGCGGCTCGTCACGAACCGCTCAGCCGAACCAGGTGCCGATACCGTCCCAGGCGCGCTCGAGCTCCCTCGGGACGCTGGGGTTGATCAGGTGGCGCGAGACCTCACGATGGACGGCAAGCATTTCGCCCATCCCGCCGATGGCGTTGACACACTCCCCGATCCGTCGCGTCTCCTGGTAGTCGTCGCCCAGGAAGCCGTCGTCGAGCCCGATCTCCACCAGGTCCTCGATCATCTCCCTGATCACCGCACGCCGGGGGTCCGGTGGCGGCAGTTGGGGTGCCGACGGTCGGCGCGAGCCGTACTTGGCCTCGTGCCGTTGGAGGCTGGCGCGGCGTTCCTCCTCGAGGTAGTCGCGGATCTCCTTCCTCTCGTGCTCACGATCAGTGTCTGGGAGTTCGGCCCGGGGTGGGGCGATCTGACCCAGTTATGCCAAGCCGTGGCGTCGGGCGGGGAATCGGCGCATGCTGAGACGACAGGTACTTATCGGGAGCTGTTCTATGAACAACTTTGATCTCTCAGTCCCGGTTCTGAGCCGGGGGAAGCACCGCAATCCGCGCAAAGGCGCGTGCTTCATGGAATTCGCCTCGTATCTGGCCGGCGAGCCATGGTCCGACCATCCGTCCTGTACGCACGCCTTGCTGGCCGGCGTGGCCCGGGACGTCAACGACTGTACGACGGACGCCGGGCGGACCCGGCTCGCGCCACTCATCCCATCGGTGATCGGGCTGACCCCGGACGACCCCCACGTCGTACCGCGAGTCACCGCTCGCTGCATTCAGCACGCGCTTCCGGTGGTGTCGCAAGAGCGTCAGTACATCCTGGCCGTCGCTCTGCTCGTGGGGGAGCGCCAGCTCGCGCTGCTCGACGGACGGCCGCTCGATGACCTGGAGCCGGAATCGCGTGAAGTGCTGGAATCGGTCCCGGCGGCGACCAAGTGGGCGCGCTCCTTCACATCACGAGCCCACCGCGGTACGCCGGACTTCGCGCGCCGGACCGCCCCTCGGGCCGTGTCGTGTGCGGTCGAGGGGATCTCGCAGGCGTGCGTGCGGAACCCGGATGAGCGCCTCTTCGATCTGCTGACCGCTGCGATCGAGGAGACGAAGAGCTGGGTCCCGACACCCGTCGAGCGTCCCGTTCGGCAGGAGGTCGTACCCTTCAACGTGTGACTTTGGAGATCGATACCGGTTCAGGTTTGATGCCAGTCCACGAGTGGGGAGACCCTGACTCGTCCGCGCCCGGAATCCTGCTGCTGCAGGAGATCTTCGGGGTCTCGCCGTACATCGAGCAGCGCGCCGCCGACCTGGCCGCGCTCGGGTACTACGTGATCGCCCCGGAGATCTACTGGCGGCTCGACGACGTGGATCTCGATGAGGATGCCGACGATCTGCTCGAGCGGGCGATCGGGACGATGCAGCGGCTCGACTGGGACCAGGCGGTGACGGATTCGGTGGCCGCGCTGGAGTACCTGCGCAGCCGCGATCGCCGTACCGGGTTGATCGGCTTCTGCTTCGGCGGTGGCCTCGCGTTCAACGTGGCTGCGGTCTCGTCGCCTGATGCGCTCGTCAGCTACTACGGTTCCGCGCTGCCGAATCTGCTGCAGCTCGCGCCGGACGTGACCGCGCCGAGCCTGCATCACTTCGGCGACGCCGACGAGTACCTGCCGGTGGATGAGGTGGTGGCAGGTCTGCCCGGTACCGAGATCCACCGGTACCCCGGTGCGGGTCACGCCTTCGACAACCCGATGCCGGCCTTCCACGACATCGACGCCTCGGCCCTCGCGTGGGAGCGCACGGTCGAGTTCCTCAACCGCAACCTGCAAGGAGCCGCATGAGCCTGTACGACATCCCGCTGACCACTCTGTCCGGTGCGCCGACGTCGCTCGGTGACTACAAGGGCAAGGCCGTGCTCGTGGTGAACGTCGCTTCCAAGTGCGGCCTGACCCCGCAGTACGAGGGCCTGGAGAACCTGCAGAAGACCTACGCGTCGCGCGGTTTCACCGTCCTCGGTGCGCCCTGCAACCAGTTCGGTGGCCAGGAGCCGGGCAGTGCGGAAGAGATCGACACCTTCTGCTCGACGACGTACGGCGTCACCTTCCCGATGCTGGACAAGCTCGAGGTGAACGGCGACGACCGCCACCCCCTGTACGCCGAGCTGACGCTGACCCCGGATGCGGCCGGCGAGGCCGGTGACGTCCAGTGGAACTTCGAGAAGTTCCTGGTCAGCCCCGAGGGCACGGTCGCCGCGCGCTTCCGCCCGCAGACCACGCCGGAGTCGCCCGAGGTCGTCTCGGCGATCGAGGCCCAACTCGACAAGTAGCGGACAAACATTGGCCGCTTCTCCTCCTACGGTGGTGATCACCAACCCACCAGGAGGAGAAGCGCCATGACCGTCGCCGACGCACCGAAGAACGACACCGTCACCCCGATTCCGGACGGCTACCACTCCGTGACGCCGTGGATCATCGGCCACGACACCGCCGGCCTGATGGACTTCCTGACGGCGGCCTTCGACGCGGTGGACCTCGGCGGCCGCGTCGTCGACGACCAGGGCCGGATCGGCCACGCCGAGATGCGGATCGGCGACTCGGTCGTGATGATGTTCGACAAGCCCGACTGGCCGCCGACGCCGGCCTTCCTCCGGCTCTACGTCCCGGACGTCGAGCAGACCCTGAAGAACGCCGTCGCCGCCGGCGGCACCGTCGTCACCAACCCCACCCACATGTTCTGGGGCGACGTCATCGCCCGCGTCAGCGACCCCTTCGGCAACCTCTACTGGCTCCACACCCGCATCGAGATCGTCGACGAGGCCGAGCTCAACCGCCGCTTCACCGACCCCAAGTTCACCGAAGCAATGGCCTACGTCACCAGCTCCATCTACAACCCCAAGGCCTAACCCCGCCAACACGAACGGATATCCGCTGCTGTTGCCCCTTCTGGGGGCGTATCCGGGCTGAGAAGGGGCGACGCGGAGGGATATCAGGTCTTGTGGGCAGGGGGTGGGGGCGGGGTTAGTCGAGGGTGGGGGCTGGTTCGGTGGCGATGGCGGTGGTCAGGGCCTCGGCGGTGAGGGCTATTTGCCATTCGCGGGCGTGGTGGTCGCGGAGGAAGGTGGAGACCGCGGCCAGGTCGGCGTCGGACGGGGGAGTCCAGGCCAGGCGGCGGATGGTGTCGGGGGAAAGGAGGTTCTCCGTCGGGAGGCGGTGGGCCTCGGCGATCTCGGAGACTGCGGCTCGGGCGGCCGACAGGCGTGCTGCCGCGTCGGGGTCGCGGTCGGCCCAGGCGCGGGCAGGTGGCGGGCCGTCGTACCGGGGGCCTTGTTTGGGGAGCTCGGTGTCCGGGAGGTGGCGGGCGTGGTCGACCGCCTCCCACCAGGTGCGCATGTGACGGTGAGCGCCACGGCCCTTGAAGGCGGTGAGCTTCTGCAGGGTGTCGCGGTCAGCAGGCATCGCCGCGGCGGCCTCGACGATTGCGGCGTCCGGCAGGATCCGGCCGGGGGAGATGTCGGCGGACGACGCGATCTGGTCGCGCGCCTCCCACAACGCCCGTACGACGGCCAGGCTGCGGCGATTGCGGACCCGGTGCATCCCGGACGTCCGGCGCCACGGATCCGGCTTCGGCTCGCGTGGCGGCGCGGACAGGATCGCGGCGAACTCCTGCTCGGCCCACTCCCACTTGCCTTCGCGCCGCAGCTCGGCCTCGATGGCGTCGCGGAGCTCGATCAGCATCTCGACGTCCAAGGCGGCGTACACGAGCCAGGGCGCGGGGAGCGGACGGGTCGACCAGTCGGCCGCCGAGTGCTCCTTGCGCATCCGGTAGCCGAGGACCTCGCTGACGAGTGACGCCAGACCGACCTTCGGGTAGCCGAGCAGACGGCCGGCGAGCTCGGTGTCGAAGACCTTGCGTGGGATCATGCCGACCTCGGCGAGACAGGCCAGATCCTGGTTCGCGGCGTGGATGATCCACTCCGCGTCGACGATCGCGTCACCGAGTGCGGACAGGTCGCCGAACGGGATCGGGTCGACCAGCGCGGAGCCGGAGCCCACGCGACGCAGTTGCACCAGGTAGGCGCGGTGCGAGTAGCGGTAGCCGGAGGCGCGCTCGGCGTCGACGGCGACCGAGCCGGTGCCGGCGCGGAACGCCTCGATGACTTCGGTCAGCGCAGAGTCGGTGTCGACGACGTCGGAGAGGCCGTCGCGGAGTTCGAGGAGCGGCAGCTCAACTGCCGGCTCTTCTTGTACTGACTGCTGGGGGTCGGCCTGGCTCATCGGCCCCGCTGTCCACGCCGGGTCGGCATCGCGACCACCCCCGGCGGAACCGGCGGCAGTCCGGCCGCCGTACAGAGTGTCTCGCCCCACGCCTCGGCGTGCTTCGTCACGTCCACCAGTCCACCGGGTCCGGGCACCGGGCTCCAGGACGCACGGATCTCGATCTCCGCCGTCGCGTCGTCGTCGGCCATCCCGCCGAAGCTCTCCGATACCACGCGGGTGACGGTACCGCTCGGGGCCAGGTACTCCGCACCCCGGTCCGCCAGGGCCTCCATCAGCCAGGTCCAGCCCACGCCACCGAGCAGCGCGTCCGTCACCATCTCCGGTTCGACGGCAGCGCGCACGTACGCGACACAGCGGAAGGTCGACTGCCAGGCGTCGTTACCGGCCGGGTCGTAGAGGACGACGAGCCGACCGGTGGCGACATCGTCACCGTCGATCGTCACATCGGCGCTGACCGCGGCCGCATGCGGAGCGATCCGCTGCGGTGCAGGCATCTCCTCGACGAACACTTCTGGCCGGAACCGGGCGCCGCGCAACTGCGTCACGGCCTCGGCAAACTCCGCGGGTGGCGCGTCGACCTGCTTGCGGGCACCCATGCTTCGCAGCCTACGACTGATTACGCACGGACGCCTGTTTAGACGCGCCGGTAACGGCACGTACACGTACCGAAACCTGCACTGGCCAGGCCCGGAAAACCCGTTGTGCGGTGCGTGGGATCATCGTGAGGTGCCTTCGACGCTTGCCCGTTCCCCCTTCTTGCTCGCCGCCCGTGGTGAGCCCGGCCCGCACACTCCGGTGTGGTTCATGCGCCAGGCCGGGCGCTCGCTGCCCGAGTACCGCGCGGTCCGGGAGGGGACCACGATGCTCGAGTCGTGTATGCGTCCTGACCTCGTCGTCGAGATAACGCTGCAGCCGGTACGCCGTTACGGCGTCGACGCGGCGATCTTCTACTCCGACATCGTGACGCCGCTGAAGGCGACCGGCTTCGGGGTGGAGATCAAGCCCGGTGTCGGACCGGTGGTCGCGGACCCGATCCGGGACCTCGCCGGCGTGGATGCGGTCCGGCCGGTGACACCGGCCGACGTGCCGTACATCACGGAGTCGGTGCAGGAGCTGGTGGCGCAGTTGGGGGAGACCCCGCTGATCGGGTTCGCGGGCGCGCCGTTCACGGTGGCGTCGTACCTGGTCGAGGGTGGGCCGAGCAAGGACCACGCCAAGACGAAGGCGCTGATGCACAGCGACCCGAAGCTGTGGCACGCGCTGGCCGACCGCCTCGCCGACGTCGCGATCGCGTATCTGACCGTGCAGGTCGAGGCGGGTGCCTCGGCGATCCAGCTGTTCGACTCGTGGGCCGGTGGGTTGTCGCCGCGCGACTACGAGCGGTTCGTGCAGCCGCACTCGGCGAAGGTGTTCGACGCGCTGTCCGCGTACGACGTACCGAAGATCCACTTCGGGGTGAACACCGGTGAGCTACTCGGGCTGATGAGTGCCGCCGGTGCCGACGTGGTCGGGGCCGACTGGCGGGTGCCGCTCGACGAGGCCGCGCGGCGGATAGGCGGGAAGCCGGTCCAGGGGAACCTCGATCCGGCGCTGCTGCACGCTGGTTGGGAGGTGCTGGAGGCGGAGATCGACCGGATCCTGATCGAGGGGCAGGCGGCGCCCGGGCACATCTTCAACCTCGGTCACGGGGTTCCGCCGGATGCCGACCCCGAGGTGCTGAACCGGATCGTCAAGCACGTCCAAACGAAGTCGGCCCGTGCTATCTGAGTACGGCGTCGCCATCGAGCGACTGACTGTCGACCACGCCGACGCGCTGCTCGCCTTCGAACGGGAGAACCGCAAGTACTTCGCCCTCTCGATCGCCGACCGCGGTGACGAGTTCTTCGCGAACTTCACGGAGATCCTGCACGCGCGCGTCGCAGAGCAGGCGGAAGGCGTCTGCCACTTCCACGTGCTCGTGGAGCCGGACGGCACGGTGGTCGGCCGGGTGAACCTGATCGACGTCGAGGACGGGTCGGCCGAGCTGGGCTACCGGCTTGCCGAGCGTGTGACCGGGCGCGGGCTCGCGACGGCCGCGGTGCGGGCGATCGTGCAGCTCGCCGCGAACGAGTACGGCCTACGGCAGTTGACCGCCGGCGCAGCACTGGCAAACGTCGCCTCGTGGACCGTGCTGGAGCGCGCTGGCTTCCAGCGTGTCGGCGAAACCGCGGGGACGAGGCCGCAGGTGGCGTACTTGTTGAGGTTGGAGGTTCTGTGAGTCGGGTTGTTGTGGTGGGTGGCGGGGTTAGTGGGCTGGCGGCTGCGCATGCGTTGGCCAGTGGGCCTAATCCGCCACAGATCACGGTGCTTGAGGGGTCGCCGCGGCTTGGGGGGAAGCTGGCGGGTGCTGAGATCGAGGGTGTGCCGGTCGACTTGGGGGCCGAGTCGGTGCTGGCTCGGCGGCCTGAGGCGCTGGAGCTGATCCAGGCTGTTGGGCTTGGGGATGACGTGGTGCATCCGGCAACGACCTCGGCCGGGTTGTGGGTCGGTGACCGGATTCGGGCGATCCCTCCGACGGTGATGGGTGTGCCGGTCGACGCTGCCGCCGCGGCCGACGTACTGGGGGAGGCGGCTGCGGAGCAGGTCGCGCGGGAGGCGGAGTTGCCGCCGCCTGCGCTTCAGGAGGATGTGGCGATCGGGCGGTTCGTTGCCGAGCGCATGGGATCCGCGGTGACGGATAAGCTGATCGATCCGCTGCTCGGCGGCGTGTATGCGGGCAAGGCGAACGAGATCTCGCTGGCTGCCGCCGTACCGGACCTGTACGCGAAGTTGCGGACGGCACCGAGCCTGCTCGCCGCCACGGCCGAGCTGCGGGAGGCCGGGCAGAAGCGTGCCGGTCAGCCTGTGTTCGCGGGGATCGTCGGTGGCGTGAACCGGCTGATCACCGCGCTGGAGCAGGACCTGCTCGCCCGTGGCGTGGTGATCCAACGACAACTCGCCGTACGGCGGATCACCCGGACCTCGGACGGGTTCGAGCTGGAAGCAGGCCCGGTACCGGCACCGACGTACCTGACCGCCGATGCGGTGATCGTCGCGACCCCGGCCGCGCCCGCGAGCCGGATGCTGGCCGAGTTGGTGCCGACGGCATCGACCGAGCTGGCCGCGATCGAGTACGCGAGCATGGCGATCGTCACGCTCGCGGTGCGCAAGGAGGACTGGCCCGCCGAAGCGACCGGCTCCGGATTCCTGGTCCCCTCGGTCGAGGAGCGGACTATCAAGGCTTCGACGTACTCACACGCCAAATGGCAGTGGTCGAACGACGCCGGCGGAGAGCTCGCCGTACTGCGGACCTCGGTCGGCCGGCTCGGTGAGGAGTACGTGCTGCAGCGGTCCGACGAGGAGCTCGTCCAGCTGGCCGTGTCCGACCTGAAGAAGGCGATCGGCCTCCAAGGACCGGTTATCGGCTCGATCGTCACCCGCTGGGGCGGTGGACTTCCGCAGTACGCCGTCGGTCACCTCGACCGCGTCGACCGGGTGGAAGCGGCCGTCGCCGCGATCCCCGGGCTGGCGGTCGCAGGCGCGGCGTACCGGGGGGTCGGGATCGCCGCCTGCGTGGCCTCGGGTGTGAGAGCTGCCACCCGGGTGCGTGGTTTCACCGATTCATTGGACACAATGGTCCCGTGACGGACAAGCCGAAGGCGCGCGAGCTGAACAATGTGATCCGCTACACCATGTGGTCGGTCTTCAAAGTCGAGACCCCGCTGGGTGACGCGGACCGCGACGAGCTGACCGCGGAGCTGTCCGAGCTGGTCGGCAAGCTCGCGGCCGACGACGTGGTCATCCGCGGGATCTACGACGTCGAGGGCTTCCGCGCCGACGCCGACTTCCTGGTCTGGTGGCACGCGCCGACCTCGGACGCGCTGCAGAAGGCGTACCACGCGCTGCGCCGGTCACGGCTCGGCCGGCACCTCGCGCCGGTCTGGTCGCAGCTGGCCCTGCACCGGCCGGCCGAGTTCAACAAGAGCCACATCCCGGCCTTCCTGGCCGACGAGGAGCCGCGCGCGTACGTCTGCGTGTACCCGTTCGTCCGCTCCTACGAGTGGTACCTGCTCCCCGACGAGGAGCGCCGCTTCATGCTGGCCGAGCACGGCAAGATGGCCCGCGGCTACCCGGATGTGCGGGCCAACACGGTCGCCTCGTTCGCGCTCGGCGACTACGAGTGGATGCTGGCCTTCGAGGCCGACGAGCTGCACCGGATGGTCGACCTGATGCGCGATCTGCGCGCCTCCACCGCCCGCCGGCACGTCCGTGAGGAAGTGCCGTTCTACACCGGCAAGCGGACCGAGCTGGGCGAGCTGATCGCCAACCTGGCCTGACATGCAGCGCAAGGCGTTCCCGGTGCTCTACGTGAGCAATGTCCGGCGGTCGGTCGAGTTCTACACGCTGCTCGGCTACGAGCTGAGGTACCAGTTCCCACTCGAGGGGGACCCGCACTACGTCGGCCTGGAGCGCGGCGACTCCTCACTGGGCATCGCCGACTCCAGCTGGCCAGAAGCTCAGCTCGGCATCACAGTCGGTACGGCGCCACGCTTCGAACTGTTCGTGTACGTCGACGACGTCGAGGCCGAGGTAGCAGTCTTCCGCGCCGCCGGTCACCCCGTCCTCCAAGAGCCCGCCACCATGCCCTGGGGCGAACGCCAGGCCTACCTGGCCGACCCCGAAGGCAACCCGGTCGCCCTCGCCACACCGATTTAAGTGCCGGGCTTCTGGAAGAGGTAGTCCTCGGCGCGCATCGACATGGGCGGGCGGACGTCTTCCGGGAGGAGCTCGCGGAGGTCCTTTTCGGTGAGGCTGTCGGGGTCGCGGGTGGACAGGCGAGTGGCCTGGTTGGAGATCGCTTCCTCGAGGACGTTGCGGATGAAGCGGCCGTTGCCGAAGTTGTGGCCTCGGGGGGACGGCGGGATGATCGACCGGACCACGTCCAGGACGTCGTCGCTGTAGGTCATGCCCTTGTAGCGGGCCTGCAGCTCGAAGATCGCGACCAGCTGGTTGGTGTCGTACTCGGCGAAAGACAGCAGCTTCGGGAACCGTGACGCCAGACCGGTGTTGGACTCCATGAACCGCTGCATCTCGCGGTGGTACCCGGCCACGATCACGATGCAGTCGTTGCGGTGGTCCTCCATCAGCTTCAGGATCGTCGCGATGGCCTCCAGCCCGTAGTCGCCGGGGCTGTTCTCCGGCACCAGCGTGTAGGCCTCGTCGACGAACAGCACGCCACCGATCGCGTCCCGGAACTTCTCCGCGGTCATCGGCGCCGTCGTACCGGTGCTGGAACCGACCAGGTCGGAGCGGTCGACCTCGACCACGTGACCCTTCTCCAGTACGCCGAGCTGGTGGTAGATGCGGCTGAGCAGGCGCGCGATCGTCGTCTTCGCCGTACCGGGTTTGCCGACGAAGACCATGTGCCGGGCCCGCTCGTGGCTCGGCAGGCCGAGCTCCTGGCGGCGCAGGTTGGTCTTCACCTCGGCCACCATCTTGCGGACCGAGTCCTTCACCGACTCCAGACCGACCAGCGAGTCGAGCTCGGCGAGCGGGTCGTTGGTGAAGTCGACCGGCCCCAGCTCAGCGGCCTTCGGCTTCGCCGCCGGGGTGGTCGACTGGGCGTTGTCCCACGCGGAGGAGAGCGAGGTCTCGGCCTGCTCGACCGCGGCCACCGGCCGGCGGTCCCGATCGAGCAGCCGGAAGAGTGCGTCCAGATCAGGGATCAGCGGATCCGGCCAGGGCGCGTCGCCGAGTGCGCCGGAGAGATGTATGGAGACCCGGGTCGCCGCGGCGGCCCACGTCCGAGCAGCTGCGCGCTGGTCATGCCGTACGGCGCGCGCCAGCCACTCGGTATTGGCCGTCAGCCACGTCTCCGGTTTGAAGCCGGTCCGCGCCGAGGCGAACGCCTTCTCGACGTCCTGCGCGGCCGGGCCGAGGATCTGCGCGACAGCGGGCGGAAGATTGGTGAGCCGACCGGCGAGGATCATCCCGGCCATCAGTTGCGCGAAGTCACCGGCGTACTCGTCCGGGATCGTCATCAGCAGCTTCGCGTGCGCGTCCCGCAGCGAGTTGAGTGAGTAGCGCAAGGCGGCGTTCGGGCCGGACAACTCCGGCAGTACGACGCGCTCCGCGTCCGTCAGCGCCGACGTCCGCCAGTACTGCACGATCGCCGGGTAGTCGCTGTTCAGATGCAGGTGGAGCGCCTCGCGATCAGCGAGGACCCGGTCGAACGCAGCGGTCAGCGCCGTCGCCCGCGCGGCCAGCGGCGGTGCGTCGACGAACATCGCGACCACGTCGCGGGACACCTCCACCGCGTGCCGCCGGCCGGCCTCACGGAACCCCTGCGCGCCCGCGATCACCTGCAACGGCCAGTCGGTCGGGGCGATCCGGACGATGTGTGCGGCACCGCCGATCCGGTACGTCGGCCGCTTGAACTCGCGGGTCAGTTCCGCACCAAGATCGGCGTACTCGCCGTGCAGCACCGGAATCCACCCGGCCAGCAGCGGAGCGACCTGATCGGTGAACCAGACCGCAGCCGGCGTCCCCTTCGCGAACCCAGCGAACGCGTCCGGCCGCAGTGGCCGCAAGGACCGCGGGTCCTGGCCCCAGCCGTGCAACCTCCGCCGGACGGCCGTCACCCAGGCCCCCGGCACCTCCCACGCCTGCTCAGCACCCAGGACATCCAGCACAGCGGCAGTCTAGTGGTCTACCAGTCGATCACTCGGGCTGCAGCGCCAGGCTGACGCTGTTGATGCAGTACCGGAGGTCGGTGGGGGTACCGTAGCCCTCGCCCTCGAACACGTGGCCGAGGTGGGAGCCGCAGTTCGCGCAGCGGACCTCGACGCGCTTCATCCCGAGGGCGGTGTCCTCGATGTACTCGACCCGGTCCTCGGCCAGCGGTGCGAAGAACGAAGGCCAGCCGCAGTGCGAGTCGAACTTGGTCTCGCTCCGGAACAACTCCGCGTCACAGGCCCGGCACTTGTAGACACCGACGGTCTTGCTGTCGGTGTACTCACCGGTGAAGGGCCGCTCGGTACCGGCCTTGCGCAGCACGTGGAACTCCGCGGGGGACAGCTGCGCCTTCCACTCCGCGTCGGACTTCTGAACGGCGTACTGCTTGGTCGAATCAGTCACAACCCCAGTATCGGCGTCCGGTCAAGGAAAACCCCGTCCGGACGCCGCTACGTAAGACTGCCGCAATAACTAGTGCACCCAGGACGGGAGCGGGATCACCCGCACCACCTGCGGGTCGTGGTCGCTGATCTGGTCCGGGAACTCGGCGTTCATGTGCACGATGTCGTACGACGAGGCCGGCCGCAGGTTCTGCGAGATCAGGATCTGGTCGAGGATCTGGCTGTTGCCCTCGAACACGTAGCTGTAGCGCTCCTTCACCGGCACTGTCCGGGGCATGTCGATCAGCGCCGTCTTGCCGGTGCCGACCAGGATGTCCGTGGTCTGCGAGAAGTCGAAGTCGTTGATGTCACCGAGCACGATCACGTTCGCGCCGGTGTCCTTGGCCAGGATCTGGTCGACGAACCCGCGGACCGACTGAGCCTGCTGGTGCCGCTTGACCGCACTCGACTGCACCGGCGGCTGGAACCGGCCCCAGAGCGGGTTGTCGCCGCCCTTGGAGCTGAAGTGGTTGACGACGACGAACAGGCTCTGGCCGTGCCAGGTGAACTCGCCCGCGAGCGGGACCCGGGTCGCGGCCCAGGCCGGGTTGGCCGGGTCGATCCGGCCCGGGGAGGCGCTCAGGTGCGGGCGGCCGAACCGGTCGGTGGTGACGGTGGTCGGGACGGTCGAACCGCCACCGGGACGGTCGACGAACTTGACCGGCTTGTCGGTGCGGTAGAGGAACGCGACCCGGATGTTGCCACCCGGCTCACCGCCCTCGGCGTTGTTCACCGGGTCGATCTGGCGGTAGGCGTACTTCGGTCCGCCCGCCTTGACGATCGCGGCCGTGAGCAGATCCAGCGTGACGTTCGCGGCCGTCGTACCGGAGTTGACCGCGCCGTCGTTGTCCTGCACCTCTTCCAGCCCGATGATGTCGGGCGACGCGAGGTTCTTGACGACGGCCTGCGCGAGACCGTCGAACTTGGCCGGACCGTCGGACGGGTCCAGGTTCTCCACGTTGAAGGTCGCGACCGACACCTGCAGCGGCGAGGACGCCTTGGTCGTCTCGCGCTTCACGCCACCGTCGATCACGGTCGGCGTCGTGGTCGGCAGCAGCTTGAAGTTGCCGAACGCGTAGTCGACGACCCCGGCCACCGTCCCGGCCAGCTTGTCACCGGTCTTGGCGTCCGGAATCGGCGTCAGCAGATCGTCCAGCAGAATCCGCTCAGGGTTGCTGTCGGCCTTCTGCAACACGATCCCGCCACGCACGGACCGCACACCGGACCCGGCCGGTACGACGGACAGCTCGCGGAAGGAGGTCGGCGGCCCGGTCACCTCCGGCGCGGTGATACCGGTCCACATGCCCTCGAGCGACTCCCAGAAGTCCAGGCCGTCCTGCGCCGGGTCGAAGGTGCTGGTGGTCTCGACATCACCGGACGAGTCGTTGTCGATCACCGTCGACGGCGGTACCCGGCCATCCGCACCCACGAGTGTCGGAGCCGGTACGGCGGCGGTCCCGGTGACCGTGATCTTCGCCTGCGTCAGCTCGGTCGTGGTGAGGTTCGTCGTACCGCCGGAGCCACCCGGCCGGAACTCGGTCACGGTGCCCTGCACGGTGAGCGCGTCGCCCACGGCGACGGTCGGCGCGGAGCCGGTGAAGACGAACAGGCCCTCGCTGGTCGCCGGGTTGTCGTCCGGCTGCGGGTCCTGGAACCAGAAGCCGTTGCCGCTCTTCGCAGTGACCACGCCGGTCACGTTGCCGACGATCTTGCCGACCAGCGGCGACAGGTGCGCGGCGCCCTGGATGTCGTGGATCTTGGCGTCGATCGGGTCCGGCGGCGGGGGAGTGTTGGTGAGCACCTTCGGCGTCGGAGCCACCTCGGCGAACTCGGTGCCGTTGTTGTCGGCATCCGTGGTCGGCACCTTGCGGGTCGCCGACGTCGTGTTCGAGGTGCCCGGAGCAGCGCTGGTCTCGAAGTCGTTGGCCGCGCCGTACCCGACGAAGTCGATCACGCCGGGCGCAGTGGCGCAGCCGGTGGCACAGCTCAGGCTGGTGGTCGAGGAGACCAGTGCGACCTTGCCGGAGGCGGCGGACATGTTCACACCGCCGGTGGCGTCCGGCGTCGGCAAGGGCTGCCCGTTGGCACCGCCCGACGCGCCCTGCGCGAGGTAGACGGCGCCGGGCGCGATCGAGCCGGTCAGAGTGATCTTGTTGGACCACGAGGTGCCGGCCGCAGAGGCGTACTGGATCGTCCAGCCGGTCAGGTCGACCGGGGCGGAGCTGTTGTTGGTCAGCTCGATGAAGTCATTCGTGTACGGCGCCCCGCTGTTGCCGCCACCGCCGTACACCTCGGTGATGACCACCGAGGCGGACGCGGCGCCCGCCGGAGCCGCGGCGATGAGAGCCGCGCCGGAGGCGATAAGTGTGGAAGTGATGACCAGAGCGCCCAGGCGGCGTCTTGGTCGGATTTGGGCAGACATGTCGCGCAGTCTCACACCCGCATAGGTCCCCGCCAAGGTCCAGCACGTGAACACCTAGTGCTTGCCTTGAAGGGAAGGGGGATCCTTCGCCGGTCCTGTCCGCCCCAGTGGGACAGGACCGGCGAAGTCACCGAGTGTCAGTTGACGCTCACTCCGCTCCACGCGGCCGCAACTGCGGCGCGCTCGGGGCTGGCGGCGCCGTACAGGTCGGTCGCCGCGTTGAGCGTGGCGGTCCGGGCCTGGGCGTAGTTGGTGCTGGTGGTCATGTAGACGGTCAGCGCGCGGTACCAGATCTTGCCGACCTTGTCCCGGCCGATGCCCTGCAGCGTGGTGTTGTTGCAGGTGGTCGAGTTGTGCGCCAGGCCGCCGAAGGTCTTGGCGCCCGTGCCCTCGGCCAGCAGGTACGCGAAGTGGTTCGCGACGCCGGACGAGTAGTGCACGTCGAGGTTGCCGACACCGGACGACCAGCAGTCGACGGACTTGCCGTCCTTGCTCGGCTTGTCCATGTACCGCAGCGCCGGGCGGTCCTTCATGATCTCTTCGCCGATGTAGTAGTCACCCGGGTCGGCGGCGTTGTTGGAGTAGAACTCGACCAGCGCGCCGAAGATGTCGCTGGTGGCCTCGTTCAGGCCGCCGGACTCACCGGAGTAGGTCAGGTTCGCGGTGGCCGAGGTGACGCCGTGGGACATCTCGTGGCCGGCCACGTCGATCGAGACGAGCGGCCCGGCGACCACGCCGTCACCGTCGCCGTACGTCATCTGCTTGCCGTCCCAGAAGGCGTTGACGTAGTTCGTGCCGTAGTGCACGCGGCTCGGGACACCCTTGCCGTTGTTGAAGATGCCGTTCCGGCCGTGGGTGTTCTTGTAGTAGTCGAACGTCGTCGCGGCGCCGTAGTGCGCGTCGACGGCGGCGCTGGCGCGGTCGGCGTTGGTGCCGTTGCCCCAGTGGTTGTCCGCGTCGTTGAACTTGGTCGGCACGATGCAGCCGAAGCCGAACAGCTGGCACAGGATCGACTCGGTCTTGTTGTTCGCGTCCCCGGTCGCTCCGCCGCCACGCACCGGGTCGGTCAGCGTGAAGCCGCCGGTGGCCGGGGTGCTGTCGATCGGCACGGTGCCGGAGTACAGGCTCTGGCCGTCACCGGTCGCGGTCTCGATGTGCTGCTCGCTGACCAGCTTGGCGCCGGTCAGGGCATCGATCGTGGTGGTGATGTGGCTCGGCGTGCCGTCGGCCTGGGTGCCGGTCGTGGTGACCAGGTAGGCCAGCCGCGGCGCGCCCTTGCGGGCCTCGATCACCAGGGCGGGCTTGCCTTCGGCCTTTTGGCCCTTGGCGAGCGCCTTGCTGGTCGCCGTCGCGACCCCGACCTTCGGCGTCCGGTCGACGTTCGCGCTCTTGGTCAGTGTCACGCTGGCGCCCTGCCATGCACCTTCGTCGCTCTGGTGGATGACGACGTCGCCACCGAGAACCTTCAGCCCACCGATGCTCCGGTCCATCCGGACGTGGGTCGCGCCGTTCTTGTCGACGATCACGTCCCGTACGGCGAACGCGTCGGCCGTGGTGGCCTTGAGCCCGGCGAGGTTGTCGCCGATGGCTGCTTTGGCCCGGGCGACAGCAGCCGCAGGACTGGGGACGGGGGCTGCCGTGGGCGCACCGGTGGCGGTGGTGGCCGAGGTCAGCCCTAGGGCGGTGGTGGTCGCAACTGCGGTGGCAGCGGCGAACAGGGCGGATCTGTTCATCCTCGCGCTCCTTCTGAAGCGTCCCGGGGGCCTCACGCCCCAGGAACGAAGTGCACGTACGTTACCGCCCAGTTACCGGACGTGCCTAGCCTTTACGAAAACTTGCCTTTCCGCAGTTTTCCCGACCTTTGTCGGTCCGGAGCGGTAGCGTCACCGCATGGCGGCGACCAAGGCAATCGAGCTCGAGATCGGTGGTCGGCAGGTGCGGGTGAGCAACCCGGACAAGCCGTACTTCGCGGACCGCGGGCTGACCAAACTCGACATCGTGAACTACTTCGTCGCGGTCGGCGACGGCATCCTGGGCGCGCTCCGGGACCGGCCGACCACGCTGGAGCGCTGGCCAGGTGGCTGGTTCGAGGGCGCCAAACTCTCCACCCGGGCCGACAACCGCGGCGACGCGTTCTACCAGAAGCGGGTGGCCAAGGGGGCGCCCGAGTGGGTGGAGACCGCGACCATCAAGTTCCCGAGCGGCCGGCCGGCCGACGAGGTGTGCCCGACCGAGCTGGCCGTGGTCGCCTGGGCGGCCAACCTGGGCACACTGACCTTCCACCCTTGGCCGGTCCGCCGTCCGAACGTCGACAACCCGGACCAGCTCCGGATCGACCTCGACCCTCAGCCGGGCACGGACTTCAAGAGCGCGGTCGCGGTGGCTCCGGCGTTGCGTGAGCTGCTCGCCGAGCACGGTCTGGAGGGCTTCCCGAAGACCTCAGGTGGCCGCGGCCTGCACGTGTACGTGCCGATCGAGCCGCGCTGGGACTTCATCCAGGCGCGGCGCGCGGTGATCGCCCTCGGGCGTGAGCTGTCCAAGCGGCTCCCCGACCAGGTCACGGTGAACTGGTGGAAGGAGGAGCGCGGCGAGCGCATCTTCATCGACTACAACCAGATGGCCCGGGACCGGACCATCGCCTCGGCGTACTCGGTCCGGCCGAACGCACGGGCGCGCGTGTCGGCGCCACTGCGCTGGGAGGAGCTGGAGGACGTCGTACCGGACGACTTCGATGTGCTCACGATGCCGGCCCGGTTCGCCGAGGTCGGTGACCTGCACGCCGCGGTCGGCGAGCAGGCCTTCTCCCTCGACTCGCTGCTGGAGCTGTCGGCCAAGCACGAGCGCGACCACGGCGAGGCCGACCTGCCTTATCCGCCCGAGTATCCGAAGATGCCCGGCGAGCCCAAGCGGGTGCAGCCTTCCAAAGACCGTGACCGGCCCAAGGACCAGGACTAGAACGTACGGAGTGCGCCGCCGTCGATCGGGATGATCGCACCGGTCAGGTAGGAGGCGGCGGGGGAGAGCACGAACGCGGCGACCCGGCCGAATTCGTCGGGATCGCCGTACCGGCGCAGCGGGATGGTGCGCTCGGCGCTGCGGCGGGCCACCTCGGGGTCGCCGCCCTTGCTGTCGAGCTCGCGGAGCCGGTCGGTGGCGATCCGGCCGGGGAGCAGGCCGTTGACGCGGACGCCGTTCGGCCCGAGCTCGTCCGCGAGGGTCTTGGCGACCATCGCGAGACCGGGGCGCAGGCCGTTCGAGATGGCGAGACCGGGGATCGGTGACTTGACCGACGAGGAGAGCACGAAGGCGATCGACGTACCGTCCGAGCCGGCGCGGGCGACCGACTTCGCGATCCGCAGGCCACCGAGGAAGACACTGTTGAAGGCGGCCTGCCAGTCGGCCTCGTCGGAATCCAGCGCGGTGCCGGGCTTCGGGCCGCCGACGCTGATCAGGGCGCCGTGCAGGGCACCCCACTTGGCGATCGCGGTCGCGGCCAGCCGCTCGGCGCTCTCCGGGTCGGCGTTGTCGACGGGGATGCCGACCACGTTCTCGCCGAGCTCGGCGGCGGCCCGGGTGATGTTCTCCTCGCTCCGGCTGGAGATGACGAGCCGGGCGCCGTCCGCGGCCAGGGCCTTCGCGGTGGCGAAGCCGAGGCCGGTGCTGGCACCGGTGACGATGTAGATGCGGTCGCGCAGTCCAAGGTCCACGGCACCATCCTGCCTCACCGCCGCAACCTCCGCACCTCGACAGTTCGGGGCCGATGGCAAGCGTTCGTTTCTCAGTCCCGAGGAGCCGCGGGTTCCGGAGTTTCGTTGCGCTCGGCAACAACTTCGCCCGCGGCGTCGGTGGCCGGGCGGCGGGTGAAGTAGATCAGCCCGCCGACCGCGAGGATCGCGAACAGGAACCACTGCAGCGCGTAGAAGAAGTGCGGTCCGCTGTCGATCTCGGGCCCGGGGAACTTCCCGAACGCCGGGTCGTTGGCCGGCACCTGGCTGTCCACCATCAGGTAACCGTCGTACAGGTCCAGCCCGAGTGCCTTGGCGTACGCCGGCCCGTTGATCAGCCGCGCGGTCCCGTTGTCCGGCGTACCGCCGTTGGTGCTGCCGCCGCGCTCGCTGCGCTGCAGCCGGCCGGTGATCGTCACCTCACCTTCCGGTACGGCGGGGATCTTGCCCGGGGCGAGTTCGGCGCCTTGGCGAACGAGGAAGCCCCGGTCGACCAGAATCGCCTTCCCGCTCGGAAGCACCAGCGGGGTGATGATTTCGAATCCAGGCCGGTCGTTCACGTTCCGATAGCGCAGAACTATCTGCTTGGTGGCGTCGAAGTGGCCGGTGACGACCGCTGTCCGCCACGCGTGCTGGTCGCCGACGACGCCCTGCGGGCCGACGATCTGGTCGAGCGGCGCCGGTGCGGCGGCCAGATTCGACGTGGTCACGCCGTTGCGGACCTCCCGGTCGTGCAGCCGATGCAGCTGCCAGCGGCCGAGCTGAATGCAGACCGTGGCCAGGACCAGGATCGTCAGCGCGGCGCCGAGCCACCGGACGTTCATCAATCGACGCACGTCTCGAACTTAAGCCATGGCCCGCAAACCGTCGGCGGCGGCACGTACTCTGGGCTCGTGACGGCGACCGAAGAGGTGACGCAGGTAGGTCTGGCAGATACCTATGGCCGGATCGCCACGGATCTGCGCGTCTCGCTCACGGACCGTTGCAATCTGCGCTGCACCTACTGCATGCCCGAAGAGGGCCTCGACTGGCTGGCCAAGCCTGAGCTGCTCACCGACGACGAGATCGTCCGGCTGGTAGGGATTGCGGTCACCCAGCTGGGAGTCCACGAGATCCGTTTCACCGGTGGCGAGCCGCTGCTGCGCCGTGGTCTGGTCGGCATCGTCGCCCGTACGACGGCGCTCGAGCCGCGGCCTGAGGTGTCGCTGACGACCAACGGGATCGGGTTGGCCCGGCAGGCGGTCGCGCTCAAGGAGGCCGGGCTGGACCGGGTGAATGTGAGTCTCGACACCATTCGGCCCGATACTTTCGTCGAGCTGACCCGGCGGGACCGTCTGAAGGACGTGCTGGCCGGGATGGCAGCGGCCCAGGAGGCCGGACTTTCGCCGGTCAAGGTGAACGCCGTACTGATGCGCGGGATCAACGACACCCAGGCGCCGGAGTTGCTGGAGTTCTGCCTGGAGCACGGCTACGAGCTGCGGTTCATCGAGCAGATGCCGCTGGACGCGCAGCACGGATGGGACCGGGCCACCATGGTGACCGCGGACGAGATCCTCGAGCAGCTCGGTGAGCAGTTCGGCCTGGAGCCGACCGATGCCGCGGCGCGGGGGAGTGCGCCGGCCGAGATCTTCAGCGTCCGTGGCGGTTCGCAGACGGTCGGGATCATCGCGTCGGTGACACGGCCGTTCTGTGGTGACTGCGACCGGGTCCGGCTGACCGCCGACGGTCAGGTGCGCGACTGCTTGTTCGCCCGGACCGAATCCGATCTGCGCACGGCAATGCGGGCCGGTGCCGATGATGCGGAACTCGCGGATCGCTGGCGGCGGGCGATGTGGAAGAAACTCCCCGGCCACGGCATCAACGATCCGTCGTTCCTGCAACCCGCGCGCCCGATGTCCGCCATCGGCGGATAACCGGAAATGTGTTTTTTCGCTACGACCTAAGACGCTGTTGCGCTGAAAGGTTCGACGTCGCGGAGGAATCCGCGGCGGTCCAGGAAGTCGGACAAGGTCGCCTTGTGTTCGTCACAGGCCAGCCACGTCTTACGCCGGTCGGGCGTGTGGATCTTCGGGTTGTTCCACAGCACCGCCCAGGTCGCGGCGTTGCCGCACCCCTTGGACGAGCAGATCTCTGGCATAACCATTCCTGATCCCTCAATTATCAATAGCCTGGGGTAAATATCGGGCCCCGGCACAAATGAAGCGACGTCGGACAGCCACGGGGGGAGCCGTCCGACGCCGCATCAACAGGCTGAATTCCAACAGTGAACTTCAGCGCACGCGGGAGATTCTGACACGGAACCCGGCGAACTTTCCAGTCCCGGCACAGATCACTTTTCGGTGTCGGTCTGTTGCACCGGTTCGGGGTCCGGTTCGGCCTTGATCACCGGGCCCGGTGACGCCTCCAGCGAAGGCCGGTCCGGCGGGACATACGGCGTACCGCTGTCCTGGGTCGCGGTCTTCGCGACGTTGGCCAGCACGACCGCGAAGTACGGCAGGAACACCGCGCCGACCACGAACATCCAGCGCCAGGGCGACGGGGTGAACACGGCCAGCACGAAACACGCGACCCGCAGTCCCATCATCGCGGCGTACCGGATGATGCGGCTGTCCAGGTCCTCGGAACGGCCGGGCTGCGCACTCGTCACCGAAATGACCGTTTCGCCGGACCGTTCACGACGTTTGGACATCTATCCTCCTCACCATCAACCACGGTACGCCGCGACGGAAGGAAGCCTGATGACGGATCGGACTTATCGAGTGACGGAGATCGTCGGTACGTCGAAGGAGGGGGTGAACGAGGCGATCACGAACGCCATCACCCGGGCCGGTGAGACCCTGCGGCACCTGGACTGGTTCGAGGTGACCCAGATCCGCGGCCACATCGTCGACAACCAGATCGATCACTACCAGGTCGGATTGAAGGTCGGTTTCCGGCTCGAAGACTCCTGAGGATAGCGTTCGGCTACGACTGGCAACGGGTGAGGAGTTCTTGTGGGCAGGTCTGTGTTGGTGACCGGTGGCAACCGGGGGATCGGGCTGGCGATCGCGACCGCGTTCAAGGAAGCCGGTGACCAGGTCGCGGTGACCTACAACAGCAGTCCACCGCCGGAGGGCTTCCTGGGTGTGAAGTGCGACATCACCGACCAGGAGCAGGTCGACGCGGCCTTCGAGACCATCCAGGAGGCGCACGGTCCGGTCGAGGTGCTGGTGGCCAACGCCGGCATCACCCGCGACAGGCTGCTGCTGCGGATGTCCGACGACGACTGGCACTCGGTCATCGACACGAACCTGACCGGTTCCTTCCGGGTCGCCCGGCGGGCAGCCAAGGGCATGCTGCGGCTGCGCAAGGGCCGGATCGTCTTCATCTCCTCGGTGGTCGGCCTGCTCGGCCAGGCCGGGCAGGTGAACTACGCGGCCAGCAAGTCCGGTCTGGTCGGGATGGCCCGGTCGATCGCGCGCGAGCTCGGCAGCCGCGGCATCACGGCCAACGTGGTCGCGCCGGGATTCGTCGAGACCGACATGACCGCCGTACTGCCGGAAGAGACCTCGAAGCAGTACCTGAGCCAGATCCCGCTCGGCCGGTTCGGCCTGACCGAGGAGATCGCGCACGCGGTCCGCTGGCTCGCCTCCGAGGAGGCCGGATACATCACCGGAGCGGTGATCCCGGTCGACGGCGGCATCGGTATGGGCAACTAACCATCACTTCGCAGAAAAGGGGAACGCCGGTGGGCATCCTCGACGGCAAGCGGATCCTGGTCGCCGGGGTCACGCTGGACTCCTCGATCGGTTTCGCGACGGCCAAGGTGGCGCAGGAACAGGGCGCCACCGTGCTGATCTCGAACTTCGGCCGGGCTCTGAGCATCACCAAACGGATCGCGAAGCGCCTCCCGGTCGAACCGCCGGTGCTCGAGCTCGACGTGACGAACGCGGAGCACCTGGCCGCGCTGCCGGACGCCGTACGGGAGCATGTCGACGGTCTCGACGGCGTCGTGCACTCGATCGCGTACGGGAACCCGGAGACGATCCTCGGCGGCAAGTTCCTCGAGGGTCCGTGGGAGGACGTCGCACAGGCTGTGCACGTCTCGGCGTACAGCCTCAAGTCGCTCGCGACCACGTGTGCACCGCTGATGCCGCGCGGTAGCAGCGTTGTCGGTATGACGTTCGACGCGACCGTGGCCTGGCCGGGCTACGACTGGATGGGCGTGGCCAAGGCGGCGCTGGAGTCGACCAGCCGGTACCTGGCTCGCGACCTCGGCGCGCAGGGTATCCGCTGCAACCTGGTCTCGGCCGGCCCGCTCAAGACGCTGGCTGCGAAGGCGATTCCGGGCTTCGAGAAGTTCGAGGAGCCCTGGCTCGAGCGCGCCCCGCTCGGCTGGGACCCGACCGACCTGGAGCCCACCGGCCGCACCATCGTTGCCCTGCTCAGTGACTTCTTCCCCTCCACCACCGGCGAGATCATCCACGTCGACGGCGGCTACCACGCGATGGGAGCGTAGTGCCCACGACCTCTCTGGTTGAGCTCCGTGTGCTGGACGGCGCCAACCTGTACTTCAGCCGCGCGGCGGTCAAGCTCACGCTCGACGTGACCGCGCTGGTGGACGCCCCGGCGCCGGCCGCGAAGGCGTACGCGCAGGCCGTCGGTCTGGGAACCACCCGGCCGGGGCGGATCGGCTCCGGGTTCCGGCAGCGGTTCGCGATCCGGGTCACCGGGCACGTCGTACGGCGGATCGCCCGCGAGGCCGGGATCGGCCGGATCGGTGTCCGGGTCCGGCCGGAGTCGGACAATCACCGGCTGGTCGTGGCCTTCCCCTGGGCCCACGAACAGCGCGCGCGGGCGCTCGCGGCGGCGATCGTCGAGGTGCTGGACGCGTTCGGTGCCGACCATCTGCCCGAGCTGATGGCGACCGTCGGCGAGCGGGTACACAACGAGCCGCCCGGTAACGTGCCGCCGACCATCCGGCCGAAGGTGCCGGTCGTCGCGGTCACCGGCACCAACGGCAAGACCACGACCTCCCGGATGATCGCCCACATCGGGCGTGCGGCCGGGCTGCACGTCGGCTGGTCGAGTACCGACGGCGTCTACTTCGACGGCGAACTGGTCAAGTACGGCGACTTCTCCGGCCCGAGCGGCGCCGGGCAGGTGCTGTCCCAGCCGGGGATCCAGCTGGCGGTCACCGAGACTGCCCGCGGTGGCATCCTGCGCCGCGGTGTCGGGGTCGCCTCGAACGACGTCTCCGTCGTCACCAACGTCACCGCGGACCACCTCGGGCTGGGCGGGATCGACACGGTCGACCAGCTCGCCGAGGTGAAGGCGGTCATCACCCACATCACCCGCCCGCGCGGCTGGTGCGTGGTGAACGGCGACGACCCGCGCACGTTCGCGATGCGGCTCGGTTCGCCGGCCAAGTGCTGGGTGTTCTCGCGGGATCCCGACTCGCCGTCGATCCGCACCGTACTCGACGAAGGCGGCCGGGCGACCACCGTCCTCGACGGCTTCATCACGGTGCTCGACCAGGCGACCGATCCGGAGCCGCTGCTGAAGGTCGTCGACGTACCGATGACTCTGTCCGGGCTGTCGCACTACAACGTGGAGAATGCGCTCGCGGCCGCGTCGGCAGCGCTCGGGCTCGGGTTGCCGCGGGCCGCGGTCATCGAAGGGCTGAGTTCGTTCTCGCCGAACGAGAACAACCCCGGCCGGATGAACATGTACTCGCTGCGTGGCTTCACCGTGGTGATCGACCTCGCGCACAACGAGGCCGGCCTGGAAGCCCTGCTCGAGATCATGAACGGCGTTCGGCACGAGGGTGGACGGTTGCTGCTCGCACTCGGTTCGCCGGGTGACCGTGCTGACGACATGGTGTCCGCGCTGGGCGCGATCGGTGCGCGTGGTGCCGATCAGGTGGCGATCGGGCACAAGAGCGAGTACTTGCGCGGGCGACCGCCGTCCGAACTGGAGGCGGTCTTCCGCGAGGGAGCCGCGTCGGTCGGCGTCGACGACGTACCGGCGTACCCGACCGAGCTGGAGGCGGCGCAGGCGCTGGTCGCTCAGGCCCAGCCGGGTGACGTGGTCGCGGTGATGTCTCTGCAGGATCGGGCGAGTCTTGACGGCTGGTTGCGGTCCGAGGGAGCTACCGTCGACACACCGGAAGACCTGAAGTCCAAGGTCGAAAGAGCCCAGCACTAGTCCCACCGCCCTCGGTTGGGGCGGGACGGGGATGAGGATGCGCTACCTGTGGTCGATCCCGGCTGCTGTTGTCGCCTGGTTCGTGGGTGGCTTCTCCGCCGTGTACCTGAAGGGCCTGCCGGGCGGTACGACGATGTTCGTGCCGCCGCGGCTGGATCTGTTGCTGCTAGGCGGATTCGCCGGGGGAGTGCTGGCCGGGCTGCTGGTCGCGCGCGTCCGCGCCACCGTGCCGCTCGTGCTGATTGTTGCCGCGGGCGCCTGGTGGCTGACTGGCAATCCCTGGCAGGAACGGGAGTTGCTGATCTCGTTGCTGGTGGCAAGTGCTGCCGGCGGTCTCATTGGTGCCCTGGGCACCAGAAGTTCGGTGATCGCCGCGTTCGCGCTCGCGCTGCCGCTCGCCTGGTATGCGCTGCGCCCGGCCGGTCAGCTGACCGACTTCCGCTGGCTCTGGCAGCTGAACGGACTCCTCGTCGGCATCGGTCTGGCACTGATCCTGTACGTCGCCTGCTGGTTGCGCGGGTGGCGTTCGGCGTACTTCTGGGCGCCGCTGACCGCCTGGTACCTCGCCTCGTTCGGAGTGGTCGCCGCGATCCAGGCGATCGACCGCGCGCCCAGCGGTCAGGCGTTCAACCCGACCGTGGATGCGGCGATGGACGCCTTCTTCAACTCGTTCGGACCGATCCTGCGGGAGTACGGCGCCTGGCTCGTGGTGGCCGTCCTGCTCGCGATCCCGATGGTCGCGCTGAAGCTCCGCGCCCTGCCCCCGGTCCCACCGCCACCCGACCCGTACGCCGACCGGACGAACGACGCCGTACTGGGTGACGACCTGGACTGGATCGATCGCGACGAGCCGAAACGCCGCTTGTTCTCGCGACGCAACACGCCGGAAAGCGCAGTCTGAGTGAAGGTTCAACCATAAGCTCGTCGGTGTCAGGGAACCGCCCTTCTCTTACCTGGAGCTCAGACCCATGAACCGTCGCATCCTCCTCGGCGCCGCCGCGACCACCTTGCTGCTCGGCGCCGCGGCCACCCCGGCCTCGGCGTCCACGGAAAGCACCGCCTGCGAACCCGGCCAGGCCTGCTTCTACGAAACCACCAGCTTCGGCGGCAAGAGCCTCATCTACAACGACGTCCCCACCGCCTGCACCCAGCTCACCTTCGCCCCCGGCGCACTCTTCAACTGGTCCACCGAAGACGTCCACCTCTACCGCACCCCCGACTGCTCAGGCACCCCGTCACTAGAGCCGGCCAACAACTTCCACAGCTACCCCAGCACCAAGTTCCTCAGCTTCCGAGCCGCCTAACCCTCAAGAGCAGTTCGCGGCGAGCGCCGATCCGCAACCAGCCGCCACTCCTGGTCAACGGGGCTGGGGTGGTTCAGCTCGGCTGGGGTGGTTCACCCGGGCTGGGAGTGGTGCTGGCGGCCTGGGTCAGGGGCCGGATGTCGGGAGGGATCCCAGGAAGCGCTCGGCTGCGTCGTCGACCTCGGCGTCCGGGGTCAGCAGGCGCTGCAGTAGCAGTCCTCGTAGGCAGGAAACGGCGATGATGCTCTGCTGCCTTGCTTCGGTTGCCGTGTGGCCGTCGCGACGGGCTGCTGCTTCGAGGGTGTGCACGAGGTCGTCGAGGCCGGTGACGAAACTCTGGTAGGCGTTGTGCTCGTAGACGGCGAGTCCGGCCAGGTGGAAGAAGGCGCGGGTTCGGTCCTCGTGGGCGGCGTCCGAATAGAAGTCCCAGATGGCCCTGCACAGTGGAGCGAACCCGAGTTCGCTGCCTGTTGCGGCGATCGCGAGGTTGTCGCGGCGGCGTGCCTCCGACAGTACTGCGCCCAGGAGGCTGGGTCGTGAGCCGAAGTGGTAGGTCAGCAGCGTGTGGTGCACGCCGAGCCGCTCCGCCACCTGGCGCATCGACAAGCTCGGGCTGGGGCCGCTCTCGCCGAACTCGTCGAACAAGGCCTCCAGCAGTCGCTCGCGCCCTTCACCCGCAGCCGATCTCACAGTGCCTCCCTTGCTGTCCTCACCACTGTTGAGTACAGTACCTGGCAGTGAACTCACCACTGTTTAGGTCAGCTCCGGCGGAGAGAAGACGGCCCTTGACGCACATCCCGGTAGCGCAGGTTCTCGGCAACACCGACTACTTCGAGCTCGACTCGGTGGCGGTCGGTGGGCGTTTTGCGGTCTGGGTGACGACCTCGCCGAACTATGCCGAAGACGAGGCGCGCTACCCGGCGCTCTACGTGACCGACGGAAACTTCAGTGTCGGGCAGACCGCTCCGTTGGCAGTGATGCAAGGCGATGTCCTCTTGCCGATCGCCCCTTACCTCCAGGTGACAGTGGGCTACACGGGCGCGGAAGCCGACGAGTGGAGCCGGGTTCGGAACCGTGATCTCGTTCCGCCGGGCGAGCCGCTGCCTCCGGACATGCGAGCCACGCTTGCCCTGGCCGTCGAGAGGGGTGCGATGACCCAGGCAGAGGTCGATGCCTACCTCGCCGAGCTCGCGACCGCCCGCGCCGATGCCTTCCTCACCTTCCTCACGGACGAACTTCATCCGGAAGTGTGCCGCCGGTACCGCGTTGCTCCGGCCGGTCATGGGCTCTTCGGCTACTCCTACGGCGGGCTGTTCACGTTGTTCGCCTTGCTCACCGGATGCCCCCTGTTCTCGAAGTACGGAGCGGGCAGCCCGGGTGTCGCTTCCTTTGACAGCAAGGTTCTCGAGCTCGCCGCCGCCCAGCCTGATCTGAGCGGCGCGCGACTGCACGTGACCGTGAACGAAGCAGAACTGACCGGACAGCTACCGATCTACCGGATGCTCGGACGCGGAAGCATGCAACTCGTCGACAGCCTGCGCGCTTCGGAGACAGGCGTAACCCTCACCGCCGCCGTGCTCAGGGAAACCCATGCCACGGGTCTGCAGGCCTCGTTCCTGAGCTTCATGCGTGCCTGTTACGGGACGACCACGGAGGAGCCCGGCCGCGCCGGCTAACGGATCGGACGGCCTCCGGCGTCCAGCGGTACGGCGGTCCAGCCCGGGTCGGTGCCGCCCTCGAAGGCGATCGCGAAGAACCGCTTGGTGCTGCTGGCCGGGGTGCCGACCGCATCGACGACGTACGTCTGCTTGAAGTTGGTGACGCGAACCTTGCGTGCTGCGGCCGTGATGGTGCCCGCGAGGATGCCGATGTTGTCGTTCTCGTACCCCAGGCCGCCGCGGAGGCGCGGATAGCCGTCAGGTGTGCAGGCCGGGCCTTCGCCGGCTGTCATCATGGGGCTGTTCGTGGACTTGATGCCGCGCCACAGGTCGGCGTTCTGGAACACCACGCAGTTGCCTCGGGCACCGACGATCCAGTTGTGGTTCCCGGTCTTGCCCTGGGCGAAGTGGTACAGGCCCTTAGCTCCCGGAACAGGCTTGTTCACCCACGGATCAGGCAGGCGGTGCACCGGCGGTGTCGCTTGCGGTACGCCGGCGGTCGGGGGGTCGGTCCGGAGCAGAGCGCCCGCGAGTGGTGCGGCGGTGAATGCGACGGCGGTAACTGCGGCGGTGGCGAGGATGCCGGTGGTGGCCCGGCGGCGTCGGCGTCGGGTGATGCCGGTGCGGACGAGGGCGGCCGGGTCGATCGGTTCGGGGCGGTCGTCGGTCAGTACGGCGAACTTTTCGTTCAGGTCGTGGGTCATGCGATGCCCCTTCCGGCCAGGGCGGCCAGCTCATCGGGTGTCGTGAAGTCGAGTTCCGCGCGCAGGGCGTCGAGGCCGCGGCGGGTGTGCTGTTTGACCGTGCCGACGGTGCAGCCGAGCAGGTCGGCGACACTGCGTTCGGACAGGTCTTCGGCGTACCGGAGGTAGACGGCTGCGCCGTTGTCGCGGGCTCAGTTGCGCCATCGCGCGCCGCAGCGCCAGCCGCTCGTCGATTTGACCGGTGGCCGCGGCGACCGCGACGTCGGGTGGTGTCTCGGTCGGGTGCTCGCCGAACCAGCGCCGCCGCCGGGTGGACAGGAAGGTCGTGGTCACGATCCGGCGCAGATAGGCCTCCGGACTTCCGGTGCTGACCTTGCCCCAGTGGAACCAGAGCTTGGTGAACGCCTCCTGCGCGAGATCCTCGGCCCGTTGGTGGTCCAAGGTCAGTGCATAGGCCAGCCGGGCGGTCGGGGTCCAGCGGGCGCGTACGAAGTCGTCGAAGTCCGCCTCGGTCGGTCGGTCTCTCATCGGCATCGCCTCCTCACCCGGTAGAACGCTGTGGCGAGCGTGCCAGGGTGACAGGTCAGCCGAGAAGTTCCTGGCCCAGCCAGCCGCCCGCGGCGAAGCCGGGTGGGATGGCGAAGACGGCGGAGCCGATGGTGGTGGTCCACTCGTTAAGCGCGTCGACGGCATCCAGGCGGGTCAGCAGCGGGAGGAACTGGCCGGCGATATCGGCCTGGTAGCTGAGGAAGATCAGGCCGGACTCGCGCGTAGTACCGGTGTCGTGGACGTAGTTGAGGCCTTTGCGGAAGATGCGGCGGCCGTCGTTCTCGGAGTGGTGGGACAGCCGGGCGTGGGCGTTGGCGGCGATCACCGGGCGACCCTCGGCGTCGCGGGCTTCGAGGTCGAGTTCGTCGTGTTCGGCGGTGCCGGTGAGCGGTGCGCCGGTGCTGAGTTTGCGGCCGACGGCGCGTTCCTGTTCGGAGCGGGTGAGTTCGTCCCAGGTGTCGAGGTTGAGTTTGATTCGCCGTACGACGAGGGTCGTGCCGCCGTCGGCCGTCCAGACGGTCGCGTCGAACTCGGGGGTCCCGACAGCTGGGTTGCCGGTGCCGTCCACCTGGCCGAAGAGGTTCCGCCCGGTGACCGGCTTCCCGTCCGGGCCCGTGCTGTTCCAGAACCCGGTCTGCCGCCACGCCGGTACCGCGAACGGCTTCGCGTCCGCGACGAAGCGCCGTACGGCGTGCACGACGCTCAGCTCGTCATCCGCGCCGACGAGGATCAGCAGGTCGCCACCCGACCACTCGTCCTGCAGCCGGTCATGCCGCATCACCGGCAACTCGTCCAGCCCGGCCGGTTTGTTGCCGGTCAGCTCGAACACCCGCGGCCCGAAACCGACAGTCGTGGTCAGTGCCACGTTCGCATTCGCAAGCTCCGGAGCCGTATCCCCGGGCGCCGGGCGCCCGTTGCTCAAGGCAACCACATTCGCAGACCACGACCGCAGCAACCGCCCGAGAGCGGCCTTGTCGGTACCCGGCAAGAGCTTGAACGCCACCAGCTCCCCATGCCGGGGCGAGGGCGAGGCGACGCCGGGCTGGCGGTCGCCGTACGGAGAGATGAGCCGGCTGACGGGAGGCGGTTGCTTGTCGAGGGCAACGGTGGCAGCACCGGTGACGGCAGCACCCGCGGCGGCTGCTCCGGCGTACCCGAAGAGCTGTCGCCGTGAAGGCTTCACTGGGGTGTGGGGGTCGGGTGGTAGTGCTCTTCTTCTTCGGTGAAGACCTTGACGGGGACCTTGAGGTCGTGGGTGGTGTTGTCGGAGAACTTGAGGGTGAGGGGGACCTCGTCGCCGGGCTTGAGCGGACTCTTCAGGTTCATCAGCATGATGTGGTCACCGCCGGGGGAGAGGTGGGCATGCGAGGTGGCCGGGACGGTGACGCCGCCTGCCTTCTCCTGCATCACCATCTTGCCGTCCTTCATCGCCATCTCGTGCAGCTGCACCATGCCTGCCACCGGGGAAGTTGCCGAGATCAACTTCACCTCGGCGTTCCCGGGATTCGTCAGAGACAGGAAGGCCGCGGTCATCGTGGTGTCCTTGGTTCCGACGGTCGCGCGCACCCAGGCGTCCTCAACCAGTACGCCGGGCGTCTTCGCCGCAACCTGCTGAGGGGATGTGTCGGAACCGCAGGAGGAGAGCAGGACCGGGAGGGCAACGGCGATCGTGGCCGCGAGCAACTTCATCTTCACGCACAGCCAACGCCCTTGCCCTCCGCGGAGTTCCCACTAAGCGTCCGAGGGGTCCTCGGTCTCCTCCGGCTTCACGAAGTCCGGGTCGCCGCCCTCGTCGCCCGAGCGCGCGCCTGCCTGGGCCAGGTGCGACACGGACTCCAGCTCGGCCAGCACGGTCTGGTGCTGATCGACACACAGGACAACCAGGTCGCCCCGGTTCGACCGGGCCAGCGCGTGCCGGATCGCGGTCAGCTCGTCGATGACGATCTCGACCTGACGGCACCGGGCCCCGGTGTCCATCGCGCTCCGGACCCCGGCCTCGATCAGCGAGGCCAGCTCGCCGCGCTTGCGGCCGCGCAGGCGTGCGTCCTCACGGACGATGACGACGTCGAAGTGCTGGGCCGCGATCTGGCCGAGCTCGTGGATGTCCTCGTCCCGCCGGTCACCCGCGGTCGCGATCACACCGATCCGCGACGGCCGCCCGAGCTCGGACGACGCGATCAGGCTCTCGCCCAGCCGGTCGACGAAGTCACCGAGCATCCGCATCGCGGGCGCGTTGTGGCAGTAGTCGACGATCACCGTGCGGCCGTCGACATCGATCTCGTTCAGCCGGCCGGGGGACAGGTAGTACGACGTGTTGAACGTCCGCAGGCCCTGCCGGATGTCGTGCAGTGGCGCGCCGGCCGCGAACGCGGCAGCCGCGGCGGCCATCCCGTTCTGCACGTTCATCATCGCGCGCCCGCCGAAGGTTGCCGGGAGCAAGTGTGTCCACGCGAGCTGCATCGAACGACGGCCGTGCTTGACCACGATCATGTCGCCGAGGTCGGAGCGCTCGAGTACGACGGCACGACCACCACGCCGGCAGTGACCCTCGATGTACTCGCGGACCTCGCTGCCCGGCTCGGCCATGCTGAACCACACGACCTGTCCGGAACACTTGCGCCGCATCTTGCGAACCAGCGGGTCGTCGGCGTTCAGTACGGCGTACCCGGTCCGCGGCACAGCCTCGACCAGCACGCCCTTCACGTCGGCGAGCTGCTCCAGCGTGTCGATCCCGCGCAGCCCGAGGTGATCGGGCTGCACGTTCAGTACGACGGCGATGTCGTTGCGCTCGTAGCCCAGGCCCTCGCGCAGGATGCCACCGCGGGCCACCTCGAACACGGCGAAGTCGACGCGCGGGTTCTGCAGCACCATCCGGGCGGACTTCGGCCCGGAAGCATCCGACCGGATCACCAGCCGCTCGTCGATCACGATGCCGTCGGTGGACGTCATACCGACCTTGCGGCCCATGCCCTTGAAGACGTGGCTGATCATCCGCGAGGTGGTGGTCTTACCGTTCGTGCCGGTCACGGCGACGATCGGGATCCGGCTGGTCGCACCGGGCGGGAACAGCATGTCGACGACCGGCTTGGCGATGTACTGCGGTTCGCCGATCGTCGGGTTCGTGTGCATCCGGAAGCCCGGGGCCGCGTTGACCTCGCAGATCGCGCCGCCGGTCTCGCGCACCGGCTGGGTGATGTCGGGGCAGATGAAGTCGATCCCGGCGATGTCGAGCCCGATCATCCGGGCCGCTTCCTCGGCGATCTCGACGTTCTCCGGGTGCGCCTCCCAGGTCCGGTCGATGGAGATGCCACCGGTGGACATGTTGCCGGTGAGGGTGAGCTTCACCATCACCTCTTCGGGCGGTACGTCGTCCAGCTCGAAGCCCTGGCTGCGGACGAGCTCGCGGGCGGCCGCGTTCACGGTGATCCGGGTGAGGATCTTCTCGTGCCCGACACCGCGCCGCGGGTCGGCGTTGGTGATGTCGACCAGCTCGGCCACCGTGTGCACGCCGTCGCCGACCACGTGCGCGGGGACGCGTTCGGCGATCGCCTCCATCCGGCCGTTGATGATCAGGCACCGGTAGTCCTTGCCGACAACCATGTTCTCCACGATCACCCAGCCTCGGCGGGACTGCTCCGCGGCGATCGGGAAAGCCTCGCGGACGTCGTCGGCGTTCTGCAGGTTCAAGCAGACACCGCGGCCGTGGTTGCCGTCGAGCGGCTTGCACACCACTGGGTAGCCGAGCTTGTTCGCGATCGAGACGGCCTCCTCGACCGTGCGGATCGACTCCGACCGCGGCACCGGCAGACCGGCCGAGGCGAGCAGCCGGGTGGTCAGGTCCTTGTCGCTGGCCACATCGACCGCGATCGATCCGGTCTCCGACGTCATGGTGGCCCGGATCCGCTTCGCGTGCACACCCTGACCGAGCTGGACCAGGCTGGCCTTGTTCAGCCGGATCCACGGGATGTCACGGGAGACGGCCTCGTCGACGATCGCCTGCGTGGACGGACCGAACGCCGTACGCTCCGCCTGCTTGATGAACTTCTCCAGCTCGACGGTGAAGTCGAACTCGGGGTCGGGTTGCACGAGCTGGTTGACGAACCGCACGGCGAGCTCACCGGCGGCGAGTCCCACGGCCTCGTCGGCATACGCGTAGACGATGTTGTAGCGCCCGGGGTGGCCCTTGACCTGGCGGGTCTTCCCGCGCCGCATGTCGTGGCCGGCCTCCTGCTGCAGCTGGAGCGCGACGTGCTCGGCGATGTGCCCGAGCCAGGTGCCCTCGTTCAGCCGCTCGATGAAACCGCCGCGGCGGCCGCGCGAGCAGTGGTGCTGGTCGAGCCGGGGCAGATGCTCGAGGAGCTGCTCGGTGAACCCGGGGATCGTGTTCGAGGGAAAGTTCTCCAGCGAGCCCAGGTCGACGACCAGATGGATCGCCGGCTCGTAGCTCCACACATTCGGACCGCGGTAGACGCGAGTCTCGATGATCTTGAGGTCGGGGCTGGGCGTGCCGTGGATTTCGGTGCTCTCCGTCATGAGGTTCCTGTGTCTCGGTGCAAACTGTCGGGGGAGTCGAGTTCGGCGCCGGCCGTGATCGGCTCGGTCGCCTCCGGTCTGGACTCCCCGGCTGCCGAGGTCTTGGCAGTACGCCGCCCCGCCCGCTTCTTGCGGTCCGCGTAGTACTTGGGTGAGACACCCTCGGCCGCGATCTCCTTCGCCAGCTTCCGCAGGTCCGCCTCGGCGGCCTCCAGCCCGGCGATCTCCTCGGCCGGCGGCTGCGCGCCGTACGAGAGCAGCACCCGCGCCTGCAGATCGAACGTCGCCGTCGCCGGCAGCACATGCAGTACGACGCCCGACGCGAGCAGCGGCTCCGACCGGCTGGCGTGGTGCGCGTTCGAGGTGATCCGGCTCCCGTCGAAGATCGTCACCGCACCGCGGCCGACCACCTCGAGGTGCGTCCCCCGTACGACGGCCGCCGTGTCCTCGTCCACACCGATCCCGAGCAGTCCGGGGGACTGGGCGACCAGCGACAGCAACCGCCCGTACCGGTTCCGCTGGGCGAAGTGCTGGTCGACGATCGCGCCCTGCACCAGGCCCAGCCCGTTCGACAGCTGGCTCATCCGCTGCCGTGGCGTCGCGCCGGACCGGCCGAAGGCGATCATGTGCTCGGCCAGGATGCTCGCACCCGCCGATGTGCCACCCACGGCCGCCCCGCGCGCGTGGGCCGCGGTGACGGCCCGGCCGAACGCCGTACCGGTGACAACCCCAGCGAGCTTCAGCTGGTTGCCACCGGTCATGAAGATGCCGGTGGCATCGTGCAGCGGCGCGATGAAGGCCGGGTCGTCGGCGTCCTCCCGGTTCTCCGGGCGGACCCCGACGACACTCTGCGCACCGAGAGCCGCGAACAGCGCGTGGTAGACGTCGACCACATCCTGCCCGAGCGCCGACGCGGTGGGCACCACCACGATCCGCGCCTTCGACCCACCGGCAGCCTCGACGAACTCCTGCAGCACCGTGCGCTTCTTCAGCTTGTCCTCGGCACCACCAATGGCGAACAGGGCCCCCGGCCCACCATTCACCTCACCCAGCTGTTCAGACATAGCCGAAGGATAAGTGCTCGGCCCCCGGGAGACCGCAATCCGGCCTTATTGCTGGATCGGCCTATTGCTGAATCGGCCGGCCGTCGGTCCCACAGACGTAACCGGCCCGGATGCAGTTGTCGACGCGCCGCTGGAGCTCGGCCGGGTCCCAGACGTTCAGGAAGTCGCCGTGGAACGTGTAGCCGGGTGCGGTGGTCACGTTGACCCCGTTCCGGGTCCCGGCCAGGCTCAGTCCGGTGCCGTTGACCGGGTAGGTGATCAGGAACTCCAGTCGCGGTACGACGACCGGGTGGCTGGCTGGACACGTCGTACCGGCCGGGAACGCCATGTGGTCGCGGTGGTTCGGTGAGTCGAGCCGGACACCGTCCCAGCAGGTGGGGAAGTCCAGGTAGTTCTCCAGCTTGGTACCGGGCGGGCAGACCAGGAAGTCCCGGCTGGACTGGCTCTGACCGACACAGGACCACCGGGCGGCGGGGTTCTGGTCCGGACTGGTTGCCAGGGCGTTCCCGATCACGTAACGCAGACCTTGGGGATAGGCCCGCGCGTTGGTGCGGTCCGTGATGCCCTGGTAGTAGATGGTCACTCGCTCAGGCGCGACCGGTACGCCGTTCTTGTACAGCGTCGGCGTCCAGTACGCCGATTTGTCCGACACCGGATCGCAGTTCGTGCCACCGAGCCGCAGCGACTGCAGGGTCGAGTTGGCATTCGTGGTCGTGTTGCCGAAGAACTCGTGGATGTGTGAGCCGCCGGACTGGCCAGGGAAAACGATCGGGTCGTCACCGGCCCGGTGGCTGCTGCGGCACTCGGCCCGGAACTCCGAGCCACGAACCGGTGCCTCCTGGGCGGCCATCATGGCCGCCTCCTGGGCCTTGGTCGGTACCTGACCGTGCTGCGAGTGGTCGACGCCCGCCTGGCTGGTGGGCTGGTCGTGGATCACCAGCGCGGTGACCACACCGACCAGCACCACCCCGGCGGCGAGAAGCTTCGCCGTACCCATGTCAGCGGCCGAAGGTGAACCAGTTGACGTTGACGAAGTCGGCCGGCTGGCCGCTGGTGAAGGTCAGGTAGACGTCATGGACGCCGGTGACGGACGAGATGTTGGCCGGGACCGAGCGCCAGGACTGCCAGCCGCCGGTATTGGCGATGGCGAAGCTGCCGATGGGGGCGTTGCTGCGGCTGTCCAGGCGGACTTCGACCAGGCCGCTCACCCCGCCGCCAGCGCCGGACGCGACCCGGGCGGTGAACTGGCGGGCCGCCGTACTGCCGAAGTCGATGCCTCGGTAGAGCGCCCAGTCACCGTTGCCGACCTGCATCAGGTTCTGGCCGCCGCCGGTGTCGCTGGTGGTCTCGACGCCGGTGCCGCTCTGCTGCTGGGCGGACTCGGCCTGGATGGTGCTGTACGCGCTACCGCCGCCACCCGGCGGGGGAGAGGTCGGCGGAGGTGTGGTGCCGCCGCCCTTCTGCGTGACAGCGACGTAGTCGACGATCATCGGCCGGTCGGGAACCGTCTCGGCGCGTGGGGTCGGGCCGTTGAGTGCATCCGGGAACGCCCCGCCGATCGCCAGGTTCAGCAGGATGAAGTAGCCGGCGTGCGAGGTCATGTTCGACCAGGTGTCGGCTGGGAGTTGGCTTTGACTGATCGAGTGGTACTGCTGGCCGTCGACGTACCAACGCAGCTGCTGCGGCGAGATGCTCGTGTCCCACTCGAAGCGGTAGGTGTGGAATGCGGACTGGCAGGTCGAGCCGGGGCAGGCGCGGCTGGCGCCGAGGCCGCTGGTCTCGTTGCACGGGCCACCGGGGTTCACGCCGCAGTGCAGCACGCCCCAGACCGAATTGATCCCGTTGACGTTCTCCATGATGTCGAACTCGCCGATACCCGGCCAGTTCCAGTAGTTGCCGCGGTACGGCGAACCCAGCGCCCAGAACGCCGGCCAGTAGCCGAGTGCGGCGTTGCCGGTGACGTTCGGCATCTGGATGCGGCTCTCCATCGCGAGCACCCCGCCGGCCGGCGGCTTGAAGTTGCTGCGCTGGGTCTCGATCCGGGCCGACGTCCAGTTGCCGGCACCGTCGCGGCGCGGGGTGATCCGCAGGTTGCCGGTGCCGTCGAGGGCGATGTTGTTGGTGCTGTTCGTGTAGTTCTGGACCTCGCCGGTACCCCAGTTCGCGGGGCCACCGGGATAGCCGTGGCCGGTGTCGATGATCCAGTTCGCACCGGACGGCAGCGTGTTCGCCGGACCGTCGAAGTCGTCGACCCAGACGGTCGACCACCCGGCCGGCGGCGGTGGGGCACTGGCCTGCGCCACGACAGTCAGTGACGCGGCGATGAGGAGTGGGGCGGCGAGTGATGCGATGAAAAGCGGGCGGGAGCGCACAGCGACCTCCGGGGGCGGGTTGAGGCCTACAAGTTCTGCCAAATGTGAGCGCTCTCACGGTCGCTGTCAACAGTTCAGAGCATCACCCGATGAACGGTCGTGCTGCGCCGCACGCTCAGACCGAGGTGTTCGTACATCGCGAGTGCCCCGGTGCCGGAATGCGTCCAGAGAGTCAGATTGGTCCGGCCAAGGCGGTGGAATTCCGCCGCCGTCCGGTCCAGCATCGCCCGCGCGATTCCCCGGTTGCGGTGGTCCACGCCGACTGCGACCTGTTCGACGTACCCCTCGTCGCCGTCGAGTGCGATCACCACACCGACCAGTACGTCGCCGTCGTACGCGAGCGTTGAGGCCTCCGGCCGGAAGCTGGCCCGCGCAACCGTCAGCTCGGCCCACTCCGCGAACGACTTCCGCCGGGACCCGAACTGGGCGAACGCGTCCTCAACCACGTCATGTACCTGCTCGGCCCGAGCCGGGTCGTACCCCTCCAACCGAATCCCCGCCGGAACCTCGCTCAGTTGCCGACTCCCGAGCGGACACTCCAGCAACCAGTTCACCGCAAGAACGTCGTACCCCCGCGACTGCAGCAGCTCAGTCCCAGCCTTGTCCGCATCATCGACCGTCTGCGCGATCCACTCGCTCCCAACCTCCCGCGACCGCCCCTCGGCCCAGTCCAGCAACCGAGTCCCCAGCCCTAGCCCCCGGTACGACGGATGCACGTCCACCTGAGCCCGCTTCCCACCGTGGTTCCAGGCCCACCCAGCCACCGCACCCCCAGGCGCCTCCACCACCAGCGTGTCGGCCCCCAGCTCGATCAAAGGCCGCCGCAGATCCGCCACGACCCGATCCACGACCACCTCAGCCCGCCCGTGCCACCCAACCTCGGCAGCCGCAATCACCCCACAGATCGCCTCAGCATCCCCAACCCCGGCCGCCCGCTCCCTGAACTCCACCACCCGATCGTAGTCAGCGACCGCCCCGCCGACCGCGCTTTGTGCACCCACCAACCGCCCGCACCCGGCCCCCGTGGTCGATGGGTGCCCAAGGTCGCCGTACGGCGGGGTGGTGGGTCAGGCGGGTTGGTCGGCGTCGGCGGCTTCGACTTCTTCGCGGCTGATGCCGAGGAGGTAGAGGATCGTGTCGAGGTAGGGGACGCTGAGGTGGGTGTCGGCGGCGGCCTGGACGACCGGTTTGGCGTTGAAGGCGACCCCGAGGCCGGCGGCGGCGAGCATGTCGAGATCGTTGGCGCCGTCGCCGATGGCGACTGTCTGGGAGAGCGGGGTCTTCGAGCGTTCGGCGAACTGCCGCAGGGCGACGGCCTTGCCGGCGCGGTCGACGATCTCGCCGATGACGCGGCCGGTGAGTTTGCCGTCGACGATCTCCAGCTCGTTCGCCTTCGCGTAGTCGATCCCGAGCTCGGCGGCGAGTTTGTCGGTGATCTGGCTGAATCCACCGCTGACGATGGCGAACTGGTACCCGAGCCGCTTCAGCGTACGGACCAGCGTCCGCGCACCCGGCGCGAACTGGATCGCGTCGTACACGTCGTCAAGTGCGGACGCCGGCAGCCCGGCCAGTGCCTTGACCCGGTGCTCGAGCGACTCGGCGAAGTCGAGCTCCCCGCGCATCGCCTGATCGGTGACCCGGGCAACCTCTTCCTCCCGGCCGGCGTGCCCGGCGAGCATCTCGATCACCTCGCCCTGGATCAGCGTGGAGTCGACGTCCATCACGATCAGCCGCTTGGCCCGCCGGTACAACCCACCGTCCTGTACGGCGACATCCAGCCCCTGCCGAACGCCCTCCTGCGCCAGCACCGTCCGCAACGTCTCGGGCGCCGCACCGGAGACCGCGATCTCCATCGCCGTCACCGGGTACCGCGCCATCCGGCTGATCCGGTCGATGTTCGCCCCGGTGTCCGCGATCCGCCCGGCGATCGCAGCCAGCCCGACCGCCGACAGCGGATGCCCGATCACCGTCACCTGGCTGCGGCCCTTGCGCCGGGGTTCGTTGTCGCCGACACCCTTCTTCACCGAGATGTCGATGTCGAGTGCGGCCGCGAGCGCCTTGAGCTCTTCCTTCAGGTTCTTGTGATCACGCGGTGCCGACAGCAGCACACCGAGAATCAGCCGCCCCCGCAGCACGACCTGCTCCGCGTCGATGACCTCGAGCCCCCGCGTGGCCAGCGTCGACAGCACGGCGGACGTCAGCCCCGGCCGGTCCGTGCCGGTCAACGTGACCAGCAGCGTCGGACGATCGTGCGAATGCATCTCAACCTCGGACTGTTCAGTCATGACACCCCGAACGCTACCTACAAGACCTGTCACGCGGTGGTCCGGTCCACATCCCAAACATGAACACCAGCCCCCGTGCCGGCCCTCACCTCCACCACATGAACGGATATCCGTCCGCGTCGCCCGTTCTGGTGCCTGGTGAAGGGGGAGAACGGGCAACACGGTGGGTTATCCGTTGGTGTTGTGGGAGCGGGTTAGGCGGGGGGTGGGGGAGCGCAGGCGGCGACGAGGGCTCGGCGGGCTGCGGTGGCGAGGGCGAGGAGGGTACGGCGGCGTGCGTCGGCATCCGTGGTGGTGATGGCGGCGCCGTCGTCCTCCAGTGCGGCGTCGGCGATCGCGAGCAGGCGACGGGCGGTGGCGGCGGACTTTACCGCGCGGGACGGGTAGCCGGGGGCCAGGTCGTCGCCGCGGCCGGTGCCGATCCGGCGGATGTCGATGAGGGCGTCGGCCACCTCGGGCTTCCAGCGGGCGACGTCCATGGCGGCCAGCGAATCGGCGGCATCGATCAGTGCGAGCCGAAGCGCACGGTCGGCCTCGCCGAAGTCGGCCGGCTGGGGACTGGTGGCCGGGAGCGCAGTCCATTGCACGGCCGGACCGACGTACGCCGGGACCAGGCCGAGGTCCGGTCCGGTGAAGACGACCGCTTCGCCGGACTCCAGGGCGACCTCGTTGAACGCCGGTGGCCCGGCCAACCCGATCGGGTCACCGGGGATCGGCAGCGCAAGGTGCGCCTGCTTGGCCCCGGCTGCGCGCAGCAAGTTGAGCGCGACGGGCAACGTCGCGGGCTCAGGATGGCCCGGCAGTCCGGCGACCTGGTGCCCGACGTCCTCACCGAGGATCTTGTGCGCGGCGGTGTCGGGATCGCAGGCGCCGGTCAGCATCGCGTTCGTCCACACGGTGAACCGGACCGAGGCGGAGGTGGTCAACACGCATGCCAGTGTCTCACCCGCGTGCCCGGCGTACGGCACCCGCCGGGCACCACGTAGGTTTGCCCGCATGACTGCTGTGGTGGAGCTGGCAGATGTCTCGATCGTGCGCGGTGGCGCGCGGCTGCTGGACGGTGTCGAGTGGACGGTCGACGAGGCTGATCGCTGGGTCGTGATCGGACCGAACGGTGCGGGCAAGACCACCCTGCTGCAGATTCTCGCCGCCCAGATCCACCCGACCACGGGTGTCGTCGGGCTGCTCGGCGAGGTGCTCGGCGCGATCGACGTCTTCGAACTGCGACCGCGGATCGGCATCACGAGCGCCGCCCTCGCCGACCGGCTGCCGAAGGGCGAGCGGGTCTCGGACGTCGTCGTCTCTGCCTCGTACGCCGTCCTCGGGCGCTGGCGTGAGGAGTACGACGAACTCGACCACCAGCGGGCCAAGGAGCTGCTGACCGAGCTCGGGATCGCGCACCTGAGCGACCGCACGTTCGGCACCCTGTCCGAGGGGGAACGCAAGCGCGTCCAGATCGCCCGCGCGCTGATGACCGACCCCGAACTGATGCTGATGGACGAGCCGGCCGCCGGCCTCGACCTGACCGGCCGCGAGCAGCTGGTCCGATCCCTCAGCTCGATCGCCACCGCCGTCGGTGCCCCCGCGATGGTCCTCGTCACGCATCACGTCGAGGAGATCCCGCCCGGTTTCACCCACGCCCTCCTCCTCAAGCAGGGCCGAGTCGTCTCCGCCGGCCCGATGGCCCAGGCCCTCACCGACGAAACCCTCAGCACCACCTTCGACATCGCCCTCTCCCTCACCCACGAGGACGGCCGCTACACCGCCCGCGCCCTCTGACGCCGTACCGCCGCAACCTCATTTGCCTGGCTAGGCACTCAGGTTGGGGGTTAAGCACTGTGGTTACGGGTGCTTAACCCCCAATCGCGGTGGCCAGGCAGCGAAATGGGTACGGCGGGAGCCGGATCGGTAACGGGTGCGTCGAAGGGCCTACCGAATATCCCGAACGTGGATAGGGTTGGCAGATGGATTGGTTGCGCGAGAACCTGTGGGTCGCCTGGCTGTCGATCGCGGGCGTACTGGCTCTGGCCGAGCTTGCCTCGCTCGACTTCACCTTGCTGATGCTGGCGGCCGGTGCGTTCACCGCGGCCGGCGTGGCCGCGGTCTTCCCCGGACTGCTCTGGCTGCAGATCGTCGTCGGCCTGGTGACCGCCGCCGCGATGCTGGCCGCGATCCGGCCGATGATCGTCCGCAAGATTCATGACGGCAAGGAACTGAAGACCGGTTCGGCCCATGTGATCGGGCGGACCGGCACGGTGGTGAAGGAGATCCACCCCGACGGTGGTGGCTCGATCCGGCTCGGCGGTGAGCTCTGGACGGCCCGCCCGTACGACGACGTGTCGACGATCAAACCGGGGACCCGGGTCGAGGTGATGTCGATCGACGGAGCGACCGCGGTGGTCTATCCGATCCCCGAGCCGGTGCGCCACGAGCTCGACACGCACCCCGGGCTGAACGACCCCGAGTCCGGGCCGAAGCCACCCCAGTCGCCCCCGCAGTAGGCTCGAAACAAGCACGTCGAGCAGATTGCTCGAACAGGCAACGACGCGCCGGGAACCGGAGCGCCGGTTGCCCCGTCGATAGGAAAGACTGTCCGTGCCTTGCGGGTTCTGTCGAGTTGGAGGGTCCAGTGATCGGCTTCCTTGTGGTGCTGGCGATCGTCGCCGTTCTGGTGATCGTCACCCTGGCCAAATCAGTACGGGTGGTGCAGCAGCAGACCGTCGGGATCGTCGAGCGGTTCGGTAAGTACAAGACCGGTTTGCAGCCGGGCCTGAACCTGCTGACCCCGTTCGTCGACAAGGTCCGCTACACCATCGACATGCGCGAGCAGGTCGTCTCGTTCCCGCCGCAGGGCGTGATCACCGAGGACAACCTGATGGTGTCGATCGACTCCGTCATCTACTTCCAGGTCAACGACCCGGTCCGGGCGACGTACGAGATCTCGAACTACATCCAGGCCATCGAGCAGCTGACCATGACCACGCTGCGAAACATCATCGGTGGTATGGACCTGGAGCAGACGCTGACCTCGCGTGAGGAGATCAACGAGAAGCTCCGCTACGTCCTCGACGAAGCGACCGGCAAGTGGGGTATCCGGGTGAACCGGGTCGAGCTGCGCTCGATCGACCCGCCGCCCTCGATCCAGGACTCGATGGAGAAGCAGATGCGCGCGGACCGCGACAAGCGCGCCGCGATCCTGACCGCCGAGGGTATGCGGCAGTCGGCCGTCCTGTCGGCCGAGGGCCAGAAGCAGTCCGCGATCCTGACCGCCCAGGGTGACAAGGAGTCCCGCATCCTGCGCGCCCAGGCCGAGCGGGAGGCCCGGATCCTGAAGGCGCAGGGTGAGGCGCAGGCCATCACCACCGTCTTCAACGCGATCCACGCCGGCAAGCCGGACCAGGGTCTGCTCGCCTACCAGTATCTGCAGATGCTGCCGTCGATCGCCCAGGGCGACTCGAACAAGCTCTGGATCATCCCGAGCGAGATCGGCAAGGCGATGGAGGGTCTCGGCAGTGCCGTCGGCCAGATCGCCGGCATCCCGCAGAAGGCCGAGGGCAACTGGCAGGCACCGGAGATCTCCGACGCCTCGGCCACCCCCGAGGTCGAGGGCGGTGTCCAGGACAAGGCCGTCGCCGAGGCCGACAACGCCGTACAAGAGGCCATCGCCGCCGCGCAGAGCGCCGCGGTCAGTGGCCGGACGGCTCCGGCTCCCGCGCCGTCGACCAGCCCCGAGCACACCCTGCCGCAGGCAGAACCACCGCTGGAACGCTGAAAAGTTTCAATCCTCGCGGGGCCGTCCGGATCGTCGGGCGGCCCCGCGGCCGTTCATCCCCCGGACCGCGCGCCGTACCGGCCGTCTCGTTGCGTAGAGTCTGGCAACGATGACATGGTTCGAGGCGCTGTTCGTCCTGGTGGCGGGAATTGGCGCGGGCACGATCAACGCCGTGGTGGGGTCGGGCACGTTGCTGACCTTCCCCGCTCTGCTGGCTATTGGCATTCCACCCGTGCTCGCGAACGTGAGCAACAGCGTCGGCCTCGCGCCCGGTACGGCGGCCGGCGCGATCGGCTACCGGCGTGAGCTCGAGGGCCAGCGCGGCCGGATGATCCGGCTGGTGCCGGCCTCACTGGTCGGCGGTGTCGTCGGGGGAGTGCTGCTGCTCACGACGCCCGAGTCCGCGTTCCATGCCGTCGTACCGGTCCTGATCCTGCTCGGCTGTGTGCTGGTCGCCTTCCAGCCGTGGTTGCGGAAGTGGATCAGCGTCCCGTCGCACACCCATCGCGGTGCCTGGTGGGTGATCCCCGCGGTCTTCGCCACCGGCGTGTACGGCGGGTACTTCGGTGCTGCTCAGGGTGTCCTGCTGATGGCGATCCTCGGCCTCGGCCTGGATGCGAACCTGCAGCGGATGAACGGCCTGAAGAACGTGCTGGCCACAGTCGTGAACACGGTGGCCGCGATCCTGTTCATCATCGTCGCCGACGTGGACTGGCTGGCCGCCGCGCTGATCGCGGTCGGATCCACGATCGGTGGTTTCCTCGGCGCCCGCTACGGCCGCAAGTTGCCGCCGGTCGCACTCCGCGGGCTGATCGTCTGTATTGGCATCGTGGCCATCGTCACGATGCTGTTCTAGCGATCAGGCCTTCGAGCAGCAGATCGAGCCCGTAGTCGAACTGCTTGTCACCACCAGTGGTCCGGGCGAGCTCCGGCGCCAGCTCGACCACGGTCGGGAAGTCGCGTGACGACAACGACTCCATCGAGGCGCGCAGCCGGCGGAAGGCGTCCGGGTCGAGCTTCTCGTGCGCCATCTGGATCTCCCACGTCGTTGCCCCGAGCACATAGGTGAACAGGGTCGTGTGCGTGCGGGCGGCGATCTCCGGCTCGAAGCCGGCCGATCGCAACACGCTCAGCAGGCCCTCGGCGACCCGGGCGGTCTCGTGCCCGCTCAGCGGGCGGCTCGCAAGTAGTTGCGCGAGGCAAGGATGCTGGAGCATCAGGATGCGCAGGTCGCGGCAGACCGACCGGACCTGGTCCGGCCAGGGCAGGTCGTCTGGCGGTGGTGGCATCAGGCCCATCAGGTGGTCGCGGATGGCGTCGTACAGGTCGTCCTTGTTCCGGAAGTAGGTGTAGAGGGCCATCGGCCCGACCCCGAGCTCGCCCGCGACCCCGCGCAGGCTGAACCCGTCGGCGCCCTTGGCCTCCATCAGCTCCAGGGCGGTCCGGACGACCAGCTCCGAGCTGAGCGTGTTGCGGGGTGTGCGCGGCATGTGACGTAGCTCCCTTCGATCTCGCTAACGTACAGTGTATAGTACAACGTATGCGAGCAATCGAGATCACTGAATTCGGTGGACCTGAGGTCCTCAAGGTCGGCGACGTTCCGGATCCGGTCGCTGGTGACGGCCAGGTGCTGATCACCGTCGATCACGCCGGGATCAACTACGCCGACACCCATCAGGTGGAGAACAGCTACCTGCAGAAGGCGACGCTGCCGATGATTCCGGGCGGTGAGGTGGTCGGTCACACGGCCGACGGCCGCCGGGTCGTCGCGCTGGTCGGCTCCGGCGGATACGCCGAGAAGGCTGTCGCCCACGCGCCGTACGCCTGGGATGTCCCCGAGGGCGTCACCGACGGGCAGGCCCTCGCGCTGGTGCTGCAGGGCACGACCGCCTGGCACCTGCTGAAGACTTCAACGCACTTCCAGCCCGGCGAGTCCGTGCTGGTGCACGCCGGGGCCGGCGGCGTCGGATCGCTCGCCATCCAGCTGGCCAAGCACTGGGGCGCCGGCCGCGTGATCGCCACCGCCTCGTCGGAGGAGAAGCGCAAGCAGGCGCTGGAGCTCGGCGCCGACGCGGCTATCGACGGTACGCCGGAGGGCCTGAAGGACCGCATCATCGAGGCGAACGGCGGTAAGCCGGTCGACATCGTGCTCGAGATGGTCGGCGGACCGACGTTCGACGAGTCGTTCGCGGCGCTGGCCAAGTTCGGCCGCCTGGTCACCTTCGGTGCAGCCTCTCGCGAGGCCGCGGCACCGATCGAGTCGGGCCGGTTGATGAAGGGCTCCAAGACCATCGTCGGCTTCTGGCTGGCCGACTGCTTCGGCGACCCGCGGCTGCTCGGTGAGCCGCTGACCGAGCTGTTCGGCCTGGTCGCCGACGGCACCCTGCGCCCGATCGTCGGCGGCGAGTACAAGCTGTCCGAGGTCGCCACCGCTCACGAAGACATGCGGGCCCGCCGGACCGTCGGCAAGCTCGTCCTCGACCCCACTCGCTGAAATCTCGAAGGAGAAGAAATTATGACCACCCCGGTTGAGAAGGTTCTGTACACCGCCAAGGCCACCGCGACCGGCGGCCGTGACGGCAAGGTGGCGAGCAACGACGGCAAGCTCGACGTCGTCGTCGCCCCGCCGGCCGAGCTCGGCGGTACCGGCAACGGCACCAACCCGGAGCAGCTGTTCGCGGCCGGCTACGCCGCCTGCTTCCAGAGCGCGATGCAGACGGTCGCCCGCCGGCTCCGTGTCGACGTCACCGGCTCCACCGTCACCGCCGAGGTCGGCCTCGGCGCGATCGCCGGCGGCGCCTACGGCCTGCAGGTCGCGCTGGTCGTCAGCCTGCCCGGCCTCGAGCAGGACGTCGCCCAGGACCTGGTCGAGAAGGCCCACCAGGTCTGCCCGTACTCGAACGCCACCCGCGGCAACATCGTCGTGGACCTGAAGCTGGCCTGATTGAACTCGGGCTGACCCCGCCCTGGTCAGTCCAGCCGCGCCAAGGCCTCTTTCAGCAGGCCTTCGGTCGCGGAGACGGGTGCCGCCGCGATCGTGAGCCCCTCCATGATCGCGGCGTACTCGTCGACCTCCTCGAGTTTGTCGAGGTAGAGCGCGCTCGCCGCGTGCTCGATGTAGACGATGTCCGGCAGGTCCCCGTCGGGGAACCGCAGGATGCTGAACGCGCCACCCGCGCCCGGGTAGCCGACACTGCTGAACGGCATGATCTGCAAGGTGACGTTGGGCTCCCGGGCCAACGTCATCAGGTGCTCGATCTGGGCCCGCAGGATCGGGACACCGCCCACCGGCCGGTGCAGCACCGACTCGTCGATGACCACCCAGAGCCGCACCGGGGTGGTCCGGGTGAGGACCTGCTGCCGAGTCACCCGGAGTGCCACGCGCTGCGCGACCTCCTCGTTCGGCAGGTAGGACTTGCCGAGCTGTACGACGGCCCGCGCGTACTCCTCGGTCTGCAGCAGCCCGGGCACGAACATCACCTCGTACGTCCGGATCAGCGTCGCCGCGACCTCCAGACCGACATAGTTGGTGAACCACGTCGGCATCACATCGCCGTACCGGGACCACCAGCCGGGGTTGTTCGCGGCCCGCGCCAGCTCCATCAGCCGGAAGCGCTCGTCGTCGTCGCTCATCCCGTAGAGGTCGAGCAGGTCGTTGACGTCACGTTCCTTGAAACCGACCCGGCCGAGCTCCATCCGGCTGACCTTCGACTCCGAGGCACGGATCTGCCAGCCCGCGTCGGCACGACTGATCCCGGCCTGCTCCCGCATCCGCCGGAGCTGGCCGCCCAGCATGATGCGCAGCGCCGTCGGCCCACCGTCACCACTGCCGCCGGTCACTGTCACCCCATCACCCGCCACCCGCGTCCACTCACCCATTTCAGCCCGCGATGCTACTCCGTGTCCACGGGCCAGGGCCCTTCGCCGCTCCGGGCAGCGCCATCACCTTTGGGCGAGAGCGAGCACGGTGGCGGTCGATAGTTTCGCCAGCTCGGCGCCGTCGATCAGGATCTTGGACGCCCGCACCCCGCTCCCGATCACCACGGGTCCGGCCGCGGCAACCGCCTCGTCGATCAGCACCGGCCACTCCGCGGGCAGTCCGATCGGCGTGATCCCGCCGTACTCCATCCCCGTCGTACCGACCGCGTCGTCCTGGGCGGCGAACGAGATCTTCCGGACGCCGAGGTGTTTGCGGATCACCCCGTTCACATCGGCGCGGTCGTCGGCGAGCACGAGCACCGCGGCGTACGACGAGTCGCCGCCACGCTTGCCGAGCACGATCACGCAGTTGGCCGACGCGGCCATCGGTACGTCGTACTCCGCGCAGAAGGCGGCGGTATCGGCCAGGCCCGGATCGATCGCGGCCGCGTACGCCGGGAGGTCACCGAGTGCAGCGCGCGTCGGCTCGGCCAGCAGCTCCGGTACGGCGGCGGCCGGCTGCCAATCGAGTTTGCCGAGAACTGGCGCTGTCACCGCGCATCCACGAGGTCGGCGTACTCGGTGTGCTTGGCCAGGAAGTCCTGGTAGTAAGGGCAGGCGGGCTTGACCCGCAGGCCGGTCGCGCGGGCGTCGTCGAGCGACTTCACCGCGATCCGGCCGGCCACACCGCGCCCACGGAAGTCGGGCAGCGTCTCGGCGTGCAGGAAGCTGATCACCCCAGGGTGCAGTGCGTAGTCCACGAACCCCATCAGGTTGCCGCCGGCGTCGAGTGCCTCGTACCGGCTGCGCTCCTTGGCATCCACCACGCTGATCTCGTTCTCCATATCCGTAACTGTAGGTCGGGTTTGGAATTTCTTGCCCGCGGGGTACGGGCTCCGATGGGCGCGTCCCAGCCAGGGACGCCGGGCTCGGGAGGAGCACGGATGAGCAGCGAGCACGCGTTGGACGAAGGCAGAGCGATACCCAGTCTCGTGCCGGCCCGGATGGACCGATTGCCGTGGACACGTTTCCACTGGATGATCGTCGTCGGCCTCGGCGTCTCGTGGATCCTCGACGGTCTCGAGATCCAGCTGGTCTCGCTGGTCGGCAACACCCTGAAGGAGGGTGCGACCCTCGGGCTGACCACCGCCGAGGTCGGGCTGCTGGCGTCGATCTACCTGGCCGGTGAGGTGGTCGGCGCACTCTTCTTCGGCCGGATGACCGACAAGTGGGGCCGCCGCAGCCTGTTCATCATCACGTTGATGGTCTACCTGATCGCGTCCGGCGCGGCCGGTCTGACCTGGGACTTCTGGTCGCTCGCGTTCTGCCGGTTCATCGCCGGGATGGGGATCGGCGGTGAGTACGCCGCGATCAACTCCGCGATCGACGAACTGATCCCGTCGAAGTTCCGCGGCCGCGTCGACATCGGCATCAACGGCACCTACTGGGCCGGTGCGCTGATCGGGTCGGCGGTCGGTCTGGTCTTCCTGAACACCGACATCATCCCGATCGAGTGGGGCTGGCGGCTCTGCTTCCTGGTCGGTCCGGTGATGGGTCTGGTGATCATCTACCTGCGCCGGCACATCCCGGAGAGCCCGCGCTGGCTGATGACACACGGCAAGGTCGCCGAAGCCGAGGCGACCGTCGACCGGATCGAGGCGACCGTGCGTGCGCAGGGTGGTCAGCTGCGCGAGGTGGGCCCGGACGAGGGCATCAACGTCGTCGACTACCCGCCGGTGACGTACCGCGAGATCGCCCGGGTGATGTTGCGCGACTACCGCAGCCGGTCGTTCCTCGGCTTCTCGATGATGGTCACCCAGGCGTTCCTCTACAACGCGATCTTCTTCACCTATGCGCTGGTGCTGAAGTCGTACTTCGGGTTGAGCGACTCCGGTGTCGCGCTGTACTTCTTCCCGTTCGCGATCGGGAACCTGGCCGGCCCGCTGCTGCTCGGGCACTGGTTCGACACGATCGGCCGGCGGAAGATGATCTTCGCGACGTACTCGATCGCTGGTGTCGTCCTGTTCATCACTGCCTTGCTGTTCAACGCGGGCGCACTGACGGCGACGACGCTGACGCTGATGTGGTGTGTGGTGTTCTTCTTTGCCTCGGCCGGCGCCTCGTCGGCCTACCTGACCGTGAGCGAGATCTTCCCGATCGAGCTGCGTGGCCAGGCGATCTCGTTCTTCTTCGCGATCTCGCAGCTCACCGGTGGCGTGGTGGCACCGTTCCTGTTCGCGTCGCTGATCGGTGAGGGTGACAATCCGGCCCGCGGCCCGCTGGCGGTCGGTTATGTCATCGGCGCGGTGATCATGGTGATCGGTGGTGTGATCGCGTGGTTCTTCGGCGTCGATGCCGAAGGGAAGTCGCTGGAGAACATCGCCAAGCCGCTGTCGGCCCGCGAGGGCGGCACCCGGTTCCAGGGACCGTCCCCGCGGCTGCCGAGTGCCGATGCGCAGGGTCGGCGGATCGAACCAGGCGGAGACGAGCCGCCCGTCAGGTGAGGGCGCGGCGGATGGCGTCCATCACGTCGGATGCCATCCGCTTGCTCACCTCGGCCGTCGGCACCAGGCTGGAGCCGTGGAACGTACCGCGGTAGTGGTGCAGTTCGGTGCTGACCCCGGCGTGCAGGAGTCGCTGGGCGTAGCTGATTCCCTCGTCGCGCAGCGGGTCGAACTCGGACACCGAGACGAATGCGGGTGGGAGGCCGGACAGGTCCTCGGCACGGGCCGGAGCGGCGTACTGGAGTCCGAGGGTCTCCGGCGTACCGGAGAGGTAGTACTTCCAGCTGTACTCGGCGGCCGGCCGGTTCCAGAGCGGGGTGTCGACGAACTCCCGCATCGACGGAGTCTCCAGCCGGTCGTCGAGTTCGGGGATCTCCAGCACCTGGAAGCAGATCGCGGGGCCCTTCCGGTCGCGGGCCAGGAGCGCGACCGCGGCGCTCAGCCCACCACCTGCGCTGACACCGCCGACCGCGATCCGCTCCGGATCGACGCCGAGCTCAGCGGTGTTGGCGGCCAGCCATTCGAGCGTGGCGTAGCAGTCCTCCAGGCCCGCGGGAAACGGGTGCTCGGGCGCGAGCCGGTAGTCGGGGGAGACGACCACGGCACCCGCTCCGGCGGCGATGTCCACGGCGCCCTGCTCCATCATGTCGATGTCACCCATCACGAACCCGCCGCCGTGGATGCTGACGAACCCGGGCCGCAGGCCGTCCTTCTCGGCCGGCGCGTACACCTTGGCACGGATGTCGTAGCCGTCGCGGCCGCGGATCGTCACCTCGCGGATCTCGATCCCGTCCGGTACGACGACCGGGGGGACCAGGCTTTGGATGTCCCCGGCCCGTTCCCGGAGCAGAGACATGTCGCTCAGGTCGATCTCCGGAAGCATCGCCAGCCAGGGCGTCAGTTCCGGGTCGATCGCGTACTTCGTCATCGTGGTGCCTCTCTGCTCGCCGACCCTTCGAGCATGCCGGGCCGGCCTGCCACGCCGCAGCCGCCGGATGGCGGAGATCCGGGGCCCGCGTTCCGCCGTTCGGCGTAACCTCACTGTATGAAGGGCCTGTTGCTGCGACTGTCGTCGCTCGACGCCGACGCGGAGAGCGCCGTCCGGGTGATCGGCTTCTTCGACGCGCTGATGACCGACCGCGCCGAGCTCGCGACCTTGCTCCGCAGTACGGCGGCGCTCGCCGAATGCCCCGTCGGTGTCGACGCCCCCGGCCGCGGTCTCGTCCTGCGCGCCGACCCGGCCGGCACCATCGACCTCGGCGAACCACCCCCAGGCGCCGCCTTCCGCGAGTACGCCGACGCCCGCTTCTGGCTAGCCCGCCCGGACACAGCCCTCCCGCTCGACGAAATCGTGCTGGAGCGCTTCGCCCTCGCCGGCTCCATCCTCCTCGACCGAACCGTCACCAACCTCCCCGCCGTAGGCGACCCCGCCCTGGTCGAGCTGGTCGTCTCCGCCACCGCCGGCCTAGCCGAACGCTCAAGAGCCCTCCACCTCCTAGGCATCACCCCGACAAGCACCCTCCGGGTAACCGTCTCCACCCCACCCCCACCCACCACAGCCACCTCACGCGTGATCAGCGGTCCGGTCGGGGCTCACGTGGTCAGCCTGTGGACCGACTCGGGTGCGGAACCGGCGCCCGACGTACGGACTGGGGTTGGTCCTGTCGTCCCGGCCATCCGGGCGGCCGACTCGTGGCGGGATGCGTGTACGGCTCTGCGACTCACCTCGCCCGAGGCGCCCGTCGTACGGTCGGATGATCTGGGCGGGTTGCTGGTGGTCGTCGAGCGGCTCCGGCCTGAGGACATCGCGGCCTCACCCGACGTCGCCGCGCTGGAGCGGATCGCGGCCGAGCCGGGTGGTGACGATCTGCTGGCGATCCTTCGGGCGTACTCCGTCACGGACTCGGTCCGGAAGGCGGCCGCGCTCGTGTTCCGGCACCACAGCACGGTCGCCTACCGGCTCGAGCACGCCGAGGCCGTCCTCGGGTTCCCGTTCAGCAACGCCGGTGGCCGGTTCCGCCTGCTTCTGGCCCTCACGATGCGGGCCTTAGGATCGACCCCGTGGCAGGACTCCTGATCGCTGGTACGACGTCCGACGCCGGCAAGACGACCGTGGTGACCGGACTGTGCCGCTGGCTCGCGCGCCAGGGTGTCCGGGTGGCGCCGTACAAGGCCCAGAACATGTCGAACAACTCGATGGTCTGTGCCGACGGTACCGAGATCGGCCGGGCCCAGTGGATCCAGGCGATCGCGGCCGGCGCCGAGCCCGAGGCCGCGATGAACCCGGTGCTGCTCAAACCCGGCAGCGACCGCCGCAGCCACGTCGTCCTGATGGGCCAGCCGTGGGGCGAACTCTCCGCCCGCGGCTTCCTGACCGAACGCGCCGAGCTCGCCAAGGCCGCCTTCGCCGCGTACGACGATCTGGCGTCCCGCTACGACGTCGTGATCGCCGAGGGTGCCGGCAGCCCGACCGAGATCAACCTGCGCCAGTCGGACTACGTGAACATGGGGCTTGCCCAGCACATCAAGTCACCCGTGGTCGTGGTCGGTGACATCGATCGCGGGGGAGTGTTCGCGTCGATGTTCGGCACGGTCGCGCTGCTCGATGCCGCTGACCAGACGCTGATCAGCGGGTTCCTGGTGAACAAGTTCCGCGGCGACGTTTCGCTCCTCCAGCCCGGTATCGACATGCTCACCGCGGTCACCGGCCGCCCGACGTACGGGATCCTCCCGTGGCTGCCCGAGCTCTGGCTGGACTCGGAGGACGCCCTCGACATCCCGGTACGCCGGACCGCCGCGAGCGCCGATGTGATGTCGATCGCGGTCGTCCGTTTCCCGCGGATCAGCAACTTCACCGACCTCGACGCCCTCGCCGCCGAACCCACGAACAGTGTCTTCTTCACCACCAGCCCGGCCGAGATCCGCGACGCCGACCTCGTCGTCCTCCCGGGCTCCCGGGCCACCGTCTCCGACCTGGAGTGGATGCGGTCGCTCGGTCTCGACACCGCAGTCGCCGCCCGCGCCGCCAAGGGCCGGCCGATCCTCGGCATCTGCGGTGGCTACCAACTGCTCGGCGGCGCGATCACCGATCCCCACGGCGTCGAGGGTGGCGGCACCCACACCGGCCTAGGTTTGTTGCCTGTAGCAACCGAGTTCGCCCGCGCGAAGACCCTGGCCCGCCCCGCACCCACGGCGTACGAGATCCACCACGGTGTCGTCACCCTGACCGCTGACGCCGACCCCTTCCCCGGCGGCTGCCGCACCGGCAACACCTGGGGCACCATCTGGCACGGCCTCCTCGACGACGACCCCACCCGCCACGCCTTCCTCACCGAGATCGCGGCCCTCACCAACAAACCAGCCCCCGACGGCTCCACCTCCTTCACCACCCTCCGCGAATCCCGCCTCGACCGCCTGGCCGACGCCATCGACGAACACGTCGACACCGACGCCCTTCTCAAGTTGATCGAGTCCGGCCCGAGCGCCGCCCCCTTCATCCCCCCGGGCGCCCCCACCCTTCGCTGACCCCCGCGCCCCACGCCCGCAGCGAGCCCCGCCGCCCCGATTTCGCTGGCTGAGCAGCGAAATCGGGGGTTCTCCACTCATAACCAGAGTGCAGAACCCCCGATATGACTGCCTAGCCACCCAAATGTCGGCGGCGGAGGTGAGGCGACCAGTTGCTGGGGGCGTGAACAGGAACTGGCTGGCCGGGACAGGTAATAACGTGTTCAGGCCCCCCGCCAGGGCTGCTCACCCCCGCGAACTGGCCCGACGCGACCGCCACGGCAGGAATTGGACCTTCGGGCGGGCCGATCCGGTGGCCGGATCCCTGGGCGAGGTCGGCGGCTGAATGCCCGCCGCTGGGCCGCCTGGCGATATCGGCGATCGCGTGAACGTCGCCTGGGCTGCCGCCCAGCCACAGTCTGCCCAGCCACACCCCCTCTGTGAGCCGCACGCGCTGCGGGGTGGTCCGTGTCGGCGGTCCGAGAATTGTCGAGGCGGACCGTTAGCGTGCGGGGTATGAAGACGGTGTTGCAGGATTACTTGCGGGGCACTCGGGCGTTGATGCTGGCGAAGCTGGAGGGGTTGAGTGAGTTCGACCGGCGGCGGCCGTTGGTGCCGTCGGGGACGAATCTGCTCGGGCTGGTGAAGCATCTGACGGGGATCGAGTACGTGTATCTCGGGACCAGTGTCGGGCGGCCGCCGGCGGAGCAGTTGCCGTGGGATGCGGATGGGTCGGTGTGGGAAGGCGCGGACATGTGGGTGCAGCCGGGGGAGAGTTCGGAGTACATCACCGGGCTTTATCGCCAGGCTTGTGCGCATAGCGATCGGTCGATTGCCGAGCTTGAGCTGGATGCTCCGGCGGAGGTTCCGCACTGGGCTCCGGAGAAGCGGCACACGACGTTCGGTGCACTGCTGGTCCGGGTGGTTGACGAGACGGCACATCATGCCGGCCATGCCGACATCGTCCGCGAGCTGATCGATGGCCAGGGCGGCCGGGACAGCGACGCGATGGACGAGGCCGGCTGGTCGGAGTACTACACCACCATTCAGCGCGCGGCTGAGACCTTCAAGTAGGTCACCAGCCGAGCGGGGTGAGTTCGGCGGCGGAGGTCCACGGGCCTCGGTTTCCGGCCTCGGTCAGCGCGCGGAGCCGGAGGTACCGGGCAGTGGTGGGCCAGCAGCGGATGGTTTTGGCGGTCGCGGTGTCGGCGAAGCGGCCGGTGGCGTGCGCCGAGCCCCAACTGGTGCCGTCGGTGCTGAGGTACAGCTCGTACTGACCGATGCGTCCGTTGGCGCTGCCGTCCTGCCGCGGCAGGTAGGTGAGCCCGGTGACAGTACGCGCGGTGCCCAGGTCGAGCTGAATTTCGTGTGGCAGCGGAGCGGCCGGGTCGCTCCACCGCGAGTGCCAGTACGTCGACGAGTTGCCATCGATCACGGCAGTCGCCGGGTTGCCGCTCTCCTGGCTGTCGAAGGAGCGCACCGAACAGGCGAGCCGCCCGGACGCCATCACCGGGTCGCTGAGACTCGCGGTGCCCTTCTCCAGACGCCCGGCGAAGCGGCGGCTGAAGCCGTCGGTGGTGTCGGCGGTGGCAGTGAGGTCGTACCACCCCTCGGCCCCGTTCGCCGTGCTGAACCAGTCCTCGACCGTGGCCCCGGCCGCCACCCCATACGTCCAAGGGCCACCAGCACGGTTGTTGGTCTGGATCGTGATCACACAGGCCTTGGTCCCGGCATTCGTCAGCTTCAGCCAGACCAGGTTGTCGGCCGGTGCATACCGCAGGGTGACCTCGGGGTTCGCGTTGCCGCTGGTGGTCGCCGTGATCCGGTTGCCGACGAACCGGCGGAGGAAGCCGTTCGGCCCGACCACCGTCAGATCGTAGGCACCGCCCGGCGTACCGGCCTGCCAGTAGTCCGAAACGTTGCTTCCGGCACCGACCGTGTAGCGCCACGGCCCATCGGTCCGGAACGCATTGGCATACACGTAGAAATGCGCTCCAGCAGCCCCGGTGTTGGCGAAGTCGATCCAGAAGTTGTCGGCGGCAACCCGGCCCGACACGGTCAGCGTGTACGGCACCGGCCGGGCAATCCGCGGTCCCGGCTCCTGGGTAGGCAAGACCTGATTGGCCGGGGGAGCGGGGTACGTCGTCTCCCAGCCAGGCGTCGGTGGTGTCGTGGGCAGCGATGGATAGCTGGGGTTGGTGGTCGTCAGATCGAGCGCGGAGGTGAGGTCGCCACACACCGAGCGTCGCCACGGTGAGATGTTGGGTTCGGCGATCCCGGACCACTTCTCCAGGAACTGAAGCACCGACGTGTGATCGAAGACCTCCGAACTCACGGCACCACCGCGGCTCCAGGGCGAGACGACGAACATCGGCACCCGGGTACCGAGCCCGATCGGCACACCGTTCACGAGCTCGTCGGCGATACCAGGCGTCGACTGACCCTCGGAAGCTGAGACCGGCGGCACCGGTGGCGGGACGTGGTCGAAGAAGCCGTCGTTCTCGTCGTACGTGATCAGCACGAGCGTCTTGTTCCAGACCTGCGGATTCGAGGCGAGCTTGTCGAGGATCTCCTTGGTGAAGTTGGCGCCCTCGGCCGGACCCCACGCGGGGTGCTCGCACTTCGGCTCCGGAGCCACGATCCACGACACCGCCGGGAGCCGGCCGTTGTTGATGTCGTCGGCAAAGGCCGGCACGAGCTGGTCCGCGGCCACCCGGGCCAGACCGCGATCGTAGAGCCGGCGCTCGGCCGGAGTGAGCGTCGCGACCCCGGCCGCGAGCTGCTGCAGCAGGGTCGCGCGCTGCGAGGCATTACCTGGCCGCACACCTTGGTCGTAGAAGAACTCGAGCTTGCTGTACGACGTCTTCGCGAGCGCCTTCCGCCCGATGTCGAGGAACTTCTTGAAGTAGTCGAGTGAGTTGTCGCCGTAGTTGTCCCACTCCTGATACACCCGCCACGTCTTGCCCGCGGCCTCAAGACGTTCCGCGTACGTCGTCCACGTGTACCCGGTGTGTCCCGGGTTCTGCCACGCATCGTTGCCGATCGCGCGATTCGACGTACCGGGCTCGTACCCGAGCATGCCGGTGAACAGGTAGAACCTGTTCGGGTTCGTTGGCCCGAGCTCGGAGCAGTGGTAGGCGTCGCAGATCGTGAACGCATCGGCGAGCGCGTAGTAGAACGGCAGCTCGGAGCGGAGATGCGTCGCCATCGAGTACTTCGTCTTCTGCGGGATCCACTGGTCGTTCCGGCCGTGGTTCCAGGCGTTGTGCGAGGAGGCCCAGTCGTGCGGAGTCCCGGTCATGTACTGGCTGGCCACCGGATACGGCAGCACGTAGCCGGAGCCGCTCGGCTGGTGGAACACGGACCGTCCGGTCGACAGGGTTCGCGCGAGCGGATCGTTGAATCCACGGACCCCGCGCAGCGTGCCGAAGTAGTGGTCGAAGGAACGGTTCTCCTGCATCAGGATCACCACGTGCTCGATCATCTCCAGCCCGCCGGCCGGTGCGGGAGCGGCCAGGGCACGCTGCAGGCTGTCGGGCAGTGCGGCGAACACACTCGCGGTCACTGCGGTGAGGCCGGTGGTCTTGAGGAAGTCTCTCCGGTCCATCGTCATCGTTTCACCTGTTCTGTCGGGGCGGCGTCACAGAGGTGGAGAACGGTCGGTAATGGTGTAAATGCCGGCGGTGACGGCGTCAAGATCCGGAGGGCTGTCGCTCCGGGTGGTGCGGTGCTACCGTCGAAAGCCAGTGCCCCGGACCCCGGCAGTGATCAGAACGTCGAGCAGGTCCAGGGGCGGTAGTCATGACCATCGAAGTGGTGCTGCGTTGCCACGCGCCATGGTCGGCTGCGTTCCCGTCCGGGGCATTGCTCGCCGGTAAATTCTTGTGGCCGGGGAACGTCCGCTGCTTGCCGTCGCCGATCCGGCGCCGGCCCAGCTCCCTGGCTCCCGGTCGTTCGGGCGGCCCGGTGGAGCCTCATCCCTCCGCGGTGCTGCGTCGGCCACTGTCTGCCCCCTCCACAGCGGCAGTGCGCCAGCCACCGGGTTCCCTCCCGTCGTCAGCAGGGCCCGGACCTGCCGGCGTCACCCCACCGATCGGCCGCGCCGGATGACTTGACGACTGTGACAGTACAACTGTCATGATGGAGTCATGGGACCCCTGGAAGGCGTGAAGGTCGTCGAGCTGGCCGGCCTCGGCCCGGCGCCGTTCGCCTGCATGATGCTGGCCGAGCTCGGTGCCGACGTGCTGCGGATCGAGCGGCCGGGCGGCGGGCTGGCGATGGGACCGCCCGAGCTGGAGCTCGTCAACCGCGGTCGCCGCAGCGTCGCACTCGATCTGAAGAACCCGGCGGCCATCGACGTCGTACGGCGCTTGGTCGCGGAGGCCGACGTACTGGTCGAGGGGTTCCGGCCCGGGGTTGCGGAGCGGCTGGGGGTCGGCCCGGAGGACTGTCACGCGCTCAACCCGCGGCTGGTGTACGGCCGGATGACCGGCTGGGGCCAGGACGGGCCGCTTGCTCAGTCGGCCGGGCACGACATCGACTACCTCGCGCTCTCAGGTGCGCTGCACCTGATCGGCCGGGCCGGGGGACCGCCACAGGTCCCGGCCAACCTGCTCGGTGACTTCGCCGGCGGTTCGCTCTACCTGGTGGTCGGCGTACTGGCTGCTCTGCACAATGCTCAGCGGACCGGCGAGGGGCAGGTGGTCGATGCCGCGATCGTGGACGGCTCGGCGCATCTGACGACCATGCTGCTCGGCGCGCTCGCGGGCGGTTCCTGGAAGCAGGAGCGTGGGACGAATCTGCTGGACACCGGTGCGCCGTTCTACGACGTGTACGAGACGGCGGACGGCAAGCATGTCGCGGTCGGCGCGATCGAGCCGCAGTTCTACGCGGAGCTGATCAGCAAGCTCGGCATCGACGCCCCGGATCGCTACGACCCGGCGAACTGGCCCGAGCTGCACAAGGTCCTGGCCGAGACCTTCCGGCAGCGGCCGCAGGCTGAGTGGACCGAGCTCTTCGACGGGTCGGACGCCTGCGTTTCTCCGGTTCTCCCGCTCGCCGGCGATCACCCGCATCTGGAAGCTCGCGGCACGTTCGTCGACAAGGACGGCGTCCGCCAAGCCGCGCCCGCTCCGCGCTTTTCCCGTACGCCGACGACTCTGGACCGGCCGCCCGCCCGAGCCGGTCAGCACACCCGCCAGGCCTTGGCCGACTGGGGCATTGCCGATATCGACGGTCTGCTTCAGACCGGCGCCGCCGTACAGATCTGAGAGGAATCCGCCTGTGGAACGTCAGCTCTTCGACGCCGATCACGATGCCTTCCGGGAGACCGTCCGGGCCTTCTGTGACAAGGAGATCGTCCCGCACCACGACAGCTGGGAGGAGGCCGGCATCGTGCCGCGCGAGCTGTGGACCGCGGCCGGTGAGCTCGGTCTGCTCGGCTTCATGGTCCCGGAGGAGTACGGCGGTGGCGGGGCGCGCGACTTCCGGTTCAACGCCGTGCTGCTCGAGGAAGCAGCCCGGGCGCATGCCAGTGGGGTCGGGTTCTCGCTGCACACCGACATCGTTTCGGCGTACCTGCTCGACTATGCCACCGACGAACAGAAGGCGCGCTGGCTGCCCGGGTTCACCTCGGGGGAGACGATCACCGCGATCGCGATGAGCGAGCCCGGTGCTGGCAGCGACCTGCAGGGTATCCAGACCACCGCCCGCCGCGACGGCGACGACTACGTGCTGAACGGCCAGAAGACCTTCATCTCCAACGGCATCCTCGCCGACCTGGTGATCGTGGTCGCCAAGACCGACCCGGACGCGGGCGCCCAGGGCATCTCGCTGATCGTGGTCGAGCGCGGGATGCCCGGCTTCGAGCGCGGCCGCAACCTCGACAAGATCGGTCTGAAGGCGCAGGACACCGCCGAGCTCTTCTTCGACAACGTCCGGGTCCCCGGCACCAACCTCCTCGGCGTGGAGGGCCAGGGCTTCGTCTACCTGATGCAGAAGCTCCCGCAGGAACGCCTCGCGATCGCAGTCATCGCAGTCGCCGCCTGCGAGAACGTCCTCGACGAAACCCTGCGCTACGTCAAGGAACGCACCGCCTTCGGCCGCCCGATCGGCTCCTTCCAGAACAGCCGCTTCGTGCTCGCCGAACTCGCCACCGAGATCCAGATCGCCCGCGTCTTCGTCGACCGCTGCATCACCGAGCTCAACGCCGGCACCCTCACCGTCGCCGAGGCCGCGATGGCCAAGTGGTGGACCACCGAACTCCAGAAGAAGGTCGTCGACCGCTGCCTGCAGCTGTACGGCGGCTACGGCTTCATGACCGAATACCCCATCGCCAAGGCCTACCTCGACACCCGCGTCCAGACCATCTACGGCGGCACCACCGAAATCATGAAGGAGATCATCGGCAGAACGATGGGCATCTGAGAGGTCGAGGTGATTGACTGCCCTCAGGACGCCTGAGGGAGGTCAGCCATGGGGATTGTTTCGCCGGGGTTCACCGGTCGTCGGCGGGGTGCGGAGGAGTTGCCGCCGGGGCAGTACCTGACACACGACTTCCCGGTGCTGTCGGCGGGGCCGACGCCGCAGGTGCGGACCGAGCACTGGGAATTCACCGTGACTACGGAGTCCGGGGAGAAGCACAAGTGGGATTGGGCCGCGCTGCTGGCGTTGCCGTCCGAGGAGATCACCAAGGACATCCACTGTGTGACGCGGTGGTCGAAGTTGCAGACGGAGTGGCAGGGGGTGTCGCTCGACGCGCTGCTGGCCGACGTCGAGACCTCGGCCGACTTCGCGCTCGTGAGCAGCTACGGCGGCTACACGACCAACCTGCCGCTGGATGATCTGCTGGACGGTCAGGCCTGGATCGCCTACGAGTACGAGGGCGAGCCGATCGATCCCGAGCACGGCGGACCGGCGCGGTTGCTGGTGCCGCATCTGTATTTCTGGAAGAGCGCCAAATGGGTCCGGGGCCTCACGCTCTCGGACAGCGAAGACCTGGGGTTCTGGGAGACGGCCGGCTATCACGAGTACGGAGACCCATGGAAAGAACAGCGGTACGCCGGCGACTGAGCTGGCAGGTCGCCACGGTCGTCGACGTACGACGGGAGACCGCGACTGCCCGCACGATCGTGCTCGACGTTCCGGACTGGCCCGGTCACCTGGCCGGGCAGCACCTTGATGTCCGGCTCACCGCGCCGGACGGCTACCGCGCGTCCCGGTCGTACTCGATCGCGTCCGCCTGGAGCGGTACGACGATCGAGCTGACCGTCGAGTCGGTTCCGGATGGCGAAGTCTCGCCGTACCTGGTGGATGTGCTGAAGCCAGGTGACCCGCTCGAGTTGCGTGGCCCGGTCGGCGGCTGGTTCGTCTGGACGCCCGAGCAGGAAGGGCCGGTCCAGCTGATCGGTGGCGGGTCCGGCGTCGTTCCGCTCCGGGCAATGTTGCAGGCTCACGCCTCCAGTACGACGCCTGTCCGGCTGCTGTACTCCGTCCGCCGGCCCACCTCGGTGATCTACGTCGACGATCTGAAGGAGCTGGCCGCGGCCGACGATGTCCACGTCAGCCTGGTCTACACGCGGGAAGCTCCGGCGGGGGAGACCCGGGTCGGCCGGATCGATGCCGGTGTCATCGACCGGCTCACGTTCCCTCCGGCCGACGAACCGACGACGTACGTCTGCGGGCCGACGCCGTTCGTGGAGACCGTGGCCGATCTGCTGGTTGCCGCCGGCCACGATCCCGCCCGCATCAGAACCGAACGCTTCGGACCGACAGGAGGCTGAGCGATGACCGACTACCTGGACGGCAACGCCGCCGCCGGCGCACTGAGCGAGGTGTTCGCGGTCGATGTGACGGCCGCGATCGCCCGCTGCGACGGCTGTGGCCAGACCGGCGTCTTCGCCGACACCCGCCTCTACCTGAACGCACCGGGCATGGTCGCCCGGTGCGCAGGCTGCGACCACGTGCTGCTGCGCGTGGTCACCACACCGACCGAAACGTACGTCGACCTCCGCGGCCTCACCTACCTCCGGTTGCCCACCCCCTGATCCAGCTTCACATCAACCGCGAACGGCCGCACGGCACCGGTCAGCAACGGCATCCCGCTGCGGTCGTTCAGCAGGTAGCGCCTGAAGAACGCCGACGTGTACGCCGTCGCGGCCGATCGCTGCTGTGGTTCGCTGAGGCCCTTGTCGGTGCAACCGGCTGGGCGGTCGTCCTCGGCACCGACCTGACCGCTCGCCGGTGACCACTGCGTGTTGAAGAAATTGTGGTTCGCCCCGCGGATGTGCCACTCGTAGAGCGGCTGACTGTTGTGCGCCTGCAGGTAGTCGTAGACCCGACCCCGTACGGCGCCGTCGCAGCTCCCGATGATGCCGCCGACCGGAATGTTCGTGATCCGGTACGCATCGAGCTCGGGATTGTCCGGATCGTCATCCGGGGAGAACGGCTCAGCCGGCGCGAGCGGGATCACGGCCTTGATCCGAACCCCGGCCGGCCAGTTCTGCTGGTTCTGGTCGGCCGCGTAGAACAGCGTGCCGCGACCGCCGCGCGAGTGACCCATCAGCCCGACGTTCGTCAGGTCGGCATGGCCCTTGAAGCTCACCGGTAACTTGCCGGCCAGCGGTCCACCGCCGGTGCTCGACAGTTGCTGCCACATCTTCAGATGCTGGTTGATCAGGGCGGCGCGAGCCTGGTCCTGCTCCTGGCCCATCCGGGCCTTCGAGCCGTTCGCGCTGATCGAGACGACGATCATCCCCTGCGCGGCGAGCGTCGTACCGAGGTAGTCGTAGCCGCGGTAGTTCGGTATCTCCGGCGTACCCGCGGCGCACGGCCAGGCGTCGAGCTTCTCCCAGTCCTGATCCTTCCAGGCCTGTCTGTCCGCACAGCTGATCCACAGCCCGTGCGAGATCAGTACGACGGGATAGCGGTGCCTGGCCAGGTCCTTCGGATAGTGCACGACGGCGGTGAGCTCGCCCTTCGCGGACGTGCCGTCGGAACCGGGTGGGAGCTCGAAAACCGAGTCACCCAAGGAATAGGTGGCGATGCCGACCCGGTGCGTGGTGGATGCGGTTGCTGAGGGCAACCAAATCACCGAGAGCAGGAGGGCGGCTGCAGCGGTCAGAATCTTCTTCACGCAAGCTCGACGCGGGACCGCCCGATCAGGTTGTCATTCGGGGTCACGCTTGGCGCGTTTGCTCTGGGTACGGCGGATCGTCTCCCGCTGGGTCTCACCGACCGCGCGCTCGTAGGCGATCACGAGCCCTTGGATCGTCACCGGTTTGAACCGCTCGACGAGCTGCTGGATGTGCTCCGGAGCGCCGCCCGAATCGCGGTAGTGCGGCCAGACCATGGTCCGGAACACCTCGGTCAGCTCCTCGGCGATCGCCCGGCCGTGCTCGGAGAAGACCTTGGTGACGGCGAGCACCGCATCGACCGGCAGATCGAGGTCGAGCAGTTCGGCGCCGAGCCCGAGGTGGGCGGTCGCGACGTGGAAGACGTCCTCGTCCGGGGTCGGCTCGACCACGCCGAGCGCGACCAGGGCGACGATGTCGTCATCGCTCAGTTCGCGGCCGGTACGTCGTACCAGCGCGGCTCGGTCGAGGGTTTCGGGCAGATCGCGCATCCACGGGGTGAGCAGCGTGCGATGCAGCGCGATGTCCTGCGGGGTCGCGTCGGCCGGGATCCGCTCCAGGTAGCCCTCGATCGCGGACAGCGTGAACCCGTGCGCCTGCAGCTCGCGGACAAGGTCGAGCCGCGCGATGTGCTCGGCGCCGTAGTACCCGACCCGGCCGCGCCGGACCGGCGGCGGGATCAGGCCGCGCCCGGCGTAGAACCGCAGGGTGCGGACCGTCATCCCGACCCGGGCCGACAGCTCATCGACAGTCAACGTTGCGTCGTCCGAAGATTCCGGCATGGCCGAGATCATAGGCGAGCCCTCTTGACGACCGTGACACCAACACTGTCACAATGCGGGGGACGACTCGACCGACGGGAACATCATGAGTGAAGCCTTCCTGTACGACGCGATCCGCACGCCGCGCGGTAAGGGCAAGCCGACCGGCGCCCTGCACGAGGTGAAACCGATCCAGCTGATCACCGGGCTGCTGGCGGAGTACCGAGCCCGGAACCCGCAGCTCGACCCGGCCGTCATCGACGACGTGGTGCTCGGCGTCGTGACGCCGATCGGCGACCAGGGGATGGATATCGCCCGGACCGCCGTACTGATGGCTGGCTACCCGAACACGACCGGCGGCGTCCAGCTCAACCGCTTCTGCGCCTCCGGCCTGGAGGCGGTCAACCAGGCTGCGCAGCGGGTCCGCTCCGGCTGGGAGGACTTCATCCTGGCCGGCGGCGTCGAGTCGATGTCGCGGGTGAAGATGGGCTCGGACGGCGGTGCCTGGGCGATGGATCCGGAGACCGCGCTGGCCACCGGCTTCATCCCGCAGGGCATCAGCGCCGATCTGATCGCGACCATGGACGGCTTCTCGCGGACGGACGTCGACGCCTACGCTGCCGAGTCGCACGCGCGGGCCGCGAAGGCCTGGGCGAACGGGTACTTCGCGCGGTCCGTCGTACCGGTGGTCGACCGCAACGGTCTGCGGATCCTCGACCACGACGAGCTGGTCCGGCCCGGTACGACGGTCGAGACGCTGGCCGGTCTGCCCGCGTCGTTCGCAGCGATCGGGGAGCACGGCGGTTTCGACGCGGTGGCTCTCGAGGAGTACGTGAAGGTCGAGCGGATCGACCACGTGCACCACGCGGGGAACTCGTCCGGCATCGTCGACGGCGCCGCGCTGGTGGCCGTCGGCAGTGCGAAGGCGGGGGAGGCGCTCGGCCAGGCCCCGCGCGGTCGCGTGGTGTCGGTGGGAGTCAGTGGCGCGGATCCGACCATCATGCTGACCGGTCCCGCTCCGGCCGCGCGCAAGGCACTGGCCAAGGCCGGCCTTGAGGCGTCCGACATCGACCTGTACGAGATGAACGAGGCGTTCGCGGCGGCCGTCCTGCACTTCATGGCCGACCTCGGCGTACCGCACGAGAAGGTGAACGTGAACGGCGGCGCGATCGCGCTCGGGCACCCGCTCGGTGCCACCGGCGCGATGCAGATCGGAACCCTGCTGGACGAGCTGGAGCGCCGCGAGCTCCGCTACGGTCTGGCCACCCTGTGCGTCGGCGGCGGCATGGGCGTCGCGACGATCATCGAGAGGCTTGCGGCATGATCGACTGGAAGAACGACGCCGGCGTCATCACGTTGACGATGAACGATCCGGACGCGTCCGCGAACACGATGAACGACGCGTACGTCGCGGCGATGGGTACGACGATCGAGCGGCTCGAGGCCGAGAAGGCGCTGATCAAGGGCGTCATCGTGACCTCGGCCAAGTCGACCTTCTTCGCCGGAGGCAACCTCGAGCTGCTGGTGCAGATCCAGCCCGAGCACGCGCAGCAGGTCTTCGACATGATCGAGGAGATCAAGCGCCAGCTCCGCGTCCTGGAGACGCTCGGCGTCCCGGTCGTTGCCGCGATCAACGGTACGGCGCTGGGCGGCGGGCTGGAGATCGCGCTCGCCTGTCATCACCGGATCGTTGCCGACGACAACCGCATCGAGATCGGCGTACCGGAGGTGACGCTCGGCCTGCTGCCCGGTGGCGGCGGCGTGACGCGAACGGTCCGGATGCTCGGATTGCAGGATGCGCTGATGAAGGTGCTGCTGCAGGGGCAGCGGATGAAGCCGGCGCACGCCAAGTCGGTCGGGATCGTCGACGAGGTGGTGCCCGCCGATCAGCTGCTCGACGCGGCCCGCGCCTGGATCGCGTCGTACGACGGTGATGCCAAGCAGCCGTGGGATCGCGACGGCTACAAGATCCCGGGCGGTACGCCGTCCTCGCCGAAGCTGGCCGCGTTCCTGCCGGCCTTCCCGGCGAACCTGCGCAAGCAGCTGAAGGGTGCGCCGTACCCGGCGCCGCGGGCGATCATGAGTGCCGCGGTCGAGGGTGCGCAGGTCGACTTCGCCACGGCGTCCCGGATCGAGTCGCGGTACTTCGTGTCGCTCGCGACCGGGCAGGTCGCGAAGAACATGATCAAGGCGTTCTTCTTCGACCTGCAGGCGATCAACGCCGGCGCATCACGGCCGGCCGGCGTACCGGCGTACAAGGCTCGTAAGGTCGGCGTCCTCGGCGCGGGCATGATGGGCGCCGGGATCGCCTACGAGTGCGCGAAGGCCGGGATGGAGGTCGTGCTCAAGGACGTCTCGCTGGAGGCGGCCGAGAAGGGCAAGGCGTACTCGGAGAAGCTGCTCGCGAAGCAGGTGCAGAAAGGGCGGAAGACGGCGTCGCAGGTCGAGGAGTTCCTCAGCCGGATCACGCCGACCGCCGACCCGAACGACCTGGCCGGGGCGGACCTGGTGATCGAGGCCGTCTTCGAGAGTGAAGAGCTCAAGCAGAAGGTCTTCGCCGAGGTCGCCGGGGTGATCGAGCCCGACGCACTGCTCTGCTCGAACACCTCGACGCTGCCGATCACCTCGCTCGCCGACGGCATCGACCGGCCGGACGACTTCGTCGGCATGCACTTCTTCTCGCCGGTCGACCGGATGCCCGCGGTCGAGCTGATCGTGGGGGAGAAGACGTCGGACCGGACCCTCGCCAAGGCGTACGACGTCGTCCGCCAGATCAAGAAAACGCCGATCGTGGTCAACGACAGCCGTGGCTTCTTCACGTCGCGGGTCTTCGGCACGCTCGTGATGGAGGGCGCGGCGATGGTCGGCGAGGGCGTCGACCCGGTCATGATCGAGCGCGCCGCCTCGCTGGCCGGCTTCCCGGCACCGCCGCTGGCGATGCTCGACGAGGTCACGCTGACGCTGCCGCAGAAGATCCGCGACGCGGCCCGCGCAGCCGGCGGCAGCGCCGGTGCCTTCGACGACCACGCCGGGATGGCGGTCACCGATCGGATGGTCAACGAGTTCGACCGCCGCGGCAAGGCAGCCGGCGCGGGCTTCTACGACTACCCCGCCGACGGCCCGAAGCACCTGTGGCCGGGGCTGCGCGAGCACTTCACCGGTACGTCGGAAGCCACGCTCACCGACCTCCAGGACCGGTTCACGTTCATCATGTCGCTGGAGACGGTGCGCTGCCTGGACGAGGGGGTCCTGCGCTCGGTCGCGGACGCCAACATCGGCTCGATCTTCGGCATCGGCTTCCCGCCGCTGCTCGGGGGCGCGCTCCAAGCGGTCAACTCGTACGGCGTACCGGAGTTCGTCGAAAGGGCCCGGGAACTGGCGGCGAAGTACGGCGACCGTTTTGCGCCGACGGAGTCGTTGATCCGGATGGCTGGAGCTGGGAAAGCGTTTAACTGATCACGGCTCGATACCGTCCGCGCAACATTCCACACAATCGAACAAAGAACAGCGCGCCCGGTCTTGCGCCGGGCGCGCTTTTGGGTCAGGGTGCCAGGGAATCTCCAACGATTCACCCGAGTAACGTCCTCAGGTGGAGACTGTTGCGATGTTCGATTTAGTTGTACCGTGTGCGAAATCGGAGATGCTTAACGCTGTTAAGTAACTCGGAACTCCTGGCGCCCTAACCCCTGCGGCGCTGCTCCCGGGAAGGTGGAATTCATGCCTGCTCATGTTCCGAACGCTGGTCTGAACCGGCGGGATCTGCTCAAGCGGGCCGGTGGCCTGGCCGCACTCGCCGCGTTCACCGCGGCCTGCGGAGGCAATACCGGCCGCCCGTCGACCGGCGGTGGTAGCGGCGGTGCGAAGGTCAATCTGTCGCAGTGGTACCACCAGTACGGCGAGGCCGGCACCCAGCAGGCGGCGGCCAAGTACGCCAAGGCCTACACCGACGCGAACGTCGCGGTGCAGTGGACGCCGGGCGACTACGCCAGCAAGCTCGCCTCGGGGCTGCTCTCCAGCAAGGGCCCGGACGTCTTCGAGAGCCAGCTGAACATCGGCATGGTGAAGAGCAACCAGGTGGTGCCGCTGGACGACATCATCGCCGACGTGAAGAGCGACTTCGCCGAGGGCGACCTGGCCACGAACACGATCGACGGCAAGGTCTACGGCATCCGGATGATCGTCGACCCGCAGGTGATCTACTACCGCAAGTCGATGCTCGACAAGGCCGGGATCAAGCCGCCGGAGACGATCGACGACCTGATCGCCGCGGCCAAGGAGCTCACCACCAACAAGGTGAAGGGCATCTTCGTCGGTAACGACGGCGGCAACGCCCTCGGCGGCCCCGCGCTGTGGTCGTCCGGTGGTACCTACCTGACCGACGACCACAAGCCCGGCTTCGCCAACGACCGGGCAGCGACCGCGATCGGCAAGCTGCACCAGATGTACGCCGACAAGTCCGTCCTGCTGGGCGCCCCGACCGACTGGTGGGATCCGGGCGCCATCAACCAGGGCCTGGTCGCCATGCAGTGGATCGGCATGTGGGCGGTCCCGGGGATGCAGAAGGCACTCGGCGACGACCTCGGTGTCTTCGCGTTCCCGGCGCTCGACGCGCAGAGCAAGCCGGCCGTGTACTCCGGCGGCTGGACGCAGTTCGTCTCCGCCAAGAGCGCGAACGTCGAGGCGGCCAAGAAGTTCGTGAAGTGGCTGTGGATCGACCAGGCCGAGTTCCAGGAGGACTGGTCGCTGAACTACGGCTTCCACATCCCGCCGCGCAAGAGCCTGGCCGCGAAGGCCGCCAAGCTGCAGAGCGGTGTCGCCGCCGAGACGGTCAAGCTGACCACGGACTACGGGCACACCGACAACCCGTCCTGGACCCCGAAGATGGGCACGGCCTTCGCCGACCTTCTGACGAACGTGATCAAGAAGGGAGCTGACCCCTCCGCGGAGATCACGAAGGCGGAGAAGACGGTCAACGCAGAGTTGTCGCGGCTGTTCGGATGAGCAGCAGCACCGACGTCCGCCGTACCGACTCCGCCGCGCCTGGTGCGCGGCGCGGTCGGGGACGGCGGCAGAAGGGTATTGCCGGGACCACGCGGATGTTCTGGCTGTTCGTCGGCCCGTTCGTGATCGGGTTGCTGATCTTCTCGTACCTGCCGATCATCTGGAGCCTGGTCCTCAGCTTCTTCGAGGCCTACAACACGGTCACCCCGTCGAAGTTCGTCGGTCTGCAGAACTACGTCGACATGCTGACCGACCGGAACTTCCTGTCCAGCCTGGGCACGTTCACGATCTTCGCGGTCTTCATCGTGCCGCTCACCTTCGTGCTCTCGCTGGCGCTGGCGCTGCTGGTCAACCAGGTGAAGATCGCCAAGGCGTTCTTCCGCTCGGTGTTCTTCCTGCCGACCGCCTGCTCGTACGTCGTCGCGTCGCTGATCTGGAAGTTGTCGATCTTCAACGGGGTCCGGTTCGGCCTGGCCAACACCGTGCTCGGCTGGTTCGGGATCGAGAACGTCGCCTGGCTGTCGACCGTGGATCCGCCGTGGTACTGGATCCCGATCATCACCGTGCGGCTGTGGCTCCAGCTCGGGTTCTACATGATCCTGTTCATCGCCGGTCTGCAGCGGATCAGCCCGTCGCTGTACGAGGCGGCATATGTGGACGGCGCCAAGCCGGGCTGGCAGATCTTCCGCTACATCACGCTGCCGCAGTTGCGGACGACAGCGGTCTCGGTGCTGATCCTGAACCTGATCGCGGCGTACCAGGCGTTCGACGAGTTCTACAACCTGGTCGGTAACGTCAACTACGCGAGACCACCGCTGGTCTACCTGTACAGCATCTCCCTCGGCTCGATCCAGGACCTGGGTCACGGTTCGGCCGGCGCGCTGATCCTCGCCGTCATCATCATGCTCGTCACCCTGTTGCAGACACGCGTCTTCGGCTTCGGAAAGGCAGGTGACTGATGGCCACCGCCGAACGCACCTCGGGCACACTGGAGCCGATCGGCTACACCCGCAGCCCGCTCGGGCGGGTCGGGGTCGGCCTGCGCTGGATCGCGCTGTTCATCGCGGTAGTCCTGTTCCTGCTGCCGTTCTACTTGATCCTGCGCAACGCCCTGTCGACCGAGGCCGACATCACCGCGGCGGACTGGACGCTGTTCCCGAAAGACCTGCAGTGGGGCAACATCGGCGAACTGTTCAACAACACCGAGGTGCCGATCGCGCGGGCCTTGTACAACTCCGCGGTCGTCGGCATCCTCGGTACGGCGGGCCAGCTCCTGCTCGCGTCGATGGCCGGCTACGGCCTGGCGCGGATCCCGTACCGGCACGCCGACAAGGTCTTCTACGCGATCGTCGCGACGCTGATGATCCCGGGCGCGGTCACCTTCATCCCCAGCTTCATCGTGGTCTCCTCGCTGGGCTGGGTCAGCACGCTGCGCGGTCTCATCATCCCCACGCTCTTCAGTGGATTCGCCGCATTCCTCTTCCGGCAGTATTTTCTGAATTTTCCGAAAGAGCTCGAAGAAGCAGCCCGCGTCGACGGCGCCGGCTATTTCGGTGTCTTCTGGCGGATCGTCGTCCCGAACTCGCTGCCCTTCTTCGCCGCCATCGCCGCCATCACCTTCATCGGTAACTGGAACTCCTTCCTGTGGCCTCTCGTGATCGGCCAGGACTCCAGTTCGTGGACCATCCAAGTCGCGATGTCCACCTTCATCACCGCCCAAACCGTCAACATCCACGAACTCTTCATGGCGGTCGCCGTCTCGATCCTGCCGCTGGTCCTGATCTTCGCCTTCCTCCAGCGCTACCTGATCCAAGGCGTCACCCAGTCCGGCATCAAGGACTGAGCCTCGGGCGCAGCTCAGCAGTCCAGCGCCGGCGGGGGAGTCCACCAGGCCCCCGCCGGCGCGCCGGATCGGGCTGGTCGCGTCGCCAACGACACGTAGTAGTCGGCCGTCGGCTCCGCCGCCACGCTCAGCCGTGGTCCGGCCGACCGAAATTCGCTCCCTACTCCATGTCCTTGCCGACACAATGACGGGCATGGCGTTTCCTACGGCGGCGATGCTGGCCGATCCGGACTTCCGTCCGCTGACCCGGCCCGCGATCACCGAACAGCTGCGACAGGTCGGGGTCACGACTGGCGACCTACTGATGGTGCACGTGCGGTTGTCGGCCCTCGGCTGGGTCGTCGGCGGCATCGACACCGTCGTACACGCCCTCCAGGACGCAGTCGGCCCTGAGGGAACCCTGCTCGCGTTCTGCGGGTGGGACGACAGTCCGTATCACGTGCAGTTCTGGCCGGAGGCCTGGCAACGTGCGTACGACGAGATGCCGGCCTTCGATCCCGCGGTCTCCTCCGCCCGTCGCGATTTCGGCCGCTTCCCCGAACGCCTCCGCACCTGGCCCGGCGCCCACCGCAGCACCCACCCCGAAGTCAGCTTCACCGCGGTAGGCCCCCAAGCACCCGACCTCCTGCCAGACACCGACGACCCCTGGGGCCCCGCCGGCCCACTAGGCCGCCTAGTAGACCTGAACGGCCAAGTCCTCCTCCTAGGCGCCCCGCTCAACACCCTCACCCTCTGCCACCACGCCGAAGCCATCGCCGCCGTACCGAACAAGCGCCACCACACCTACCGCATGCCAGTCCGCACCCCCACCGGCACCGAATGGCGCACCTACCGCACCCTCGACACCTTCTACGGCGCACTCCCATACGACGCCCAAGGCATCGACCGCCCCATCGCCGAACTAGCCACCCAAGCCGTCCAAGCCGGAGCCGCCCACCAAGCCAAGGTCGGCCCAGCCCCCACCCACCTCTTCAACGCCCAAGCCACCGTCAACGCCGCCGTCACCTGGATCGAACAAACCTTCTAACCCCGACCAACAGCACACATCCCCCCACTGGCCCCCGCCCATCCCCGCTCCAAACCCGCCAAACCCACCCACACCCATACCCCTGTCACCCCGCAAACGCCCCCTCCCCGCCGACTGAACCCCCTGTGCCCGCGCGACCTTCGTCGACTGAACCCACCGTGCGGCAGGTCGCCGAGTGGAAGAAGCATGTCGTCGGATATCGATTGCCAGCTGGACGGTCCTTCCAGTCGGGAGGAGTGGCCGGCAGAGGCTGCATGGTGGCGCCAGTCGCGGGCCGCCAGCGCCCGCCACCCACCGGCACCCACCAACCGCCACTCGCCGGCACCCACCCCCGTCACCCACCAACCGCCGGGACCCGCCACCCGCCACCCGCCGGCACCCACCTACCTGCCGCCGGTCGCCGGCGGCGTTCACGCGTGGGCCCGCCCTCGCAGTCGCAGTTGGTTGGTGTCGGAGATTCGGCCGTCTCTGCTCGCATTTCGGTGGCTAGGTAGGGAAATTGGGGGTTATGTACTCATAACCACGGTGCGGAACCCCCAACGTGGCTGCCTAGCCAGGCAAATGGGGGCGACGGTCGGGTACGGCGGTGAGCGTGGGGGCGGGGTGGGCGCGACCTGGCTGTTCGACGGCTGTGCCACGGGTGGACGCGGGGGGCGGGGGCGGGGGCGTCACTCGCTCTGGATTGCCCTCGGGGGACGGCGGGCGTTGATCTGCCGAGCGACAGGAGGTGTGTCGCCGCAGAAGGTGTTCCGGGGGAGCTGTGGGCGTGCGGGGTCCGGGCGGCGGGCGTATACGTCCTGTCGGTCTGCAGATGGGGGCGGCGTACAGAGGGACGGGTAGTGGTGGGCTGCTGGCTGGGCGGCCAGGGCAGGGGAGCCAGGGGTGGGCGGAAGCGGGTACCACTACCCGTTCTTGTGTACGGCTACTCGGCGGTTTGGTAGGTGGGGGTGAGGATGGCTCGGGCGAGGGTGTGGAAGGCGAGGTTGAAGGAGACGACGGCGGGGGTGGCCTCGTCGTCCACGTCGAGGGCTTCTACGTCGAGGGCGTGGACTACGAAGTAGTAGCGGTGGTTCTGGTCGCCGGCGGGGGGTGCGGCGCCGCCGTAGTTCTTGGTGCCGAAGTCGTTGCGGACGTGGAAGGCGCCGTTGGGGAGGCGGTCGGTGGTGCCGGCGCCGGTCTCCAGGGAGGTGACGTCGGCGGGGAGGTTGACCAGGACCCAGTGCCAGAAGCCGGAGACGATGGGGGCGTCGGGGTCGAAGCAGGTGACGACGAAGCCCTTGGTCTCGGCGGGGAAGCCGGACCAGCTCAGCTGGGGCGACGTGTTGCCGGCGGCAAAGACCTGGGCGTCGGGGAGTTGTTCACCCTCCGTCACGTCGGTGCTGGTGAGGGTGAAGCTGCCGACCTCGGGAAGCAGCTTGTACGGGTCCGGTGTGACGGGACGGTCGAGCGACATCTGGGGTCCTCCGCGATCTGCGACGTGTGGTGAATCCGACATTACTGTCCATCGGATCGCATGCCGTCCGAGGGGACCCGCCCGAGGATGCGAAGATCGGTGCACGAGTGGGCATCGAACAATGGAGGGAATGCGGTGGAGGAGTACCTGGCGCGGATTGCGCCCGCGGACGAGGTGGCGATGCGGGCGGCTGCGGAGCGTCAAGGGCAGCTCACGAAGCCGCCGGGCGCGTTGGGCGTGCTGGAGGATCTCTCCGTGCGGGTGGCGGGGATGACCGGGGTCTGCCCGCCGGAGGTGCCGATGCCGGCCGTGGTGACCGTGTTCGCGGCCGATCACGGCGTCCACGCGCAGGGGGTTTCGCCGTGGCCGCAGGAGGTGACCGCTGGGATGCTGGCGAACTTCGCCGCCGGTGGCGCCGCGGTGAATGCGTTCGCCGCCAACAACCGGGTGGACGTCCGGGTCGTCGACGTCGGCGTGGCCACGCCGGTGGAGGAGCTCGACATCGTCCACGCCAAGGTCCGCCCGGGTACGCGTGATCTGTCGGTCGAAGCAGCCCTCACGAACGACGAGGTGCGGGCGGCGATCGCGGTCGGGTTCGACCTCGCGGACACCCTGGTCAAGGACGGGTACCGCTGCCTGCTGACCGGTGACATGGGCATCGCGAACACGACCGCCTCGGCGGCCCTGATTGCCACCTTCACCGGTTCGACCGCCGCGGTGGTGACCGGTCGCGGGACCGGTATCGACGACGCGACCCTCGCGCACAAGACGGCGATCGTGCAGTCCGCCCTCGGCAAACACGCCGTACCGGCCTCGGATCCGCTCGGCGCACTCCAGGCGTACGGCGGCCTCGAGCACGCCGCGCTCGCCGGATACATCCTCGGCGGTGCGGCCAACCGGGTTCCGGTCATCCTCGACGGGGTCATCGCCGGCGCGGCGGCCCTTGTCGCGCAGGCGTTGCAGCCGCACTCGATCGAGTACTGCGTCGCCGGTCACCGCTCGGCGGAGCCGGGTCACGCGGTTGCGCTGAAGACGCTCGGGCTGGTTCCGCTGGTCGATCTGGATCTGCGACTCGGTGAAGGGACGGGTGCAGTGCTCGCGTACCCGATCCTGGCCTGTGCCGTCCGCGCCCTCGGCGAGATGGCGACCTTCGAGTCCGCCGGGATCGACTCGTGACCGACCAATACCTCTCCGGCCTCGTCCTCACCGGACGCCGCGTCGTCGTGGTCGGGGGTGGCGGCGTCGCTCAGCGCCGCCTGCCGCGACTGCTCGAATCCGGCGCAGTCATCGATCTGATCTCCCCGTCGATCACCCCGACCATCGAGGGTCTCCTGGCGAACCCGTCGCTGACCTGGATCGAGCGCGGCTACACGTCCGGCGACCTCGAGAACGCCTGGTACGTCGTCGTTGCCACCGACGACGTGGCTGTGAACGACGAGGTGTCCCGCGAGGCCGAGGAACGCCGGATCTTCTGCGTCCGTTCGGACGACCGCTCCCGTGCAACCGCGTGGACCCCGGCGTCGGGTCAGCACGACAACGTCACGATCGGGGTTCTCGGTGGGGGCGACCACCGCCGTTCGGCTGCGGTCCGCGACGCGATCCTCGAGGGCCTGCGGACCGGCGAGCTGGCTGCCCGGGACACGGCGGGCAAGCGGCCTGGCGTGTACCTGGTCGGTGGGGGACCGGGCGACCCGGACCTGATCACCGTGCGAGGCCGCCGGTTGCTCGCCGAGGCAGACGTGGTCGTCGCCGATCGGCTCGCTCCGCAACAGTTGCTGGACGAGTTGTCGCCTGATGTCGAGCTGTTCGACGCGGCGAAGCTCCCGCGCGGACGGGCTGCTCAGCAGGAGGAGATCAACCGGATCCTGGTCGAGCGCGGTCGCGAAGGAAAGGTCGTCGTACGGCTCAAGGGCGGTGATCCTTATGTCTTCGGCCGCGGTTTCGAAGAAGCGCTGGCCTGTGCCGAAGCCGGTGTCCCGTGGACCGTCGTACCGGGGATCACCAGCTCCATCTCGGTGCCGGCGGTGGCCGGGATCCCGGTCACGCACCGCGGTGTCACGCACGAGTTCACCGTCGTCTCCGGTCACCTCCCGCCGTCGCACCCGGAGTCGCTGGTCAACTGGGATGCACTTGCGCAGCTGTCCGGCACTCTCGTCCTGCTGATGGCGGTGGAGAACCTTCCCGCGATCACCGAGCGTCTGATCGCGGCCGGCCGCCCCGCCGCCACTCCTGCCGCAGCCGTTGCCGACGGCACCCTTCCGAGCCAGCACCGCGTCACCTCCACGCTCGCCGGAATCGCCGAAGCGATGCGTGCGGAGGGAGTCGGCGCCCCGGCAATTGTTGTCATCGGCAACGTCGTCGAGGTAGGCGAGTCCGCCCGAGCCGAGGACACAACCCGGTGAGCGGGCCCCCAGCCAGTCGGTCCGCCGCCGGCCACCCACCACGTTACCCCGTGAAGTGATGGGTGCGTCGTGAGCCGGTTGGTTGAGGTTACTGATGCTGGGGATCCGCGGTTGGCGGATTATGTGCGGTTGCGGGAGGTGACACTTCGGCGGTTGCTGGAGGAGGAGCACGGGCTGTTCATTGCCGAGGGCGACAAAGTCATCCGGCGGGCGGCTGAGGGTGGGTTCGTACCGCGGTCGTTCTTGCTGGCGCCGCGGTGGCTGGATTCGCTCGCCGATGTGCTGAAGCTTTGGCCGGAGACGCCCGTTTATGTGGTGTCGGAGGAGCTGGCCGAGCAGGTCACCGGGTTTCATGTGCACCGGGGTGCGCTCGGGTCCTACCGGCGTACGGCGGCCGCTCCGCTCGAGGAGCTGCTGACCCCGGCCGTACGGCGGATCGCGATCTTCGACGACATTGTGGATCACACGAACGTGGGAGCCGGGTTCCGGGCCGCGGCTGCGATGGGGGTCGACCTGGTGCTCGTCACGCCGACCTGCGCGGACCCGTTGTATCGCCGGTCGATCAAGGTGTCGATGGGGACGGTGTTCCAGGTGCCGTGGACCCGGCTCGACAGCTGGCCGGGGGCTTTGGCTGTCCTCAGAGAGCGGGGGTTCGTGTCGGCCGCGCTGGCGCTCACCGACGAGTCCATCACGCTGGACGAGTTGGCGGTGCGCAACGACGAGCGGCTGGCGCTGATCTTCGGGACCGAGGGGCATGGGCTGAAGCCGCATGTTCTCGAGCAGGCCGATCTGACGGTGAAGATTCCGATGGCCGGGGGAGTGGACTCGCTGAACGTCGCCAGTTCGGCGGCGGTCACGTTCTACGCGACGCGCCCTCAGTAGCCGACGGAGTCGATCCGCGCTGCCAGAGGCTGGAGGTCGGCGATGAGTTGGTCGCGTTCCTCAGACGTGAGGCTGGCATAGGCAGGAGCGGCCGCAGCGTCGGTCTGCGCCTCGATGCGGTCCTTGAGCTCCCGACCGGCCGCTGTGAAGCCATCGCTGGAGTCGACCAAGCCACGGTCCCGGAGACGCGAGACGACGGTCTCCAGTTCGGCATCCGTCAGCGGGTCGAGCCGGCCGTACTCGCGCGGCTTCATCCCACCGTCCAGCGCGGCGAACACATGCGCCTCCTGACCATCGATGCCGGCGGCAACCAACGCCGCGTTGTGACCATCACCCCGGTGCTCCCGCAGCAGTGTGGCTGCGTGCCACAGCCGAGCCAGTGGTTCGGACGGTACGGCGATCGACCGGAGACCGGCGTACAGGGGTCGTCCCTCGACCGGGGCGCTCAGCGCCAGCCGGAGCGCGAGGTCGGCGGCCCGAGCGATCGCCGGGGAGTCGGCGAGCGGGCCGAGGATGCGCCGGAGGGCCGCGACGCAGCCGGCCTCACGCGCGGCCAGGGCCTCTGAAGGGGTCGTGATATCCCAGACACCGGTGTAGAACTCGTCGGCCATCCCGGGCGCGAAGTTGTAGAAGATGGCGTCCACGACCGCGGCCGGTACCCGGCCCAGCGGCGCGGCCCGGCCGGCGAAGTACAGCGGCCAGTAGTTGGCGGAGTCGAAGCCGATCGCCTCCATCGCCCGGTTCGGCTCGTCGGACATGTAGGTGACCAGGTGGAGCGGCTCCAGGAGCTCCCGGCCCAGGTATCGGGCGAGGTTCGTGGTGGGGGCGGTGCTGGTCATCGTGACCTCCGGTGATCGAGTGGGACGGCCCGTTGCCGGTCCCTCACCCTGGCTACGAAGCCGCTCGGTCCATTTCGACAAGTACCCCGGAAATTTCTAGCGCTCGAAGTACGCCGCTGTCTCCGCGTCCGCCGGGTAATAGGACTCGACGGCGAGGTCGGCGAGGGTGATGTCGAGCGGCGTGCCGAAGGTCGTGATCGTCGAGAAGATCCGCAACTCGGCACCGTCGAACCGGATGATCATCGGGATCACGACCTCGGCCTCGACCGGTTCGCCGGTGTCACCGTCAGCCAGCAGTTCGGCGTACAGCGCGGTGAGCCGGGGATTGGGTGCGGCGGCCAGTTGCCGCCGTACCCGGGCGCGGAAGACGGAACGGACGTCGCCGAGATTGACGACCAGGGGTGCGAGCCCGCGTGGGTCGAGGCCGAGCCGGATCAGGTTCATCGGTTGCAGCAGCTCCGGCGCGACGCCGGTCAGGAACGGATCGACGGCACGATTCGTCCGTACGACGTCCCAGTGCCGGTCGAAGGCGATGGCGGGATAGGGCTCGTGCGCCCGCAGCACCCGCTCGACCGCGGCCCGCGCCATCGACAACGCCGTACTGTCGAGCGAACTTTCGGCGTACCGAGGTGCGAAGCCGGCTGCGAGCAGGAGAGCGTTGCGCTCCCGCAGCGGTACGTCGAGTTGTTCGGCGAGCCGCAGCACCATCTCCGCACTCGGTTGCGACTTCCCGGTCTCGACCAGGCTGACGTGGCGGGCCGAGACGTCAGCGGCGATCGACAGATCGAGCTGGCTGAGCTGCCTCCGGTGCCGCCACTGCCGAAGGAGTTCGCCGACCGTTGCCATGGTCAACGAGCCTACCCGGATCCGGCCGCCTGTCGATGAAATGCGATGTCATCGACAACGACAGCCGTTCCTGACAACACTTCCCGGCATGACAACCGAGAACGAGCAACTCGTACAGCAGACGATGGCCCAACTCATCGGCGACGGCGGCGTCGGCGCCGTGGAACACTTGCTGAGCGAGGACTTCCGCCACTATCGCCCGGAAGGCCTCATCCGGAACAAGAGCGAGTGGCTGGCCGACATCTCCCAGTCCCTGCTCTCGCTCGAAGGGATGCAGGTCGAGATCCTGCACCTCTTCTCCGACGGCGACTACGTCGTCATCCACACCCGCCGGCGCCTGCCCGATGGCAAGCCGGGCATCGTCGTCGTCGACATTCTGCGCATCACCGACGGTCAGTTCGTCGAGGTGTGGGAACTCGTCGAGCCGATCGCCTCAGCGCAGGCGCACCTCACGTGGTGGGAGCTATGACCGGGGTGCTGTCGCGGATGACTGGATAGGCGGGCACAGTACGCCGGGTCAGCACCTCGTCGGTGGTGGTGGCGCGGTACACGGCTTCCTGGGCGACGGCGTTCAGAGCGACATGGACGGTGGTCAGCTTCGGTACGACGTCGCGCAGCGTGCTGATGTCGTCGAATCCGGCCACGCCGATGTCCTCGGGCACGCGCAGACCCCGCTCGCGCAGTCCGGCCAGGGCCCCGAGCGCCATGTCGTCGGTCACCGCGAACACCAGATCGAGCTGGGCGGCCTCGGCATCGCTGAGCCCGAGTACGAACTCGCGGGCGCCGGCCCAGCTGAACCCGGGCTGGTGCACCTGGACGTTGGTGCCGCCCGACTCGGTCAGGCCGGCCACGAAACCCTCGACCCGCTGCTGCATCGACAGCAGGGGAGTGGCACTCCCGAGGACCAGGCAGTTCCGGTAGCCGAGGGTGGCCAGCTCACGAGCGAGCTGCCGAGAACCCTCGTGGTTGTCGAAGTCGACGGTCTCGAACGGCAGGTCGGACCGGCTGATCAGGACGACCCGGCCACCGGTCGCCTCGTACCGCTGCAGTTCGTCGATCAGCGCCTGCTCCGACGGCGGATCGACGTACCCGGTGCCGGCCAGGATGATCGCGCGTGGCTGCTGGCCGCGCAGCTCGCGGATCAGGTCGAGCTCACGCTCGGCCTGCCGCTCGGTGACCGCGATCGAGACGTGCAGCCCGACCGCCTCGGCCTGCTTCATGATCTCCGCGGCCATCGCGGAGAAGTACGGGTCGGAGATCAGGCTGATCACCAGCGCCATCGTGCGCGACGTGCCGCGGGCCATTGCCTGTGCGGGCAGATTCGGCGTGTAGCCGAGCTCCTGGGCAGCGCTCAGCACCCGCTCGCGATAACTTGGAGCGACCCGGCGGGAACTGCCGTTCAGCACCCGCGATGCGGTCGGCTGGGAGACCCCGGCGGCGCGCGCGACGTCGTCCAGCGTGACAGGACGCCTCTGCGTTGATTCCCCCGGCCCGTTCATCGTTGCAGTTTATCGACAGGGGGAGACGATGCGTACGACTGAACGCCTGATCCTGCGGCCGTTTCAGGACACCGACCTGGACGCCTGGGCCGCGCTGAACAGCGACCCCGAGGTGATGCGCTACATCGGCGGGCCGCTGACCCGGGCCGAATCGGACCGGGAAGCGGCCGGGATCAACCAGCAGTGGAAGACCGAACGCTTCGGGTTCCTGGCCATCGAACGTGCCGCCGACGGCGCGTTTCTGGGCGCGGGCGGGCTGTCTCGCGAGCAGTGGTTCCCCGACACGCTCGAGGTCGGCTGGCGACTGGACCGCCAGTACTGGGGGCACGGCTACGCCACCGAAGCCGCCGCGCACTGGCTCGCCTACGGCTTCACCGAGCTGCACCTGCCCCGCATCAACTCGGTCACCGACACGCCGAACGAGCGCAGCATCGCCGTGATGCGCCGCCTCGGGATGACGTTCGACCGCACCACCGACCTCGAGTTCGACGGCGAGTCCTTCAACGCCACCGTTTATTCGATGACGGCCGAGGCCTTCCGCATGATCTGATGTCGCCATGCCGAAGGTCGTTCTCGTCACCGGATTACAAGCGTCGGGGAAGTCCACCGTCGCACCGCTCCTGGCCGCTCGGCTCGGCCCGCCGGCCGCGACGCTGGACGGAGACGTGTTCTACCGCGGTGTGGTCGCAGGCGCCGAGGTGATGACGCCGAACCCGACCGCGGAGGCAGTACGCCAGCTGGAGCTCCGGTACGCCGCGACCACACTCGTGGCCCAGCACTACGCGGACAACGGGTTCGACTTCGTGGCCAGCGACATCGTGCTCGGCGAGCATGTCGAGCGCTGGTTCGACCGGCTGCGCGCTGTCGACCCGTATCTCGTCGTCCTCACACCGACGGTCGAGTCGATCGTCGAGCGAGAGCTCGGACGCGGCGGCAACAACTCCTACCGGGACTGGCAGGACGACGGCTCGCTGGCCGACGGCGTACGGGCGTTGCAGGTGGGTCTGGAGGAGATTCCGCGCCGGGGCCTGTGGCTGGACACCACCGGTCAGACCCCGGAGTACACGGTCAAGGCGATCCTGGCGGACTTGGAGCAGGCCCGCTGGTAGTGCCTTAGTTGGCGGAGACCTCTTCGTCCTCGTGGACGACCATCGGAGAGATGGGCCAGTCCTCGGGGTAGTCAGGCGCGAGCTCCTCGGCCTCGTTGAACAGGCGCTTGCGGTACTTGCGGGAGAGCCGGTCGCCGAAGACCGTGCCCTGGGTGTGGTCGGTCTCGTGCTGCAGGCAGCGGGCGAGCAGACCGGTGCCCTCGTACGACACGGGCTCACCGTGCTCGTCGACGCCGGTCACCTTCGCGAAGTCCGGGCGGGCGCACTTGGTGAAGGCACCGGGCAGTGACAGGCAGCCCTCGTCACCCTCGTCGAGGCGGCGGTCCTTGCCCTCGGGGAGCTCGATGACCGGGTTGCAGACGACACCCTCGACCCGGTTCCCGTCCTTGTCGGGGCAGTCGAAGATGAACAGCTGCAGGTCGACCCCGACCTGGTTGGCGGCCAGGCCGACGCCCTCGGCCGCATCCATCGTCGAGAACATGTCGGCCACCAGCGTCTGCAGCTCGGGACCGAAGTCGGTCACCGGCTGGTTGACGTGGTGCATCACGTCAGTGCCCCAGCGGGTGATCGGCCGGACGGAACCACGCTCGTACTTCGAAACCATGCGGGAAATCCTATCCGGCCGACCGCCGCCGTTGCGCCGGGGCTACTTGCCGTTGACCTCGTCCCGCCACGCGACCCAGTCGCGGAGCAGGCCGGTGTCGTAGTCCGGGCCGGAGGCCGAGACCGTGAACAGCCGGGTGCCGACGTCGAGCAAGCCCTTGCCGACCTCCTCCGGCGACTTGTCGCCGACCGCGGTCGAGCGCTCGATCTCACCCGGGTCGCGGCCGATCGTCTTGCAGTGCTCGTCCAGTACGGCGTGCTTGTGCGCGATCGTCTCGGCGTCACCGAAGCCGTGCCAGATGTTGGCGTGCTGGGCGACCAGCTTGAGCGTCTTCTTCTCGCCGCCGCCACCGATCAGGACCGGGATGTCGCGGGTCGGCTTCGGGTTCAGCTTGGCCCAGCGGGCCTCGATCCGCGGCAGCGCCTCACCGAGGGCGTTCAGGCGGCCGCCCGCCGTACCGAACTCGTAGCCGTACTCGTCGTAGTCCCGCTCGAACCAGCCCGAGCCGATACCGAGGATGAGCCGGCCCTCGCTGATGTGGTCGACGGTGCGGGCCATATCGGCCAGCAGGTCGGCGTTGCGGTAGGAGTTGCAGGTGACCAGGGCGCCGATCTCGACCCGTTCGGTCGCCTCGGCCCACGCGGCCAGCATGGTCCAGCACTCGAAGTGCAGGCCGTCCGGCTCCCCGGACAGCGGGTAGAAATGGTCCCAGTTGAAGGCGATGTCGACGCCGATCTCCTCCGCCTGGGCGACGGTACGCCGGATGTCGGCGTACTCGGCGTGCTGCGGCTGAATCTGGAAACCGATCCGGACGGGGTAGGCGCCGTACGGACGGTCGGTGGACTCGGAATCTGTCATGGTAGAGATCCTATCCGGCGTTTCGGAGGACCCTCCGGATCGGGTCGGTGGACGGACAGTGGGAGGGACGGCCGCAATGCCGGACGAGCACGAGATCGACGAGTTCGCACGCCTGTTCACCGGGTTCCTGGAGCGGATGCAGAACCACAACGGGCCCGCGAGCAACCGGCCCGGTCTGCGGGACAAGCTGATGGAGCACCTGGGGGCCGAACCCGAGCAGGTGCCGGTCGTCTCGTCGAGCTTCGCGCCGTACGACCTGCCGAACGTGCAGCGGGCGATCGAGGCGTGGTTCGACTCCTTCGAGGTGGTCGGCCTGGCCGGTTCGAACCGCGGCCACTACTCGCTCGGCGAGGTCCTTGAGCAGGCCCGCTACGACCGCTTCGGGATCGGTGCCGTCGACTACGTCCGCGTCCCGGTCGACATCGACGAGGAGATGGACTGCGTCGCCTTCGGCTTCTACCTCGGCGTCCAGGGCGACGACCGGTACGTCGCCCTGTTCCGCGCCCCGAACCCGCAGTACGGGCGATCGACCGTGGACCTCGAGGTCCTGACCATCGGCGACGGTGCGGGGGACCGGTTCCTGAGCGCACTGCCCGAGCTGATCCGCACGCACAACGTCTTCCGCGGCAAGGTGGTCTCGTTCGAGGGCAGCGAGTTCGGGCAGGGCCTCGGACCGTTCCGGCTGCACCCGCGGCCGGGGATCACCCGCGACGACGTGGTGATGCCGGATGGCGTCCTGGAGCGCGTCGAGCGTGAGGTGGTCGGGATCGCGGACCACCGCGAGACCCTGCTGGCGGCTGGTCAGCACCTGCGCCGCGGCGTACTGCTCTACGGCCCTCCAGGCACCGGTAAGACGCACACCGTGCGCTATCTGCTGTCCCGTCTGCCCGAATTCACGGTGGTGCTGCTCGCCGGGACGAGCATCCACTTCATCTCGCAGGCCTGTGCGCTGGCGCGAATGCTGCAGCCGGCGCTCGTCGTACTGGAGGACTGCGACCTGGTCGCCGAGGCCCGCGACTACTCCCGCGGCATGGAGAACCCGCTCCTGTTCCAGGTACTCAACGAGATGGACGGCCTGGCCCAGGACGCCGACGTCGCCTTCCTCCTCACCACCAACCGCGCCGACCTCCTCGAACCGGCCCTGGCCCAGCGCCCCGGCCGCGTCGACATGGCCGTCGAGGTCCCGCTCCCGGACACCGACGGCCGCGCCCGCCTGCTCCGCCTCTACGGTCCCGCTCTCGACCTGTCCACCGAGATCGTCGATGAAGTGGTCGCCCGCACCGAAGGCACCACCGCCTCCTTCATGAAGGAACTCGTCCGCCGCACGGTCCTCCTGGCCGCCCAAGCCGGCACCACCCCCGGCCCCGACCACATCCGCACCGCAGCCGACGAACTCCTTTCCTCCCGAGACGCCCTCACCCGCCGCCTCCTCGGCGCCACCTCCGACGACCCCGCCGGCTCACACGACTACCCCGAGCCAAGCGTCGCCCCAACCAGCATCCCCATGGGCGCCCCACCCGGCATGCCCACCGCCTACAGCTCCAGCCTCCACATCACGTACGACGACTAACCCGCCGGCGGGCTTCCTAGACCGAGCTCAGCAGCCGGAGCGCATCAGCCGACGCGGCATCGCCTGGGGTGTAGACCTCCAGGCGGTGTCCTGGGCTGTCGGGCTGGAGCCACACCTGGTAGTCGACGTCGAGTGCGCCGACTGTCGGGTGTTGCAGGTGCATGGTGCCGACCGTGCAGTCGGCGACCTCGCCGTCGGCCCAGATCCTGGCGAAGTCGTTGCTGCCGATGGCCAGTTCGCCGATCAGTTCGGCCAGGTGGGCGTCGGTGGGGTAGCGGCCGGCGGTGAGGCGCAGGTAGGCGGCGTGGATGCGGGCGTTCTCGGCCCAGTTGCGGTAGAGGTCGCGGCTGAGTGGGTCGAGGAAGTACATGCGGGGGATCGACGGGCGGCGGCGCGGGTCGGCGGGAGCGTCGTACGGGTAGTGCCCGGCGAACAGGGCGTGGCCCATGCGGTTCCAGGCCAGGACGTCGCCGCGGCGGCCGAGCACCAGGGCCGGGGTTGATTCCTGGAGGGAGGCGAGCAGGGCGAGGACCCGGGGGTGCGGCCGCTCGGGTCGGGTGCGGACGAGACGTGTGGTGGCTGGTCGTTGGGCGAGGTTGTGCAGGTGGGCGGTCTCGGCCGGGTCGAGTTGCAGCACCTGGGACAGTGCGTCCAGGACCTGTTTGGACGCCGTACCAGCCTGTCCCTGCTCGAGTCGCGTGTAGTAGCCCGGGCTGACACCGGCCAGCTGGGCGAGCTCCTCCCGCCGCAGGCCGGGAACCCGACGCTGCCCGTACTGCGGCATGCCGACCTCGGCCGGGGTGATCCGCGCCCGCCGGTTCCGCAAGAACGTGCCGAGTCCCTCGAGTTCCATCCTTCGATCGTAGGCGGCCGGACGCGGCGCTGGGTGCACCTGTCGTGGATACCCACGAGCCGGGCTGGTTGCCGACCAGGGGGCGCGGCAGCGTTGCACAGCATGAACATGAACGCAACGCCCGTACGCCGGCCTTGGCTCGGCCTGGTGGTGATCCTCGCGCCGGTGCTCCTGGTCGCGATGGACGGCTCGGTCCTCTTCCTGGTGATGCCGGAACTGACCACGCAGCTGCGGCCGACCGCCGACCAATCGCTGTGGATCCTGGACGTGTACGGGTTCGCGGTCGGTTCGCTACTGGTTGCCTTCGGCAGCATCGGCGACCGGTACGGCCGGCTGAAACTCCTGATGGCCGGTGCTGCACTCTTCGGGGTGAGCTCGGCCGGCGCAGCGCTCGCGCAGACGCCGGAGCAGCTGATCGTGCTGCGGGCACTGATGGGTATCGCGGGGGCGACCTTGCTGCCGTCGGCCCTTGCTGTGCTGAGCGAGCTGTTCCCCGACGCTCGCCAGCGGTCGCGGGCGATCGGCATCTTCGCGGCCGCCTTCGCCGCGGGGTTCGCGATCGGACCGGTCGTGGCCGGACAGTTGCTGGATCGCTTCTGGTGGGGCTCGGTCTTCTTGATCAATCTGCCGGTCGTCGCGGTGTTCCTGGGACTCGCGCCGTTCCTGCTGCGGGAGGTGCGCGCGGTCCGGCCCGGGACGGTCGACGAACTGAGTGTGCTCACCTCCGCCGTCGGCCTGCTGCTGACCGTGTACGCCGTGAAGCGGATCGCCGCGGGTGGGTTCGCTGTGACGCCGGCTTTTCTCGGTACGGCGGGGCTCCTGACGCTGACGTGGTTCGTACGACGTCAGCGGCGGCTGGAGTATCCGCTGATCGACGTGACGCTGTTCCGCGATCGGGTCTTCAGCCTCGCGATCGTCACCGGGTTGGTTCCGCTGGCGGCGTGGTCCGCAACGGCCTACCTGGCAGGCATCCACCTGCAATCGGTCCTCGGGCTGCCGGTCCGGCAGGCCGCGCTGCTCGCCGTACCGGGTGCTGTCGTGCTGACCATCACCTGCATCATCACCCCGGCCGTGGTGGCGCGGATCGGCATCCGGTCGGCGCTCGTCGCGTGCCATGGGTTTGTCGCGGTCGGCCTGCTCCTGCTGCTGTTCCTCGATGCGGACGGCGGCATCGGCTGGTACGTCGCCTCGACCGTGATCGCCGGAATCGGCTACGGAATCTCCTTCAGCGTGGTTGCCGACACCGCGGTGGCCGCGGTCCCCGCCGAGCGTGGAGGCTCGGCGGCCGCGATCGCCGAGACCAGCAACGAACTCGGGAACGCGCTCGGCATCGCGCTGCTCGGCTCACTTGCGGCAGCCGTCTTCCGCCTGCAGGGTCCCGGTGTTGCGAACACGCTGACCGAGACCGTGCAGGCAGGCATCTCGGTCACCGAAGCGAAGGCAGCCTTCGTCCTCGGCCTGCACCTCACGGTGCTCGTCATCGCGCTGGTGCACGGCGGACTCGCCGTACTGTCAGCTCGCTGGATCCGTCCGCAGGTCTCGTGAACGGGCGAAGAGTTCGTTGAGCTCGGCTTGGGGGATCTGGTCCTTGGCGAACGTGATGGTGCCTTGGGTGGCGAGCTCCTCGGCGCTGCGGCGGATGAAGCCGAGGGCAGCGCGGGCGATGCTGCCACCGAGGCTGATCCGCTGCACGCCGAGGTCGAGCAGCGCGGACACAGTCAGCGTCGACGAGCCGAGGCCGATCACCACGTTCACCGGGCCGTCGACCTCGCGGACGATGGTGCTGATGCTGTCGAGGTCGTTCACACCGGGCACGTAAAGACAGTCGGCGCCGGCTGCGCGGAAGCGGTTGGCTCGGTCGATGGAGTCGGTGAGCGAGGTAGGGGCCTTGAGGAGCTGCCCGTCGGTGCGGGCGGTCAGGACGAAGTCGGCACCGGCCGCCTCCCGAGCTGCGGCAATCCGGTCGACGGCCAGCTCCACGTCGTACAGCTCGTGGCCGTCGTAGTCCTCGATGTTGCCCCCGGCCAAACCGGCCTCACGAGCCAGCGTGATGGTCTCGGCAACCCGCTCGGGCGCAGCGCCGTACCCATCCTCGAGGTCCCCACTCACCGGTACGGCGACCGCCGCGGCGATCTGCTGGATCCGCTCGAACATGTCCTCCCGGGACACGCCTGGTGCTCCGTCGGGCAGCGTGTGATCACCCTTGGCCAGCGAGAACGCGATCCCCGCACTGGTCGTCGCGATCGCCGAAAACCCAGCCGCAGCAAGCAGAACCGCACTGCCCGCATCCCAGGCATTAGGCATCACAAACCCGGTCGCCGCCTCATGCAGCTCGCGAAATCCCGTCATGCCAAGCATCCTGCCACCGCCCAACGACAATTCCCGACGCGTCCCCGCAACCCCATCAAAGAGGGCTACTGGATTTGGGAGGCGGCGTCGTTGTCGAGGAGCCAGAGGGTTCGGTTGCGGCCTTTGGGGGCTGAGGCGGGGAGGGTGCTGGATTCGGTGAGAGCCTCGGCTACGGCGGAGGCTTTGTCCTCGCCGGAGACCACGAACCAGACCTCGCGGGAGCGGTTGAGCGCTGGGACTGTGAGGGAGATCCGGGTGGGCGGGGGCTTGGGGGAGTCGTGGACGGCTACGGCGGAGACGTCCGTGACCTCCAGTTGGGGGTAGCCGGGGAAGAGGGAGGCCACGTGGCCGTCGGGGCCGACGCCCAGCATCAGTACGTCGAAGGCGGGTACCGCGCGGCCTTTGACGTCGCTGAGGGCCGAGATCGTGGCGGCCAGTTCGGTCGCGTAGGCCTCGGCTGCTGCCTCGGGGGTCTGACCGGTGTCCGCGGGCATCGGGTGCACGCGGGCCGGATCGAAGTCGACCTGCGACAGCAACGCGTCGCGTGCCTGCGTCTCGTTGCGCTCAGGGTCGCCGGGCGGCAGGAACCGCTCGTCACCCCACCAGAACTCGACCCGCTGCCAGTCGATCGTCGCACTGGCCGGCGACTCGGCCACGGCCCGGTAGACAGCAGCCGCCACCCGACCACCGGTCAGGACCACCTGCGCGACCCGGCCGTTGCTCTGGGCATCGACCAGCGCGGTGACGAACCGCGCCGCCACCGCATGTGCCAAAGCAGTCGCGTCCCGGTGAATCAGCAACTCCGGGTCAATCACCCGCTCCGGCCCACTCATGAGCGTCCCGCCACGCGCTTGCTGGCCGGCTTCTTCGCGACTGCCTTCTTGTAGGCGCCGGATTCCGTCTTCTGGCCCGCGGCCGCCTTCTTCGCGGTCGCCTTCTTTGCCGTCGAGCGGGCGGACGTGGCCCGAGCCGCGGACGACGGCTTGGTCGCGCGCTTGGCCGCCGACTTCTTGGCAGCACCTGACTTTGCGGCACCAGCCTTCGTCGTACGAGCCGTCTTCTTGCCGTCTGCCTTCGCCGTCAGCTCGGCCGAGGCGGCCTTGCCTGCGACTGCAGCGGTCTTCTTCGCCGCCTTGCTCACGGCGGCCTGGGTCGAACGACGGTCCGCATCGCTGACCGTCTTGGCCGAGGCCGGCATGTTCTCCCGCTCCACCATGCAGGCCAGCGTCTTCGCGTACACGTCGTCCGGGTCGAGCCGCCGCAATTCCTCGCTCAACAGCTCCGACGGCGTACGGCGCTTGAGTGCGACCGGCCGATCCGGAGCACCCGGAATCGTGAACGTCGCCACCGAACCATCCGGCCGCGTCAACGCGATCGGCCCCGACGACGTGAACATCCGTACGGCGGTGATGCCCGGGCCGCGCGAGTTCTTGTGCTCGACCGGAACGCCCAGCCGGCACTGCAGCCACGCCGCCATCAGGTCGGCCGACGGGTTGCCCTTGGCCGACACGACCTCGGCCGCCAGCACCTTCGTCGGGTACTGATCCAGAGCCGCCGCCATCAGCGCACGCCACGGCGTGAGCCGCGTCCACGCGAAGTCGGTGTCCCCAGGCGCGTAGCCCTCGGCGCGCACGGTGAAGTCGACCGTCCCCCGGCGGCCCGACGCCGCGTCGGTGACCCGGCGGCGGGCCAGGCGACCCAGCGGGTCCTCGGCCGGAACCTTCGGTCCGCCACCCGGCCACCAGACGATGACGGGGGAGTCCGGCAGCAGCAGCGGCGTGATGACCGACTCGGGAACCCGAGCCAGCTCGCCGTGCAGCCGCAGCAGCACGGCCTCACCCGGAACGCCCTCGCCGACCCGGACCTCGGCGTCCAGGCTGGACGCGCCGCGCCCCGGCCGCAGGATCGCGACCAGGACCCGGGACGGGTGCTCGCGACCGGCTTCGTTCGCAGCCTTCATGGCGTCGTGGTGGGACGCCTCGTCGACGACGACCACGATCGTTCCGACCATGCCCATGGCCGGCGAACCCGCACTCCGGCGGGCCTTCAGCAGGGCCGACGCGATCTCGCTCGACGTCGTACCGGTGAGGTCGATGATCATGGCCGCCTCCAAGCGCGTCCGTCACGGGCGAGCATCTCGTGCGCCGAGTCCGGTCCCCAGTCGCCGGAGGCGTACTGCTCCGGTGTGCCGTGGTCGGCCCAGTAGTTGATCACCGGGTCGAGGATCTTCCAGCCCAGTTCGACCTCGGTGTGCTGCGGGAACAGTGGCGGATCACCGAGCAGTACGTCGAGGATCAGCCGCTCGTAGGCCTCGGGCGAGGACTCGGTGAACGAACCGCCGTACTGGAAGTCCATGTTCACGTCGCGGATCTCCATCGACGTACCGGGCACCTTGGCGCCGAAGCGCATCGTGATGCCTTCGTCCGGCTGGATCCGCAGGACCAGGGCGTTCTGCCCCAGCTCCTCGGTCTCGGTCTTGGTGAACGGCAGGTGCGGCGCCCGCTTGAACATCACCGCGACCTCGGTCACGCGACGCCCGAGGCGCTTGCCGGTCCGCAGGTAGAACGGGACGCCGGCCCAGCGCCGGGTGTCCACGTCGACCCGCATCGCGGCGAAGGTCTCGGTCGCGGAGTGCGCCGGGATGCCGTCTTCCTGGAGGTAACCCTTGACCTTCGAACCACCGGCCCAGCCGGCCGCGTACTGACCGCGGGCGGTGTGCAGGTCGAGGCGCTCGGGCAGCTTGACCGCCGCGAGCACCTTCTTCTTCTCCTGCCGCAGCGACCACGCGTCGAAGCTGACCGGCTCCTCCATCGCGACCAGCGCGAGCAGCTGGAGGAGGTGGTTCTGGATCACGTCGCGGGCCGCGCCGATACCGTCGTAGTACCCGGCCCGGCCGCCGATGCCGATGTCCTCGGCCATCGTGATCTGGACGTGGTCGACGTAGTGGCTGTTCCACACCGGCTCGAACATCGCGTTCGCGAACCGGAGCGCCAGCATGTTCTGGACGGTTTCCTTGCCCAGATAGTGGTCGATCCGGAAGACCGCCTCGGGCGGGAAGACCGACTCGACCACGCGGTTCAGCTCACGAGCGCTCCGCAGGTCGTGACCGAACGGCTTCTCGATGACGACCCGCCGCCACGAACCCGGCTTCTCCTCGGTCAGGCCGTGCTCGGACAACTGCTGCACGACCTGTGGGAACAGACCCGGCGGGATGGACAGGTAGAACGCGTGGTTGCCACCGGTGCCGCGGCTGATGTCCAGCTCGTCGACGGTCTCGCGCAGCCGCTTGAACGCCTCGTCGTCGGTGAGATCACCGGGCACGAACCGGAAGCCCTCGGCAAGCTGCTGCCAGACCTCCTCGCGGAACGGCGTCCGCGCGTGCTCCTTCACCGAGTCGTGCACGATCTGCGCGAAGTCCTGGTTGGTGAAGTCCCGCCGGGCGAACCCGACCAGCGCGAACCCCGGGGGCAGCAGCCCCCGGTTCGCCAGGTCGTAGACCGCCGGCATCAGCTTCTTCCGCGCCAGGTCGCCGGTGACACCGAAGATCACCAGGCTGCACGGCCCGGCGATCCGCGGGAGCCGCCGGTCCTGGGGATCCCGCAACGGGTTCACCGGGCCGACCGGCCCTTCGTCGAGCTCAGCGGTCATCAGCCGCAATCCTCCTGAGTGCTTACTTCGTGAACAGAGAAAGCAGTTGCTGTACGCCGCTCGCCGGATCGGTGAGGTGGAGTCGCAGCACCGGGCGGCCGCGCTCGGCGAGAACGTTCGCGTCACCGGCCGCTTGGGCCGAGATCAACGTACCGAAGGTGAACGGCCGATCCGGGATCTCCACGTCGGCCGGGTGTGCCGCCGTGATCTGCAGGAACACGCCCTCGGGGTGACCGCCCTTGTGGTACTGGCCGGTCGAGTGCAGGAACCGCGGTCCCCACCCGAAGGTGACCGGGCGACCGGTCTTGCTCGCGATCGCCGGCCGGACGCCGATCAGGTCAGCGTCCCGTTCCGAGTCCAGGTAGGCCATGACAGCCACGTACCCAACCTCGTCGAGCTGACCCAGCAGCGCGTCGACCGCGCCTTGAAGCGAGTCGACGCCGTCCAGCAGACCCTCGGAACCACGCACCTCGACAGCGCCGTCGGTGAAGGCCGCAGCCTCCGGCTCGGGCTGCGCGTCGAGCAGACCGCGCGTTGCCTGCTTCGCGCTCTCGACGTCCGGCTGGTCGAACGGGTCGATCCCCAACAGGTAGCCGGCGACAACCGTCGCCACCTCCCAGAGCAGGAACTGCCCGCCGAGCGAACCCGACGTGAGTGCCCTCGGCACACCGCTGGTCGGCTTGCTTGCCAGTAGCGCGTTGGTCAGGTCGGACGCCTCGCTGGTCAGCTCCGGCGCACCGAGCTCAACCGCAACCGGCAGTACGCCGGTCCCGAGCTTGCCGGTGCTCTCGGCAATCAACTGCTCCGCCCAGTCCGGGAAGCCGACGATGTCGGACCCGTCAGCCGTGATGATCGCCTTGTCGCGACCCTCGGAGGCTGCGAGCACAGCACCCAGCCACAGGGCCGGGTTGTCGGTCGAGTCCGCCTGCAGAGCCGGTGCCGCCTCGGCGGCCTGCTCCAGCAGCTCGGCGATGTCCGCACCGGCGAGACCGGACGGCACCAGACCGAACGCGGTCAGCGCGCTGTAGCGACCGCCGACATTCGGGTCGGCGAGGAATGTCTTGCGGTATCCCTCGTCGGCTGCCAGCTTCTCGAACGGCGAACCCGGGTCCGTGACGACCACGATCCGCGACGCCGCGTCGATCCCGGCCTCGGTGAAGGCCTTCACGAATGTACGGCGGTGGCTGTCGGTCTCGACCGTGCCGCCGGACTTGCTGGACACCACGACGACCGTCTTCGACAGGTCACCGGCCAGCGCACGAGCAACGACACTCGGGTCGGTCGAGTCCAGGACGACGAGGTCGACCCCCGCCGTACGGGTGATCACCTCGGGTGCCAGCGACGAACCGCCCATACCGGACAGGACGACGCGATCGATGCCCTCGGCCCGCAACGCGGCGTGCAGGGCCTCGATCTCGACCAGCAACGGCCGCGAGGTCTCGTGCAGGTCCACCCAGCCGAGCCGGATCGAGGCCTCGGACTCGGCGTCCGGACCCCAGATCGTCGCGTCCTTCGCGGCGATCCGGGAGGCGATCTTCTCCTCGACGAGCTTGCCGACGACAGCCGACCAGTCGCCGTTGTGTGTGGTTACAGCAGTCACTTGGCCGCACCCTTCAACGCTGCGGTGACGGTGTCCTGCAGCTCCGACCAGGAAGCGTCGAACTTCGCGACACCCTCGTCCTCGAGGATCTGCACGACCTCGTCGTACGAGACGCCCAGCTTCTCCAGGTCGTCGATCACCTTGCGGTCGCCGGCGTAGTCGCCACGCACGGTGTCACCGGTGACCTCGCTGTGCTCCTCGACCGCCTTGATGGTTGCCTCGGGCATCGTGTTGACCACACCGTTGGTGACCAGGCTGTCGACGTACAGAGTGGGGGAGTACGACGGGTCCTTGACGCCGGTGGACGCCCACAGCGGACGCTGCGGCTTGGCGCCGGCGGACTCGATCTCGCGCCAGCGGTCGCTGGAGAAGATCTCCTCGTACGCCTCGAAGGCGAGCCGCGCGTTGGCGACCGCGGCCTTGCCCTTGAGCGCCTTCGCCTCGTCGGTGCCGATGGCGTCGAGCCGCTTGTCGATCTCGGTGTCCACCCGGCTGACGAAGAACGACGCCACGCTGGCCAGCTTGGTCACGTCGTGACCGTTCTCGATTGCCTGCTCGAGGCCGGACAGGAACGCGTCCGCGACCGCCTTGTAGCGCTCGAGGGAGAAGATCAGCGTCACGTTCACGCTGATCCCGGCGGCCAGCGTCGCGGTGATCGCGGGCAGGCCCTCCTTGGTGGCGGGGATCTTCACGAAGACGTTCTCGCGGCCGACGATCTCCCAGAGCTGCTTGGCCTGCTCGATCGTGCCCGCGGTGTCGCGGGCCAGACCCGGCTCGACCTCGATCGAGACCCGGCCGTCCTGGCCGTCGGTGTCGTCGTAGATCGGCTTGAACAGATCAGCGGCGTCACGGACGTCGGTGGTGGTGATCACCCGGATTGCCTCGTCCGTCGAGACACCCTGGGCGGCGAGCTTGCCCACGGTCTCGGCGTACGCGTCGGCGTCCGAGATGGCCTTGGCGAAGATGGTCGGGTTCGTCGTCACACCGACGACGTGCTTGTCCTCGATCAGGGCCCGCAGGCTGCCGCTGTTCAGGCGCTCACGGGACAGGTCGTCGAGCCAGATGGAGACACCCGCGTCGGCGAGTGCTTTCAAGCGATCGTTCATTGTCCGATGCCTTCTTCCGGAATCTTCTGTTGTGAGGTTGATCAGGCGGCGTCGGCCGGGCCGACCGGACCGGACGACGCACGCTTCGGCGGTACGCCGGGACCGGAGATACCGGCTGCCGTGGCGATGCTGTCCTTGGCCGCCTGGACGACAGCCTCGGTCGTGATGCCGAACTCGTCGTACAGGGTCTGGTAGGCGGCGGACGCGCCGTAGTGCTCGATGCTGACGCTGCGGCCGGCGTCGCCGACGATGGCGTGCCAGCTCTGCGCGATCCCGGCCTCGACCGAGACGCGGGCCCGGACGTCGGCCGGGATGACGCTCTCGCGGTACGCGTCGTCCTGCTCGTCGAACCACTCGCGCGACACCATCGACACGACCCGGGCGTTGATGCCCTCCTCGGCCAGCTTGGCGCGGGCCTCGACGGCGATCTGCAGCTCCGAACCGGTGCCGATCAGTACGACGTCCGGCGTGCCGTCGGTGTCGAGCAGCGTGTAGGCACCCTTCTTGACGTTCTCCGTGGTGGCGTAGCCGTCGGTGCCACGCGGGAAGGTCGGCACGTTCTGCCGGGTCAGCGCGAGGGCCGCCGGGCGGTCGGTGTGCTCGAGGATGGTCGCCCATGCGGCGGCCGTCTCGTTGGCGTCACCGGGGCGGACGACGTCCAGGCCCGGGATCGCGCGCAGTGCCGACAGGTGCTCGATCGGCTGGTGCGTCGGGCCGTCCTCGCCGAGGCCGATCGAGTCGTGCGTCCAGACATAGGTGACCGGCAGCTTCATCAACGCGGCCAGCCGGACGGACGGACGCATGTAGTCGGAGAAGACCAGGAACGTGCCGCCGTACGGACGGGTGCCGCCGTGCTGGGCGATGCCGTTCAGGATCGCGCCCATGCCGTGCTCACGGATGCCGAAGTGCAGGACGCGGCCGTACTCGTCGCCCTGGAAGGCTTCGGTCGAGTGCACCGCGGGGATGAACGACGGCTGACCCTTCGGGGTCGTGTTGTTCGAACCGGCCAGGTCGGCTGAGCCGCCCCACAGCTCCGGGAGCTCCGGTGCGAGCTTGGTCAGGACCTCGCCGGACGCGGCGCGGGTCGCGACGCCCTTGGCGTCGGCGTCCCAGCTCGGCAGGGCGTCCTTCCAGCCGGCCGGCAGCTCCCGCCGGCTCAGCCGGTCGAACAGCTGGAACTGCTCCGCGGAGGCAGCCTTCCACTTCTCGAACTCGGCGTTCCAGGCGTCCTGGAGGGCCTGGCCGCGCTCGATCGCCTGGCGGGTGTGCGCGATGACGTCGTCGGCGACCTGGAAGCTCTGCTCCGGGTCCCAGCCGAGGATCTCCTTCGTGGCCGCGACCTCCTCGGCGCCGAGGGCGTTGCCGTGCACCTTGCCGGTGCCCTTCTTGGTCGCCGACGGCCAGCCGATGATCGTGCGCAGCCGGATGAAGCTCGGCTTGTCCGTGACCGCGTTGCCGGCCTCGATCGCGTCGTACAGGGCCTGGACGTCTTCGTCGTAGCCGGTGCCGCCGTTGGTCCAGTCGACCGTGCGGACGTCCCAGCCGTACGCCGCGTAGCGGGCCGCGACATCCTCGGAGAACGCGATGTTGGTGTCGTCCTCGATGGAGATCTCGTTGTCGTCCCAGATCACCGTCAGGTTGCCCAGCTGCTGGTGACCGGCCAGCGATGACGCCTCGGACGAGACGCCCTCCTCCAGGTCACCGTCGGAGGCGATCACGTAGATGTGGTGGTCGAACAGGCTCTCGCCCTTGGCGCTCTCGCGGTCGAACAGGCCGCGCTCACGGCGGGCCGCCATCGCCATCCCGACCGCGTTGCCGACACCCTGACCGAGCGGGCCGGTGGTGGTCTCGACGCCGGGGGTGTGCCGGTACTCCGGGTGGCCCGGGGTCTTGCTGCCCCAGGTGCGCAGCGCCTTCAGGTCGTCGAGCTCCAGGCCGAAACCGGCCAGGTAGAGCTGGATGTAGAGGGTCAGGCTGGAGTGCCCGGCCGACAGTACGAAGCGGTCGCGTCCGGCCCAGTGCGGGTCCGCGGGGTTGTGCCGCATCACCTTCTGGAACAGCAGGTAGGCCGCCGGCGCCAGGCTCATCGCCGTACCGGGGTGGCCGTTGCCGACCTTCTCCACGGCGTCCATCGCGAGGACCCGCACGGTGTCGACCGCGCGCTTGTCGAGCTCGGTCCATTCAAGCTTGGGGCTGGTCTTCTCCGTCACGCCGGCGGCGCTCCTCTCGATGGCTGTGAACAACTGTGCTGGTGCTCGGTCAGGAGCCTACTCGCCAGCACGTTTCAGGCGTCTCACAGATCAGCAACCCGGACGTGAACGTCGTTGTTCCCCGACTCACCCAGGGGGGTGGTCGGGCCCTCCTACGGGGCGTCGTAGACTGTCGAACCGTCAGCGCCGGTACCCCGGCGTCAACCTTCTGAGTTCGAGGTGTTCGTGACGGCCGTCGACCCGCGTCCAGCCGCGACGACGTCGTACCCGACGCCGCTGCCGGATCCATCCAGTGTGGCCAATTCTGGTGTGGTCAGTCCGTCGGTGCGCGACGTGGTGAAGGCGTATGTCGGTCTGACCAAGCCACGCATCATCGAGCTGCTGCTGATCACCACGGTGCCGGTGATGTTCCTGGCCGCCGGGGGAGTCCCGGGGCTCGGCGTCGTCGCCGCCACCCTGGTCGGCGGCATCCTCGCCTCCGGCAGCGCGAACACGATCAACTGCGTGCTCGACCGCGACATCGACGAGCAGATGCGCCGCACCCGCCGCCGCCCGCTGCCCCGGCACGCGGTCAGCCCGCGCTCGGCGACCATCTTCGGCGTCGTCCTCGGCGTGCTCGCCACGCTGGAGCTCGGCTTCTTCGTGAACTGGCTCTCGTCGATTCTCGCCCTGGTGGCGAACCTGTTCTACGTCTTCGGCTACACGATGCTCCTGAAGCGCCGGACCGTGCAGAACATCGTCTGGGGCGGTATCGCCGGCTGTTTCCCGACCCTGATCGGCTGGACCGCGGTCACCAACTCGCTGGCGTGGACCCCGATCGTCCTGTTCGGCGTCGTCTTCTTCTGGACGCCCCCGCACACCTGGTCCCTGGCCATGCGCTACCGCGAGGACTACGCCTCGGTCGACGTACCGATGCTCCCCGTCGTCGCCACCCCGGTCCAGACCGCCCGCCAGATCATGGCCTACTCCGTCGTGATGGTGATCACCTCGATCGCCCTCTGGCCCGTCGCCGACACCGGAGTCGTCTACCCCGTCGCCGCCGTCATCCTCGGCGTCGTCTTCCTCCGCGAGGCCCGCAACCTCCTCCGCCGAGCCCACACCGGCGCCGACGGCGCCGCCCTGCGCCCCATGCGCCTCTTCCACTTCTCCAACATCTACCTGGCCCTCCTCTTCATCGCCGCCGCCATCGACCCCCTCCTCCGCTAACGCCACCGCCTCCGGCGTAAAAGGACACCGCCTCCGGCGGCAACAGTTCTATGGCGCCTCCGGCGCGCGGCTCACCAGCCCTCGTTGATCAGGCTCCTGGCGCCACCCGTCCCCTCAACCACGTGTCAGCTAGCCGCGGTGCACGCGACGCAGGAGCGGGCTGGAGCGGCGGCTGCTTGCGAAGAAACGTTCGCCCCGAACTGCTCTCGAGGGGGAAGCGGCGGCAGCCGCGGCGGCGGGGTGGGTGGACGGAGTGAGGGACGACCGGTAGGACAGGAGGTAGTTGCTGTCCGGGGCTCCGGTCAGGTGTGGGTGAGCGTGAGGCGATCGGGTTTGCGGCGGTACCTCCTGTTCTTACGGTCGTGGGTGACTTCGGGGCGTAACGCGGAGTAACACTGCTGACAACTGGGGGCGATAGCGTCCGGCGCGTGTGCTTCCTACCTCGCCGACGGGTGCGGCTGTGGTTCGGTCCGCATGTGATTGCGGACTACATCGGAGACCCGGCTGCCGCTGACCGCCATGAAGCTGCCATGCGCCGCCGCTTCCCCGGCGTAGAGATCACCAACGAGCCCCTGCAGGCGTGCTCGGAGCGAGGGGTGAGGGGCACAGAGTTATGCCCTTGTGGGCCTTGACCCCTGGGATGTGTGGTGTTGCGATGTTGAGGTCTGTGGAGGGGCTCCGCGTCTGGGGAGACACAGATTTCAGGGGGTATGGCTGTGGGGGTACGAACACGGATAGCTGCGATTGCGGCGCTCGCGTTGACCGGGTCGATGCTGGTGGCGGGGCAGGCTGAGGCGGGCGGCGTACTGAGGCCTGTGGCAACCAATCTGAACGGTCCACGGGGTGTGGCGACGTATGGGCACAAGGTGATCTACAGCGTCACGGATGGTTCGGTCTACGCGACCGATGGTCACAAGCGGTGGAAGCTGGGGCAGGTGCCCGGTGGGTTCCCGCCGGCGATCGACACCAACGCCTGGGGTACGACGTACGCGCTGACCGGCGCGGGAGCACCGGGTCAGCCGATCCCGCCAGGCGGCGCGACCCTCTACCGGTTGCGGCCGGGGAAGGCTCCGGTCGTGGTGGCGGATATCGCGAAGTACCAGGCCAAGGACCCGGATCCGTACAACCTGGCCGATCCGCCGACCGAGACGAACCCGTACGGCGTCGCCGCGTTGAAGGATGGGACCGTGCTGGTGGCGGATGCTGCGGGCAACGATCTGCTGCGGGTCTGGCCGAACGGGAAGGTCAAGACCGTCGCCCGGCTGAAGCCGCGGGTTGTGAAGGTGCCAGCGGGACTGGGGCCGCAGTCCGGTACCAGGATCCCGAGTGAGGCCGTCGCGACCTCGGTCACCGTGGGCTCGGACGGTTACTGGTACGTCGGTGAGCTGCGCGGATTCCCGGCCACCAAGGGGACCTCGCAGATCTGGCGGATCAAGCCTGGCTCGGTCAACGCGGTGTGTGACCCGGTGAAGCCGTGGAAGGGCAACTGCAAGCGGCACGCCGACGGGTACACGTCGATCGTGGATCTGGCCGGCGGACCGCACGGCAAGCTGGCCGTGGTGCAGCTGGCGCGGGACAGCTGGCTGAAGTTCGAGATGGGTGGTTCGCCGATCGGCTCGCTGATCGTCCAGGACAAGTGGGGCCACCGGAAGGAACTTGCCCGCGGCAAGCTCAACCTGCCGGGCGGCGTCGCCTACAACCGCTGGGGCGCACTCTTCGTGTCATCCCCGATCTTCGGCCCAGGAGCCGTCTACCGGGTCAGGTAGCCGGTGTACCGCGTTCGCCGTACACAGCTGTGACGAGCGCGATCAGCAGCGCCGCGAAGAACATGTGAATGAGGACGAGCACCCAGGGCAGGTGGGTGAAGTACTGCGTGAAACCCACCACGCCCTGGAGTAGCTCGGCGGCCAGCAGCCAGGACGCGAGTTTGCGGAGGGTGCGCGAGGTTGCGGTGACCCGGGTGGCGATCACCAGGGCGATCGTGATGCCGAGCAGGCCGAAGACCACGTCGGCGTGCAGTTGGCTGATCAGCTCCTCGTCGAAGCCGTTCCGGCCGGTGTCCGGGTCGCCTGAGTGCGGCCCGGCGCCGGTGACGAGGGTGCCGACGGCAACGGCCAGCCAGACGGCCACCACCGAAGCCGTGGCCAGCGCTCGGACGACCGGGGGAGTGTGGGGGTAGGGGCTGGTTCGGGAGCGGCGCATCATCGACACGGTCAGCGTGATGATGATCGGCGAGACCAGGAAGTGCGCGGAGACGATCCACGGGTTGAGGCCGGTGAGGACGCTCACACCGCCGATGACGGCCTGCAGCGGTACGCCGAGCGCCGCCGCGGTCGCCAGCCTGCGCAGGTCCCGCCGGATCGGCCGGTACCGCATCACGGCCAGCCAGGTGCCGATCGCAACGATCGCCACCACGAACCCGAGCATCCGGTTGCCGAACTCGATCGCCCCGTGCATCCCGAGCTCGGCATGCGGCACGTACGACGAGTCCGTGCACGACGGCCAGGTCGGGCAGCCGAGCCCGGATCCGGTCAACCGGACGAGACCGCCGGTGACCACGATGCCGATGTTGACGATCACCGAGGCCCAGCCCCAGCGCCGGACCGCGTCCAGGCTCGGCTCGGGCACCAGGCGCCAGAACCGGCCGACTGGTTCAGTCTGTTGGGGCGGAAGTTCGGTCGTCATCACCGGCACACTCTAAAGGTCAGTCCCATCGGAAGGTTCGGGAGACCAGGTAGCCCAGGACTCCGGCCCACAACGCCAGCGACAGTGCGGCCGCCCAGGGGATGATCCCCTCGACCGTCGAGTTCGACAGGCCGCTCGCCAGCGCCGCACTCGGCAGCAGCCGGACCACGCCCTGCATGGCCTCCGGGTACTCGTCGACCGGCGTCATCACCGCGCCACCGGCCAGCAGCAACAGATACAGCAGGTTCGCGGCCGCCAGCGTCGCCTCAGCCCGCAGCACACCGGCCATCAACAGACCGAGCGATGCGAACGCCGCCGTACCGCACAGGACAGTCAGTACGACGCCAACCACCGCGGTAGCGCCACCGACCGGCTTCCAGCCGAGGGCGAACCCGGTCCCGATCAGTACGGCGAATTGGATCACCTGCACGATCAGTACTGCGCCGATCTTCCCGGCGAGCAGTCCCCCGCGCGACAGGGGAGACGCCCCGAGCCGCTTGATCACGCCGTACCGGCGTTCGAAACCGGTCGCGATCGCCAGCGAGGTGAACGACGACGACAGCACCGCGAGTGCAAGAACCCGCGGTACGGCGTCGTCGATCGGCCGGCCTTCGCCGAGCGGCAGGCGGTTGCCCAGCCCGGTCGCACCCAGCAGGAGCAGCAGTCCGAGCGGGATGACGAGCGCGAGCAGCAGCTGCTCGCCGTTGCGGATCAGCAGCCGGAATTCCATCCGGGTGTGAGCCAGCACCTTGTGCCGCCAGGGCGCACTGCCCGGCTGTGGCGCGTAGGTGGCGGTCTCGGTGCTCATCTCTTCTCCCGTGCGGGCGGCGCGGTGAGCGCCAGGTAGACGTCCTCCAGCGACTTGGTGCCGTGCTCTGTCAGCGTGTCCGGAGTGCCGGAGGCGATCAGCTTCCCGGCCGCCATCACATGCACCTGGTCGGACAACTGCTCGGCCTCGTCCATCGCATGCGTGGTCAGTACGACGGTCACCCCGTCATCCCGCAGGTCGCGGATCAGCTGCCAGATCTCGCGGCGCCCATGCGGGTCGAGCCCCGTGGTCGGTTCGTCCAGGAACGCGATCTCCGGCCGCCCCACGATCGCCAGCGCCAGCGACAGCCGCTGCTTCTGGCCACCTGACAACCGTCGGTACGGCGTCCGTCCGCAGGTCCCGAGGTCGAGCCGGTCGACGAGGGTGTCGAGGTCGAGCGGATGCGAGTGCAGCGTCGCGACGTACTTCAGCATCTCGAGCGCGCGGACCCCGGACCAGGCGCCGCCGTCCTGCAGCATCACGCCGATCCGCGGCATCAATTCGTCGTGGTCGGCGATCGGGTCCAGCCCGAGCACCCGGACGCGGCCGGAATCCGGCCGCCGGAACCCCTCACAGCTCTCCACGGTCGTGGTCTTGCCCGCCCCGTTGGGGCCGAGCACAGACGTGACTGTGCCGCCGGTTACGGTGAGACTGAGACCGTCGACCGCGGCCTTCTCGCCGTACCGCACGACGAGGTTGTCGATCTCCACCGCGACTGGCACAAACCGCAGCATAGAGAACAGGTGAACGTGACCTCGCTCACGCCCTGCCCTTTGGTCCAGCGTGAGTGCGCGGAGAAGGCGTGAACCGGTTAGGGCAGCCTTATTTGAAGGGCACCCCGAATTACGCGACACTGATGTTGTGAAAACTTCCGCGACATCCGGAGCGGCGCCTGCCGGTACCGGCAGTGCGCGGGACGAGTCCACCCGGGACCGGGTGGCTCGGTCCATTCTGACCAACGGCCCGTCCAGCGCCGCGGTGCTCGCTGAGCGCCTGGAGCTGACGCCTGCCGCCGTCCGGCGGCACCTCGACCACCTGCTCGAGGAGGGGCTGGTCGAGTCCCGCGAGGAGCGCGTCTACGGTCCCCGTGGCCGCGGGCGCCCTGCGAAGGTCTTCGTGCTGACCGACTCCGGCCGGCATGCGTTCCACCAGGCGTACGACGACCTGGCGGCCACCGCGCTGCACTTCATCGCGGAGGCCGGCGGGGACGAGGCGGTGGCGGAGTTCGCGCGCCGCCGCGCTGTCGAGGTGGGACAGCGGTACCGGGAGCTGGTCGACGCGGCTCCGGAGAGTGACAAGGCGGAGGCGCTGGCCCAGGCGCTGACGGCGGACGGCTATGCCGCGTCCACCGCGGAGCGGGGTCAGGGCGCTCAGCTCTGCCAGCACCATTGCCCGGTCGCGCACGTGGCCGAGCAGTTCCCCCAGCTGTGTGAGGCCGAGACCGAGGTGTTCGCCACCTTGCTCGGCCGGCACGTCCAGCGGCTGGCCACCATCGCCCACGGCGACGGTGTCTGTACGACGCACATCCCGGGGCCGACCAGCCCCGTTTCCTCTGTATCCGACGGCGAATCTGCGAGGACTGCACGATGACGCAAACCGCTCACCCCGAACTGGAAGGCCTCGGCAACTACCAGTACGGCTGGTCCGACTCCGACGCCGCCGGCGCGGTGGCCCAGCGCGGCATCAATGCCGACGTGGTGCGTGGCATCTCGGCGCTGAAGAGTGAACCCGAGTGGATGCTCGACCTGCGGCTGAAGGGCCTGAAGCTCTTCGACCGCAAGCCGATGCCGTCGTGGGGTGCCGACCTGTCCGGGATCGACTTCGACAACATCAAGTACTTCGTCCGGTCGACCGAGAAGCAGGCGACCAGCTGGGAAGAGCTGCCCGAGGACATCAAGAACACCTACGACAAGCTCGGGATCCCGGAGGCGGAGAAGCAGCGCCTGGTCGCCGGTGTCGCCGCGCAGTACGAGTCCGAGGTCGTCTACCACCAGATCCGTGAGGACCTGGAGGAGCAGGGTGTCATCTTCGTCGACACCGACACCGGCCTGAAGGAGTACCCGGAGCTGTTCCAGGAGTACTTCGGCTCCGTGATCCCGGTCGGCGACAACAAGTTCGCCGCGCTGAACACGTCGGTCTGGTCCGGCGGCTCGTTCATCTACGTGCCCAAGGGCGTCAAGGTGGACATCCCGCTGCAGGCCTACTTCCGGATCAACACCGAGAACATGGGTCAGTTCGAGCGGACGCTGATCATCGTCGACGAGGACGCCTACGTGCACTACGTCGAGGGCTGCACCGCGCCGATCTACAAGTCGGACTCGCTGCACTCCGCGGTGGTCGAGATCATCGTGAAGAAGGGCGCCCGCTGCCGCTACACGACGATCCAGAACTGGTCGAACAACGTCTACAACCTGGTCACCAAGCGCGCCACCTGTGAGGCCGGCGCGACGATGGAGTGGATCGACGGCAACATCGGTTCCAAGGTGACGATGAAGTACCCGGCCGTCTACCTGATGGGTGAGCACGCCAAGGGCGAGACCCTGTCGGTCGCGTTCGCGGGCGAGGGCCAGCACCAGGACGCCGGTTCGAAGATGGTGCACAACGCGCCGTACACGTCGAGCTCGATCGTGTCGAAGTCCGTGGCCCGCGGTGGCGGCCGGACGTCGTACCGCGGTCTGGTCGAGGTGGCGCCGGGTTCGCACCACAGCAAGTCCACGGTGCGCTGTGACGCGCTGCTGGTCGACACCATCAGCCGTTCCGACACCTACCCGTACGTCGACGTCCGCGAGGACGACGTGGCGATGGGGCACGAGGCGACCGTCTCCAAGGTCAGCGACGACCAGCTCTTCTACCTGATGAGCCGGGGGATGGCCGAGGACGAGGCGATGGCGATGATCGTCCGCGGCTTCATCGAGCCGATCGCCCGCGAGCTCCCGATGGAGTACGCGCTGGAACTCAACCGGCTCATCGAGCTGCAGATGGAAGGGGCCGTCGGCTGATGTCGACCGAAACTCTGGTTGCCACTGGCAACAAGGCGCACTCGCACGGGCCGGGCTCCCCGGTCCCGCTGCAGGCCAGGAGCGAGCGGCCGACGTCGTACGACGTCGATGTCTTTCCGGTGCCGAACGGGCGCGAGGAAGAGTGGCGCTTCACGCCGATCAAGGCGCTGAAGTCGCTGTTCGAGGACAGCGAAGGCACCGAGACGCCGAAGGTCGAGGCGTTCGGCCCCGAGCGGGTCGAGATCGAGACCGTCGTCGCCGACGCGCTCAAGGTCCTCACCCCGCAGGACCGGCCGTCCGCGATCGCCTGGAAGCAGTCCCCGTCGGCCCTGGCCGTGCGGATCCCGAACGAGGCCGAGCTGACCGAGCCGGTGCACGTGAACGTGGCCAGCCTCGGCGGCCGTGGGTACACGCACCTGATCATCGAGGCCGGCCGGCACAGCCGCGGCCTGGTGATCATCGATCACACCGGTGCCGGTGAGCTGGCCAGCAACGTCGAGATCAAGGTCGGCGACGGCGCCGAGCTGCGCGTCGTGAGCATCCAGCAGGGTGACCACGAGTCGCTGCACCTGGCCCAGCACGACTCGCTGGTCGGCCGCGACGCCAAGCTGAAGCACGTCGTCGTGACGCTGGGCGGCAAGGTCGTCCGGATCAACGCCAACGTCCGGTACGCCGGTCCTGGTGGCGACGCCGAATTCCTCGGGGTGTACTTCGCCGAGGGAGGCCAGCACCACGAGCACCGCCTGTTCGTCGACCACGAGGCCACGAACTGCAAGAGCAACGTGCTCTACAAGGGTGCGCTGGCCGGTGACCACGCCCGTTCGGTCTGGATCGGCGACGTACTGATCCGCGCCGCGGCCGAGGGCACCGACACCTTCGAGCTGAACCGCAACCTGGTCCTGACCGAAGGCGCCCGCGCCGACTCGGTGCCGAACCTGGAGATCGAGACCGGCGAGATCGAGGGCGCGGGACACGCGTCGGCGACCGGCCGGTTCGACGACGAGCAGCTGTTCTACCTGCAGGCGCGCGGTATCCCTGAGGACGCCGCCCGCCGGCTGGTCGTGTCCGGCTTCTTCAACGACATCATCGGCAAGATCGGTGTCCCCGAGGTCGTCGAGCACCTGCACGAGGTGATCGAAACCAAGCTGGCCCGCACTGCCGAGCTGAGCGCGTCTGCAAAGGCAGCCCTCGGCCAGTGAGCGACAGTTTTGAGCGCGCCTGCGCCGCCACCGACGTACCGGACGAGGGAGTCGTCTCGGTGGAGATCGGTGGCGTCGAGGTCGCGGTCGTGAAGAGCGAAGGACAGTACTTCGCGGTGCGGGACGAGTGTTCGCACGCGCAGATCCAGCTGTCCGAGGGTGACGTCGGTGGGTGCGAGATCGAGTGCTGGTTGCACGGGTCCCGCTTCGACCTGCGCACCGGCGAGCCGACCAGCCTGCCGGCCTACGACCCGGTCCCGGTGTATCCGGTCCGCCTCGACGGCGACGACGTACTCGTCGACGTGAAGAACCCTCTCAACCAGCCAGCCCTGTAAACACCAGACGGAGATAGAAGAAACCTCATGGCGACACTCGAGATCCGCGACCTGCACGTGTCGGTCGACACCGAGAACGGCCCGAAGGAGATCCTGCGCGGCGTCGACCTGACCATCGCCGGTGGTCAGACGCACGCGATCATGGGCCCGAACGGTTCCGGCAAGTCCACGCTGGCGTACTCGATCGCCGGTCACCCGAAGTACAACGTCACCAGCGGCACCGTGACGCTGGACGGCGAGGACGTGCTGGACATGGCCGTCGACGAGCGCGCCCGGGCCGGCCTGTTCCTGGCCATGCAGTACCCGGTCGAGGTCCCCGGTGTGTCGGTGTCGAACTTCCTGCGCACCGCCAAGACCGCCATCGACGGCGAGGCCCCGAAGCTGCGGACCTGGGTCAAGGACGTCAACAAGGCGCTGTCCGACCTGGACATGGACTCCGACTTCGGCAACCGCAACGTGAACGAGGGCTTCTCCGGTGGTGAGAAGAAGCGCCACGAGATCGTCCAGCTGGAGCTGCTCGACCCGAAGATCGCGATCCTCGACGAGACCGACTCCGGCCTCGACATCGACGCGCTGAAGATCGTCTCCACCGGTGTCAACCGGTTCGCCGAGAAGGGCGACAAGGGCGTTCTGCTGATCACCCACTACACCCGGATCCTGCGCTACATCAAGCCGGACTTCGTGCACGTCTTCGTCGACGGCAAGGTCGCCGAAGAGGGCGGCGCCGAGCTGGCCGACGAGCTCGAGGCGAACGGCTACGAGCGCTTCCTGAAGGCAGCCGCCAAGTGACCGACGCCCGGACGTTCAGCAGTCCCCTGGACCTGCAATCGGTCCGGGCGGACTTCCCCATCCTGAGCCGTGAGCTCGCGGGTGGATTCCCCTTGGTCTACCTGGACTCGGCGAACTCTTCGCAGAAGCCGACCCAGGTGGTCCAGGCGATCTCGGATCACTACCTGAAGCACAACGCCAACGTTGCCCGCGCCATGCACCAGCTCGGCGCGGAGGCGACCGCGGCGTACGAGGGTGGTCGCGACAAGGTGGCGGCGTTCATCGGCGCCACCAACCGGGACGAGATCGTCTTCACCAAGAACGCCTCCGAGGCGCTCAACCTGGCCGCGCACTCACTCGGCGCGTCGCTGCAGCCGGGCGATGTCGTGGTGATCTCCGAGATGGAGCACCACAGCAACATCGTCCCGTGGCAGCTGCTGTGTGAGCGGACCGGCGCGACGCTGAAGTGGTTCGGCGTCACCGACGAGGGCCGGCTCGACCTGTCGAACATCGACGAGCTGTTCACCGAGCGGACCAAGATCGTCTCACTGACCTGGGTCTCGAACGCGCTCGGCACGATCAACCCGATCACGGAGATCGCGACCAAGGCGCACACGGTCGGCGCGACCGTGGTCGTCGACGCCTCCCAGGCGGTTCCGCAGTTCCCGGTCGACGTCTCCACGCTCGGCGTGGACATCCTCGTCTTCACCGGGCACAAGGCGGTCGGCCCGACCGGGATCGGCGTGCTCTGGGGCCGGTACGATCTGCTCGCCGAGCTGCCGCCGTTCCTCGGTGGTGGCGAGATGATCGAGGTCGTCCGGATGACGGGGTCGACGTACGCGCCGCCGCCGGCCCGGTTCGAAGCCGGTACGCCGCCGATCGCGCAGGCGGTCGGTCTCGGCGCGGCCCTGGACTACCTGTCCGGGATCGGGATGGACAAGATCGCGGCGCACGAGCACGCGATCGTGGAGTACGCGCTCGAGGGCCTGAAGACGGTGCCGGGGCTGAAGCTTCTCGGTCCGACGGATGCTGTTGATCACGGTGGCGCGATCAGCTTCGAGCTGGACGGCGTGCACCCGCACGACGTGTCGACCGTGCTGGACACGCGGGGCATCGCCGTACGGGCTGGTCACCACTGTGCGCGTCCGGTGCACGAGCGGTTCGGAATGCAATCGTCGACCAGAGCGTCTTTCTACCTGTACACGACTCCCGGGGAGGTCGACGCACTCGTCGACGGACTCGGATTCGTCCGTAGCTTCTTCAAGGTGGACTGATAATGCAGCTCGACAGTCTCTACCAGGAGATCATCCTGGATCACTACCGCAGCCCGCACCACGCCGGGCTCGCGGACCCGTACGACGTGGAGGTGCACCACGTGAACCCGTCCTGCGGGGACGAGGTCACGCTCCGCGTCGAGCTCGACGGTGACATCGTGAAGGCGGTCACCCACCACAGCGTCGGCTGCTCGATCAGTCAGGCGGCGACGTCGGTGATGTCGGACCTGGTGATCGGCAAGCCGGTCACCGAGGGGATGGCGACGTACGAGAAGTTCCTCGAGCTGATGCAGAGCCGTGGGAACATCGAGCCCGACGAAGAAGTTCTGGAGGACGGCGTCGCCTTCGCGGGGGTCGCGCAGTTCCCTGCCCGCGTCAAGTGTGCGCTGCTGGGCTGGTCCGCCTGGCGCGACGCCACCGCCCAGGCGCTGGCTGCCAACCAAGGAGTGAAGAATGCCTGACCAGACCGACGAGAAGATCGAGCTGCCCGAGGTCGACCTCGAAGCAGCCGCGGCGGCCCAGGCGGCCGGTCCCGGCACGACTCCGCCGCCGGTCGAGGACGTCACCGAGGCCCTCAAGGACGTCGTCGACCCCGAGCTCGGCATCAACGTCGTCGACCTCGGCCTGATCTACGGCGTCACCGTCGACGACACCTCCACCGCGATCATCGACATGACCCTGACGTCCGCGGCCTGCCCGCTCACCGACGTGATCGAGGACCAGACCCGGATGGCCCTCGAAGGCCTGGTCAACGACTTCCGCATCAACTGGGTCTGGATGCCCCCGTGGGGCCCGGAGAAGATCACCGACGACGGCCGCGACCAGCTCCGCGCCCTCGGCTTCAACGTGTGACCAGAGTCGTTTCAGTCGCACCGGAGCGCCTGGACAGGTGGCTGAGCGGCTTCGGTGAACGCCACGGCGACGCCTCGTTCGACGCAGCACCGCATCAGGTGACGGTGACTGCGTCGGACGGGGCGGTCGCCGTGGTGAATGTGCCCTTCCAGCCTCTCGTGGACTTGAGCCGCGAGGGGCTGGTTTCGCATGTGCTGGGTGAGCACCGGCTCGGGCTCTTGCTGGTACGGCGGGGTGGGTATGGCGCGGGGGTTTTCGTGGGACCGCGGCTGGTGGACTCGAAGGTCGGGTCACGTCATGTGCAGGGGACGACGAAGGCTGGTGGGTGGTCGCAGCAGCGGTTCGCCCGGCGGCGGGACAACCAGGCGCGGGAGGCGTTCGCGGCGGCCACGGAGGTCGCCGTACGGATCCTGGCCGGGGCTCGGCTGGATGCGCTCGTGTGTGGGGGAGACCGGCGGGCGATCGAGACCGTGCTGGAGGATCCGCGGCTGAAGGAGATCGCGAGGCTCGTGCGGCCGCCGTTTCTCGGGGTGGCGGATCCGAAGCAGAAGGTGCTGGAGGCCGCGGGTGTGGACGCGCGCGCGATCCGGATCGAGCTGACCGAACCTCAGGACGACGACGGGCCGTCGTAGAGCGCGCGGAAGTCCGACAGCGTGCCCTCGTAGTACTGCAGGTCGTCGAAGAGCTTGGCGCGGTGGACCAGCTGCGGGCTCTCGGCCAGCGCCTGTCGCCCGAACTCGGACCAGATCGCTGACTCCGGCACCTCGTCCGCGTCCTCGGGGAGGAACTTCAACGCCTCCCGTACGGCGTAAGCGGCGTACTCCCAGTTGAGCTCGACGACCGAGCGGTCCTGGCCGGGCTGACCGGTGTACGCCATGTCGGCGGTCAGCGCGCGCCGAGCGAACGTCGCCGCCAGCACGGCCCACTGAGCTGCGTCGATCAGCGTGGAGACGCCGAGCCCGAACGGCACGCCGACCTTGCGGGAAGCGTCCTCACTCGCGTACGGGATCTCGATGTCGCCGGATGGCGATGCGTAGGTCCAGGCGGTCTCGCCCTCGGTGACGTTGACACCGGGCTGCAGATCCGCCGGCGGCACCGCCGGAGCGGACATGTCGGCGGCGGTCTGGACGCTGGTGTAGACCTGCGCCTCGATGAAGGTCCTGGCAGTCAGCATCAGTTCCCGCGCTCCTGTTCACTAGATCGCCTGCACCCTACCGTCATCAAGGTCCCGAGATCGCCGGTCCCTGACCGGTCGGCGACATCGCCCGGCCGGTCGTCACGGCAGGTGCCGGCTGCGGAGGAGGCGGTGCCACACCCGGGTTGAACTGCTGGGCCGTCGAGCCGTAGTCGAGACCCTTCAGCATGCTGGCCGGTACGCCGTTCTGGACCAGCGCGTCGGCGGCCTTCGTGGCGAAGTCGTCGTTCGGGCCCATCGTGTTGTACAGCTCGCGAAGGTCGACCCGCCCCTGGGCCATCAAGGCGATCCGGCCGTCCAGGCTGCCGAGTGCCGCGCCGAAGCCGCCGTCGGCCACGCCCTCCAGCCGTGCGGTGCCATCGCCCGGGTTGTACACCGCGAGATAGAGCTGCTCGTGGTCGTCCCGGTCGCGCAGCGACACCACGAGTGTCTGCCGCTCTTGCTGTGCCTGGGCCAGCGCCGCCACCAGCGGCCGGTACGGTTCGTGCACTTCGTTGCCAGCAGCATCGATAACCGTCTCGGAGGCTTCGATGTCGGGCCGTCCGACGCCGTCCGGTGTGACAGTCAGTCGGGTATCGGCAAGTGCGGCGTCGACCGTCACTCCGGTCTCCATCGCCTGCAGGGCGGCGAGGTACTCGTGCTTGAGCATCTTGACGTAGAACTGACCGCGCGCAGCGTCCGGAATCGCCTTGGTCCGCTTGGTTTCCGGTGTCCCGCGCCCGTTGTCGCGCACCTGCTCGATGCCGACGTCGTAGCTCACCGGGATCCGGACCGTGACGACCTCGCCCTCCTCGAACTTGCTGGTCTCCAGCCGGCTGCCATAGGCGGTAGAGCTCTGTTCCTTGACCTGCTCACCGACCGAGCCGCCGACCGAGACCGGGCCACCCTCCGCGCCCGCGGTCACCGTGCCAGGGCCGACATGGCTCCCTGAGCTGCCCGAGCGGGCGGAGGTCTCGCGCCGCGACACCGCGCCGGTCTGGGCGTCACCGATCGGGCCCTCAACCAGCTCGAGACCGGTCATCCGCGCCTTGATCGTGGTGCTGATCGTGGTCCGGCCGTTGCCGCGAGCAACCATCGGCGGCAGCCGCAGTCCGCCGTCACTGATCAGCTCGTGGAAGTACGCCTTCATCGCCGTGGCCTTGAGGTGCCCCTCCAGTGCGCCGCGATGCTCGGCGAACCCGGCTGGCCCGAGCACTCGGGGCTCACTCAGTTCCGCGCTCAGGACGTCGTACAGCTGGTTGGTCCGTGAGTCGCCCAGGCCGTACGGCTGCGTGCTCTCGGGGACGGCGCTCTCCGTGACCCGGATCGGCCGGTGCTCGGTGTGGTCCGCCAGTTGCGGACGGGTCCCGGGCTCGCGGAGTAGCTCCTTCGGGACCAGCAGAGTGAGCTCGGCCTGCAGTTGTCGCGGGGTCGCCGCGAGAGAGAGCTCGTCCGGTGTAGTCCGGTCCAGCTTCCAGCGCGCACTCGTCAGCGCGGCCGCGCCGGCGCCCTGGATCCGGGTCACCTTGGAGGTGTAGACGATCGAGCGCTTCACCTCGGCCATGTCGAAGTGTCCGCTTCGATTCACGATCGTGTTCGTCGTGTTGCTGCCGGCCTCCTTCGACCCGACGCGCGCGACTTTGGCGCCCACGTTGCCCGAATCACCGGCCGCGGCATTTCCGCCGAGCTCCGCGGAGTACGTCGTACTGTGGCCGACCGACCGATCCTGCCCGTGATAGCCGTACCCCTGGTCGAGCCCGATCGCCTCGACACCGGGGATCTCCGGCGTGCCGTCGACGGTGTACTCGCCGAGCATCTCCGCGGTGATCTGGACCTCGTACAGATCCGGCCGCTGCTGTCCCTCGATCGGTACCTCGATCGTCGCGACGAAGCCACGTGCACCGAGCATGTTCTCGAGCTCACCCTGATGGGCGTCCGCGGCCAGGTTGACCCGCAGCGCGGGCGCCAGCAACTTGCTCTCGGTCAGCACACCCGGCGCGATCTCCTCGAACTGCGGCCGGACGAGCTCGAAGAGGTCCACCGGTTCGCCGTCCTGCCCGAGGATCGTGAGCGAGTCGATCTGAGCGGATGCAAGGCTCTCCCGGTACGACGGCCCTGGGTCGACCGCGCGTCGCTGAGCAGCCAGCTTCTCGGTGGCGAGGAGTTGCTCGTCGACCGTCGCCGTCTGGCTGGGTGCCGAGGTGCCGGCGTTCTCGAACACCTTCGCGGCCAGCTGCTCGGAATCGTGCTCGGCGGCCAGGCCGGTGGTGGCGCCGGCCCGTTCGAGCTCGTAGCGGCGGCGGAACCCGATGGCGACCTGCGGATCCATCGTGACGCGGTCATGCAGGTAGCGCTCGGCGACATCGGCCACGACCGGCAGCGGCAGGTCGAGCTGATTCTTCGCGTAGAGCGCGAGGGCACGCCGCTCGGCCATCGCCTTCTGGGCGAGCGCGTCGTCGAGCTGGACAGTCTGGATGACGGCGCCGGTGGAGTCGACGATGTCCGCTTCGAGCTCGTAGCGCTCCAGGAACTCGTAATGCGTTCCGGTGTTGACCAGCAGCCACTCCTGCCCGGTCGCCCGGCTCACAGTCGTGGACTGCGACGACCCGGCGTTCCGGCCGATGGAGCCCGAGCCGGCCACCGACGACGCATCGGCATCGGTCTGACCGCCGCCGCCCTCGGCACCTGCGCCGCCGGAGGTCGACGTACCGGAGGTGAAGGAGGCGTCGGTCAGGGTGAGGTTGATGTTCGCGGTGTTCTGCTGGGTGACCGCCAGGAAGGCCTGGCTGACCGCGCGGCCGCGCAGGACGACCTTGTACTGCTGGGAGAGGACGCTGCGGTCCGCGATCGCCTGAGCCGGGTTCGGCGGTGGTGGGGTGATCACCATCGGGACCTCGAAGTCGCCGTTCATCCAGTCCGGGTGCGCGACGAGGCTGTCCGAGGAGAAGGCGGCGTCCAGTAGCGCGATGGTGCTCGCGTCGTCCCGGGCGGCCGCCTCGGCCTCGCTCTCCGAGGAGAAGGCGTGCAGTTGCGCGACGGCGCTGAAGGCCTCGACCTGGCTGAAGATCTGATAGGCCGGGTCCGCCGCATCGACGGCCACCGTGATTCCGTCGCGGACCGCCGCAGCCGTCGGCGCCTTCGGGTTCGGCTCGATGACCGGCGCCTCGGCGCGCGTCAGGGACTGCTCGTAGAACAGGTCGACCGTGCCGGGGACATCGGCGATCGGCGTCTCCAGGCCGCGGCCGGTGCGCTCCGCGAACGTGATCCGGATGCCCTGCCGGATCTGGTCGAGCGGCTCGGTGCTCTCGGCGAGCGTGACGCGGTTGACCCGGCGGCCCGAAGTCGTGGTGACGCTGCGGCCAACTGCGTTCCGGTTGAGCTTGATCCCGAACTTGCCCGCCAGCCCGCTCAGGCCCTTGTCGGGGCCGTCGCTGACCGTTGCACCGGCGGACAGCGGCAGGGAGGTCGATCGCGTCGTACTGCGACTGGTCGCGTCGGAGGTGATGCCGAGCCGGACCACAATCCGCGCAGGCGTCGTACCGCGCCCGTTCTGGTCGTCGAAGTCCTGCTCCACGCCGAGGCGGAAGTGGCGGTAGTGCGGTGTCCGTCCGGTGCGCTGATCGACCAGGGTGACCGGCAGACCGTCTTGGCAGGCTTGGTTGATCCCGGCCTGGATGCGGTGCTGGGTGATGTTCTGGATCACCCGGTCGTAGTTCGCGAGCTGTCCGGCGCGCCGCAACGGATCCTTCGACAGTGCGTCCATCCGCGGCTGGAAGTCTGCGTCGAGTGGTGGCACCAGGTCCATCTCGCTCAGCTTTGTCAGGGCCTTTTGCCGAGCCTCGTCGGCGCCCTGCAGGTCCTCCGCGAGTGCCTTGCCCGGGCCACGCAGCTGGTTCGGCCCGGCACCTAGCCAGGGCGGCACGGTCTGCGGTCCGGTTGGCGGTTCGGCGTCGCCGCGCAGCAGGACCCGGCCGTCTTGGTCGAACCGCAGGCTGCCGTCGTCCTCCCGCCGTACGGCGTCGGCGGCGGCCGGTCCACCCGCACGGAGCAGGTCGTTCTCGGTGATCCGGAGTCGTGCCTTGCAAGTGTCCTCGACCACGATCGGCGCGGCCTTGCGGTCGGCGATCTTGCGCAGCGTGGCCCGGACCTTGAAATCGACCACCACGCCCTGCGTCGGGCCGCGATCCCGATGAACCACCGGAGTGATGGCGGTGCTGCTGACGTTCTGGCCGCCGGAGCGGCTGACGCTGCGGCCGGCCGAAGCGGTCGGCACGGTCAACGCCGTGGCGCCGACAGTGCCGGTCAGCGAGGTGCCGTAGGTCTCGGCGGCGTTGATGCCGGAGAAGTCGACTTCGACGCCCTCCTTACCCACCTCGGTGCTGGGCTCGCCGCTGAGCGTCGCAGTACTCCACACCGGCTCGATCTCGATGGTCAGCTCGTACTCCGGCCGTCCGTCGATCGAGATCGGCCGCGTGAGCCCACCGGGCTTGGTGAACTCGTGCAGCAGCCTGCTGGTGTCACGGGTGACCATCAGGTTCAGGTGGTCGTAGGCGACCCGGTCGAGCGCGCCCTCGCGGTCCCGCAGCTGCCTGGTCAAGCGGTCGCTGATGTCCTGTACGCCGTTGATCCGGGTCACGGTGTGCGGCGGGAACTCCGGACTGCACTCGTTGCCCCGGCCCAGCTGCTCCAGCGTCACCGTCGCAGTGGGCGCCTGGACGGTGTAGGCGCTGGGAATCCAGGTGAGGTGCTCACCGGCGTCGACGGTCTCGACCGGCGACCAGTCCGCGGTGGGGGAGCTGCGGTACTCGATCAGCCACTTGCACTGCGACCGGTACAGCAGCGACTCGCCGTGGGCGTCGTCGACCTCGCCGTCCTGCTCATGCGTCGACAGACCGGACCCCTGCGTGAAGGACTGCCCGCGGTTCACGTCGGCGCGGGGTGCGGCGACCTGGCTCGCGGTGTGCATCGCGCTGCCGGGAGGCGCCATCGCCATGATCGGCTGCAGATTCACGCCGAACGACGTACTGCTGGAGCGGGTGCTCGCCGTACCGATGCCTTGCCCGCCGGCGCCGATCCAGCCGTTCATCTGCTGGGCCAGGTCGTGGTCGCGGTCGACGATCTCGCTGAGGTCGGTCCGCTCCATCCGCAGCCGGACCTGACCGACCTGCTTGACGTCTTCAGTGGGGCCGCCGCCGACCGGGATCACCAGGCCGTCCTCCGACATCAGCAGCCGGTACTCAGCGGTCGGGATCGGCCGGGGAGCAGTCGCGTCGATGCCGTGCTTGCCGCCGCGAGCCTTGATGATCCGGTTGATGTCGCCGACCGGGGCGAGGAGTGCCGCACCCGTCGGTACGCCGGTCTCCAGCAGCTCCGGAGCCGGTAGGGCTCGCGCGCTGGCGGCTTCGTAGATCTCGACGCGGTCGGTCGCTTCGTCGGCGAGTGCGGTCAGCTGCGCCTCGGGCGAGCCGGCGTCGATCGCGGTCAACAGATCGCGGTAGCCGGTCAGCGCGTGGGCAGCGTCGTCGGCGACCTGCTGGTACCCCGTCGCGAGCTGGGTGTGCCGGCCTGCTTTGTTGCTCGCGGCAACGGACTGGACCCGGAACACGCGGGCTCGCTCGGCGGCGCCGAGATCCCGCAGCCCCAGCTCGGTCACAGCCTTGCCTTCGAGATCGGCCGCTTCGACGGTGGCCGCCACTGCCGAAGCAACCTTGGTGTCGGCCTGCAGCGTGAAGCCGGCGACGGCCGTCTCCAACTCGTCGATCTGCCGGACGACCTGCTCACGCAGGGCCGCGGGGGAGTTCGGGGTTGCCGATTCGGTCAGCAGCCGCTCGGCCGCGCGGCCGAGCTCGATCGCCTCCGGGACCGACCGCGCGTCGGGTGACCAGGGCAGCTCGGGCAGTGCACCGCCGCGGCGCTTGATCGCACCGGCCAGACCTTCGAGCTCGGTGCGGATCTCAGCCTTGCTCCGGCTGCCGTTCGGATCCCGCCACTCCTTGGCGAGCAGTTGGTACGTCGCATAGTCCGCACGGGTCCGGATATCGCGCTGCTCGACGCCGAAGCGGGCGCGCAGTCGGCCGAACATCCCCTTGGGCTCGGGAGTGGCGAGTTGCTGGGTCAGCTGGCTGATCTGGTGCGTCCAGACCTGGGCGAGCTGCCCGTCGGCGACGGTGGGCGAGATCCGCAGTACGTGCGGGTCTTCCGCCGTACCGGCTGCCAGACGGCCTTGGGCGAGCAGCGTGCCGACAGTCCGGTCGACCTCGACGCGGACGTACTGCGAGCCTGCGATCACCGCGAGTCCCGGGCCGGCGACTGCTGGTGCATCGGGCAGCTGGCCGAGCGCAGCCAGGGCGGAGTCGGCAGTCAGGGCAGGTGCGTCGGCTGGGCGACCGGGGGTGCCGATCGCCCGGGTCAGCATGCGCCGCGGATGGAGGCGGCGCTGCGGCGGTGTCACCGGGGCCGCGGTGCCGAGGCTGCGTGCGGCCTGGCTGATCGTGGCGGCACCGGAGACGGCCGCAGTCAGCGAAGGCGGCCGGGTGGCACCGGGAAGCGCGGCCAGCCGGGTAGCGGCTTCGGGGGAGGTCTGGGCGGCACTGCGCAGGGCGACCCGGAGCATGGCGCGGGCCTCGTCGTGCCGCGATTGGTCCAATCCGGGCACCGTGAGCAGCCGGTCGAGCGCAGCGGCGGCACCGAGGCCGGGATCCTCGTCACGGTTGCGGGCGCGCTCGGCGCCGAGCAGGGCGACCGCCTCGGCCAGCATCCGGTCGTCGTGCACCTTGTCCGTGGCCCGGCGGGCGAGGTACGCCTGCAGGTCGGAGGTGACCCGCGCGGGCAGGACGTCGTACCGGCTGGTCAGCCAGACGCTGCCGTCGCGGAGCGGGACAGCAGTGGGCCAGGCGATCCCCAATGCAGTGGCAATCGCTGTCCGGGCACGGCTCTGCGGGTCGGGCACCACACCTCCGAAGGGTCGTCTGGCCGGGACGCTAGCAAACTTTCGGTTACTCGCCAGCTACTCGAAGCACCCGTTCTGTTAACGATTTACGCCCTAGAGTCGAGCTATGAGCCAGCAGTTGGGATCCTCCGGGTGGACAGTGGCCGAAGCGCGCGGAGTGATCGCGCAACTGCGGCACGTCGCCACCGAGGGCCCTGAGTACGACGGCGTCGAGCTCTTCCTCGCCCTGTGTGAGTACCTGGACCAGCTGTACGGCGGCCACGGCTTCGACGTACTGCTGGTGGGTGAAGGGCTGGCCGGAGCAATTCGTGAGCAGCGGTCACGACGCGCCGGAGCGGGAGAGCGGCTGGAACAGCCGGTGAACTCTGCGGTCACGCTCGCTGAGGGTCGTGCGCTCGCAGCTGCCCTGGAGAGCGCGGATGGCTGGCAACACCAGCTAGGACTGGCCTTGCAGGCGCTCTACACCTACCTAGACCAGTTGTACGGCGGACCGGGTGCATTCACCGAGCTTCTGACCTCTGAGGAGCGCAACCGGGTCGCGAGCCGGTAACAGCCCGCACCGGGTGGCGAAGATGGCACCTGACAGCCATTACGGTAGGCGCGTGAGTCTCTCGTCCTCCACGCGTACTCCTGCCCCCAACGCCCGCGGTACGGGCCGGTCGGCGGGCGGTGGCGCGAACCGCCTCCCGAACAGCCGAGAGCGCCGTCCGGCACTGGCCGCCCTGGCGGTCATCCTGATCCTGCTCGGCGCCGCCGGATCCGCCCTCATCGCCGTGAACAGCGGCAACCGCGAAGGCTATGTCGCGGTCAAGCTGAAGGAACTCCCGCCCGGCCACAAGCTGGACGGCAACGACTTCTCCCGTGGCGACCTGGCCGGCGCGACCGAACCCCTGATCAAGTGGTCCGATCGGGACAAGCTTGTGGGCCAGTACACGACAGGCTGGATGTACAAGGACCAGTACTTCACCCTTCGGAACGTGACCACCGATTCGCCGATCCCGTCCGGCGGTGCCCAGGTCGGCGTGGTGCTCGACGCCGGTCGGGCCCCGTCCGGCGGTATCAGGCAGGGCGACATCGTCGCGGTCGTCCGGGTGCCGACTGCGAGCCAGGACAGCGTTGCCGCGTCGACGATCGTCACGGCGGCCTTGGTGACGAATGCATCCGGCACCGTCGTGGCCGACACAGGCTCCACGGTCAGCACCCTGAACGTGACCATCCTGGTGCCGACCGGCAGAGTGACCACCGTCGCCGCCGCGGCGGCGTCCAAGACGCTGGTGCTGGTGAAACTCAACCCGGGCACGAAGACCGAGGTTCCGCAGACCAACGGGGGTGGCTGATGGCGCTCGTAGCTCTTGCGAGTGCCAAGGGGTCTCCCGGGGTCACCACCGCAGGTCTGGTGCTGGGTGCGCTCTGGCCGCGGCAGGTGCTGCTGGCCGAGTGTGACCCGTCCGGTAGCGACGTGGCGATCCGGATGACGGCACCGGGCGGTGCGCCGCTCAACTCCGACCGCGGTCTGGTCAGTCTGGCGGCTGCGAGCCGCAAGGGCCTTGGCGACGAGGTCATCCACGGGCACAGCCAGCAGCTCGACGGTGGGCTCGACGTACTGCTCGGTGTGCGTTCACCCGAGCAGGTCGGCGGGATGGGCGGTCTGTGGCATCCGCTGGGTATCACGTTCAACCAGATGCAGCAGACCGACGTACTGGCCGATTGCGGACGCATTGGTGCCACCTCGCCGCAGCTGCCGATCATCCAGTCCGCACGCCTGATCGTGATGGTGTGTTCGGCCACAGGTTCGTCGGTGGCGCACCTGCGAGAGCGGCTGGCCGCACTGGTGCACCACGTCGACGCACAGCTCGGTGTGATCGTCGTGGCGGACCCGAAGCGGCGTGACAGCGTGAAGCAGGTGTGGTCTGTCCTGGACGCCATGTCCGTGCCGGTGCGGCACCGCTGGCATCTGGCCTACGACCCGACCGGTGCGGCGTTCTTCGACGGACGCGGGCACGGCCGGCTCGAGAAGACCCAGCTGATCCGCTCGGCGACCGACATCACCGCGGAGATGGCCGCACTGGTCGCCACACCCCACGACTTCGACATGGCCCAAGCGGCCTTCCCGACGGCATGAGCGCCGATCAGGAGCTGGTCCGGCGGCTGCGTGCCCAGGTCGCCGATCGGCTGAACGAACAACGCCGTCGCGACCAGGTGAACGGCGTACCGCCGATGAGCGCCGAGGACGAGCGTGAGTACGCCCGGTCGCTGATCGTGCAGGTGCTGGAGGACCACGCCCGCTACGAGCTGGCCGAGGGCCGCACGCCGCCGACCCCGGACGACGACGCGCAGATCGCCGGTGCCATCCACTCCGCACTGTTCGGGGTCGGGCGGCTGCAGCCGCTGATCGACGACCCCGAGGTCGAGAACATCGACATCAACGGCTGCGACCAGGTCTTCGTCCAGTACGGCGACGGCCGCGAGGAGACACCCGGCCCGGTCGCCGAGAGCGATGACGAACTGGTCGAGCTGATCCAGGTGCTGGCTGCCCATGCCGGTCTGACCAGCCGCCCGTTCGACTCGGCGAACCCGCAGCTCGACCTGCGGCTGCCGGACGGCTCGCGTCTGTCCGCCGTGATGGGCGTGACGTCACGGCCGGCGGTCTCGATCCGGCGCGCACGACTCGGGCGGGTCTTCCTCCGCGATCTGGTGGCCAACGGCACCTTCTCCCAGGACGTTGCCTCGTTCCTGAGCGCCGCGGTGGCGGCGCGGAAGAACATCATGATCGCCGGGGCGACGAACTCCGGGAAGACGACGCTGCTGCGGGCACTGGCCAACGAGATCCAGCCGCACGAGCGCCTGATCACGGTCGAGCGCTCGCTCGAGCTCGGTCTCGGGGAGTTCAAGGACCTGCACCCGAACGTCGTCGCGTTCGAGGAGCGGCTGCCGAACTCCGAAGGCATGGGCGCGGTCCACATGGCCGACCTGGTCCGTCGTTCGCTGCGGATGAACCCGTCCCGCGTGATCGTCGGTGAGGTGCTGGGTGACGAGATCGTGACGATGCTGAACGCGATGAGCCAGGGTAACGACGGCTCGCTGTCGACGATCCACTCGAACAGCTCGATGGAGGTGTTCAACCGGATCAGCACCTACGCCATCCAGGCGACCGAGCGGCTGCCGATGGAGGCCACCCAGATGCTGATCTCGGGCGCGCTCGACTTCGTCGTCTTCGTCCGCAAGCAGAACGACTACCAGCACGGCGGCACCCTGACCCGGTACGTCGAGAGCATCCGCGAGGTCACCGGCTGGGACGGCCGGGTGCTGTCCGGCGAGGTGTTCGCTCCCGGACCGGACGGCCGGGCCGCAGCGCACGCTCCGATCGCCTGTATGGACGAGCTCGAGCACTACGGGTACCAGCCCATGGTGCACGGAACGTGGGCGTGACGAGATGAGCAACGAGACCCTGCTGGCCCTGCTCTGCGGAGCGGTCGTGGGCGGCGCCGTACTGCTGCTCATCGTGGCGATCCGCGGGACCGAGCCGCGTGACGAGACACCGTCGATGTTCCGCCGTGGCGGAAGCGTCGACAATCGGAAGAACCTCATTCGCTTCGGCACCGGCATCGGCGTCGGCCTCGTCGTACTGGCTGTGACGCGCTGGCTGGTCCTGGCCGCGGCTCTCGGGCTGCTGGCCGCGCTGGCCGACCGCTTCTTCGGCGGTACCGGTGAGGAGCGGCGTGCGATCGAGCGGCTCGAGGCACTGGCCACCTGGACCGAGGCGCTGCGCGACACCATCGCCGGTGCGGTCGGTCTGGAGCAGGCCATCCCGGCGACCGCGGTGAACGCGGCCCCCGCGATCAAGCCCGGCCTGAACCTGCTGGTCGACCGGCTGCGGATCCGCGAACCGTTGCCCTCGGCACTCATGCGGTTCGCCGACGACCTCGACGACCCGTCCGCCGACCTGATCGTGGCGGCCCTGGTACTGAACGCGCGGTTGCGCGGTCCCGGTCTGCGGGAGGTCCTCAGCGCGCTGGCCGACTCCGCCCGCGAGGAGCTCGACGTACGGCGGAAGGTCGCGGCCGAACGGCGGTCGACCCGGCGGTCGGTGCAGGTGGTCGTCGCGATCACCCTGCTGGTCGCGGCCGCGCTGGTCCTGTTCAACCCGGCGTACGTCGCGCCGTACACGAGCTTCATCGGGCAGTTCGTGCTGTTCATCGTGATCGCGCTCTACGCGGTCGGCCTGGTCTGGCTGCGCCGGCTGGCGAAGATCGAGGTCCCCGAGCGGTTCCTGATCGGTGGCAGCCAGAAGCCGGTCGACCAGCGGATGGAGGTGGTGGGCGGATGATGTGGGCCTTCTTCACCGGTGCCCTGGTGGGGCTCGGCGTGTACCTGCTGGTGCGGATGCTGGTCCGGCCGCGGGCCAACGTGCTCTCGACGATCGCCCGGATCGACGCCGGCCGCGGTGGTGGCGGTGTCACCACGAGCGCGGCCGGGGAGCGTGTGCTCGGCGGCATCGACAAGGCGCGGCACACGCTCGGCCAGCGGCTCGAGGCCGAGGCGAACGCGCGCGGCTGGGCGTTCGGCAAGCTGCGCCGCGACCTCGCGGTGATGAACCAGCCGTTCGCCGCGATGCTGGCCACCAAGGTGTTCTTCGCGCTCGGAGCGATGATCTTCATCCCGATCGTGCTGTTCTTGTTCGGCGCGCTCGGCTTCGGCGTCCCCGGAGCGACACCGGCGATCGTCACGCTGGGCGCGATGGCGTTCGCGTTCTTCCTGCCGGACCTGGCGCTGCGCCAGGAGGCGGAGGCGCGGCGGCGGGACTTCCGGCACGTGGTCGGCAGCTTCCTCGACCTGGTCGCGATGAACCTGGCCGGCGGCCGCGGTCTGCCCGAGGCGCTGATGACGGCCTCCACGATCGGCGACCACTGGGCGATGGCCCGGATCCGGCAGGCACTGGCCAACGCGCGCCTGATCGGTATCACGCCGTGGGACGCGATGGCCCGCCTGGGCGAGGACCTGGGCGTCGAGGAACTGCGGGACCTGGCGTCGGCGCTCGCGCTGGCCGGTGACGAGGGCGCGAAGATCCGCGCCTCGCTGCTGGCCCGGGCCGCGTCGCTGCGCCGCAAAGAGCTTGCCGATGTGGAAGGCAAGGCGGGTGAGCGGTCGCAGTCGATGCTGGTCGCCCAGCTGGTGATGTGCGCGGCGTTCATGCTGTTCCTCGGATTCCCGGCCGCGATCGCGATCCTTGGCAGCTGAAAACGGGTACGGATCCGGATCAGGGTTCTGTCCGTCGTACAGGGCATACTGAGGCCAGCCCCGGCCTCATGAGTTGGAAGGCATGCGAATGAACACCGAACTGCAGTTCTGGCGCGCGATGACCGGCTACGCGGTCGCCCGGGCGCACGCACAGCGGGCGCGGGCCAAGCAGGGCCGCACGGAGCTCGGCGCCTCCGCACTGGAGTGGGCCATCATCTCGGCGATCCTGGTCGCGGCCGCGCTGGCCATCGGCCTCGTGGTGCGGCGTGTCATCGACAAGCGCACCGGCGAGATCGAGAACGGCTGACCCATCGTGCCGGTCCGCCCCCCGACCGCCGCGCGCGCCCGCCGGCGCCGTACCAGGCGTCTGTACGGGCGCCGGTCCGAGCGTGGGGCGAGCTCGCTCGAGCTCGCCATCCTCGCGCCGACGATCATGGCGCTGATCTTCGTCTCGATCCAGACGGCGCTCTACCTGTACGGCCGCTCGGTCGCGCTGAACGCCGCCCAGGAAGGCGTTTCCCGGCTGCGGCTCGTGCAGCCGCCGGTGTACAACCCAGCGGTGGGGGAGAAGGTCCGGGTCGACATCGAGGCGTACGTCAACCAATTGGCCGGCACGACGTTACAGAACGCGTCGGTGACGTCACCGACGTACAACAACCCGGTCGGCATGGTCTCGTTCACCGTCAGCGGTGACACGGTTTCACTGGTCCCCGGGCTGGAATTGCACGTCGAGCGGACGGCGACCGGGCCGATCGAGCAGTTCGAGGCGGACAAGTGAGGCGGCCTCAGTTGTTGGCGCGCCTTCGCGGCGACCGCGGCACGATGGCGCTCGAGATGGTCGTGCTCGCGCCGATCCTGCTGCTCCTGTTCATGTTCCTGCTCGCCGCCGGCCGCTACTTCCAGACCACAGCTCTGGCCGAGAGCGCCGCCCGCGACGGCGCCCGCGCGGCCAGCATGTCCCGCTCGCAGACCGACGCCCAGGTCCGCGTCAACGACGCCGTCACCCGCACCATGGGCCAGGCGGTCAAGTCCTGCAAGGAATCCGCTTCCGGCATCATCACCACCACCCTGGCCGCCGGCGCCCCGCTGTCCGTCGAGGTCACCTGCACCATCGACTACCGCGATCTCAGCTTCCTCGGCCTCGGCGGCGACACCACCGTCACCAAACGCTTCACCTCCAGCGTCGACCCGTACCGAGGAGTCCGTGATGGCTCCGGATAACCACCGCTCCCGCATGGTCGACTTCTTCCGCATCGATGCCCCCGGCAACCACCGCGCCGTGCCCCGCGGTGCCCTCAGCCCTGCCGTCGCGATCCTCGCCGTGATGATCTTCACGCTGGCCGGCCTCGTCATCGACGGCGGCCGCCAGCTCGGCGCCCGCTCCCGAGCCGTCGGCTACGCCCAGGAAGCGGCCCGCGTAGGCGCGGCCACCATCGAGCTCAACACCGCCGAAGCCAAGATCGACACCGCGAAAGCAGCCGTCGCCATCGCCGGCTTCTGCGCCCAGGTCTCCTCCAACGACCCCACAGTGACCTCCTGCGCCCCCACCAAACTCACCACCGACCAGGTGGACATCTCGGTGGGAATCGCCAACAAAACAACGTTCCTGGGCCTGATCGGCAAAACCACCCTCAAATCCACCGGCACCGGCACCGCCCACGCCGAACAGGGTGTCGAGAAGAACAACGACAGCCCCACCATCCCGCCGATCTTCGTGAGCACCGGCCCCCAGGGGCCCGGCGCGACGATCTCGAGTACGGCGGTGCCGCCGACCCTGAACGTGCCGTGCCCGGAGTGGACGATCGGATCGCCGACCCCGACCTGGACCCTGTTCCCGCCGATCCCGTTCCCGGCGACCTGTACGCCGAGCATCACGCCGTCACCGACTCCGACTCCGACGGATGGCGAGGAGAGCCCGACAGGGTCGCCCGGGACGGTGACCAGCAAGCCGCCGGGCGGCGGTGCCCCGGTCGTCCTGGTGCCGCCGAAGAACTCCCTCCCACCAAGCCTCGGACGTTAAGGATCATGACCGTGCGTAGTGCTTCTCTGACGGTCGCCGCACTGGTCGGCGTCGTGATGCTGGCCGGCTGTGGCGGCAACTCGACCGACGGCGGCCGCCCGGTCCCCGAGGGTGGCGGCTCCGAGTCCTCCAGCACGCCGACGCCGTCCGCGGGCAGTTCGACGCCGCCGAGCACGGCACCGACGAAGCAGCCCAGCGCTCCGGCGTCGACCGCGGCCAAGAAGACCAACGTCATCGTCGTTCCGGGGAACTTCGCGAGCACGCCCGCCGTCCAAGGGCTCGTGCAGTCACTGCCGCTGTACTACGAAGCACTGGTCACCAAGAACGTGGACATCGTGAAGAACAAGTTCCCTGCCTACTTCTACGCGGACGCCGGTCAGGTCATCGTCGATGCCAAGGTCAACGGCTGGGTGATGAAACCGCCGGGAAGCGTGGTGGTGCGCGGGGTCTCGAACCAGCCGCTGGGCGTGGTCCGGGTGAAGACCTGCCGGTCGCAGAAGACGCAGTACTGGGACCCGAAGGTCAAGGGCTGGACCCTGAAGGCACCGGGCGGTCAGCCGCAGGCGATCGACATGATCAAGACGGGACTGGGCTGGCGGCCGTACCGGATCGGCCCCTCGGCCGGGATCAGCTGTGCGGGCGTGAAATATCCGGCCTAGACCTGTATTGGGAGATTCCGAATAGGTGACGGGGAACCGGATAACGGGCACGATGCCCTGGGTCGAAGATAATCTGCCGCTAGGACGACTTCTGGAGTGAGAATGCGCAATCGCGTGGGACGCGGGCTGATCGCCCTGGGTACCGTGCTCACGCTGCTGATCTTCCCTGGTGTCACCACTGCCGTCGCAGGCGGTGGCGAGACCGTACAGCAGGGGACTCGCAGCTGCAGCATGTACGTCAACTCCATCGGCTTCGGTGCCTGGTGCAGCAACGGCCTGGTGACCTATGGCAGCGGCCAGCCCATCCCGACCTGGAAGGAGCGGCTCGGCAACAACGTGTTCATCCCGTGCCGCGACCTGGACGTGCCGCAGGGGATCGCGTTGCCGCCGGCGCCCGAGGGCAAGAAGTGGCGGCTGCGGCTCACGATCGTCGACTACAACCTGAACACCAAAGACGGTGGCAGGGATGTCCACATCGAGCGCGCGATCGTCCCGGTCGGCCCGGAGGAGCAGAACCAGTGCCCCGACAGGGGGTACATGGACGAGTTCTGGGACGAGTTCCACAACAGCTACCCGGACCCGGTGCTGCAGATCAAGCCGACGTACACGCCGCGCGTGAACGTGCCGGCGTACTTCTCGCTGACTCCGGACACCTCGTACATCCTGAAGAACCAGTCCCAGAAGGACTACCAGGACATGTACTGGGGCGGTAGTCACGACTTCGTGATGCGTGGGCTGGTCGGGAAGATGATCGTCGATCCGGGCGACGGCACGCCGCCGATCACCTGCCCGATGGGTGTGGTGCCGGCCGGTGACACCGACGGGTACGACGAGAACAGCGACCCGTTCACCCAGATGAGCACGTGCAGGCACACCTACAAGAAGTCGAGTGCGAGCCAGCCGGACGGGATGTACACGGTCAAGCTGACGATCACCTGGGATGTGTCGTACTGGGTCGGCCCGCCGGACTGGAAGTACCTCGCGTCGGCGGAAGTGCATGCGGTGCAGCGGTTGCCTGTGCAGGAAGTGCAGGCTATCGGTGGGTGACCTGGTGGGGACGGAGGAGCGAGCATGGTGAAGACCGGTGAGCCGGTGCGGGCGCGGTTGCCGCAGCAACGGTCGGCCAGTACGGCGGCGGATCGGCTGAAGGGGTTCGGGGCGCTGCTGGCGATCGTGGCGATCGTCGGTGGGGTGCCGTATGTGCTGCTGCGCTTCTTCGGTACGCCGTGGCCGGACCAGATGCCGAAGTGGAACGTTCTGTTCGACGAGCTCGACATCCGGGCGGTGCTCGGGATCTTCGCGTTCTTCATCTGGGTGGCGTGGCTGCACTTCGTGGTCTGCCTGCTGGTGGAGGCGGTCTCCGAGATCCGCGGGCACGGGTTGTCACCACGGATCCCACTCGGCGGCGGTTCGCAGACACTGGCCCGTCGCCTGATCTCCACCGTCGTACTGATCGCCGGTGCCGCCAGCGTGAGCCTTCCGGTGGCCAGTGCGGTCACCACCAGCCCCGGCACGGTTCCGACCTCGGTGTCCGTCGTACAGGGCGGTGAGCACGAGTCCGGCTCCTCCTTCCGTCAGACCGAGCAGCGGAGCTCTGTGCTGTCCGGTTCCGCGCAGCAGACGACGAAGACAGCGACCGGCGTACGGACGAACAACGACCAGAAGGGTCAGGTCGTCAAGTACACGGAGGTCAAGCCGCCGCAGGGGCGGAACTACGACTGCCTGTGGGACATCGCCGAGCGGTACCTGGGCGAGGGCCGGCGGTACAAGGAGATCTACGACCTCAACAAGAACAAGCTGCAGCCGGACGGCCGCCGCCTGACCAACCCGGATCTGATCATGCCGGGCTGGCAGGTGCGCCTGCCGGCCGACGCCAAGGGTCCGGGCGTGCACACGGTCCGGGTCAACATCGAGCAGACCGGCAAGTCCCACGAGGTCAAGCCGGTGGTCAAGACCCCGACGAAGGTCGCCACGAAGACCGCGACGAGCAAGCCCACCAAGGTCGCGACCCCCGAACAGGGGAGCCGCTGGGCCGAGCAGGGTATCGAGAAGGGCTCGTCGGTCACGATCGGCGGCGTCGCGGGCGATCCGGGCGCGAAGGACATCAAGCCGGGCGACCCGAACACCGGGATTCCCGCGCACGACCCGAAGGTGGGGGAGTCCCAGCCGGGTGACCCGGCCGCGGGCGGTACCAAGGTGCCCGAGGTTGTCCCGGTCGCGGCCGACCAGGGCTTCGACCTGACGCAGGCTGGGATCTACGGCTTCGGCGGGACGCTGCTGGCCGCCGGTCTCGCGCTGGCGCTCAAGCGCCGCCGCGGCTGGGCGCAGGGCCCTGGCCCGAAGGCAGCCGGACACCGGCAGACCGAGGTTGGTCTGCGGCTCGCGTCCGACATCCCGACCGCTCAGTTCGTGGACGCCGCGCTGCGTCAGCTCGGCGCGGACATGGCCAAGTCCCAGCGCCCGATGCCGAAGGTGGTCGCCGCACTGGTGACCACGAGCGCGCTCACGCTGGTCCTCGACCCGTACGAGGCGCAGTCCGCACCTCCCGGTCCTTGGCAGGCGATCGCCGAGGGCACCCGGTGGACGCTGCGCCGCGCGTACGCCCCGACCGGTGAGATCACCGCGCCGGCGCCGTACCCGACGCTCGTCACCATCGGCCAGAACGCCGACGGCGCGATCGTGCTCGTCGACCTCGACACCGCCAACGGCATCGTCAGCTTCGGTGGCGTCAACTCCGCCTCGCGCGACGTGGTCGGTTCGCTGGCCGTCGAGCTGGCGACCAACCTGTGGTCCGAGGGTGCGCACGTGAGCATGGTCGGGTTCGGTGACGATCTGTCTTCGCTGGCGCCGGGCCGCCTGAGCTACTGGGTCCGGCTCGACACCGCGCTCGCCGAGGTGGCCCGCCGTACCGACGCCCAGGTCCAGGCCTGCGAACGCCGGAACGTCGCCTCGGTCGCCGAGGCCCGCACTGCCCACCCGGACCCGGCGCTGTGGGGTGCGGAGATCATCTTCGTCTCGGCCCCGCCGTCACCGGAGGAGCAGGACCAGCTGAACCGGCTCGCCGCGGACCAGAGGCGCGGCATCGCCGTCGTCGTGGTCGGCGACGTGATCAGCTCGCCGTGGCGGTTCGTCGTCGACGAGAAGAACCAGGCCGTCTGCCGCCTGCTCGGCCTCGAGGTCGAGGCCCACACGGTCACGCCGGAGCAGGTCAGCGACCTGGTGGCCCTCTTCGACGCGGCCGAGTCGGATGCGCTGGACAAGCGCCGTACCGAGCAGAACATGCCGGCGTACGAGTTCTCGACCACCGATCTCAGCCTGCCCGCGCCGGTCGAGGTCGACCTGCTCGGCCCGGTCGAGGTGGATGCCCGCGGCCCGATCGACGACGGCCGTGTCGCGCTCTCCACCGAGATCATCGCGTTCCTGGCCAGCCAGGACTACGGCGTCCACCCGAACGTGCTGGCCGGCGCCATCTGGCCACGCGGCATCAGCGACGAACTGCGTGACTCCGCCCTGGAGCACACCCGCCGCTGGGTCGGCAACGACGCCATGTACGCCGACGAGTCCGGACGCTGGATGCTGAACCGCAGCATCGTCCGCGTCGACTGGGACGTCTTCCGCACCCTCGCCAAGCAGGCCACGATGCAGGAGGACCCGAGAGCAGCCCTCTCCACGGCCCTCAGCCTCGTGCACGGCCCCGCCTGGGCCGGCATCCCGGCAGGCCGCTACTCCTGGCTGGCGGCCTCCGGCATCGAACGCCGCATGGTCGAGGCAGTCGTCGACGCAGCCCTCAAGCTGGCGGAAGCCTCACTGACCCACAACGACGGCCAAACCGCCCGCACAGCCCTCCAGACCGGCCTCAGCTTCTCCCCGGCCTCCGAGGACCTCTGGCGAGCCACCCTCCGCCTGGCAGCCCACTTCGGCACCACCCAGGACGTCACGAACGTAGCCACCCAGCTCTACGCCGCCCTGGCCAAACACGGCGGCCCCCGAGGCCCCGAGTCCGAAACCGACGCCCTCGTCGACGAACTCCTCCCCGGCTACCACCGCCCCGCAAAGGTCGCCTGACCTTCGCGCCCCGGCGCCGCCGTATTGCAACAACGTGCAATACGGCGGCGCCGTACGGCTGCCCGTTGTTAGGGTGTGCCTGCATCGGGGGATGGCGCTCACATGGGGGTTGCGGTGCATGCGTTTTCCCGGCTGTTTCTTTCGCTCTGTCTCGTGCTGGGACTGACGAACTCGACGGCTCTTACCAGCAGTGCCGAGCTACCTCGTGCGCAGGAGTCTGCCGCCGCCGTCGAGAGCGCACCGAATGCCGGTGCCGGTCGGTACGTTCCGCTGGCGGCTCCGGTCAGAATGCTGGACACCCAGACAGGCATCGGAACTCCGGCGGTCACCGCGGTGCCGGCGCAGGGCACTGTCCCGGTGAAGTTCACCGGCCGGAACGGCATCCCGCCGACCGGCGTGGCGGCAGTGCAGATGAACATCGTCACGGGCAACACGACCGCACCCGGCTTGATGTTCGCCTGGCCTGTCGGTGGCACCCGGCCGCCGGTGCCGAACTTCTACTTCTACAAGACGACCGGATTCACGTCCTCGGCGTCGATCGTCCGGCTGAACGCCACCGGCGAGGCGGTCTTCCAGAACGCGAGCGAAGGCACCCTCCGGATCCTTGCCGAGGTGACCGGCTACTACACGAGCGCAGAATCGCAGGTTGCCGGAACCCGCTTCGTTCCGCTGCGGCAGTCGCGGGTGATCGATACCAGGAAGCCGCTCGGTGTTCCGGCGATCGCACCGGTAGCGGCCAAGACCGTGCTCACGGTTTCGATCGCCTCGAAGGGCGGCCTTCCCGCAGCGGCAGGGATCGCCTCGGCCGCGTTGAGTATCACCGCCTGGGAGGCCCAAGCCGCCGGTGGATGGGTGGCGTCCGCAGGTGGCGCCGCGACGCCGAACGCGTACTTCGGCAACTTCGCGCCGGGGAAGCCGTACACGAACACCGGCATCGTCAAGCTCTCGGCCGACGGGCGGCTCGCGCTCTACAATTCCTCGACCGGGACCACCCACTACACCGTCGATGTCGTCGGCTACTTCGTCGCCGATACCAGTTCGGCCGCCGTCTCCACCCGAACCGTTCCGGTCCGGTCGCAGCGATTACTGGACAGCGGATCCACTCTCGTCGCTCCGAATACGGTCAAGACCGTCCAGGTCGGCGGGCTGGCCGGCATGCCGGCCAGCGGCCTTGCCTTCGCGGCGTTGCAGATCACTGCAAGCGGCGCGGCGACCGCTGGTGAGGTCGTGGCCTATCCGGCGAACGAAGCCAGACCGGCCGGAGTTACCGACGTCTCGTGGCCGGTCAGTGGCAACTCGTCGTACAACCTGGTCTGGGTGCGTGTCGGACCGGCGGGAACGGTCAATATCGTCAACGGCACGAACGCCGGCCTGCGCTTGACCGCCGACGTTCAGGCCTACGCCGTCGCCCCCGGACTACCGCAGACGCCCACGAACCTGGCCGGCGGGGCGCGCGACCGCGCGGTCGAGGTGCGCTGGGATCCGCCGGCCGACACCGGAGATCTGCCGATCGCCGGGTACGACGTCACCACCACTCCAGGCTCGGTGACGACCAGCACGGCCACCAACTCAGTGGTCGTCTCAGGACTCACGAACGGTACGTCGTACACGTTCAAGATCCGCGCTCGCACGGCAGCCGGCGCCTCCGCGTACTCAGCGGCGTCCGCTCCGGTCGTGCCCGCTGTCCCGAAGCCGCCGGGACAGCCGTTCATCACGAGCACCGTGGCGCGCGACAGCGGTGCGCGGGTGTCGTGGGTCGCGCCGGAAGGCGCACCGGATCAGGTCGCGAGCTACGAGATCTCCACCGTACCCGCGACGACCACCGTGCCGGCGGCTCGGGACGACCGGACGGCGGACATCTACGGTCTGACCAATGGTGAGACGTACGCCGTCGTTGTCACCGCCAAGAACGCCAACGGGTCGACCGCGTCAGCCGGCGACCGGGTCACGCCGGCGCCCGCCGACGTGGCGATGAAGCCTGCGAGCGTCGAGGTCTACGAGCTCGACACGCGGCTTGATCTGCAATGGGTCGAGCCGGCGGACGGCGGGTCACCGGTGCTGGACTACGAGGTGGTCGCGGAGCCCGGCTCGCAACGCCTGGTGATTCCGGCGGACACCACCGTCGCGGCACTGGCCGGGCTGACCAACGGGACGACCTACACCGTCAAGGTCCGGGCCCGGACCAAGGCAGGTGATGGCGCGTGGTCCGAGCGCACCGCGACGCCGGTTGCCGCCAGGGTGCCGGATGTACCGACGGACCTGCAGGTCTCACCGGCAGCGACCGGAACGTTGAAGGTCGCCTGGAAGCCTCCCAGCGATCCGGGGACCTCGGCCGTGACCGGCTATCGGGTCACGGTGTCGCCGGGCGGAAGGGTGGTCGAAGCGACCGGATCGACGGCCGAGATCGACGGTCTGGCGCAGGAGACGGACTACTCGGTGACAGTTCAGGCTGTCAATGCCGCCGGCGTGAGTACTGCCACGGCGCCGTCGGAGCCGATGCGGGCTGTCGTCGAGGTGAAGCAGGCCCCGATCGTGCTGACGGCGGATTCGCTGAACCGGATCGCGAGTGTGGGCGAGGAGTACATCTCGATCTCCTCGCCGAACGCACAGCTGACCGCCCTGAAGGCGAACGACCTCGTCCTCGCGACCCCCAGCCGGACAACTCCCCGTGGCCTGCTGCGGAAGGTGGTCCGGGTCGAGGGCACAGCTTCGCGCCTCGTACTGCAGACCGAGAACGCTGCCCTCGATCAGGTTCTCGCCCGCGGGGCGCTGAACCGGAGCCTGACCTTCGACAGCGCCGAGGCGGAGGCCATCGACACCGAGCTGCCCGGTGTGACGCTGAAGCGGCCGACGATCGGCGGACGGTCCCTGCAGGAGGGCGCGCAGTCGGCTGTTCAGACGGCGGGAGGCAAGAAGCTCAGGGTCAGCCTGAAAGGCTCGAAGGTCGTCATCGGGCTGGACGGCGACCTCAACAAGGCCCTGAACCTCGAAGGAACCGCCGAAGCGGATCTTCGGAGCGATCTGAGCTTCGCCTTCCGGTCCGACGGGATCTTCACCCACTTCAGGCCGACGGTGGACACGAAGGTGGACATCAAACTGAAGATCGCCTACACCGAGCAGTTCCAGCGACGGATCGAGCTGGGGACGATCCCTGGTCCGGTCGTCGTCGTCCCGATCGGCGCGACTCCGGTGACCATCCACACGGGCATCGTGGTCGATCTCGAGTGGGACAGCGAAGGACGGGCCGGCCTCGACATCCACACGGAGTTCGGTCGCCGGATCGGTGCGGACATCACCTTCAGCCCGACGACACCAGTACCCGCGGTGCAGCCGATCCAGGAGCCGCTCGGGCCGTTCGAGAGATCCGTGCGGGTGTTCGGATCCAGCGAGAACACGGTCAGCATCGGCGCCAAGGTCTATCTGAAGATCTACGACGTCCTCGGGCCGGACCTGGTTGCGCGGCCCTACGTGAAGCTCGACGCCGACACCGAGGAAGATCCCTGGATCAAGCTCTTCGTCGGTATCCAGTTCGGCGCCGGCGTCCGGCTCGACTTCCTGAAGAAGAACCTGCTCGAGTGGCACAAGGAAGATCTGGTCCACTTCGAGTACCAGTTCAACGACATCGGCGGGCGGTTCACCGGACTGGAGATCGATCCCGGGGGCGCCGCGGTGGCGGTCGGCGAGCAGCTGAAGTTCACCCCCAGGATCTGGAACTATCCCGACGCCCCGGCGACCTGGAGTGCGGAGGGCGGCGGGCAGATCGCTCCGGACGGAACCTTCACGGGGGTGAAGGAAGGGCCGGCGAAGGTCAAGGCGACCGTGCCCGCGGGCGTCGGGCGGCCGGAGCTGACGGCTGAGGTGCCGGTTGTGGTCGGGCCGCACGGACCGTCGCAACCGACGAACCTGACGGCGGTCCCCGGCAACCTGTCCGCCTACGTCTCGTGGCAGCCTCCGGCCCGGCCCGGTGGCCGTCCGATCGACAAGTACGTCGTGACGACCGAGCCTGACACCGGAGCACACACCGTGTCCGGGACCACCAGGAACCTGACGATCAGCGGCCTGCAGGCCGGTACGTCGTACCGGGCGAGTGTCTACGCGGTCAGCAGTGAAGACCGCGGTGACGCGGCGACGTCGGACGCGTTCGTCGCCCGCCCGTCGGTGCTGGAGAGTCCGCTGGCCAACGACCTGATGCGCGGCCTCGACGGCTCGTCGAACACCATCGGCCCGGAGCTGTCGGACGATGGCCGCTATGCCTTCTTCCCGTTGAGCGTGCAGCCGGAGGAGGTTCCGCCACCGGGCATTCCCAACGACGGAAACTTCTACCTGGTACGACGGGATCTGGAGTCCGGACTGGTTGAGCTCGCTTCGGTGCAGGCCGACGGTGCCACCCCGCAGAGCATCTCCGCGCCGCTGTCCGAGTCGTCGTCCGGCTACCGGCCGTCCACTCAGCGCGAGGTGAGCAGTACGGCGGACGGCCGGTTTGTCGCCTACGTCGTGGACGACGGGGGCCCCCGCAGGCGCGTCATGATTCATGACTTCGTCCAGCACACGGTGTGGAGTGCGACCACCGGAGTTGCCGAAGACATCGTGAAGATCTGGTTGACGGGTGGTGGGAGCGTGGTTGCCGCCATGACGGAGGTGAACGCAGGGACGTCCAGCTATGGGAGCAAAGTGTTCCGGATGGCGAAGGGCGGCGCTGCGAAGCGCGTCGACATGTGCACGGCTGACACGGTCTGCGACGGCGCCGTGCTGATCGGTACCTCGGCGGACGGAAACACCGTCATCTATTCGTTCTACACCTCGAACAACGCCAGTCCGTATTACAACCGCGACAACAAGCACGTCTTCTACAACACCGCGAGCGGCGCCTCCGAAATGCCCTACTACAACACGGGGAGCACGTCGTACAAGGCTTTCTGGGACCTCACCCTGAGCCGCAACGGGCTGTACTTCACTGCCCAGGCGTGGATCGGTTCGTTCGACAATCCCGAAGACGTCTTCGTCACCAAGCGGATCGGTACCGGACCGGTGACGGACGCTGACATCTTCCAAGGCGGCTATTCCTTCGCTGCGCCCGGAGAGACCCTGGGCATCAGTGACGACGGACGCAGTGTGGCCTGGAGGCCAGGCTGTCCGCACACGGGCGGATGCGGTACGACGTTCACGAACCAGGCGTTCCTGACGAAGAACCTGACGACCGGTGCCACCACAGCGGTGTGGAACCTTCCGTTGGTGCAGGCCTACGGAGGGTTGAGCGGTATGTCGATGGCGGCCGACGGGTCGATGGTCGCCTGGATGCCACTCGGGCCGGTCAACCAGGCGTTCCCACTGCGGCCGACAGGACGCAAGCTCGGCTAGCACCAGGGTGCTGGGGTCTCATGGATGAACCATCAGACCCCAGCCCCACTCACAGCGTGCTGGCGGACCAGGTGTCGCAGGTGGTCATGTCGCCGGAGTCGAGGCCGGCTTTGAACCAGCGCATGCGTTGTTCGGCGGTGCCGTGGGAGAAGGACTCGGGGTCGACCTGGCCCTGGGTCTTGGACTGGATGCGGTCGTCGCCTACGGAGGCGGCGGCGTCGAGGCCGGCGGCGATGTCGTCGTCGGTGAGCTCGAGGATGTAGGGCTTGCCGTTCTTGGCCGGGACCGTGGTGGCGTGGTTGGTCCAGATGCCGGCCAGGCAGTCGGCCTGGAGTTCGGAGCGGACGGAGTCCGAGGTGGGGCCGGTGCGGGTCTTGATGCGGCCGAGGATGCCGTAGAGGTTCTGGATGTGATGGCCGTACTCGTGGGCGATCACATAGGCCTCGGCGAAGTCGCCGCCCTTGGCGCCGAGCTCGGTCTCCAGGGTGCGGAAGAAGCCGAGCTCCAGGTAGACGCGCTTGTCCGGCGGGCAGTAGAAGGGGCCGACCGCGCTGCTGGCGGCGCCGCAGCCGGTGCTGACCTGGCCCTCGAAGACGCGCATGGGCGCCGGGATGTACTTCTTGCCGCGGCGGGGGAGCTCGGTGGCCCAGAAGCCCTCGATCGAGTTCTGGTCGGCCACGAAGCGGCATTCCTTGTTCGTGGTGACGTTCTTGCAGGCGTTCAGGCTGCCGGGGCCGGTGTTCTGGCTCGTGGGCTCGCCGGTGCCGTCGCTGCCCAGGCCGGGAATGCCGCCGTTCAGCAGCACGATGATGACGAGCAGGATCAGTCCGCCGACACCGCCGCCGACCGGAATCATCCCGCCGGGCAGCCCGCCGCCGCGTCCACCACCACTGCCGCGGGTGTCCTCGATACCGCTGGTATCGAGATCCGCGTCCGGATTGAATTTCACAGCACATACACTAGACCTCAGAGCGAGGGTTGTTGCCGTGTCGTGACTCCGCGCCGCTGACCGCTACACCGACCCCTGAGGACATCTGCCACCGCGATGATTACTGCTTCCAATCTCGAGGTACGTGTAGGTGCTCGGCAGTTGCTTTCCCCGGCGTCGTTCCGGGTGGGGCCGGGGGACAAGGTCGGGCTGGTCGGGCGCAACGGCGCCGGTAAGACGACGTTGACGAAGATCCTGGCCGGTGAGGGGTTGCCGGCGAGTGGGTCGGTGACGAAGTCGGGTGAGATCGGGTATCTGCCGCAGGACCCGCGGACGGGTGACCTCGACGTGCTCGCGCGGGACCGGATCCTGTCCGCGCGTGGGCTGGACGAGGTCGTGCACCGGATGCGCAGCGCGGAGAAGTCGATGGCCAGCGCGGACGAGAAGACGCGCGCCAAGGGGATGCGGCGCTACGAGCGGGCCGAGGCTGAGTTGCATGCCGCCGGTGGCTACGCCGCCGAGTCGGAAGCCGCTCGGATCGCGGCGAACCTGGGCCTGCCGGACCGGGTGCTCGGGCAGCCGCTGGGCACGTTGTCGGGTGGTCAGCGGCGGCGGGTCGAGCTGGCGCGGATCCTGTTCGCGCAGGCGGAGACGCTGCTGCTGGACGAGCCGACCAACCACCTCGACGCGGACTCGATCGTCTGGCTGCGCGACTTCCTCAAGTCGTACGCCGGTGGCGTGATCATGATCAGCCACGATGTGAACCTGCTCGAGGAGACGGTCACCCGGGTGTTCCACCTGGATGCGAACCGGGCCGAGATCGACGTCTACAACGTCGGCTGGAAGGTCTACCTGACGCAGCGTGAGCAGGACGAGCGCCGCCGTAAGCGGGAGCGTTCGAACGCCGAGAAGAAGGCGACCCAGCTCGTCGACCAGGCGAACAAGATGCGGGCCAAGGCGACCAAGGCCACGGCGGCGCAGCAGATGCTGAAGCGCGCCGAGCAGCTGATGTCGGGGCTCGAGGACGAGCGTCGTTCCGACCGCGTCGCGAAGATCTCGTTCCCGTCGCCGGCTCCGTGCGGCAAGACGCCGTTGATGGCGAAGGAGCTGTCGAAGTCGTACGGCTCGCTGGAGATCTTCACCGACGTCGACCTGGCGATCGACCGCGGCTCGCGCGTCGTCGTACTGGGGCTGAACGGTGCCGGCAAGACCACGCTGCTGCGGGTGCTGTCCGGGATCGAGAAGTCGGACACCGGTGAGGTGATCGACGGCCACGGCCTCAAGCTCGGGTACTACGCCCAGGAGCACGAGACCCTGGACGTGAACCGGACCGTCCTGGAGAACATGAAGACTGCCGCCCCGGATCTCAACGAGACCCAGGCGCGCAGCGTGCTCGGCGCGTTCCTGTTCTCCGGGGACGACGCGGAGAAGCCGGCCAGCGTGCTGTCCGGTGGGGAGAAGACCCGGCTGGCGCTGGCCACCCTGGTCGTCTCCGCGGCCAACGTCCTGCTCCTCGACGAGCCCACCAACAACCTGGACCCCGCTTCGCGGGAAGAGGTGCTGAACGCGATCCGCTCGTACAAGGGCGCGATCGTGCTGGTCACCCACGACGAGGGTGCAGTCCAGGCGCTCGAGCCGGAGCGCGTGCTGCTCCTTCCCGACGGTGTCGAGGACCTCTGGACCAACGACTACGCCGACCTGGTGTCGCTCGCCTGATAGCTACCCTCGGGTAATGTACGGCGCATGACTGATCTCGGACTGCGGTTCTCGGTGGATGGCCCGGTGGCGCGCGTCGTACTGGACCGGCCGGAGGTGCGCAACGCGCAGACCCCGGCGATGTGGCGGGCGCTGGCCGATTTCGGCCGGTCGCTGCCGGACGACGTCCGGGTGGTCGTGCTGTCGGGGGAGGGCCAGTCGTTCTCGGCGGGTCTGGACCGGCGGCTCATCATGGGTGAGAACGATCTGGGTGAGGAGCCGCTGCTCAGCCTCGGGGCGAAGCCGGCCGAGGAGGTCTACGAGATCGTCGCCGAGTTCCAGGCGGGTTTCTCGTGGCTGCGGAACCCGAACATCATCAGCATCGCGGCGGTCCAGGGACACGCGGTCGGCGCCGGTTTCCAGCTCGCGCTCGCCTGCGACCTGCGCGTCCTCACCCCCGACGCCAAGTTCAGCATGCGCGAGCCGGCGCTCGGGCTGGTGCCCGACCTCGGTGGTACGCAGCCGCTGGTCCAGCTCGTCGGGTACTCGAGGGCCCTCGAGATCTGCGCGACCACCCGCTGGGTCGAGGCGGCCGAGGCCAAGGAGATCGGCCTCGCGAACATCGTCGTACCGGCTGAGGAGCTGGCGGCGACGGTGAAGGATCTGACCGACGCCGTACTGACGCCGCTGGCAGGTGCCGTCCGCGAGACGAAGGCGCTCCTGCTCGGCGCCGCGGACCGCTCGTACGCCGATCAGCTGAAGGCTGAGGGTGCAGCCCAGGAGCGTCGATTGAAGGAGCTCATGGCCGCGTTCGGCTGAGCCAGGACCGGATCAGGTTGGCCAGTACGACGGGGTTGTCGTACTGGATGAGGTGACCCGCGTCGGGTACCTCGGTGAACTCCGCACCAGGGATGAGCGCCGCGAGCCGTTGGCCGGTCTGCCGCGGAATCCAGCTGTCCTCGCGGCCCCAGACCACGTGGACCGGCAACGTCAGCTCGCCCAGCCGGCCCTCGTTGTCGACGAGGTAGCGCTCGTCGTACTGGGTGATCTGCCGGTAGAAGGCGGGGTGCCCGGTGTCGCTGGTCCACGGCTCCAGCAACGACTGCAGGTCGTCCTCGGCCAGGCCGCGGTGGCTGGCGTTCTGGATGTAGGCGCGCAGCACGGCCTCGTGGATGTACGGCGGGAGCGCGTCCAACGTGGTCGGATTGTCGGCGACGAACCGGAAGAACGGTGAGCCGGACGGCGGGATCGCGACGACGTCGACGAGCATCAGCGACGAGTAGACCGCCTGCTCGAACAGGGTGGCGCGCAGCGACACGGCGCCACCGAAGTCGTGGGCGACGACATGCGGCCGGTCGAGATTCCAGTGCTGCAGCAGTGCGGCGAAAGCGCGGGCCTGGGCGCCGAAGTCGACCGGGTGGTCAGGTGCCTTGGTCGACTGGCCGTAGCCGGGCATGTCCCACAGGTGCACGGTGAAACTGTCGGTCAGTGCATCGGCATAGCGCGACCAGACCCGCGACGAGAACGGCGTGCCGTGGCAGAACACAACACTCGGCCCGGTCCCCGCGCGACCGCAGGCGATGGTGGCTCCCTCGTACTCGAACTGTTCGTTGAGGTCCATCAGGCCACCGTAGCCAAAGCGTTCAGTGCCAGTTGCTGACCCGTACGTCGTTCGGTGCGGGTTCGCCGGTGCCGGTCTCGACGAGCCGCTTCAGGCTCATCAGGAACGTCGCCCACTTCGTGCTGCAGTGGTACATGAACGGCACCTGCTCCTTCCACCCCTCGTGCCGGAACAGGACGATCGCGAACTCGTCCTCCTGGCTGAGGTCGAACCGGACGTGCGTACCGATCCACTCCGAAGGTCCGTCGACGACCTCCCACACGACCCGTTGGCCGGGCTCACTCTCGAGCACCTTCATGTCGAATCCGCCTTCGGCGAAGCAGAACTGCAGGACGCCGTCGACCGCCGGGTCGCCCTGGGTTTCCTCGGTCCACCAGGCGGCCAGGCCGTCGACGGTCGCGAGGGTCTTGTAGACGTCGTCGACCGAAGCCTGGACGCCGATCCTGTGCAGAATGTCCACCATGTCGCTTACCTCTTCCGGGTCTTCTGGATGGTTTCCGCCATCCGCTTGATGCGTTGCAGGCGGCCGTCCCAGGCGTCGCGGACGGTCGAGAGTTGCGCTACCGCGCGGCCGAGCTGGTCTTCGTCGACCGTGTAGACGCGTTCGCGTCCGGAGGTCGTGGCGTGCACGAGCCCGATCCGTTCCAGTACGGCGAGATGTTTCGCGACTGCCTGCCGGGTGACCGGCAACCGGTCGCTGAGCGACGTCGCCGTACCGCCGCCGGAGGCCAGCAGGAGGTCGAGCATCTCCCGCCGGGTCGGGTCCCCGATGACGGACCAGAGCTCGTTGTCGACGGCCATTACGCGCCGGCAACCCGCGCGGCGTACGGCGTGAGCCGGGGCAGGAAGTAGTCCCAGCCGGTGGTGTGTTCGTTGAACTCGTCGTCCGAGCGGCCGGCCTCGTCGAACCCGGTCTCGGCGAACCGCAGCAGCGTGCCGTCGCCGTCCGGGATCAGGTCGAAGGTCGCGAGCAGCGAGTTGGCCGCACTGGCCGCCTCGTCCACCGGGTGCGCCCAGCGGAACGAGAACCGCCGCGGCGGGTCGGCCTCGACCACGGTCAGCGGTACGACGTTCTCCGTGCCGAACGAGATGGTGCCGACGGCTCCGGGGGAGGCCTTCACGTCCGCCTCGTCCGGCCACCACTCGCGCAGGTGCTCCGGCGTACTGATCACCTCGTAGACGACCTCCGGGGAGGCGTCGATCCGGAGTTCACGTGTAATGCTTCGCGTCATCGGTTCCACCGTTCCTTTCGCAACCTTTTGTTGCACATGACTCTAGGGGACGGGGGCTCGATGTGCAACCGTTGGTTGCGGATCGGAAGAACCGGGCGACCTGAAGTGTTGTCCAGGTTCAACAGGGAGGAGTCCGGATGTCGGGCATGGGCGGCGGGATGCCGATGGGTGGTGCCGCCAGCTGGCGGCGGATGGACTCGTCGGTCAAGGACCAGAAGCTGGCCAAGGGGACGCTGCGCCGGATCGCGTCGTTCGCGAAGCCGTACAAGGTGCAGATCACGCTGTTCCTGCTGCTGGTGATCGTGGCGGCGTTCCTGGTGATCGCCTCGCCACTGCTGTTCAAGAAGATCGTGGACGACGGCATCATCAAGGGGAACGGCGGTCTCGTCACCGCGCTCGCCCTGGTGGTCGCCGGGCTCGCAGTGGTCGAGGCGGCGCTCGGGCTGATGCAGCGCTGGTTCTCCGCGCGGATCGGTGAAGGGCTCATCTTCGACCTGCGCACCAAGGTGTTCGCGCACGTCCAGCAGATGCCGGTCGCCTTCTTCACCCGGACCCAGACCGGCGCGCTGGTCTCGCGACTGAACAACGACGTGATCGGTGCCCAGCAGGCCTTCACCTCAACGCTTTCCGGTGTGGTCTCGAACGTGATCAGCCTGATCCTCGTCGTCGGCGCGATGCTCTTGCTGAGCTGGCAGCTGACCCTGGTCGCGATCCTCATGCTCCCCGTGTTCCTGATCCCGGCGCGCATCCTCGGCCGGCGGCTGGCCGCGATGACCCGAGAGCAGATGAACCTGAACGCCGGTATGTCGACCTCGATGACCGAGCGCTTCAGCGTCGGCGGTGCCCTGCTCGTGACGCTCTTCGGACAGCCCGCGATCGAGAACCGCGAGTTCGGTGAGCGCGCTGGTCAGGTGCGCGACCTGGGCATCCGGATCGCGATGCTCGGCCGCGTGTTCTTCACCGCGCTGACCCTGGTCGCGGCGCTGGCGACAGCCCTCGTGTACGGCGTCGGTGGCAACCTGGCCGTCCGTCAGACCCTGACCGTCGGGACCCTGCTCGCCCTGGTCGCGCTGCTCGGCCGTTTGTACGGCCCGCTGACCGCGCTGTCCAACGTCCGCGTCGATGTGATGACGGCGCTGGTCTCCTTCGAGCGCGTCTTCGAGGTGCTGGATCTGGAGCCGATGATCAAGAACGCGCCGGACGCTCAAGACCTGCCGCGCGATGCGGCGAGTGTCGAGTTCGACCACGTCGCGTTCGCGTACCCGACCGCCGAGGAGGTTTCCCTCGCGAGCCTCGAGTCGGTCGCCGTCCTCGACAAGCGCGTGTCGGCCCAGGTGCTCGATGACGTCAGCTTCGTTGTGCGGCCCGGCCAGATGGTCGCGCTCGTCGGCCCGTCAGGTGCCGGCAAGACCACGATCACGAACCTGGTCGCCCGCCTGTACGACGTCACTGGGGGAGCCGTGCGGATCGGAGGAGCCGACGTACGGGATGTGACGCTGCAGTCCCTGCACGACCGGATCGGGTATGTCACGCAGGACGCGCACATGTTCCACGACACGATCCGCGCGAACCTGATCTATGCGAAGCCGGACGCGTCCGACGAGGAGATGATCGAGGCGCTGCGGTCGGCGCAGGTGTGGGATCTGGTGGACTCGTTGCCGGACGGCCTGGACACGGTCGTCGGGGATCGCGGCCACCGGTTGTCTGGTGGTGAGCGGCAGCGGCTGGCGATTGCCCGGTTGTTGCTGAAGGCACCGCAGATCGTCGTACTGGACGAAGCCACGGCACACCTGGATTCCGAGTCCGAGGTGCAGGTCCAGCGAGCGCTCGACACTGCGCTCGAGGGCCGGACGTCGTTGGTGATCGCGCACCGGTTGTCGACGGTCCGCAACGCGGACCTGATCCTGGTCGTTGACCACGGCAACATCGTCGAACGCGGAACGCACGAACAGCTGCTGGCACGCAACGGCGAGTACGCCGATCTGTATCACACCCAGTTCGCGGAGTCCGCGCTACCGTTGACCTGACACGTCAGGAACGGGAGGCAACTGCGTGATCAAGCTGGCGTTGGTCCTGGTTGCGGGGTACGCGGGCTACAAGGTCGCCTACCACTCCGAAGACGGCGAGTACTACGGCAAGGTCGGCGACCGCGTGCTACGCACATCGCTGTCCTTGCTGATCGGCGCACTGGCCGCGGGGATCACCTACGCGGCACTCCTGAGACACTAGGAGGCGTTCTCCTTCTGCGGGTCCTGCTCCAGCAGATGGAGGACCGGGACCTTGAGGTGCCGGCGGGCCGAGTTCGTCCAGTCGAGGTGGAAGAACTCCGCGACGACATGCTGCCGGGTCAGGATCACGACCTCCTGGCCGTGCGTCGCCTCCACGGTCGCGATCAGCGCATCGATCGGCCGCTCGTGCGAGATCCCGCCCTCAGCCGCCTTCCCGAGGTCACGCAGCCGCTGCACACTCCGCCCGCTGCACCCCTTGGCCTCACTGTCGATCGCCTTCTGCGCCTCAGCCAGATCCTGCCGCTGAGTGGCCAGCCCCGGCCCGTACAGATCCGCGGTCCCCAGTGCGCTGATCGAGGCCTCCACTCCGGCCTCCGCGTTGTGGCACGGCACGAGCACGTGATACTTCACCTGCTCCGGCATGTCCTCGTGCAACTCGACCACACGCTTCGCGTCCGGCTCCGAGAGTTCCTGTTCGACAAGCAGTACGACGTCGTACATCGCGCACCTCCGGGTCACTACCAGTCGGTATGCACCCATAGTGCCCCCACTCGGCCCCCAGATGCCCACCTGGATCGTTTCAGTCTCCGAGTTCGTTAGCTGGTCGCACTTGTGAGTACGTCGGCCAGGTCGAACTTGATGGGTTCTTCGAGTTGTTCGTAGGTGCAGGACTCGGGGGTGCGGTCGGGGCGCCAGCGGACGAACTGGGCGGTGTGGCGGAAGCGGACGCCTTCCATGTGGTCGTAGCGGACCTCGACGACGCGCTCGGGGCGTAGGGGAGTGAATGACAGGTCCTTGCCGGCTTGCCAGCGGCTGCCTTCGGCGTTGCGTGGGGTTCGGGTGCCTTCCTCCTGCTTGGCCCAGGCCCAGGGGTGGTCGTCGAAGGAGGTGACGAGCTCCTGCATCTCGACGAAGAGTTCCTTGCGGCGTTCGAGTGGGAAGGCGCCGATCACGCCGACGCTGGCGAGTGTCCCGTCGGGGTTGTAGAGACCGAGCAGCAGGGAGCCGATCCGGTCGGGACCGCTCTTGTGCAGGCGATACCCCGCGACCACGCAGTCCGCCGTACGCTCCGGCTTGATCTTGAACATGGTCCGCTTGTCCGGCAGGTAGAGCCCATCGAGCGGCTTCGCGATCAGCCCGTCGAGCCCCGCGCCCTCGAACTGCTCGAACCACTGGCCGGCCGTGTCGTGGTCGGTCGTGGCGGGCGTGATGTGGATCGGTGCCTTCGCGCCGGCGAGCGCCTCCAGCAGGGCGGTACGGCGTTCGCTGAACGGCCGCTCGGTGAAGTCGTCATCACCAAGCGCCAGCAGGTCGAAGGCGACGAACCGGGCCGGCGTCTTCTCCGACAGCATGTTCACCCGGCTCGCGGCGGGGTGGATCCGTTGCTGCAGCACCTCGAAGTCGAGCCGGTCGCCGGACTCGCCGATCACCACGATCTCGCCGTCGATCGCGCAGCGCTCCGGGAGGTTCGCCTTGATCGCCTCGACCAGCTCCGGGAAGTAGCGGGTCATCGGCTTCTCGTTGCGGCTGCCGATCTCCACCTCGTCACCGTCGCGGAAGATGATCGAGCGGAACCCGTCCCACTTGGGTTCGTAGCTCAGGTCCCCGCGCGGGATCCCCTTCACAGGCTTCGCGAGCATCGGCTTCACCGGCGGCATCACAGGCAGGTCCATGTGGTCATTCTCACCTATGCCAAACTCCATTGGCCTCCAATGCGTCTCACCGGGTGAAGGCACCAGTTGACCAACTCGGGAGGTTGATCATGCGCATCAAAGGTCAGAAGAAACTCCTCGGAACGGCTGCCGCACTCGCTGTGACCGTGCCCTTCATCCTCACCGGCGCCGCTCCGGCGACCGCTGCGACATCCTGCGGCAAGTCCGTGGCGAACGTCGACGCCGTCACGTACGCCGATCGTCTCGTCCGCGCGTGGGGTAGCGGAGAACAGGGCACCACGTCCTGCTACGCCAGTACGGCGGTCGCCCGGGCGCTGAACGCACAGGCGACTCCGGGCGGTGTCCACTGGCGCCGGGTCGGCACCGAAGGTGCTGCCGGGACGATCTACGTGACGTACCACGACGACGCCCGCGGCGGGAACCTGACCGTCGGTGTCCAGAACGTCGGCCTGCGGGGATCCGGCGGGTGGCACGCCGCGACGAGCGCGAAGTTCGTCGGCGAGCCGAAGGCGTGGGGTGCGGTGGCCTGGTCGGACAACCTGATCCGGGCCTGGGGTCGCGGTGACACGAAGTGGATGGCGTACTACGCCACGCCGAACGTCACCAAGGCATTGACGAAGATCTCGAAGACCGGCGGATCTTCGTGGCGCCGAGTCGCTGCCGATGCCGGCGCTGGTTCGACGTACGTCACCTACCGGAACGACACCACCGGGCACCGGCTGGTCGTCGGCGTGTCGAACATCGGTCTGAGCCAGGGTGACGCACACGCGGCGGATCGGGTGCAGTACCGGTAGACCCGCGGGGTCGGTGGACAGTGAGCCGATCGGCGTCGACAATTTCGTTCATGGGTCCGCTCCCGCTGGTGAACGCGCGTCCGTCCGACGCGGAGCGCGATCGCGCGCTCGCCCTCCTGCGGGAGGGCGCCGGCTCGGGCCGGTTGTCCCACGACACCTTCATCCGCCGGATGAACTTCGTCCTGGGCGCCCGGAGCCGCGGTGAGCTCGACTCGGTCCTGACCGATCTGCCCCGCCCCGAACCTCGCATCGCCGGCTGGGTGCGCACCACGCGCGCCCGGCTGGCGCGCGTCGACGTCTGGCGCCGCCTCGAGGGCTTCCTCGGAATCCCGCTGGCCAAACGCCAGGCACCCGCCGTACCGATCCAGAACCTCGCGCTGCCCGCGGCCGGCTCGCCGACCGTCCGGATCGGCCGCGGCGAAGGTGCCACGCTCCGCCTCGGTGACATCTCCGTCTCGCGCCACCACGCCGAGCTCCGGCACGTCGGCGACGGCTGGATGATCCGCGACCTCGGCTCCATGAACGGCACCGAACACAACGGCCGCCGCATCACCACCCCGGTCCGCGTCCGCCCCGGCGACCACCTGAGATTCGGCGCGGTCACCTTCACTCTCACCTGGACCGACGAGCCCGAATAGCGTGGGCGCATGAACGTGGCGCGCTCGATGGGATTGTTCGTGCTGGCGGCGCTGGCTGAGATCGGTGGGGCCTGGCTGATCTGGCAGGGGTGGCGCGAGCATCGCGGGTTGTGGTGGATCGCGGGGGGAGTCGTTGCCCTGGGCGCCTATGGGTTCGTGGCGACGTTCCAGCCCGATCCGAACTTCGGGCGCATCCTCGCGGCGTACGGCGGGGTGTTCGTGGCAGGGTCGTTGGCCTGGGCGATGGTGGTCGACAGGTTCCGGCCGGATCGGTGGGATCTGATCGGCGCGGCGATCTGTCTCGTGGGCGTGGTGGTGATCATGTACGCACCGCGCAACAGCTGAGCGTCAGACCGGGTCGATGACCGTCGGATGCGCCTCGGGATGGGCGTTCCACCAGGGACGGGCGGAGGCGTTCTCGGCGATGGTCTCGCGGTAGGTGTCGACGAAGGTCTGGTGAACCCGGTTGACGGTCACCTGACTCACCTGGTCGACGCGCCAGCGCAAGGTCCGGCGCCAGGAGAAGGGCTGGCCGGCCAGCGGCTTCACGACGGTCCGGGGGAGTTCGCGGACGGTCGGGGCGCACAGGCAGATCCCGCGCCCGGCCCCGATCAGCTGCTCGATCTCGGTGGTGTCGAGATTCCCGTACCGGAACTGTGGCGTGAACCCGGCGTCCTCGCAGACCTCACGGAGATAGGCGAGCTCACCGTCCTCCTTGCCGGCCGGCGGACAGATCCAGACATCGTCGGCCAGGTCGGCGAGCTTCACCTCGTCCACGCCGGCCAGGGGATGTGTAGCCGGCAGTGCGATCGCGAACGGCTCCGGGAAGACCATCGTCTGCTCGCGGATCCCGGGCGGGCACTGCGGCGCGTACGCGTCCTCGGCGCGTCCGATCATCGCGATGTCGAGAACGTCGGCGGCCAGCAGATCGGTGAGAACGGCGCTCGAGGAATCCACCTGAGTCGCGATCTCACGATCAGAGAGCGCTCTCTCCAGACGCGAGAGCCAGGCCCCGAACATGACCGTGCGCGATGATCCGAGCCGGAGTGTCCCCGATCCGGAGGTATAACGCCGGCTGGAGCCGATCAGTTCGTCCATGTCCGCGAGCATCGCCCGCGACCTGCTCAGCACGTGCTTCCCGAGCGGAGTCGGTACGACGCCGGTCGACGCGCGCTCGAACAGCGATCCACCGACCGCCTCCTCGATCCGGTGCAGCTGAGCGGTCAAGGACGGTTGCGAGACGCCCAGTGCCGCGGCCGCCTTGGAGACGCTGCCGGTGTCCGCAAGGCGGCAGACCACGCGGAGATGGCGAAGTTCGAGCTCCATAGCGGCGAGGTTATGCCCTGCTGGGATATCACAGCCATCACGTAGAGGTGTCAATGTCATCGGACAGAGGACATCGGACGTTCACCTGCCCGCCCTGCCCGGCGGCCGGCGTCTTCTTCATCCGCCACCGGCCGGCCCGGACTGCAGCCCCAGCGGCCGGTGGCGGGGTCCCCGCCCCCATCTAGTGAGGACGTGTCCCAGTGAAACGCACTGCCCTGCGTACAGCGACGGTCGGAGGCGTGCTCAGTCTCGCGCTTCTGACCACCGCTGTTGTCACCACCAAGCTCCCGGCGGCCGATGCCGACGCGAGCGCTGTGGCGAAGCCCCATCCTACTGATCAGCAACTGTCACGGGCTGCCGCGATCCGCACCGCTGACCGCCTGGTCGAAGGCCGGGCCGCTGAGCTCAAAGCCGGTTCTGGGGACCGGTTCATCCGCCAGCAGGACATCACCACCCCGTGGGGTCTGCAGTACGTCGCCTACCAGCGCACGTACCAGGACCTGGCCGTGATCGGCGGTGACTTCGTCGTCACCACCGACGCCGACGGGAACGCGAAGGGCATCACCGTTGCCCAGCAGCAGCCGATCGCCCTCGACCGCACACCCACGGTCACCAAGGCGGCCGCCCGGAAGACGGCGCTGAAGTCGATCGACAAGGCCGAGCCGGTTCCTGGCGAACCGACGTTGGTCGTGTACGCCGGTGGCGCCAAACCGGTGCTCGCCTGGGAAGCCCGCGTCCAGGGTCGCGACCACGGTGAAGCGACCCGCCAGAAGGTGTACGTCGACGCGCGCACCGGCAAGGTCGTGCACACGATCGAGGAGAGCGCGGCCGGGACCGGTACCGGGATCTGGAACGGCTCGAACCTGACCATCGGTACGACGCAGTCCGGTTCGACGTACACGATGGTCGACCCGGCCCGTCCGTCCCTGCGGTGTGGCAACCAGTCGACCGGTACGACGTTCTCCGGCCCGGACGACACCTGGGGCAGCACGTCGAAGACCGACCGCGAGGCCGGCTGTGTCGATGTCATGAACACCGCCGCCGGCGAGTGGGATCTGCTGAAGAACTGGTACGGGCGCAACGGCCTGGACAACCAGGGCAAGTGGGCCGACGCCCTGGTCGGGCTCGGCGACATCAACGCCTACTGGGGTTCGCAGTACAACCCCGACGGTGTCGTCTTCGGCTACAACAACGCGAACAACTGGATCACCGGTATCGACGTGGTCGCTCACGAGTACGGTCATGGGCTGGACGCGAACACCCCCGGCGGGATCTCCGGGCACCCGTCGCAGGAAGCGGTCGCGGACATCTGGGGAGCGCTCACCGAGGCGTATCTGAACAACCCGAACGACGCGCCCGACTACGAGGTCGGCGAGAAGATCAACCTGCAGGGCAACGGCCCGATCCGGTACATGTACCAGCCGTCGAAGGTCTCCGGGCACCCGGACTGCAACTCCAGCAGCCTGCCGAGCTCGGTGCACGCCGCGGCCGGACCGATGAACCACTGGTTCTACTTGCTTGCCGAGGGCACCAATCCCGGTAACGGCAAGCCCACCAGCCCGACGTGTAACAACACGACGCTGACCGGGATCGGCATCAAGGACGCCGGCAAGATCTTCTACAACGCGATGCTGTCGAAGACGTCCGGGATGTCGTACGGCAAGTGGCGCTCGGTCACGCTGAACGCCGCGAAGAACCTGGACAGCAGCTGCGCCTGGCACGGCAAGGTCAAGGCTGCCTGGGACGCCGTCTCGGTCCCGGCCCAGTCCGGCGAGGCCACGTGTGCCCCGACCGGTAACGACTTCACCATGTCCGTCTCGCCCGCGAGCGGCACCGTGAAGCCGGGCGAAAGCGCCTCCGCCACGGTGAACACCGTGATCGGCAGCGGGTCGGCACAGACGGTCCAGCTGACCGCGACCGGTCTTCCGTCCGGCGCGACCGCGTCGTTCGACCCGGCCTCGGTCCAGTCCGGCAACTCGTCGACGCTGAGGATCAGTACGACGTCGAGTACGCCGGAAGGTGCGTACGACGTCCGCATCACTGGTGATGGTGTGGACGTCGACCGGACCGCGACGTACCGGCTGACTGTCGGCGGATCCGCCCCGCCCGCCGGCGTACCGAATATCGACGTCGAGAAGGTGAAGGCACATCTGCAGGCGCTGCAGACGGCGGCGGTCAACAACGGTGGTCACCGGCGGGCCGGCAGCGCGGGTTACACCGCGTCGGTCAGCTACATCGAGGGCAAGCTGCGCGACGCCGGATTCAACGTGGTCAAGCAGCGGTGCACGAACTGCACGTACCCGTCGGACAACCTGATCGCCGACTACCCCGGTGGTGACGCGAACCAGGTGATCATGCTCGGTGCGCACCTGGACAGCGTGAGCGCCGGTCCGGGCAGCAACGACAACGCTTCGGGGTCGGCAGCGATCCTGGAGGTGGCGCTGGCGCTTGCACAGCAGCAGCCGACGCTGGTCAAGCACATCCGGTTCGCATGGTGGACCGACGAGGAGCAGGGCCTGAACGGCTCGGAGTTCTACGTCGCCCAGCTGCCGTCGGCCGACCGGTCGAAGATCAAGGCCTACCTGAACTTCGACATGGTCGCCTCGACGAACGCCGGATACTTCGTCAACAACATCACCTCGGACACCGGCAAGGTACTGAAGGCGTTCTACGACGGGCTGAACCTGGCTCCGGAGGAGAACACCGAAGGTGTCGGACGTTCGGACGACGCGTCCTTCAAGAATGCCGGGATCCCGACCAGCGGTGTCGCCGCCGGGGCCAGTGCCCGCAAGACAAGTGCGCAGGCACAGAAGTGGGGCGGCACCGCTGGCTCGGCGTACGACCCTTGCTACCACGCGGCCTGTGACAAGTACCCGACGAACATCTCGGCGACGGTGCTCGACCGCAGTGCCGACGCGGCGGCGTACGGGCTCTGGAAGCTGGCCGTCGGTGAGCCGCCGACGGGGAGCGACTTCAGCCTGAGCCTCGACCCGGCCAGCGGTTCGGTTGCCCCGGGCAACTCGGTGCAGACGACCGTGAAGACGGCCACCACGAGCGGTGACCCGCAGTCGGTGCAACTGGCCGCCAGTGGACTGCCGAGCGGGGTGACCGCGACGTTCTCGCCGACCAGCGTGACGTCGGGTTCGTCGTCGACGCTGACGATCGCCGCGTCGGCGTCGGCGGCGGCCGGTTCGTACGACGTCGTGGTCAAGGGGACCGGTGCGGTCAGCCACGAGTCGACGTACCGGCTGACGGTGACCGGATCGCAGTCCGGCACCGTGACGGTGCAGAACCCGGGCAGCCAGTACGGGTTCGTCGGTTGGTCGAGCTTCCCGCTCCAGATCCGCGCGACGTCGAGCGCCGGTCTGCCGATCACCTTCACCGCCACCGGTCTGCCGCCCGGCCTGACGATCAGCTCCTCGGGGTCGATCACCGGGATGCCGACCACGCGGGGTACCTACTCCGCGACGGTGACCGGTAAGGACTCCGGCGGCGCCACGGGCAAGGCGACCTTCAGCTACACCATCTATTAACAAGCTGGGCCGCGGCGGAACCCACCAGGTCTTCCGCGGCCCGTCCCCGCATCGTGGCCTTCTCCTGTTGAGGTGGGAGAAGGCCACGGTGTGGTGTGAATCAAGGCAGGAGAACGACCTTGCCCACGGTTCGCCGTTCTTCGAGCGCCCGGTGAGCGGCGGGTGCCTCGGAGAGCGGGAACGTGGTCGAGAGCGCTCTCCAGCGGCCCTCGACGGTCTCGTCGAGGGCCGCGCTCTCGAATTCCCGGAGCCGGCTGCGGATGTCGCCGAGCGCAGCGGTCACCGAGACGCCGCGGGTGGACAGATCAGGGGAGTCCACCGGTAGCGGTTCACCACCTGACCACCCGAACGTCAGCACCCGTCCGCCGTCCGCGACCAGGTCCAGCGCGAGCAGGCCACTCGGTCCGGCGACACCATCGAGCATCACGGTGACCGGGCGCTTGCTGCCGATCTCGTCCTGCAGAGCGGTTGCCCAGTTCGGATCGTTGTAGTCCACGGCGTACTGAGCTCCGAGGTCCCGCACCAACTGAACCTTGGCCGGCCCGCCCGCGAGCCCGATCACGGTGGCACCGACATTGCGCGCAGCCTGAATCAGGTAGGCGCCGATCCCGCCGGCAGCCGAAGTCACCAGTACGACGTCGTCGGCGGTGAGCGCTGCTTGCGCCAGGATCCCCGCGGTGGTCCGGCCGGTCCCGATCGCCGCGACTGCCTGTACGCCGTCCACGTGATCAGGCAGCTCGTACAGCGACTCCACCTTGGCGACCGCGAGTTCGGCGTACCCACCCGGCACCATCCCGAGATGAACGACGACCCGCTTCCCGACCCACGCGTCGTCGACCTCCGGGCCGACCTCCCGTACGACCCCCGCAACCTCGCGGCCCGGAATCGTCGGCAACTCAGGAGCTGTGAAGGGGCTGTCCTCGAAGTCGCCGGCCCGCAGGAACGTGTCGAGCAGGTGCACCCCGGCCGCCTCGACCTGAATCAACACCATCCCGGGGCCCGGCACCGGGTCCGGTGCGTCCTCGTAGCGCAGGTTCTCCGCCGGACCGAACTCATGCAGCTGAATCGTCTTCATGACGAGGAAGCTATGACCTCAACTTCACTTGAGGTCAAGCCAGTACTGCGGATCCGGCAGCAGCGCGTCCAGCCGATCGACGAGTTCCTGCGGGAGGTCGGCGTCCAGTGCGGTCAGAAGAGCGTCGATGCGGGCGGGTTTGGTGATGCCGACGACGGTGCCGGTGATGTTGGGGTTGTCCACCGAGTGGCGGAGGGCTGCGGTGGCCAGGTCGAGGCCGTGCTCGCGGCAGGCGGCGTCCATCTTCGCGACGGCTTCGAGTACGGCCGGTGGCGCGTCACGGTAGCCGTACTTGGTGGTGCTGTGCGGGTTCGCGAGAATGCCGCCGCCGTAGATCGCCGCGTTCACGAGAGCGGTTTCCTCAGAGAGCGCTCTCTGGCGAAGCGTTTCTGCTGAGTGATCGACCAGGCTCCAGCGGTTGTGGACCAGGACGACCTCGAAGCCGCCGAGGTCCAGGTAGCGGGCGAGCTCGGTGGTGTTGCCGCCGGCCAGGCCGACGTGCCCGATCTCGCCGTCGGCGCGGAGCTGCATCAACGTGTCGACGGCATCGCGCATCGAGTCGAAGTCGTGGAACTCGGGATCGTGCAGGTACACCAGCGGCAGATCGTCGAGGCCGAGGCGTTCCTTGCTCTCCGCAACGCTGGCGCGGACCCGGGCGCCGGAGTAGTCGGAACCACGTGCGTCGACCTTGGTGGCGACCAGGAACCCTTCCGGCAGACCGCCGTACTGGCGGATGGCCTGGCCGATGCGGCGTTCGCTCTCGCCGTCGCTGTAGCCGTTCGAGGTGTCGATCCAGGTGATCGGGCTGTCGAAGATGCGCAGGATGACTTCGATCGCCTGCTCCGCCGAGACGTCGTACCCGAAGACGGCGGGCATGCTGCCCAGCCCACTGCCCCCGGCGCAGACGGAGGAGACGGTCAGGCCGGTCTTGCCGAGTGGTCGTAGGTCCATGCCAACGACCCTACGACTAGGGTTGGCGCCATGGTGATTCGGCTGAGCGAGCGGTGGCCGGAGGTCAGCTCGGATCGGCTGCTCTCCGAGTGCGTGCCGCCCCCGCGCTTCGCCGATGCCAGGTTCGCGACGTACCGGCCGAATCCGGAGGAGCCGTCCCAGGCCGAAGCCCTCGCCGTACTGATCGAGCGTGCCAAGCACCTGGCCCAGCCGCGGCAGACGCCGTCCCTCTGGTCGCGGCTGCGCGGTCGTACGCCGGAGGCCGGCAAGCCCGGTGTCTATCTCGACGGTGGATTCGGGGTCGGCAAGACGCACCTGCTCGCGTCGCTGTGGCACGAGGCGGCCGGTCCGAAGATGTATTGCACGTTCGTCGAGCTCACCAACCTCGTCGGCGCGCTCGGGCTGCGCGCGGCGGTCGAGGCGCTCTCGTCGTACCGGCTGATCTGCATCGACGAGTTCGAGCTCGACGATCCCGGTGACACGATGCTGATCACCCGGTTGCTCGGGCAGCTCGTCGCCGCCGGTGTCCAGCTCGCCGCGACGTCGAACACGCTGCCCGACAAGCTGGGGGAGGGCCGGTTCCAGGCGATCGACTTCCTCCGCGAGATCCAGGCGCTGGCCGCGAATTTCGACGTACGGCGGATCGACGGCCCCGACTACCGTCACCGCGGTCTCCCGGAAGCACCCGAGCCGTGGACCGACGAGCGCGTTGAGCGGACCGCGGCCGAGCGACCGGCGACCTCCTGCGATCACTTCGTCGATCTGCATCACCACCTGGCCCAGCTGCATCCGAGCAAGTACGGCGCTCTGCTCGACGGCGTGCAGGCGGTCGCGATCTCCGACATCCGGCCCCTCGACGACGAGAACGTCGCGCTGCGGATGGTGGTGCTGGCCGACCGCATGTACGACCGGGACCTGCCCTTGCTGGCGAGCGGCGTACCGCTGGATCAGTTGTTCTCCGCGGCGATGCTCAAGGGCGGCTACCGGAAGAAGTACTTAAGGGCTTTGTCTCGATTGATCGCGTTGTCGCGCACGTCCTGAGCTGTTGAACCTCCGGACGTGCTTCGCTGAGGGTATGCTCAAGGACCGCGGAATCATCGCATCCGCCCTTCTCGTGGTCGGCCTTGTGCTGCTGGCTGCCGGCGGCTTCATCCGTTTCGACGACTTCAGCGGTCACGGCTTCCTCGAGTGGAACCTGCCGCTGGGATTCGTCGCGGCCGTGGTCGCGATCGCCGCTGTGATCGCGGCCTGGCCGTTGCCGAAGGCCCGCACCTTGCTCGGGATCGAGCTGGCTGTGCTGAGCGTGCTGCTGATCGTGCTCGGGGCCGTGAACACCGGGTTCCGGTTCGTCTGGATGCCCGACGAGTTCGAGCTGGGCGCCTTGGTGTTCATCCTCATCCTGCTCGCGATCGTCCTGGTCGCCACCGCGCAGGCGGCACGGACCGGAGCGGGTGGGTGGCTGCGGTTCGTCGCCCACCTCCTCGGTACGACGGTGGTGGTGTACGGCACTTTCCGCGTCGGGGTCGAGTACTACGACCGGACCATGTGTGGCAGCGGTGAATCCAACGACTGTCTGGCCGTGCTGGGCGGGCTGTTCTGGGCGGCCGGTGCGGTCGTGGTCTGTGCGATCGCCATCGCCGTGATCGAAGGAGTGTTGTGGCGTCGCCGTCGTCCCTACCAGGGACCGCGCCACCGATAAGGCAGGATGGGTAGATGGCGAAGCAGAAGAAGGCTAAGGCGGAGGAGGCCGGGGGGCTGCTCGAGCAGTTGCGAGTCCCCGCCGGCCCGGTGGATCTGACGACGTACGATCCGCGGGCGACGACGGGATTCGTCGGTGTGAAGGACGACGGCAAGGCGGCACTGGAGGCGCTCGGCGCCGAGGTGTCGGACTGGCAGGAGCGCCTGTTCGCCGAGGGCCGCAAGGGCGCTGAGCGCAGCGTGCTGGTGGTGCTGCAGGGGATGGACACGTCCGGTAAGGGTGGTGTGATCCGCCACGGTGCCGGGCTGATGGACCCGCAGGGCCTGAAGATCACCTCGTTCAAGGCACCGACGCCGGCCGAGAAACGCCGCGGGTTCCTCTGGCGGATCCGGCAGGCCGTCCCGGGCCACGGGATGATCGGGATCTTCGACCGCTCGCACTACGAGGACGTGCTGATCGCGCGCGTCCGCAACCTGGTCGCGCCGAATGTGTGGGACAAGCGGTACGACCAGATCAACGACTTCGAGGCCGAGCTCGCCGAGAGCGGTGTCACGCTGCTGAAGTGCTACCTGCACATCTCGCCGGAGGAGCAGAAGGTCCGGCTCGAGGAGCGCCTCGACAACCCGACCAAGCACTGGAAGTACAACCCGGGCGACGTCGACGAGCGGCAGCTCTGGCCGGACTACATGGACGCCTACCACGCGGCGATCGAGCGCTGTAACACCGAGCAGTCGCCGTGGTTCGTGATCCCCAGCGACCGCAAGTGGTACCGCAACTGGGCCGTCACCACCCTGCTCCTGGAGACCCTGAAGGGCCTCGACCCGCAGTGGCCGGCCGCCGACTTCGACGTCGCCAAGGAAAAGCAGCGCCTCGCCGCGACCTAACCCTCCGGATCGATGTCGTTCTTTCGGAGCAGGTCGCGCAGCTTGGCGACCTGCTCGTGCAGCCGCTCGTTCTCGTCCAGGACCGCGTGCAGCTCGGCGACCAGGTGATGCCTGCGCCCGTACGCCGTCCAGTCCGGATCGCCGGCGACCATTGCCTCGACCGCCGTCCGTGACCGCTGGCGCCGATCGATCCGTTGCTCGGTGAGGCTGCGGACCGTGTCGATCTCGATGCCCAGCCGGGACAGCACCTGGGCGGCCACACCGTCGGTGTCCTTGAGTAGCCCGAGCAGGAGATGCTCGGTGTCGATGTTCTCCGAACCGAGGCGGCGTGCTTCGAGGTAGGACTCCTCGAGCGTCGCCTTGGCGCGCGGCGTGAACGGGATGCCTCCGTCAGGCGCGCGCTGACCGCGGCCGACGATCTCGACCACGAGCTCCCGCACCGCCGTCGTACTGGCCCCGGCCAGCAGCTTCGAGGCCCCGCCCTCAGCTGTGCCGATCAGGCCGAGCAGCACGTGCTCGGTGCCGATGTAGCTGTGGTCGAGTTGCCGGGCCTCTTCCTGCGCGAGTGTGACCACCTTGCGTGCCAACTCCGTGAACCGTTCGTACATACCGACCCGCCTCCACATCCATTCGTCGATCGCTTCTTCGAGCCCTAGGTCGAGCCGCAGATGCTCCTCGAGTGACGCGGTCACGTCGGGCAGCACCAGCCGCTCGCGAACGAAATCCGCCACCCCACTGCTGTCACCGGCGGCGATCCGGTCCAGCACCTCATCGACCTCTGCCACCGGTTCGAGCCGGAGATCTGCGTGATTCAGCGCGGTGAACTGCAGCACGACCGCCACCGCCACCACCCGGTTCGCGCCGCTGAACGGCCGACCGCGGACCAACCCGGCCAGCAGTACTGCGGACGCCTCAGCCAGCCCGGCAGTACGGCGTACGTCGGTCAACACGCGCTGGACCGCGTCGAGGTCGGTTCGCCGGACGGCCTCCTCGGACTCGCAGCGCAGAATGCGCGCCGCGATCGCGAGGACGTCGTACAGGTCGAGGTACCGCATCAGTCGTCCCCGCGCAGGCGGCGCAGGGACTCCTCGTGCCGGGACAGGTTCTCCTCGAGCAGCCGGCTGAAGGCACTATCGGCCCGGCGCCGATCGACGAGCTCAGCGATCGCCTCACGCGCCACGTCCGACACCGACCGTCCCTCGACCGCCGCCACTGTCTGTAGATGCTCAGCCAGCTCCGGGTCGAGCCGGAGCAGGATGTTCTTGGTCGCCTCTTTCGCCATGGCTACCACGATAGCGTGATATCACGCTATCGCAAGAGCTCAGATCTCCCGATCCTGCGACCACCGGAATCGTGCGCTATCTTGCCGGAAAGCTGCTGATGGAGGTGCTGCTCACGTGAGCCAGCCCGCAGCGCGGGGCCGGGGACAGCTGCTCCGGAACCGGCCGTTCGTCCGGTTCCTGGCAGCGCGTGGGCAGTCGCAGGTCGGGTCGACGATCACCGAAGTGACGGAGCCCGGATCGCGGGTCAGCACTCCGCAAGGTGGACTTCGCCCGATTCGCGGTCGGTCTCCTGATTCCAGGTCTCTGGTTCGCCGATCTCCTGTCGATGGGAGTTCTGTACGGCGTCGCGGTGGTGTCGGCGTTCCTTGGCGCGTTCTTCGGTGCTTACAGCGCGCCGTACTTCACGGAGCTCGTCGACGAGGAGGAGTTCGAGAGCGCCGGGGCGATGCTGAGCACGGTCACCAGTGTCTCCGACGTGGTCGGCCCTGGACTGGCTGCGACCCTGATCAAGTTCCTCCCGATGCCTGTTGTCTTGTTGATCGACGCGCTCTCCTATCTCGTCGGTGGCGCCCTGATCGTCGCCCGCAAGGCGACCCACGGGACCAAGAGCGACGAGCCCGCGGGGACGTTGTCCTACGCGCTGCAGGGTTTCCGCCATCTCGCGGCCAGCCGACTCGTCGGTGTGGGCGGCGGAATCGCCGTACTGGCGCTGCTCAATGCAGCGATCAGCGCCAACATCCCGACGTACGGGACCAGGTCGTTGGGCTTGTCTCCGAGCATCATCGCTGCCGCGCAAGCCGCCGGGGCAGTCGGCGCCGTGGGTGCTTCGGCCCTGATGGTCGTGGCCGGTGGCCGATGGGGCTTCCGGGTCAGAGCAAGCGCCGGTCTCGTCTGCTTGGCCGCGTCACTGCTCGCATTGAACGGGCTCGCTGCGGGGCACACCGCCGCAGTGATCTCGCTTTTCACCTACGACCTGCTCGGTGTCGGTGGGCCGATCGGTGGGTGGCTCGGCGATCGCGTCGGTGTCCCGTGGCTGATCGGTGCGGGCAGCGTGCTGACAGCCCTGGTGACCGTTGTGGCGGTAGGACACACGATCCGGTGCAACGCCCCAACGAAACAGAGCGATCCAGCCGTGTGAGGCGTACCCGAACACGACCGGCGACGGGTGTGCCTCCGGAAGCTACGGCTCGGTTGTGGCGCGAGACCGTAGCTCCCGGAAGGGGTAGTACTAGGCGGACTGCACGAGCACCGGGCGGGGGGCCGGGGCCAGGGTGAGGAGGTCGAGGCCGGCGACGCCGTACCGGAGGAGGACCAGGCGTGCGACCTCGGCGCTGACGCCGAGCGGCCGGGAGACGGCGACCGCGCCGGCCTTGCGGGCCATGGACTCCGCGCGGTCCGGCAGGACGCCGGGGGCGAGGAACAGCGAACCGACGGCTACGTGCCGACGGCCCTCGAGCCGCCACTGCAGGACGGCCTCAGCCGGCGACGGGGTCGCGGCGCAGACGAACGCGGCGGTGACCGGCAGCTTGTGCCGCTGGCCCCACAACCGTGCCAGGCGGGTCACGCTGGCGTTGGCCTGGGGGTCGCTGGATCCGGCTGCGGCCAGCACGAGCGCGTCGAGTTCGCGCACCCGGCCGTCCTTGAGCTCGGCGCGCATCCGGCGGTCGAGGACGTCGAGCAGCGAGTCGTCGTACCCGAGCACGTCGGAGGCGATGATCCGCAGGTTCGGGAACCGGTTGCGGGACTCGTCGATCACGGCCGGTACGTCGATCCGGGCGTGGAAGGCGGACGACAGCAGCAGCGGCAGGACGACGACCTCTTCGACGCCCTCGGCGGCGAGCTTGCCGAGCACCTGGTACGGCGTGGGCGGGCAGTGGTCGAGGAAGGAGGCTTCGATCCGCAGGTCGTCACGCATCTCGCGCAGGCACTTCACGAGGGAGTGGACGGTGGCGGCCGAGCGCGGGTCGCGGCTGCCGTGGGCGAGGATCACGAGAGCTGGAGCAGTCACAGCAGTTCCCCTTCTTCGTCGTCGATCATGCCTGCGGCCAGCGTCCATCCGTCGTGGGCGTCGATCAGCAGGAAGGATCCAGTGATGGTGTTACTGGAGTACGGGTCGGCGGCGAGTGGTGCGGCGATTTTGAGCTGCACCTTGCCGATGTCGTTCAGGTCGAGCCCGGCGGCATCGATGACGCCGAGTGTGTCCAGATCGAGCACGCCGGCGATCTTGGTGACGATCGCTTGGGCCGTGGTGGTGGTGTGTTTGATGAGCAGCCGGGCGCCCACGGTCAGTGGGCGTTCGGACAGCCAGGCCACGGTCGCGCTGAGTTCGCGGCGGGTGCCGGGGGAGGAGTCGGCCGCGACGATGACCGAGCCGCGGGCGACGTCGAGGTTGTCGGCGAGCCGGACCGTGACCGCTTCACCAGCGACGGCACTCGGTCGTTCCGCAACGGAGGTCCCGGTCGCGGTGACGAGGGCACGGTCGATGCCGGCGACCGTCGTACGACGTCCGGCGGGGAGCACGATGACCTGGTCGCCGACCGTGACGGTGCCGGAGGCAACGGTTCCGGAG
>NZ_JBHJQQ010000004.1:558436-808138 GCF_042262745.1 Kribbella sp. NPDC056345 | reverse complement strand
GCACCGGCTCGTCGTCCTCGTACGGGCTTGTCATGGTTCCAGGTTACCGAGTCCGCGGGGCTCGCCGGTGCCGAGTTCGCGGGGCTGGTCGGCGACCACCTCGCCCTGGACGGCGTACGGGTCGATCTGGGGGGCGGTGGCGGCCTGGAGCAGCGGCTGGATCCCCGGTTCGCCGTGCCAGCGGTCGCTCCCGAGCACGCACCACGCGGTCAGGATGGACAGGGTCGGCACGGCCAGACCGCCGAGCTGGAGCGGTTCGGCGTTCTGGAATCCGAAGGTGATCTGCCAGTTGACCGGATCGGGATAGAACTCCTGCACCGAGTTGTAGTAGAAGCTCAACCAGCCGCGACCCGGCAGCTGACAGAGGATCCGGTAGTTCGTTGCGACGGTGGGGACCTCTTGCAGGTCTCGCCACATCAGCTCGGTGTTGCGCTTTGCTGCCGCCTTACGGCTCGCATTGACGGCAGCGTTGGCAGCCAACGCTCCGACGACGAGTGCCGGGTGACCGATGATGAAGCCACCGCTCTGCGTGTAGCGGCCACTCCCCCGGTACAGGCGGGCGTAATGCGCGGGTGTGTTGACGTACGCGACCTCACCCGGTTCGAGGACGAGACCGTAGATGGTCAACGGTTGCGGGTAGTTTCCGGACAGCAGCCAGCGCGCCCAGTCGATGCCGAGCTGCCACTCGTCGCGTTCGCGCTGCGCCGTACCGGCTCTGTTGTCGTTGCGGCCCACGGGACAGCATCGTAGTCGGCAAACGGCGTACAGCGCGTGCGCGTTACAGGTCGGGATCGGTTGCCGCACGATCGAGGCGTGTGACCTGAACGACGCGCCGCCGTGATGGTTTGGCGCCCGCCATGAGACTCCTGTCGACCATCATGGGGGCCTTGCCAACCGGAAGGACCCAGTCGTGAGCGCACTACGGACACGGGGCCTGATCGGTGCGACGTTTGTCGTGGCTGTACTCGGGTTGACCGCCGCCTGCGGTTCCGAGAACGCCTCGTCTCCGCCCGCCGCCCAGCCCACCGGTACACCGACGAGCAGCACGCCGACCCCGAGCACGCCCAGTACTCCGAGCAGCACCCCGAGCATGGACTGCCCCGACACGATCGCGGCGGTCAAGACCGCCACCGACAAGGTGGCCTGGGGAACCGGGACGGCCAAGTCCCTGTTCCAGCCGGTCTCCGTGACGATCTGCCAGTACGACGAGGGTGCGACCGGGCAGACCTACGCCAACGTGACCACCAAGCGCACCGCAGCGCAGGCGACCCAGCTGTTCGGGCTGGTCAACGCAGCGCCGCCGGTCGCGAAGAAGCCGGGTTTCTGCACCAAGGAACTCGGACCGACCTGGGTGCTGCGATTCACCGACAACGACCGCGGCGTGCTCTCCGTCACCGTGGAGTCCTTCGGCTGCCGCCGCCTGGTCGCGACCTCGCTGGAAGGCCAGGGCAAGCCCGGCGCACTGCCGGCGCCGCGCCAGGCGACCCCCGAGCTGATCAAGTCGCTCGGCCTGCGCTGACCCTGCGCCGGACGCGCCCCCCGAAGCCGTCCGGACCGGGTCACACCTGCGGTCCAGACCGGTTCACCCGGTCTGGACCGCCCGGTGACACCCAGCAACCGAAGCAGCCTCAAGCCGGCACGGTGAGATCAGACTGTGCGGCAACCAATGCAGCACCTGTGCAGCACTCTGAGCATCTCGATGCATCTAATAGATGTGAGGTGTTGTACGCCCAGCCGGGGAGTGGCGAGTGGAGTTCGAGGAGTACGTGTCCGCGCGCGGACAGGAACTGGTGCGGCTCGGTTTCACCGTCTCCGGCGACTACCAGCGGGCCGAGGACCTGGCGCAGATCGCGCTGATGCAGGCGTTCCGGTCCTGGCGCAAGGTGCGCAAGGCCGACGACCCGCATCACTACGTGCGGCGGATCCTGGTCAACGAGTACCTGTCGATGACGCGCAGGCGTTCGTTCACCGAGGCGCCGACGGCCGACGTCGACCCGCACCGCACGGTGCCCGATCCCGCCGCCGGCATCGTGGATTCCGACGACCTCTGGCATGCCCTGCAGGAGTTGTCGGCCCGGGAGAGGGTCGTTCTGGTACTGCGCTACTACCAGGACCTGGACGACCGCACGATCGCCGAGTTGCTCGGCATCAAACCGTCCTCAGTCCGGGCGACGGCCAGCCGCGGGCTGGCCACGCTGCGACTAGCCATATCCAGGACGGGCAAGCAGTCCAACCGTGTTGATGAGAGGTTGTCGTGAGCAATACTAATCTCGAGGATGAGCTGCGCGGGACGCTGGACCGCGCCGCGGCCTCCGTACCGCCGGCGACCGGTCTGTCCGACCGCGCCGCGACCGGAGTCCGCCAGGCCCGCCGTCGTACCTGGATGGTCTCGGGTGCGGCCGCGGTCGCAGTCGCCGCGGTCGCCGTCACCGGCTTTGCTCTCACCGGCGGCAACACACCGGAGCAGCCACCGGTTGCCGCCGGCGGAGCCCCCCAGAGCACAGCCACGACGACGACTGCGGTCCAGCCGCTCTCGGCCAAGACCGTGGCCGGCACCTGGCGCGCAACCCAGATCGCCGGCACGAAGGCGCTGAAGTCGGCCCGGCCGGAGGACCCGGTCCTCGTCTTCAAGGCCGACGGCACCTGGTCCGGTTCGGACGGCTGCAACTCGCTGCAGGGCACGTTCACCATCGGTCAGCGCGGTGAGTTCGCCGCGAAGATCGGTCCGCAGCACCTGATCGGCTGCGAGAACGTTCCGCACACCGGTGTCCTGCAGTCCGCCAAGCGGATCGCCGTCACCGAGGACACGCTCACGTTCGCTGCCGCGAACGGACAGGAGCTTGCGAGATACGCTCGCGCACGGTAGTCAAATTTGCTTGCTGACGGTGATCACCTATTGACTGAGCGGAGTCTCTGCGCGGACGATTGACCGAGGTCGTCCACCGATGAAGGAGCCCTGTGCGACTCTCAGCCACCGTCCCTCTGCTGGCCCTTGGCTCCGTCTCACTCCTCGCAGTCGGCCTCACCCCCACTGCAGCCGGGCGGCCACAGGCTGCTGCCACTACCACCGCAGCAACCTGTTCCCACGGCGGCCCGAGTGTGAGCGCCGCCGCGGCGAAGCGGCTGTCGCAGCCGACGTCGACCAAGGATCCACGCCCGCTCGGCGAGACCATGGGCGAAGGCATCGGGATCGCCGTCCGCTCACTGGAGCCGCTCGACGCGACCGGCCGACCGAAGTCCGGGCTGCCGTACGGGCTGAGCCAGGGCGTGATCGGCGTGATCGGTACGGCGACGACCGGCTACAAGGTCGTGGTCGACTCAGCAGTCCTGAACGAGAAGAAGTACCAGGCAGCCCTCGCCAAGAACATGCCGGCCGCCGGCAAGCAGATGGTCGGCCTCGAGCGCAGCTGCCGGTCGGCCAAGTCCATCGCCGACGCGTGGAACACGGTCGGCGCCCGCGCCTGGTCCGGCGACGCGAAGCGCACCACCTTCGGAGCCGACCTCGACCCGGTCACCGAGAACATCCAGGTCGAGTACGACGAGGCCAGCACCTCCGCCGACTCCATTGCGGGCCTGCGCGGACTGACCGGCGTACAGGCGATTGCGGGTGGTCTCGAGCGCACCTCCCGGCTGAGTGACACCCCGAAGGGCGGCCACTGGGGTGGCGCCCGCATCTCGTCCAGCTCGAAGAACTGCTCGGCCGGCTTCTCCGTCGTCCGCCGTTCCGACGGCAAGCGCGGCTCCGTGACCGCGGGCCACTGCGGCGGTGTCGGCACCACCTGGAAGTCCGGCCCGCACTTCTACGGCACCACCTCGGTCCGCACCAACTACCCCGACTACGACCAATCGTTGCTCACCGGCAGCAGTTACGGCCCGCGGATCTGGACCGACGGCCCCGGGGACTCCGCCTCCAAACGCACCGTCACCGGCGGCGCCGACCCGGGCGTAGGCACCGTCGTCTGCCAGTCCGGCAGCTTCAGCACCTCGCTCTGCGGCCTCACCGTCCGCTCCACCTCAGCCAAGTACTGCGATGTCGACGGCTGCACCACCTACGTCATCCGCGCCACCCGCGGCGGCCAGATCGCCATCATCGGCGGCGACTCCGGCGGCCCCGTCTACAGCCGCCCCAGCTCCGGCACCGCCACCATCCGCGGCATCACCTTCGCCGGCGCCGGCTGCGCCTCCTCCCGCTGCACCACCCTCTACGCCGAGCGCTACGCCTCCATCACCGGCCACCTAGGCGTCCGAGCCCTCACCGGCTGACCCGCGATCGAGCCGAGCAACGGCCGAGCTGAAGGACATCGGTTGGGTGCCCCCGGCAGGATTCGAACCTGCGGCACATGGTTTAGGAAACCATTGCTCTATCCCCTGAGCTACGGGGGCTCATTGGCGCGACGATCCTAGCGCAGCCAGGCCGACCGTCCCAGGCAGCCCTGACGCTGACCTGTGGACAACCAAACGGCGCCGAAACACATCACGGTTTCCCGACGAGTGGGAGTACGGGCGGAGTACGGGCAGCGGCGTGTGCCGGGTGGGTTCTACGGTGCAGTGCAGTAGCCCCCCTCTGAGAGGAAAATTCAGGATGTTCCGCGTCGTTCGTGCCACCCTGCTCGCTGCCGCGCTCGTCATGGGGGCGCTCGTCCCCACCGTCGGGAACACTGCTCCCGCGGCGGCGGCCGTGCAGAACAAGGCCTACCTCAAGCTGGTTTTCAACTGCGGGAAGGTGGGAGGTGTGTCGGTGACCATCGAGGGCCCCGGCGTCCGGGCCGGCGCCCGTGACACGATCGGCACCTACTACTTCCAGGGCCGAGGCGGAATCTACATCGTGAAGCGGCTCGCGAACGGCCGGATCGCCCCGAAGACGGCGTACCTCTCGGTGCGCGCGGGCACCACCCGGACTGTCTTGGTGTGCAACTCCAACTGGGCGTGAGCCTGCCGCCAGGCTGAATGACGAAAAGACGGTCACGACTACGGGTGTCGGGACCGGCGTCGGACCTGGCCGGCGTCGTCGATCCGCCGCCTCGCGGTACGGGTGCGGTACGGGCAGAGACATGTGAGCGACAACTCGTACTGTCGCGACACGGCCCCCAAGAGAGGAACTTGAACCACATGAGGAACATCCTGCGTCGACCGCGCACCCGTGGCGTGATCGTCGCCGCAGCACTGGCGGGCAGCCTGGTGTGCGGCCTCGCCGCGGCGGCTGGTGCGGACGTCATCAGCCCGAGCAGCCAGGCGGCCCCGGCTGCTCCCACCGCGCAGGCCGCTCCCGCTGCGGCAGCCGAGGCTGCGGCAACAGCGGCTGCGAGCTGCTCCAGCACCTACTTGGCCTACGGCAGCCGTGGCGCCTGCGTGACGCAGCTCCAGAGGAATCTGGGTGGCATCGGCGTGGACGGTGTGTACGGGTCGGCGACGCGCTCGCGGGTCCGGGCCTTCCAGGCCGACGCCCGGATCGGCGTCGACGGCAAGGTCGGGCCCCAGACCTGGCGGAAGCTGCGGACCTACGGCAGGGCGATGGCCTGGGCCGGTGGAATCACGCTGTACATGTGCGAGCTGCCGTCGAAGAACTTCCGCGTCTCCGTGTGGAACGACACCAGCAAGTGGGCCGACTGGGCCTACTACATGTCGGACAAGGGCTACCCGATCGACGGAGAGAAGATCGGGCCCAGCCGGCTCGTCAACCAGTTCAGCATCTACGCCGGCTCGTACGACGGCACGTCATTCACGACCTGGGTCGGGAGCAGCAAACACACCACCCGGCGCGTGGTCGACATCTCGCCCAGGGCTCTGCCTGCCTGCTAGCCCGAGACCGTGTCGGCCCGCTTGCCGTAGAGCGGGCCGACACGGGTGTGGATCACCAGGCCACCTCACCGTGCCGGTCGCGGAAGGTTCCGGTCGGCCCGTCCGGGCCGATGGTGGCGAGTTCGACTATTGCGTCGGTCCCCTCGGTCACGGTCTGCGGTCCGCTGTGACCGTTGAAGTCGGTCGCTGTGTAGCCCGGGTCGGCGGCGTTCACTTTCACCTCCGGCCAGGACTTCGCGTACTGCGTGGTGAGCATGGTCACCGCGGCCTTCGACGCCGTGTAGAGCGGCGCGAGGATCTTCGCCTCGACGCGCTCGGGGGCGTGGGTGGCCGCGAACGACCCCATGCCGCTCGACACATTGACGATGACCGGGTGCGCGGACTTGCGCAGCAGCGGCAGGAACGCGCGGGTGACCCGGACGATCCCCACGACATTGACGTCGAAGACCTCGCTGGCATCAGCGGCTGTGATCTGGTCGGCGGGGTTGTGCGTCCCCAAAATACCTGCGTTGTTGATCAGGATGTCGATACCGCCCTGGTGAGCCTCGACCTGGGCGGCGGCGGCCGCCACCGAGGCGTCGTCGGTCACGTCGATCTGGACGAAACCGGCCCCGAGCGCGTCGGCGGCCGCCTGGCCGCGCTCCGGGTCACGAGCACCGATGAGGACGGTGTAACCGGCCTCGATCAAGCGGCGGGCGGTCTCGTACCCGAGGGACCTGTTGGCTCCGGTGATGAATGTGGTCGTCATGCGTCCACTCTCGGCCTGTGGTGATCAGCCAGCCAGTGCTCTCCGTGACGGTAGGACGGCCAGTACCAGGCACGATGACGCACCGGCGGACACAATGGCGGAGTGGACGAGACGCTGGGCACGGCACTGCACCGCTGGCGCGACCGCCTATCTCCCACCGACGTCGGACTGACCTCACGGCCCGGACGACGTGCGGTGGGGCTACGCCGCGAGGAACTGGCCGAACTCGCCGGGCTGTCGGTCGACTACGTGGTCCGCCTGGAACAGGGACGCGCCAAAAACCCTTCGGCACAGGTCGTCGCGAGCCTGACCAGGGCACTGCAACTGCAGTCCCTGGAACGTGATCACGCCTACCGGCTGGCCGGCCTCCTACCTCCCCAGGAGGGGACGATCTCCACGCATGTTCCGGCCGGGGTCCAACGGATGCTGGCCCGCCTCGGGGAGTTTCCGGTGGGTGTGTTCAGTGCCGACTGGACCTTGCTGTCCTGGACCCCCGCATGGTCAGTCCTGATGGGCGACCCCAGCGCACGGACACTTGACGAGCGCAACCTGGCACGGGCGGTCTTCGCCACTGGGCCCAGCGGGCTCGCGTCCTGGCCGGTACTCCAGGACGGCGATGCTCTGAAACCCGCCCTCGTCGCCGACCTGCGCACAGCTCTCATCGACTACTCCCGCGACCGCGGCCTGACCAACCTCGTCGAGGAGCTGCGGTCCACCAGCGCGGAGTTCGCGCGCCTGTGGGACGAGGGCTCGGTCGGCCCGCACGTCTCGGCCCGCAAGACCGTCGTACACCCTCAGGTGGGTGAGGTGATCTGCGACTGCGACGTGCTCACCGTCCCAGGCTGCGACATCCGCCTCGTCGTCTACACAGTGGCCGCGGGTTCCCCTGATGCCGAAAAGCTGGAGTTCCTACGGGTCACCAACGGCGACCGCACGCCTCCGGGACTCGGCCTGTTCTCCACACCGTAACGATCGGCAGCGATGCGAGTCAGGGCCGCTTCGCGGCGATGGCGCCGTAGCGGCGCGCGACCTCATCGAATGCCTGCTTAGGTCGTTGTACGCCGTCCTCGGTCACCGCGATGACGCCGAAACCGGCCTTGTCGAGGTCGAGCTGAGGGGTATCGCGGTGCGGGAAATCGGGCATGGCGTAGGTGAAGACGAAACATCCGTGCACACCTTCCGCGTCGTACAGCTCGATGAGTTCGCCCAGGTAACGGGCCTGCACGGCCTCGTCGCGAGGATGGTCGCCCCGGATGCGTGGGGACTCGGCGAACCAGTTGACGATCTGGAAGGAGCCGGCGCCGCGGAGGTCGGCGCCGGTGAAGGCGCCGCAGCCGAACTCGGTGATGACGACGGGCTTGTCGTTGTCGCGCACCAGGGTCCGGACGCGGTCCAGGTACGTGGTGTGGTTGCGGCGGCCGCGGTACAGGCTGACGCCGACGAGGTCGAACGGGGACCAGTCGACGTTCTCCCACCCGGCCGCGGAGTAGGTGACAGGGCCGTGGAAGCGCCGCCGGGCAATAGCCGCCGCGGCGCTGAGCAGCTTGTGGAGCCGTCGATCGATCCTCCGCTGCAGAACGCGGTGGAAACGCAGAATGAGCTTCAAGCGCAGGAACGAGCGAGGGCCGGGAACGATGCCGGGCGCGGTGTGGGAGAACTCGCTGCCGACGAAGAGCGTCACCTGGTCAGGATGTGCTTGACGAAGTTCTTCGGCTGCGGCCGCGATGTCGTCCAGGTGCTCCAGCAGTTGCGACTGCGGCATCTCGGGGACGTTGGGCCGGAGGTAGACACCGAGGCCGATAGCGAGTGCAGTGCGGGCGGCGCTGATCAGCTGCTCTCCGTCCGCACCGATCAGCATCACTGTGGTGCAGTGCAGCTCCCGGGCGATGATCTCGAGATCTCGGCGTACGTCATCGCCGTCCTCGCCGATCAGGTAGGAGATTCCCCGGATCTTCAGCATTGACTCGGCTCCTGATGCATCGGCCCCCACGTGTGCGCGGGAGCCGATGCCAAGAGAGTCAGCGGCCGGTGGCTTCGCCGAACTTGTCGGTCGCCTGGTCGGTCAGACCTTCGGTGGGAAGGTCGATGCCGGTGGCGCCGGTGACCTGGTCGCCGAACGCGTTGGCCTGGTCCTGGGCTGCTTCCGCGTGGCCCTGGGCCTGGTCGGCCAGACCCTCGGTGGCCTGGGTGGCCTGGTCGGCGACGCCGCCGACATCCACACCCGTGGTTTCGGCGATCTTGTCGGTGGCACCGGACAGGTCGATACCGGTGGCCTCGGTGACCTTGTCGGTCGCGCCCGAGAGGAGCTCGGTGGCCTTGTCCTTGAGGGAGTCGAAGATGCCCATGAGGGAGAACCCTTCAGTCATTGTTGGCTAGGAGGGAATCACCCAGCGTAACAAGAGGCTCCAAAGCCCGAATCAGGGGACAATCGCCGGGTGAAGAAGCCGGAGACCGATCCCGTGATCGCGCGCAACCGCAAGGCTGCCCACGAGTACGAGCTGGGTGAGTCCTGGGAGGCCGGGATCGTGCTCCAGGGTATGGAGGTGAAGGGTCTCCGGGCCGGCCGGGCATCGCTGGTCGGCGGCTTCGCGCAGGTCGAGGACAGCGAGATCTGGCTGCACGGCGTCCACATCCCGCAGTACTCGCAGGCACGCTGGTTCGAGGGTGGTTCGCGCCGTAAGCGGAAGCTGCTGCTGCACCGCGCCCAGATCGACAAGATCGAGCGCAAGGTGAACGAGAGCGGCCTGACCATCGTCCCGGTGAAGCTGTACTTCAAGGACGGTCGCGCAAAGGTCGAGATCGCCCTGGCCCGCGGCAAGAAGACCTGGGACAAACGCCACGCCCTCGCCGAACGCGAAGCAACCCGCGAAACCGAACGCGCCCTCAACCGCCGCCTCAAGGGCCGCCCGGACTGACCGGCTGCAGGACAGAGCTCCGGACCTCATGGCGAGGTCCGGAGCTCTGGTGATTTCAGTTGTCGCGGACCCAGAGTTCGTAGTCGTCCCACGGTGCGGGGGAGCCGTTGAGGCAGGCGTAGGCTGCGATCCAGCCAAGCCTGACTCGCTCTGCGCCGACGGCCCTGCAGTCGTTGATATAGGTGAAGTACTCGCCGGTGAAGTAGTAGTCACCGGCCACCGTCGCAGGGGCAGGTGCGGGGGCTGCGACGGCCTGCACGGGCGTGCTGACCAGCGCGGCTGTTGCGGCGACGCCGGCCAGCGCGATCGCCAGTTTTCTCTTCTGCATGGAGCCTCCTTGTCGTTTCGCACGACCCTAGGAAGCGAACGGGTCACCGGCCTAGTCCGGAAAGAAGGCCTTCGGCTGTGGCTTGATGCAGGCACGCGGGCCGGGAGTGCGGGTGGTGGCTAGGGCGTAAGGTGGGGGTATCCGGAGTCGACGACATCCACCTTGCGGTGCCGGTTGTTCCGGCCACCCCGAGGGATGCGCCATGAAGGTTCGGTTCGAGTCCAGGTCCACGTCGTGAGCGGGTTTCAGTCGATGTCGAGAGTGGCGGGTTTCGAGCAGGAGCCGACAACACCGCGAGTGCGCCTGCGCGACGCGGCGAACCGTGAGTTGCCGCTGCACGGCGCCTGGTGGCCGCGGTCGGACGATCCGGTGACGGAGCTGCCGGGGCTGATCATGGCGCTGGACGAGCTGGGCGATGGCATCGTCACACGATTGCTGCTGCACCGGCCGTCCTGGAGTGCGCACCCGGCGCGGCTGACGGTGAACGGGCGCGTCGTCACGGTGGGGTACTTCACGACCCAGCCGCTGAACCTGCTGATCGCCATGCGCGACTCCTACGGCTGGCGGCTCGATCTGCTGACCATCCCGCCCGGTACGCCGGAGGACGTCGCCGAGCAGGCGATGGTCCAGGCCAGTGCGGACGACAACGACGTACCCGCGCAGTTCATCCTCTCCGGGATCGAGGCAGCGAACGGTGAGTGACCTGCGCGGCGCTGATCTGGGCGATGTCTGCCGTCGGTCGAACGCTGACCACGACCTTTCCCACCTGTACGCCGCTGTCGTGTCGGCGCGCGTGGCTGAGCGGCTAGGCCGTGGCGCGCGGCCGCCGGGTGGCGGCCTCCGCAGCAACGGGGATCGACTCATGACCGCGCTGGTCGCCTACGAGGAGGCCCTGGAGCGCTACGGGCTGCCGGTGCCCCCCGCGATTCGTGACGAGCTCCGGCTGCGCCGCGCACTGCCGTAAGGCTTAGCTCGCACGGGGTTTCGGGCCGCTGGAGCGCAGCGTGCCCAGCCGAGACAGCGCGTCGAACCAGAAGCGGGCACCCGGCAGAGTGGCGAGAGCCATCAGCAGCCAACCCAGCAGTGTGAGTAGAACTGCGCCCGCGCTCCCCATGCCGTGGCGCTCGAACCAGTTGCACGAGGCGTCCGGCAACGAACAGGTCGCAGTGACACCCCACCCGATCGGCAGACCAGACGCACGGACGTCCCGGATCTGCTGACGCAGGTCGTCCAGACACTCCGCCGGCGTACCTGCACAGTTGGAGCTGACGGTGGCTTGGGCGACGACAGCGCCGCGCAGCGCCTCGTCGGTGTAGAGGGAGCGGGTCAGCTCGACGACATTGACGTTGAAGGCGACGACAACGATCGACGCGAGGGCCAGCGAGATCCACCGCACGTGCCGCTTGTACCAGCCAGAGACGCGTGCCATGTGGTCGTCGTACCACTCCTCGATGCCGGCACGGAACTTCGCGACGTCCTCCCCCGCCTCCGCGAGCAGACTGAGCAGCGGTTGTTTCAAAGGGTTCGAGGCCTCGAGTGCATCAACCTTCGCCCGCACCTCGGTGATCGTCGTTGCGCCGGTGGAGTCCGGGACGAGCACCCCGACCAACGCGCGTGCGAACGAACGACCCGAGACGTACGACGGGAGACTCCGTCGATCCTTGACACTCAGCTTGGCGTTCCCCGCGTTCGCCGGCGCCGCCCCCTTGTCGGCCGACCGCGAGACCATCGGCTGCTCGACGATCCGCGTCACCATCGGCTGCACCGGCTCACCTGGCTTGAGCTCGGGCGCTCGCGACGTACGGCGAACCAGATCCGGCAACCGCAGCGCGAAATCGCTCTTGCCGTCGACCAGCGACCGGATGCCCCGCAGCAGGTACTCACCGCGCAGCCCGATGTAGCGCGCGACCGCCTCGGTCAGCACGGAGACCAGCACCGAGAAGGCCGCGAAGGTGAAGACGAGTCCGATGACGGTCTGCAGAATCAAGCTGTCCATGACGATCCTCACAGCAGGCGGAGGTCAATTGACGCACAGTGATCAGCCCCTCCACAACGGCGCACAGTAGGTTGGAGCCATGGCGTTACAGGTGGTTGTGGGGCGGGGTCCTGTCGGTACGGCGGTAGCGCGGTTGCTGGTGCAGCGCGGAGATCGTGTGAAGCTCATCAGTAGGCGGGGTGGCGCACCGGACGGCATCGAGGGTGTAGCGGCCGATGCAACGAACGGCGACGAGCTGGGGCGAATCGCCGAGGGCGCTGCGGCGATCTACTCGTGCGCAGGACCGGCGTACCACCAGTGGGCCACTGACTGGCCGCCGCTGGGCGCAGGGCTCGTACGGGCGGCCGAGCTCAGCAAGGCAGTGCTGGTGACAACCGGAAACCTCTATGCGTACGGCGAAGTCGACGGCCCGATCCGCGAGGACCTGCCGTTGCGACCGAACTCCGTCAAGGGTGAGGTCCGCGCACAGGTGTGGACCGAGGCACTCAAGGCACACGAGGCGGGCCGGATCCGGACCGCCGAGGTCCGCGGTTCGGACTATCTCGGGGCGGGCGCGATCTCGCCGTACAGCGTGCTAGTGCTGCCCAAACTCCTTGCAGGTAAGGCGGCTTCGATCCCCGCCGATCTCGACGTACCGCACAGCTGGACGTACGTCGGCGACGTCGCGCGGACGCTGCTTGCAGTCGCCGACGACGACACCAAATGGGGTCGCGCCTGGCACGTGCCGAGCCCGGAACCGCTGTCACTGCGCGCACTCGCGACCCTGACCGCAGAGCTCGCCGGTACGGCGCCCGCCCGGATCTCGTCGATGCCCTCGTTCGTGCTGCGGCTGGGCGCGCTCTTCGACCCGACCGCCCGCGCATCGGTCGAGACGCAGTACCAATGGCGCCGTCCGTTCACCGTCGACAGCACTCCAGCAATGGTTGCCTTCGGCATCGAACCGGTCTCCGTGACGGACGCCGTCCAGGAGATGATCGAACTGAATCGCTCTACCGGGCGTCAGTAGTTGGAGGCACACCCTAAGCTGTGCGGGTTCGACGGGGATACCGAAGCCGGAAGGGCTGGGATGAGTTCGAGGAAACCACGTCGCTGGGTGCGGCGGCTGGTGGTCACGCTGATCGTGCTTGCGGTGCTCGCGGTTGCGGCCGACCGGGCCGCGGCCTGGGCTGCCGAGAACCGGCTGGCCTCGATGGCCGAGCAGCAGGCGGCGCGCTACGACCTGACCGCTCAGGACACCTCCGTCCAGATCGGCGGATTCGGGTTCCTTCCGCAGGTGGCGAAGGAGGAGTTCTCGTCGGTGACGATGACGATGACGAAACCGACGTTCTCCGAGGTGCCGGGTGAGAACCTCAAGGTGAAGATGACCGGCGTCCACGTCCCGCGGGCCGTGATCACCGGCGGCAACGGCGCGTCGGTCACCGTCGACAACACCGACATCCGGCTGGCACTGTCGCCGGCCGAGGTCGCGAAGCTCGCCGCCCGCGGCACCGGGCTCGGCGGGCTGAAGATGGAGGCCGTCGAGGGCAAACTGCGGGCCAAGCTGACGTTGGGCACCTTCGACATCGACGTCGCCGTCACCCCGACCGCGAAGAACGGCCGGGTCGCCCTGGCCGTCGACGAGATCTCCAGCAACGTGCCGGCGGCCGCCCGCGACCTGCTCAAGGCCCGGCTCGCCCGCGGGATCTCCCTGCCGAAGCTGCCGTACGACGCCACCCTCAAGGAGGTCGCGGTCGAAAACGGCAACGTCGTCCTGATCGCCACGGCCGCGAACCTCAAGATGAACACCTGAGCGCACCTGCCCTGCTGAGCACCCACCCAACCCCTAGGGGTTCGGTGGGTGTTTTTCATCCCTCCGAGGGGTTGGGTACCGATCGTTCGCGATATATCGTCGAAGTATCGGAGCCTGAAGGATGGTGGATCGGAATGACGGGATCGGCGTACGCGGCCGGCTGGCCCTGGGCCCGCGCGGAGCGCAACTGTGACGACTTCTTCGAGAATCTCAAACGCGACCTGCACACCGCGATGGGCGGCCGGCGCGGGCACCGCGGGCATCAGGGGTTCGGCGGTGGACCGTGGGCCATGTTCGGCGGACCGCAGTTCGGGCCGCCGCCGTGGGGAGCGGGTCCGCGCGGACCGAAGGCCCGGCGGGGCGACGTGCGGGCCGCGATCCTCGCCGTACTGGCTGAGCAGCCGATGAACGGCTACCAGATCATCCAGGAGATCGCCGAGCGCAGCGGCGGCGCGTGGAAGCCGAGCCCCGGCTCGATCTACCCGACCCTGCAGCAGCTCGAGGACGAGGGCCTGGTGACGGCCGACGCCGAGACCGGACGGCGGACGTTCACCCTGACCGACGAGGGCCGGGCGTACGTCGCCGAGCACGCCGACGAGGTCGCAGCGCCTTGGGAGGCGATGAGCGCGCCCACGGAGTCCGACGACAACGGCCTGAAGCCGATGCTCGGTCAGGTCGCCGCCGCGATGTGGCAGATCGTCTCCACCGGCACGCCGGAGCAGCAGGCTCAGGCCAAGGACGCGGTGGCCGAGTTGCGCCGGAAGCTCTACGGCATCCTCGCCGACGACCGGCCGGCGGACGACGAGCGATGAGCACGCCCCAATGGCAAGGCCCTGAGTGGTACGACGCAGCCGCGCGGAACCGGCCGCTGCGATCGGTGCGGCAGGATCGGGACGACCGCGGTAGCCGGGCCGCACGCCGCGCGGTCCGGATCGGGGATTCGGAGCGGGATCGCGCGGTGGAGTTGCTCGGTGAGCACTTCGTGGCCGGCCGGCTGACCCAGGACGAGTTCGAGGAACGCAGCGAGACTGCGACCCGGGCCCGGTACGCCGATGAGCTGGAGCCGCTCTTCGAAGACCTTCCGGTCTCGGGTGAGCTGCAGGTGGCGCGCGGGCGTCACCCACAACAGTTCGCGATGCCGTCGCCGCTGTTCCTCGTGTTGCCGTTTCTGATGGTCGGCCTGGTTGTCACGGCTGTCACGCTGACCGCGCCCTGGCTGTTGTGGGGCGTGTTCTGGGTGGCGATCTTCAGCAGCATGCACCGCCGCCGGCATCACCACCGAGGTCCGCGCGGAAACTTCTCCACCTGATGTCAAAGTGCACGTGACGGCTCCGACCGAGGGGTGTAAGCAAGAAACCCTCGGAAGGAGCAGGTCATGGGCAAGGTACGAGTTGCGAACTTCACGGTCAGCATCGACGGGTTCTCGTCCGGGCTGAACCAGCGGATGGACGAGCCGTTCGGCGACAACACCGAAGGGCTGCACGCCTGGTACGAATCCGCGATGGAGGAGCGGGACAGCGGCCGCGGTGGCCCCGGAGCCGACCAGCTGCGGCGGTTCCACGACCGGGCCGGAGCGACCATCATGGGCCGCAACATGTTCAGCCCGCACCGCGGCCCGTGGGCGGACGAGTCCTGGACGGGCTGGTGGGGCGACAACCCGCCGTACCATCACGACACCTTCGTTCTCACACACCACGACCGTCCGTCGGTGACGATGGAAGGCGGTACGACGTTCCACTTCACCAGCGACCCGATCGACGTCGTACTCGACCGGGCCAAGGACGCGGCCGGTGACCAGGACATCATCATCGGCGGTGGCGCGTCGACCGTTCGCCAGTACCTGCTGGCCGGTCTCATCGATGAGCTCGACCTCGGCGTCTCACCGATCCTGATCGGCTCGGGCGAGCGCCTGCTGACCGACGACGTCGCGGCCGCGCTGCGCGAGTTCCAGGTGGTCAAGAGTTACCCGATCGGCAACGCGGTCTTCTACAACCTCAGCCGGAGCTAGGGCACGCGGTTGAGCCACTCCTCGGTGCCGAACTTCGTTGCTACCAAGGCCTCGGCGCGGGCGACGGTGCCCGCGTCGATCGCGCCTTGCTGCAGGCCGTAGCGACTGTTGAACGAGGCAAGCATTCGGTCGATCACCTCGGTCCGCGCAAGGCCGGTCTGGCTGCGCAACGGGTCGACCCGCTTGTTGGCACTGGTGGTGCCCTTGTCGGACAGCTTCTCGCGCCCGATCCGCAGTACCTGCAGCATCTTCGTCGCGTCCATGTCGTAGGCCATCGTGACGTGATGCAGTACGGCGCCGCCCGCGAACCGCTTCTGCGCGGCGCCGGCGATCTTGCCGGCCGGTGACGTGATGTCGTTGATCGGCTGGTACGTCGCCGCGATGCCGAGGTCGTTGAGCGCACCGATCACCCAGTCGTCGAGGAACGCATACGACTCGACGAACGAGAGCCCGGAAACCAGGGACTCGGGGACGTAGAGCGAGTACGTGATCGTGTTCCCCGGTTCCACGAACATCGCGCCGCCGCCAGAGATCCGGCGTACCACTGTCACGTCGTTGCGAGCCGCGCCTTCGAGGTCGACCTCGTTGCGCACCGACTGGAAGCTGCCGATGATCACCGCATTGCGGTCCCACTCCCACACCCGCAAGGTCGGCGGCCGCTCCCCCGACCCCACCTCCTCGGTCAGCACCTCGTCCAGCGCCATCTGCAACGCCGGCTCCCGCGGCACGTCATGCACGAACTGCCACTCGTGATCATGCCAACCAGTCGCGCCCGTCAACGCCCGCCGTACGGCAACCGCAACCGCCTCCGGCGAGAACCCCACCATCTCGACGCCGTCCCCGAGCACCCCACGCACCCGAGCCGCTACCTGGGCAGCCGGCGTCACCACCGGCAACCCGGCCAGAGCTCCGTTGATCCGCTCCAGCGCGTCATCCGGCTCGAGGAAGAAGTCCCCACTCACCTGCGCACTCCGGACGTGGTCCCCGACCACTTCCAGATCCGCGACAACCAACTTCCCACCCGGCACCTTGTACTCACCATGCATACCCATCACAACCCACCTGCCCGATGGGTTGTTCCGGCAGGGTTCAGGTGGCGGGGGTGAAGGTGTAGGTGACTTCGAGGATGCGTTCGCGGACGGCGTCGATGTCACCGTTGCCGTCGATCTCGTGCACCAGGCCGCGACCGCCGTACAGGGTGATGAGCGGAAGCGTCTGCTCGGTGTACACCTCGAGGCGGCGCCGGATGACGTCCTCGGAATCGTCGGACCGGCCCTGGATCTCGGCTCGGCGCAGCAGGCGCTGCACGAGCGATTCGCGGTCGACGCGCAGCACGATGACTGCGGTCAGGTCGCGACCCTGAGCAGCGAGCAAGTCGTCCAGTACGGCGGCCTGGTCGAGAGTCCGCGGGTAGCCGTCCAGCAGGAAGCCGGAGCGGGCGTCCTCCTCGGCGAGCCGTTCGCGAACCATCGCGTTCGTCACCTCGTCCGGGACATAGGCCCCGGAGTCGACGTACTGCTGCGCGGTTCGGCCGAGCTCGCTCCCGGCGGCAACGTGTGCCCGGAAGATGTCGCCGGTGGAGATCGCCGGGACGGCGACCTCGCCGGCCAGCATCCCGGCGTGGGTGCCCTTGCCGGCACCGGGTGGGCCCATCAGGACGACAGTCGTCACTGCGTCGCCTCCTGACTCTCGGTAAGTTCGACCACTTTAGGTGAGTCGGCGGCGTTGCGGTACGGCGTACGTCACGTCCGGCCCGGTGCCGGAACGGGAATTAAATTACGGCCTCACATTGTTGCGCGGAGCTCGATGGTGTCGCCGGGGCCGGCGAAGCGCTCAGCGATGGCCTCGGCGCGCTCCTGGGAGTCCACGTCGATCAGGAAGAACCCGGCCAAATGCTCCTTCGCCTCCGCATACGGCCCGTCGGTGGCGACCTTGCTGTTCCGGTACAGCTTCGCGCCGTCGGCCGGGCCGAGCGCCTGCCCGGAGAGCAGTTCACCGGACTCCGAGAGCTCGGTCAGCATCTCCTCGAACTCCTTGCCCATCGCGGCCCGTTCGTCGGCCGGGATCGCGCGGCCGATCTCGGTGAAGTCGATGGTCGGGTGCCCCCACGGCTGCGGGTTGGAGTGGATCAGGATCACGTACTTCACGACATCCTCCTAGGTTGGGTACCCGCGACGTCGGCGCCGCCGATCAGCCCTCGACATTCTGCGCCAAGAACTTTCGCCAGCCCCGGGACCTCGGCCGCGCGCCGCGCCACCCCGGCCAGCAGATCGGCCACCTGCACCCGCGGATCCAGCCGCGAATCAACCTGCCGAACCCCGGCGAGCGGCGGCGGAGCCGGTACGACGGCCGTCGCGAGATACCCGGCCAGCCGGGCGACCCGATGCGGGGTCAGCGCACTCTGCTCATCGTGCACCACCCCCACCGACCGCTGCCCGGCACTCCAGAACAGCGCAGTCTCGGCCAGCGCCGGGACGAGCGGTTCCAGCGGCGGCGGAATCGCCGGATCGTCCTCGATCAACCGCAACAACGTCTCCTCGACCCTCCGCCGTGACAACCCCCGCAACTCCTCCGGCAGCAACCCGAAGAACCTGTCGATCGCCGCATGATCGAGCAGCCGCAACCGCTTCGTCCGAGTCAGCACCAGAAACGAGTCCAGGAACTCGGTCCGCGACCGCAGTACGCCGACGCTCGCCTCGAAATCCCGGCCCAGCCGGGTCCCATCGCCGTACGACGGCTCGCCCGTGAACAGCTCGAGCACCCGAGCCGCGACGTACGACGTCTTGTCGATGACATGCACGTGTGCCCGCCCACCGAGCGCGGACAGGAACCGCCTGAGCACCGGCCGCTGCTCGGGGCGGAGGAGGCGGTTCGACTTGTACTCCTTGGCGGTCCGCACCCGAACACCACCGAGAACCTCAGCCGCCTCCGCAACCGTCAGGTCGACCGACGCATGGGTGATCACCGGCGCGGCCGGGTCGAGCAGATTGGATCCGGAGAACCCGGATTCGTCACAAGCGATCTCGAGATCAGGCATCGGCGCCCAGCGATCGGTCAGCGGACAGGCATGCGCCCATCATCGATCGCGGCTACCCACCGCACCACCGAATTACGGTTTGCGGGCCAGGGCTCCGAGGATCAGGCGGGCGGCACCGGTGGGGCTGAGGTTCTGTTCGTCGGCGGGCCACCAGTGGGCCAGGTCGGTGATGCCGGGGGCGAGGACCTCGAGGTCGGCCAGGGACTCGGTGAGCTCTTCGAGGGTGCGGAAGCGCAGGCGCGGGAAGTACTCGCGGAACTTGGCCTCGATCGAGGTGGCGGCGTCGGCCAGGCGGCTGCCGTCGTTGGGGTTCATCGGGTGCGTGATGGCCACGAAGGAACCCGACGGGAACGGCGCCAGGTAGTCGGCGAGGAGCTGACGGAGCTGGTCGGTGCCGGGCAGGGTGTGCAGGGTCAGGCCGAAGATCAGCCCGACCGGGCGGTCCCGGTCGAGTGCGTCGACCACGGTCGGGTGCTCGAGGACCATCGCAGGGTCGAGGATGTCCGCGGCGGCGAAGAAGGTACGGCGGTAGTCCGCGAGCAGGGCCTGGCCGTGCGCGATCGCGGTCACGTCGTTGTCGACGTACACCGTCTTGGCGGACGGAGCGACGGCGAGCACCTCGTCGTGCAGGTTGCGCTCCGCCGGCAGACCGCAGCCGAGATCGAGGAACTGGCTGACGCCACCCGCGGCCATCCGGCCGATCGCGGCCGCGATCCAGCGCCGGTTCTCGGCCGCGAGCTGCGGGATCTCCGGCCCGACCTTGAGCAGCTCGGCGAAGACCTGCCGGTCGACCTCGAAGTTGTTCTTCCCGCCCAGCATCAGGTCGTAGATGCGGGCATCGGACGGGCGGCTCAGATCGAGCTCCGGCCCGACCCGGCGCGTGACGTCACCCTCCGGCATCGCCCCGACCACCTCGATCCACATCCGAAAAGACCACGTGGCCGGAAGGCTACCGCTCCCCCGGCCGGGGCTCCCAAACGGGGCGCACCGCGGAACTCCACTGTCGATTCTTCCGCTCCACGGGAGATTCCGGCAACCCCGACGGTAAGCGCTTGCCAAGCCTGCCACCACGACCACACACTGGCCGCCTCCACCGCCCCGAACCCCGGAGAACCTGATGCCACTAGGCCGCCGTACCTTCCTGACCGCCGCTCTCACGAGCACCGCCGTCGCCGTCACCGCGACCAGCTCGGCCCGGGCCAGTACCCGGGCCACCCAGGTCCGGACCGTCGACGAACTCCGGCGCGCGATCGCCGCCGCCCAGCCCGGAGCCGAGATCGTGCTCGCCGACGGGACGTACAACGTCACCGGCAGTCAGGGCATCCCGGTCCAGGGCCGCCGCGGTACGGCTGCCGCCCCGATCACCGTGCGAGCCGCCTCGACCGGTGGCGCGACCCTGACCGGCGATCGCGGGTTCGTGCTGAGCGATTCGGCGTACGTCGTGCTGAGCGGTTTCAAGCTGCGGCAGCGGACCACGCTCGACATCCCGACCACCTGCAAGAACATCCGGATCAGCCGCAACGACCTCCAGCTCGCGGATATCGAGGGTATGCACTGGGTCATGGTCCGCGGCGACAACACGGTCATCGAGCGCAACCACTTCCACGGCAAGTCGACGCTCGGCGTCTTCCTCGGCGTCGAAGGACCCGGTACGGCGGGGATGGCCCGCGGTGTCCGCATCGCCCGGAACTACTTCTCCGACCACACCTTCGCGGGTGACAACGGCGGTGAGCCGATCCGGCTCGGCCTCAGCGGCCGCTCGCTCAGCGACGCCGGTGCGATCGTCGAGGAGAACCTGTTCGAACGCGCGAACGGCGACCCGGAGGCGATCTCGGTCAAGTCCTCGGCGAACGTCATCCGCCACAACACCGTCCGGTCAAGTCTCGGCGGCATCGTGCTCCGGCACGGCAACAGGTCCCGGGTCGAAGGCAACTTCATTCTTGCCGGTAGCAATGGTATCCGGATCTACGGCAACGATCACCTGATCGTGAACAACTACGTCGAGCGGGTCAGCGGCTCCGGCATCGTGCTGGGCAGCGGCAACGTCCGCGACCACAAACCGGAGGACTCCGCGGAAAGCCGCCGGGGCAACGACGCACCGGACCGGGTGACGATCGCCCTCAACACAGTGCTGTCGGCCGGTACGGCGATCAGCGGCGAAACGCAGCGCACCCTGCCACCCCTGGGCTGCACGATCGCCGACAACCTGCTCGCCGGTGACTCCGGATCGCTGGTGTCGATGCCGTATCAGCAGGGCATCACCTGGTCGGGCAACCTGCTCTGGGGCGCAGCCGGCAACGGCAACATCCCGGCCTCCGGCTTCACCCGTAAGGATCCCAAGCTGGTCGCGGGCACCGACGGCGTACGGCGTCTCGGTGCGGGGAGCCCGGCCATCGACGCCGCGAGCCGCACCTACCCGTCGGTGACCCAGGACGTCGACGGTCACGCCCGCTCCGGTCGTGCCGATGTCGGCGCCGACGAGTACAGCAGCGCAACCCCGGTACGCCGTCCGCTCACCCCGGCCGACGTCGGTCCCGCCTCGCGATGAGTTTTCCCCTGCTCGCTCGTCTGCACGACTATGAACCAACGAGCGAGCAGGGAGAACTCCATGGCAAAGCTGCTGTACTCGGCGACGATGTCGGCCGACGGCTTCATCGCCGGACCGAACGGGGACATGCAGTGGATGCGCCCGTATCTCGGCCCGAACCCCGAGCTCGACGAGCTGATCCCGCGGATCGGATCCATCCTGGTCGGCCGACGGTCCCACGACGGCGACGACCCGCACAAGGGCGAACCCGGCGAGGGCGAGGCGTTCGGCGGCGGCTGGGAGGGCCCGCTCTTCGTGGTCACCCACCGCCTGCCGAAGACGCCGGAGCCCGGTGTCACGTACGTCGATCAGTTGCCCAAGGCAATTGCCGCCGCGAAGGCCGCGGCCGGGGACAAGTACGTGAACGTGATCGGCGCCGATATCGCCCGCCAGTGCATCGCGGCCGGTGAACTCGACGAGGTGCTGCTGATCGTCGCGCCGGTGTTCCTCGGCGACGGCACCCGCGTGTTCGCCGAGGAAGGCGGTCGCACGGTTCGGCTCCGGCGTCGTTCGGCAACCACGAATCTGTGGTTCGACGTCCTGCGCTAGAGCTCTCCGGCCGGTCGCATGATCGCCCGGATCTCGACGTACCGGCCCTCCAACCGGGCATCAGGCAGTAGCCGGGCCAGCTCGACCGCGCGCGCCGGGTGCTCGACGTCGATCACGTAGTACGCGTCGATGCCCCCGGGGCCGGCCCGATCGGGCACGGTCACGGTGAGCTGCTGGTGCGCCAGCAGCTCACCGCCGATCAGTTCACCGGCCTCGCGGGCGGCCTGCTCGAAGGCGGATCTGCGCAGGTCAGCGCGGGTTTCACCGTGCACGATCAACAGGAATCTCATCGGCATACTCCTCTCCTCAATGAGACGGAGCCGAGGGCCGTGGTTTGACATGATGACGGGATGTTCGTGCAGACCGAGCGGCTGACGCTGTGCCGCTTCACTCCCGGCGACGCGCCCGCCTTCGCGGCGTACCGGTCGGATCCCGAGGTTGCCCGCTACCAGTCCTGGGAGACGCCGGTCAGAGAGCCGGAGGCGCTCATCACGGTCACCGGCTTCGGCACCGGCGATCCGGATGCACCCGGCTGGTTCCAGTACGCCGTCGACCTGGACGGCGTACTGATCGGGGATCTCGGACTGCACCTGGACGAGAACCTGATGCAGGCCGAGCTCGGTTTCACGCTGGCACCGGCGTACCAGGGCAAGGGCTACGCGACCGAGGCCGTGCGCGGTCTGCTCGACCACCTGTTCACGGTGAAGAACCTGCACCGCGTCTCGGCCGAATGCGACGCCCGCAACACGTCATCCGCGCGACTGCTGGAGCGCCTCGGTTTCCAGCGTGAGGGGCTGCGCCGGTCGCACACCTGGATCAAGGGCGAGTGGACCGACGACCTCCTCTTCGGTCTACTCAGGAGCGACTACCTGGACGCCTGAGCCGCCCAGGCTCGCGCAGTCAGCCGGATCGACCCATCAGCCTCGATCGGCAATCGAGCTCTGATGTCCTCCCGTAACGCATCACGGTCCTCCTCGTCCAGCGTGCGCACGTATGCCGGTCCGACGCCCTGCCCACCGAGGAACGGCTGCCAGTAGTCGTCGAAGGACGCAAACTCCGTCGGTACGACGATCGCCCGGGTCTCGGTCGCCCCGAACCCGGCCTCGGCGAACAGCCCGGCCAGCCCCTCCGCCGTACAGAACGGGAAGCGCGGGCCCTCGTCGTACTCGCGATCCTGAGGGCGTAGCGCGACCACCGCATCCCAGAAGTACCGCATCAGCTGCATGCCCTCGGCGTAGTCCCACACGTAGACGGCGACGGTCGTGCCGAGTTCGCGCATCCGCCGGAGCGCTTGGACGCGCTCGGGGATGAAGTTCAGGACGAGGCCCGCCACCACAACGTCGTACGGGCCGTCCGGTAGGTCAGCGGCCGAGCGGACCTCGAAGCTCGCGCCCGGGACGGTCTGCCGCGCGTACCCGACGAAACCGGCCGACGGGTCGACACCGAGCACGGATGCCGGCTTCGCCGTCCGCAGGATCGTGCTCGTCAGCGCGCCCGTGCCGCAGCCGACATCCAGCCAGCGCAAGCCCTCCGGCTGGTCGAGCCAGCGAACGAACTCCTCGGCGACCACCCGGCTCCAGCGGCCCACATACGACTCGTAGATCTCGCCACTCGACCACTCGCTCATCTCCCCAGGGTGCAGTCTGCGATGCCCGTTTGTCTCTTACGAGGTACGTCGGCGCCCGGCTACCGTCGGTAGTCCGGGCGGAGGGGGTGCGATGCGGAAGGCGTCGGAGAAGGACGAGGAGCTCGACAGCAACCCCGTGGGCCACACCCACGAAACCGAATCGCTGACTCCGGAACAGTCCCGCATCCAGGACCTCGGCCGCCTGGCCGGCAACGCCGCCGTCGCCGGCGCGATGCTGAGCGCCCCTGAGTCGACCGTCCGCAGCCAGGTCGAAGGCGTCACCGGGTTCGACCTCTCCCCCACCACCATCCACCGCGACAGCACCCGCGCCGCCTCCGCCGGCGTACACGGCCTCACCGAAGGCCACGAAGTCCACCTGGCCCCAGGAATCTCCCCCGGCACACCCCACGGCGACCACGTGCTCGCCCACGAACTAGGCCACGTAGTCCAGCAAAGCACCGGCACCCCCGGCGGCCACGACTCCCTGGAAGCCGGAGCCGAATCCATCGCCCACTCCCGCACAACCGCTTCAGGCTCACTGGCCACCCTTCCCGCCCCGAAGCAACTCGCCGTCCAGCACTTCGACCCCCGCTACCACCGCACCTCGGTCGTCGACGGCCTGGCCGGCTCGGACTTCACTCCGGACGAGATCGGCCTGATCTACGCAGCCAACTGGGAGCGCGACCTCTCCCAGGCCCACCCGGCTCTCGGCAACGCGATCCTCGAGTGGAAGGCGGTCAAGCTCGCGGCCAAGGACGGCCGCCTCACCGACACCGAGATCACCGCGTTCCACAACGCCTGCCAGGCGATCGTCGACGCGGGCGTCGCCGATCCCGCCGGCCTGTTCGCAGGATCGGCGTACGGCGGTTACAAGTTCTACGAGCACATGGACAACCCGGCCGCGACCGCGGCCAACGACAAGATCGCCGATCTGGGCACCCTGGACACCGGTGGGTTGCCGCCACACATGTACATCTCCCGCGAGTACATCAAGGAAACTCTGTTCAACGCTGCCCGCCTCACGCACCCTGAGCTGGCCCGAGGACAGACCGCCGCGGCCGCGGATCACTCGAAGGCGATGCGTGCCGTCCTCGACAAGGACGCGCCGAAGGCCATGGTCGGCGGGCTGCCATCAGGCGCAGTGGCCGACGAAACCGCAGCCGAGGTACGACGTTCTGCCGGGCCCGGCGCCGGATCCGGCGCACTGCTCGATCCGGAGGCACTGGATCTCATCGGCCGCGCATCCCATGCCCTGGAGGACTTCTGGTCGCACTCGAACTTCGTCGAGATCGCGATCGACGAGGTCGAGTACAAGCTCGGCGGGCTGACCACCGCGACCTTCGGCGCGGACGACAGCATGCACGCGCTGTCGCACAAGATCCGTGGTGCCGCCGACGAGATCGACGCCGAAATGCCTTTGGTGGACAAGCTCGCCGGCCGCAGCAAGGCCGCCCCGCAGCCGGACCAGGTCCAGCTCGGCGACGAGTCCCCGGTGAAGCACGACAGCTTCCTCGACGACTTCAAGGGTGCGATCGACCAGGCCGGCGCCGTCATCAAGCGACTGCCCGGGGCGATGTACGACGGCGGCAAGCGCGGATTCGATCGCGGTGTGGGCCAGGCCGGCCTGTGGGAGCCTTTCACCGGTGCGGCCAAGGGCGCCCTGGTGGGCGGTCTGGGCAGCGCGCTCGGCAGCCGCGCCGGCGTACTGGCCTTGCGGACCGCTGCTGAGAAGCTCGACGAGGACATCGAGAAGAAGCAGGTCGAGTTCGGCGACCGGAAGGCGCACGGACTGCTCGCCAAGGACCAGCCCGGCCACGAGCACGACGCCTTCGGTGAGCTCAAGACGGTCAAGTTCGAGTTCGCGCACGCGCTGTCGGTGGCCGCCGACCGCGCGGTCACCGGCAAGATGAAGGCCGTGATCAACTCACCGGACGCGGCGGTCGCCGATGAGCGCCTGAAGGAGATCTACGACACCCTCGACAAGCTGATCGCCAATCCCTCGAAGGAGCATCCGCTTGCCGAGGTGATCACGGCCTACCGCGAGCGCGCCGTCGCCGCACTCAAGGCGTACAAGGCAGGACCGCAGAAGTAGTCAGCTGACCCGAGCCGGCAGGTGGACGCCGGTGAGGGATTCGGCGAGCGACCAGAGGCGGGCGTTGTCGGCTTCGTTGCGGGAGCGCTTCGGGGCCTTGGCCAGCTCGGTCGGGCCGACGAGGTGGAACCTGCCGCCGGGGCCGTAGTACGCGCCTTGCTGCGCCTCGGGGCTGGCGGCGGCGAACAGCAGGGGTTCGGTGCCTTCGGGAGCTGCTTGCGAGGGGATGAGCGGGGTGAGGATGCGGTTGATCAGGGGTTCCCGCGAACTGCTCTTCCCGAGGGTGGCACCGGCGGTCTGCAGGTTGGTACGGGTGAAGCCGGGGTGCGCGGCGACGCTCAGCAGGTTCCAGTTGCGGTCTGCTGCGAGCTTGGCCAGGTGGTTGCTCATCATCAGGTCGGCGAGCTTCGACTGTGCGTACGCCCGGAAGGCGCTGTAGCCCTGCTCCCAGTTCGGGTCGTCCCAGCGGATCCGGCCGTAGTACGCCGTACCGCTGCTCATCGTGACGACGCGCGGCGCGGGCGCGGTCAGCACCAGCGGCAGCAGGCGGATCGTCAGCGCGAACGGGCCGAGGAAGTTCGAACCGAACTGCAACTCGAAGCCATCGGCAGTACCGAACCGCTTCGGCGGGTGCATGACGCCGGCGTTGTTGACCAGCAGGTCGAGGTGTGGCTCGTCGGCGGTCAGGCCGTCGGCGAACTCCCGGACCGAGGCCAGGTCGGCCAGGTCGACGCGCCGCACCTCCAGCTGGGCATGGGGAACCTCGGCGAGGATCTCGGCCCGGGCGGCCTCGCCCTTGGCGACGGTCCGGACCGCCATCACGACCCGGGCACCGGCCGCGGCCAGGCGCTTGGTGGCTTCCTTGCCGGTACCGCTGTTGGCACCGGTGACGACGGCGAGCTTGCCGGTCTGGTCCGGGACGACGTACATCGGATCCTCCATAAGAGACTGGTGGTCTGTTATGAGTGACGTTATCAGACCGCTGGTCCGATAACAACAGACCGTTGGTCTGTAGGATGTGAGCGTGACGACCTTCCAGCGCGCCCGCAGCGAGGAACAGCGGGCGGTCCGGCGGCAGGCGATCCTGACCACGGCCGCTGAGATGCTGACCGAGATGCCGGTCAGCGAAGTCAGCCTGAACGAGCTGAGCCGCCGCGTCGGCCTGGCCAAGTCGAACGTGCTCAAGTACTTCGACTCCCGCGAGGGCGTGCTGCTCGAGCTGTCCGCGATCGAGCTGTCGGCCTGGGTGGACGACCTGGCGGCCGGGCTCGCCGCGATGCCGTCGTCCACGCCGCTCGCCGAGCGCGCCGCGGCGCTGGTCGAGGTGATCGTGCAGACCTTCGGCGCACGGCCGGTGCTCTGCGACCTGCTCAGCAGTCAGGCATCGGTGCTGGAGCGCAACATCTCGGCCGAGACGGCGCTGGCCTTCAAGCGCTCCGCGGCGCGGGGCTACGAGCGAATGATCGAGCTGGTCACCATCGCGCTGCCCGAGATCGGGCGTGAGGGCGCGATGCGGTTCATCCCACCGGCGAGCATGCTGGCCGGGGCGGTCTGGACCCATGCCCATCCCACCCCGGCCTTGCTGGCCGCGTTCGACGCCGACCCCTCCCTGGCGCCCCTGCGGATGGAGTTCGAACCGACCCTGCGCGAGCAGCTGACCACGCTGCTGACCGGGGTTCTCCCTAGGGCGTGAACACGGGAGTGAGGTCGGCGAAGACCTGGTAGCTGGTGATCAGGCCGGCCTCGTCGACGTCCCAGATGCTGAGCGCCGGGAGTGTGACCTCCTGGCCGTCAAGCCGCGTGTAGGTCACGTCGGTCTCGGCGAGTGTGGTCGCCCCGACCGTCCAGATCCGATTGATGTGATGCTCGGTCCGCCGGACCATCGTGAAGAACGCCGCGTTACCGGCCAGAATCGCCTCCACCCCGACGAACGGCTCCTGGTTGCCGAACACGAACGTGGACTTCTCGGCGAGCATCGCGGCGAACGCGTCGAAGTCCTGCGTGTCGACGGCACGGAAGACGGTGGTTGCTTCAGGCATTGATTCCCCCAAGGAAGACGAAGTACGAACGCCGTTACGCTAACCACCCGCCGCGCCGGGCGGCCATGCCACATTTAGGGGATATCGCGACCGCCTGGGCCTGTGTGACCATCGAGAGGTGAACCACGCTGCCCACTTCCGCGCCTACGACCGGGTGGTCTCGCTGGCGGCGGCGAAGCTGCCACTGGCCGACCTCTTCGACGAGGCCCAGCAGGTCCTGCGCCGCGCGCTGCCGCGGGACAGCAGCTGCTGGCATGCGATGGATCCGAGCACCCTGATCGAGACCCGGTACTCGGCCGAGAGGATGCCGGCGCCGACCGCGGGGATCGCCGAGATCGCTTACCTGCATGACGATTACAACTCGTTCAGTTCCTTGTTCAAGGCACCCCGGCACGCCGGGATCCTGAGCGAGGCGACCGGTGGCGAACTACGCAAGAGCAGCCGGTACGTCGCCCTGCTGGAACCGGTCGGGATGACCGGCGAACTGCGGACGGCGTTCGTCGTGGACGGTGTGCCCTGGGGCTGCGTCTCGTTCTTCCGGCAGGGCGACTTCACCCCGGAGGAACGCGACTTCGCCAACGTGATCGCGCCGTTGCTGGGATTGTCCTTCCGGGCAGCAGGTGTGCACGCCCGGGCAGCCGGACCGGGTGCAGATCTGTGGCCCGGCGTACTGGTGTTCGATGGCGACCGCCGCGTCGAGTCGCACACACCGTCGACCGCCCGCTGGCTCGAGGAGTTCGGGTTCGAGGGATCGGTGACGGCTGACCTGCTGCCGTACGAGGTGGTCTCGATCGTCGAGCGCGTGCGCCTCACCGGCCAGGAGGCGACCGCGCGGATGCTGGGCGAATCCGGTCAGTGGATCCAGGTCCACGCGGCCCCGGCGACGGCGGCGACCGCCTGGGACCAGCGCGTGGCAGTGGTCCTGCAGGCGGCCGCCGTACCGTCGATCGCACCGCTCATCTCGGCCGCCTATGGGCTGACCCCGCGCGAGCGCGAGCTGACCGAACTGGTCCTGCAGGGCAACGACACCCGCGAGATCGCCGGGCGCCTGCACCTGTCCCCGCACACCGTGCAGAGTCACCTGAAGTCGATCTTCGCCAAGGTCGGCGTCCGGAGCCGTCGCGAGCTGGTCGGCCGGATCAGTGCTCAGGGCAAGTAGTAGTTCGGGTTCGGCAGCTTGAACGTGCGGTCGGCGTAACCACCCTTGAGGTCGGAGTACTGGTCGCCGAAGTTCGCGACGATGTCGTAGCCCAGCGACTCGATGTGCGCCCGGGTGGCCGACTTGTAATGAATCGTCGTACAGGCACCGTTCGGGTCCGCCGCACACGCCTTCTTCAGGTACGCCGGGTAGTCCGCCACCGCGGGCTTCGTGAACAGACCGTCCTCACCGTTCGGCAAGCTGGTCGGCTTCGGATAGCCGGCATCGATCCCGACCCCGTCCGCCGTCAGGTTGCCCAACGTCGCCTGCTCCTGCGCAGCGCCGCGTCCGGTCAGGAAGAAGACCGCATCCCCCTCCCGTTCTGCCGTCTTCACCAGCTCGACCATCCCCGGTACGGCGGGAAACTTCTGCCCCAGCACGTAATCCGCGTTGGTCTCCGGGTTGTACGCCCAGTTGCTGGCGATCTCGTAGTTCCACGTGGCCAGCGAGGTGTCGTCGACGTCCAGCAGAATCGCCTTGGTCCTGGACGTGTGATGCTGCGCCGAGATCCAGCGCTGCCCCGCCTTGGCCACTGACGAGGCCTCGCGGGCATAGTTGCTGTCGGCACCGAAGTTCCCGGTGCCCAGCGGATCCCCGTAGTAGTTCCGCAGCTGCTGCCGCAACACGTCGATGTTCGTCACGTTGCGCTCACTGTGCGGCGTCGACGTCTGAATGGCCGGCTGTTGCGCCGTCACCCCGGCCGAGTACGCGACCCCACCGACCACCGACGTCAACGCGACCGCCGCCGTACCGACGGCAACCATCCGCCGCGAGATGCGGATACCCATGATGACCTCTCCCAGAACGAGTTTGGCTTGCTTCAGCAACCTAAACCCGTCTGGGCCGCGACTCAGCTGACAGATGTCACGGCTTTGACGTAGCGATGGCACGGGATCGGGAGAGTGCCGCGCTCGACTGACGCTGGGTAGTCGAAGGGACCACCGTCCGTCCACCCGCAGCGCTCGTAGAACCTGCGTGCCCGCGCATTACCCGTCGCGACCGCCAGCCAGGCCTCGTCCCGTCCGTTGGCCGCCACCTGGCGCTCGGCCTCGGCGAGCAGGATGCCGGCCACGCCCGAACCGCGGTGGTCCCGGGAGACGTAGACCTGCTCCACCTCGTCGTCGACGACCATCACGAACCCGGCGACGTCGTCTCTCACGACTGCGACGGTGGTGTCGCCGATGCGGTCCGCGGCGCGGGTCCAGAAGGACTCCTTGGTGCGGATGGCGACCAGCTCCTCGGGGACGTGGCCGAGGTGGCCGTCGGCCCAACCGCTGTGCCAGATGGACGCGATGGCGTCGGAGTCAGCAGCAACGGCTGGGCGCACGGTCACGGTCATGCCGGGTCGTACGCGAGGTTCGGGCGGAGCCAGCGCTCGATTTCCTCCACGGTCTCGCCGCGGCGGCGGGCGTAGTCCTCGATCTGGTCTTTGCCCAGGCGGCCGACGCTGAAGTAGCGGGCGGCCGGGTTCTGGAAGATGAGACCGGAGACCGCGGCCGCCGGTGTCATCGCGAAGGACTCGGTCAGCGCCAGCCCGAGCTTGTCGGCCTCGAGCAGGTCGAACAGCTCCTGCTTCTCGCTGTGGTCCGGGCTCGCCGGGTAGCCGAGCGCCGGCCGGATCCCGCGGAACCGCTCCGCGTGCAGATCCTCCAGCAGCGGCTCCGCATCCGGCTCGAACCAGGCCTTCCGCGCCTCCAGGTGGATCCACTCGGCGAACGCCTCGGCAAGCCGGTCGGCCAGGGCCTTCACCATGATCGCGCGGTAGTCGTCGTTCTTCTCCTCGTACTTCGCCGCCAGCTGCTCGGCGCCGTGGATCGCCACCCCGAACCCACCGAGGTAGTCACCAGCAGGCGCGACATAGTCGGCCAGACACCGGTTGTGCCGGCCGGCCGGCTTCTCCGTCTGCTGCCGCAGCATCGGGAACGAGACGTCGAGACCGTCCAGCAGGATGTCGTCACCCTCGCTGTGCGCCGGCCAGAACCCGTAGGCACCTTCGGCCTTGAAGGAACCTCCTGCAACGATCTCGTCGAGCAACGTGTTCGCGTCGTCGAAGAGCTCGCGCGCCACCGGCTGATCCAGGATCGCCGGGTACTTTCCCTTCAATTCCCAAGCCAGGAAGAGGAACTGCCAGTCGACCATCGCCCGCAGCGTCTCGATATCCGGGGACACCCGGCGCAATCCCGTGAACGACGGGACCGGCGGCGTACCGTGCTCGACCGGTTCGAAGTTCGCGCGAGCCTGCTCAAGGGTCAGCAGTGGCGCGCGTTGCTTGTTGGCGTGCTGCTCACGCAGCCGCTCCTGGTCCGCAGCGTTGCTGATGGCAAGCGCTTCGGCCCGGTCGTCGTCGAGCAGATCCGACACCACGCCAACCACGCGAGACGCGTCCAGGACATGCACGGTGGTCTTCTCGTACGCCGGAGCGATGCGAACCGCAGTGTGTTGTTTCGACGTGGTCGCGCCACCGATCAGCAGCGGCAGCTTGAGTCCGCGGCGCTGCATCTCACTGGCCACCGCAACCATCTCGTCCAGCGACGGAGTGATCAGACCGGACAGCCCAACCGCATCGGCGCCCTCGGCAACAGCCGTGTCGAGAATCTTTGCCGCGGGCACCATCACACCGAGGTCGATGACCTCGTAGTTGTTGCAACCCAGCACCACACCCACGATGTTCTTGCCGATGTCATGGACATCGCCCTTGACCGTCGCCAGCACCACCTTGCCCTGACCACGGACGGCCTCGGCGCGACCCTCCTGCCGGGCCAGCTCCTTCTCCGCCTCCATGTACGGCTCGAGGTAGGCGACAGAACGCTTCATCACCCGCGCGCTCTTCACCACCTGTGGCAGGAACATCTTGCCGGCGCCGAACAGATCGCCGACCACCTTCATGCCGTCCATCAGCGGGCCCTCGATCACCTCGAGCGGCCGCGGCAACTTCTGCCGGCACTCCTCGGTATCGGCCTCGATGAAGTCGACGATCCCGTGCACGAGCGCGTGCGACAGCCGCGACTCGACCGTGCCCTCGCGCCAGCTCAGGTCGACCTCGCGCTGGGTGCCCTTGCCCTTCACGTTCTCGGCGAAGGCGACCAGGCGGTCGGTCGCATCCTCGCGACGGTTGAAGATGACGTCCTCGACGAGCTCCAGCAGGTCCTTCGGGATGTCCTCGTAGACCGCCAGCTGGCCGGCGTTCACGATTCCCATGTCCAGGCCGACCTTGCCCGCGTGGTACAGGAACGAGGAGTGCATCGCCTCGCGGACGATGTCGTTGCCCCGGAACGAGAACGACAGGTTCGAGATCCCGCCGCTGATGTGCACGCCCGGACAACGTTCCTTGATCAGCGGCAGCGCCTCGATGAAGTTCAGTGCATAGCCGTTGTGCTCGGACATACCGGTCGCGACGGCCAGCACGTTCGGGTCGAAGATGATGTCCTCGGCCGGGAACCCGATCCCGGTCAGCAGGTCGTACGCACGGCCGCAGATCGCCACCTTGCGCTCGACAGTGTCCGCCTGGCCCTGCTCGTCGAAGGCCATCACGACGGCACCCGCGCCGTACGACATGATCCGGCGGGCTCGGTCGAGGAACTCCTCCTCGCCCTCCTTCAGGCTGATCGAGTTGACCACGCCCTTGCCCTGCACGCATTTCAGGCCGGCCTCGAGCACGGACCACTTCGAACTGTCGATCATGATCGGGATCCGGGCCACCTCGGGCTCGGTCGCGATCAGGTTCAGGAACGTGGTCATCGCCTGCTCGGAGTCCAGCAGGTCGGCGTCCATGTTGACGTCCAGCAGGTTCGCGCCACCGCGGACCTGCTCCAGCGCCACGTCGACCGCGGCCTGGTGGTTGTCGCTCTCGATCAGCCGGCGGAACCGGGCCGACCCGGTCACGTTGGTCCGCTCACCGATCATCACGAAGCCGGTGTCGGCACTGATCTTGAACGGCTCGAGGCCGGAGAAGCGAGTCGTGTGATCGGTCGGTACGACGGGCCGCGGCGGCAGGCCCTTGACCGCGGTCGCGATCTGGGCGATGTGCGCCGGGGTCGTCCCGCAACATCCGCCGACGATGTTCACCAGGCCGGACTCGGCGAACTCGTGCAGCAACGCGGCCGTCTGGTCCGGAGTCTCGTCGTACCCACCGAAGGCATTCGGCAGACCCGCGTTCGGGTGCGCCGCGACGAACGTGTCGGAGAAGCGGGCCAGATCGGCGACATGCGGACGTGCCTCTGCCGCGCCGAGCGCGCAGTTGACGCCGACCACGAGCGGCTCGGCGTGCTCGACCGAGCTCCCGAACGCCTCGACGGTCTGCCCGGACAGCGTGCGGCCGGACAGGTCGACGATCGTCACTGAGATCCACAGCGGCAACTGCGGCGCGACCTCGCGGGCAGCTGCGATCGCCGCCTTGCAGTTCAGGGTGTCGAAGATCGTCTCGATCAGCAGCAGGTCGACGCCGCCCTCGGCCAGCGCTGCGATCTGCTCGGCGTACGTCGCTTTGACCTGCTCGAAGGTGACCGCCCGGTACGACGGGTCGTCCACCTTGGGGGACAACGACAGCGTCACGTTCAGCGGGCCGATCGACCCTGCGACGAACCGGTCACCGAACTCGTCGGCCGCCTGCCGGGCGAGCTGCGCGCCGCGCACGTTCATCTCGTGGACGTACGCCTCCAAGCCGTAGTCGGCCTGCGCGATGCTCGTCGCGGTGAAGGTGTTCGTGGTGGTGATGTCGGCACCGGCCGCGAGGTACTGCCGATGGACATCGAGAATGAGGTCCGGGCGGGTCAGAATCAGCAGGTCTGGATCCCCGGTGACGTCATGCGTGTGATCGCGGAAGCGGTCACCCTGATAGTCCGCCGTGGTCAGCTCGGCGCCCTGCAGCATCGTGCCCCAGGCACCGTCGAGAACCGCCACCCGCTCGGACAGGAGCTTCCTCAGCCGGGTCTCACTACTCATCCGTCGCGCCACCTCCAGATTCGCTCCGGAGGCGCCCTTGCAACAGTGCCTCCACAGTTGAGGCCCCGCCCGAGCGTGGCGGACCAATCGTCCGTTGCAGCGCCTCTCGAGCCGGTCGCACCATGCTAGCGGCGCTGCTCGCGGATGGCGGCCTCGATGTCCAACGTACGAGACGGTAGTTCACATTTCGAACTACTACCGGATCAGTGACTGGATCCCCGGTGCATACAGGTTCACGATCTCGTCGGCGTCCGCGGTGGCGGCCGGGCCGGTCTTCTCGATCGCCATCGCGGCACTGAGGCCGAGCAGCTGGGCGGTGATCAGCTCCGCCCGGAGGTCGGCGTCCGGGCCGGTCAGGCGGTTCGCGAAGGCGCGCGTCACCTGGTCGTGGAAGTGCTCACGAATCAGCGCACGCTCGTCACCGCCACCGGCTGCGAAGATCACCCGGATCAGCAGATCCAGACCGTGATCACGGCGATAAGTGACCAGTGTCCGGACGGCATGCGCACCGAGCTCGGCATCCGGCGCGGCCAGCAACAACTCCGCGGCCTCGCTGAAATCCGCGACCCGCTCGAAAAGCGCTTCCTTGCTACCGAAGTGCTTCACGATCAGGGCCGCGCTCACGTTCGCCTCACTGGCGATCCCGCGCAACGTCACCGCGGCGTACGGCTGCAGGGCGAACGCACGCCGGGCGGCCCGGAGGATCGCCGTACGGCCTGGGTCGATCACGACGCACGCACCGGCTCGCGGCCCGGGATCAACGCGACCAGCGCGGCCGCGACCGCCGCAGCAAGACCGGCAATCACGAACACGATCAGGTACGCCGACAGGGACGGGGCGACGCGGTCGCCGTTCGACACGGTCACAGTGGTCAGCACGGTCGCCACGATCGCACTGCAGATCGCGGTCCCGACCGTGCGCATCAGGGTGTTGAGGCCGTTGGCCGCCGCCGTCTCGGTCACGGGCACAGCATGCATGATCAGAGCCGGGAGTGCCGAATACGCGATCGCCGTACCGGCCGCGACCACAGTCGCCCCGACCACGATTCCGGCGATCGAATGGCTGGTGAAGAAGCGGACGACGTACCCGGCAGCCATCAGCACCGACGCGATCGCCAGCGAGAACCGCGGACCTCTTGAGTTCGAGATGCGTGCGGAGAGCGGCGACAGGAGCACCATCGCGACCCCGCCCGGCAACAGGCACAGGCCGCTCACGACGATCGATGCCCCGAGCCCGTATCCGGTCCAGGTCGGCTCCTGCACAAGCTGCGCGGTCGACAACGAGTTGGCGTAGAAGGCGAAGCCGATCAGGAGCGCGCAGAGGTTGGTGAACAGAACGGCCGGCCGGGCCGAGACTCGTAGATCGACCAGTGGACTGAGGGTTCTGAGTTCGTACCAACCCCACACCGGTACGACGGCGATGGCGCCGAGGGCGAGCGCGATCGTCGGGCCGGTGCCCCACGCACTGGCCTTCGAGACCGCGAGTAGTAGGCAGACGAGGAACGTCGCGAGTCCGAGCGCACCGAGTACGTCGAAGCGGCCGCTGGTCCGCACCACGGACTCGGGAACGACCAGCAGCACCAAGACGATGTCGAGCACGCCGAGGCCGACGCAGATCCAGAACATCGTGTGCCAGTTCCAGTACTCGACCACCAGCGTCGCGGCCGGGATCCCGAACGCGGCCCCGACACCGAGCGTCGAACTCATCACCGCGATCGCCGGAATCACCCGCCGCGGCGGAAGCTCATCCCGCAAGATGCTGATCCCGAGCGGCACCACCGCGATCGCGGCCCCCTGAAACGCCCGCCCGACGATCAGCACCGCCAGCTCCGAACTCAACGCACAGAACAACGACCCGGCCACCATCGAGCTCAACGCGACCAGCAACACCCGCCGCTTGCCGTACATGTCCCCGGCCCGCCCGAGCAACGGCGTGAACACCGCCCCCGCCAGCAGCGTCACCGTCAACACCCAACTCACATCAGCCGCCGACCGCCCCGTAATCCCACCCAACGCCGGCAACAACGGCACCACAATCGTCTGGCTGACCGAAACCAGCACCCCACAAGACCCCAAAACCCCCAGCACCGCCCGAGCCCTCACACCCCCACAGTAAACACCCGTTCACCACCCCGCCCCTCCATTCCACCCACCGGACCGGGACGCACACGAAAGCGGGCCCGGGCGTCTCGGGGGAGGGAGAGACGCGCCGGGCCCGGTGCGGGTCGCGAGCGAGGGGGTGCGCCGGCGACCCGGATTTGGGGGTTGGTCAGCGGACTGGGCCGGTGATCAGTTCGATGGTGGCTTTGTGGGTCTGGCCTTGCTGGTCGGTCCAGGTGACCTCGACCTTGTCGCCGGGGTGGTGCTGGTCGAGGAGCTCGGACAGGGTCTCGGGGGAGGTGACGGGCTTGCCGTCGAAGGAGGTGATGACGTCGCCGGCGGTGATACCGGCCTCGTCGGCCTTGCCTTGCGGGATCACGTCCTGGATCGCGGCGCCCTGGACACCGGCGTTCGGGATGATCGAGACACCGAGCAGCGGGTCGGCGCCGATGTGGATGTCCGCGGACTCCTGGCCGGACCGGATCTTCTTGGCGATGTCCATCGCCTGGTTGATCGGGATCGCGTAGCCCTGGGCGCCGGTAGCGTTACCGCCCTGTCCCTGACCACCCTGCCCCTGACCACCGTTGCCCTGACCGCCGTAGCCTTGGCCGCCGTTCCCTTGGCCGCCATAGCCTTGGCCGCCGTTCCACTGGCCGCCGTCGCCTTGGCTGTTGCCGGGGTCGCCGTACGGGTTCTGCGGGAAGCCCTGTCCGTCGCCGAAGCCGGGGGCGTACGGGTCGCCGTCGGCGGCTAGTTGGGGGTTGGGCTTGGTGTTGGTGGTTGCGGAGGTCTGGCCGGGGTTGCCCTGGCCACCGTTGCCGCCGTTGTTGCCGGCGGTGTCGACGCCGATCACCTCACCGTTGGCGTTCGCGAGCGGGCCGCCGGACTGGCCGGCTTGGATGTTCGCGTCGGTCTGGAGGAGGTTCTTCAGGTTCTCCGGGTCCTGGCCGTTCTGGTCGGTCGCGGTGATCGCCTGGTTCAGCGCGGTGATCTTGCCGGCCGCGTACGTCGGCGTACCGCCCTTCCCACCCGCGTTCCCGATGCCGACCACCTGGTCGCCGACCTTCACGTTGTCGGAGTTCCCGAGCTTCGCGGTCTCCAGGCCCGAGGCGTCCTTCAGCTTCAGTACGGCGATGTCGTGGTCCTCGTCGTACCCGACCACAGTCGCCACGTACGTCTTCCCGTTGCCCACGTTGGTGACCGTGATCGACGTCGCGCCCTCGATGACGTGGTGGTTGGTCAGGATCACGCCGTCCGAGGTCAGCACGATCCCGGTACCGGCGGCCTTGGCGTTCTCCAGACCCAGCACGGTGTTGATGTTCACCAGACCGGGCGACACCTTCGACGCGACCGCGGCCGGGTCGAACTGCGTCTGCGACAGCTGCGAACCGTGGGTCCCGCCGACCTGCTGATCGATGCCCCAGGCAACTGATCCGGCAACCAGCAGGGCGGCGATGCTCAGCGCACCGGCGGCGAGCAGCCGGCGCTTCTTCCGCGGCGGCTTGGCCGGACCGGAAGCGATGACCTGGCCGGGCACCGGCGGATAACCGCCGCCGCCGTGCCAGCCGCCGTACGGCGCCGGCACCTGTGCCTGCTGCGGATGCTGCACCGGCTGCGGGTACGGCGGACTCTGAACAGGTGCCCCCGGCAACTGCCAGCCCGGATTCTGCCAGCCCTGCTGCTGAACAGGCTGCTGGTGCTGCGGCCCGGGCGGAAGCGGGATCGCCGCCCGCGGACTCTCACCCTCAGCCCGCGGAGCATTCAACTCGGGCCGTGGCCCCTGCGCCTGCTGGTCGTCCTGCTGTCCTGCACCGTCGCTCATTGCCGTTGCCCTCCTCAGCCCAGTTCCTTCTGGTACGAGTAGAGCTCGCGGATCTGAGAACAGACTCGGGCCAACCAATGAATCAGCTGAGAATCTTCTCCACCGCCGCGACCACTGCCTTCCGCCGCGACGCCCGGCTGGGCGTGGCAGTGCCGTACTCAGGTGTCATCGACGACCAGCTCGTCGCGATCGCCTGGATCAACGGCAGCAGGCTGACCGAGGAGAACTGCTTCGTGACGGTACGGCGGCGCTGCGCCCGATCGAGCTCGTCGAGCCGGGCCTGGTTCACGGCGACTATCGCTTCGAGCGGCTCACCGGCCGGCCGCTCCAGCCGGTACCAGCTGGTCAGCCGGAGCCGCCCCGGGTTGTCCTCGAAGTAGTCGAACAAGCGCCCCGCGTACGCCGGAAGATCGTCGGTGTCGAAACCGACGACCTCCAGATACTCCTCGACGGATGCGCTGAACACCGCATCGAACAGCCCGTCCTTGCTCCCGAAATACGCATAGAGCATCGCCTTGTTGCATCCGGCCACTTCGGCGATCCGTTGCACCCGTGCCCCGGCGATCCCGCGCTCGGCGAACTCCTCGGTAGCGGCGGCCAGGATCTTGCTCCGGGTCCGGTCGGCGTTCCGTTGCTGCATGACGCCACTTTACAACCAACCGGTTAGTTGTACAGTAGAGATGTATCCAACCGTTTGGTTAGTTAGGACCGACAATGAGCAAGGTGTGGTTGATCACCGGTAGTTCCCGTGGGCTCGGGCGTGCGCTGGCCGAGGCGGTGCTGGCGGCCGGCGACCGGGTCGTCGCGACGGCACGGACCCCCGAGCAGCTCGCCGACCTGGTCACGAAGTACGGCGACCAGGTGCGGGCAGTGGCACTGGACGTGACAGACCCGGCTGCCGCGCGGGCCGCCGTACGGACTGCTGTGGACGAGTTCGGCGGGCTCGACGTGGTCGCGAACAACGCGGGGTACGCGAACAGCGCCCCGATCGAGGAGACGCCGGACGACGACTTCCGCGCCCAGGTGGAGACGAACCTGTTCGGCGTGGTGAACGTGACGAAGGCCGCGCTACCCGTGTTCCGGGAGCAGAAGAGCGGGCACTTCCTGCAGTTCTCGTCGATCGGCGGACGGGTCGGCGGGACGCCGGGGATGGGCGCGTACCAGACCGCGAAGTTCGCCGTCGAAGGATTCTCCGAGGTGCTGAACAACGAGGTGAAGCCGTTCGGCGTGAAGGTGACGATCGTCGAGCCGGGCGCTTTCCGGACCGACTGGGGCGGCTCGTCGATGACGATCGCCCCGACCCATCCCGACTACGACGAGACCGTCGGCGCGATGAACCGCTACCGCCTGGAGACCGACGGCAAACAGGCCGGCGACCCGGCCAAGGCTGCCCAGGCAATCCTCCAGGTGGTCGCCGCCGACCAGCCGCCGGTCCGCCTCCTCCTCGGCACCGACGCACTCACCCGCGCCCAGCAAGGCGCCCAGGAGCGGGCCGACGAGACCGCTGCCTGGGCGCACCTTTCCACCTCGACCGACTACTGACGGAGGTCGCTGAAGAACCCGCGGACGTCGGCCACCAGCAACTCGGGCTCTTCCAGGGCCGCGAAGTGACCGCCGTGGTCGACGTCGTTCCAGCGGGTGACCGTGTTCTCCTGCTCGACGTACTTGCGCACCGGCACGTCGTGGGCCAGCGCCAGAACGGCAGTGGGGACGCCGGAGTTCTCCTTCCCGGCTCCCCACGCCTGCGCCTGCGCGTAACCGACGTACGCCGCCGAGTTCGCCGTACCGGTCAGCCAGTAGAGCATCACGTTGGTCAGGAGGCGGTCCGTGCTGATGGTGTTGCGCGGGTCGGTCCAGGCGTGGAACTTGTCCATGATCCAGGCCAGCTGCCCGACCGGTGAGTCGACCAGGCCGTAACCGATCGTCTGCGGCCTGGTCGCCTGGATCGCGATGTAGCCGAACTCCTCCTGCATGAACTTCCCGATCCGCGCGACCCGATCCTGCTCCAGCTCACTCAGGCCGCGCAGCTCCTCCTCGGCCAGCGGGTACGGCGGCATCGGGCCGGGCCCGCCGTTCGTGTGAACGCCGACCACGTGCTCGCGAGCCGCCCGCGCCACCTCGGGTGACACCGCACCGCCGATGTCACCACCCTGTACGCCGTACTTGTCGTACCCCAGCCGGTTCATCAGCTCGGCCCAGACCCGGCCGATCCGGTCGGCGGTCCAACCACCCTCGGAGACCGGACCGGAGAACCCGAACCCGGGCAGCGCCGGAATGACCACATGGAACGCATCCGCCGCATCACCACCGTGCGCGACCGGGTCGGTCAGCGGCCCGATCACGTCCAGGAACTCGACCACCGAGCCCGGCCAGCCGTGCGTCAGCAGGAGCGGCAGCGCGTTCGGCTCGGCCGAGGTCACGTGCAGGAAGTGGATCTGCTGACCTTCGATCTCAGTCGTGTACTGCGGGAACGCGTTCAGCTCGGCCTCCGCGGCCCGCCAGTCGTACTTGGTCCGCCAGTACTCGACCAGCTCGGCCAGGTAGGCAACCGGTACGCCGGTCGTCCAGTCGTCACCGGGTAGCGGGGTCGGGAGCCGGGCAGCTGCCAGCTTCGCGGCCAGCTCGTCCAGAACGCTCTGCGGGATGTCGATGCGGAAGGGCTTGATCGTCGTCATGTCTTGTAGTCTTCCAGTCAGTTAGGTCAGCTTCTGTCCTAAGCAATCGGGAGAATTCGCGGCATGCTGGAAACCTCCGCACGACTCCTCAAACTGCTCTCCCTGCTCCAGTCCCCCAGGGACTGGAGCGGTACCGCCCTGGCCGCCGAGCTCGGCGTCGGCCCCCGAACCGTTCGGCGCGACGTGGAGAAGCTGCGCAATCTCGGCTACCCGGTCGACGCCGTACCGGGGGTGGCCGGTTATCGGCTGGGGGCCGGTGCTTCGCTGCCGCCGCTGCTCCTGGATGACGAAGAAGCCGTTGCCGTGGCGGTCGGCCTGCGCCAAGCTGCCGGCGGCACGGTCGCCGGGATCGAGGAGTCGTCGGTCCGCGCGCTGACCAAGCTCGAGCAGGTCCTGCCTTCGCGGCTGCGGCATCGGGTCAAGCTGCTCCAAGGCGTCGCAGTCACCCCCTCCGGAGCGGCCGCCGTCCAGCCCGACGTACTGCTCGCAGTCGCCGAGGCGTGCCGCGATCACCAGCGCATGCGGTTCGATTACCGCAACCACGACGGCACGGCAGCCCGCCGTACGACGGAACCGCATCGCCTGGTGAACACCGGCCGCCGCTGGTACCTGATCGCCTGGGACCTCGACCGCACCGACTGGCGCACCTTCCGCCTCGACCGCCTGCAACCCGTGATCCCGACCGGCCCGCGCTTCACCCCGCGCGAAGTCCCCGAGCCGAAGACCGCGTCCGCCGGCTACCGGTACCAGGCTGTCTTCCGCGTCCACGCCCCCGTCGAGGTCGTCGCCGACAAGCTTGGCCCGAACGTCGCCGGCGTCACCGCGCTCGACGCCACCACCACCGCAGTCGAAGCCGGCTCCAACTCCCTGGACGAACTGGCCCTGTACGTCGGCCTCCTCGGCCATCCGTTCGAGATCCAGTCCCCACCCGAGCTCATCACGCACGTCCGCGACCTCGCGCAGCGGCTGACCCTCGCCGTACCGAGTAGCTGAGCGGTAACGTGCGGTCATGTCGCTGACCGGGGTCGAGGATCGGTACGTCGAGACGGTGCTGGGGCGGATCCGCGTGCGGGTCGGGGGATCCGGGGAAGCGATGCTGTTCTGGCCGAGTCTGCTGATGGACGGGACGTTGTGGGCCGCGCAGGCTGCGCACTTCGCCGACCGTTATCAGGTGCTGCTGGTGGATCCGCCGGGGCACGGCGGGAGCTCGGATCTTGCCGGACCGTTCAGTTTTGAGCAGTGCGCGGACGTCATCGTGGCGATCATCGACGAGCTGGCCGTCGAGAAGGTCCATGTCATCGGCAACAGTTGGGGCGGGATGATCGGCGGCACGTTCGCCGCGCTCCATCCGGACCGGATCGGCGTTGCTGTGTTGATGAATGCGACCGCGTCGCCGTCGAACGCGCGCCAGAAACTCGAGTACGGCGCCCTCACCGCGACTGCCCGCTTGCTCGGCGGGATCCGCGGCCCACTGGTCGGTCCCGTGGTCGACGCGTTCCTCGGACCGACGGCGAAACGCGAGAAGCCCGAAGTCGTTGCCACAGTCAAGCAACTGGCCCAGCAGGTACACGTGCGGTCCGGCATGCACGCCGTCACCAGCGTCGTCCCCCGCCGCCCCGACCAACGCACCCTCTTCGGCCGGATTCGCACGCCGGTCCTGGTCGTGGCCGGCGCCGAGGACGTGACCTTCCCGGTCGCGGAGACCGAGCTGATGGCCGACTCGATCCCCGGCGCGCGCTTCGTCGTACTGGAACAGTCCGCCCATCTGGCCGCGCTCGAATCCCCCGCCGAGGTCAACGCACTCATCGACGACTTCCTCGCCGACAACGCCTGAGCGGGAATGACGCAGGAACGACCTGCACATGAATGGTATTACCCATTGACGGCACGTTGTCCTCGTGGCCATCATTCTCGAAATCCCGGTGGATTTATCCCGTGAATTCATTCCGGACAATGAGAATGAATAGAGGATCATCATGAAGAAGAGATTGTTCGCCGCACTGAGCACCGGCATTCTGCTCACCGCCGGTCAGGTCGCGACCTCGGCCGCGCAGACCAGCGCCGTGAAATGGAACGGCTTCGAGCGACCGGCCGCGGGCGCCGCCTACACCTCGAGCGAGTGGGCCGCCGACGGCTGGAGCGCACCCTGGTCGGAGGGGTTCAACAGCGGCCGCGCCGTGATCGACAGCAGCACCGCCCACTCCGGCACGAAATCACTGCGCGTCTTCTATCCGAAGGGAAAGATCGGCCCGGCCGATTCCGGTGCGCAGGCGCCGTTCACGGTCACCAAAGGCCGCGAGTACTACGTGTCCCAGTGGATCCGCTTCAGCCCCACCTTCAGCTGGGGCACCACCCAGTACGCCGGCAAGATCGGCGTCGGACTGCGCGGCGGCGCGGGCTGCTCGGGCGGCACCACCTGCACCGGCTACAACGGCTTCACTTCGCGCTTGATCTGGCGCAGCAGCGGCCAGGCCGCAATTTACTATTACCACATGGACCAGACCGGAACGTACGGCGATTACCGGAATCTGACCAAGGCCGGCGGCGAGGTGATCAAATACCCGCGCGGCGCCTGGATGCATGTCGCGCAGAAGGTCCGGGTCAATACCGTCACCAACGGGAATGCGAACGCGGACGGCGAGATCGAGGTCTGGTTCAACGGAGTCTCGGCGGCCAAGATCACCGGCCTGCGTTTCGTGCGTAATGCGGATCTGGTCGACGCGGCGATGTTCTCCTCGTTCGCCGGCGGCGCGACGACCGAGTTCGCCCCGACCACCGACTCCTGGATCTGGTACGACACCCTCAAGGTGACCACCAACCGCGCCGAGATCTGCGAGATCAGCGGCGGCTGCTGACCGCCCGGTCCCAGCCCGTCAGCGGCGGGCTGGGACGGGGGTTCGCGAAAGATCCGAGGCGACCACGATTTCCCCGGAGAACTCAGCAGCCGCTTCTTCGTAGAAGCGCTCAGGTTCCAGGTAGCGCTGGGAGAAGTGGGTGAGGACGAGTTTGCGGACGCCGCATTCCTGAGCGACCCGGGCCGCCTGGCGGGCGGTGAGGTGACCGAAGCGACGGGCCAGGTCGGCTTCGGCGGAGAGGTAGGTGGACTCGATCACCAGGAGGTCGGCCTGATCCGCCAACGCCAGCACGTTCTCGCAGAGGCGGGTGTCCATGATGAACGCGAAGCGCTGGCCGGGGCGAGGTTCGCTGACCTGGTCGAGGTGGACCGTGCGGCCGTCGACCTCGAGTACGCCGGCTCGTTGCAGGCGGGAGACATCCGGACCGATGACGCCGAACGCCTTGAGCTGGTCGGGCAGCATCCGGCGGCCGTCGGGCTCGATCAACTGGTAGCCGAACGATTCGAGCGAATGCTCCAGTCGCCGCGCCCACAACTGACCGAACGGACCGACGGCCAGCAGACCGTCCTCCTCCACCGGTTCCTCCAGCAACTCGGCCCGCTCGTAGAACGAAGCGGCGTACCGCAGGCGGTCGAAGTACTCCTGACCGGACGCGGGATAGTGCGCGCGGACAGCATGCGGTACGTCGTCCAGTGACAGTCGCTGCACGATTCCCGGTACGCCGAGACAGTGGTCGCCGTGGAAGTGGGTGATGCAGAGCCGCGTGATCGCGCCGGCCGCGACCCCGGCGTACAGCATCTGCCGTTGGGTCCCCTCCCCCGGATCGAACAGGAACCCGTCCTCGTCCCAGCGCAGGAAGTACCCGTTCTGGGTGCGTTCGCGGGAGGGCACCTGACTTCCGGTGCCGAGGATGACCAGCTCCCTCAAGCCAGCACCTCGGCCAGGGTCTTCGACGAGATATTGGCCCCACACGACACCACGGCCACCCGGCCCGCGGGGATCGTCCGGGCAGCCGCGAACGCCATCGCGGCCGACCCCTCGATCAGGTGGTGCTCGGTGTCGATGACCGCCCGCAACGCGTCGCGGATCGCGGATTCGTCGACGATGATCCACTCGTCGACGAGCTCCCGGCACAGGTCGAAGGTGATCGAGCCGGGCTCGACACTGCCCGCCGTACCGTCGGAGAGCGTCGGCTTCGCGTCCACGGTGACAATCCGGCCGGCCGCAACCGACTCCGCCATTGCCGCATCAGCGGCCGGGGAGGCGCCGTACACCTTGATGCCGGGCAGTTGCTGCTTGAGCACGGCCGCGACCCCACTGATCAGACCACCGCCACCGACCGCGACCACGACTGCGTCGAGCGGCTCGCCCTTCAGTTGTTTGACGAGCTCGACCCCGATGGTTCCCTGGCCGGCGATCACGTCGGCGTCGTTGTACGGCGAGACGTAGGTGAGCCCGTGTTCGTCCGCATAAGCCCGTGCCTTCAGCTCCTGGGCACCGGTGTCGTTGCCCTCGGCCCGGAGCTCGGCGCCGAGCCGGCGGAGTGCCGCGACCTTGCTCGTGGCCGCGTTCTCAGGCAGGTAGACGATCGCGCGCCCACCGAGCAGGGCGAGTGCGTTGGCGACGCCGAGACCGTGGTTGCCGGAGGAAGCGGTGACCACGCCCGCCTGCCGCTCGGCATCGGTCAGGGTGAGGATCTTCGCCAGCGCCCCACGCGCCTTGAACGATCCGGTGCGCTGAAGGTGTTCGCACTTGGCCAGCACCTCGACCCCGAGGTCCGCACCGAACCCGTGGAACGGGAGGAGCGGGGTCGGCGGCAGGTACTCGTGCAGAGACGGCGCGATCCCCCGGGAGCGATCGGCGATCTCGGCAGCGGTCACCGGCATTGTGCCTCCTCATAAGCTGTGCGTCTCGACTGCAGGTTATCCGGAGGGTGGGCGCGTGACGGAGTCATTGTGGAGCGGGTACCAGTACGAGGAGATCGACGCCGACGGCTGGTCGACGTACTGGCGCCTGGACCCCCGCGGCCAGAACCTCGCCCTGACCGACTGGCTGGGCGACGACTCCAAGCCAGGCCACCGACTGTGGGAACGCGCGGCAACACCGGCCGGAGTGCGCGGCGCCTGGCGTACGACGGCAGCCGCGGTCCGGCTCGAAGTTCGCGCAGCACAGGGTATCTACGGGCGAATTGCCCCACTCGACATCCTCGTGAACGGCTCCTTGCACCAACGCTGTGAGCTCGAGGAAGGTGCGAACCAGCTGATCGTGGAGCTGCCGAGCGCGGAGGGTCTCAGGGTTGAGATCTGGTTGCCGCAGGCGGGGCAGATCGGTGTTCGCGGGCTGGAGTTCGACGGTGTGGCTGAGGCGGTGGCGTTGAGTGGGCCGCGGTGGATCACCTACGGGAGTTCGATCACGCAGTGCAGTGGGGCTGCTGGTCCCTCCGAGACCTGGCCGGCGCTGGTGGCGCGGCATCACGGCTGGGACCTGAAGTGCCTCGGGTTCTCCGGCGAGTGTCACCTGGACCCGGTGGTCGCCCGGACGATCCGGGACACCCCGGCCCGGCTGATCTCGCTGTGTCTCGGGGTGAACATCCAGGGCGGCTGCACCTTCAGCGGCCGAACCCTCCCGGGCCAGGTCGAGTCGTTCATCGCAACCGTCCGCTCCGGCCACCCGACCACCCCGATCGTCGTCATCACCCCACTCCCCGTCCCCGACCGCGACACCGAACGGAACGGCGTCGGCCTCACCCTCGAAGACATCCGCACCTGCGTGGAACTAGGCGCCCGCGTCGACCCCGCCGTACAGGTGATCGACGGCCGCACCATCCTCACCGGCAACGAACCCCGAGACCTCTACACAGACGGCCTCCACCCAGGCCCGGAGGGTTATCACCTCATCGCCGAACGCCTCATCCCGCTCCTCGGCGCGGCGGGGTAGACCGGAACGAACGGGTACCACCCGCGCCCGGTTGAGGGGCGCGGGTGGGGTTGGCCGGCTACTCCGTCGGGGTGAGCGACGTACCCAGGGCTTGCCAGTCGAGGACTGGGGCGGCGAGGGTGCCGATGGTGGCCAGGAGGCCTAGGCGGGCGGCTTTGACCTCGGGGTCTTCGGCCATGACCAGGATGTCCTCGAAGAACGTGGTGACTGGTTCGACCAGCACCAGGGCCGCCGGGACGAAGTCGCCGAGGGTGGTGGGGGCCTGGCCGACCTTTTGGACGGCCTCGTGCAGGGCTAGCTCGGCTGGTTCGGTGAGCTTGGCTGCGTCGTACTCCGCGGCTGTCCCCTCGGGCACGATGCGGCGGACCCGCTGCAGGACGGCGACCAGCTGCGCGAAGTCGGCGCTGCCGACCAGCTTCTGCAGGCTTGCCAGGGTTTCGTCGGCGACCGCCGGGGCCGTTGCCAACGGCAACACTGCGGCCACCTGCAGGTGGTCGTCACCGCGGTCGATCAGCTGCTGCTCGTAGCGCCGGACGGTGAACTCGGCCACCTCGTCCAGCGACTCCGCCGGTACGTCGATGCCCTGCGCACCGATCTCCGCGGCCGCTGCCTGCAGACCCGCAGGAAGGGTGATCGCCCGGAGCGACGGGTGCTCGCGCAGGATCGCGACCACACCACCGGCGGCGCGTCGCAGCGCGAACGGGTCGGAGCTGCCGGTCGGCTTGGCGCCGATGCCGAACAGGCCGGCCAGCAGGTCGAAGCGGTCCGCGAGCGCCAGCAGCGCACCCGGAGTCGTCGACGGAACCGGGTCACCGGCCGAACGCGGCAGCTCCATGTCGTACAGCGCCTGCGCGACCGCCTCGGTCTCACCGGCACGCCGGGCGTACTCACGCGCCATCGTCCCGGCGAGTGACGTCAGCTCGACCACCATCTGCGAACCCAGGTCGAACTTCGCCAGCTCGGCAGCCCTCGTCAGCGTCACCAGATCGTCGTCCGAGACGCCGGCTACGGCGGCCAGGGCGAGCGCGATCCGGCCGATTCGGCCGGCGCGGTCGGCCATCGAGCCGAGCTTCTCCTCGAAGGCGAGCTTGTCCAGCTCGGCCTTCATGTCGGCCAGCGGAGTCTCGAGGTCGGCGCGCCAGAAGAACGCGGCGTCCTCGTACCGCGCCCGCAGCACACCCTCGTTGCCGTTCCGGACCGTCGCCTCGTTCACCGAGCCGTTCGCCACGGCGACGAAGTGCGGCAGCAGCTTGCCGTCGGCGCCACGCACCGGCAGGTACCGCTGGTGCTTGCGCATCACCGTGGTGAGGATCTCCGGCGGCAGGTCGAGGTAGTCGGGCGAGAAGTTGCCGAGGATCGGCGTCGGCTCCTCGACCAGGTTGACGATCTGGTCGAGCAGCGCGGACTCGGCCTCGAAGTCGATACTGCCGGTGACCTCGGCGGCCAGCCGCTCGGAGGTCTCGATGATCACCTGACGACGACGCGCCGGGTCGGCCTCGATGCCGTGGATCCGGAGCAGGTCCAGGTAGCCCTCGGCGGACGCGATCTCGACCTTCGGCGGAGCGGCCGTCCGGTGCACGCGCGTCGTCCGGCCGGCGGCCAGCGACGACACCGAGACCGGCACGATCTCGTCACCGAGCAGCGCCACCAGCCAGCGGACCGGCCGGGTGAAGGAAAGCTTGGCGTCGTTCCACCGCATGTTCTTGTCCGAGCGCAGCCCGGCGACGATCTCGCTCAGGACACCGCTCAGCACCTCGGCCGCCCCGCGACCCGGGTCCGGCTTGGTGACAGCGACGTACTCGACGCCGTCGACGTCCAGCGTGTGCAGCTCGCTGACCTCGACCCCCTGACCGCGGGCGAACCCGGCGGCGGCCTTGGTCACGTTGCCGTCGGCGTCGTACGCGGCGACCTTCTTCGGGCCGCGGTTGACGCGCTCGGCATCCGGCTCACCGGCCTGCACCTCGGCGACGAAGGCGACCACGCGGCGCGGGGTCGCGTAGACCGTGATCGCGCCGTGGCCGAGCCGGGTCGCGCCCAGCTTCTCGGCCAGCGCGGCCTTCACGGCCTCGGCGGTCTTGGTGACCTCCGACGGCGGCATCTCTTCGGTGCCGATCTCGAAGGTCAGCTGCCGGGTCCCGGTCGCCACCGGGAAGGTCGTCGGCACCTCGGCGGCCGGCGGGAGCTCGGCGGTACCCAGCGGGTGCTCCAGCTCGGTACGGCGCTCTGCCCAGAGCTGAGCGACCTCACGGGCCAGCGTGCGCATCCGCGAGAAGGCCTTCGCGCGCTCCGTCGTACTGACCGCACCACGGGCGTCGAGGACGTTGAAGGTGTGCGAGCAGCGCAGCACCTGGATGTGCGCGGGCACCGGCAGCCGCAGGTCGAGCAGGCGGCGGGCCTCGTTCGCGTACTCCTCGAAGAGGCGCTTCTGCGACTCCACGTCGGCGTCGTCCAGGTAATACCGGCTCATCTCGTACTCGGCCTGGCCGAAAGCCTCGCCGTACGAGATGCCGGGGGCGTAGGCGATGTCCTTGAAGTGCGAGACCCCCTGCAGCGCCATCATGATCCGCTCGATGCCGTAGGTGATCTCCACCGACACCGGGTCCAGCGTCATCCCGCCGGCCTGCTGGAAGTAGGTGAACTGGGTGATCTCCAGCCCGTCCAGCCAGACCTCCCAGCCGAGCCCCCAGGAGCCGGTCGCCGGGTTCGCCCAGTTGTCCTCGACGAACCGGACGTCGTGGGCGTGGATGTCGACCCCGAGCGCAGTCAGGCTGTCCAGGAACAGCTCCTGCGGGTTCCCCGGGTCCGGCTTGAGCACGACCTGGAACTGGGTGTGCGTCTGCAGCCGGTTCGGGTTCTCGCCGTACCGGGCGTCGTCGGGCCGGACACTCGGCTCGACATAGGCGACCCGCCACGGCTCGGGACCGAGCACCCGCAGGATCGTCGCCGGGTTCAGCGTCCCGGCACCGACCTCGGTGTTGAACGGCTGCACGATCATGCAGCCCCGGTCGGTCCAGTACTTCGTCAGCGCGATCAGCGCGTCCTGCATGGTGAGCACAGCAAACCTCAAGCCGTCTTCGGGGATTCCTGGGCGAAGTCTATTCGGCCGCGGAGAGTGCTCTGGCGGTGGTGTGTCCATCGGACGACCCGCCGTTCGTGGAGGGGGTATGAACAACACACTGGTGGTACCTGAGGCCGAGTTGTACTACGAACTGCGCGGCAGCGGACCGTTGGTCGCACTCGTCGGCGCACCGATGAATGCGGACTCGTTCGCACCGCTCGCCGACCTGCTCGCGGACAGCTACACCGTGCTGACCACGGATCCACGAGGCGTGAACCGCAGCAAACTGAGCGGTACGTCGACCCCCGAGCAGCGCGCCGACGACCTGGCGCGACTGATCCGGTACGTCGACCGCGGGCCGGCCGTGGCGTTCGGTTCGAGCGGTGGAGCGGTGAGCGTGCTGGCGCTTGCGCAGGACCATCCGGAGACCGTGCAGGCGGTGATCGCGCACGAGCCGCCGCTGGATCGACTGGTCCCGGACGGCGCGGAGTTACTCGCGAAATCGGAGGCGATGATGGCCGACTACCTGAACGGCGATGTCGTCGGCGCCTGGGAGCAGTTCTTCGCGCTGGCGAATATCGCGCTGCCGCCCGGGGTGGCGCAGGCGATGTTCGGTGGCGAGCGGGATCCGCAGGTGGTGGCGGATGAGCGGTTCTGGTTCGAACACGAGATGCGCGAGTCGATCACCTGGCAACCGGACATTGCCCGCCTGAGCGCCGTACAGGTGGTCGTCGGTATCGGCGAAGACTCGGCCGGTCAGCTGTGCGACCGGACGTCGACCGCCCTGGCCGGACTGCTCGGCATCACCCCCACGTACTTCCCCGGCGGTCACATCGGGTTCGCCGACGATCCGAAGGAATTCGAACCGGCGCTACGCCGTCAGCTGGTCGAGGTTGGCCTCCACCCAGGTGCGTAGCGCGGACAGCGGCACGGAGACGCTGTGGCCGAGCTCGGTCAGCGAATACTCCACATGCAGCGGGACCGCGGGGTAGATCTCGCGGTGCAGGAAGCCGTTCTCCTCCAGGCGGCGCAGGGTCGCCGTCAGCACCTTCGGGCTGATGCCCTGCAGTTGCCGTTGCAGCACACCGAACCGCAGCGGGCCGTCCTCCAGCGCACCGATCGCGAGGGCGGCCCACTTGTTCGCGAGCAGGTCGAGGACATCACGGCACGGGCACTGCGCCGCATAGACGTCGTGCTTGTCGTGCTTCCCGGTCGCGCACAAGGTGCTCATACTTCCCAAAAGATAGCAGCGACCCTTGCGGGAAACTAGGGCCCCACAGATACCTTCCTGATCATGAGAGCTATCAGTCAGAAAGAGTTCGGTGGTCCGGAGGTTCTGCAGCTGGTCGAGGTCGACCGGCCCGAGCCACTGCCGACCGAGGTCCTGGTCCGCGTGCACGCCGCCGGAGTGAACCCGGTGGACGCCAAGACCCGAACCGGTAGCGGTGTCGCCGGGTTGCTGGGTGAGCCGCCCTTCATCCTCGGATGGGATGTGTCGGGTGTCGTCGAGGCGGTCGGGCATGGAGTCCACACCCTGCAGGTCGGCGACGAGGTCTACGGGATGCCGTGGTTCCCTCGAGCCGCATCGGCGTACGCCGAATACGTGACCGCTCCGTCCCGGCACTTCGCCCGCAAACCGGCCACCCTCAATCACGTCGAGGCGGCCGCACTCCCGCTGGCCGGACTGACGGCGTACCAGATCCTGACCGCACTGGCCGACGTACAGCCGGGCCGGCGGGTGCTGATCCACGCGGCCGCGGGCGGAGTCGGCCATCTGGCCGTCCAGTTCGCCAAGGCGCTGGGCGCCCACGTCATCGGTACGGCGAGCGCCGGCAAGCACACGTGGTTGCGCGAACTCGGGGCAGACGAGGTCATCGACTACCACTCGACCTCGGTCGAGGAGGCAACCGGCGATATCGACGTCGTGGTGGATCTGATCGGCAGCGAAATCACACTGGGCCAGTCGGTCAAGGTGCTCAAGCCCGGCGGCCTGCTGGTCGCCGTACCGTCCGGGACCTCCCCCGAACTGCTCGAAACCGCGAAACAGGCCGGTGTCCTAGTGGCCGGCTACCTCGTCGAGCCGGACGGCCACGCGCTCACCGAGATCGCCCGCCTGATCGAGTCCGGCGCCGTCCGGGTCGAGGTCGAGCAGGCCTTCCCGCTCACCGAGGCCGCCGAAGCTCACCGGCGGCAGGAGTCCGGTCGCACCCGCGGCAAACTCGTCCTGCAGGTGATGTAGCCAAGGACAGTACGTATATGTCCACTACGCCCGGTCCGCTCCTTCGCTGAGCGTGCCGGGCGGTCTACGTAGATACCTACTACCTGTCGTTAGCGACCTGAACTGAGACCCGGGGCGGGGTACGTGGGGGCGTATGTGAAGCTGGGGGTGTCCGATGGGTGCGCCCGAGGGTTGGTGGCGGTCGCATCGGGCACCGGTCGGAGGTGCCGCCGGGATCTTCCGCGTGGCGTCTTGACCTCAACCGTGGTTGAAGTTTCAAGCTGGTGGTGACACCAGGACAGCGGCGATACCGGCCCCACGGGCCCCGACGAAGGAGCAGAGTTGACCACGTATTCGCTTCCCGATCTTTCCTACGACTACGGCGCACTCGCACCGAGCATCGCCGGTGAGATCATGGAGCTGCACCACTCCAAGCACCACGCGACCTACGTGAAGGGTCTGAACGACACCCTCGACAAGCTGGCCGAGGCCCGCGACAAGGGCGACTTCGGCGCGATCGTGGGCCTCGAGAAGACGCTCGCCTTCAACCTCGGCGGGCACGTCAACCACTCGATCTTCTGGAAGAACCTGTCACCGGACGGCGGCGACAAGCCGGACGGCGAGCTGGGTGCCGCGATCGACGAGTCCTTCGGTTCGTTCGACGGTTTCCAGGCGCACTTCACCGCTGCCGCCACCACGATCCAGGGTTCCGGCTGGGCGATCCTCGGCTGGGACGCGCTGGGCGGCAAGCTGCTGGTGCACCAGCTGTACGACCAGCAGGGCAACCTGCCGGCCGGCCAGATCCCGATCGCGATGCTGGACATGTGGGAGCACGCCTTCTACCTGCAGTACAAGAACGTGAAGCCGGACTACGTCAAGGCCTGGTGGAACGTCGTCAACTGGGCCGACGCCCAGGCGCGTTTCGACGCCGCCCGCGCCGGCGCCGGCGCACTCATCACCGGCGCCTGACACACCCCGAAGCCCTGGTGAACCGCGACCGGTTCACCGGGGCTTCGTGCTGTGCGCGGCGATCACCGGCGCGATCGCCGATGCCTTGATCACGTGGTTCTGCCCCGGCACCTCGGTGTGCTCAGCACCCGGTACGGCGGCCGCGAGCGCGCGCGTCGACGTCTTCATCCAGGCCGGGCTCTTGCCACCGTTCACCACCAGCACCGGTACGTCGATCGCCGCCCACTGCGCGTCGTCGAGCGGGTCGCCGAAGCAGTTCTGCCCGAGCAGCCGGGCGTCGTACGGGAGGGTGTGCGCGATCGCCTTCATCGGCTTCCAGGCCGGCATCAGCTTCATCATCGTCACCACGAAGCCGGGCAGCCCGATCCCCTTCGTGAAGAAGTACTTGATGGCGGCGCCGGGCTCGAGCGCCTCGAGGTCGGCGACCCAGCTCCGCGGGATCTGCTTGCGGCTGTCATCCACCACGAACGGCGGCTCGAACGCGACCAGCTTCTCGATCGGCAGCCCGGCGTTCGCGGCCCGCAGCGCGAGCGCCGCGCCGGACGAGGTGCCGTAGACGTACGCCGATCCGCCGGCGACCTCGATGATCGCGGCCAGGTCCTCGATCTCCCGCTCGACCGCGTACTCTCCGGCGTCACCGGAGTCACCGCGGCCACGCCGGTCGTAGTTGTAGACGGTGAAGCTTTCCGCGAGCAGTTCCGCGAGCTCGGGCATCGGGCCCTGGGCGCGGCTGCACAGGGCACCGTCGACCAGGACCAGCGCCGGGCCGGAGCCGCGCCGGTCGTAGGCGATCGTCGTACCGTCCTTGGAAACCGTGGTGTGCATGGCACTGCTCCTTTACTAGTGGCTTTGGCAGTGCGTCGAACACCTCACCACCGAATCGACACCGTCCGCCAGATCGGCGCAGAATCCGGAAATTACCCGGGCAGAGGAGGAAAACCCGTGTACTTCGGAGACCAATGTGACATGGATCACAGCCGGTCGCGATCCGGAGTCGACGGATGACAGGGTGCGGTCAACAAGCGTCCGCCCCGCTTGTCACTACGGGGCCGGACGTTCCGGCCGGGAACGAGCTTGGGGGCTCGTCGCGTTCCCGGCGCCAGACGGAACTGGGAGGAATTCTGTGAAAGCCCGTACCTGGCTCGTCGGCCTCGCGGCCGGCGCAGTCGCTTTGACTTTGGCTGCACCCAACGCCGCCATCGGCGCTCCGACCGCGGACCCGGCTCCGAAGAGCCCGTCGGTCCGCCAGCTCGACACCCCTGCGGGTGGCGGCGCCGGGATCGTCACCAAGCGCGATGCCCTCGGCCGCGCACACTCCGTCCGCCCGACCACGCCGCTGAAGGCACCGAAGTCGGTGGCTTCCAAGGCGGCCAAGGCTGCTACCAGCCGGCCCGACTCGGCAGCTGTCGCGAAGGCTCAGGTCGACGCGGTCGCGCCGTACTTCGGTGCCCGACCGGCCGACCTGGTCGCGACCGGTACCTCGATGTCGGAGTACGGCTCGCAGACCCGTTTCCAGCAGACCATCGACGGTGTGCAGGTGTTCGGCGGCGAGATCGTCACCAACCTGGACAAGGCCGGCGCGCTGGAGTCCGCCAACGGCGAGGTCGCGCTGGCGACGTACGGCGCCTTCCCGGCGGCCGACAAGGCCGACGCCGCCAAGGCCAAGGCGCTGGAGTCGGCCCTGGCCGCGGTCGCGAAGCAGGGCAAGCTCGACGTCTCGAAGCTGAAGGCCGAACTGACCGGCCCGCGCTGGTTCGACATGGGCCTGATGACGCGTCAGCCCGGCTCGGTCGCCATCCCGGTCTACATGTACGAGGTCACCGGCGCCGGCGATGTCCGCTGGCAGGCCATGGTGCACGCCTCCGGCCAGGCGCTGCTCGCCTGGGACCTGAGCGAGAAGATCAACCGCGTCGTGTGTGACGCGAACCGCGCGATCATCCAGACCGGTGGCGAGGACGTCCGCTGTGGCACGGTGTTCCAGCCGAGCCGCGTGGAGGGCGGCCCGGCTTCCGACGTCCAGGACGTCAACCAGGTCTTCGAGTTCTTCGGTGACACCTCCGACACCTACCAGTCGCTGGGTACCGACCTGACCGAACTGATCGGCGTCGACTACGGCGACGGCAAGGGCAAGGCCCTGCGCGGCACGGTCCGGATCTGCGTCGACGGCGGCTGCCCCTACGCCAACGCGTTCTGGAACGGCGAGCAGATGGCCTTCGGTGAAGGAGTCAGCACCGACGACATCACCGGTCACGAGCTGACCCACGGCGTCACCCAGCACACCTCCGGCCTGGCCTACCTGTGGGAGTCCGGCGCCATCAACGAGGCGCTGTCCGACATCATGGGCGAGTTCGTCGACCTGACCAACGGCTCCGCGGACGACACCCCCGAGAACCGCTGGCAGATCGGTGAGGGCTCGAGCCTCGGCTCGATCCGCAGCATGTCCGACCCGACCAAGTTCAACGACCCGGACAAGATGACCAGCGCGAACTGGTTCGTCGACGACTTCTTCCAGGACAACGGCGGCGTGCACCTGAACTCCGGTGTCGGCAACAAGACGGCGTACCTGATCGCCGACGGTGGCGGCTTCAACGGCCAGAAGATGATCGGCATCGGCCTGGCCCGCTCCGAGGTGCTGTGGCACGAGACCCAGAAGGTGCTCACCACGGGCGCCGACTACGGCGACCTGGCCGAGGGCCTGCGCGCGACCTGCGACAAGCTGGCCAAGAAGAAGAAGTCCGGTATGACGAAGAAGGACTGCGCCCAGGTCGAGCTGGCCATCAAGGCCACCGAGCTGGACAAGGAGCCGGCCGTCGGTCTCCCGGCCCAGGCCCCGGTCTGCGACACCGCCGGCGCCAAGGTCAAGAACCTGCTCAAGACCAGCTTCAAGGAGTACCCGGACGGCAAGGTCGTCCGCGACCAGGGCTGGGTGCTCGGCAAGGCCGAGGGCGTCGACGGTGCCCAGGTCGACACGTCGTACAGCAAGGACGGTGACGACTCCATGTTCGGCATGGTGACCGCTCCCGATCAGGCGATCGGCATCCAGACCGCGAACAGCGTCAAGGTCAAGGCCCAGAAGACGTACCTGCGCTTCCAGCACGCCTACAACTTCTACAACGTCTTCATCATCTTCGGTGTCCGCACCGGTACCGCCACCCTGGAGTACTCCGACAACGGTGGCGCGACCTGGCAGGACAGCTCCGCGCTGAAGGGCTGGACGAACGGCCCGACCGTCGACCCGAACTTCGACGACGAGCCGGCCGCCTGGCACGGCAACTCGGGCGGCTGGGAGACCAGCCGGCTGGACGTGACCGAGTTCCAGGGCAAGCAGCTGAAGTTCCGCTGGACCGAACACGGCAAGGACTTCGCCGACCTGATCCCGGCCAACTGGTGGCTGGACAACGCGAGCGTCTACACCTGCTCGAAGTAGTACAACGGGGTAGTACCCGAGGGCCCGGTGGATTCGTCCGCCGGGCCCTCGGCCTTTTCACCACGGGGAAATCGATTCCTGATGGGCGGCCCGCGGGCTAGGGTGCTGGCACGAGTTCCCCACCGCCCCGGGAGACCACGATGAACGACCAGCCCGATCCGCCTGCCTCCGCGCTGTCCGCCTGCGACAATCCCGCCTGCGGGGGCTCCTGCCCGCGGGCCGGCGTTGCCCGGCGGACTTTTCTCTCCATCAGCGCGGCCGGTCTCGGCGTGCTTGCCGCGCCGGATGCTCTCCGTGCGGTTGCCGCACCCCGGGCACCCCTCAGTGCAGCCGAGGCCGCGGCCCTCGCGGATCGCGGCGAGCCGACGGTCTACTCCGGTACGGCGCTCGCCAGGATCGGGATGCCAGTCGGTGGTGGCTGTGCGGGCCAGGTCTACCTGTCAGGTGACGGGCGGATGTGGGGGTGGGATGTTGCCAACGCCTTGAGTTATCCGCTCGGCGGTGCCGACTTCGCCGGTACGCATTACGTCGCGCCGTTGTCCGCCGATGCTCCAGGCGCCACCCGCTTCCGGCAAGGCTTCGCGCTGCGCACCGGCACGACTGCACGGTACGTCGATGCCAAGGGTTTCAGCGATGTGCGGTTCACCGGGCAGTATCCGATCGGCCGCGTGTCCTACAAGAGCACCGCGAGCCCGGTCGAGGTCACGCTCGACGCGTTCTCGCCGTTCACTCCGTTGGAAACGCTCGACTCGACGCTGCCGGCCACGGTCTTCGCGTTCACGCTGCGCAATACGTCGGCAGCGGCTGTTGATGCGACGCTGCTCGGGTACTCCGAGAATCCGGTCTGCCTCGACAGCCGCCGGAGCCAGCCGACGACGCAACGCGCGACCGCGTTCGGGTCCGGGATCGAGTGGTCGGCGGTCGATCCGGTGGCATCGTCGCGAGCCGACATCCTCTTCGAGGACTGGGAACGCGATACGTACGACGGCTGGACGGCGACCGGCACGGCCTTCGGCTCCGGACCGGTCGCGGCGGCCGCCGTACCGGAGTACATGAAGCGCTTCGGGGATCTGAATGCGCACGGGACGCGGTTCGTCACCTCGCACAACTACCGCGCCAACCCGAATGACATCGGCGGCGCAGACGCCCACCTGGGCACGTTGACCAGCCCGCCGTTCGTAGTGAATCGTCGTTACGTAACGGCATCCATCGGCGGCGGAGCCAGCTCCGCCACCGCCCTGCAGGTTGTTGTCGACGGCAACGTCGTGGCCACCGCGAGCGGCGCGGACACCGAGCCGATGCAGACTCGCGTGCTCGACATCTCGGCGTACCAGGGCCGGACCGCACAGGTCCGCCTCGTCGACAACGCATCCGGTGCCTGGGCGCATCTGAACGTGGACCGGATCGTCTTCAGCGACCGCGCCGACATCGTCTTCGAGACCTGGGGCAGCGACACGTACGGCGCCTGGACGACCACCGGGGATGCGTTCGGAAGCGGACCCGTGAAGCCGGAGCAGACTCCAGCCCTGATGCAGCGGTACGGCGATCTGAATGTCCATGGATCGCGGTTCGTCACGTCGTACAACTTCCGTCTGAGCGGCGATCCGGACGGCCGCACGGGCACGTTGACCAGCCCGCCGTTCGAGATCTCCCGCCGGTACGTCGCCGTCGCGATCGGCGGCGGTAATCGCGGGACTGTGAATGTGGTTGTCGATGGCAACGTCGTGGCCACGGCGACCGGCACCAACAGCGAACCGCTCGTCGGGCAATTGCTTGATGTCGGCAACTACGAGGGCAAGACCGCGCGGATCCAGGTCGTCGACAACGTCACCGGCAGCTGGGCGCACATCAACGTCGGCAGCATCACCTTCACCGACCGGGCCGACATCCTCTTCGAGGACTGGGAACGCACCAACTACTCAGGCTGGACAGTCACCGGTACGGCGTTCGGCGCGGGGCCGGTGACGGTGGCCGAGACCCCGGCGGACTTCCGGCGACCGTTCGGCAACCGCACCGAGCTCAACGTTTCGGGCAGCCGATTCGTGACGTCGTACAACTTCCGCGACGGCTCACACGACGGCTCGCAAGGGACCCTGACCAGCCGGGTGTTCACCATCGACCGGCGCTACATCACTGTGTGGACAGGCGGTGGTAGCAATCCGGCCACAACCGCGGTCAACCTGCTGGTCGACGGCGCCGTGGTCGCAACCGCCACCGGCGCGGACATGGAACCGCTGGACGCGATCTGCTGGTCGGTCGGTCGTTGGGCCGGGAAGTCCGCGCAGATCCAGATCATCGACAAGTCCACCGGCGGCTGGGGCCATGTCAACGTCGACCGGATCATCTTCAGCGACCGGCCGATCCGCCAGCAACCCGTTGCCGACCGCACCGATGCGGGCAGTTTCGCGTTGGCCACAGTCGAACCGGGCGCCGTCGTACGGCGATCGATCGCAGCTTGGTCGACGCCGAGCGAACTGTTCGACGCGGCGGACGGACCGGCCGAGGTGGATGGCTCGGACACGCAAGTCGGCACGGTCGCGGTCAGCGTTCGCCTCGCGCCCGGTGAATCGCGGACGCTGCGCTTCGTCCAGAGCTGGTTCTATCCGACACCCGAACGACGGCACTTCGGGCATCTCACCAACGGTTCGACCTTCCGCCGGCACTACGCCACCCGCTTCAACTCCGCCCGCCAGGTGACCGAGCATGTTGGGGCGAATCTCGAGCGGCTGGAGGCAGGCACGCGCGAGTGGGTACGGACCTGGTACGACGATTCCACCTTGCCGCACTGGTTTCTCGAGCGCACCTTCGCCAACACCTCGACGATCGCGACCGGCACCTGTCACCGCTGGAGCGACGGCCGTTTCTACGCGTGGGAAGGCGTCTACTGCTGCCACGGAACCTGCCAGCACGTCTGGAGCTACGCCCAGGCGATCGGCCGACTGTTCCCCGACCTCGAACGCGACACCCGCGAGCGCGTCGACCTCGGTATCGCCTACAAACCCACCGGCGAGATCGCGAACCGCGGTGAGTCGAGTGACGCGGCCTCGTCGTTCGCGGACGGCCACTGCGGCACGATCCTGCGGATCTATCGCGAACACCAGATGGCTCCGGACGCCGCGTTCCTGACCCGGGTCTGGGCGAAGGTGAAGACCTCGGTCGAGTACGTGATCTCGGCGCGGGACGGATCCGACCAGGACGGCATCTTCCGCGGTGGGCAGTGGAACACCTTGGACACCGAGTGGTTCGGCGAGATCCCATGGCTGAGCGGCCTGTACGTCGCCGCGCTGCGGGCCGCGTCCGCGATGGCGACCGAGATGGGTGACACCGCGGCGGCCACCCGGTACACCACGATCGCCGACCGCGGATCGTCGTACCTGAACGGATCGTTGTGGAACGGGACCTACGGCTACTACGTGCAGAAGGTCGACGGGGCGCCCGCGGCGGCGAACACGAACCGGGGTGTGTTCGTGGACCAGATGTACGGGCAGACGTACGCCGCTCAGCTCGGACTGCCGCGGGTGTTCGCGGCGGACAAGGCGCGCACGGCATTGACGAGCCTGTACCGCAACAACTTCCAGCCGAACCCAGCGGCGTACCGGCCGCCAGGCCTCCCCGCCGGCCGCGTGTACACGACGGCCAACGAACCGGGCACGATCATGGTCGCCTGGCCGAACGGCGGATCCACCGAGGCGGGTGGGCATCCGTACTTCAACGAGGTGTGGACCGGGCAGGAGTGGCAGTTCGCGGCGCAGCTGTTCGCAGAAGGGATGACGGCCGAAGGGCTGGCGGTGTCACGGGCGATCTACGACCGGCATCGGGGCGAGAAACGCAATCCCTACAACGAGATCGAGGCCAGCGACCACTACGCGCGGGCGATGATGAGCTTCGGGACCTACCTGGCCGCCTGCGGCTACGAGTACCACGGGCCGCGCGGTCATCTGGGGTTCGCGCCGCGACTCACTCCTGAGGAGTTCGCCTGCGCGTTCACGGCCGCTGAGGGCTGGGGCCGCTATCACCAGACCCGTACGGCGACCTCGCAGACGGCGACCGTGGACGTCCGGCACGGCAGCCTGCGCCTGAAGACCCTCGCCTTCGAAACCGCCCGCCCAGCCACCGCGGTCACCGTCACCCACGCCGGTACGACGCTGCCCGCCACCCTGGCGGTAGCGGGGAACCGTGCCGTGGTGACCCTCAACTCAACAGTCGTCATCAGTGATCAACTGTTGACGATCATGCTCACGACATAGCGACACCTGGACGCTCGTCGTCCCAGGCGGCAGCGCTGATCCGCCAACCGGCGGTGGTCCGGACGAACTGCATCGTCTTCATCCCGCGGCCGGTGAAGGCGACGCCGTCCTGACTGCCTTCCTTGGCATAGGCGCCGTACCAGTGCGCGATATCGCCGAAGATGTCGAGGCGGCCGTCCAGCGCCCACTCGCGGAAGCCGGTGAGCGTGCCGCCGGTGAGGAGCGCACGGCGGGGCGCGATGAACTCGTCGACCGTGTAAGCCAGTGGCTCGCTGCCGCAGGTCCGCACGATGACGGCCTGCGGAATGAAGAGCTCCGGCAGGGCGTCCAGCCGCTCGTCGCAGTCGGGGCCGGAGACGAAGGCGTCGAAGAACCGGCGGATGAGCTCGTTCAGGGCGGTCTGGTCCATGTTCACAACCTAACCAGTTGGGTACTGGGCGTGAGAGCCGATCACGGGAGGCCGAGGATGAGCACGCGTTCAGACGTCGTACAGAAGGAGCACGTCGGCGCGCTGGTGAGTGACCTGACCAGCGATGTGAGCCGGCTGGTTCGGGACGAGTTGCAGCTGGCCAAGGCCGAGCTGAAGGACAAGGGCAAGGAGGCCGGTGTCGGTATCGGCCTGTTCGGTGGGGCCGGAACGATCGCTCTCTACGGGCTCGGCGCGCTGATCGCAGCGGCCATCTGCGGGCTCGCCGTCGTACTACCTGCCTGGCTGGCGGCACTGATCGTCGCCGTCGTGCTGTTCGCCGTCGCCGCGGTCGCGGCGCTGCTGGGCAAGCGTCATGTCAGCCAAGCTACTCCGCCCATTCCGCAACGTGCCGTCGAGGGTGTCCACGAGGACATCGAAGCCCTCAGAGGCCATCACCCGGAAGGGACTCTCACCTCATGAAGCACCGCGACGACATCTCCGAGACCGAGGCCTTGCGCCTCGAGCTCGAGCAGACCCGTCAGCACCTGGCCGACACCGTCCAGGAACTCACCCACCAACTGAACGTGCCACGCCGCCTGAAGGAGTCGGCCGCGGAGGCAGGCAGCCGAGTGAAGGCGAACGCCGGCATCGCCGGTGAGCGGATCCGCACCAACGCCGGGTACGCCGGTCTCCGCGTCAAGGACACCGCGACCCAGGTCCCCGCGCTCACGAAGCAGCACCCCAAGACCACGGCCGCCGTCGGAGGCGCCGTACTGCTCGGTGCCGGCGCAGCCGCCTGGCTGGCCACCCGCTCCAAGTAGCCCGACGGATATCCCCCGGCGTTGCCCCTTCTCCCCCCTTCACAAGGGCTCAGAAGGGGTAAGCGCGCGGGTTATCCGTTGGTGTTATCCCCTTGCCTTGGCGATGCGGGATCGCGGGTTTTTCGCGGGGCGGCGGTGAATTGTGCGGGTTATCCCCTGTGTTGGCGGCGAGGGGATGCAGACAGCGAACAGGTTTGGCATTCTCCGGAGATGTAGCGACAGGTAGTCCCCCGGTCGCTATTCGTATCCGCCGCCCCAACGGAGTGAGGCCCGCCCATGTCCTACCGTCATGCCCTGACATCCCTCGCCGTACTCGCCACTGCACTTGCCGTGCCGGTGACGTCCGCCAGCGCCGCACCGGTCCCGGAGGCCGCGCCGACCACCGTGTCGTCGTACACCGGATCGCCCGAAGACGTGGCCGCCAACAAGGCGTTCTACGACGCGGTCATGAAGTCCGCCCTCGCCAAGCACGCCAAGGCGGCGAAGGCCGGCCAGAAGCTGGCCGCGGTCACCGTCACCTACCGGGTGAACGCGCCGACGTTCCGGACCCAGATCAACCGGAGCACGCAGATCTGGAACTCGTCCGTCACCGATGTCCGCCTCGCCGAGGTCAGCAGCGGCGGCGACTTCTACTACCGCGAGGGCAACAGCTCCCGCGGTTCGTACGCCTCGACCGACGGGCGCGGTCACGGGTTCATCTTCATCGACTACCGCCAGGCCCAGCAGTACGACTCGACCCGGATCACCTCGCACGAGACCGGGCACGTTCTTGGCCTTCCGGACCACTACTCTGGCCCGTGCTCGGAGTTGATGTCCGGTGGCGGGCCCGGCCCGTCCTGCACCAACGCGTGGCCGAACTCCGCCGAGCGCAGCCGCGTGAACCAGATCTGGTAAGACCCCTCCCCAGCCCGGGAGCCTCCGCTGCAAGGGGCTCCCGGGCTGTGGTCTGTCAGCAGGAGGCCGCGCGCTCGAGCAGAAGGGTGCGTTCGCGTTCGTTGCGGGTGAGGCCGGCGGCCTTCTCGAACTCCTTGCGGGCCTCGTCGAGGCGGCCGAGTTTGAAGAGCAGGTCACCGCGCACACTCGGCAGCAGGTGGTAGTCCTTCAGGGACGGCTCATCGGCGAGTACGTCGACCGCCGCCAGCCCCTGTTCGGGACCGAACGCCATCGAGATCGCGACCGCGCGGTTGAGTTCGACGACCGGCGACGGGACGAGCTGCGCGAGTACGGCGTACAGGCCGGCGATGCGGGCCCAGTCCGTGTCGTCGGGGTCGGTGGCGCGGGCGTGGCAGGCGGCGATCGCGGCCTGCAGGAGGTACGCGCCGGGCGGTTTATCGAGAGCCCAGGCACGGTCGAGACCGGCCAGACCGCGGTTGATCAGGAGACGGTCCCAGCGACGGCGATCCTGCTCCAGAAGGAGCACAGGCTCACCGTCCGGGCCGACCCGGGCGTTCGCACGCGACGACTGCAGCTCCATCAGGGCGAGCAGTCCGAGGACCTCGGGTTCCTCCGGCATCAGCTCGACCAGCAACCGGCCGAGCCGCATCGCCTCATTACACAGCGCCGGCCGCATCCAGTCGTCGCCAGCGGTCGCGGAGTAGCCCTCGTTGTAGATCAGGTAGACAACCTCGAGCACGCTGCCCAACCGATCGAGCAACTCCGGCCCAGCCGGCACCTCGAACTCCACCCCAGCCTTGGCGAGATTGCGCTTCGCCCGCACGATCCGCTGCGCGATCGTCGACTCCGGCGCCAGGAACGCGCGCGCGATCTCATCAGTCTTCAACCCACCCAGCAACTTCAGCGTCAACGTCACCCGAGCATCCATCGTCAACACCGGATGGCACGCCGTGAACACCAGCCGCAGCAGGTCGTCCTCGATGTGATCCTCGAGAATCGCCTCCACGTCGTCCTCGACGCTCTCCCCGTCGATCTCCAGCTCATGCCCCATCTCGGCAAGCTTCCGCTGGTACGTCTCCTTGCGCCGGATCAGGTCGATCGCCCGCCGCTTGGCAATCGCCATCAACCAGGCACCCGGGTTGTTCGGTACGCCGGACTCCGGCCACTGCTCGAGCGCCGCCACCAACGCATCCCCCGCCAGCTCCTCAGCCAGCCCCACATCCCGCACAATCCGAGCCACGCCCGCCACAATCCGCGCCGACTCGATCCGCCACACCGCATCAATCGCCCCGTGCACATCCGTCACCCCGCGATAAAACCCCACCCCACCCCAAACAGCAACCACCACAGCACCCCAGCCACCCACACCCGCCAGGCACCACCCACCACCTCAACCGCCCCAGCCACCCACCCACAGTCGGCAGCCACCCACCCTTACGCCGGCACCCACCACCTCAACCACAGTCGGCACCCACGACCCCCACACCAACCACCCACCACCTCAACCACAGTCGGCAGGCTCTGCGTTCACAACAGACGGCCGGAGCGGCGAGCACCAGGCACCCACACTCTCGGCCGCATGGTCGCCTGCCTCCGCCCTGCAGATGCGGCCGGGAGCGTGGCAGGTGCGACCCGCCGCGGCGGCCGTCTGTTGTGGATCCAAGCCCCGGGCCTGTGGCTGAGGAGGTGCCTGGCGGGCGTGGACGGGGGTGGCTCGCGCGGGTGGTTGAGGTGGCGGGTACGCGGGGCGGTTGAAGGTGGTCGGCGTGTGGTTGGGGTGAAGGTGGTGGGCGCCTGGGGTGCAGATGGCGGGTTGGGTGGTGGGTGGATTAGGGGGTGTAGAGGTCGGAGGTGGGGGCGAAGTCGGCTTCTTCTACTACTCGGCGGACTTCTACCTCGTTGCCGAGGGCTTCGGCCAGGCGGGCGGCCCATTCGATGGCTTCGTCGCGGGAGCGGACCTCGACGACCATCACGCCGCCGATGAGTTCCTTGGTTTCGGCGAAGGGGCCGTCGGTGACGGTACGGCGGCCGTCGGCGACCTGGACTCGGGCTCCTAGGGAGCTGCGGTGAACTCCTTCGGCGAACAGGAGGACGCCGGCCTTCGAGAGGTCTTCGACGACCTGGCCGACACCCTCCATCACGGAGGGCGCCGGGAACTTGCCGGCTTCGCTGTCCGCGTCGGCCTTGTTGATGATCATGTAGCGCATGGCTGTCCTTTCGGTCGGTCTCTTACTCTCACGTCGAGCGACCGAACGCCAGATCGACACTCATCCGCGCAGAGATTCGGCGATCAGTGGCGCGGTCAACTCGTACAACCGGCGCGCGTTCGCCGGGTCGAAGGTCGGGAGCCCCGGATCGACCGGCGTACCGACCGCTCGCAGGATCAGCCGGTCGGCGGGCTGTGCGTCCATCACCGCGAGCGTGTCCCGCACGCTCTCGGCCGGCGGCTTGGCGAACATCGCCCCGAGCACCCGGCTGACGGTCCGGAACGGCTGCGGGAGGTGGTTGGTCCCCGAGCGCGTGTACGGCGGTTGGACGCCGAAGTACTTGGTCCGTCCGTCCGGGTGGTTCTGCAGATAGTGAATCGGCAGCAGGTCGTTCGCCCGGCCGTTTGCCATGACGGTCCGCACGACGCTGTACTTCCGGGTGCTCTGCAGGTCGTCCCATTGCACTGCGCCCTTGGTGATCCCCGTTGCGCCGATGTTCGTGATGATCGGCGTCTGGCCGCGTTCCAGCAGGTCGGTCAGGCCGTAGCTCAGCAGGAAGCGGCTCAGGTAGTAGAGAACGAACGTCGCCTCCAGCCCGTCCACCGTCTCCCGCCGCTTCATGAACGGGAGCATCGCGGTCAGCACCAACGCATCGAGCGATTCGTGCCGGCTCTCGATCTCCGTGATCACCCGCCGGTTCTCCGCGATCGACAGCAGGTCCGCGGCCACGAACGCCGCCTCCCCCGGCGACCCGGCGGTGTCGTCCAGAAACGTCCGCCCGCGCTCCGGCGTACTGCCGATCACCGTCACCCGCGCCCCTTGCCGCAGGTAGTGCAGCGCGATCTCGCGCCCCATCCCCGTCGTACCGCCGGCTACCACCACGTCGCGCATCAGCCCACTCCTCAAGTCATCGATCGGTGACTTAGAGGCTAGGCAGCCGACGGGTACGATGTCAACACTCGATGACTTGGAGGCCGGATGACCGAGCAGCCTGGGCGGAAGCGGGACCGGGAGGCGACCCGGGCCCGGTTGCTGGAGTGCGCGCGGCTGCGCTTCGCCCGCGATGGGTACGACGGGACCTCGGTCCGCGACGTCGCCGGAGATGTCGGGGTGGACGCGGCCCTCGTGTTCCGGTACTTCGGTTCCAAGTCAGGCCTGTTCGGCGAGGCCATGGCCACCTCACAGGAGGCCGTCGTACTCCCGGACGGCCCGGTCGAGGAGCTGCCGGCCAAACTCCTGCGCCAGCTGGTCTTCGAGGACTGGGCGGAGTACGCCGGGGAGCATCCGCTGATCGCGATGCTGCGCTCGGCCAGTCACGAGGACATGCGCGACCGCGTCCGCCAGCAGGTCTGCGACGGCTACCTCGGTGTCCTCTCAGAGCTTGCCGAGGGCAACGAGGACAAGGATCTGCGGACCGAGCTCTTCGGCGCCTGGCTGCTCGGCATCGGCATCCTCCGCACCGCCGTCGGCACCCCCAGCCTCACCAAGGCCACCGAGGCCGACCTCACGCCGCACCTCGCCTCGGTGGCCAAAGCGCTCTTCGGCCGGGACATCCCGGTCGGCTGACTCAGCTCGGCTGGTCGCCGTCCGGCTGGTAGGCGCAGGCGTCGACGAGGTTCTGCGTCGGCGGCGGCGTGGTCTTGGTATCCGAAGGTGTCTTAGGGGTCTTCGGAGTCTTCGGCGAGGTCTTACCCGGCGGCGTCGCGGGCGGGGCCGGCTGCTCTAGCGCCTTCTCGATCGCCTCGCGCATCCCCTCGTAGTCAGGGTGCAGGTACTTCATCTTCAGCTTCGAGACATCAAGGTTGATGTTCGCGACCGTGCCCGACTTGACCTTGAGCGCGAGCTGAACCAGCGCCGGCAGGAGCTCCTGCGGGATATCGGTCCGGAGCAGGTGCTGACCGGCCTTCGCGATCGCCTGGTACTTCGTGACAAGCGTCGCCGGGTCGGCCGCGTCGACCATCGCCTTGATCGTGCAGCGCTGGCGGATCTGCCGCTGATCGTCGTCGGCGTTGTACCGGCCGCGGGCGAACCAGAGCGCGTGCCGCCCGTCCAGGTGCTGATTCGGGCCGGGCTCGATCCACTCCTTCGGCGGGATGTGCGCACTGCTGACCCCACCCATCGCCACCCGCTCATTGACGTTGACGGTGATCCCGCCGAGCGCGTTCACGAGCTCAGGGAAGCCGGTCAGATTCACCTGCAGGTAGTAGTCGATCTTCAGCCCGGTCGCCTCACCGACCGACTGCTTCAGTACGTCGGCGCCCTCGTTGTCGGAGGGACCGAGGATGCCGGGGTGCGCGTCCGGGATGTTCTGGTACATCGCGGTCAGCATCCACTCCAGCCGGCCTTCCAGGCTGAGCCCTTCCTTGCCGAACCCGTTCGGATACTTCTTGTACAACGGCGAGTCCTTCGGGAACGGCATGAAGGTGAGCTGCCGCGGCATCGAGATCAGCGACGTGTTACCGGTCTTGGTGTCGATACTCGCCACGATCACCGTGTCGGTGCGGACGCCCTCCCGGCTCGGGGCGTCGTCACCACCGAGCAGCAGCAGGTTGAGCCGCGGCTTGTCCTCCCACGGGTCCTTGACGTTCACCGTCTTGGGCCGGGTGGCGCTCTTGCTCTCGCCCTGCGCGACGAACACATCCTGCACCAGCGTCCGCTGCGCCAGGACGGTCTGCACGGCGAAGGCCGTCGGGGCTGCGATCGCGAAGCAGAGGACCCCGACGAAGGTCGCGCCGATCGCCCGGCCACCGGCCCGGCCCGTTGCCGGACGCAACGATCGGTGCGAGGCGACGATCACGATGATCCAGAGCAGCGCGATCGCCGCGATCGTGACCGAGGTGGTCAGCAGCCAGCTCGGATCGACCGCGGCGGTCAGAACTTCGTCGCGCCGGGTCAGACCGACGTACGCGCCGAGGCCGACCAGCCCGAGGGTGATGGTGAGGACGAACGCACCGATCTTCCGGCGGCCGCCGAGGATCAGCCCGATTCCGGGCAGCAACGCACCCAGCAGGGTCAGGCCCAGCACCTTCGGCACTGAGCGTGTCCGTGTGACCGCCTGGTGCGAGTGTCTCCCCATCGACTCCCCTGTCGCCGTCCCCAGTCAGTGTGCATCGTTGGACCACACCTCTACATCTCCAGACGTGTTACAGGGTGATTCGGTTGTCATACGGGGTGATGACCGCCGGCAAATCCCTCGGTTTCGACCAGCGCCCGGATGACACCGGCGATCTTCTCGGGGGCCGTCCAGCCGCTGGTGTCGGCGTTCGGCATGGCGCTGCGGTTGGCCGCGGTGTCGATGGTTCCGGGCACGACCGTGTTCACCCGGATGCCGTCCTTGGCGTACTCCACGTGCAGCGCGTCGGCGAAGGCGAGGATTGCGGCCTTGGCCGAGATGTACCCCGCCGCCCCGGAGAACGGCCGCTGCGCCGCCCGGCTCGACGTACAAACGATTGCTCCACCACCGCCCGCGATCAGGTGCGGGAGGACCGCCTGGGTGATCAGGTACGTCGGTCGCAGGTTGAGCCGGAACTGGTCCTCGAACTGCTCGATCGGCGTCTCGTGCACCCGCGCTCCCGACGCGAACCCACCCACCAGGTTCACCAGCGCCCGCACCGGCGCCCCGAGCTCCGAAGTGGCCAGCGCAACCACATCGGCCACCCCGGCCGGATCGAACGGATCAGCCACGATCGGCGTCAGCGCCGGATCCGCCCCGAGCCGCTCCAGCGACTCCTCCGACCGCCCCGGCACCACCACCCGCCACCCACTCGCGAGAAAGCCCGCCACGACCGCGCGCCCCAACCCACCGGTGCCCCCGGCAACAACCACAGTCCGCTCCATCATGGGGTCGAGCCTAGGGGGCACCACCACCCGAACGACAGGACGTATACGCCCTCTGGACCGCTCCAGCGACCTGCTTGAGCGCGGCGGCGGGGCCTGCCGCGGGTATACGTCCTGTCCTTACGGGGACAATTCGGTCGCAGGAGCCGTGGCGGCGGACTAACGTCACCGGATGCGGATTCTGACGTTGGGCGGGAACGGGTTTGTCGGGCGCGCGGTTGTGGAGGATGCGCTGGCGCACGGGGCGGAGGTGACGTCGTTCAGCCGGGGGTTGAGTGGGACGGCGCTGCCGGGTGAGGTGGTGCAGCTGGTCGGTGATCGAGAGACCGGCGACTACGCGGCCCTGCGGTCCGGTGAGTGGGACGCCGTCGTCGATCTCAGCGGGTACCAGAGCAAGCAGGTCGACGAGGCGATGGATGTGCTCGGTGATCGCGTCGGGCGGTACGTGTTCGTGTCGAGTCACGCGGTCTATGTGCGGAATCTGCCGGCCGGTGCGACCGAGGACGCGCCCCGGCAAGCTCCCCTACGCGCTGCCGACGTGCTCACGAATGAGACGTACGGGCGGTGCAAGGTCGCCTGCGAGGACGACGTCCTGGAGCGGTACGGCGACCGCGCGACCCTCGTGCGTCCGGGGCGCGTGACCGGCCCGGGCGACTCGAGTGACACGGCTGTCTACTGGGTACGGCGGGGTGCGCGGGGCGGGCGGGTTGCCGTGCCGACCTCACCTGAGCAGCCACTGCAGTTCATCGACAGCCGGGACCTCGGGCGACTCGTGGTGCAGCTGATCACCGACGACCGGCCAGGTGCGTTCAACGCGATCGGCCCGGAGAGCACTCTCGGTGAACTGATCACCACGGCGGCCGAGATCGCCGGTAGCTCGGTCGAACTCGTGCAGATCCCGAGAGCCGCCGTACCGGACCGTTTCCCGCTGCTCGAGCCTGAGGAGGTATGGCCCGCCCGCCGCCGTGACCCGTCGAAGGCCCGCGCGGCCGGCATGCCGGTCACCCCGCTGAAGCAGACCCTCACCGACCTCCTCGCCTGGGACCGCGACCGCGGTGAGCCCGCCCTGGACATCGGCCTGTCGGCCGAAGCTGAGGCCGAGCTCCTGCAGCGTCGGTAACGACACGTAGTAGTCCGCCAATCGGAGCTGGCCGGCGCGGATCCAGGCGTGGCGAAGTGGCGAGCGCCGACTAGTACGTGTCCTTGGCGACAGCTCAGCTCTCGGGGAGGGCGAGGGTGCGGCCGGCGTCGCGGGCTGCGTTGATGGAACGGGTGAAGGTGTCCTGGAGAGCGCTGGCCTCGTCGGCGAAGCCTTGGACGAGGGTGGTGTCGCCGACCGGTTCGGTGCGGGCGAGGAGCTCGATGTAGCGGTCGCCGTCGCCGAGGGCAGCCTCGGCGCGCAGGGCGGCGTCGGCGGTGCGAACGCGGTGGGCGTACTGCTCGATCAGGTCGACCTTGCGTTCGATGGCTGCGACCGACAGGGCGAGTGCGCGGCGCTGTGGACCGAGGACGGTGTCGAGCTCGGCGGTCGCCATCCCGCGGGCGACATCGCGCTGCCGCGCGCGGAGGACCGTGTGCTCGCGAAGCACCTGCGCGATGTCCCACAGTTGCTCGGGCAGGACCAGTTCGTTCTGCATGTCGTCGAGTAGGCCGCGGCGGGTAACCGTTGCCTCAAGCACCGTTCTCACCGCGCGCTGCGCCCGGCCCAGCATCCGCGCCGCCGCGTCGTCGAAGTCCTCCGGCAGCAGGTAGGACCCGTGCTGCACCCGGACCGCCTTGTGTCCCCGGTCCTCGATCATCGACTTGACCAGCACCCCGCCGGTCGCGAGTACGGCGATCGCCGCCAGCGCGACGGAGATCCACACCGCGACCTGGGCCGGCAACGTGCCCGCCATGATGATCACGGCCAGCAGCCACCCGCCCACCCAGACCGCGACCCACACCAGCAGTTGCCCCGCCGTGTTCGCCGGCGCCACCGACCACCACGTCTGCCGCTTCGGCCGCGGCGCGTCCGCAGCCACGAACAACTCCGGCCGATGCCCGTACAACCGCCGTACCGCTTCCGGCACACCAGGTGCGAACACCGGCTCCATCGCCACCTCCACTAGAGCTCGTCAGCACTCAGCGTAGCGGGCCCGGCATCGCCTGTGAGGCACCGAACAAGCGATATTGCTGCCAGGTTAGGTAAGGCTATGCTTCGGCCATGCGCGAAGCCGGTGAGGACGTCAGAGGGCTCGCAGGCGATGACCTGCGCCTGGGGTATCACGGCGTTCGCGTGGTCGACGGTGCGTCGCTGCGGATCGAGGCGGCCAGTGTGACCGCGCTGGTCGGACCCAACGGCAGCGGCAAGTCGACCCTGCTCCGGGCGCTGGCCCGGCTGCACCAGCCGGAGTCCGGCAGCATCACGTTCCCCGACGGCGGGAACGCGCTCGCCTTGTCGGCCAAGGAGTTCGCTCGCAAGGTGACGTTGCTCTCGCAGTCGCGGCCGACCCCGAACGGGGTCAGCGTCCGCGACGTCGTCGGGTACGGGCGCCACCCGCACCGAGGCCGCTGGCGCGGTGACGATCCGGACGGGCACCGGGCGATCGAGCACGCGATGGAGGTCACCGGGGTCACCCGGATGGCCGATCGCGCGGTCGACGAACTCTCCGGCGGCGAACTGCAACGTGTGTGGCTCGCGACCTGTCTGGCCCAGGACACCGGTGTCCTGCTGCTCGACGAGCCGACCACTTTTCTCGATCTGCGCTACCAGATCGAGATCCTCGACCTGATGCGTGACCTGGCCGACGACCACGGGGTCGCGGTGGGCGTCGTCCTGCACGACCTCAACCAGGCCGCAGCGGTCGCGGACCGGATCGCACTGCTCGATCAGGGGCGAGTACGTGCGACCGGAACCCCGGCCGAGGTACTGGACGCCGGCGCGCTGTCCGAGACCTACGGCATCGCGATCGAGGTGGGGACCGACCCGGCCACCGGCCTGGTCAGCACCCGCCCGATCGGCAAGCACCTCAGCCGCATCCCGACCAACTGAAAGTACTCATTCATGAAGCGAACCACCCTCTTCGTCGCCGCGGCGCTGCTCGCCCTGACCGCGTGCGGGACCAGCGAGCCCGCCGCCTCCACCGGTGACGACCCGACCACGTCCGCGGCCGGCCCGGTCTCGATCACCGACTCGCGCGGTAAGAAGATCGATCTGAAGGCACCCGCCACCAAGGTGGTCGGCCTCGAGTGGGGCGTCGTCGAGAACCTGATCTCCGTCGGCGTGATGCCGGTCGGCGTCGCCGACGTGAAGGGCTACAACGCCTGGGTCACCGCCGCCAAGCTCGACTCGTCGGTGAAGGACGTCGGGACCCGCGGCGAGTCCAGCGTGGATGCGATCGTTGCCCTGAACCCGGATCTGGTGATCACCACCAGCGACGAGTCCGCGAGCGCGATCGCCGGGATGGAGAAGGCCGTTCCGGTCCTGGTCGTCGACGCGGCCGACGCGAAGAACGTGATCCCGCAGATGAAGACCAACCTGGAACTGACCGCGAGTGCCGTCGGCAAGACCGAGCAGGCCAAGCAGATCAACGCCGACTTCGACAAAGCCCTTGCCGACGGCAAGCAGAAGATCACCGACGCGGGCAAGGCCGGTACGCCGTTCACGATGGCCGACGGGTACAAGCAGGGCAGCACGATCTCGATCCGGATGTACACCCCGGGTTCGCTGCTCGGTGCCGTCGGCAACGAGCTCGGCCTGAAGAACGCCTGGACCGAGGGCGGCGACAAGGACTACGGCCTGGCCTCGACCGACCTCGAGGGCCTGACCAAGCTGAAGGACGGCGAGTTCCTCTACATCGCCAACGACGCCGACGGCGGTGACGTGTTCGGCAAGGACCTGGCCGGGAACGCGATCTGGAAGAACCTGCCGTTCGTGAAGAGCAACAACCTGCACCGGCTGCCGGACGGCATCTGGATGTTCGGCGGCCCGAAGTCGACCGAGCAGTTCATCGACGCAGCGGTCAAGGCTGTCACGTCTTGACCCAGGTCTCCACCGCCCCGGCGACCGAGGCCGCGGCGGCGCTGAAGCAGCCGGTACGGCGAATTCGCGTCGCCGGGGTGTTCCTGATCGCGCTGGCCGCGATCGTGGTCCTGGCCGGGATCCACCTCACCCAGGGCACCTCGGCAGTGGGCGCCGGGGACCTGATCAAACTGGTGTTCGGCCAGGGCACCGACAACGCGGCGAACGTTCTCGTCGCGTCCCGGCTGCCCCGGCTGCTCGCCGGCGTCCTGGTGGGTGTCGCCCTCGGGGTCGCCGGCGCCGGTCTGCAGTCGCTGGCCCGCAACCCACTCGCCTCGCCCGACACGTTGGGGGTCAATGCAGGGGCGTATCTGACGGTTGTAGTGGTGGCGGCACTCGGTATCAACCTGCCGGTTCTTCCGGCCGGTGGTGTCGCGTTCGCCGGCGGGCTGGCGGCTGCCGTTCTCGTCCTGGCGTTGTCCGCGGGCGGGGCCTCCGGGCCGACCCGCCTCATCCTGGCCGGGTCCGCGGTCGCGATGGCACTGGGCGGCATCACCACGTTGCTGATGCTGCTCTACCGCGAGGAGACCGTCGGGATCTTCACCTGGAGCGCGGGCACGCTGGTCCAGACCGACCTGCACGCCTTCAACCAGATGGCCCCGATTGTTGCTGTCGGCATCATCGGTTCGTTGCTGCTGGCCACCAAGCTGGACATCCTTGCGCTCGGTGACGACACCGCCGCCGTACTGGGAGTGCATGTACGGCGGGTCCGCATCCTCACCACCTTGATTACCGTGCTGCTGTCCGCGGCTGCCGTGACAGTGACCGGACCGGTCGGTTTCGTCGGACTGGTCGCACCGGTCCTCGTGCGACTGATCGCACCGGCCGTCCCCGGTCTGCTCCGGCACCGCGTCCTCCTTCCGCTGTCCGGACTGGCCGGCGTACTGGTTGTGCTGTTGTCGGATGTCAGCCTGCGGGCTGCGTTCGGCGGGCAGGCCGGGGTCGAGATCCCGACCGGCATCATGACGATGATGGTCGGCGCGATCGTGCTGGTCTGGCTCGCGCGCCGGTACCGCGACTCCGGCGCAAGCCGGACACCCGGCGGCGCCAGCTCGGGCGTTCGCACCCGGCGGCGCTTCCTGCTGGTGACCGTTGCGCTGCTCGTGCTGGTCGTGGCCGCCGCAGTCTTCGCGATGCTCGCCGGGGATGCGTTCCTGCGGACCGGGGACATCGCCAACTGGGTCAACGGCCGGTCCGGCCGAGCGATCACCTACGTCCTCGATCAGCGTTTCCCGCGCGTGCTCGCCGCGCTGCTCTCCGGTGCCGCGCTCGCGATTGCAGGCACCGCCGTACAGGCTGTCTGCCGCAACCCACTCGCTGAGCCGGGCATTCTCGGCATCACGGGTGGTGCCGGGGTCGGCGCCGTGGCCACCTTGATCATCTTGCCGTCGGCAAGCATCTGGCTGCTCTCCGGTGTCGCGTCGATCGCCGCACTGGCGACGTTCGCGCTGGTCTATCTGGTCTCGTGGCGTGGCGGGCTGAGCTCCGACCGGCTGGTGCTGATCGGCGTCGGCGTCTCGTCGGCCGCAACCGCGGTCATCACGCTGATGATCGTCGCCACCGACCCGTGGAACATCAGCCTCGCGATGACCTGGCTCTCCGGCAGCACCTACGGCCGGACACTGCCGCAGGTGATCCCGGTCGCGATCGGGCTGCTCGTGCTCACCCCGCTGATCGCGCACCACCGCCGCGAACTCGACCTCCTCGCGCTGAACGACGACGTACCTCGCATCCTCGGTGTCCGGCTGGAGCGGACCCGGCTGCTGATGCTGTTGTGTGCGGCCCTGATGACCGCCGCCGCGGTCTCGGCGATCGGCGTCGTCGGCTTCGTCGGACTGGTCGCCCCGCACGCGGCACGCGCGCTGGTCGGCGGCAACCACAGCCGGATCCTCCCGGTCTCCGCCCTGCTCGGCGCTGTCTTGGTGAGCGTCTCCGACAGCCTCGGCCGCACGCTCCTCGCTCCGGCCCAGATCCCGGCCGGGCTGCTCACCGCCCTCATCGGGGCGCCATACTTCGTCTATCTCTTGTGGCGTACCCGAATCCCCGTCGCCCGATAGCTCCGGACTAGACCCCTATCGCGGTACGGTGCTTCAAACCGTCAGGGGGAACAGATGTCGCGTACGTGGGCAGTGATCGTGCTGGCCGGGGTCGCCCTCACCGCATGCGGTGGCGAGTCAGGCACTCCGAGCGGTACGCCGTCGAGTGCGCCGACGACGGGCTCCACCGCGACGGTGCCGACCACTGCACCAACGCCGTCGGCCCCGCCCAGTACGCCGGAAGCGACGCCGAAGGACGCGGCGACCATCGCGAAAGCGCTGGACCTGGGGAAGGTCCATGTGTGGACCGCGGAAACCGACCCGAACAAGCTGCTCGGGCGGCCGGGCAGCTACACCTCGGCCGCGACCGTCATCGACAAGCGCGTCGCGTGCTCCGATCCCGCGCGGCCGGATACGGCCTGCGGCGCCCGGGTCGAGGTGTTCGAGACTCCGGCGGTGGCGAAGAAGCGATCGGCGTACATCCAAGGCATCCTCGAGGGCGGCGGGGTGCTCGGCACCGAGTACCACACGGTTGTCGGCAGCACTCTGCTCCGGGTCACCGGGGAGCTGACCCCGAAGCAGGCGGGCGTCTATGCCGCCAAGTTCAAGTCCGTGTCAGGATGACTCCATGCTGCGCGAACTGCACCTGACCGGGGATCCGGCCGCGGACAAGCTGCTCAACGACGACCCGTTCGCCCTGCTGGTCGGGATGCTGCTGGACCAGCAGTACCCGATGGAGCACGCGTTCGCCGGCCCGCGGAAGATCGCGGACCGGATGGACGGGTTCGATCTGCACAAGATCGCCGCCTCCGACATCGAGGAGTTCGTGGAGCTGTGCGTGACCCCGCCGGCCATCCACCGGTACGGCGGTTCGATGGGCCGCCGCGTGCATGCGCTGGCACAGCACATCATCGAGAACTACGACGGCGACACCGCAAACCTGTGGACCTCCGGCCGTCCGAAGCCGGACGGCGCCGAGGTGCTGAAGCGGCTGAAGGCGTTGCCCGGTTTCGGTGAGCAGAAGGCGAAGATCTTCCTCGCGATGCTGGGCAAGCAGCGCGGCGTCGAGCCGAAGGGCTGGCGGGAGGCGGCCGGCTCGTACGGCGACCGCGGATCACGCCGTTCGATCGCCGATGTGGTCGACGCCAAGTCACTCGGCGAGGTCCGGGCCTTCAAGAAGGAAGCGAAGGCGGCAGCCAAGGCTGCTACAGCCTGACGGCCAGTCCGTCCAGCATGAGTTCGAGGCCGAACGCGAACAACTGGTCCAGGTCGTAGTCGAAATCCCAGTCGTCCGACAACAGGTCGCGGAACGCGGTCAGATTCCCGGCCGCGATGACGGCTGCCATCTGCTCGGACTGCCGCTCGGCCCAGTCGTCGCCGGTGAGCCCGGTGTCCTGCTCGGCCTGCGCTTCCGTCTCCATCGCCTGCGCCAGGCCGCGGACATACCCGAACACGCTGATGACGGCGTACATGGCAGTCGTCTTGTCCAACGACTTGAACGCGGCCAGCAGCGCGTCGGTGTGCGGCAGCACGTTCGGAAGGATCTGCGGTCGGCCGACACTGACCGCACCGGCCAGCCACAGGTGCGCCCGGTACGCCGCCCACTGCGTCTGCGCGACCACGGTCACCCGGGCGCGCCAATCGCCGTACAGGTCAGGTAGCGGGAACTCTCCGAAGGCCGTATCGATCATCTGCAGGACGAGCGTCTCCTTGCCGCCGACATGCCGATAGAGCGCCATCGTGGACACACCGAGCTCGGCCGCGATCCGCCGCATCGACACCGCAGCCAATCCCTCCGCATCCGCGATCTCGATCCCCATCCGCACCACCCGCCCACGCTCCAGAACGAGCCCAGCCCCAGCGCCAAGACTGGAGGGGGCGCCAGGGTTGGCCTCGCGCTCGTTGCGTGGGGCGGGTGATGGGCGGGTCCGGGGTTGGCGTGGCGGTGGGCCGACGATGGTTCCGATGCCGGGGCTGGCGTGCACGAGGCGCTCGTCCTGCAGCGCGCGGAGCGCCTTGGTTGCGGTGGCCATCGCGACGCCGAAGTCACGCACGAGGCTCCGGGTCGACGGCACCCGCTCCCCCGCGCGCAGTTCCCCGGCCTCGATCCGCCGCCGAAGCTCGGCCGCGATCACCAGGTACGGCGGCTCGTCCATCAACCGTGCCCCTGCCTGACCCGGCTCAGCCGCCGGCGCGTATGACCAGCTCCTGATCGAGATTGCGACCTTCGTCCGGGTCTGCCGGCGCGCCCGCGGGGTGCGAAGCGATCGTGTCCTCGAGCTTGACGGACGCGGGCAACGTGCGGAACCGCTCGTCGGGCGACTCGCTCATCGGGGCCTCCAAAGGTTCGGTCGGATCACCAGTGTGCCTGAGGGTGCGGGTTGTCCCTTGTGGTCTGCTCAATTACCTGCCAAAACCGGTACTGCGGCCTATGCTCGCTGAGGGGATATGGGAGGAACGCGGATGGACGTCCGGGATCTGGATCGGCGCGCCGGCGCAGTACTGGGGGAAGTTGTCATGCAGGTGCGGCCTGAGCACCTCAGCCTGCCGACGCCCTGCCCCGACTGGACCGTGCGCGGACTGCTCCGGCACATCGTCAGCGAGAACGAGGGCTTCGCGGCCGCGGCCATCAACGGCTCCGCGCCCGTGCAGACGTGGACCGGCGGCCGCCTCGGCGACAACCCGGCCGGTGCGTACCGGCGTTCCAACGTCGCCGTGGCCGACGCGTTCGCCGACGGCGGGGCGCTGGACCGGCTGATGGAGGTCCGCGAGTACGGCTCGTTCCCGCGCCGGATCGCGCTGACCTTCCACCACCTCGACTGCGTGGTGCACGCGTGGGACCTCGCCCGCGCTATCGGCCTCCCGTACGACCCGCCGCGCGACCTGGTCGAGGCCGCGCTCGACCTGGCCCGCCGGATCCCCGACACCGACTCGGCCCGCGGCCCCGGCGCCGCCTTCGAGCGGAGCGTCAAGGTCTCCGGTACGGCGTCCACGTTCGACCAGCTACTCGGTCTGCTCGGCCGCAATCCGGAGTGGGCCATCTGAGTAGGCCGGCAGGTCGATCGCATCCGGCTTCCCCTTCCCGATGGTTCTGGCGAGCGGGCTCGACGTCATCAGCCGGATCATCGTGTCGCGGTAGCGGATGCCGAACGCGGTCATCGGCATCGCCATCTTGATTCCGCCGGGTGGCAGTTCCATCCGCTGATCGACGTACGCCTGCATCCTGCGCTGGTACGCCGGGAACGCGTGCTCGTGATGACCGTTCGTCGCCAGTTCACCGGCGAGGACGTAGGCGCCGACCAGGGCGAGCGCCGTACCGTGTCCTGCGAGCGGTGAGCCGCAGTAGCCGGCGTCGCCGACCAGCGCCACGCGGCCTTGCGACCACTCCGGTACGACGACACGGCTAGTGCTGTCGAAATAGAAGTCCTCCGCGGTGGGCAGCTGCGCCAGCAGGTGTTCCGTGTGCCAGCCGAGCCCCTTGAAACGCTGGTTGAGTAGCTCCTTCTGCGCGGCGATATCGCGGTAGTCGTAGTCGATGACCGGCGATCGGAAGCTCAGCAGGGCCTTGGCGAACCGCGGATCGTGATCGGGCCGCAGGCCGACCCAGAGCCCACGGGGTGCGGTGTAGACCTTCATCCAGTGGTTGAGGTCTTCCGGGGCTTCGACCGTGAAGTACGACGAGTAGCCGCCGAGGTGCTGCACGAACCGCTCATGCGGCCCGAAGGCGAGCCGACGAACCCGCGAGTGCACCCCGTCCGCCCCGATGACCAGGTCGAACCGTCGCCGCGTTCCGCTGGTGAACGTCACGTCGACCCCGCTCGCATCCTGGTCGAGCTGGGCGACCGAGTCGCCATACAGGTACTCGACGTCTTGCGTTGCCTCGGCCAGCACCTCCGCGAGGTCACCGCGGAGGATCTCGATCTCCGCGACCGGCCCGGCCCCGTCGAACAGCTCGGCCGGCATCGCCGCGCTCCGCCGCCCATCGGCCCGGACGTACTCGAACCCCCGCTCGTGCAACTGCCGCTGCTGAACCGCGGGCATCAGCCCCATCCGCTCAACCACTGTGCGGGAGATCCCCCGCAGGTCCACCGTCTGCCCACCCGGCCGCGGACCGCCGGCAACCTCCACGACCGTCGGCACAAACCCCGCCCGCCGCAACCAGAACGCCAGCGCCGGTCCCGCGATCCCACCACCACTGATCAACACACTCTTCGTCATCACAACCACCCCTCGTCAGCCAGTGCGCGTACGCCGTACACACTGCACTAGCCACCTGCCGAGCGACCACCGCGCACTAGAGCACCCCGGTGGTGCCGCACTAGGTGCACTAGCGGGCCGAGGCGATCGCTCGAACGACAGGAGGTGTCCCCCGAAACGCCGCCGACGGCGGGGGCGTCAGGCGTGCGCCGGGGTCTACGTAGTCGTATACGTGCTGTCGTTCGTGCGGTGGATCACAGGGTCAGGGCGAGGCGGGTGGCCTGGTCGATGGCTCGTTTGGCGTCCAGTTCGGCGGCCAGGTCGGCGCCGCCGATGATGTGGACGGGGCGGCCGGAGGCGGTGAGGGTGTCTGCGAGGTCGCGGACGGATTCCTGGCCGGCGCAGACGACAATGGTGTCCACGGCGAGGACGCGGGGCTTCTCGCGCTGGGGGCCGAAGGTCAGGTGCAGGCCTTCGTCGTCGATGCGTTCGTAGTTGACGCCGCGGAGTTGCTCGACCTGCTTGTTCTTGAGGGCGGCGCGGTGCACCCAGCCGGTGGTTTTGCCGAGGCCGGCGCCGATGCGGCCGGGTTTGCGCTGCAGGAGGTAGACCTGCCGCGGTGACGCTTCCGGATGCGGTACGCCGAGCGCTCCGCGAGTGACCGTGGGATCGGCGACTCCCCACTCGGCCTTCCACGCATCGAGATCCAGAGTGGGTGAGTCGACGGTGGTCAGGAACTCGCTGACATCCACGCCGATCCCGCCGGCCCCGATCACCGCGACCGAGTCACCGACCGGCTTCCCTTCGCGGACGACCTCGACGTACGAGAGCACCTTGGGGTGGTCGATCCCGGGGATCGAAGGCACCCGCGGTACGACGCCCGTCGCGAGCACGATCTCGTCGAATCCGGCCAGGTCCGCGGCGCTCGCCCGGTGACCCAGATGGACCTTGACGCCGGTGAGCTCGAGGCGGCGCCGGTAGTACCGGATCGTCTCGGCGAACTCCTCCTTGCCGGGGATCCGGCGCGCGATCCCGAACTGGCCACCGATCTCCTGATCGGCCTCGAACAGCTCGACGTCATGACCGCGCTCGGCCGCGGTGACTGCCGCGGCCAGCCCGGCCGGTCCGGCGCCGACGACCGCGATGTGCTTGACCTTGCGGGTCGGCAGCAGCTGGAGCTCGGTCTCGCGGGCCGCGCGGGGGTTGACCATGCAGCTCGCCTTCTTCTTGGCGAACACGTGATCCAGACAGGCCTGGTTACAGGCGATGCAGACGTTGATCTCGTCGGCCCGGTCGGTCGTTGCCTTGCGCACCCAATCCGGGTCGGCCAGGAACGGGCGGGCCATGCTGATCAGGTCGGCGTCGCCGCGGGCCAGCACCTCCTCGGCGACCTGCGGCAGGTTGATCCGGTTCGAGGTGACGACTGGGATGCTCACATGCGGCTTGAAGGCGGCAGTGACGCTGGTGAATGCGGCCCGCGGTACGGAGGTGACGATGGTTGGCACCCGAGCCTCGTGCCAGCCGATCCCAGTGTTGATGATCGACGCCCCGGCCGCCTCGATCTCCTTGCCCAAGGCAATGACCTCGTCCCAGGTCTGCCCGCCCTCGACCAGGTCGGCCATCGAGAGCCGGTAGATGATCAGGAAGTTCGGTCCGACCCGTTCGCGGGCCCGGCGGACGATCTCGACCGCGAGCCGGCGGCGGTTCTCCGCACTGCCTCCCCACCGGTCGGTGCGCTTGTTCGTGCGCTCGGCGAGGAACTGGTTGATGAAGTACCCCTCCGACCCCATGATCTCGACCCCGTCGTACCCGGCCTCCTGCGCCAGCCCGGCACAGTCGACGTACGCCGTGATCTGCTTGCGCACGCCACGGTCGGACAACGCGCGCGGTTTGAACGGGTTGATCGGCGCCTTCAGGGCAGACGCGGAGACGCTGAACGGGTGGTACGAATACCGCCCGGCATGCAGGATCTGCAGCGCGATCTTGCCGCCGGCATCGTGTACGGCGTCAGTCAGGACCCGGTGCTTGCGCGCCTGCCGGCGCGTACTGAGCGTGGATCCGAACGGCGTCAGCCAGCCGGTGCGATTCGGCGCGTAGCCGCCGGTCACCATCAGGCCGACACCACCGCGCGCCCGCTCGGCGAAGTACGCCGCAAGCTTGGGCAGATCGCTCAGCCGATCCTCGAGACCGGTGTGCATCGAGCCCATGATGACGCGGTTCGGCAGCACCACATGACCGAGGTCGAGCGGCTCCAGCAGGTGCGGATATGCGGTCATGATTCCTCCTGAAGGGCTTCGGTCACTTCGTCACACCAGGCCACGAACGACTCTTCGGCCCGGATACCACCGCGTAGTACGAGGTACTGGTGCAGTTCGCGGCCGTTGAGCATGGCCGGCTTGGGGAAGTCCTTGGCCTGGATCCCGCGGTACACCTCGAGCCGGGTCGCATGCTCGGCCCGGTGCCGAGCGACCTCACGCAGTACGGCGTCGACCCCGCCGATCGAGGCTGCCCGGAGCTTCACCCCGAGGGCGTCCCGGAGGATCGCGACCTCTCCCGGCTCGGCGATCCAGCGGGCGAGCTCGGCCCGGCCGCCGTCGGAGATCCGGTAGACCTTCTTGTCCGGGCGGCCCTCCTGGGCGACCTCGGTGTGGGTGACCCAGCCGGCCTCGTCCATCCGGCGCAGCACCCGGTAGATCTGCTGGTGGGTGGCCGGCCAGAAATAGCCGATCGACCGGTCGAACCGCCGGGCCAACTCGTACCCGGAGCCGGTCCGCTCGGTGAGCGACACGAGGATCGCGTGTTCCAGTGCCATGCGGTGAGCGTACCTATGCAACGAGGTGCAGTGCACCTGGTTGCAGCGCATGTCACAGCCGGAGCGCGGACAAGTTGGTCAGGACTTGAGACAATGGTTGCAGACGCCAGCTAAATCTCGCTGCGCGCCGAGGAGAGGGAAGACCATGGACCAGCAGGCCCACCCGACCAAGACGACGTTGCCCGGGATCGGCACCCGGTACGACCTGATCACCCTCGGTGGCAAACACGTCTCCGTGGTGGTCCGCAACGACGGCCGGCGCTACCTGGGCTTCCACGATCCCGAGGACGACGACGCCTGCACGAACACGGTCCCGCTCGATCCCGGCGAAGCGGCCGCCCTGGCGAACCTGCTGATTCCCGAACAGCTCGACCCGGTCCGGAACGAGATCGAGATCGACCTCGTCACCGAACACATCCCGATCACCGCCAAGTCGCCGTACGGCGGCCGCACGCTCGGCGACACCCAGGCCCGCAGCCGGACCGGGGCGTCGATCGTCGCGGTGCTGCGTCGTACCGGCGCGACCCCGTCGCCGGCGCCGGACTTCCGGTTCGCGACCGGCGACACCCTGGTCGTCGTCGGGACCCGTGAAGGTGTGGACGCGGTGGCCGATCTGATTGCGGGAGGGTGAACCAGATGCACGAAGACATCACCATGCTGCTGATCGAGCTCGGTGCAGTCATCCTTGCCCTGGGCATCCTTGGGCGGATCGCGAGCCGGTTCGGGTTCTCACCGATTCCCCTTTATCTGCTGGCGGGACTGGCCTTCGGGCACGGTGGATTGTTGCCGTTGGCAGCCAGTGAGGAGTTCGTTGCCACCGGCGCCGAGATCGGCGTCATCCTGCTTCTGCTGCTGCTCGGTCTCGAGTACACCGCGTCGGATCTGGTCAGCACGCTCAAGACGCAGTATCTGTCGGGCATCGTCGACTTCGTGCTGAACGCCTTGCCCGGCGCTGCCGTCGCGCTGCTCCTGGGCTGGGGTCCGGTCGCCGCGGTCGCACTGGGCGGTGTCACCTGGATCTCGTCCTCCGGCGTGATCGCAAAGGTGGTCGGCGATCTCGGCCGGCTGGGTAACCGCGAAACGCCTGTGGTGCTGGGGATTCTGGTCCTCGAGGACCTGTCGATGGCCGTCTACCTGCCGATCCTGACGGCACTCCTGGCCGGAGTCGGCCTGGCCGGTGGCAGCATCACGCTGCTGATCTCGCTCGGCACGGTCAGCATCGTTCTGTTCCTCGCACTGCGCTACGGGCGCGTGATCAGCCGGGCAGTCTCATCCGACAACCCCGAGATGCTGCTGCTCGTCGTACTAGGCCTGACTCTGCTGGTCGCGGGTATCGCGCAGCAGTTGCAGGTGTCGGCGGCCGTCGGCGCGTTCCTGGTCGGCATCGCACTGTCGGGTGAGGTCGCGCACGGTGCACGGAATCTGCTGAGCCCACTGCGGGACCTCTTCGCCGCAGTCTTCTTCGTCTTCTTCGGCCTGAGCACCGACCCGGCCGACATCCCACCGGTCTTCGCCATCGCCCTCGGACTCGCAGTACTGACCGCACTCACCAAGATCGCGACGGGCTGGTACGCCGCCCGCCGCGCCGGCGTCGGAACCGCAGGCCGCTGGCGAGCCGGTGGAACGCTCGTCGCCCGCGGCGAGTTCTCGATCGTCATCGCCGGACTCGCGGTCGGCGTCGAACCACGGCTCGGCCCGCTGGCCACGGCGTACGTGCTGATCCTGGTCATCCTCGGCCCTCTGGCCGCCCGCTACACCGAGCCGATCGCCCGCCGCTTCATCAAACGCAATCCCCCAACGGTCGGTCCCCCCGCCCTGGAACGCCTGGACAACCCCGCCAACAGCACCAGCTAACCCACCCGTCGCCAGCGAAGCTAACGTCCGAAGAAGCGGAGACGGGCTCTCCGATCGTTCGGACGTTAGCGGGGAGGTAGGCGTAACGTCCGAAGAAGCGGAGACGGGCTCTCCGGTCGTTCGGACGTTAGAAGAGGGCGTCGGCTCGTTCGTGGTCGAGGAGGGCTTGTTTGCGGTGGAGGCCGCCGCCATAGCCGGTGAGCTTGCCGGTGGCGCCTACTACTCGGTGGCAGGGGACGATGATGCTGACGGGGTTCTTGCCGTTCGCCAGGCCTACGGCGCGGGAGGCACCCGGGACCAGGCCGAGTTCGCGGGCGAGGTCGCCGTACGTGGTGATCTCGCCGTACGGGATGTGCTGGAGCGCGGTCCAGACCCGTTGCTGGAAAGGCGTTCCGGCCAGACGCAGCGGTACGTCGAAGGTCGTGCGGCCGTGGTCGAAGTACTCGGTGAGTTGCTCGGCCACTGCCGGCAGCACGGAGTCGTCGCGGGAGCCGAAGGTTTCGATCGGGGGTTGATGGCGGTGCTGCTCCATGTAGAGGCCGGCCAGCTCACCGGTGTCGGTCGCGACCATGGTGAGGGGGCCGACCGGGCTGTCCATCACGGCGTACGTCATCGGCTGATCCGGTAGAGGACGTGGCGTTGCAGGCGGTGGCCGGCCGGGATGTTGGGGTGGTCGAAGTCGCCGGCTTCGTCGTGGATCATGCCGATTTTCTGCATCACGCGCTGGGACGGGACATTGGTGGTCGCGGTGAACGAGAGGATCTCACTCAGGCCGACCGGACCGAAGCCGAAGTCGAGGGCTGCCAGGGCCGCCTCCGTGGCATAGCCGTTGCCCCAGGCACCTTTCGCCAGTCGCCAGCCGATTTCCACACCGGGCAGGAACGCGGCCTCGAAACGCGGCACCGCCAGGCCGGTGAACCCGATGAACTCACCGGTCTCCCGCACCTCCACCGCCCACAGCCCCCAGCCCTGGCCGGAGATCGACGCCGACGCCCGGTCGATCAGGGCATCGCTCTCCTCGCGCGTCACCGGTCGAGGGAAGTGCTCCATCACCACCGGGTCCGCGTTCAGCGCAGCGAACGGCTCACGATCGGCATCGCGCCACTGTCGCAGCAGGAGCCGGTCGGTGGTCAGGTCGGGCATGCTCACTCCAGTCATTCCGGGATCTTGTTGATGGCGTGGTCGCCGGTCGCCCACAGGTACTGAACGGCGTACGCACGCCACGGCCGCCACGCACGGGCATGCGCGGTCAACGGTTTAGGGGCCTCGGGCAACCCTAGGTCGCGCGCGGCGTACCGGATGCCGAGATCGCTGGCCACGAACGCATCCGGATCACCCAGCGCCCGCATCGCGATCGACTCGACCGTCCACGGCCCGATCCCCGGCAGCGCGGCGAGCTGCTCACGAGACCGGTCCCAGTCGGCGCCGGCGCCGAGGTCGATCTCACCGGCCGCGAGGGTCGCGATCAGCGTGGTGAGCGTCGTACGCCGCGACTTCGGGAAGGCCAGAGTCTCCGGATCCAGCCCAGCCAACGCCTGCATGGTCGGGAAGAGATGCGTCAGCCCACCCGCTGCGTCGTCGATCGATTCGCCGTGCTGCAGAACCAACCGATGCGCATGCGTCCGCGCAGCCGCCGTCGACACCTGCTGCCCAAGCACAGCCCGTACGGCGAACTCCTCGCCATCGACCGTATGCGGAACCCGTCGGCCGGGCGCCTTCGCGATCAGCGGCGCCAGCACGGGATCCGTGGCGAGCAACTCGTCGACAGCAATCGGATCCGCATCGAGGTCGAGCATCCGGCGGCACCGGCTGATCGCGATCGAGAGATCACGCTGATCGGTGAGCGACAGCTGGCAGGCGATGTGGTCGGGCATCGGCTTGAGCGCGACGACACCGTGACCGTGCGGGAGTCGCAGCGTGCGGCGGTAGTGACCGTCGCGCCACTCCTCCACGCCCGGTACGCCGGTTGCGATCAGATGGCCGAAGAGGTTGTCCGGAGTCAGCGGTGCGCGGAACGGGAGTCGCAGCGAGATCGTGCCGGGCGCGACCGCCGTCGTACCGCGTCGTCCTCGGAGCTCGGTCGGAGACAGCGCGAAGACCTCTTGCACGGTCTCGTTGAAGGTCCGCACACTCGAGAAGCCCGCAGCGAAAGCGACGTCGGCCATCTGCAGATCGCTGGTCTCGATCAGCAGTCGTGCAGTCTGTGCTCGTTGGGCACGAGCCAACGCGAGTGGCCCGGCGCCGAGCTCGGCCAGCAACTGTCGCTGCACCTGCCGCACGCTGTAGCCGAGCTGCGTCGCCAACCCCGGTACGCCGTCGCGGTCGACAACGCCGTCCGCGATCAACCGCATCGCGCGGGCGACCAGGTCGGCCCGGTCGTTCCACTCCGGGGAACCTGGACTCGCATCCGGGCGGCACCGCTTGCAGGCGCGGAACCCGGCCTGCTGCGCGGCGGCAGCGCTCGGGTAGAACTCCATGTTCTTGACCTTCGGCGGCACCACCGGGCAACTCGGCCGGCAGTAGATCCGGGTCGTCAGCACCGCGGTGAAGAACCACCCGTCGAACCGTGCATCCTTCGACTGCACCGCCCGGACGCATCGCTCTCTGCACTCATACACAAGACCCAGCATCCCTGCCCCGGCCGACAGTAGCTAGCGGTTTTGCGACATCGAGGTGTAGCGAGAATGCGACGTCGGTTCCTGGTGTCGTATTCCCGCGAGAACGCCGTCTCCCGATCACGTGAACTGGAGACATGAACGCACTGAGCAACAAGAACGCACTCGTCACCGGCGGCAGCCGCGGTATCGGTGCCGCCACCGTACTCGCCCTCGCCGAGGCCGGCGCCGACGTCGCCTTCACCTACCACAGCTCCGCGGACGCAGCAGCGACGATCGTGAAGGAGATCGAGCGACTCGGCCGCCGGGGTTTCGCGATCGAGGCCGATGCGACCGACGCCACGGTGGTCGCCAACGCCGTTCGCGAGGCCCATGGGTCGCTCGGCGGTCTGGACATCCTGGTCAACAACGCCGGGATTGGCGCGATCGGCCCGATCGAGGGGTTCTCGGCTGCCGAGATCGATCGCGCCTTGGCCGTCAACGTCCGTGCGGTGTACGCCGCGTGCCAGGCGGCAGCGCCGTTGCTGGCTGACGGTGGGCGGCTGATCCACCTCGGCAGCTGCGCGGCCGCCCGGGTCACCGGACCGGGCATGACGCTCTACGCGATGACCAAGGCCGCGCTGGTCGGGTTGAGCAAGGCGCTGGCCCGCGAGTTCGGCGTCCGGAACATCACGTCGAACGTCGTCCAGCCCGGACCGATCGACACCGACATGAACCCGGCCGACGGCCCGTACGCCGACCCGCAGATCGCCCACCTGGCTCTCGACCGCTTCGGCTCTCCCGCCGAGGTCGCCGCCGCCATCACCTACCTGGCCGGCCCGCACGGCGCCTACATCACCGGCACCGAACTCACCATCGACGGCGGTCACACGGCCTGACGCAACCTTTCGGGCCAAGGCGTTGACACCACCTGCAGTTAGAGAGAGACTGCGGGTGGTTTTAACGTTCAAACGCCCGCGGGAGGGTGCTGTGGCCACGCTGAAGCAGGTTGCTGCGCACGCGGAGGTCTCGGTGCAGACCGTGTCGAACGCATTGAACGCACCCCATCGGCTGCGGCCGGACACGCTTGCGCGGGTCAATCGGTCGATCGAGCTGCTCAACTACCGCCCCAATCGTAACGCCCGCAGTCTGCGGACGAGCGCGGTGGAGCTGATCGGGTACTGCGTTCCGAGCTGGCCGAACCGGACTCATCTGGTGATGGACCAGTTCCTGCACGCCCTGTGTGCGGCCGCCGAGAGCACCGGGCGGCACATCCTGTTGTTCACCGCGCCGCCTGGTGTCGACGGCATGCCGGTGTACGACGACCTGCATGCCCGGCGGCTGGTTGACGGGTTCGTGCTGTCGCAGACCGAGACGCGGGATCCGCGGCACGGGTGGTTGAAGGAGAAGCAGATCCCGTTCATCTCGTTCGGGCGGGTCTGGAAGGAGACCACGCAGCCGGGGCCGTGGGTCGACGTCGACGGTGCGGCCGGCTCCGCCATGGCCGTGCGGCATCTGCACGAGACCGGGCGGCGTCGGATCGCCTTCATCGGGTGGCCGAAGACCTCCGGCTTGGCCGAGGACCGGCTGGACGGCTGGCGGACCGCGTGCGAGGCTCTCGACCTACCGACGGCCGGCCTGACCGTGCACTGTCCCGAAGACACCCTCGACGCGGGGGCGCGGGCCGCCGCCCAGCTGCTCGACAGCCCGCAACCACCCGACGGAATCGTTGCCCTGAGCGACATTCTCGCGCTCGGCACACTCCGCGAACTCACCCGCCGCGGCCACACCCCGGGCGTCGACATCGGCGTCACCGGCTTCGACGACTCCCCCTTGGCCGATGTCGTCTCCCCCGGCCTCACCAGCCTGCGCCAGCCGATGGACGACATCGCCGCCGAACTGATCACCGTCCTCACCGACCCACCGGCAGGCCCGGTCGAACGCCTGCTGCTCCCCGAACTGATCGTCAGAGGCAGCTCAGCCCCTGGCTGACCCGGCGCTTGAGATCGCCGGGAGAAGGAGGACCCGCCATGACTCCCCGACCCTTCGTTCACAGCACCGCCCCACCCGCACCCGCCCGTCCCCGGACTGGCAGCCTGCGCCTGACGGGAATCGGGCTGCTCACCACAGCAGCACTCCTCGCCGGATCGGCATCAGCAACCGCCGGGCGCCCCGCCTCCCCCACTCCACCTTCCTCCCCCACCACCCGACCCGCCGAGCTGTCTGAGACCACGCGGCTGGCCGATCGGCGCTCTTTGGTGGTTGGGGATCGGGCTTACGCGATGGGCGACGAGTCCGGCCTTTATCCGGCCGCCGGGTGGCACATCCGCGGCGAGATGGGTGGCTTCTGGACTCAGCCGATCAAACTCCTGGACGGTCTGTGGTTCGGGCTGGACGGGAAGTGGCTGGGCAAGGACGTGACGGCCGCGAAGTACACGAGCGGCCACGGATACAGCCGGATCGACTACTCCGGTGCCGTGCAGGTACGACGTACCGACTTCGTGCCGGACGGTCTCCGCGCAACGCTCGTCGGACTGACGTTGACCTCGGCGACGGCGAGAACAGTCAGCCTCGATGTCGACGCCCACTCCGAACTCATGTCGTCGTACCCCTGGGGCTGGACGACACCGAGCGCGGCCGACGCGAACCTGCCGGACACCGGTGCCTATGGCAACGGTTCGCTCCAGTTCCGTGATCGCGACTACGCGGCGTACGTCGGATCGTCCCTGCGTCCGGCGAACCACGCACTCGGCCCGAACCACCGCGGCCCACAGGACCCGGCCGTCATCTGCCCAGCCGACGGTACGACGCCGGCCCGGTGCGACGACTCGTTGGTGGGCAAGGGCACCGGCGGGCGACTCACGTACGACGTCGCACTGAAACCCGGGCGCGAGCGGACCATCTGGTTCGCGGTCGCGGGATCGGATGACGGGCCGGCCGCGGCTCAGCGCGAGTACCACCGCGCCCTCGGCAACCCCGGCAAACTCCTGCAGGCCAAGGCGGCCGCACGCCAAAAGATCGACCAGCTGACTGCAGTGGACCTACCTGGTGACCGGCTACTGCAGCAGAGTGTCGAGTGGAGCAAGCAGAACCTGGCCGACTCCGTCCAGGAGGCTCGCAACCTGCAGATCCGCGACGTCAACGAGGGCAGGGACTACCCGGCGCCGGTTGGCACGATCGACACCGCACGCTGGTTCGGCGCCGGCTTCCCCGACTATCCGTGGCTCTTCGCGACCGACGGCGAGTACACGTCGTACGCCGCCGTCGCGGCCGGCCAATTCGACACGGTCAAGGCCCATCTCAAGGCGCTCCGGGACATCAGCGACCTGCTGAACGCGCGAAGCGGCAAGGTGGCGCACGAAATCGTCCCGACCGGCGATGTCTACTTCGGCTCCAACCAGAGCGCTGGCAATACCGACGAGACGGTGAAGTTCCCGAGCATCGTGGCGCTGCTCTGGCGCTGGACCGGCGACGACCGGTTCCGCGACGACTTCTACGACTTCAGCGTCCGGAACTTGCAGTACGTGTACCGCGAACTCGACAAAGACAGCGACGGCTGGCCCGAAGGTCTCGCGAACGTCGAACGTTCCGGCATGGGCGCGGAGAAGCTCGACAGCACGGTCTACCTCGCGCGCGGTCTGCGCGATCTCGCCGACCTGGCCGCGTCCCGGCACGACCGGAAGATTCAGCAGTGGGCAACGGCCCGGGCGACCGATCTCGAGTCCCGCTTCGAGGCGCAGTGGTGGGTGCCGCAGGCCCTCGGGTACGCCGATTCTGTCGACGACCCCGCTGACCCGGCCAACGACAACACCCCGATCTTCCAGCGACACTGGACCGGGGTCACCCCGATGGAGGCCGAGCTGGTCCGTCCAGGCCAACCGACCTCGCCTCTCGCATCACCTGAACACGCCGCAACTGCTCTTACGCAACGCGAAAAGCCTTGCTACACAGGTGAATTCGGCCTCTTCCACACCGGCACCGGCCCGACCTCCGATCCTGCCGGCAACCCTGGGCCGTCCTGTGATCCGGTCGTCTCCAAGGTGAAGAGCGAGCGCGCCATCTTCTCGCTCAACACCTCGATCATGGCCGTTGCGGAAGGCAACTACGGTCGTCTCGGCAAGAACCAGCAGCAGGTCTACACCACCGGCAACGCCCGGATCCAGCTCGATCCGAAGGTCTGGGAGACTCCGGGCGCGATGCCGGAGATCGCTCCCTCACCGGACGCCGCGGCGAACATCGGCCGCCCGTTCTACGACCGCTCGATGAATCTGCAGGCCTGGGGCGCGTACGGCGTTCTGTGGCCGGTCGTCCACCAGCAGCTCGGCGTCGACCCGGACCTCGGGCACGGGCGGGTGACCGTCGTACCGCAGCTTCCGGAAGGACAAGCGAAGGTGGCCGGGAGCAACATCCGGCTGGGTCGCGGCTCGGTCGATGTCGCGGCACGCCTTGCAGGTAAGGAGTTGCGGACCGATCTGACGGTGCACAACCTCAAGGCGGAGTTCACGGTCGGGGCGGTACTCCCGGTCGGCGCGAAGCTCAACAATGTAACGCTCAACGGCCGCGCGACGCCGTACCAGGTGGTCACGACCACGCGCGGTACCGAGGTGCACGTGACAGCCAGTAGCTCGGCGGCGGTGCGGATCACGTTTGCCTGACTTATCGAGACCGGAGGGGTCCCCAAAAAAGTGGGGCCCCTCCGAGTATGAGTCGGAGGGGCCCAACAGCTGAAGGAAGGTGACGTCTCCAGCCTCCCGAGCCAGATCCGTGGGACCGGCAGACCCCGTCACCGGTCTACCTCGGTGGGGATCCCCACCGCTTGGGTCCTCGGTTTCCGTTCGACCCGCCGCTCCTCGAGAGAGACAGCGTGTCGACATTTCTACCGCCGCGGGCCCGGGTCGCACAACCCTTTCCAGACAACAGTTCCGGTGATCTCGCGACTATCCGCGTGTCGTCCACAGCGAGCACGCAACCGTCCACAGAACGCACCCAACTTATGCACAGGGCATGTGCATAACTCAGCCCTTCGCGGGTTTCAGTGGCATCGGTTGCAGGATCCGATAACCGGCGTACAGACCGAGCGCGGTGACGATCGCGACCACCGGTACGGCGACCGCGAGTGGCGGGCGGTGATAGCCGAGCGCCGACAAAGGTCCGCCCAACCATTGGGCGACGAGCAGGAACTCGGTCGCCGCCGCGGGGACCAGCGACAGCGGGATCATGGCCAGACCGCGCCAGAAACCGAGCCGGTAGAAGGTCACCCCGAGCAACCACCCCGTCGCCTCGTGCGAGACGACCAGCAGTGCGAACTCGGCGAAGATCAGCCCGACCTCCGACGTACTGCTGAAGAGGTGCCGGTTCTCCATCGCTTGCGACCAGCCCTGCCAGTCGTAGACGACGCGCTCGATCTGGTAGCCGACGACCCAGATCACCGCGGTCAGCAGCGCTGCAACCGTCAGGAAGATGCCGGCGGCAACCGAGAACATCCGCCGGGTGACACCTTGCGCGACCAGCGCGTTGACGTACGCCGGGACGAGGCTGATACCGACCGCCATCGAGAAGTATTTCGGCGACTGGGTGCCGTAGTCCCAGACGCTGTTGCCAGTGCCGTCGGTGAGGTACTGAAGGATCAGACCGCCGACCATGAACGCGATCAGCATCACGCCCCAGTAGACGAGCACCATCGGGCGCGAGCCAACCTGCATAGCGGTCAGCACCCGGCGGAGCCGGAGGCCGTTGGTGACGCCGGGCGGCAGCTCCGCGGTCTGGTCAGCAAGGGCAGAGCTCATGAGCGGGCTCCCTTCGATGCCGGGGCGGTGAGGTGGACGAAGAGGTCCTGCAGGCCGACCGGCCCGATCTCCAGACCGGCCGACGCGGCTTGCGCGACCAGCGCCGGGTGGAGATCGCCGAGGACCGTGGCGGACTTGGTACCGCCGAGTCTCTCCTCGGCGAGGACGGTGAACTCCGCGGTGAAGTCGTCGACGACCTTGGCCGGACCGACGATCGATGCGCCTCGACCGCGGAGCGCATCCACCGGCGACTGTGTGACGAGCCGGCCGTTGTCGAGGATGACCACATCCTCCAGCAGCGTGCTCACCTCACTGACCAGGTGTGTCGACAACACGATCGTCCGCGGGACTTCGGCGTAGTCCGTGATCAGTGCGTCGTAGAACGCAGCGCGGGACGGCACGTCCATACCGAGGTAGGTCTCGTCGAAGATCGTCAGCGGGGCCCGGCTGGCCAGGCCGAGGACGACGCCCAGCGCGGACTTCTTACCGCGGGAGAGCTTCTGCATTCGCTTGTTGGTCGGCACTTCGAACCGATCCAGCAGCTCACCAGCCAGGTCCGCGTTCCAGTACGGGCGCAGGCTCGCGGCCAGCGCGAGCGCGTGCCGCACCTGCAGGCTGTCGGCCACGTCACCGGATTCGCGAATCAGGCAGATCCGGCTGGTGACGACCGCATTCTCGTACGGCGGAAGCGGCGTACCGATTCCGGCGCCTTCGATCCGGACCTCGCCCTCATCGGGTTGCCGGAACCCGGCCAGGACCGCGGCCAGCGTGCTTTTGCCGGAGCCGTTGCGGCCGAGCAGTCCGTGGATCTTGCCCGGCGCGAGTCGCAGGTCCAGCCGGTCGAGCGCCGGTGTGCCGGCGAACCGGACCGACAGATTCTCGGTGTGCACCGAGAGGGCGTGCTCTGTCATCACGAGTCTCCGTACTTGCGGATGTGCTGAATGACGTCGCGCAGCGGTACGCCGATGGCCTTGGCCTCACGGATCATCGGATCCACCACGTCGGCGAAGAACCCGTCCTGGCGACCGGTACGCAACAGGTCACGGGCGTTCGGGCTGACGAACATCCCGATCCCGCGCTTCTTGTAGAGCACACCCTCGTCGACCAGCTGCGCGAACCCCTTGGCCGCGGTGGCGGGGTTGATCCGGTAGAAGGCGGCGTACTGGTTCGTGGACATCACCTGCTCGTCCTCGGCGAGGGCGCCGGTGACGATGTCGTTCTTGATCTGCTCGGCGATCTGCAGGTAGATCGGGCTGCGTTCGTCGAACACCACGGCCTCCCTCCCGGGGGTTCTTCGGTTCATAGGTTCATTACTTGAGTAACGAACCATAGCACTACGGGTGGCGCTCGGGTCAACCGCCGCCGCCGCTGGCGGCGTTGTGGCTGGCCTGGATCGACTTCTTCAGCGCCGGCGCGACCGGGCCGATCCGGATCGCCAGCTGGGCCAGGCGATCCTTGTGCCGGTTGCGCAGTTCCTTGGGGATCACCGTGCGCAGGTCCGAAGTCGACGCCAGTACGGCGAGCGCCGCATCGCGCAGGTCGATCCGGGTGACGAGTCGCGCCGGTCGCAGTACGTCGGTCGTCCGCTGGAGCAACTGGCGCCGTACCAGCGGTTGGCGCAGGGTGATGCGCTGAGCCGGAATCAGGCCGAGGATCCGGTGCGATTCGACCTTGATCAGCTGGGCGCGGTCGAGTTCGTCACGGATGTCGCGAACGATCGCGCTTTGCCGGCGGTCGATCCAGGTCCGCCATTTGCGCGGATTCGACGTACGGATCTCGGTGAGGACACCGGCCAGGACCTCGTCCTTGGGTGCTGCGGTCCTGGTCAGCTGGGCGCGACCGTTGTCGTCGGCAAGGTTCCCGCGGAGCTGGAGATCGATCAGCGCCGCGGCCCTCAAGGTCTTGCCCAGCGTCGACCGGTTGGTCAGGCGGCCTTTCGCGGGATCGTAAGCCAGTAAGAAGATTCGAGCCGGCAACGTCTCCGGCGGGGCGGCTGGTCCGACTCGGGCCGGCCGCTTGGGTAACGTCCTACTCATCATCGCCATCCTCCTTGGCTGGGCGGCCGGGTCGCCGGATCTTGCCGACGCCGGACGGGAGCCGGCCGGCGTCGGCCAGCGCCCGGCGGAGCAGATACTCGATCTGGGCATTGGCGCTGCGCAGGTCGTCGGCCGCCCAACGAGCCAGCGCGTCGTGCACCGCGGGATCCAGCCGGAGCAGGATCTTCTTACGTTCGGCAGCCATGACGGCCGCTTACTGGTAGAGCGAACCGGTGTTGACCACAGGCTGCGCGTCGCGGTCACCACACAGCACGACCAGCAGGTTGCTGACCATGGCCGCCTTGCGCTCCTCGTCGAGCTCGACCACGTTGTGCTCCGACAGCCGATCCAGCGCCAGCTCCACCATGCCGACCGCACCCTCCACGATCCGCTGCCGCGCCGCGACCACCGCACCGGCCTGCTGCCGGCGCAACATCGCCTGGGCGATCTCCGGCGCGTAGGCAAGGTGTGTGATCCGCGATTCGATGACATGCACACCGGCCGCCTGGACTCGCGCCCCGATCTCCGTCGACAGGGTCTCGGTGATCTCGTCGGTGCTGTCCCGCAACGACATTCCACCCTCGTCGGTGTGCACGTCGTACGGGTAGCTGTTCGCGATGTGGCGGACCGCGGTCTCGGTCTGGATCGCCACGAACTCGACGAAATCGTCCACCTCGAACATCGCCTGCGCGGTGTCCTCCACCTGCCAGACCACGACCGCCGCGATCTCGATCGGGTTCCCGTCCGCATCGTTGACCTTGGCAACGGCTGTCTCGTGATTCCGGATCCGGGTCGAGACCTCGCGCCTGGTGGCGATCGGATTCACCCACCGCAGTCCGTCGGTGCGGAGCGTCCCGGCGTACCGCCCGAGGATTTGCAACACCCGCGCCCGGCCCGGCTGCACCGGCGTCAGCCCAGCAGCCAGAATCGCGCCGACCACGAACGCGGCCACCCCGAGCACGACAGCCGCACCGGCCCCGTTGGCCACGCCGACACTGAACAGCACCCCGCCGCCGACCACCAGCACGAACGCAGCACCCGCCATCGGCCACCCGTTCACCTCAGCAGCCACCCGCTCGGCCACCTTCGGCTTCGGCATCTCCACAACACCCTCGACCTCAACCATCACCCGCTCCTCTCGTCTATCTCGAAGGTAGCAAAGTGATATCACATTTATCAAGCGCGGACGCCCAGGCCATCACAGTCGCGCGGGCTGCCCGCGGCTGAGCGTGCGGGTGGGTGCCGAGGTGCAGTTGTGATGGGCCTGCGGTCCGCGCTCAGACGGGACGGGCCAGGGCGATGAGGCGGGACTGCCAGTCGTCGGCGGCCGACTCGGGGAGAGGATCGATCGGGCCGTCGTTCCAGGCCTGGATGGGGCGGATGCCGTGGAGGGCGTTGATGAGCCAGGTTTCGGTGGACTGGAGGTCGGTGGGGGTCCGGGGGCGGTTGGCTACCTCGACGCCTTGGGTGGTGGCCAGTTGGCGGAGGAGGGTGGTGGTGACCGAGGGGAGGAGGGGGCGGTCGGGGGGTGGGAAGCAGAGGGTTTTGTCTTCCCACCAGGCGACGGCGGAGTACGCCGCTTCCAGGACGGTGCCGTCGGTGTCGAGGAGGATGATCTCGTCGGCTCGGTGCGGGGCGGCGGCTTTGAGTTTGCCCAGGAGTTCGAGGTCGGGGCCTTTGACGCGGGGGGCGGTTCGGGGGTCGGGGCCTTCGTGGACGGCTACCCGGACCCGGCCGCCGGTGGTGGGGGCGGGGCGGCGCTGGACGGTGAGTTCGCCGGTGTCGTGCAGTTCGAAGCGGGGGAACCAGCGGCCGAAGCCCGGGAGGCGTCGTACTTGCTGGTCCCAGAAGGGGGCGGCGTCGATGCCAACCGCCGCGCACGAGCCGACGAAGCGGTTGCGGTGCAGGTCGAGCCCTCGCACTGCACCGTCGGTCACCAGGAACGAGTCCGCTACCTGCAATCCCATCTCCACCCCTTACCTGGCGCCGACCGTAGCCGTTGCCTTGAGCACCATTTCGTCGTACTCGGCGACCGGCTCGGAGTCGAGCACGATCGCTCCCCCGGCGCCGATCACCGTCTCGTCCGGTGTGAGGACCGCCGTCCGGATCACGACGCTGAGGTCCGCCCGGCCGTCCACCGTCAGGTACCCGAGGGCACCCGAATAGACACCGCGGGCGCTCGGCTCGAGCTCGTCCAGCAGCTCCATCGTGCGGATCTTCGGCGCCCCGGTCATCGACCCGGGCGGGAAACAAGCCCGTACGGCGTCGACCGCGCTCACGCCGGATCGAAGCTGACCGCGAACCGTGGTGACCAGTTGGTGCACCGTGCGGTAGCTCTCGACCTGCATCAACTGCGGCACCTGCACCGAACCGGGCCGGCTGACCCGGCCGAGGTCGTTGCGGATCAGGTCGACGATCATCAGGTTCTCGGCGCGCGTCTTCTCGTCCTCGGCCAGCGCCTTCGCCGCCACCTGGTCCTGGAACGGATCCAGGTCGCGCGGCGCGGTCCCCTTGATCGGGCGGCACTCGGCCCACCCGTCCGCATCCACGGTCAGGAAGCGTTCCGGCGACGAGCTCGCGACGGCCAGGTCGCCGTACCGGAGGAAGGCGGCGTACGGCGCCGGGTTCGTGGCGCGCTGCCAGCAGAAGAAGCCGAACGGGTCCGGTACGGCGGGGAGCCGGACCCGGTTCGTCAGACAGACCTCGTACGTTTCGCCGGCCTCGAGCGCGGTCATGCAGCGCTCGATCGCGGCCAGGTACGACGGTCGGTCCAGCTCCAGATGTGCTTCCAGATCGAGGTCGGCGATCGCCGGGCGGACCACCCCGGTCATCGACCAGTCGGCGGCTGCCCGGACGGCGCGATCCAGCCACTCGTCGCTCGGAGCCGGGCCGACAGCAACCAGGAGGGTCAGGTCCCGATCGTGGTCGATCACGACGAAGCGGTCCGCCCAGATCCACAACGCATCCGGAGTCGAGGCGACATGGGCCGCCGTGCCACCGGTGAGCGACTTCAGTTCGTAGCCGAAGTAGCCGACGTACCCGCCGTTGAAGTAGCCGTCGAGGATCTCCGGCGGCTCGCCAGTGTGCGAGGCGAGAAGGGACGCCAGCTCGGCGAAGACGTCACCGTCGGCGGCGTCCCGGATCAGGACGTCGGAGCCGGTCCCGAGGACTGAGATCCGGCGGGCGGCCCGATCGGTCAGGCTGCCGTCGAGCCAGAACGCGACCGGCTCGGCCGCCAGCAGCTCGCGGTAGACCGTCTCACCGTCGAGCGCCCGGTCCACGGTCCGCACGGACCAGCTCAGCGCAGCACCCACAGGCACACGCTACTTCCCCGCCGGGCGAGGTCGGCGGTCAGATCAACCCGTGAGCGCGACCTTGCCACGCATGGCGGTGATCCGGCGGATCGGGATCGCGACCTCGAGGCCGTCCTTCGACTCGGCGCGGTCCGCGAGCCACTCACTCGCGGTGTCCCGGCGGACGTCCGGCGTACCGGGCAGGTAGAGCGCGTTCACGAGCCGGCGGGCGTCGTCGGCACCGCGGACCGTGTACACGTACCGCTCGCGCTGGCTCTCCATCACGTCGAATCCGGCGTGCCGGAGCTTGTCCTTCAGCTCGGTGATCTCACCACCGGCCGGGAACTGCGGGGTCGAGCGCAGTCGCGTGGTCAGCCCGCTCAGCGTCCGGATGTCGCCGCGCCGCAACGGACGCACGGCCGGGACGATCGCGGCCAGCACTCCCCCGCGGCGCAGCACGCGCGCGGCCTCGGCCAGTACGTCGGGGAGCGGCTGCAGCACCATCAGCCCCATCGAACACGTGACGACGTCGAAGACCTCGTTCGCGAACGGCAGGTGCAGGGCGTCGGCCTGGACCTTCGGACCGGGAGCGCCGGCGAGCTGGGCCGCGTTGTTGTCGACCCCGACCACCCAGCGCCCGTACAGCTCGCGGGCCACCGGCCCGTTGCCGCAGGCGAGGTCGAGGACGCGCCGGGCCTCGCCGGACACAGCTCGGACGAGCCATCGGTACGGCGTGTGGTCGCCGGCGGTGGCGCGGGACAGGAGGGCTTCGGTGCTGCCCGGGGCCGCGGTGTGGAACTCCCGCAGGTACTCCGGCCAGTCGATGACGTTTTCGGACATTTCAGCGAGACGGTACCCGCTGAGCACTCGTCGTACCGCATCGAGTGCTCAGCGTTAACGTTCCCTTGACTTCAGCCGAGGCCTCAGACCACGCTGACGAAGATGTGGCCGGCGGTCTCGTCGCTGATCACACCACCGGCTTCGCGGCTGCCGACCAGCACGCCCTCGGCATCGAGGGCGGAGTCGACCTCGCGGCCCGGCAGGGCGCCGGCCTTGCGGAGCACCGCCATCGCGCTGTCGTCGGTCTGCACCGGCTCGGCGATCCGCCGGACCAGCACCCGCACGCTCTGCCCGGTGGCCTGGTCGAGCACCTTGTCCAGCGGCTCGACACCGATCCGGAAGTCCTCGATCCCGCTGGCCTGGCCGTCGGTGAGCAGCTCCTCCAGGCCCGGAATCGGGTTCCCGTACGGCGACTCGGTCGGGTTGTCGAGGATCTTCAGCAGCCGCAACTCGACCGCGTCACTCATCACGTGCTCCCAGCGGCAGGCCTCGGCGTGCACGTCCTCCCACTCGAGCCCGATCACGTCGACCAGCAGCCGCTCGGCCAGCCGGTGCTTCCGCATCACCCGGACAGCCTGCTTCCGACCGACGACGGTGAGCTCGAGGTGCCGGTCCCCCTCGACCGTGACAAGACCGTCGCGCTCCATCCGCGCCACCGTCTGACTCACTGTCGGCCCGGACTGGTGCAACCGTTCGGCGATCCGCGCGCGCAGCGGCAGGATGCCTTCTTCCTCGAGTTCGTAGACGGTCCGCAGGTACATCTCCGTGGTATCGATCAGCTCGCTCACGACAACCATTGTCGCCTATGTGAGCAAGTCTTCCGCAATTGCCACGGGTACTGGCTCAGGATGCCGAATGTGACAGCAATGATGTGGTTCCGGCGTGACCTGCGATTGAGTGACAACCCGGCGCTGCTGGACGCCGTGAGTGCTGGTGCCGGCCGCATACTCGGAGTGTTCGTGGTCGATCCGTTGCTCTGGAAGCGTTCTGGCGATCCTCGGCGTGAACACCTGGCTGCCTCGCTGCGGGCGTTGTCGACGGCGATGGGCGGTCGGCTCGTGGTGCGGTCAGGTGATCCGGTCACGGTGATCCCGGCACTGGCGGACGAGGTTGGTGCGGTGAGTGTTCACATCAGCGCGGACCACGGGCCGTACGGGCAGGAACGCGACAAAGAAGTTGAAGCCTCATTGAACTGTCCATTGGTCGCCACCGGGTCGCCGTACGCGATCGCGCCCGGCCGCATCTTCAATCAGCAGGATCGGCCGTATCAGGTGTTCACGCCGTACTTCCGGGCCTGGCTCGAGCATGGGTGGCGGCAGCCGGTTGAGGCTCCGAGGGATGTGCAGTGGGTGCAGGCCGAGAGTGAGGACCTGCCGGACGGTGACGCGGAAGGGGCTGGTGAGGAGGCGGCTCGGCAGCACTGGCTGGAGTATCTCGACGACGTGGCGCAGTACGACGACGTCCGCGACCGGCCGGATCTCGACAGCACCTCGCGGATGTCGATCCCGTTGAAGTACGGCGAGATCCACCCGCGGACGATGCTCGCGGACCTCGCCCGCAAGCGCAGCGCGGGAGCGGAGTCGTATCGCCGGGAGCTCGCCTGGCGTGAGTTCTGCGCCGATCTGCTTGCCCGCAACCCGCACGCGGCGTGGAAGCCGTTGCGTGGTGAGTTCGACAAGATGGCGTACGACGAACCTGGCGACCAGCTCGCGGCCTGGCAGCAGGGGCGGACCGGGTTTCCGTTCGTCGACGCGGGGATGCGGCAGCTCGCGATCGAAGGGTTCATGCACAACCGGGTCCGGATGGTGGTGGCGTCGTTCCTGGTCAAGGACCTTCACGTGCATTGGAAGTACGGCGCGCGCTGGTTCATGCAGTCGTTGCGGGACGGCGATCTCGCGTCGAACTCACTCAACTGGCAGTGGGTGGCCGGCTGCGGCGCGGACGCGTCGCCGTACTTCCGGATCTTCAACCCGGTCGGCCAGGGACTGAAGTTCGATCCGGACGGTGAGTACGTCCGCCGCTGGATCCCCGAACTGCGCCACCTCACCGGCAAGGCCGCCCACGAACCCTGGAAACACGGCGGCGCCGACGGCTACCCCGCCCCGATCGTCGACCACGCCGAGGCCCGGCGCGAGGCGCTCCGGAGGTACGAGGCCATCAGGGCTTGACCGGCACTTCATCCGTACCCCTATAGTACTAGGTAACTAGATGAATGGGGTTGGAGATGATCGAGTTCCATCTGGACGGGCGGTCGGGGGTGTCGCCGTACCAGCAGATCGTCCAGCAGGTGCGCAATGCGCTCCGGCTCGGCCTGCTGCGGGAGGGGGACCAGCTGCCGACCGTGAAGGATGTGGTCGCAGCACTGGCGATCAACCCGAACACGGTGCTCAAGGCATACCGCGAGCTTGAGCACGAGGGCCTCGTCCAGGCCAAGCCTGGCCGAGGCACCTTCGTGACGCGCACCCTCACCGACAACACGCTCGCCGCGCACGGTCCCCTCCGGCAGGACCTGCGGCGCTGGCTCACCAAGGCCCGCAAGGCCGGCCTGGACGACGAGAGCATCGAGGCGTTGTTCCTCACCACCTTTCGGTCCGCCTCTCAGGAGGGGGTAGCGTGAACGCCGCTCTGCAGGCCCACGGACTGGGGAAGAAGTACGGCCGCCGGTGGGCACTGACTGATTGTGACCTCGAGGTCCCGTCCGGACATGTCGTCGGGCTCGTCGGGCCGAACGGTGCCGGCAAGAGCACGTTGCTCAACTTGTCGGTGGGGATGTTGTCACCGACGACCGGATCGGTCGAGGTGCTCGGGCAGCCGGCCGGAACGCAGCAGGCCAAGGTGGGGTACGTCGCTCAGGACACCCCGACCTACGCCCGGCTGAGCGTTGCCGACCACCTGCGGCTCGGCGCGCACCTCAACCCGGAGTGGGACGATTCCCTTGCCCAGCAACGGATCCAGCGGCTCAGGCTGGATCCGAAACAGCGGGCCGGGAAGCTTTCCGGTGGCCAGCGGGCACAGCTCGCGTTGACGCTCGGCCTGGCCAAGCGGCCGGAGCTGCTGATCCTCGACGAGCCGGTGGCCGCGCTCGATCCCTTGGCCCGGCGGGAGTTTCTGCAGGATCTGATGGAGGCGGTGGCCGAGCAGGAGCTCAGTGTCGTGCTGTCTTCGCACCTCGTCTCCGATGTCGAGCGGTCCTGTGACTACCTGGTCGTGCTGGTTGATTCGCGGGTGCAGGTCAGTGGCGAGATCGACACCCTCCTGGCGACACACCACCGGCTCACCGGGCCCCGCCGTACGGCGAAGGAATTGCCCGGCGACCAATACGTGGTGAACGAGAGCCACACGGACCGGCAGTCGACGTTCCTGATCCGCACCGACCGGCCGATCCTCGATCCGTCATGGTCGGTCACCCAGCTCACGCTCGAGGATCTGGTGCTGGCCTACATGGGCCGCGAGGTTCAGTCCGAGCGTCCCGTTCTGGAGGTGCAGCGATGATCTGGCTGACCTGGCGGCAGTTCCGCGTCCAGTTCCTCGTGATTGCCTCGGTGGCGCTCGCGGCCGCCGTCGTGTACGCGGCGACCGGGCCCAGTCTGGCCGACGACTACCAGCAGTTCGCGGACAACTTCATCAAGAACCTCGCGTTCGCCCGGTTCAGTCCGGTGCTCTACCAAGTCGGCCTTGCCCTCCTGTACGCCGTACCGCCGATCATCGGCGCTTTCTGGGGCGCACCGTTGATCGCGCGCGAACTGGAGGCCGGGACGCATCGGCTGGTCTGGGGCCAGAGCATCTCGCGGTGGCGCTGGCTGGCCACGAAGGTCGGTGTCGGCGGGCTGGGCACGATCGTGGTCACCGGCGCACTCAGCCTGGCCGTCACCTGGTGGTCGAGCCCGATCGACAAGGCCATCAACGCGGGCCAGGAGTCGAACTTCTACCTGCCGCGCATGTTCCCGGTGACGTTCTCCGGTCGTGGTCTGGTCCCGATCGGGTACGCCGTCTTCGCCTTCGCGCTCGGGGTCGCGCTCGGCCTCGTCATCCGGCGTACTCTCGTCGCTCTCGCGGTCACGCTGGCCGTGGTGATCCTGGTGCAGATCCTCGCGCCGACACTGATCCGGCCGAACCTGATGGCACCGACCGACCAGAACATCGTCGCGACCGCGGAGAACCTGCGCGGCTTCATGATCAGCGGCCCCGGGCCGGACGCGGAGATCAAACAGATCGAAGTCGGGATCAATGCCGTCGGCGGATGGAAGCTGACCGACGAGACCGTCGACAAGTCCGGCAAAGTCGCCGCCCTGCCCAAGTGGGTGATCGACTGCGAGCCCAACGGACCGGGTGAGCGGGCGACCTCACCCAAGGCCGCAGCCTGCTTCCAGCGGTTGGCCGACGAGGGGTACAGCCAGCACGTCCGGTACTTCACTGCCGACAAGTTCTGGGCTTTGCAGTGGCGCGAGTTCGGCCTGTTCCTGCTCCTCGCGTTCGGTCTGCTCGGCTTCAGCTTCTGGCGGATCCGGCGCGATCTTTCCTGAGCTTCCGGACGAGGAGAGCCAAGCCCAGCAGTACGGCGGCCGCGGCGGCCGAGCGCCAGGGCAAGGTGACCGCGAGCCCGAGGCAACCCAGCAGGCCGATCACGTTGACGGCTCGAGGCCAGCGACGCTGGTCGGCCGGCTGGGTGAACGCGGAGGCGTTGGCGATGGCGTAGTACAGAAGAACACCGAACGAGGAGAAGCCGATCACGCCGCGAAGGTCAGTGGTGAGGACGAGGGCGCCGACGACCACGGCGAGCACGACCTCCGCCCGATGCGGCACCTGGTACCGCGGGTGGACGGCAGCCAGCCATCCCGGGAGGTCGCGATTGCGGGCCATCGCCAACGTGGTCCGGCCGATGCCTGTGATGAGGGCCAGGAGTGCGCCCAGGCTCGCCAGTGCGGCGCCGACCCGGACAATGGGTACCGCCCAAGCTGCTCCGGCGGCATCGACCCCGGCGGCGAGTGGCGCCGTACTGGTCGCTGGGTCGACGACGCGCAGGAGCATGACGGCCACGAGTAGATAGATGACGATGGCGATCGTCAGCGCGATGGTGATCGCGCGTGGGATGGTGCGCTCGGGTTCGCGCACCTCCTCCCCCATCGTGGCGATCCGCGCGTAGCCGGCGAAGGCGAAGAACAGCAGGCCCGCCGCCTGCAGGACGCCGTGCACCGAGGTGTCCGTGATCGCAGGCAGGTCGCGGGAGGTGCCGCCGGTGCCGAGCAGTACCACGACGAGCGTCAGGACCGCGAGGCTGCAGGTGACGAGGATCTTGGTCAGCCGGGCCGTCCTGGTCACGCCGCGATAGTTGACCGCCGCCAGCGCGGCGACGGCCAGCAACGCAACCAGCCTTCGTGCCCAGCCGTCGAGAGGTACGGCGTACGTGGCGAAGGTGAGCGCCATCGCGGCACACGACGCGGTCTTGCCGATGACGAAGCACCAGCCGGCGGCGAATCCCCACCACTCCCCCAGCCGCTCTCGGCCGTAGACATAGGTGCCACCGGCAACCGGATAGACCGCTGCGAGCTGCGCGGACGACACGGCGTTGCAATAGGCAACGACTGCGGCGATCACCAGCCCGATCAGCAGACCCGAGCCGGCCGCCTGGGCGGCCGGCTGCCAGACCGCGAACACCCCGGCGCCGACCATCGAGCCGACGCCGATCGCGACGGCATCGGTCAGACCTAGGCGGCGCGCGAGTCCCGGCTGCGACTGGGCTGTGGGCACGTCAGTCGCCCGCCGCCATCGCCGCGGCGATCTTCCGCTCGGCATCGGCCACAACCTCCTCGGGTGCTGCGGGCATCAGGTCGGCCCACAACGGAAGCATCTCCCGCCGCGCCTCCAGCATGCCCAGCGGCCTCGGGTAGAACCACACGTGGAAGTGCGCGGAGCCGTCGCCCCAACGGTAGATGTGCACCCGGGCGATGTCCCCGAGCGCCAGGATCGCGCGCTCGACCCGCGCGACCACCGGACCGTAGCTCATGGCGAGCCGGTCCGGCAGATCGGCGAACGAGTCGTGGTGAGCGCGGGTGGTCAGCCAGACGATGCCGGGGATCGTGACGTCGGTGGACCGGATCAGCGCCCAGTCGTCGTTGACCCACAGCGGCGGCCGGTGCTCGGACTGCTCGTAGTTCGCCAGCCAGTCGCACAGGCCGCACGGGTCGCCGCCGGGGTCGCCCACGCGCGGCGGTTCGGGGATCACGCGGGGCTGCGGTTCGCGGCGGATCAGCGGTTCGGCGTACGGAAGAGTCATGGCGGAGCCTCCAGTCGGTGGTTTCCACCAGTGAAACATGATCGTTGCAGTTTCTGCAACGGTCATGTTGCATCAGAGCTGGGTCAGACCGCGTAGCACCAGATCGAGGGTCAGCCGGCGGACCCTGGCCCGGGACCAGTGGTGGCGGCCGCGCATGTGCACGTAGGTGAAGGTCGCCGAGACCATCAGCACCTCGGCGACATCACTGATCCGGCCGTGCGGGTGCAGCGTCCCGTCCGCCTCGCCGTCGCGGAGGAACCGCTCGAACGGGGCGATGAACGAGACCGGACCGCTGCGCGCCTGCTCCTGATGGAAGACCAGATCCGACGAGAGCATCAACGGCAGATGCCGGTCGATCACGTCGAACAAGGCCTCCAGCGTCCGGATCAGACCTTCGCGCCCGGTCCCGGAGCCGGCCAGCACCGGCCACATCGTGTCCCGGTAGTCCTCAGCCAAGGCGTCCAGCAGCGAGTTCAGCAACAGCTCGACCGTGAGCCCCTGCCGCCAGAGCGTGACGCGCGACCGGCCCACCTTCTCGGCCACCCGCTCCAGCGTGACCCCGGACCAGCCATGCTCGGCCAGTACGTCGATGGTCGCCGTACGCAGCGTCTCGTCCACCATCACGGTCATCCCGGCCGGCTCCTCGACTGTGACTGTTGTGCAACACCGCCGTTGCACGGCACCATGACTGTACCAAGCCGACGAGGAGTTGCCGTGACCACCAGAACCGACCTCACGCTCCAGCTCACCGACCACGAGCGAACCGGCCTGACCGCCCTCGCAGCCGGCCTCCGCGCCGTCGCCGAGTCCGACCTGACCGAGGAAGACGCCCTGGTCGCCGCACTCGAGCTGGCCCTCACCCGCCTGATCGAAGACTTCGAGGTCCCGGCCCCCGACGTACGAGAGCAGGTCCACCGCGCCCGCGACGACCTCCGCACCCACTGGGTACGCGGCAGCGCAACCCTCTAGCCCTAAGCCTTGAGCAGGCGCAGGAGGCGGGCTACTTCCGTGGCTACTGCGGTTCGGGCGGGGCCCAGGTATTTGCGGGTGTCTACGAGGGTGGGGTTGTCCGTCAAGGTTTGGCGGACCGAGGCGGTGAAGACGTTGTTGAGGTGGGTGGCGATGTTGACCTTGGTCATGCCGGCTTCGACGGCGCGGGTGAGGTCGGGGTCGGCTACACCGGAGGAGCCGTGCAGGACGAGGGGTACGGCGACGGCTGCGTGCAGCTCGCTGATCAGGGCGAAGTCGAGGGTGGCAGTGCGCTCGGTCATGGCGTGGGAGGAGCCGACGGCGACGGCGAGGGCGTCGACGCCGGTGGCTTCGGCGAAGGCGACTGCCTCGTCGGGGCGGGTGCGGGCGCCGGGGGCGTGGACGCCGTCTTTGCCGCCGACCTCACCGATCTCGGCCTCGACGAAGACGCCGTGGTCGTGGCAGAACTTGGTCACCTCGGTGGTCGCAGCGACATTGTCGGCGTACTCGAGTTTCGAGGCGTCGTACATGACCGAGGTGAAGCCGAGCTGAACCGCCTCGGTGACGAGGTCGCGGTCCATCGCGTGGTCGAGGTGGACGACGACCGGGACCGTCGCGGCGGCCGCTGCGGCCAGCGTGGCAACGCCGATCGGCTTCAGCGCGCCGTGGTACTTGACCGCGTTCTCGCTGATCTGCAGCACGACCGGCGTACCGGCCTGCTCGGCGCCGGCGATCAGCGCGGTGGCGTGCTCGAGCTGGATGACGTTGAACGCACCAACTCCACGACCGGCCTTGGCGGCGGCCAGCACGACCTCGGCTCCGGAAACCAACGGCATGAGTTCTCCTAACCCACAGAAACTTGCGGTAGCCACCGGCGATAGGCGGCAAGGTCGATGTCCCCGGCAACGGGTGTCAGCACGGCAGCGGCAGAGGCGGCAACAGCGGACTTCAGTACGACGGACCAGTCGGGCTCGGGTGATTCCGCCACCGCGGCCGCCACGACCGCCGTACAGGCATCACCGGCGCCGGTCGGGTTCCCGCTGACCTGCTCGACCGGAAGCGCGCGCCAGACACCCTTGTTGCTAGCAGCAACCATTCCGCGCGGGCCGTCGGTGATGACCGCGGCGGTCGCGCCGAGCTCCACCAGTTGCCGAGCGCCGTCCTCGACACTCGACTCACCAACCGCCTCGCGCAGCTCAGCCGCGTTGGCACGGACGATCGCTCCGACCTTGGCGGCTTCGGTCAGCGCGGAGCCAGCCGCGTCGATCACAGCTGGTACGTCGTGATGCCGCGCGCGGACCGCGATCTCGGCGTACGCGTCGGCGGGCAGCCCGGGCGGAATACTGCCCGAACACGCCAGCACACCAAGGCGTCCCCACGGCATCCGGTCACCGAACGCGCGCCACTCATCGGCCGAGATCGCCGGGCCGGCCTCGTTGAAGATCGTCGCGTCACCGTCCACACCGTTGACGATGGCAACCGTCCGCCGGGTCTCCCCCGCGATCGGTGTCAGCAACGCGGTCAGCCCCGCATCGAACAGCTCAGCCGCAACCGCTTCACCAGTCACCCCGCCGACGAACCCGAGCACAAGCACCTGATGACCGAGCGTGGAAGCGACCCGGGCAACGTTCACACCCTTGCCACCGGCTCGCGCACGCACCGCGCCGACCCGATGGCTGCCACCAACCACCAACTCAGCGACCTCGTACGTGACGTCGAGCGCCAGGTTGAGCGTGACCGTGCCGACTAGTCCAGCCATGCGCCGGCCCGCATCACCTTCTGGACGGTGTACTCGTCGTCCAGCAGGACCAGGTCCGCGCGACGGCCGGTCTCGATCGCGCCGACGTCGTACCAGCCGAAGGTCTGGGCGGGAGTCGTCGAGGCCATCCGGGCCGCGTCGACGAGCGACGTACCGGCCTTGACGGCGTTGCGGAAGGCGACGTCCATGGTCAGGGTGCTGCCGGCGATCGAGTGCGGGGGCTTGGTGAGCGTGGCCAGACCGTCCTTGACGTCGACCTCGAGGTTGCCGATCTTGTAGTGGCCGTTGCCCATCCCGGTCGCCTCCATCGCGTCGGTGATGAGCGCGATCCGGTGCACTCCGGCCGCGGCCAGCGCGACCCGGACGACCTGCGGATCCAGGTGCATCCCGTCGTTGATCACCTCGAGCAGCAACCGCTCGTCGTTGATCGCCGCACCCACCGGACCGGGGTCGCGGTGATGGAACGGCCGCATCCCGTTGAACAGGTGCGTCGCGACCGTGGCACCTGCGTCGGCACCGGCGATCATCTGCTCGTACGTCGCGTCCGTGTGCCCGAGCGCAGCCACCGCACCGGCGTCGACGACCTGGCGGATCGCGTCCAGCCCGTGTTCGAGCTCCGGTGCGATCGTCACCATCCGTACGACGTCGCTCAGCACCTTGGCCACGTCGTCCGCGACCGGGTCCCGCAGCAGCGTCGGCTCATGTGCACCGCACCGGGCCTCGGACAGGAACGGCCCTTCGAGGTGGACACCGTTGATGATGCCGTCGGTGACCAGGTCGGCCAGGCAGGCGGTCTGCGAGGCGAGCACGTCCAGTGGTCCGGTGACCAGGCTGGCCATCGTGGTCGTCGTACCGTGCTTGGCATGGAAGGCCGCGACCTTGCGCGCCTCCTCAGGATCGGTCGTCGAGTACGACGAACCGCCGCCACCGTGGGTGTGGATGTCGACGAACCCCGGCACGACCGTCACGTCGCCGAGGTCCTCGGGACGCTTGCCGTCGGCCGGCATCCCCTCGGACCGGCGGCCGTAGGCCAGGATGTCGGAGTCGACGACCTGGATCCAGGCACTCTCCAGTACGTCGTCCGGCGTGACGAGGCGGCCTACCCGATAGGTCGTCATGACAACTCCTCGATTCGATCCCAGGCGTAGAGCGCGGCGCCGAGGCAGCCGGCTTCCTCCCCCAGCACGGCGGCCACGATCTCGGGCTCGCGCTGGAACGTCAGGCGTGCGTGGACCCCGTCGCGCAGCGGCTGCAGCAGCGTCTCGCCGGCGCCGACCAGCCCGCCGCCGATCGCGATCCGGGTCGGCGCGACCAGGGTGGTGTAGAGGACGAGCGCATCGACGAGGACGTCCAGGGCGTCGTGCCAGACCTCGGCGGCGATCTCGTCGCCGGCGGCGAGCAGCTCCAGCACCTCGCGGGAGCCGTCCACGATCCGGCCGGACCGAGCGGCGTACCGGCGGGCCAACGCGGCAGCCGAAGCGACGGTCTCGAGGCAACCCCATTGACCGCAGGCGCAGAGCTCGGCCGTGTCGCCATGGATGAAGCGGGTGTGACCGAGTTCACCGGCGTACCCGTCACCGCTGACGAGCCGGCCGTCGATCACCATCGCGGCCGCGATCCCGGTGCCGAGCGGCAGGAAGAGCGAGTTGGTGGTCCCCTTCAGCGCGCCCTGCCGGAGCTCGGCGTACCCACCGGCCCGGACGTCGTGCGCCAGCACGATCGGTACGTCGTTGCCGACCGCGGCGACCAACTCCGTGCGGACCGGCGTACCGGCCCAGGCCAGGTTCTCGGCCCCGACCGTGCCGGTCTCGGCGTCGATGATGCCGGGCACCACCACACCGATCGCACGCACCCGGTGACCGTCCGCAGTAGCCTTCTGGCCGAGCTCGACGACGGTCTCCAGCAGTGCGTCGAGCACGGCGCGGCCCCCGGCGGCCCGGGGAGTCGGCCTGGTCTCCCGGTGCAGCACAGCACCGTCGGCGGCGACCAGGCCGCACTTCATCCGGGTTCCACCGAGATCGACGGCAACCACGACTTCACTGGGGTCCACGGAGCGCCATTATGCAGCGTTACCCAGTAGTCCGAACATCCATGAGCATTCTTCGGACAGACCACTACAGGCCGTGGTCACCCGACCTCACGCGCGTAACCCGCGATCGAACGCCGCCACAAGAAAGGCGATCAGGTTCTCGGCGAGCTTCCCAGGGTCCTCCAGTTCGGCACCACCAGGCGCCGGTGTGAGGGCCTGGGACTGATGCAGGGCGAGCAGTCCGAGCATGTTCACGTACCCGAACGCGACCGCCTCGGGCGCCGAGTGCGGCAACGCCGTCCGGAGCGCCGCCAGGTACCGCGCCTCGATCGGATCGGACTCGGCGACGTACAGCTCGCGAATCCGCTGACTCGGATCGAACGCGATCCGTCCGATGAACCGCGCCACCACCGCACCCCGCTCACCGCGGCGCAGGACGAGGTCCAGACCGGGCTCGACGAAGGCGCGGATCAGCTGCTCGGCCGACGGTGTCCCGGCGGCCTCCAGCTGGTCGAGCCGGCGCCGGCGCTCGGTGTTGACCGGCGCCATCGCACGCGCCACCGCCGCGCGCAGCAAAGCCTCTTTCGAGCCGAAGTGATAGTTGACGGCCGCGATGTTCGCCGCCGCGGCGACCGTGATCGCCCGCAGCGAAGTCCCTTCGTATCCCCCTTCGCCGAACCGCTGCTCGGCGACATTGAGCAAACGTTCCCTGGTCGATTCGACCGGTGTCTCCACAGAGTTCTCCTTCCCCCCAGCCACCACTCGCGCAGGCACCCCACCTGCTCACGGGCCGTAGCCTGCAGTCAGCATAGTTCAAACGGTCGTTTGAATCAGAGGCCTCAGCACATTCTTTTCCGGGAAATCCTCAGATATCCCTGAAATCCGTTTCCTTCCCACCACTCCCGCACCTCACACCTGCCACACCCAACGGACTACGGAGTCTCCGAAGTCCGCTTGAAATACCTGTTGGCCTAAGGTCGTTGTCCATGCGCATTGAACGACGGTTCCAGGGGCCGGCGAAGTCAGGGAACGGTGGGTACGTCGCCGGGTTGGCCGGTACGGCGCTCGCCGGGGTGCTGGCGGATGGGCTGGTACCGCAGGTGACGCTGCGGGTTCCGCCGCCGCTGGAGGTCGACCTCGAGCTCGTGGTGAGCCCCGAGGGCGGCCAGTTGCGGTACGGCGAGCAGTTGGTGGCGGGCGTCGTACCGGTTCCGGCTGAGTATCTGGCGGACGCGACGATCGACCCGGTCTCGTTCGAGGAAGCACGAAAGGCGGAGGCGGGGTATCGCGGGCTGGCGAAGCATCCGTTCCCGGGCTGCTTCGTCTGTGGGCTCGAGAACCCGAGCGGATTGCAACTGAAGCCGGGTCCGGTGAGCGACGGCCGGACGGCGTGCACGTGGACGCCTGCTGCTGACCTGGCGAGTGACCCGGTGTTTTTGTGGGCCGCTCTGGATTGCCCGAGCGGGTGGGCGATCGATCTGGAGGGGCGCCCGTCGGTGCTGGGGCAGCTCACCGCGTGTATCGACGCGCAGCCGCAGCCTGGTGAGGAGTGCGTGGTGATGGGACAGCTGCTTGAGCTGGACGGTCGCAAGACGCTGACCGCCAGCACGCTCTACGACTCCGACGGTCGGGTTCTGGCGCGTGCGCGGGCGACCTGGATCCTGGTCGACCCAGCACTGTTCAACTAGCGGGTGCGGGCCGCGTGGGCCCGGACCTTGGCGCGATTGCCGCAGGTCGCCATCGAGCACCAGCGGCGGCGGCCGCGCGAGTCGAGGAACAACCAGCCGCAGCCAGGACACGTCCGCACGTGGGTCCGCTCTGGGCTGGTGAGCAGCTCAGCTGCGAGTAGAGCGAGCTGGTCGAGCGGCCGAGCCAGGTCCTCGGGCAGCTCCCAGGTCGCACCCTCGTCTTCGGTGCGAACGAACTGGCGGCGGCCGGACGCCCGCTCGATCACCCGAGCCACGGCCTCGAACGGTCCGTCCGTCTCGTCCGCCCGCCCGGTCAGTACGTCGTACAGGTCGATCCGGAAGTCCAAGGTCGCGGTCAGTCGGCGGGCCGCCTCGGTCGGGCGGCCGCCGGCCTGTTCGATCAGCCGGAAGACCGCCGCCGGCGACAGCAGGCCGACGGCGGAGTTCCAGATCAGAAAGGCCTCGTACGACGTCAGCCACTCGGTCCGGGCCGGACCACGGGTGATCCAGTCGGACCGGGTGTTGACGAAGTCGAGCACCGGATGCGCGCCGACCGGCTTGGGCAGGACGACGCCCTGCACAAGCTCGAGATGCGACGGCAGCGCACTCATGATCGGATCAGCGGTCCGCGGGGAGGGTCGCCGTACCGGTCGGGACGCTGACGGGTGTGCCCTGCGGGATGACCATGAACTGGATCTTGCCCGATTCGATGGCGGTCTTCAGCAGGTAACCCTGCGCGCCCAGCATCGCGACCTGCTTCTGTACCGACTGCAGCTCGACGTTGACGCGCTGGTTGGTCTGCTCCTGGGTGGCCTTCGCGAGCTCGGCGCGCTGCTTGGCCTCGAGTCCGTCGATGATGCCCTTGTCCAGCGGGGTCGGCTTCTGCACCGTGAAGGACAGCTCGCCACAGGCGTTGTTGCCGTTGTACGCCGGCCCACAGAAGTAGTCACCGCCGACAGCAGCCGGCAGCAGCCGGGTGAACTCCTTCGACGCGGCGGTCTGGAACTCGGCCTTCTTCGCCTCGTTGTTGTACAGCTCCGCCCAGACGTAGTTGGTCGCGACCGCGGACAGCGCCCGGTCGATCTGCGGCCGGAAGTAGGACTGGAGCATGTCGTTCCAGCCGCGGTCGGTGTAGGCGTCGGTCTTCAGGCCGATCCGCTCGTGGAAGGACTTGAGCGTGTCCTCGGTCCGGTTCAGCGTGAAGTAGACCTGGACCCGGACGCCGAGCCGCACGTTGTCCTTGCTGACCACGGTCACCTCGTCGCCGGCGTCGGTGTCCGCCCCGGCGCCGCCGATGATGTACGAGCGCTGGTCGATCGGGTAGGCGTAGACCGTGTCGCCCGGACCGATCAGCTTGTTCGTCGACCCCGGCGGGACGACCGACTTGAACTTCTTGTCCTCGACCACGCCACCGCCGTAGTGCAGGCCGATCTTGTTCGCGTCGGTGTCGGCGAAGTTGAAGATGTTGAACAGCGCGATGATCACGATGACCGTGACGATCCCGCCGCCGATCAGCTTCCCCTTGACCCCGCCACCCGACTTGACCGCGGTGGTCCCCAGCTTTGCCATTTAGTCCTCGAGCTCCTTGCGTTCCACCAGTCGCCGGACATCGGCGAGGGTCAGGTCGGCGGTCACCGCGACATCACGCGGCACCGACGGATGCGAGCTGAGCGTACGCAAACCCTGCTCCGCAGCCGAAACCGCCCGTTCGAGGGCCCTGACCTCGTGCAGTAACGCCCGATGTTCGGCGTTCATCTCGGCCAGGGCGCGCTCTGCCTGGGCGGCCCGGCGGTACGACGCCCACGCGAACCAGCCGGTTCCGATCAGCAGCAGGATGACGGGCAGACCGAGTCTGAGGACCATGCGCCAGATTCTCGTTCATCCGTCAGCGAAAAGCAGTTGAACCGGCCTCGCGGGCGACGTAGATTTTCGGTACACGCGAAGGGAGGTGGTCCTAAGAATGATTTCTTACCGGACTCGTGAGGTGGCGGCGGGCTGACCGCCAACCACTAGCTTTTGGGCAAGTGGTCGGCCAATCCAACGCCGCCACCGGACCCGCGGGTAGTCAGGTAGTCCGCCTGACCCTGGACCACTGCCATCCGGTAGTGGCCTGGAAGCGCCCGCGGGTTTTTTTATTCCGGCGCCGGGCAGTCCAGGCCCATGGCCAGGCCGATCTCGTAGAGCTGGGCCTCGAAGTACGCCGCCGCGTCGGGCAGCACCCAGTGCAGCTGGCCGAAGACCTCCATGCAGATCAGGCCGTAGAGCCGTGTCCAGTAGGTCAGGCCCAGGTAGATCGCACCCGGCGGCATGCCGTGGAAGTGCGCGGCCTCGTCGGTGAGCTGGGCAACGAGTTTGGTGCCGAGGACCTCGTCCGGCGGGTACGGGAACGGCTTCTCGTGCCAGATCTGCGCCACCAGCTCCTTGAACAGCGCCCCGAACCGCATCGCGGCCTGATGCCCAGGAGTGTCGTCGTGACCCTCGGCATCCGGATCCGGAATCGTCGTCCCGAACAACAGCGCGAACTCGGCCGGATGCGCCAGCGCCCAGTCCCGCAGACCGTTGGCCAGCAGGTAGAGCTGCGCACCGAGATCGCCCTCCCCCTCGCAGCCGAGCTCCATCAGCGCGGTCGTGAGTTCGTCGTACAGGTCGGCGATCAGCTCCGTGACGAGGGCTTCGTGGCTCGGGAAGTAGCGGTACAGCGCGGGCGCGGTCAGGTTGACCTCGCGGGCCACGGCGCGCAGGCCGATCGCCGCGACGCCGCCACTGACGAGCAGCCGGCGCGCGGCCCGCTTGATCTCGGCCAGCGTCGCCGCTCGGGCCTCGTCACGCCGGTTCATCCACACACTCCTTGACACGGGTCGAGCCTTGAGTGAACACTGTTAACAGTTAACGCTGTTCACTCAGTAGTTTCCGCCTGACTTTACGCCCCTCGGGAGAGTTTCGTGTTCGAGACGCTCGGCCACTTCAGCTATCGGCGCCGCCGCCTGGTGCTCGCCCTGACCGCAGCCTTCATCGCCCTCGGGGTGATCTGGGGCACCGGCGTGTTCGGGTCGCTGGCGAACGGCGGCTTCGACGCCCCGGACACCGAGGCCGCCAACGCCGTCGCCGCCATCGAGCAGAACGTCGGCCGCACCGGCACCGACGTGATCGTGCTCTACCGCAGCTCGGACCAGACCGTCGCCGACCCCGGATTCCGGTCCGCGGTTGAGCAGGACTTGGCCGAGCTGCCGACGAACGACGTACTGCGGGCGACGACGTACTGGAGCACGAAGGCACCCGTGTTCGTGTCGAAGGACCAGCACAGCACGTACGCCGTACTGACGTTGGCCGGTGCTACTCCGGAGGAGCGGCTCGAGACGTTCCACCGGATCGCCGATCAGGTTCGGAGCGGACCGGCCGGGCTGGACACCAAGGTGGGCGGCGAGGTCGCGGTCTTCGACGAGGTGAACACGCAGACCGAGCGGGACATCGTGCGGGCCGAGACGATCTCGATGCCGATCGTGCTGGTGCTGCTCGTCGTGGTGTTCGGCGGTCTGGTCGCGGCCTCGCTGCCGTTGTTCGTGGGTGCGCTGGCGATCCTCGGTGCGTTCGTGCTGCTGCGCGGGTTGTCCGCGGTCACCGACGTGTCGATCTTCTCGATCAACATCGTCACGATGATCGGGCTCGGGCTCGCGATCGACTACGCGCTGTTCATCGTCACCCGGTTCCGTGAGGAACTTGCCCAGGGCAATGACGTCGAGACGGCGCTGACCACGACGATGGCCACGGCCGGCCGGACGGTCGCCTTCTCCGGCGTCACCGTCGGCGTGGCGATCGCCAGCCTGGCCCTGTTCCCGGTGATGTTCCTGCGTTCGATGGCGTACGGCGGGGTCGCGGCCGTCGTGGTTGCGATGGTCGCTGCGCTCACCGCCTTGCCCGCGCTGCTGGCCGTGCTGGGGCACCGAGTGAACAACCTGCAGGTGCCGTTCCTGCGTCGGCGGTCGACGGCGGCCGATCACCACGGAGCGTGGTACCGGCTCGCGCACAGCGTGATGCGGCGGCCGCTGCGCTATGTGCTGGTGCTCGTCCCGCTGCTGCTCGTGCTCGGGATCCCTTTCCTGCAAGCACAATTGGGCGGCGTCGACCATCGGGCGCTGCCGTCCGGCGCCACCTCGCGGACGGTGACCGAGACTCTGCAGCGTGACTTCGCGGGGGCCGGTGGATCGGATGTGTTCGTCGCAGTTCGCTTCGATCAGGGTCCGGCCGATCCTTCTGTGGCGCTGCAGCCGTATCTGGTGCAGCTCAAGCAGATCGCGGAGGTCGAGGACGTCCGGATCGGTGGCTTCAAGAACGGTGTCGCCGAGGTGGTCGTGCACACGCACTACACGGCTCAGGAATTGCCTGCGCGTGATGTCGTTCACTCGGTGCGGGCGGTGGCGCCGCCTTCTGGGATGACCGCGCAGGTCGGTGGTGAGACGGCCTCGCTGATCGATCTGCTGGACGTGCTGGCGGAACGAGCGCCGTACATGGGTGGGTTCGTCATCCTGATCACGTTCCTGCTGCTGTTCCTTGCCTTCGGCTCCTTTGTGCTGCCGTTGAAGGCGCTGGTGATGAACGTGCTGTCGCTGTCGGCCGCGTTCGGCGCGATGGTGTGGATCTTCCAGGACGGTCACCTGTCCGGGTTGCTCGACTTCACGCCGGCCGGCTTCCTGGATGCGACGAACCCGGTGCTGCTGTTCGCGGTGCTGTTCGGGTTGTCGATGGACTACGAGGTGTTCCTGCTCAGCCGGATCCGCGAGGAGTACGACCGGACCGGTGACAACACCCAGGCGGTCGCGCTCGGGCTGCAGCGCACGGGTGGGATCATCACCAGCGCTGCGTTGCTGCTGGTGATCGTGGTCGCGGCGTTCTCGACCTCGGGGATCGTGTTCGTGAAGATGATCGGGGTCGGGCTGGTGATCGCGATCGCCTTGGACGCGACGATCGTGCGGGCGCTGCTGGTACCGGCGACGATGCGGTTGCTCGGCCGGGCGAACTGGTGGGCTCCGGGCCCGCTCGTCCGCTGGTGGGACAAGCACGGCATCCGCGAATCGTCCGCACCCCCTCAGGGTTGGAGCCGGACGAGCTCCCACGAAGACCTCGTCCGCCGGTAGGCCAGGCGGTCGTGCAGACGACCGACCCGGCCCTGCCAGAACTCGAACGTGTGCGGCTCGATCCGGTAGCCACCCCAGAAGTACGGCGTCGCGATCTCGGTGCCTTCGGGCCATTGCCGCTCGTACGACGCGTACTGCAGATCCAGCTCGGCCCGGGATTCCACCGGCTGGCTCTGCTGCGAGGCCCAGGCACCCAGCTGGGACTCGCGGGGACGGGCGGCGAAGTAGGCGTCGACCTCCTCGGTGGACAGCTTGCTGACCGTGCCCTCGATCCTGACCTGGCGCTCCATCGCGTGCCACGGGAAGACGAGGGCGCAGTGCGGATTCGCAGCCAGGTCGTCGGCCTTGCGGGACTGCTGATTGGTGTAGAACACGAACCCCCGCTCGTCGAGCCCTTTCAGCAGCACGGTCCGTGCTGACGGCCGGCCGTCGGCATCAGCGGTCGCCAGCACCATCGCATTCGGCTCGCTGATCCCAGCCTCGGTCGCCTGCGCAAGCCACACCCCGAACTGCACGATCGGATCGGCATTGAGCTGATCCTCGAGCAACTCGCCGAGCCCGTACGTCCGCCGCATCTCACCCAGATCCACGCACCCGACATTACTGCGGCCTCCTTCGGCCGGCGCGGACCCCCAGGCCATCACAATCAGCCGAATCGCCGCCGGCCAGGCGTGGGTTCGGCGTGAACACGCAGTTGTGATGGCGTGGCGGTCCGCTGGTGAGTGGTTAGTGGTGGTGTCTGCGGGCGAAGGTGGGGATCAGGCGGGTTCGGCGGGGTTTGGGGGTGGGTTGCGGGGGTGGGAGGGCGCGTGGGGGTGCGGTCAGGGGGCGGATGAGCTCGGGGAGGTGGTTGTTGACCTCGGTCAGGTGGAGGTCGAAGGTGGCGCGCCAGAGGGCTCGCCGGAGGATCACCTCGGCTGCGGCTGTGCTCGCGCCGGCTACTGAGGCGGCCCACAGGGTGCTGAGGGCGCGTTCGTCGAAACCGTCGACGTCGAGCAGCATGGTCGCGATGAGGTCGCGGTCGGGTGCGTCACCCAGGCGCCGCGGACGTGGTTGGCGGGGGCGGAGTGACCGCGGTTGGCGTTGCTGGGACTCGGGTTGCCGAGCCTGGGGCTGCCCGGCCTGGGACTGCCCGGGCTGGAGTTGGCCCGGCGGGGAGTTCCAGGGTGAGGGGTGGTTGGTTGGGGTGGGGTTTGTGAGGGCGGCGCGGATGTGGTGGGGCGTTAGGGGGAGGGCGGTGGGGTGGTTGGCTGGGGTGGTGCGGCGGCGGAGGGGTTCTGTCAGGTAGAAGTAGTCGAGCATGGTTGCGTCTTCGATTCCGCCTCGTACGGCGTCGCGGAGGACCTGCTCGATCTGGATGGCTACGGCGGCTCGGGCGGCTTCGGACGGGCCGGCGGCGGGGACCAGGACGGTTTCCAGGTGGTGGGTGAAGATCTGTAGTTTCGCGTGCAGGGGAAGGGTGTCCACGGCAACCAGGTCGGCCGGGTAGTAGTGGCCGTAGGCAACCGTCAGGTCGTGGTCGACGGTTGGTGGGGTGTTGTACAGATCATCGGCCGAGCCGAGACCTTCGGCGTAGCGGTGCCAGCTCAGGGCGCGCTCGACCAGGCTCTGCTGCTCCGGCCGGGCTTTCGGCGGGACCGGCGGCCCGGCCGGCTGGAGGCGACGTACCGAGTCGGACAGATCCGGCAACGGTTCTTCGAGGGCGTCGGTCAGCCAGAGTGTGCTGGGTTCGATCCGGCTGGTGGTCTGGCGGCGGAGGTTGCCGTCGGCCACGATGTGGGTCGCGCCGGGGACGGCGAGCACCCCTTCGTACGGCGTACTGTCGCCCATGAACCAGCCGCAGGCCGCAGCGAACGCCCAGCCCCGCGGTGAGGCTGCGGCGGCGACGCCGGCGAACAGGAGTGCGGCGACCGGGCGGTTGCTCCACACCCAGCCGTCCGGCAGCCGGACCTGGAAGAGCTGGCCCAGACCGGCAGAGTCGGTGAACAAGTCCAGACGGTCGTCCTCCAGCACTGCCATGGTGAACGGCGGTGCCAGGTCGATGAAAGCCTCCGGCGTACGACGTACTGCCTCGGCCAGCGGACCAGGCGCATCAGCCGGGGTGATGTCGCCCACCACCCGCTCGTAGCCGACCGGTGTGTGCAGGCTGGCCACCCGAACGTTCCCCGTCTGATGCCAGGCCGGCCACAGCGTGTCGCCGGTACCCCACAGATGCAGGCCGTTGGTGCGGCCGTCGTGGCCCCAATGCGCTGCACTGTCTGCGTAATAGGCCTCCACCCGGGCTGCGCCCTCGGCGGCACGGGCCGCGGAGTCGGGCCGGTGAAAGGCGTAGGCGACCAGTGTTTCCACGCTCTACTCGATGCGATACAGGCCACGAAAGTTATCCGCAGGAGTCTCGGGAGAACTATGCTGCCTGGGCGCCAAAACATGAGGACGAGGGAGTGGTATGTCAGATCCGAAGACCGAGGTGCAGCACGGGCTGGAGGGCGTGATCGCGTTCGACACGCAGATCGCCGAGCCGGACAAGGAAGGGTCGGCGCTGCGCTACCGCGGCGTGGACATCGAGGACCTGGTCGGCCGGGTGCCGTTCGAGAACGTCTGGGGCCTGCTGGTCGACGGAGCGTTCACCCCTGGTCTCCCGCCCGCGGAGCCGTTCCCGCTGCCGGTGCACACCGGTGACGTGCGGGTCGACGTCCAGTCGGCGCTCGCCATGCTCTCCCCCGCCTGGGGACTGCGCCCGCTGTACGACATCGACGACGTACAGGCTCGTGAGGACCTGTCGCGCGCCGCGGTGATGGCGTTGTCCTACGTGGCTCAGGCCGCGCGGGGTATCGGGCAGCCGATGGTGCCGCAGCGTGAGGTGGACAAGGCAACGACCATCACCGAGCGGTTCATGATCCGCTGGCGTGGTGAGCCCGACCCCAAGCATGTGAAGGCGGTCGACGCGTACTGGACGTCCGCGGCCGAGCACGGCATGAACGCCTCCACGTTCACCGCCCGGGTGATCGCTTCGACCGGCGCCGACGTCGCGGCTGCCCTGTCCGGTGCTGTGGGTGCGATGTCCGGCCCGCTTCATGGTGGCGCACCGGCCCGGGTACTGACGATGCTCGAAGGTGTCGAGCGCAGCGGTGACGCCCGTTCGTACGTGAAGGGGTTGCTGGATGCCGGCGAGCGGCTGATGGGCTTCGGCCACCGCGTGTACCGGGCCGAGGACCCGCGCGCCCGCGTGCTCCGTCGTACGGCCCGTGAGCTGGACGCACCGCGGTACCAGGTGGCCGAGGCGCTGGAGCAGGCCGCGCTGGCCGAGCTGCGCGAGCGGCGGCCGGACCGGGTGCTGGAGACCAACGTCGAGTTCTGGGCAGCCATCGTGCTGGACTTCGCCGAGGTCCCGCCGCCCATGTTCACGTCGATGTTCACCTGTGCACGGACTGCCGGCTGGAGTGCGCACGTGCTGGAGCAGAAGCGCACCGGGCGGCTGATCCGCCCGTCCGCGATCTACTCCGGCCCGGGCACGCGTCCGGCCGACTCCATCGAGGGCTGGGACCCTGCCTGGGCCTAGTGCTCTTGGCTGGGGCTGCGGCCGGTGCGTTGCTTGTACTGGCGGCTGAAGTACGGAACGTCTGTGTAGCCGAGAGCGGTGGCGGTCTGCGTGACCGTCATCCCGCTCTCGGTCAGCAGCTGGTGTGCACGGTCGATGCGGGCCTGGATCAGGTACTGCGCCGGTGACATACCGAACTGCCGGACGAAGCGTCTCGTGAACTGTGCCCGAGACAGTGCGGCTCTGTGAGCCATCTCTCCGACGTTCCAGTCCCGGCCCGGGTCCTGGCGGAGCTGGCGAGCCACCTCGTCGACCGCCGCATCGGTGTGTGGGCGGGTGGGGTTGTGCACGGCATCCCAGATCAGGCCGATCAGTTGCTCGAGACACAGCTCGGCCTGGCGCCGTCCGAGCGCGTCACCACGCCGGTACGCCGAATCGCTCGTCCGCGCGAGCACATTCAGCAGCTCGCGGTCCATGACCTCGCCCCAGCGCGGTTCCGGGACGACGCCGTACCGGCTGGTCTCGAAGTGCATGCCGAACACGAGGAGGCGTCGCCGGGGATCGTGGGTCGCCCGGGGCGCGTCTCCGGGCTGGAAGACCGCGCAGATGCCAGGGCTGAGGTCTTGGTGGGCGCCGTCCAGTTCCATGTGGCCGCGGCCGTCCAGTACGCACCACAGCAGGTGGTCCACTTGTTTCGGCGAGACCCAGGACCAGTTGGGCTCGCAGCGCCAGAAGGTCGGCGGGGACAGCCGGGTCAGCGGCAGCGGTTGCAACAAAAGTCCAACTCCTTGCATGGATCTTCCGTGGCTCAGCTCCATTGTGGACTGGAGAATTGATCCATGGTGAGTGATTCGTACAAGCAGGAGTTCGAGCGCGACGGATACACGCTGGTGCGCGGGCTGTTCAGCGCCGACGAGGCCGAGCGGCTGCGGGAGCACTACATGGTGCTGCGGAAGCGCGGGTCGTATTCGGGCGACGAGTCCGGTGTTAACTCCACCAGTCGTGACCCGCTGCGCCGGTACCCGCGGATGGCTCAGATGCACCGCTGGGACGACGTATCGCTGCAGTGGCTCATCGACTCGCGCATCGACGAGGTGATGACCGCGCTGCTGGACAGGTCGCCGTACGCGGTGCAGACGATGCTCTACTTCAAGCCGCCGGGCTCCCGCGGGCAGGCGCTGCACCAGGACAACTTCTATCTGAAGGCCGAGCCGGGCACGTGTGTGGCGGCCTGGATGGCGCTCGACCGGGTCGACCAGGCGAACGGGTGTCTCGAGGTCGTGCCGGGCAGTCACCGCTGGCCGATCCTGTGCACAGAGAAGGCGGACACCACGGTGAGCTTCACCGACGTGACCGTGCCGCTGCCGACGCCGGATGCCGCCGTACCGGTCGTTATGGAGCCGGGGGATGTGCTGTTCTTCCATGGCGCGCTGGTGCACGGGAGTGCACCGAACGTGACCACCGACCGCTTCCGGCGCGCTCTGATCGGCCACTACATCCAGGGCGAGGCCGAGAAGGTCGCGTCGTACTACCACCCGGCTCTGCGGATGGATGGGACCGAACTGACGCTGGACGTCGCCGAGGGCGGCGGTGCCTGTGGTGAGTGGACCGACACCCCGGAAGGACCGGTGGCCGTTCTGACCGGCACCCAGGTGATCGAGCGCAAACACGAGTGAGGTTGAGACCCGGGGCGGACCGGGCATGGCACTGTGGGATGATGTGGATGCTGACAGCGTCGTCGGCGCAGAACTTGCCAGACGACGAAGGGAACCGCTGGTGACCAGCGACATCGTTCTTCCTGCTGAGCTCAAGCCCGTTGACGGCCGCTTCGGCGCCGGACCGTCCAAGGTGCGTCCGGAAGCCGTCGCCGCCCTCGCGGCCGAGGGCGCCAAGCTGCTCGGCACCTCGCACCGCCAGGCCCCGGTGAAGAACCTGGTGGCCCGCGTGCAGCAGGGTGTGTCCGACCTCTTCCAGCTCCCCGAGGGCTACCAGGTGGTGCTCGGCAACGGTGGCTCGACCGCGTTCTGGGACATCGCGACGTTCGGGCTGATCCGCGAGCGCAGCCAGCACCTGAGCTTCGGTGAGTTCTCCTCGAAGTTCGCCAAGGCTGCGCAGCTCGCCCCGCACCTCGGCGACCCGACCGTGGTCAAGTCCGACCCGGGCACCCGCCCGACCGCCGTGGCCGAGGCCGGGATCGACCTGTACGCGTGGCCGCACAACGAGACCTCGACCGGCGTGATGGCTCCGGTCAAGCGGGTCGCGGGGGCCGACGCCGACGCGCTGGTCGCGATCGACGCCACCTCGGGCGCCGGCGGCCTGCCGGTCGACATCACCGAGACCGACGTCTACTACTTCGCTCCGCAGAAGTGCTTCGCCGCCGACGGCGGTCTGTGGATCGCCGTCATGTCGCCGGCCGCGCTCGCCCGGGTCGAGGAGATCACCGCCTCCGGCCGCTGGATCCCGGCGTTCCTGGATCTGGCCACCGCGGTCGACAACTCGAGCAAGAACCAGACCTACAACACGCCGTCGCTGGCCACGCTGTTCCTGATGGCCGAGCAGACCGACTGGATCAACGCCCAGGGCGGCCTCGAGTGGAGCGTCGCGCGCACCACCGACTCGAGCAACCGGCTCTACACCTGGGCCGAGAAGTCCGACTACGCGACGCCGTACGTCACCGACGCCGACGCTCGTTCGCTGGTCATCGGCACGATCGACCTCGATGACTCCATCGATGCGGCAGCGGTCGCCAAGACCCTGCGCGCCAACGGCGTGGTCGACACCGAGCCCTACCGCAAGCTCGGGCGCAACCAGCTCCGGGTCGCCATGTTCCCGGCGATCGACCCGGACGACGTCGAGAAGCTCACCCAGTCGATCGACTACATCGTCGACAAGCTCAAGTAAGTCCCTACGATGGGCCCATGCACTGGGGCGAAGAAGTCGCAGTCCGGGGAGCACGGGTCCACAATCTGAAGAACGTCGATGTCGACATACCGTTGCGCAAGCTGGTGGCGCTGACCGGTGTCTCGGGGTCGGGCAAGTCCTCGCTGGCCCTCGGTGTCCTGTACGCCGAGGGCTCGCGGCGTTATCTGGAGGCGTTGTCGACGTACACGCGTCGACGGCTGTCACAGGCCGCTCGCGCGGACGTCGACGCCGTGGACGGCGTGCCGGCGGCGATCGCGTTGCATCAGCGGCCGGCGGTGCCGGGGGTGCGCAGCACGTTCGGTACGGCGACGGAGCTGCTGAACTCGCTGCGGTTGATGTACTCGCGGTTGGGTGCGCATCTTTGTCCGTCCGGACACCGCGTCGCGGCAACGATCGAGATTGCCGCGACCGGGCAACTGACTTGTCCGGTGGATGGCGAACGGTTCGCCGTACAAGGGGCTGAGGACTTCGCCTTCAACGGCGACGGGGCTTGCGAGACGTGCGGTGGGACGGGTGAGACTCGGCAGATCGATCAACGCACGCTGGTGCCGGACGAGTCGCTCACCATCGACGAGGGTGCGATCGCTGCCTGGGCGTCGTTCGGTGCCGGGTTGCTGCCGCAGGTGGTTGCCCAGTTGGGTGTGCGGACCGGCGTACCGTTTGCGGAGCTGACGGACGCTGAGCGGGAGATCGTCTATCACGGGGCCGAGACGAAGCGGCAGGTCGTTGTCACGAGCAAGAAAGGCAACGTCTTCGAGCTCAACGCGACGTACCGGAACGCCAACCGGGTCGTCCAGGATGCTTTGGACAACGCGCAGAGCGAGAAGACGGTGGCTCGGCTGGATCGGTTCGTGCGGGTTGCCGAGTGCCCGACCTGTGGTGGTTCGCGACTGAGTGCTCGCGCTCGCTCGGTGCTGCTGAACGGGGTGCCGCTCGATGTCTTGTCGTCGTGGAGCCTTGAGGAGACCACTACGTTCATCCGGACGCTTCCGGTGCCTGCTGAGCTTGAGCGGATGGCCCGGCAGATCGCGGCCGTGTTCATCACGACCGCTGAACACCTGCTGGGGCTGGGACTTGGATATCTGTCGCTGGACCGTGCCTCCCGCACGCTCTCGACGGGCGAGCTGCAGCGGGTGCAGCTCGCCCGGACCTTGCGGAGCAGCGCGACCGGCCTGCTGTACGTCCTGGACGAGCCGTCGGTCGGTCTGCATCCGAGCAACATCGACGCGCTGATCGACGTCGTACGGCGGCTCGTCGCGACCGGGAACTCCGTGGTGCTCGTGGATCACGACGTCCGCGTACTGCGGCATGCGGACTGGCTGGTCGAGATCGGTCCGCGCGCCGGTTCACACGGTGGCGAGATCGTTGCTACCGGCACCGTTTCTGCGTTGGAGGCGTCCGATGCGTCGTTGATCGGAGGGTTCCTGAGCGGGGCGGAGCCGGTGGTGGTCCGCCCGCGGGTGCCTGCGGAAGAGACCTTTGCACACGGGCGGATCCGGCTCGAGACCGCAGCGCATTTCACGCTGCAGCCCCTCGAGGTTTCCTTCCCGCTCCGTCGGCTCACGGCGGTGACCGGCGTCTCGGGCTCCGGCAAGACCACGCTCGTCCTCGACAGCCTCGCCGAAGCTCTCCTCGGCAATGCGCCCGCACATGTCCGAGGGCTGGATGCGGGCGGTATCGAACGAACCGTGGTCGTCGACGCGGCTCCGATCGGACGCAACGTGCGCTCGACAGTGGCGACGTACAGCGGCATCCTTGACGACCTCCGCCGCGCCTACGCCGCCACTCCGGAGGCGGGTGCGCTCGGTCTGACGGCGGCCGACTTCTCGTACAACACGGGCAGTCTGCGGTGCCCGCAATGCGAAGGCACCGGGCAGATCTCGCTCGACGTCCAGTTCCTGCCCGACGTCGACATCCCCTGCCCGCTTTGCGGTGGCACCCGCTACAGCCCTGCCGCCGATGCCGTGACGGTCGACGGTTTGACCATCCCGCAGGCGCTGGCGCTCACCATCGAGGAGGCCCGTTTGGTCTTCCCCCGCCTGCGCAAGGTCCAGTCCCGCCTGCGCACTCTCGACGAGATCGGCCTCGGCTACCTCATCCTCGGCGAAGCCACACCCGCTCTGTCCGGCGGCGAGGCTCAACGCCTCAAACTCGTCGCCGATCTCGAAAAGCCCCAGTCCGGCACCCTCTTCATCTTCGACGAACCGAGCGTCGGCCTGCACCCCGCCGACATCCGCGTCCTGCTCGCCGTCCTGGACCGCCTCATCACCGCCGGCGGCACCGTCATCGTCATCGAACACGACCTCGACCTGATCGCCAACGCCGACCACGTCATCGACCTGGGCCCCCAAGGCGGCACCGCCGGCGGCCGCATAGTCGCCGCCACTACCCCCACCAACCTCCCCACCCACCCCGAATCCATCACCGGCCGCTACCTCGCCCGGTAAGCGCCCAGTTGCCCCCGGTGTGAGCCGAGTCGCCCCGGGGTGATGCCGCGTCGGCCCCGGGGAGGAGCCGAGCAGGCCGTCGCCTAACAGGGGGTGTGGAGACCGTCTGGCGGGCTTGAACAGGAAATGACCTGTTCACGCCCACGCGTTCCTGTCCGAACCCCCGGCTGATGGCTCGGCCGACGGGCACGGGGCAGTCATTTGGCCGGCCGGGAGGCGCTTGGTGGGTGCCCACAGTGAGTTGGCTGGGCGACCTTGAGCACGGTTCGGCAGCTTCGGCGGGTGTCGCGTGGATGGTGGGTGCTCGAGGTGATGCCGGCGCACGACCGCGGGGTGTCCCCGGGGAGGCGGCGGCGCGGTCAGGCGCTGTGGCGGCGGCGGTTGGGGGTGGGGGACTGGCCGGTGAGGCGGGCGTTCTCGGCCATTCGGTCCAGGCGTTCGCGGCGGCCTGGGGGGAAGGTGAGGACGGTGATGACGAGGGCGAAGAGGGCGGCGCCGATGATGATCCAGCGGAGGTTGTGGTTCTTGTCGGCGGCCCCGGCTCCGGCGTCGGAGTTGCCGGCGCCCTTGGGGGGTGCTGCGGAGGCGGGGGGCGGGCTGGCGGCGGCCTTCTTGGTGGGGACCTGGACCTGGTAGACGGCTGAGTTGGAACCTTCGCTGCCGACCAGGACGGTGTTGTCGACCTCGCCGACGGCTATGGATTCGCCCTGGGTGAGGGGGGCCGGGCCGCGGGCCACGAGGGTGGGCTTGTCGCCCCAGGCGACGGTTGCCACGTCGACGTAGGTGCGGAGGACCGCGCGCTGGCCGTCGGGGAGGAAGGTGCCGTCGGTGAACGTGCCGGCGGGGGCGGCGGCGAGTTTGGTGAGTCTGTTGGTGCCTTCTCGCGACGGGGTGCCCGGCGTGGAGTAGATGGCGGCACCCTTGCTCGCCTTGGTGACGATGAAGAGCTGGTTGGTCTCGGGCTGGACCAGCAGCGTCTCGGCATCGTGCGCGCCGTCGGGGTACTTGAAGTCGTAGCGGTGGTACCGGACGTTCTCGGCGTTCTCGAGACTGTCCGGCTCGGGGATCGTGTAGATCTCGATGGTGTCCCGGGACTTGGTGTTGTCGCCGATGTCGGCGATGTAGATCGTGCCCTCACGGTCGACCGCGACCGCCTCGACGTCCCGTACGTCGGCCTTGAACTTCAGCACGACCTTCACGTCACCATCGGTGTCGACGCCGAAGACCCGCGCGGTGTCGTTGGAGTCGTTCACCGTCCAGTACAGGTCTTCGTACTTCTGGCTCTTCGCCAGCCCGGACGACTCCTTGATGCGGGAGTCGTCGATCGTGAACAGCTTCTTCGGCGCGGGCGGCTTCGGGTCCGCAGCGACGGCGGGCAGTGCGGCGGCGGCCAGTGTGATGCAGGTCGCGGCCGCGAGGGCGAACGCCGGGCGGAGGAACTTCACGCACCCACCTCCGACGCCGGCCGCCGGGCCCCGGCCGGTGGAGCGTCTGCCTCGGGCAGCAGCAGCTCGGCCAGCCGCGGACTGACCTGCCACTCGGCGATCAGCGCGGCGTAGTCGGACTCGAGGTCCGCCGTCACGGGAGCGTTCGTCCGGGCGGCTCGGAGCAGCAGATTGCGGGGCGTGTGCTGGCTGTCCACGAACTGCACTACCTCCACCCGGTAACCGACCTGTCGAAGGACCGCCGCCCGGAGCGAATCTGTCAGGACGTCGGCGAACCGCTCACGAACGATGCCATATCGCGTCATCAGAGAATAAGGCGCCGGTGGTGTGACGCTTTTGAGCTGCTTCTGGATGTCGTGATGGCAGCACGGAGCTGCGAGCACCAGCGGCGCCTCCCACTGGACCGCCCGCGCGAGCGCGTCGTCGGTGGCCGTGTCGCAGGCGTGCAGCGCCAGCACGACATCCGGCCGGACGTCGAGCTCGGCCGCCTGGATGGTGGCATCCACGAACCGCAACTCGTCCTGCCAGCCCAGCGCCGTGACGACTCGGGTGTTCCGCTTCCGCGCGGTCGGGTTGTGGTCCACACCGGTTGTCCGGACGTCGTGCCCGGCCGCCGTGAGCAGGTGATGGGCCGCCAGGGTGAGGTAGGCGTTGCCGCAGCCGAGGTCGACCACTTGGAGCGGCCGGCCGGTCGCGATCCGGCCGGCCGAGATCGCCTCCTCGAGAGCCGGCTCCAGCAACTTGCAGAACTCTTCGATCTGCTTGTACTTCGCCTGCCGCGACGGCTTCACCCGGCCCTGGTGATCGCTGATCCCGAGCTCGATCAGGAACGGCGCAGCCGGGTCGAGCACCCGCCGCTTCACCCGATCGTGGCCGGTCGTCTGCTCCCGGCTGTCCGCCTGCCGGTGCAGCAGCTCCTTGCCCTTCTTGGTGTAGCGCAGGCGCAGCGTCTCGGTGGTCGTCTCGACATGCCACGTCCCGTACGGCAGGGCGAGCAGCTTGTCGACCGCCTCCGGCACCTCGGTACCGACGAAGTTCCGCGTGTGGGCCTGGCGTTCGTCGTACTCGGTGAGTTGGAGGTGGCGCTGGCCCTTGAGGTCGACATACCGCAGCTCGAGTCGCTGGTACGGCGGCTGGTCGAGACCACGGCGCCGGCCGGACGCGACCGCGCGCACCAGGCCGGTCCGGTCCAGTAGGGCAGCGTGGATCGCCTCCCACGCCCCCACCTCACCCACCGCGTCCGCGGTCGGCGTGCCCTGGTGTCCGGCCGGATCCACCTCTGCCTGCATCGCGCCATTGTGTCCGACGCCTCCGGCTGATCACAAAAGGGTCTCGTCGGCAGGCGGTGGCGGCCATCGGACTCACAGCAACTTCTGGTCGTCCAGCAGCAGCCCGAGACCCCGCAACCGGGTCGCGATCCCGCCCTCCTGACGGCCCAGCGCTTCGATCAGCTCGTCCTTGCCGGCACCGTTGTGGAACATGTCGGTCAGCAGCTGCTCGTCCTCGGGCGTCCAGGGCCGGAACGCCTTCGGGTGGTGCCGGCGGGCGGCCTTGATCTTGCGGGTCATCGAGCGGCTGTCCAGCAGCTCCAGAGAGCGGATCCGTGACTGGCGGTGCCGGCCGACCTCCTCACTGTCACGCCAGAACACGACGGCCCCGTCGTCGAACGTCATCAGATCGGCCGGGACGTCGCAGTAGTCGGCGTCCTCGAGCATCACTCGCAGCATGGTGGTCTTCTCCGTGTCGTGGGCGGCGGTCGGCGACCGCCGCCGTCGGCTTTGTCACCAGAGAAGATGCAGCGATTCCACCCCGCCCCGACCACCAATTCAGAACCTGTGGAAAACCCGAGCGGAGGATCAGAGGACCGGATCGGAAGGGTCTTCAGGAAAACGGGGTGCCGTCGGGTCGGGTGGCAGTCCGAGCGGCGTCGTCGCAGCCGGTGTTATCTTCGCCAGCTCCTCCGCGCGCTGGAGACGGTCCCGCTCGGCGCGCAGCAGACCCAGCAGCACCAGGTCCAGCAGCATCCCGCCCGCCGCCGCGAACTGCGTCCCGGCGAACTGGAACACCTGCGTCATCAGCAGCGACACCAGCACCGCCAGCTCGAACAACCGGACCGCACGCAGCCGGCGGGCCCGCCGCAGCTGCCGCCAGCCGCGCACGGTGAAGGTCGCCGACAGCAAGCTCCCGACAATCACCCCGGACACCGACAGCTCCGCAAGGCCACTGCCCACCGAGACCGCGATCAGCGGCGCGCCGACCGCCTGTACGGCGAGCACCACGACCGCGACCGTCGGTGCCTTCGGATGCGTCGCCAGCCGCTCGAACGTCCGCTGCAACCAGCGCCAGGCGGCATCGACCGGCGCTGCCAGCTCGACCTCGTCCGGCGGACACGCCTCGAGCAGCCTCTCGGTCTCCCGACGACCCTTCACCTTGGGACCGACCAGCCCGAGCAACTCCGAGGCCTGCGCCCGGCGCTGCCGCGACAACCCGCCCGCGACCCCCTCGACCGTATGGTCGATCACATTGGCCAGCTCCTCGCGCGGGTCGATCGGCCGCCGGGTCGACAGGAACCGGCTGCCCAGCACGATCAGCACGAAGGCGACGTACACGATGGCAGCCGTCGGCTTGTAGAAGTAGTTGTTGTCCGAGGTGACGAACTTCCCGACCTCGTCGATGAACAGCCCGAACCCGACCCCGCCGACCAGTGCGGCGGCCGGCCGGACGACCGGACCGACGTACCCGAGCAGCAACGAGATCGCGATCAGCATCAGCAGGCCACCGGGCAGGACGTGCGCGATGTGCAGTCCCTTGCCGCCGATCTGCGGGTAGCCGCTCAGGCTGAGGAACAGCCGGGTGATCAGTACCGTCGCCACGCCGGACACCACGAAGGTGGTCAGGTGCTCGCCCGAACGGACGTTGCGGACCAGGCCCGCACGCATGAGGTACGACGACCGCGTGGTGGTGGGGGTCATGCGCCAGAAGGTTAGTTCACGAGGGCTGCCACGACGACCATGGCGACAAGTGCAACCAGGACGAGCGATACCACCAAGCGGCGTGTGCGGGGATCCACTGGCTCAGGCTAATGGACCCCCACCCACCACTCAGCACGGCAGGGGGTAGTTCCCCACCAGCGTGCCCACCGGATCGACCCGCTGCTTGATCTCGCGCAGCCGCGCCAGGTCCGGTTCGGTGAAGCTGTCCTGCAGCGTGCTCCACGACGACAGGCCCGACGGCGGCAGGTCACCCGCGTGCCACTGCGACACCGCGTCCTTCAGCGCCCCCAGCGCCTGCTGGGCCGATCCGAACAACTCCGGCACGGGCAGGACCGACGCCGCCAGCAGCATGTACTGCGCGGTCGGGTCGGCCGAGGCGACGCCCGGATGGATGACCTCGTCGCTTGCCCGCAGATGACGCAGTTGCACCTGGAAGATGAGCGACGGCTGCCCGGCGTACTCGAGCAAGGTGTCGACGAACTCCGGTGTGACCTCGTCGAAGGTGCTGGTGGTCAGCAGGATCGCAGCCGGAGCGATCGGCTCCTGCGTGATCTGGACGACCCCGCTGGACTCCCGCGGCCCGATGGTGTCGACCAGTACCGTCCCGGCGGCCCGGATCGATGCCAGCGCCGCCTCGAGCCCCTCCGGGTCGTACGGCGCCGCTGCGTCGATCATGCAGAACGACTTGCCCCGAATGGCTTCCGGCAGATGCATGGCCGGCGGGTAGTGGGTCAGATACGCCCACAGCGTCACGTGCTCCGGCGCCTCCAGCGTGGCCTTCCCGTACGCCGCGAGCACGGCCGGCGCCTGTTCGATGGGGAACATCAACCGCCCACCCACGATCTCCGGTGCCGGATGCAGTTCCACCTCGACCGAGGTGACGACCGCGAAGTTGCCGCCACCACCACGCAGTGCCCACATCAGGTCCGGGTCGGTGGAGTCGTCGATCCATCGGCGGGCCCCAGCCCCGTCGACGATCTCGGCAGCCCGCAGACTGCCCGCTCCGGACCCGTACGGCCGGGCGAACCAGGACAACCCGCCGCCGGTGCAGTACCCGACGACGGAGATGTCCCCGTTCGACCCCGGCAGACCTGTCAGCCCCGTCCCGTCCAGAGCGGTCTGCAGCGTCCCCCACCGAACTCCGGCCCCCACCCGGGCGATCCGCGCATGCGAATCCACCCACACGTCGTCGAGCGCGTTGGTGCGCACGACGATCGTGTTGTCGAGCGCACGGGTTGCGCCGTGTCCCCCTGCCTGCGCAGCGACCTTCAGGCCGTGCGCCGCGGCGAACGCCACAGTGTGCTCGACATCACTCGGCCCGGCAGCCTCCACCACGGCCAGCGGTTGCTGGTCGACAGTCAGGTTCCACGCGGGCCGCACCTGCCCCCAGTCCGGGTCGGCCGCCGTCACCAGCCGCCCGGTCAGTACCTCTCGGAGTTCCTCGATCATGAGCAGAACCCTCCGGCAGCCGCTCCCCCGGCGGTATCCCAACTTTCTGGGTTGTTCGCACCGCGTCACAGCCCGCGGTAGGCCCCGGCGGTCACTGCCGCCGGACAGATCGGATTCACCATGGCAGCCACAGTGGCCCGATCGGGCAGACTCCGGTATCCCAGCAGCCTGGGTACTTCCGCCCCCACTTTTCTGGGATGCCATCCGGCCCGCCCTCGGGTCACACTGAATCTGTGAAGACCTACCACGCAGAGTCCGCGCGAGCCGGGCTGCAGGCTGCTGCTGTGGCGGGGTTGAGTTGGGAGGACTTCTGTCTGGCGGCTATCGAGTTGCTGGACCGGGCGGTGCCGAACGACGGGATTTGTCTTGGGCCGGCGGATCCGGCTACCAGCTTGCTGGTGGGGCGGGTGAAGACGCGGATGCAGGATGTGGACGAGCTGGCGTTCCTGGAGCACGAGTACGGCGTCGACGACATCAACCGGTTCTCGGATCTGGCGCGGCGGGAGGTTGGGGTCAGCATCCTGGCTGAGGCGACTCAGGGTAGGCCGGAGCTCAGTACGCGGCATCGGCTGATGCTGGCGGGGAACGGCGTGGAGCACGAGATGCGTGGCACGCTGCGGTCCGAGGCTCGGATGTGGGGGTTCTACACGATTTACCGGCATTCCGGCCGGAGTGGGTTCTCACCGGCCGAGGCCGAGTTCCTGCATCGTCTTGAGCCGATGCTGGCCGCCGGTCTGCGGCGTGGCCTGATCAGTACGGACGTCAGTCGGCAGCAGCGTTCCCAGGGCGCAGCCGTGGTCATCGTCAACGCCGCCGACCAGGTCGTCTCAGCGACCGAGGCTGCCGAGGACCGGGTCGCCGATCTGGGCGGCGAGATGTGGTCGCGGCTACCGGTACCGGTGAAGGTGGTGATCACGGCGGCCCGTGGGATTCCGGGCCAGCCGGCACAGGTGCCCCGGGTGCGGCTGCGCACGCAGTCGGGCCAGTGGGTGTCAGTGCACGCAGCGCCGGTGCGTGGGCCGGAGGGGGTCACGTCCGACATCGCTGTGACGATTGAGAATGCCGGTCCGGCCGCAATCATTCCGCTGGTGGTGGCGGCGTACGGACTGACCGAGCGGGAGCGCGGCGTCGTACAGCAGGTGTTGAGTGGTGCGAGTACGGCGGAGATTGCGGGGCGACTGCACATGTCGCCGTACACGGTGCAGGACCATCTGAAGGCGGTCTTCGACAAGACCGGTGTGTCCAGCCGGCGGGAGCTGCAGTCACGCATCTTCTTCGAGCACTACGCCGGCCGCATGGAGAACGAGCTCGACGCCAACGGCTGGCTGGCCGAATGAAGACGTACCGCGCTGAGCCGGCGTCCGCGGGACTGGAGGCTGCTGCGGACGCAGGGCTCCGGTGGGACGACTTCTGCGCGGCAGCGATCGAGCTGCTCAAGCAAGCGATCCCGTTCGACGCGGTCTGCATGAGTACGACGGATCCGGCCAGCAATCTGTCCACCGCGGGAGTGTTGTACGGCCTTGATCGGCTCGGCGACGAGGAGTTCCTCCAGCTCGAGTACGGCGAGCCGGACTACAACAACTTCGTGGACCTGGCCAGGCGGTCGGTCGGCGTCAGCATTCTTGCCGAGGCGACCGAGGGCCGGCCGCAGCTGAGCAAGCGGTACCGGGAGTTCCTCACCAAAGGCGATATCCCGCACGAGATGCGCGGCGCATTGCGGTCCGGCGGACAGATGTGGGGCGTCTTCACGTTGTACCGCACGACCGGGCGCAGCGGGTTCTCTCCCGGCGAGGCAGAGTTCATGCACCGGATCGAACCGGTGCTGGCGCGTGGAATACGACGCGGCCTGATCGTCGGCGACCTGCAGCGAGCCCATCGGTCCGCAACAGCCACGGTGGTGGTCCTCGACCCCGCCGACCAGGTCGTCTCGGCGACCGAGGGCGCCGCGGAGCGCTTTGAGGAGCTCGGCGGTGACCTGTGGTCACAGGTTCCGGTCACTGTGGCCAGCGTGGCGGGTGCGGCCCGCAGGCCGTCGAGGCGGTGGGCGCCCGAGATGCGGATGCGCAGCCGGTCCGGCGAATGGCTCAAGCTGCACGCGGCCCGAGTCAGTGGTCCCGAGGGCCCAACAGCGGATGTCGCGGTGACGATCGCACCGGCAGGGCCGGCCGAGATCATCCCGCTGGTGGTGGCGGCCTACGGACTGACCGAGCGGGAGCAGAACGTCGTACAGCAGGTGCTGGCCGGTGGGAGCACGGCCGAGATCGGCAGGCGGCTCTACTTGTCGCCGTACACCGTGCAGGATCACTTGAAGGTGATCTTCGCCAAGGTTGGCGTATCCAGTCGGCGTGAACTGGCGTCGCGGGTGTTCTTCGATCACTACGTGGGCCGGATGGAGAGCGGGCTTGATGCGAACGGGTGGTTGGCCGGGTGAAGACGTACCGGGCTGAGGCGGCGTATGCGGGGCTGGAGGCTGCGGCGACCGCGGGGTTGCGGTGGGACGACTTCTGCCGGGAGGCGGCGGAGTTGCTGGCGCAGGCCATTCCGTTCGACTCGTTGTGCCTTGGTACGTCGGACCCGGCAACCAATCTGCTCTGTGGCGCAGTGATGCACGATCTCGATCAGCTGACGACCGATGAGTTCGTCGCTGCCGAGTACGGCGCGGCCGACTACAACCACTTCATCGATCTGGCTCGGCGGCCGGTCGGGGTGAGCATTCTTGCCGAGGCGACCGAGGGCAATCCGCAGCTGAGTCGCCGGTACCGGGAGTTCCTCACCAAAGGTGACATCCCGCACGAGATGCGCAGTGCGCTGCGGTCCGGTGGGCGGATGTGGGGTGTGGTCACGCTGTACCGCACCAACGGGCGCAGTGGCTTCTCACCGGGCGAGGCCGCGTTCATGCACCGGATCGAGCCGGTACTGGCGCGCGGGCTGCGGCGCGGTCTGATCGTCGGTGACCTGCAACGGGCGCCACGGTCGTCGTCAACTGCAGTGGTGATTCTGAACGCCGCGGACCAGGTCGTCTCGGCGACCGATGCGGCCGAGCAGCGGTTCCAGGACCTCGGAGGTGACCTGTGGTCGACGCTCCCGGTCCCCGTGGTGAGTGTGCTGGCGGCTGCGCGTGGAGTGACCGGGCAGTTTGTGCCGGAGATGCAGGTGCGTACCCAGGCCGGTGAGTGGCTCACCCTGCACGCGGCACGGGTGCGTGGGCCGGAGGGGGTGACCACGGACATCGCGGTGACGATCGCACCGGCAGGGCCGGCCGAGATCATCCCGCTGGTCGTGGCGGCGTACGGGCTGACCGAGCGGGAGCAGAACGTCGTACAGGCCGTGCTCGGCGGTGGGAGCACGGCCGAGATCGCGCGGCGGCTGCACCTGTCGCCGTACACGGTGCAGGATCATCTGAAGTCGATCTTCGAGAAGGTCGGGGTGTCCAGCCGGCGGGAGCTGACGTCGCGGGTGTTCCTCGACCACTATGTCGGGCGGTTCGGTCAGAGCCCTACTGCCACGGGGTGGTTCGCGGAGGGATGAGGGGCTCGGGGCGGTGGACGCCGCGGGGGCGGTAGCCGAGGGCGTCGGCGTGACCTAGGTAGTCGGCAAGCAGCCAGACGACCGACAGCCACATCTCGGTGCCTTGCAGGCCAGGGATCGCGCGGTCGTCGGAACCGTTCGGGGCGAAGGCGAAGCCGGCTCCGTCGACCCAGCGGTCGAGGATGCGGGTGAGCTGCTCCTCGGCCCAGCGGCGGGCTTCTGGTTCGCCGTACGACGTCTGTTTGCGGGCCAGCCAGAGTGGGTGGATCACGTCGAGGACGTTGCAGGCATTGTCGTTGCCGCCGGTGAACATCCGACGGTCGTTGCTGTGGGCAAGGACTGTGGCGACGGCCTGCTCGGGGTACGGCAGCGGGAGGCCGAACTGTGCGTAGGTGCCGCGGGTCAGGCGGTAGAAACCGTTCACCACTTGGAGCCAGCCGTCGTCGGGGTGCGGGGTCCCCCAGGTGCCGGTGTTCGGGTCGGCGTTGATGGTGAGCCAGCCGACCAGGGAGTCGAGGCCGGTGGATTCCTGGTGGTCGTGGGCGTTGCGGGCGATCGCCGTACCGAGAGCGTCGATCGCTGCGCCGGCCGACCAGGCGTTTCTTGCCCAGGGCAAGCGGTCGAGTTCATGGGTGGTGAAGGTTGTGTCGATGGGGTGTTCGAAGCTGCTGCCGAGGACCTGGAGGGCGTAGCCGACGCACAGGACATGGTACGGCGCTTCGCCTTGCAGGACTGTGAGTTTGGCGTCGGATGGGGTGGCGAGGCCGGCGTCTGAGAGGTCTCCTGGGGCGACCAGTCCGGTCTTCGGCTCCTGGCGCGCGCGGAGGCGGCGGACGAGGTCGTCCCGGGTGTGGCCGGCCGGGGTACGCCGTACCAGCAGGTCGGCGATCTCGACGGCATCACACCATGGGCGGACTGCTGGTGCGTGGCCGAGGCCGGGTCGGTCGACGAAACGCTCACCGTCCCACGAGCGAGCCAGTACGTCGTCCACCTGATCCCGAGCCCGAGCCGCAAAAGCCGTAAGCCGGGAAGGCAGTTCACCTTGGAAGGTGGTGAGGGGGACGGGAGCACGAGGCGCCGAGCCCGGCAAGGTGGTTGAGGCGGGCGCGGCGGCGGAGGTGGTGGGCGCGGCGGCGGGGGCGGTGAGCGCGACGCCGGGGGCCGTGGGCGTGGCGTCGGGCGCGGCGGCGGTGGCGCCCGGTGTGGGGGGAAGGGCGGGGGCGTTGGGGTGGCGGGAGCGGAGGACTCGGGCTGGGTTGCCGGCGGCGATCGAGTTTGCTGGGACGTCCTTGGTGACGATGGCGCCGGCGCCGATGATGGTGTGGGGGCCGATCGTGACGCCGTCGAGGATGGTGACGCCGGAGCCGATCCAGACGTCGTCGGCGATGGTGATGCCGCGGCTGGAGTGGGGCTGGCGGAAGATGGGCTCGCCGGGGGTGGTGCCGTGGTTGAAGGCGAGGATCGAGCTGTGCGCGCCGATCCGGACGCCGTCGCCGATGGTGACGTGACCGCGGACGGCGGTGAACGGGTTGATGGTGCTGTCGGAGCCGAGGGTGATGCGGCCGGTGACGTAGGCGTGCGCCGCGATGTACGAGCGCTCCCCCAGTTGCAGCTCGTCGCAGTACACGGCAGCCGACTCGGCGACGTACACGTCAGCGGCCAGCTCCACCTCGCCATTCAGCCGCGCCTGGCGCTCGGTCTGACGGGAGCGCTCGGCCGGCGTGGCGGTCCGGGCGTACTCCCACGGCAGGAAATCCAGTCGCAACGGCTCCGAAGAGGTCATGGGATAACGCTATCCAACACTCAGGAATGGCGCTCGGCCGAATCACACGCTGCTACTCTCCCGCCATGCGGGGTGGAAGTGCATGACGACATCCGGGTCCTTGACCGACGGCGCTGACAGCGACGCCGACGGTTCGGCTGATGCTGGGCGGCGTGGTCATCGGGTCACGATCAGCGATCTGGCCCGGCAGTTGCAGATCTCCAAGGCCTCGGTCTCGTATGCGCTGAACGGTCGCGCCGGGGTCAGCGATGAGACTCGGCAGCGGGTGCTCGACCTGGCCGAGGAGCTCGGCTTCCACCCGAACTCGGCGGCCGTCGCGCTGTCGGCGAGCCGGACGCGGACGATCGGGATCGTGATTGCCCGCGACCCGACGCTGATCTCGACCGAGGCGTTCTACATGCGCACCCTGGTCGGCATCGAGCAGTACCTGAACGAGGTCGACTCGTCGCTCCTGCTGCGCCTCACCGGCGAGAACGGCGAAGACCTCGACGTACTGCGGCGCTGGTCGCGGCAGGGCCGGGTCGACGGGTTCGTACTGTTCGACGAGCACCAGAACGACCCGAGAGTCCCGTTGCTGCGGGAGCTCGGCGTACCGTGCGTCGTGGTCAGCTCCAACGCTCCGGACGACGGTGTCGGCCGGCTGATCAGCCGGCCGGACGAGACCGTGACGCTGCTGCTCGACCACCTGGCCGAGCTCGGTCACCGCGAGATCGCGCACGTCAGCGGCCCGTTCCACTTCATCCACGAGCAGCTCCGCGTCCAGCTCCTGCGCGAGTACGCCGAACGTCGCGGCATCACCGTCCGGCATGTCGAGGGCAACTACCGCTACGAGGACGGCGCCGAGCACACCCGGCGCCTGCTCGCCGGCCCGGACCGCCCGACCGCGATCATCCTCGGCAACGACCTGATGGCCGTCGCCGCGCTCCGCGTGACCACCGAGCTGGGCCTCGACGTACCCGGTGAGGTCTCGATCCTCGCTTGGGACGACTCGCCGTTGTGCGAGCTGGCCGGCCCCGGCATCACCGCCGTCGACCAGCAGACGATGGAGCGCGGCCGCGCCGCCGCCGACCTCCTGCTCCGCCTCGCGGCCGGCCAGGAGGAGCTCCACGACGAGGCCCCGCCGGGTCTGCTGCGGGTGCGCACTTCTTCGGGCCCCGCCCACATCTGACTACTCTGGGCGAGTGCGCGATGGCACTCAGTGGCAAGCACGTCACGAGGCAGTAACAAACCGTGCGCAACTGAACCGGTTAGGGTTTCGGAGCTTAACCGGTTAGGGACATAGTGGGCCCGACATCATGACCGCGCGAGGACGAGGAGTCCGACGTGAGACTGCGTTCGCTTGTAGCCGCCGTAGCGGCGACCGCTCTGGGAGTCGGCCTGGCCGCCTGCGGAGGCGGGGATACCGGCTCCGACGGGGGCTCGGGTGGGGACCAGACGCTGACCTACTGGGCCAGCAACCAGGGCACCAGCCTGGACAACGACAAGCAGGTCCTGACCCCGGTGCTGGAGCAGTTCACCAAGGACACCGGGATCAAGGTCAACCTCGAGGTGATCGGCTGGAACGACCTGCAGACGCGGATCCAGACCGCGATCACCTCCGGCCAGGCGCCGGACGTGGTCAACATCGGCAACACCTGGGCGGCGTCGCTGCAGGCGACCGGGGCGTTCCTCCCGTTCGACGACGACGCGATGACGGCGATCGGGGGTAAGGACAAGTTCGTGCCGACGGCTCTGGCGACCGGCGGCAAGGCAGGCGAGGACGTGACGTCGGTCCCGCTCTACGGTCTGGCCTACGGCCTGTACTACAACAAGGCGATGTTCGCGGCGGCCGGTCTGCAGCCGCCGAAGACCTGGGAAGAGATGGTCACCGCCGCCCAGAAGCTGACCAACCCCGCGAAGAACCAGTGGGGGATGGCGCTCGCCGCCGGCAGCTACACCGAGAACGTGCACTTCGCGTTCATCAACGGCGCGCAGAACAAGTCCGAGTGGTTCGACGCCGAGGGCAAGCCGACCTTCACCAGTGACGGCAACGTCCAGGGCGTGCTGCGGTACCTCGACCTGATGCAGAAGGACAAGGTCGCGAACCCGTCCAACGCGCAGTACGACAACGGCACCAAGTCGGTCAACGACTTCGCGACCAAGAAGGTCGCGATGGTGATCAACCAGAACAACGCCGACTCCTCGATCGTTGCCAACGGCATGAAGGCCGGCGAGTACGGCGTCGTCCCGTTCCCGTCGCCTGCCGGTGGCGAGCCGGTGGCCAGCCACGTGGCCGGGATCAACCTGTCGGTGTTCAAGAACACCAAGCACAAGGACGCGGCGCTCAAGTTCGTCAAGTACATGACGGACGCGCAGACCCAGACCACGCTGGGCAAGCCGTTCTCGTCGCTGCCCGTCCTGAAGGACGCCAAGCCGGTGTTCACCACCGACGCCGCCGAGGCCGCGATCTTCCAGGACATCTACAACACCAAGTCCAAGCCGCTGCCGCTGGTCCCGGCCGAGGACCAGTTCGAGAGCACCGTCGGTAAGGCGATGAACAGCATGTTCGCCAAGATCGCCACCGGCGGGACGGTCAGCGCCGACGAGGTGAAGGCTGCGCTCAAGACCGCCGAGGACCAAGTGGCCGCAGGCAGCTGATGTCGGTCGCCACCCACGAAGCGACGCCGGCGGCCACCAAGCCGCCGGCTCGCAAGTCCAAGCCGGAACTCCGTCCTGGTCTGAGCCGATGGTTGCCCTACGCACTGGTGGCCCCGGCGGTCCTGATGGAACTCGTCATCCACATCGTCCCGATGCTGGTCGGGATCTGGATGAGTTTCGTCAAGCTGACCAAGTTCTTCATCGCGAACTGGTCGGCCGCCCCGAGCGCCGGGATCAACAACTACAAGGTCGCACTCGACTTCGACAACGCGGTCGGCGAAGGGCTGCTGAAGTCGTTCGGCGTCACGCTGGTCTTCTCGCTCGTCACGGTCGCGCTCTCCTGGGTGCTCGGGATGGCGGCCGCGGTCGCCCTGCAGCCGGCGTTCCGCGGCCGGAGCTTGGTCCGCACGTTGTTCCTGGTCCCCTACGCGCTTCCGGCGTACGCCGGGATCCTGACCTGGAACTTCATGCTGCAACGCGATACCGGTGCGGTGAACCACGTGCTGACCCAGCTGCACCTGGCCGACGACCGGCCGTTCTGGCTGATCGGGAGCAATGCCTTGTTCTCGCTCATCACGGTCGCCACCTGGAAGCTGTGGACGTTCGCGTTCCTCACCCTGATGGCCGGGCTGCAGAGCATTCCGCGCGACCAGTACGAGGCGGCCGCGGTGGATGGGGCCGGCAATCTGCGGCAGTGGCGCAACATCACCCTCCCGGCGTTGCGCCCGGTCAACCTGGTGCTGGTTCTCGTGCTGTTCCTGTGGACGTTCAGCGACTTCAACACGCCGTACGTGCTGTTCGGTACGGCGCAGCCGCCGGCCGGTGACCTGATCACCTTCCACATCTACAACGCGTCGTTCCTGACCTGGAACTTCGGTTCCGGTGCCGCGATGTCCGTGCTGCTGCTGATCTTCCTGATGATCGTCACCGGCATCTACCTGTTCGTCACGGGAAGGAAGACCCGCCGTGCTTGAGACCAAGGGCTTCAAGGCCTACCGGGCCGTCGTACTGGTGGTGCTCGGCCTGTTCGTGACGATCCCGCTCTACGTGATGGTGACGTCGTCGCTGAAACCGCTCAAGGACGTCCAGGGCGCGTTCACCTGGTGGCCGTCGAACCTGACCATCGCGCCGTTCATCGACATGTGGAAAACGGTGCCGCTGGCAAGGTACTTCGTGAACTCCACCATCGTCTCGGTGGTCGCGACACTGTTCTCGGTGGCGCTCGCGATCCTGGCCGCGTTCGCGGTGTCGCGGTTCAAGTTCCGCGGGCGGACGGTCTTCACCACCACGGTGCTGTCGACGCAGATGTTCCCCGGCGTGCTGTTCCTGCTGCCGTTGTTCCTGATCTTCGTGAACATCAACAACCAGTTCGGGCTGCAGCTGGTCGGGACGCGGCTCGGGCTGATCATCACCTACCTGACGTTCAGCCTGCCGTTCTCGATCTGGATGCTGGCCGGGTACTTCGACAGCATCCCGCGCGAGCTGGACGAGGCGGCGCTGGTGGACGGTTGCGGCCCGATGGGCGCGCTCTGGCGAGTCGTCCTGCCGGCGGCGCGTCCCGGCGTGATCGCGGTGGCGATCTACTCGTTCATGACTGCCTGGGGTGAGGTGTTGTTCGCCTCCGTGATGACGACAGAAGCGAACAGAACCCTGTCGGTCGGCCTGCGTCAGTACTCGACCCAGACCAACATCTACTGGAACCAGATCATGGCCGCGGCGCTGATCGTCAGCATCCCGGTCGTCATCGGCTTCCTGCTTGCCCAGCGCCACTTCGTCGCCGGCGTTACCGCAGGAGCAGTTAAATAGAGGTATGTACCTCGAGGACTACGTGGTGGGGACCCGGACCGAGCATCCGGGACGGGTCCTGGTCGGCCAGGGCGAGATCGTCGAATTCGCCCAGCGGTTCGACCCGCAGTACTTCCACGTGGACCCGGCCGCCGCGGCGAACGGGCCGTATCACGGCCTGATCGCCAGCGGCTGGCACACGGCAGGACTGATGATGCGCCTGTACGCCGACCAGTACCTGTCCAAGGTCGCGAGCCTCGGTGGCCCCGGTGTCGACGAACTGCGCTGGCACCTCCCGGTCCGCCCCGGTGACATCCTGCGTCTCACCACCGAGGTTCTCCAGGCCGACCGCTCCCGCTCCAAACCCGACCGCGGACTGGTCCGGACCCGCGTCGAGCTCTACAACCAGGACAACACGCTGGTGCTGTCCTGTATCGCCCTCAACCTGATCGGTGCCCGCGCCCCGATCGGCTAGTAGCCGGCGATGTTGACGTCGGTGGTGTAGTTGCTCGCATAGCGGTCGCCCTTGCCGACGGTCGAGCCGCTGTAGCCCGACGTGGAGACACGGTAGAGCTCGTCGATCGACAGGTCCCTGGCCGAGCTCGGACCGGAGTCCGGGATCGCGGAGCCCTCAGCGGCGAAGGTGATGATCTTCTGGCGGGTCGCCGCGTCCTTGACGAACAGCGGCAGCACACCGGGCAGGCCTTGTTCGAGGGCGGCGATCGCCCCCTTGATGCACTGTGGACAGTCCTTCACCATGGCACTGCCCCAACCGAACACCCGGATCCGCTCGACGTAGGCCTTCTGCGTGTAGTCGGCGTGGACGACGACCTCCAGGTTGCCCTTCTCGCACTGGATGCCGAGGATCTTCTTGTCCTGGCAGGCATAGCCCTTGGACTTCAGCGTCTTGACCAGGCCGTTGACCGTGATGCCGGGCAGGCATCCGCGGCACGGCGGTGCTGCCGGGGTGGCTGAGGCGCTCGGGCTTCCGTCGTTGGCGGGTTCGGTGGGGCTGCCACCGTCGCTGGTCGGCTGGGACGTGATTGGCGTCGTACCGGCGGTGTCGTCGGAGCTGCCGGTGAAGCGGGTGATCACGAAGAGACCCGCGCCCAGGACCACCATGACGACGACCACGGTGAACACGATCAGGATGGTCTTGTTGCTCCCGGACGGCGGCGGAGGCGGCGGCGGGTAGCCGCCGTACTGCTGCTGTCCGTAAGGGGTCTGCTGATAGCTCACCGGCACAATGTAGTGAGCCGGTGGTTCAGGCGAAGAGCTTCTCGCCCCAGTACGACCCAGGTGTGACACCACCGGGACATGCGAAGATGCCGGACCCGACGTGGTGGATGTACTCGTTCAGGACGTCGGTGCGGGCCAGTTGGGTCTGGATCGGGATGAACTGCTTGCGCGGATCGCGTTGGTAGGCGAGGAAGAACAGCCCGGCGTCCAACCGGCCCAGACCATCCGAGCCGTCGACGAAGTTGTACCCGCGCCGTAGCAACTCCGCACCGTTGTTGAACTGCGGGTGCGCGAGCCGGACGTGCGCCTCCAGCGGAATCTTCAGCTCGCCGTCGGGGCCCTTGGCAACGAAGTCGATCGCGTCGAACTCCTCGGCCTTGCCGAGCGGGGCGCCGGTCCCCTTGCCGCGGCCGATGATCGTCTCCTGCTCACCGAGCGAGGTCCGGTCCCAGATCTCGATGTTCATCCGGATCCGGCGCGACACCAGGTACGAGCCGCCGACCATCCACTCGGCGCCGTCCTCGGGCTGGACCCAGAGGTGCTGCTCGAGCTTCTCGGCGTCCTCGAGCTTCAGGTTGTTCGTGCCGTCCTTGAAGCCGAACAGGTTCCGCGGCGTGGTCTGCGCCCGCGAGGTCGACGACGTCCGCCCGAAGCCCAGCTGGGAGTAGCGCACCGCGACCCGGCCGAACCCGATCCGGGCCAGGTTGCGGATCGCGTGCACCGCGACCTGCGGATCGTCCGAACAAGCCTGTACGGCGATGTCGCCGCCGGACCGTCCTGGCTCGATGTCGTCACCGATGAAGTGCGGAAGGTCGACGAGCGCGGCCGGCCGCTTCGAGGCCAGCCCGAACCGCTTGTCGAACAGCGAAGGCCCGAACCCGATGGTCAAGGTGAGCCGGGCCGGCGGCAGACCGACCGCCTCACCGGTGTCCTCCGGCGGAGCCTCGCCCGGCCCGTTCACAGCGCCGTACTGACCGATGTCGCGGCCGGCCGTGAGCAGCGCGGCCGCAGCGGTCCACTCCTTCAGCAACGCGATCAGGTCGTCACGCTTGGTCGTGGTCACATCGAACGCGGCGAAGTGCAGCCGGTCCTGCGCCGCGGTGACGATCCCCGCCTGATGCGGTCCGTGGAACTCGACCGGGCCGGTGGTGTCCGCAGCCTGCGACTCCTCGCCGGACAACACCGAATGAGCGGCGTACCCGGCGACTCCGGTCGCGACCGCGGCACCCGCCGCGCCGAACAGGCCACGGCGAGAGATGCCCTTGCGGGGAGCGTCTTCAGTCGTCATTTCTTCGCGATCACTCCGGCAACCTTGGAGACCGGCTCGGCCAGCCCGTCGACGACCCGGCTCAGCTCCTTCTTCTCCGCATCGGACACGACGTACGGCTTGAAGCCGTCGCCGACGCGGTACTTGTCGACCGCCGCGAAGACCGCCTTGAAGTTGGTGTCCAGCGCGGTGACGAGCGCGGGGTCGCGCTTCTGCAAGGCCGGGCGGAGCGCCTGGATCGCGGCCTGCGATCCCTCGACGTTGGCTTGGAAGTCCCACAGGTCGGTGTGCGAGTAGCGGTCCTCCTCACCGGTGATCTTGGTGGTGGAGACCTCGTCGAGCAGTTCCTTGGCGCCGTTGGCCAGCTGCAGCGGGTTCAGTTTCACGACCTTGGCCTTGGCGACCACGGTCTTCACGTCGACGAGCAGCTGGTCGGCGTACTTGGCCATCCCGGCCGTGGTGTTCTTCTCCCACAGCGCCTGCTCGATCCGGTGGTACCCGGTCCACTCGGTGCCCGGCTCGACATCGTTGACCCGGGCATCGATCTTCGGGTCCAGGTCACCGAACGACTCCGCGACCGGCTCGATCCGCTCCCAGTAGGTGCGCGAGATCGGGAACAGCTCCTTCGCCTTGGCGACGTCACCCGCCTTCACCGCGTCCACGAACTCGGTCGTCTTCTGCTCCAGCGCGACCGCCTGCGAGTTCACGTACCGCTGGTAGCTCTCGGTGGCCTGCTTGAGCAGGGTGTCCTCGTCCACCTGCGCGGGCGCGTCACCGGCCACGTTCAGCTCGCCGCGGATCCCGTCGCCGACCATGCCCGGCTTGCAGACGGCCTGGTACTTGCCGGTCGGCAGCTCGACGATCAGATCGCGCTTGAGGCCCGGGCCGATGTTCTCGACCTCACCCATCACGCGGTCACCGTCGGCGTACACGTAGAACTCGGTGACCTTGCTGCCACCGTTGGAGACCGAGAAGGTGCTGGTCCCCGACTTCACGTCGCGGCGGCTCAGGTCGCACGCCGAGTCGGTCGCCTTGACGGTGACCGGGCCGGTGCCGTCGTCGGACGCGGCCGGCTTGTCCTCGGCACAGGCGGTGAGAGCGGCGAGCCCCAGTACGACGCCGATGGTGGTGGCCTTAAGAGCCTTGGACCTGGGCATGTTTCTCCTGGACAGGTGTGATCGGACGGAAGTACAGCACCAGCACGGGCACCAGGTAGGCCAGCCAGGCGATCGACTCGATCACGGTCGGCGCCGGGTTGAAATTGAAGATGCCCTTGAGGAGTACGCCGTACCAGCTGTCCGGCGGGATGACGTGCGAGATGTCGAACGCCAGGTTCTGCAGGCCCGGCAGGATGCCGGCCTCCTGCAGATCGTGGAAGCCGTAGGCGAAGATGCCGGCCGCGACCAGGATGAGGACCGCGCCCGTCCACTTGAAGAAGACGCCCAGGTTGATCCGGACCGCGCCGCGGTAGATCAGCACGCCGAGCACGACCGCGGTCGCGAGGCCCAGGAGGACGCCGATGAACGGTACGGCGGTGGTCGCGGTCGCGGCCGACGCGTACACGATGAAGGCGGTCTCGATGCCCTCGCGGAACACCGCGAGGAACGCCAGGATCACGACGGCGCGCGGGCCGATCGCCAGCGCCTGGTCCATCCGGTCCCGCAGCTCCTTGGCGATACTGCGCGACGCCTTGCGCATCCAGAAGATCATCCAGGTGACGAAGCCGACCGCGAGGATCGACATCACCCCACCGACGGTCTCCTGGGTGGTGAAGGACCTGGCGGTCAGCGCGGTCACGAACTGCAGCAACCCCCACGCGGCGGCTGCCACGGCCAGTGCCGCGCCGACTCCGATCCAGACCAGTTTCAGCCGGTCACGACGTCCTGACTTGACCAGGAAGGTGGCGAGGATGCTGATGACCAGCGACGCCTCGAGGCCTTCACGCAGGCCGATCAGGTAGTTCGCGAGCATGGCGGACGGTCCTCATACCTTAGGGATGGCTAACCTTCCTGAGGTTAACCTAAGAATTCCCATTCGCCCACTGTGGCGTAGGCCGCACTTCGGCCCACTCCCTCACCCAACCGCGACTCGATCAACTGCAGACTTCCGGCCGTCCACTCGGCGCCACTGTAGGTATCGAAGACCCGCACCCAGCGTGTGACGTCCATCGGCCGCGGGAACCGCGCCAGCGTCAGATGCGGCACGAACTTCCGCCCGTCCACGGTGACCCCGGAGTGATTGGCTGCCGCCCTGGTCGTCTTCGACAGGTGCTTCAGCGCATCCGTCTCGTCACGGACTCCCGTGTACAGCACTCGCGCATCCGGTACGCCGGGAAACGCCCCGGCCCCTCTGAGGCTCAGCGGGAACGGCTTCTGCCGCTTGGCGGCCGCCTCCAGCCGCTCCCCCAACTCATCGGTCTTCCAGTCCGGCACCTCGCCCAGAAAGGCCAGCGTGATGTGCCAGTGTTCGTCCGCGGACCATCGGATGTCGTCATCCGGATGTTCCCGCCGCGGTGCGACGAACTCGCTCAGATCCTCCACAACTTCGATGGGTGGCACAACGGCCACGAACAATCGCATCCGGCAAGTTTAAGGTGAACTGTGGAGCAGAGACTGCCGTCTCCGTGCGTGGTGGTCCTGGTCGGCCCGGGTGCCGCCGGGAAGTCGACCTGGGCTTCAGAGCACTTCGGCGCGGATCTCGTCGTGTCGAGCGATCGCCTGCGGGCGCTGGTCGGCTCCGGCGAGGACGACCTCGCGGCGAGCGCGGACGCCTTCGCCCTGCTGGAGACCGTCGTGTCGCAGCGGATCGGGCGCGGCCTCACGACGGTGATCGACACCCTCGGGCTGGATCGCGCGCGGCGGGTGGAATGGTTGCGGCAGGCTCGCGAGGCCGGAATGCCTTGCGTGGCGGTAGCTTTCGACACGCCCGCTGCCGAGTGCCGGCGGCGCAATCGCGAGCGGGTGAAGCGGATCCCGGCGGACGTGCTCACCGGGCAGCTTCGGGCTTGGGGTGTGGCGAAGAAGGAGCTGCCGGAGGAGGGGTACGACGACGTACTGCGGCCGGCCGTGGTGCGCGTCGTACCGGAGGCGTTTGTGGGGGCGGATGCGGCGGTGGAGCGGCAGTCGTCGGCGCCGGCTGGGTTGCGGTTCGGGTTGCAGCTGAGCAGTTATCCGGGTGGGCGGGCCGGGTTGGGCGCGTGGGGTCGGGAGGTGGCGGCGAAGGCCGAGGCGGTTGGGTTCGACGCGATCTACGTGATGGATCACTTCCGGCAGATTCCGCAGGTTGGCCGAGCATGGGACGACTTCCTGGAGAGCTGGACGACACTCGGCTACCTGGCCGCCTGTACGACGCGCGTCCGGCTCGGGACGCTGGTTTCCGGGATCACGTACCGCAATGTCGCGCATCTGGGGAAGATTGCCGCGACTCTCGACGTACTGAGTGGTGGGCGTGCGGTGTGTGGCGTCGGGCTGGCGTGGTTCGAGGCCGAGCACAAGGCGTACGGGTGGCCGTTTCCACCGGTCGCCGATCGGTACACGCTGCTGGAGGACGCGCTGCAGTTGCTGCCGGTGTTGTGGGGACCAGGCAACAAACCGTTCCACGGCCGGGTGCTCGACGTACCGGACACGACCTGCTACCCACGACCGCTGCAGGAGCGGTTGCCGTTGCTGGTCGGCGGGAGCGGCCGGAGAACGTTGCGCTTGGCATCGAAGTACGCCGATGCGGTGAACGTGTTCGGGGATGTAGCGGCGGTGCGCGAGCGGGCGGCGTACGTGCGATCGCTGACGGATCGCCCGGTGGAGATCACCCACCTGTCGACGACGTTGGTCGGCGCGGATGTCGACGCCCTGGTCGAGCGACTGCGCCCCCGCAACCAGAACCCGGCCCGCTACGCCGCAACAGTCAACGCCGGCACCGTAGACGACCAGATCGGCCGCTTCCGCGAACTAGCCGAAGCCGGCGTCACCGAAGCAATGATCAGCCTCCCCGACCTCGACACCCTGGACGACGTCGGCCACGTCATCGCAGCCTTCCGGACCTGAAGCGCGGACCCCCAGGCCACATCAATTGCCCGCCGCCGCCCTCTCCACGCCTGCCCCCCACCCACCAACCACAATTGTGATGGCCTGCACGTCCGTTCTCCCCGGTCGCGTTCCGACGGGCGACGCTAACGACAGGAGGTGTGTGCCTGGTGCGACGCCTCGCACGCTCACCGCATCGCCCGGCGGAGCCCCACGACCGACTACTACCTGTCGGTGGCGACACCACCACCTCAGTCAGCGGACCGGGCTCCCGCGGCATACCAAAACTCAACTCGGGTGCAGCAAGCCGCGTGCACGCGACGAAGGAGCGGGCTTAGCGGCGGCGGTGGCGAATGAACGGTCGGCGGAACTGTTCTCGCAGGGAAGCGGCGGCAGCCGCGTCGAGGGGTGGGTGGGGCGCACGAGCGGAGCACGCGACGAAGGAGCGGGCGTGCTCGGAGCGGGGGCTAGTTGTTGGGTTTCAGGGGGAGGGCCAGGAGGGCGTTTTCTACTAGTTCGGGCATGGCTGGGTGGATCCAGTACTGGTTGCGGGCCATTTCGTAGGCGCCGAGGCCGAAGGCCATGGCCTGGATGAGGGGCTGGATGACGGTGGGGGCCTGGGGGCCCATGATGTGGGCGCCCAGGAGCTGGCCGGTGGTGGGGTCGGCGAGGAGTTTGGCGAAGCCGGTGGTGTCTTCCATGGCCCAGCCGTAGGCGATGTCGGCGTACTTCTGGGTGCTGACCACGTAGTCGATGCCCTGGTCTTCGGCTTCCTTCTCGGTGAGGCCTACCGAGGCGATCTGGGGGGAGCTGAAGACTGCGTGGGGGATGAAGCGGTGGTCCGCTTGGATGCGGTTGTCCGGGTCGAGGAGGTTGTGCTTGACGACGCGGGCCTCGTGGTTGGCGACGTGCTTGAGCTGGTGGGGGGAGGTGACGTCGCCGAGGGCGTAGATGCCGTCGACGGCGGTCTGCATGTAGTCGTCGACTACTACGCGGCCCTCGTGGTCGACCTCGACGCCGGTGGCCTCGAGGTTCAGCAGGTCGGCGTTCGGGGTGCGGCCGACGGCGACCAGGAGTTCGTCGACGATGACCTCGTCGGAGCCGTCGGGGCAGAGCATGCCGAGCAGGATCGAGCCGTCGGGGCGGCGGGCGACGCGGATCGTCTCGTGGTTCAGGCGGACGTCGTACTTGCCGCGCGCGATCTCGGTGTAGGCCTCGGAGATGTCGGCGTCCTCCTGGCGCAGCAGCCGCTCGGAGCGGCCGATCAGCGTCACCTCGACCCCGAACGACGCGAAGACGTGCGCGAACTCCGCCGCGACGAAGCCGCCGCCGAGGATCGCGAGCCGGCGCGGCAGCTCCTCGAGGCGCATGATCGTGTCCGAGGTGTGGAAGCCGGTCTCCTCGAGACCCGGGATCGGCGGGATGACCGGGCGGCTGCCGACCGCCAGCACGAACCGGTCGGCGGTGACGACGCTGGTCTGTCCGTCCTTGCCCTCGACCGCCAGCTCCTTGACCCCGGTGAACCTGCCGGTGCCCTCGTACATGGTGACGTTCTCGTTGTGGTGCCGGTACTCCGAACCGGCCCCGGAGATCGGGTCGATCCGGCCGAAGATCCGGTCCCGCACCTCGGGCCAGCGGACCCCGAGCAGCTCCTCGTCGACGCCGTACCGCGCGCTGCCGGCCGGGGTGGCGGCGACGTCGGCGGTGTGCACGAACATCTTGGTCGGGATGCAGCCCTTGTTCAGGCAGGTGCCGCCGAACACACCGCGCTCGACGAAGGCCACCTTCCAGTCCGCGAACCGGTGGTTCACGATCGTGTTGCCGGAGCCGGTACCGATGACGACGAGATCGTAATGGGTCACACCCCATTATGTGTCTGACGCCCAACTGACCCCGGTAACGGCGAGGATGGTGCCTCGTGGAGGGGTTGAGCGGCGACGAGCTGCGCGGGCGGAACGCGACGATGGTCTGGGACGGGCTGGGCCTGATCCAGCTGCGGTACCCCGGTCCGTGGCTGCAGCAGAAGAGCGGCGTGACCTACACCGTCCTGAAGCAGCTCGGGCAGCGCACCGTCCCGGTGGAGGCGCTGACCGGGGTCGAGCTCGTGATGCCCGGCGGCACCGAGACTCCCACGATCCGGCTGGTACTGCGCGAGCACGCGGACCCGCTGCTGGCCGTCGCCGGCGGGCAGTTCGACGAGCTGATCGATCCGTACCGGCTGGACTTCAGCCCCGACCAGTGGTTGCTCGCCGACTACTACGCGCAGGAGATCCGGACGTCGATCACGCTGCACCAACTGCCGCCCGGGCCTGCGGACCGCTGGCTGATCGAACCGCCGCCGGCACCTGACAAGGTCAAGTTCCAGTTCGTCAAGGTGGAGCTCGACGGTGACGAGCTGGTCCTCAAGTACGGCTTCGGCGCGACTGCCGCGAAAAAGTCCTACGGCAACCCGTGGCGCCTCCCGCTCGCCGAACTGCGCGATGTCGAATGGGTGCCGAGCAGGATCCGGAGCGATGGCTTTCTGCGGCTCACCAGCACCCGCACGCCGGCCGAGCGCCCCAAACCCGCGGACGACCCGGAGACCCTGACGACCTGGCCGTTGTCCGAGCACGACGCGCTGTTCTTCGGCGCCAAGTTGCGGTCCCTGATCAACTGGTGAACATGCTGCTGCAGACCAACCACGGCGTCCTCGAGTGGGACGGCACCGGCACGATCCGAGTCCAGTACGACGCCTCGCCCCGGCTGGGTGAGCGAAGCATCCCGGTCGAGGCGTTGCGCGCGGTCGAGGTGTCGGCGGACCTTCGGTTCGAACTGCGCGAGCATGCCGATCCGCTGCTGAGTGTGACCGGTGGTTCGTTCGCGTCGATCTACCACTTCGAGGTCGCCGATCTGGCCGCTGCCAAGCGACTGGCGTCCGAGATCCGGATCGCCCGCGCGCGCCGCGCCGTGCCGGAGACGCCTGCGCCCCGATGGCTGGTCGCCACCCCGCCCGCGGCCGATGCGCTGGAGGGGAAGGACGCGACCGTCGCGGTGGCGCAAGGACTGCTGATGTTCGCCTACCCGCGGTCCGCGACGAGGCGGAAGAAGGCTGACGGCAACCCGCGGTCGGTGCCGCTGACGGACATCCTCGATGTCGAGTGGGCAGCGCGCGCCGGGCGGCACGCCGGGTTCGTCCGGGTCGGTACGGCGCAGACGCCGCTCGACCGGCCGAAGCCGAAACATGATCCGGCCGCGGTTCGAGTCACTCCGGAGGGCGAGCTCGACGCACTGTTCTTCGCAGCGCGCCTGCTCACCCGCGTCCAGCCCTAGTCCGTCAGCATCGGTCGGTCAGCTGCTGGATCAACGCACCGGCCCACGAAGTGATGGTGGCCGGGGTGAAGAGGTCGGTGGAGTACTCGATATCCAGGGTGAACGCGGTCTCAGTGAGGGTGAAGACGACGTACAACTCGGTCCGGGCCAGATCCGCGGAGGGTTGGGCGCGGACAGCGAACTCACCCCACGGGAGAGTCAAACTGGCGGGTGGGTTGGTGATCACGGTAAAGAGGACGGCGGGGTAGGGCAGGCCGGCCTCGTGCGGGAGCGCGACGCGGACGACCTCAGCCAGCGGCAGTGCCTCATGGTCGAGGGCGGAGTAGACCGACCTGGCGGTCTCCGCGACCAGATCGTCGGCATCGAGCCTGACTCGAACGAGGACCGCTTCGCCGATATAGCCGATGATCCCCTCGTGGTCGGTATGGCGGCGGCGGGCGCTGGACACCGGGAGGACGACTTCTTCGTGGCCGCAGAGCCCTCCCATCCACTCGGCGAAGGCGGTCGCGATCAGGATGTACGGCGTGGTCCCGGCCGTGGCCGCGGTCGTTCGCAGCGCCTCGGTCAGGTCATCCGGCAGATCCACGTGGTGGGTAGCACCGCGGCCGGACAGTACGGCGGGGCGCGGATGGTCGAGCGGAATCGCCGGGCGGACCGTGGCGCCCGCAAGTTCGTCCCGCCAGAACGCTTCGAGTTTCGCCCGGTTGGTTCCGGTCAGGGTTTCGTGTTCCCAGCGGGCATAGTCGGCGTACTGGGCGGCCGGGCCGGTCAGCTCCTCGCCCCGGTACAAGGCGGAGAGCTCCGACCAGAACAGTCCCTGCGACCAGCCGTCGAAGACGATGTGGTGGACGGCCAGCACCAGAACCCATCGATCCGCGGACACTCGGCCGAGCCGGACCCGCCAGAGCGGCGCCTCGCTCGGCTCGAGCGCCGGCTTCGCGGTCGCGAGGCACCAGTCCCGGATCCGCTCCTCGTCGTCCGGCAGATCCTCCACCGGTAGTGCGACCGTCACATTCGCCAGCACTTCCTGCCGATCCTCGAAGACCCTGGTCCGCAACGCGCCATGACGTTGCACCAACTCCTGCAGCGCGCGCCGCAGGAGCTCCGGATCGAGAGCGCCACTGATGTCGACCCGGCCGAGGCTGTTGTAGATCGAGCCGTCCGCACGACCGCGATGCCGCTGAAGTGCGCGTCGCTGAGCAAATGTCAACGGCGCGACCTCTGGGCCGGCCTGTGCCGCCAGGGCGCGGATGGTGGGTGCGCGGAAGAACTCGGACAGCGTCAGGTCCGTATCCGTTGCCTCGCACAACCGATTCAGCAATCGGACGGCGAGGAGGGAGTGCCCACCCAGCTCGAAGAAGGAATCGGTCACGCCGACGTCGGCACGTTCCAGCACCTCGCACCACACCGCATGAACTGCCGTCTCCGCTGCGGTGGCCGGGGCAACCTTCGCTCGGCCGGTTGTCGGTGCCGGTAGCGCACTCCGGTCGAGCTTGCCAGTGGTTGTCAAGGGCAACTGTTCCAGCGAGACCCATCGGCGCGGCACCAGATACCGCGGCAACCGCTCGGCGAGGTGGTCCGTCAGTTTGCCGTGGTCGGCAGCACCGACCGTGTACCCGACCAGCTCGCCGTCGAGCACCACGACAGCAGCCGCACTCACGTCTGGATGGTCGAGGATCGCGGCCCGCACCTCGCCCGGCTCGATCCGTACGCCACGCAGCTGGACCTGGTCGTCGACTCGCCCGTGGAACTCCAGCGTCCCGTCGGCACGCCACCGCCCGAGATCCCCAGTCGCGTACCAGCCGGGTGCGAAGAATGCCGCGGCCGTCTCGGCCGGCCGGTTCAGATAGCCGTCGGTGACGCACACCCCTCCGACACAGATCTCGCCGACCGCTCCGATCGGTACCGGCCGGCGATCCGCGTCGAGCACGCGAACCCGGACTCCCTGGATCGGCCGCCCGATCGGCGGCTGGGTCTCCCCCGGACCGACCCGGTGCTCGGTCACGATGATCGAGGACTCGGTCGGGCCGTATCCGTTGTACAGAACGCATTCCGGATGCGCGGAGAGGAACTCGTGCTCGGCGGCACCCGGTGTCGTCGCCTCGCCGGCCGAGTAGATCTCCCGCAGCGAGGGCAGCTCGGGCCGGGTCGCGAGTAGCGCGTGGACGGCGCTGAACGGCATCGCGATCCGCTCGACGTCGTACTGGCGGATCTTCGCGGCCAGCTGCACCGCGTCGTACCGGCTGTCGTCGTGGATCAGGACCAGCGTCTGACCTGCGGCGAACGTCGTGAAGATCTCATGCATGCTGACGTCGAACGTCGGTGAGACCCACTGCAGGGTCCTGGTGGCCGGATGGGTCGCGACGTAGGCCTGGATGTGGTTCACCGGGCCACGGTGTGGGACCAGCACGCCCTTCGGCCTACCGGTCGATCCGGACGTGTACATCACGTACGCGAGGTCGCCGGGCCCGACTTTCGCCGCTACCGGTCCACCAGGTGCGAGGTCTTCCAGGCGGAGCGTCGGCCCGTCCCCGAGGTCCGGCATACCCGCACACGTCACCCTGGCAACCGGGCGCGCGTCATCGAGCAGGAACCGCAACCGATCCGGTGGGGTCTCCGGGTCCAACGGCAGATAGCCGGCGCCCGACTTGAGGACTCCCAGCAGTACGGCGATCTGCTCGGTCCCGCGCGGAAGACAGCAGGCGACCAGCTCCCCGGGGCTGACTCCGAACTCGGTCAGCGCGGCGGCGACGTCGTTCGCTCGCTGGTCGAGTTCGGCGTAGGTCAGTTCACCGAAGTCGCCGGAGAGTGCGATCGCCTGTGGGTTGAGGGCAACCTGATGCTCGAACAACTGATGCAAGCAGTACTCCGGCGTTGCGCCCGGCTCGCCTTCCAGCTCGGGCAGCAACTGCTCGTCCGGACGGGACAACACCGGCTCCGTCGCGCCCTCGAGTGTCAGCTCGAGGTAGTCCAGCAGCCGGCCGATCGTGGTCTCGTCGAACAGGTTCGTGTCGTATTCCACGACGCATTCGATGCCTGTCGCGGGAGCGGTCAGATACAGCATCAGGTCCATCGGGGCCCGCTCGCTCGGCAGGTCCAGGAGCGCGACCGAGATGTCGGGGGCGAAGGAGACCTCATCGGCTCCCCGCTCGAACTCGACCATCACACCGAACAGCGGGTTGCGGCTGCCGGAGCGCTCCGGGTTGAGCTCGGCGACGATCTGCTCGAACGGTACGTCGCGATGGTCGACCGCATCCATCATGGCGAGGCCGAGGGAGCGAGCCAGCTCGGCGAAGCCGGCGCCTTCGGGCAGGCGGAGCCGGAGCGGGAGGGTGTCGACGAACATGCCGACGGCGTCGGTCGCAGCCCGGTCCCGGCCGGACACGCCGGTGCCGATGACGAAGTCGCGTTGACCGCTGAAGCGGGACAGCACGACACCGAGGCCTGCTAGCAGCACACTGAAAATGGTGATGCCCTCGCTCGCGGCGAGAGAGCTCACGCGGGCACTCAACGAGCTGTCCAGAGTCCTGGTCAGCGAGCGGCCCTGACCGGTCCAGGTTTGCGACCGCGGTCGGTCGGTGGGGAAACGGAGCTCTGGCGCACCGTCGAGCTCGGCCAGCCAGAAGGCTGCGGATTGGTCCGCCGGTTGTGGCTCCCGGAGTCCGTCGGCGGCCGGTGGCAGGCCGGGGTCGGCGGGCCAGGCCTGGTAGTAGCTGCCGAGGTCGCGGACGACGACCGGGGTGGACGCGGCGTCCCAGACGATGTGGTGGCCGACGAGGAGCAGTACGTGGTGGTCCGCGGCGAGGCGGACCAGCCGGGCCCGAACCAGTGGCGCGCTCCCGAGATCCAGTTCGCCGAGGCGGACGTCGTACAGCAGGGATTGGATGTCGTTGCCTTCAGCATCTACCAGGGGGCAGTCGATGGGGGCGGCCGGTCTGACGTAGGCCCGGGGCTCGCCGTCGATGTCCCGGAACTCCGTTCGGAGGGCGGGATGACGGTCGACGACCCGCTGCAGCGCACCTTGGAGAGCCGCCGGATCCAGCAGGCCGCGGAGCTCGATCGCCTTCGGTTCGTGGTAGGTGTTCGCTCCTGGGTTGAGCTGCTCCAGGAACCAGATCCGCTGCTCGGGGGGCGTCAGCGCGCGGCCTTCGTCGACCGGCTCCTCGGTCGCGGGCGCGCGGTCGACGTACTCGGCGCGGAGTCCGTCGACTGCGGACAGGCTGTGCATGACCTGGTCCGGGTTCAGGCCGAAGTCGACGAAACAGGCGACCTCGTTCACGCCGATCGCGATCAGCTGGTCGACGATCGCGCGGGAGGTGTCCGGCGTACCAATCAGGGCGCGCGATTCGCAGTACCGCTGATAGGCCTGGCCGAGCAGGAAATCGACGTCGTCGGGGGCGGTCTTCTCCAGATCGATCTGGAATCCGAGGCTGTTCGTCACCTGGCCGAACAGGGAGAGCGAGGAGCGGAGATAGTCGCAGAACGGCTGGTACGCCGCTGCCCGGACCGTCTCCAGGTCGTCGCCTAGGTAGGTGTGCAGGAGGACGACCACCCGGCCGGCAGCGGGGTCGAGGCCGTGCTCGGCGCGGGTGGAGCGGTAGAGGGCGATGTTGGCCGCGAGGTCCTCGACCGATTGCGCCATCAGGTTGGTGACGACGCCGAGGCCGTTGCGGGCGGCGAGTTTGTACGACTCGGGGTTGCCGACGACGGCGGTGAACAGCGGCGGCTCGGGCTGAATGGGCTTGGGGTGGAGCTGGATCTCGGTGGGTTCGCCGTTGCCGGCGGTTGCGGTGATCGTCTCGCCGGTCCACAGTCGGCGGACGGTGTCGAGGCGGTCGTACATCTCGGTGCGATGGTTGCCGTAGGCATCGGGGGCGAGGACGAAGTCGCGGGCGTGCCAACCGCTGGCGATGCAGAGTCCGATGCGGCCGCCGGAGAGGTTGTCGACGACGGACCATTCCTCGGCTACGCGGATCGGGTGGTGGAGGGGGAGGACGACTGAGCCGGCGTTGAGGCGGATCTGGGTGGTTCGGGTGGCGAGGGCGGCGGCGAGGACGGAGGGGTTCGGGAAGAGGGCGCCGAAGGAGTGGAAGTGCCGCTCGGGCAGCCAGACGGAGTGGAAGTCGTGTTGGTCGGCGAACTCGGTGGCGCTGAGGATGAGGCCGTACTTGTCCTGTGCTGCGGAGTCGGGGTAGTCGCCGAAGAAGTACAGGCTGAAGTCGCAGCTGGTCTGGTGGGTGGTGGCTGCTTGTTGTGTTGGAGCTGGTTGGCGTTGCACCTCTTGAGTCGGTACGACGGGTGCGGGGGTTGCCGTCGGCGCCGGGGTGCTGCTGAGGGCGGTCAGCTGCTCGGACATGAGGGTGGTGAGGCGATCCATCATGCGCTCGGCAATGTCGAGCTGCCGGTCGATGATCTGCTGGATGTTCGTGGGGGCGTTGGCTGTGGGTGGCTGAGGTGGCTCGGCGGTGGTTGCTGTTGGCGGTGGCTCGATCGGCTTGGTGACCATGCGGCCGACAGGGTGGGCTTGTGGCTGGTCGCCGCTCCGGCCGTCTGTTGGGTACGTAAGCCTGGGCACGGTGGCTGAGGTAGGCGGTGGCTGAGGTGGGCGGTGGCCGAGGCCCGCGGGGGGTGCTGCGGGCTGGGGTGGGGTGGTGATCGTTGCGGAGGTGAGGTGGTTGGCGAGTTTGGTGAGGGTGTCGACGTCGCCGAACAGGGAGCGCATGGGGACGGTGGCGCCGAAGGTGTCGGTCAGGTCGCCGACCAGGCGCATGAGGGAGAGCGAGTCGGCGCCGAGGCTCAGGAACGAGACGTCCGGAGCAATGTCCTCCGGCTGCACCCCGAGCACCGGTGCAAGCAACTCCCGAAGCTTCCCGAGCACAGCACTCCCCTCCAGAGCCGGCGCGGCACTCCCCACCGGGGGCAGCGCGGCACTCCCCTGCGGGGCCGGCGTGGCACTCCCCTCTGGAGCCGGCGCGGCACTCCCCACCGGAACGCCCAGCGCGGCACTCCCTTGCAGGGCCGGTGCGGCACTCCCCACCGAAGGCAGCGCGGCACTCCCCACCGGGGCCGGCTCGGCACTCCCCGCTGGAGTCGGCGCGGTGGTTGGGTTCGGGGCGGGGGGTGTGGGGTGGGGGATGGGGGTTCTGGTTAGGGGGTGGCCGGGGAGGGGGATTCGGTGGCCGGTTGTTAGGGCGGTCCAGGTGAGGGGGGTGCCGGTGCGGTAGAGGGTGGCGACCGTTTCGGAGAACTGGGTTTTGGAGTTTTGGCGTTGGGTGGGGAGCCAGGTGGAGTTGGGGGTGGCTCGGCGGCCTAGGGGGGTCAGGGTTGTGTCGGGGCCTAGCTCTAGGAAGTGGGTGGCGCCGTGGGTGGCTGCGGCGGTGGCGGCTAGGTCGAAGCGGACGGGGCGGCGGGCGTGGTCGACGACGTACTGGCTGTTGACGTGGGTGCGGAGTGAGCCGTCTAGGCCGCTGAAGAAGGGTGTGGTGAGGGGCTGGAAGGTTAGCTGTTCGGCGGCTGCTCGGAGGTCGTCCAGTACTGGGTCGACCAGGGTGGAATGGAACGCCAGGGTGACCGGCATGCGGCGCCACGCGACCCCGCTGCGGTCCAGGATCTCGGTCGCGGTGGGCATCAGCTCCTCAGCACCTGAGAGGACCAGCCGGTCCCGACCGTTGACCGCGGCAACTTCCAGGCCGCACTCGGCGGCGAGCTTCTCCCCCGCCGCGTGGTCCACGGCGACAGCGAGCATCGCGCCGGGCTGCATCCGCGTGCACATCAGCTCACCGCGTCGTGCCAGCAGCCGCACCCCATCGGCAAGCGACAATCCGCCTGCTGCGTACAGAGCGGCGTACTCGCCGGCGCTGTGCCCGAGGACCACGTCCGGTACGACGCCGAGCGCCCGCCAGACCTCTGTCCAGGCCACCTGGTTCGCGAACAGGCTGACCTGGCCGAGTTCGGCCCGCTCGCTACCGAGAACGTCCTCCCCGAGCACCTGTGTCACCTCGTCGAACACCGTCCGCGCCACCTCGAACCGCGTCGCGAGCCAAACAGACATGCCTGGGTACGACGCCCCCTGGCCCGAGTACGCGAAGGCCAGCGGGCCTGGTGCACTCGGCTCCGAGACCGTCACCTGGCTGAGCGCAGTGGCCAGCGAGCTCGCATCGGTGCCGACAACGGCGACCCGATGCTGATGGTGTCGCCGCCCGAGCGCCAACGTCGTCGCGATATCAGCCGCGGCCAGACTCGGCGCAGCCACCAACTCGTCCCGCAGCGAACCAACCAGCTGCTCGAGAGCAGCAGCCGACGTCGCCGACACCGGCACAACCACCGCCTCGGCAGCGTCGATCGGGCGAGCAGCGAGCGGGGGTTCCTCCAGTACGACGTGCGCGTTGGTCCCACCAACCCCCAGCGCGGTGACCCCGGCCCGCCGCGGCCCCGCACCGGCCGGCCAGTCGCGAGTCGACGTGACCAGCTCGAACGGGCTGCTCTCGATCCGCAGCTCCGGATTCGGCCGGTTCAGGTTGATCGTCGGGACCAGTTGACCGTGCCGCAGCATCAGGACGGTCTTGATCAGGCCGGCCATCCCCGCGCACGAATCCAGATGCCCGACGTTCGCCTTGACCGACCCCAGCGCACACTTCACCGGACGGTCGCTGGACGAACCGAAGACCTGGGCCAGCGCCGCGACCTCCACCGGATCCCCCAGCGCGGTCCCCGTTCCGTGCGCTTCGACGTACGAGATCGTGTCGGCACCAACGCCGGCCCGCTCCAGCGCCCGCCGTACCACCTCGGCCTGGCCGGACACGCTCGGCGCGGTGAATCCGACCTTGCTCGTCCCGTCGTTGTTCACCGCGCTGCCGAGGATCACGCCGTGAATCGTGTCCCCATCGGCGAGCGCACGGTCCAGCCGCTTCAGCAACACCGCCGCGACGCCGTTCCCGCCAACCGTCCCGTCCGCGTCAGCGTCGAACGGCCGGCAGCGACCACTCTGCGACAGGATGGACCCCGGCACGTACCGATACCCCGCGTCCTGCGGCAACCGAACCGCTGCCGCACCCGCCAGCGCGAGATCCGTGTCCGACGCGAGCAACGCCTGGACAGCCAGATGTACGGCGACCAGCGACGTCGAGCACGCGGTCTGCACTCCGATCGCAGGCCCGGTCAGCCCGAGCCGGTACGCGACCCGGCTGGCGAGGAAGTCCAGCGTGGTACCGATCGTCGCCTGCATCGCCGTCGGTACGTCGTCGGGCCGGTCGCCAGCAGGTGAGTTCAGCAGATCCTGATGCCCGTAGAGGTTCATGCCCGATCCGGCGTAGACACCGATCCGTTGCCCGGCCGAGTCCGCGTAACCCCCGTGTTCCAAGGCCTCGTAGGCGACCTCCAGGAACTGTCGATGGGCCGGTTCGGTGAGCGCGGCCTCCTTCGGCGACAACCCGAAATACGCCGCGTCGAACGACTCCGCATCATCGAGCACTCCACCCGCGCGCACCCATCCGTCCGCGCCGGCCGCAGTGGACACGCTGTCCACGCCCCCACACAGGTTCGTCCAGAACTCGCCGATCGTCCGCGCCCCGGGGAACCGCGCCGCCATCCCGACGATCGCGACCCGGCGATCCTCAGCCCCGGAATCGGCAGCGGCTCCTTGCACTGCGAGCGGTTCAGCACCCGTGATCCAGCCGGCCAACGCCGCTGCCGTCGGGTGTTCGAACGGAACCGTCGCCGGTACTTCGATCCCGAAACGCTCGGCCAGCATCGCCCGAAGCCGCGTCAGCTTGACCGACGTCAGACCCAACTCGTAGAACGGCACCTCCGGCGCCACCGGCCGTCCCGCCAGCTCCGCAACCAACCGGCTGACCTCGGCCGCCACCTCACGAGCCGTGGCCGGCCGGCGAGCGTCGTACCGGCCTTGCAGGTACCGCTCCCGCAGTTCGCTCCGGCGGACCTTCCCGCTCGCGGTCCGCGGGAACTCCCCCGCCGGTACGACGACCACTTCGGCCGGCAACCGGAGTTGCTGGAACACGGCCGCCTTGACCGCCGGGATCACCTTGTCGCCCGCCTCGACGAAGACCACCAGGTCCTCGGTCCCGGTCGCCGCGTTCGGCACCCCGCACGCCCCGACAGAGTGCAGATTGACGCCTGCAGCAGCCGCGGCCACTCCCTCGATCTCGTGGCAGAACACCGTGTTCCCGTTGAGCACCACCGTGTCTCCCTCGCGGCCGGTGATCACCACCTGCCCGTCGGCAACGAACGCCAGATCCCCTGTCCGCAGCCATTCCCCGTCCGGCAGTGCAGCCGCCGTCGCAGCAGGGTTGTTCGCATAGCCCGAGGTGACGCGGTTGGACCGCACCTGCAGCCGCCCGATCCGGAGCTCGGGCAGCACTTCGTCGTTCGCGCCGACCACCCGGACCGATGAACCCGGCGCCGGCGCACCGACCGCGACGAACGTCGAGCAGTCCGGCTCAGGCACGTCCGGATCCGCAATCTCCACTGCACCGTCCAGCGACGACTTGAGTACCCGGATCACACAGCCTTCATCGGTCAGTCGGCCGAAGGTGATCGCCGTCGTCGTCTCGGCCATTCCCCACACCGGCCGGAAGCAGGAACGCTCCAGGCCCGATCCGGCCGTGGCCGCGAAGAACCGCTCGACGACCGGCAGGGCGACCTGCTCGCCTCCGCACAAGAGCGACCGGACACTGCTCAGCTCAGGCCCGCTACCAGTCAGCGCATCGGCGACGAGCTGCAATCCGAAGGTCGGCGACCAGGTGTGCTGTACCTCGTACTGCGCGACTTTCTCCAGCCAGAGCAGCGGATTCGCGAGTACGTCGGCCGTCGGGAGATGCATCCCGGTCGCGCCGACGAACACCGGGAGCACGTGGTACAGCAGCAGCGCGCCGCTGTGATCCAACGGCAGCCAGTTGAGCATGGTCTCGCCGGGCTGCAGGTCGAGGAGCAGCCGCGATCCCGCCGCGAACTCGGCCAGCGCCTGGTGCGTGAGCGCAGCAGCCTTCGGTGCGCCGGTGCTGCCCGACGACAGCATCAGTACGGCGACGTCGTACGGCTTCGGCTGGTGCAACTCTTCAGCCGGCTCCAGTCCGGCGAGGTCCTCGACCGCCAGCGTGGACAGGTCGAGTGCCACGGCGCTCGTGCGATCGGTCAGGATCAGCGGTTCTTCCAGCAGCTCCCAGGTATGACGAAGGCGTCCTATCGCCGCCGGGTCGCTGATGGGTGCGGGCCGCATCCCGCCGAGGAGACAGGCCCAGAACGCTCCGAAGAAGTCCTCCGCCGCGAGACCGTGCAGGATGACCGCGTCACCGGACGCGGCACCGCGCTCCCGCAGGCCGGTCAGAATCCGGCGCGCCCGGTCGAGCAGCTCCGGGTAGGTCAGTAGCCCGGCAGGCGTCCGCGCTCCAGCCGTTGGGAACTCGGCGGCGGCCCGGAGCAGCGCCTGAACCGCATCGGCCGCATCAGCCGCGGTCGGCGCGAGCCGGGGGCCGTGCGCGATCGACGAGTTCACCATGATGCCTCCTCGGGAACAACCCACTCGACAACAGCAGAAAGATCAGTACGCCGGTCACCGCGACCCCGTGCAGACCTGCGACCACCGGGAACACCGGCAGCACGTCGAGCAGGCCGCCGGCGAGCAGCATCCCGCCCGCAAAGGCGGAGTTCTCCACGCTCGCGGACAACCCGAAGACCCGGGTCCGCTGATGCTCGGGCCGGCTCTGCAAGGTGGACAGGTAGCCGATCTCGCTCACCCCGTCGGCGAGCCCGGCCAGGAACGCGACCGCGATCAGGCCGGCCGCGGGCAACCCAGTGAAGGCGAGCACGAAAAACACCGACATAGCGCAGGTCGCGGCGGCGAACGCGCGGTGGTCGAGCCGCTTCAGGAACCTGCTGACCAGCTGGTGGGCGCTCACGCTGCCGATCGCCCAGGCGGTGAAGAACTGTGCACTCACGGCGGCGGGGTTGTCCGGCGCGGTGAGGGTGGCGTAGATCGGGAGCGCGACATTGTGCCCGGCGGAGGCGAGCGCATCGACACCCCGGACGGCGATCATCCCGACGACCAGCGCCGGCAAGTACTGCCAAGGCCACCGCCCAGCCGAGCCGCGGTCAGTCCGAGCCGCGTCCGCCTCCGGCTGATCCTCTTCGCGGGCACTCGCAGGTTCGGCGGAGCTCTGCGCGGAGGTTCGCTGGGGCCAGGTCACGAAGGCCTGCAGAATCGCCGAGACCAGGAACGACGCTGCGTTCACCCCGAAGGCCAGGTCGTAGCCGCCGAGGTCGATCACCAGCGCCGCCGTACCGAACCCGAACACGCTGGCCAGCGACCTCCCGGTCACCACCCGCCCGTTGGCCCGGGCACGCTGATCCGCACCGACCAGCTCCGGGATTGCGCTGCGCAGCGCGACCACGAAGGTCGTGTTGCCGAACCCGAGGATCACCGCCACCGCCACCAGCGTGACCAGACTCGGCGCCAGGATCAGCACCACCATCGCCGCCGCCTGCAGCAGATCGAGTCCGACCAGCAGCGGCCGGCGCGGCAGCCGGAGCAGGATCCGGCCGGAGACCAGCCCGGCCAGGAACCCGGAACCGAGCCGGATCGCCATCACCGCACCCGTGACCCACGTGCTCTGGGACCAGTGGAAGCTGAACAACCCGAGCGCGACCAGGTTCAGGTAGTTGCCGTACGAGGAGGCGGTGTAACCGCTCAGCAGCAGCCAGAAGGCGCGCACAGGCGGCATTCCACGGGCTCCGTCCTCCCTGGGCGGGCGGCTGCCCAGGTGGCCCTCAGCTTAGAAAGGTTCCGCCGAAGTGGCTACGGATTCGGTGAGTCTTCAACGTCCATCGGACAAAGCGGGCCTAAGCCACCCGCGGATCCTTGGCCGGGCCGGTCTCGACGACGGCCTTGTCGGCGAGGATCTCGGACTGCGGGAGGATCTCGAGCCGCGGGCGCGGGAGCAGCCGCGGGCGGATCGACAGGCCGCGGCGGCGCGAGAAGTACAACACGGAGCCGATCGCGCCGAGCACGGTCAGGCCGCCGCCGACGATCAGCGACCAGCGAGCGCCGAGCTCCTGCCCGACGAACCCGATCAGCGGCGAACCGATCGTCGTACCGCCCATCAGGACCGTCATGTAGAGCGCCATCACCCGGCCGCGCATGGTCGGCTCGATGCTGAGCTGCATGGTCGCGTTCGCGGTGGTCAGCATCGTCAGCGAGGCGAGGCCGACCAGCGGGAGGATCAGGGCGAAGGTCAGGTACGTCGGCATGAGCGCGCTCACGACCTCCAGCAGACCGAAGGCGATCGCGGCACCGATCACCATCCGGGCGCGGATCCGGACCCGGCGGGCGGCCAGCAGCGCGCCGGCCAGCGAGCCGATCGCGAGGATCGAGCCGAGAATGCCGTACTCCCCCGCGCCCTTGTGGAAGGCCTCGACCGCCATCAACGCCGACGTGAGCTGGAAGTTCAGCCCGAACATGCCGGCGAAGGCGACCGTGACCAGGACCATCATCAGATCCGGCCGGCGCCACAGGTAACGCATCCCGTCGCGGATCATCCCCTTGTCACGGGCCGCGACCTTGGGCGTGTGCAGCTCGGAGGTGCGCATCAGGCGCAGCGACAAGATCACCGCGGCGTAGCTCAACCCGTTGATGATGATCACCGGGCCGGTGCCGATCCAGTGGATCAGCAGGCCGGCCAGACCGGGGCCGATCAGGCGGGCGGCGTTGAAGGAGGCCGAGTTCAGCCCGACCGCGTTGGACAGGTCATCGCGGCCGACCATCTCCACCACGAACGACTGGCGGGCCGGGGCGTCGAACGCCGTACCGATCCCGAAGAGGAAGGCGATCACGAAGACGTGCCACGGCTCGACCAGACCGGTGACGGTCAGGACACCCAGCGTGAGCGCGGCGACCGCCATCCAGACCTGGGTGATCTGGAGCAGCTTGCGCTTGGGGAAACGGTCGGCGACCAGACCGGCGTACGGGCCGATCAGCAACGCCGGGGCGAACTGGAGACCGGTCACGATACCGAGCGCCGTACCGGAGTGGGTGAGCTCGAGGACCAGCCAATCCTGCGCGACCCGCTGCATCCAGGTGCCGACGTTCGAGACGATGGCACCGGTGGCGTACAGCCGGAAGTTGCGGACGTGGAAAGCGCGGAAGGTCGGACTCACTTGGCCGCCAGCCGCTCGAGAACAGGTGCTGCCTTACGCAGGATGTCGCGCTCCTCAGGGGTCAGTTGCTTGAGCTTCGCGTGCAGCCACTCGTCGCGGCGCTTGCGGTTGGCAAGGATCAGCTCGTCGGCTTTGCCGGTCAGCTCCACGGTGACCTGGCGCTTGTCGGTCGGGTGCGGACGCCGGAGCACGAGCCCGGCCTCCTCCATGTTCGACACGATCCGCGTCATCGACGGCGGCTTCACCTGCTCGTGGGCGGCCAGCTCGCCGATCGTCATCAGCTCGTGCTTCGACAGTGCGCCGAGGACGCCGAGCTGGTTCGCGGTCAGGTCGTGACCGGGCTCGCGCTGGCGCCGGATCTGGCGTGACAACCGCAACGTCGACGACCGCAGGGCACTCACGAGCCCCACGTCACTCTTCACCTGCTGGGCTACGACTTCCGGCATATTCCTTACCTTAACTCATTACCTTTGCTAAGGATAACGCCGTTCCGCCTGGCGGTATTCCCGGGTGCACTCGACGAGGCACTAGAGTTCGCTGCCATGGAAACGCCGCGCGAGCTGGTGCGCTACGAACGACGGTTCCGGCGGGCGGGGCTGCCGCTGTTCATCGAGGACTTCTCGCCGACCCACGACATCTACAACCGGGCCGCACCACTGCTGACGCTGGTGTTCCTGGCCGAGATGCTCGGCACCACCGAGCTGGAATGGCATTGGTACGAGAACATCCTGGCGGCCGCTGTGGGACTGACCATCCTGGTCGGCGCCTTCGGGGTGCTCAACGGGTTGCGGGGCCGGCCCTTCTGGTCGTTGCCGACCCGCTTCGGCCTACCGGAACTGGCGGTCTTCGTGCTGCTGCCGGCATTGTTCCCGCTCTACCCCGACTACAGGTGGCCACAGTTCTTCGGCATTGCCGTCGGCAACCTGTTGCTCGTCGGCGCCGTGTACGTCGTGGTCGGCTACGGGCTGATCGCGACGACGTACTGGAGTCTGCGGCGGATCGTCGGCGAGCTGGCGAACTCGCTGGCCAGTCTGATCCGGGCCTTGCCGCTGCTGCTCGTGTTCTCGCTGGTGCTGTTCATCAACACCGAGATGTGGCAGGTGTTCGCCGGGATGCCGGTCGCGTTCATCGTGCTGCAGGTGATCGCGTTCACGGTGCTCAGCACGCTGTTCCTGATGGTGCGGCTGCCGAAGGAGCTGGACGCGATCGAGGACGACGTGAAGTCGGATCCGCCGTTGCGCCGGATCCAGCGGCTCAACCTGAGCGTCAACCTGGTGATCCGGCAGTGGGTCCAGGCGCTGGTCGTGAGCACCGGTGTCGGACTGTTCTTCGTTGCCTTCGGCCTCCTGTCTTTCAACGCGAAGATCTACGAGGGCTGGGGGGTTGAGCCCGGGTCCTGGTCGATCCCGCTGCAGCTGATGGGCCACGAGATGCTGCTGACCGCGAGCCTGGTGAAGGTGGCCGTCGGCATCGCCAACTTCACCGGGCTCTACTATTCGATCGCGCTGCTCACCGATTCGTCGTACCGCGAGGAGTTCCTGGACAACGTCAGCGCCGAGCTACGGGATCTGTTCATCGCTCGGGCCGACTATCTGACGCTCCGGGCTCAGTTGGTGAGCCAGTCCGACAGCGGGCCGATCGCGAAGTAGATCACGAACAGGGCACTCACGACCCACATCAGCGGGTGCACCTGCCGGGCCTTGCCGCGGACCACCTTCAGGATCACGAACGAGACGAAACCGGCGCCGATCCCGGCCGTGATCGAGTACGTGAACGGCATCAGAATGATGGTCAGGAAGGCCGGGAACGCGAGCTCGATATCGTCGAAGTCGATCCCCTTCACCTGGGTCATCATCAGGAACCCGACCAGGATCAGGGCCGGCGTCGCCGCCTCGTAGGGCACCAGGGTGACCAGCGGTGCGACCACCATCGAGATCAGGAAGCAGATCCCGGTCACCACACTCGCCAGCCCGGTCCGGGCACCTTCGCCGACACCCGAGGCGGACTCGATGTACGACGTGTTGCTGGAGACCGAGGCTGCGCCGCCGGCTGCTGCGGCGACGCTGTCGACGACCAGGATGCGCTGCGAGTTCGGCGGGTTGCCGTCCTTGTCCAGCAGCCCGGCCTCGGCGCCGATCGCGGTCATCGTGCCCATCGTGTCGAAGAAGTCGGCCAGCATCAGGGTGAAGATCAGCAGCAGCGCGGAGATCAGGCCGACCCGCTCGAACGAGCCGAACAGGTTGAACTCGCCGACCAGGTCGAAGTTCGGGGTCGTGAACACCTTGTCCGGGAGCGCCGGCACGCTCAGGCCCCAGCCGCCGGGGTTGTCCGCGGTCCGGCCGCCGACCTTCGCGACCGCCTCGACCACGATCGCCAGGATCGTCGCGGCGACGATACCGATCAGGATCGCGCCCTTCACCTTGCGCGCGTACAACGCGATGATCAGGATCAGGCCGACCACGAACACCAGCACCGGCCAGCCCCGAAGGTTGCCACCGACACCCAGTTCGACCGGGGGGCCGCCGGCCGCGCCTGGCCGCCGTACAAAGCCTGCGTCGACGACGCCGATGAACGCGATGAACAGGCCGATGCCGACACTGATCGCCACCTTGAGCTGCACCGGCACGGCCTCGAAGACAGCTTTTCGGAAGCCGGTCAGGACCAGGATCAGGATGATCAGGCCCTCCAGCACCACCAGGCCCATCGCGTCGGCCCAGGTCATCTTGCTCGCGACGCTGAACGCGATGAACGCGTTCAGGCCGAGCCCGGTGGCCAGGGCCAGCGGGAAGTTCGCCACCAGCCCCATCAGGATCGTGACGACGCCCGCCACCAGGGCGGTGGTGACCGCGACCTTCGCGATGGCGGCACCCGAGTCGAGTCCACCACCGATGAACTGACCGTCACCGTCCTTCGCCGAGCCGATGATGAGTGGGTTCAGCACCACGATGTAGGCCATCGTGAAGAACGTGACGAGGCCGCCGCGCAGCTCCCGGCCGAGCGTGGACCCCCGTTCGGTGATCTTGAAGAACGAGTCGAAGGGATTCGATCCGGAGCGGGCCGTCGTGGCCTGGGACGAGCTCATGACGGCATGGTGCCAGGTCGGACCCGCTGGTAGCGAGCACTAACAGCAACCCTTTCGGGCAGGGCGTCTATGGTGGTTCCGTGACGGAGGAGCAGCCCGCGCCCAAGAAGCGCACCGATCCCACCAGCCAGCTCGCCCGCGGCGAGCTGGTGCACGCCGAGGTCAAACCTCTCGACCTGTCCGGGATCCCCACTGTCATCGTCGGCATCGTCGCGTGGGCGATCGCTTTCGTCGTGCTGCTCTTCTTCCGCTCCACTCTCGAGCGCGACGGCCTCGAGTGGTGGATCTGGGCCGCTGCCGCCGGCTTCGGCCTCGGCTGGATCGGCCTCTGGTACTGCACCCGCCGCTGGAACAAGATCAAGGCCGGCAAACCGGTCCGCGACTGACCCTTCCTGTCAGATACTGTCGGTGGGGACAGTTTATGGTGTCGCCATGGACACTAAAACATGGTTGATCACCGGCGGGACGCCGGGTGGGTTCGGGCTGACGTTCGCGGACGCCGTCCTGGCTCGGGGTGAGCGGGTGGCGATCACCTCGCGCCGCCCGGCCGAGCTGGCCGAGTGGGCGTCGCCGTACGGGGAGCGCGTGCTGGTGCTCGAGGTCGATGTGACGGACGAGGAGCAGGTCCGGGCGGCGGTGGCGACAGCTGAAGCGCGGTTCGGCGGGATCGACGTACTGGTGAACAACGCCGGGCGCGGGTGGTATGGGTCGATCGAGGGGATGCCCGCGGATGACCTTCGGCGGTCGATGGAGCTCAACTTCTTCGCGGTCCTCACGGTCACCCGGGCGGTGCTGCCGGGGATGCGTGCTCGCGGCAACGGGTGGATCGTGAACATGTCGTCGGTCGCGGGGCTGCGGGGGATCACCGGGTTCGGGTACTACTCGGCAGCGAAGTTCGCGCTCGAGGGCGTGACGGAGGTGCTGCGCGAGGAGGTGGCCGAGTTCGGGATCAAGGTGCTGGCGGTCGAGCCGGGCGCGTTCCGGACGCGGGCTTATGCGGGGTTCGCCGCTGAGCCGCTGCAGGAGACCGTCGACGCCTACCTGCCCCAGCTGGACGCCGTACGGAAGGCGATGATCGACCAGGACGGCAACCAGCCCGGCGATCCGGTGCGCGGGGTTGCCGCCGTACTGAGTGCGATGGAGCTGGAGTCACCACCGCATCGGCTGGTTCTCGGCAGCGGCGGCTTCGACGCGGCCGTCGGCACCCTGGAGGCGAACCTGGCCGACATCCGGTCGAACGAGTCGCTGTCGCGAGGTGCCGACTTCTAATCCGTACGGCGGGTGAGTCCGTTGCGGCGCATCTCCTCGGCGGCTGCGATCGCGTCCTCGGTGAAGCGTTTCGTGAGCTCGGTGTACCGGGCGATATCGCGGGACGACCAGCGGGACAGTACCTGCGCGATCATGTCGTCGCCGAGATCGTAGATGTGCCGCGCGGCCGCCGAACCGGCCTCGGTCAACGTGATCCGGGTCGACCTGGTGTCCTCCGGATCCGTCTCGCGCGCGACCAGTCCGCCGGCCTCCAGCCGCTTGACGATCTTGCTGACGTTCGACGCCCCGGTCCCCATCGCCTGCGCCAGCTCGCCCGCCCGCAACGGCTGCCCCGCCAGCAGATGCCGCAACGCCTGATGCGCCGGCTGGTCGATCGGCTCCCCGCTCGACGTCAGGATCTCCCGTTGCAGACCAGGCGACTCCCACAACAGGATCAACGCACTCAGACTGGCCAGCAACTCCGACCGATACGGAAAGTCCGCCGCCTCCCGCAGTTCACCCATGCCCGAACCCTAGCGACCGCCGGCTCCCCCACTCGCGATGCCAGTACTCGGCGTCCTGACTACCGACCCGCAAGATCGCGTCGGGGCTGCCTTCGGCCGGCCAGAACTGCAGCAGGTACGCATCCACCGGCTCGTCGGCGAACTCGCCGTCACGCCCGGCATCCCGCCCCCGCGCACTGACCCGCAGCCGGTAACTGCCGGCCGCGATTCCCTCCAGCTCGCCGCCCTCGCCGAACCACGACGACCAGCCGGCATCGGCCCCGACCTCGACCGACACCTCGACGACGTCCTCCCAGGACTCCTCCGCCGCGCCCGGATCCGCCGTACACAACACGATCCGAACCGGCGAACCCCCGGACCTTCGCCCGAAGTGCAGGTAGACACCACCCGGATGCGCGGCCCCGACCAGACCGTTGACCTGCCCGGCGAAGTACTTGTCCGCGTCACCGTCGAACCCGAAGTCGCCACCCCACCCCAGATCGAACTGCCCGTAGTCAGTCTCGACCACCGCATCCAGCAACACGCGTTCCACCCGACGCACTCTACGACCGCTCGGGCGAACCGCTCTGGTGTTACGCGGGTGAAGGATGCGTGAGATGCCGAGTGTCTAGCGTCCCGGGGACGCGCTCAGATGGGGCGCTGGACTTGGGGGTTGATCGATGCGGTCTTTGATACTCGGTGTGGTGACAGCAATTGTCCTGGTCAGCGGTACGTCGGAAGGGGTTGCAGCCGACATCGACCGGGCGACGTCCTACGACGCAGGCGGTACAGCCTCTGCAGGCCGGATCGGCGGACCGGTGGAGGCCGGCCAAGTTGCACCACCGGCACCTGCCGGCCGACGAGCGGTCGACGCTGGGTCCCGGTCGACTGTCGCACGCCACGGTGTGCCTGTGCCTGCGGGGTACTACTGGCGGATCTGGGTCTACTGTCCGGCAGGCACCAAGGCCACCGGTGGGGGCGCAAGCACGCACGGCTACCCGACAGGCCTCCATGCGAGCAAAGCCATCGATGGCGGCAACGGCTGGGAAATAACCGTCAGCAACAACGCAACGATCGACGTGTATGCGTGGGTCGAAGCGGTCTGTGTCTCTGGGCTGACCTATTACTCACTGCACACCGCGACCAGTTCGGTAGCCGGTGGGCAGATCAATGCCACGGCTGTTCTCTGTCCGCGCGGAGTCATGACCGGTGGTGGCGGCTGGGCCGACACCAACAACGTGTCGCTGCGGAGCAACCGGCCGCACAGCCTGACCGGCTGGGTCCTCAGTCTGCGTAATCGCGACGCGGATCGGCGAGGCTTCACAGTGCAGGTGGTGTGTGTCGAGGGCGTTCAGAACGTCCAGCACGTCGAATCAGGCTGGCAGCCGATCGTGAACGGGCTGGATCGCATTGTCTTCACCGACGCCTGCGCACCTGGCCAGTCGCGGCTCGGCGGAGGTGCAGACGCGCCGGCGATCGTCTCCAGCAGCCCCTATGACGTGTTCGAGGGCAACACCAATTGGGTGGTGACCGGCGTCGTGGACGGCGCACCTACGGGCAATGTCAGGGCAGTCCTCATCTGCGGCACCTGACCGAGCGGCCTGGCTGGGCCAGGGCGGAGTACTGACGCCGGTACGCCGGGGGGCGGCGTACCGGGGTCAGGACTCGGTGACCTCGTCGTCGGAGGTGGGTTCGGCGGCGGCTTCTAGCTCGGTTTGGACGGCGTCGGCTTCGGCGGCCTCGTCGTCGGTGGCCAGCTCCATGGAGTCGTAGCCGGTGGTGTCGAAGGCGTGGTCGGCGACCGGGGGCTCGGCGAGGTCGATGACGGCGTCGGAGTGGGCTCCGCAGCCGTAGTCGAAGGCGACGACGCGGCCTTCGCCGGGGGCCATCTCGTTGGCGCAGACACCGAAGGAGCGGCCGAGGCTGTCGCCGAGGCGGATCCAGTAGCCGCAGCCGTTGCACTTGTAGGGGACGGCCTGGGCGATCGGGGCGCTCGGGCCGAAGTCGCCGGTGGACCAGCGCTCGGCGGCGTCGTCGCGGCCGAACACCGACAGGACGCGCTCGCGACCGAGGCCGAGCTCTTCGACGACCTCGAGGACGTCCTCCGGGGCGCCGGTGTCGGTGAAGCCGGGCTCCAGGCGGGGGTCGTCGGGGGGCGTCGGGAACAGGTCGCCGGGCCGCAGGTCACCGGGCTGAACGCGCTCGGACCACGGCACCCACTCGGGGGCGACGATCGCCTCGTCGCCGGGGAGCATGACGACCTCGTTGACGGTGACCGTCTTCGCGCGGGAGGCGCGGGTCACCGTGACAGCCCAGCGCCAGCCCCGGTACCCCGGGTGCGCAGAGGCGAAATAGTGCGTGACGAGGCGCTCACCCTCGACCAGATGACCGAGGTGCTCGCCGATCTGCGCCGCGCCGGCCTCGTCGATCGCGGCCTCGCGGGCAGGTTCGACTGCTGCGACACAGACCGCGTCGGCCTTGGCGCGCACAGGTTCCGGAGTTCTGAGGGCAGTCACGATCGCCCATTCTCGCATGCCCGGACCGCTCACACGAACGCGCCGTGACTGCGGTCTGTCCCCCGCAGGAGGCAGGATGGAGGCATGCAGACGCCTGACCCTGCCGACCCCCGGCCGACACCCTCCGGCGCCCCGCCGCCCGGTGCCGCCCGAGACGGCCGAACGCCGCCTGCCGGCGAGGCCGGCGGATCCGGGAACGCACGCCGTACGGCTCCTGGGACCGGCAATCCGGGGACCGGGAAGAAGTCGGCCGGTGAGCGGGTCGGGGCGGCTCGGGAGCGATTGGGTACGGCGGGGCGCAAGTTCGGGCGGGCCTCGAAGGTCGGGGCGACCGGGGTTGCGGCGGCGTCGAAGAAGACGGCGAGTGTCGGCGGGACCGTCGGCCGGTGGACCGGGCGGCGGATCAGCGGGCTGACCGGAGCACAGGGCGCTAAGGAATCGGGGCTGCAGCGACTGATCGAGCTGGGCGCGGTGAACGCGGCCGGTGACACAGCGTTCGCGGTGTCACTCGCGGGGACGGTGTTCTTCACCGTGCCGAGCGACCAGGCTCGGGACCGGGTCGCACTGTTCCTGCTGCTGACGATGGCGCCGTTCGCGCTGATGGCTCCGCTGATCGGGCCGATCCTGGACCGCTTCCGGCACGGCCGGCGGTGGGCGATCGGCGCGACTCTCGGTGCGCGCGGGTTCCTGGTTTGGGGTCTCGCCGGGTCGATCACCGACAGCAGTTCGGTCTGGTTGTATCCGGCGGCGCTCGGATGTCTGGTCGCGTCCAAGGCCTACGGGGTGACGCGGGCATCCGCCGTACCGCGGCTGCTTCCCAAGGAGATCACCCTCGTCACGGCCAACTCACGGATCTCGCTGGCCGGTGTCGCCGGTGCGACGGTCGGCGCCGGCATCGCGGGTGCGTTCGCGGCGATCGGGCCACAGTGGTCGCTGCGCTGGGCCGCCTTGGTGTACCTGGTCGGCCTGATCCTGGCGATCCGGCTGCCGTCGGCGGTCGACTCGCCGGCCGGCGAAGAAGTCACCGGTACGGCGGGACGCGAAATGCGGCGGAAGGCGATCACCGCGGCCGTCGCGCGCGGTATCCGCTGCAACCTGGGACTGCGGTTCGTCTCCGGCTTCCTCACCATGTACCTGGCCTTCCTGCTCCGCGACCAGCCGCTCGCCGGGATCAACGGCACAGTCGCGGCCGGTGCGGTGGTCGCCGCGGCCGGCCTCGGCAACAGCCTCGGCACGTTGGCCGGTTCGTTGCTCAAGGCCCGAAAACCCGAGACCGTCGTACTGGTCGTGCTGCTCGCCGACGCCACCATCGCCATCCTGGTGGCGGTGTTCTACGGGTTCCCGATACTGATCGCGCTCGGGTTGATCGCCGGCTCGTGCAGTTCGCTCGGCAAGCTGTCGCTGGACGCGATGATCCAGCGCGACGTCCCGGAATCCGTCCGTACGTCGGTGTTCGCGCGCTCGGAGACCGTGCTGCAACTGTCCTGGGTGATCGGCGGTGGCTGCGGCATCGTGCTGCCCCTCATCCCCCGCCTCGGCTTCGGCTTCCTCGCCATGGTCCTGCTGCTCGCCGTCTTCCTCGTCCTCCGGATGAAACCGTCCGGCATCCCCGGCGTCGGCGGCCCGCCCCGCAAGCCCGCCCCCCGATCTCCCAAGCCCCCGACTGACACCGGTACGACGCGGACGATCCTCACCACGAGCATCGCCGAACAACGCGCCCACCGCACCGACCACCCCGCCGGCTCCGTCAACGAACCAACCATCGAAGTACCAACCACCGGCACACAGCCGGTCGGCCAATGGTGGAGCGGTCAGCCCGACGACGACGCCGACGACACCCTCGAAGACCAGGCCCCCTGGTCCAAAGACCCCACCATCGAAACCAACCCCCGCCCCGACCCACCCCGGTAGCCCAGGCAGCAACCACCCACCGCCGTCAACCACCGCGCGCCCGCCCTCGTGTGCACCAGCCACCGCGCGCGCCTGCCCGGCATCCACCACCAACGTCAACCCGCCTACAGCAACCACCGCCAACCCCAGCCACGGTTCCAGGCTTGGCTACACAACAGACGGCCGCGGCGGCGAGTAGCCCCGCGGTCGCTCTCGGCCGCATGCTCGCGGCGAACGGTGGGGCGCGGGCTCCAACAGCACGGCGACCAGCGGCCGACTGTGTGCGTTTGTGGCTGGTCGCCGCTCCGGCCGTCTGTTGGGTACGCAAGCCTGCGAACGGGTGGCTGGGGTTGGCGGGGGGGGTGCTGTGGGCGGTGGTTGGCCGTGGCGGGGGTTGGCTGTGAGTGGTGGTTAGTGGTCGGCGGTGGTTAGGGCGGGGGTTGTGGGGGCTGGGGTGGGGCGGCGGAGGGTGAGGGTGGTGAGGACTGCTGTGGTTAGGAGGAGGAGGGCTCCTACTACTGAGATGGTGTTGAGGGAGTGGGTGAAGGCTTGGCGGGCGGTCGATAGCAAGGCTTCGGCTGCTGCGGGTGGTAGGTGTGTGGCGGCTGCGGTGGCGGCGGGGAGGCCTTCGCGGAGGGGGGCTGCGGCGTCCACGGGGAGGTCGGCTCGGTAGGCGGCGGTGCCGATGGAGCCTAAGACGGCGATGCCTAGGGCGCCGCCGAATTCGCTGCAGGTTTCCATGACGGCGGAGGCGGAGCCGGCGCGTTCGGGGGAGACCGAGCCGACGATGGACTCGGTGACCAGGGACATCACCATCACGAGGCCGGCGGCTAGCAAGCCGGCGCCGGTGAGGATGACTGCGAGGGAGGACTCGACCCGGACCTGGGTCAGTACGGCGAAGCCGCCGGCTGCGAGGACGAAGGCGCCGCCGGTGACATAGGCACGGTCGAACCGCTTGGCCAGTGTGGTTGCGAGTGGAGCTGCGCCGCCGACGACCAGTGAGGGGGCGAGTGACCAGAGCGCGGCCTTCAGGGGTGACAGGCCCTGCACCAGCTGCAGGTACTGCGTCATGAAGATCGCGTTGCCGACCAGCGCCAGCATGCCGACCGTGTTGGCCGCCAGCGAGCCGCTGAAGGTGCGGTTGCGGAACATCGCGAGCTCGATCATCGGGTACGCCGCGGTCCGCTGCCGTTGCACGAACAGCACTCCGAAGACCAACCCGGCCACGATCGCCAGCACCGGCAACGACGCGGCACCGTGCGCGGCCAGCTCCTTGATTCCCCAGATGATCGGCAGTACGGCGGCCAGTGACAGCACCGAACCGATCAGGTCGAACCGTCCCCCGGCCGGCGCCTTGAACTCGGGTAGCAGCACCGGGGCGAGGACCAGCAGGAGAACCATCGCCGGGATGTTCGCGAGGAACACCGAGCCCCACCAGAAGTGCTCCAGCAGGAACCCGCCGAACACCGGGCCGAGCGAGATCCCGCCCATCATCACCGCGCTCCAGAAGGCGATCGCCTTCTGCCGCTGACCGGCGTCGTGGAACATGTTGCGGATCAGCGCCAGCGTCGACGGCATCAACGTCGCGCCGCCGATCCCGAGCACCGCCCGCGCGGCGATCAGCTGCTCGGGGTTCTGCGCGTACGCCGCCGCCACAGAGGCGAGCCCGAAGGCGATCGCCCCGAAGATCAGCAGCCGGCGCCGGCCGATCCGGTCGCCGAGCGAACCCATCGTGATCAGCAGTCCGGCCAGCACGAACCCGTAGATGTCGAAGATCCACAGCTGCTCGGTCGCGGTCACCCCGAGATCGGCCGAGATGTACGGAACGGCGAAGTACAGCACCGACACGTCCATCGAGACCAGCAGCAGCGGCAGTGCGAGCACGCCGAGCGCGATCCACTCCTTCCGTCCCGCGCGTTCCGTCGTACTCATAACCCCTCCAGAGGATCTGTCTACGGCGCACACTGTGTGTGTCGTACACAGACCATAGCCGGATCTGTCTATGATGTAAACAATCCCAAAATGAGAGAGGTCAGAGCATGGAGCTACCGCGGGTGCTCGAGCAGCTGTGGGGTCTCGAGGGACCGGCCCGGCCCGGACCGAAGCCGACGTTCCAGCTGAGCGACATCGGCGCGGCCGCGGTCGCGCTCGCCGACGAGGGCGGGCTGGCGGCGGTGTCGATGAGCAAGGTGGCGTCCGCGCTCGGCTTCACGACGATGTCGCTGTACCGGTACGTCGACTCGAAGGACGACCTCTACACGGTCATGCTCGAGTACGCCTTCGGCGAGGCCCCGGCCCTGTACGGCGAGGATTGGCGGAGCCGGATGATGTCCTGGGCGGAGGCGTTCCGCGACGGGCTCCGTGCGCACCCGTGGATCCTGCAGGTGCCGGTCTCCGAGCCGCCGTTGTCACCCAACCAGCTGAGCTGGATGGAGTCGGCGCTGCAGGCGTTCCACGACACCTCGCTGACAGCAGGAGAGAAGTTGTCGGCGATGTTGCTGGTGAACATCTACGTGCGCGGCGCCGTCCAGCTCACCGTTCACCAGTTCACGAAGTCACCCGAGGAGTCCGCGGCGGCCGACCGGCTCTACGCCCAGCGGCTGACGTTCCTGGCAACCGAGGACCGCTTCCCCGCAACCGCCGCCGGCCTGCAGCACCCACAGGAGCTGGACATCGACTTCGGCACGGACGGCTTCATCGACGGCCTGGACACCGTCCTCGACGGCATCCAGGCCCGGATCAGCTAGACGTCGAGCTTGTCGGCGACGCCGCGCAGGACGGTCGCGACCTGGCGGGCGGCCTTGCCGTCGGGCTGGCGGCCGCGGCGGTAGTTCTCGCCGAGGTTGTCGAGGAGCTTGATCAGGTCCTCGATGACGAGCTGCATCTCCTCCGGCTTCGGCCGCATCGCCTTCGCCACCGACGGCGGCGGGTCGATCAGCCGGACCTGCAGGGCCTGCTCGCCCTTGCGGCCCTCGACGACACCGAACTCGACCTTCTGGCCGGGCTTGAGGTTGGTCACGCCGGCCGGCAGCGCCTCGGCGCGGACGTAGACGTCACCGCCCTCTTCCTTGCTGAGGAAGCCGAACCCCTTCTCGGAGTCATACCACTTGACCTTGCCAACGGGCACGGGAACCTCTTCAGAGTCAATCGTCGGAATCGCGGATCGGGCGGGCGGCCCGACCGGCTACCCAGAGTACGTGAACGGACGCCGCAGCGCCCGGGGAAAATTACCGGTACTTGTCGGGATCCTTCAGCCGCTCGTTCATCGACCCCGACCGGAAGCCTCGCGGATCGACCCGGGCCGCCGTGAACCCTTCGGCCATGACCGCATTGACCAGCTCCTGGTGATCCACCCGAGCGACCAGATCGTGGTCGATCTCGATACTCGCCGCCTCACCCAGATCGCGGACGCGCACGTTCTGCACCCCGTACGCCGCCAGCCGCGATCGGAGCGCCGCCTCGGCCCGGTCGACCCGGGCCAGCAAGTTCGGTGTGATGCGGATGCCGTAAGCGATCCGGCTGGACAAACAAGCCGCGGCCGGTTTGTCCGAGGTCGCCAACCCCCAGCTGCGCGAGGCCTCCCGGATCTGGGCCTTGGTCAGCCGCGCGTCCTTCAGCGGGGTGATCGCACCCCGCTCGTGCGCGGCCCGGATCCCCGGCCGGAACCCGGCGATCGCGTCGTCGGCGTTCGTCCCGGTCGCGATCGCGGTGATCCCGAACTCGTCGGCGATCGGCTGCAGGGTCTCGACCAGCTCGGCCTTGCAGAAGTAGCAGCGATCCCCGGCGTTGGCCTGGTAGCCCTCGCGCTCCATCTCGTGCGTATGCGGCGTCACATGCCGCACGCCGAGAGCGTCGGCGAACCGCGCCGCCGGCTCCAGCTCCGCATCCGGGAGGCTCGGCGAGATCGCCGTCGCGGCGACCACGTTGGCCGGGCCGATCGCCCGGGCCGCGGCCGCCAGCAGGAACGCCGAGTCGGCGCCACCGCTGAACGCGACGACCAGCTTGTCGTAGGTCGACAACCGCTTCATCAGCGCTTCCAGCCGCTGCTCGAGCACATACGCCTCGAGCCAGGCCGGGAACTCGGTCAGATCGTTCAGTACGACGTCTGCGCCGTACGCCCGCAGTTCGTCAGCCGTGAACGGCCCGGTCGCCACGGCCACCGCAACCGCTCCGGCCGCCTGCGCTCCGTCGATATCGGCGGTGTGGTCCCCGACGAAAATGCCCGCCTGGTGCTCGCGTAGCGCCGTACCCTTCTCGGCTCCGTGCAGGTCACCCACCGGCTCGTCGACGTCCAGCCCGAGGTGCTCCAGGTGCAGCCGCACGGACGGCGTGTGCTTCGCCGAGACCACCATCGTCCGACCGCGCAGGGCCCGGATGGCGGCCAGCGACTCGGCCACGCCCGGCAACGGCAAGCTGCCGGTGATCGCATGCGAGGGGTAGTGCTCGCGGTACCGCGTGACCATCGCGTCGACCTGCTCCGGGGGGAACCAGTTCGCCATCTCCCAGGTCAGGGGCGGCCCGAGCCGGCTCACCACGAGCTCGGAGTCGATGGGGACGCCGGTCTCCGCGGCGAGCAGGTCCCAGACCAGCTGAATCCCCGGGCGCGAGTCGATCAGCGTCATGTCCAGGTCGAACCCGACCACGAGCTCCGGTACGTCGAAGGTCGCGGTGGCGGGCTGGATCTCGGCGGTTGACACGTCCCCAACCCTACGTCCTGCCTCCGGCCGGGCGGTCTCGCATCCCGAAACAGCTCCTAAGTCAACTAAATCAGTTGGATTATGGACATTCACCCCCTGGAGGACATCATGACCGCTCAGCTCGAAGCCCCCGAGATCACCGTGGCCAAGGCCGGTGGCGCGATCGGCGCCGTGATCGGCAACGTCCAGCTCGGTGGCGACCTCGCCCCGGAGACCGTGACGGCGATCCGGCAGGCGCTGCTCGACCACAAGGTGATCTTCTTCCGCGACCAGCACCACCTGGACGACGCCGGCCAGCTCGCGTTCGCGCAGCTTCTCGGTACGCCGACTCTCGCGCACCCGACCTCGAAGAGTCTCGACGGCGCAGCGAACGTGCTGCCGATCGACTCCGACTTCAGTAAGGCGAACAGCTGGCACACCGACGTCACGTTCGTCGACCGGATCCCTGCGGTCAGTCTGCTCCGCGCGGTCACCCTCCCGGCGTACGGAGGCAACACCACCTGGGCGAACACAGTCACGGCGTACGCGGGTCTGCCTGAGTCTTTGAAGGCCCTGGTCGAACGCCTGTGGGCGGTGCACAGCAACGTGTACGACTACGCCGGGCACGCGGACGAGGGCCGGATCGGCGGGGTCGACGTGAAGTTCGAGGAGCACCACAAGCAGTTCGAGTCGAAGCTGTTCGAGACCGAGCACCCCGTCGTACGCGTACACCCCGAGACAGGTGAGCGTTCGCTGCTCCTGGGGCACTTTGTACGCCGCTTCGTCGGGCTGAGCAGCACCGAGACGTCAGCGTTGTTCCAGCTGCTGCAGAACCGGATCACGAATCTCGACAACACCGTCCGCTGGCAGTGGCAGCCGGGCGACCTCGCGATCTGGGACAACCGCGCGACCCAGCACTACGGGGTCGCCGACTACGACGACCAGCCGCGCCGACTGCACCGCATCACCCTGGCGGGCGACGTACCGGTGAGTGTCGACGGTGTCCGCAGTACGCCGCGCACGGGCGACGCGACGCACTTCTCATCACTTGACAACTAACAGCTATACGTCTGACCTCTTGACACTCTGGAGGTTTTTGTAAACCCTCAGGGTCATGGACTCGTTCGCGGACCGGACCAAACGGCGGCTCCACGACGAGCTGCTGGATGCTGCGTACGACGCGATCGTTGCGGGTGGGTACGACGGGCTCCGGATGGCCGAGGTGGCCCGCCGTACCGGAGTGTCCCGGCAGACCGTCTACAACGAGTTCAGCGACAAGTGGGGACTGCTGCAGGCGGTCACCACCCGCGAGACGGAACGGTTCCTGCTGGAAGTGAACGCAGCACTCGCTGCCGCGCCCGACCCGATCGCCGGTTTGCAGGCCGCGGTCGAGCGGGCGCTCACACTGGCCGGGGAGAACCCGCTGGTGAAGGCGATGCTGGGACAGCCGGGATCGGACCAGGCCAGTCAGCTGCTGACCACACGGGGGCAGCAGCTGCTGGAGGTGAGTCACCAGGCGCTGGATGCCCACGTCCGTGAGCACTGGCCCGAGGTGCCACCACAGGACGCGACCAGCTGCGTCGACATCGCCCTACGCGTTGTCCTCAGCCACATCGTCACGCCGGGGCCCCCACCGGCCGCTGTGGCGGCGCAGCTGGCTCGCGTCCTCAGTCCCTTCCTAGTCCAGTCCAGGAGGCAGTGATGACGAATCCGTTGCACAGGCAGGGTTTCAACTCTCTGAAGTCAGGTGGCTTCAACTGGGACGCACTGCCGCTGCGGCTGTTCGACAAGGGCAACCGCAAGTTCTGGAACCCACGTGACATCGACTTCACCCAGGACGCCAAGGACTGGCAGGAGATGAGTCCGAACGACCAGGACAACGCGCTGATGCTCTGCTCACAGTTCATCGCCGGTGAGGAGGCGGTCACCGAGGACCTGCAGCCGTTCCTGCAAGCCATGGCAGCAGAGGGCCGGTTCGGCGACGAGATGTACCTGACGCAGTTCTGTTTCGAGGAGGCCAAGCACACTGCGGTCTTCCGGCTCTGGCTGGACGCCATCGGCGTCACTGAGGACCTACACCGGTACGTCGAGACCAATCCGGGCTACCGCGCGATCTTCTACGAGGCCCTGCCGGTCGCACTCAAGTCACTGGCCGACGACCCGTCACCGGCCAACCAGGTCCGCGCCTCCGTCACCTACAACCACGTGGTCGAGGGGACGCTCGCTCTGACCGGGTACCACGCATGGAACCTGCTGTGTACGGCGCGCGGCGTACTGCCGGGCATGCAGGAGCTGATCCGCCGGATCGGTGACGACGAACGTCGCCACATGGCCTGGGGCACGTTCACCTGCCGCCGGCACGTCGCTGCCGACGAGTCGAACTGGAAGGTCGTCACCGACACCATGGAGGAGCTCCTGCCCCATGCGCTCGTCCAGATCCAGTGGGCCCTCGACAACTCCCCCGAGCTCCCGCCGGAGATCAACCCGACCGCACTGATGACGTACGCCGGCGACCGGGCCACCCGGCGTTTGGGCGCCATCGAGTCCGCAGTGGGCGCAGACGTGGCCGGTATCGACCTGGACTACTCCCCGGAGCGACTGGAGGACGTCTTCGGCGACGAGGACTCAGCCGCGCTCGCTGCGGTCCGCTAGGGCTTTCGCACCTCGGTGTCGGCGGCCGTGACCAGGCGGCCGTCGGCAGCGTGCACCTCGAGCGGCCGCAGCGGTTTGCCGTCGCGGCGATCGAGCAGCTCGGAGCGCGGCTCCCCCGGCTCGAACGAGAACGCCTCACCCCACTGGCGGAGCGCGACGATCACCGGGAAGAGCGCCTCACCCTTCGGGGTCAGCGCATAGTCGCTGTCCAGAATTCCCTGCTCCACAAGGCCTTTCAGGCGTGCACTGAGAATGTTCTTCGCGATCCCCAGGCTCTTCTGGAACTCGCCGAACCGGCGACTGCCGTCGAAGGCGTCGCGCACGATCAGCAGCGACCACCAGTCGCCGACCGCATCCACCGAGCGCGCCACCGGGCAGCTCTCCTCGTCGAACCGCGTCCGCTTGACCATCACCACACCTCCTGGTTGCAAAATGCTACCACCAGCTTTACGGTTGCAACATGAAACCACGACTCTATCTGGCGGTGTCGGCCGCGATCGCGGTGTCGACCGTCTACTTCGCGCAGCCGCTGCTGGTCACGATGGGACAGGACCTCGGCCTGTCCACGAGCACGGTCGGGGTGTTCGTGACGGTCACCCAGATCGGCTACGTGCTGGGCCTGTTCTTCCTGGTCCCGTTGGGTGATCGGCTGCCCCGGCGCCGGCTGATCCGGACCCAGTTCGTCCTGCTCGCCGGCGCGCTGCTGATCGTGGGCTTCGCGCAGAACGCCGTCATGCTGCTGATCGGGCTTGCTGCGGTCGGTGGGCTCGCGGTGGTCACCCAGTCGGTGGTCGCGTTCGGCGCATCACTGAGTGCCCCGGCCGAACGCGGCCGGACCGTCGGCGCGATCACCACCGGCGTCGTCCTCGGCATCCTGCTGGCCCGCACCGCATCCGGGGCGCTCACCGACGTGGCAGGCTGGCGGGCGATCTACCTGGTGGCCTGCGCCCTCTGCCTGCTGATCGCCGCAACCCTGGTCAAGTCCCCGCCGCAACCGCGCACCGATCTGTCGTACGGCGCTTTGCTCCGCTCGATCATCGACCTGTGGCGCGAAGAACCGCTGTTCCGGATCACCGGGCTGCGGGCCTTCTTCATCTTCGCCTCGTTCAGCACCCTGTGGAGCGCTGTCGCCCTGCCGCTGACCGACGAGGGCCTGTCACACACGGCGATCGGCGCGTTCGGACTGATCGGAGCCGCGGGCGCGATCGTGTCCGGCCCGGCCGGACGGCTGGCCGATCGGGGCTTTGGGCAACGAGTTACGCTGATCGCTGCCCTGCTGCTGGTGGCCAGCTGGGCAGTCATCGTCTGGACGCCGAAATCCCTGCTGGCGCTGGCGATCGGCGCCGTCGTCCTCGACCTGGCCACCGGTGCGATCCACGTCACCAACCAGAGCCGGATCTACCCGCTCCGCCCCGACGCAGGCAGCCGCTTGATCGGCGGCTACATGATCTTCTACTCGATCGGCAGCGGACTGGGTGCGATCGCATCCACCTGGCTCTATGTCCGCGCCGGCTGGACCGGTGTCAGCGTGCTCGGTGCAGCCTTCGGTATCGGCGCCTTGCTCACGACAGTCCCAGCAGGCCGACGGACTTCTCGCGCATCTCGACCTTCCGGATCTTCCCCGTCACGGTCATCGGGAAGTCGTCGACCAGCAGCACGTACTTCGGGATCTTGAAGCGGGCCAGCTTGCCGGTGGCGAACTCCCGGACGGCGTCGGCGTCGAGCGGGTCGGCGCCGGGCTTGAGTTTGATCCACGCGCAGAGCTCCTCGCCGTACTTCTCGTCCGGTACGCCGATCACCTGGACGTCGGCGATCGCCGGGTGCGTGTAGAGGAACTCCTCGATCTCACGCGGGTACACGTTCTCGCCACCGCGGATGACCATGTCCTTGATCCGGCCGACGATGTTCACGTAGCCGTCGTCACGCATCACCGCGAGGTCGCCGGTGTGCATCCAGCGCGCCTGGTCGATCGCTTCCGCCGTCTTCTCCGGCTCGTCCCAGTAGCCGAGCATGACGGAGTAGCCGCGAGTGCACAGCTCCCCCGGCTCACCGCGCTCGACCACGCGACCAGTGGCCGGATCCACGAGCTTCACCTCGACATGCGGCATCACCCGCCCGACGGTCGACGTACGGCGGTCCAGGTCGTCGTCACGCCGGGTCTGCGTGGACACCGGCGACGTCTCGGTCATGCCATAGCAGATAGCCACTTCAGCCATGTGCATGTCGGCCACACACCGCTTCATCACCTCAACCGGGCACGGCGACCCCGCCATCACCCCAGTGCGCAGCGTGGACAGGTCGTAGTCGGCGAAGTTCGGCAGGCCCAGTTCGGCGATGAACATCGTCGGTACGCCGTACAGCGCCGTACACCGCTCGTCCTGCACTGCCTGCAGCGTGGCGGCGGGGTCGAACGCCGGACCGGGGATCACCATGCACGCACCGTGCGTTGTGCAGCCCAGGTTCGCCATCACCATGCCGAAGCAGTGGTAGAAGGGCACTGGGATGCAGAGGCGGTCCTCTGCGGTGAAGGCGATCGTCTCGGTGACGAAGAAGCCGTTGTTGAGGATGTTGTGGTGGCTGAGGGTTGCGCCCTTCGGGAAGCCCGTGGTGCCGCTGGTGTACTGGATGTTGATCGGGTCGTCGAAGGCCAGCTCCTCGGTGCGCTGCTGCAGCTCCTGGTCGCTCACTCGGTCCGCCGCGTCGCGGAGGCTGTCCCAGTCACCGGTGCCGATGTAGACGGTCTCTTCGAGCGCTGCGCAGTCCGGGCGCACCTCGTCGACCATGGCTCGGTAGTTGCTGGTTTTGAACTCAGTGGCCGAGATCAGCAGTCGCACACCGGACTGGTTGAGCGCATAGGCCAGCTCGTGCGTCCGGTACGCCGGATTGATGTTCACCAGGATGGCGCCGACCGTGGCGGTCGCGTACTGCGTGATGGTCCACTCCGCGCAGTTCGGCGCCCAGATGCCGACCCGGTCGCCCTTGGCGATCCCCCGCGCCAGCAGGCCCTTCGCGACCCGATCCACCTCGGCACCCAGTTCGGCGTACGTCCAGCGCCGGCCGCTCTGCACCTCCACCAGCGCGTCCCGGTCGCCGTACTGCTCGACTGTCCGTCTCAGGTTGGCGCCGATCGTCTCGCCCAGCAGGGGTACGTCAGAGGTTCCCGAGGCATAGCTAGCGGACATTCGCGCCTCCTGAGTGGTCGTTGCGCCGAGTCTAGGACCGTCAGCGGAAGAGCTGCAGCGTTCGGTGCCAGGGGTTGGCTCGCAACCGGGGGTTCAGGAGCGCGACGGCCACGCAGTACTTGCTTACGCTGATCGGCCGAACTCCCAGCTCACGCAGTACGTCGTCCGCCGTGCCTGCCCGGCCTGCCGTCTTACTCTCGACCAGTACGACGTCCGGCCGCACCTGCACGCTGTGACCTGGCGCTGAGAACCGCAGGTCGGTGTCACAGGTCAGACGGGCGTGGCCGACCGGATCCACCAGCGTGCTGCGCCGATAGGTCGTGGCGAGAGCCGGACCGAGCCGTGGCTCCGGCGGTACGCCGTACTCGGTCTGGAGCCGCTCTGTCACGAAGTCCCAGGCCGGCGGCGTCAACCGGGCGCGGTCCGGGAGTGGATAGTCCACGCGGGACTTGATCGTCTCGGACCGGGCGCCCTTGAGCTTGATCTCCAGACTGCACTCGCCACTGTCCAGGTAGGCGCGCGTCCTGAGCTTGTAGCGGCGACGCCGGCCCTGCAGGTGCTGTCGGTAGAGCTCGTGGTCGGCGGTGTCGAAGTAGACCGACTCGTAGCGGAAGCTGCACCTGCCGTCGATCCACAGCGCGGCGAACGTCGCACGCAGCCGCGCTGTCAGCTCAACGAAGGTCTCCAGCGGCACGAGGTACTTCCGGTCGACTCTGACCTGCAGTGCGGCCTCCGCCAGTACCTCCGGCAGAGTGATCACCGGAAACGGCTCCAGCGCACCTGCCATTGCTGCGGCCGTCCTGGTCGTGCTCATGCGGCGAACTGATGGACGGGCGCCGGACGCGCGGCGCGGGACACCTTGGTCCGACTCCGGTACCGGACGTCGACCACAGTCGTATCGGTGACCAGGTCGAGGTCCAGTACGACGAAGTACTTCACCTCTGCTCCGAGCAACTGCTCCAGCACCGGCCGGATCTCGCTCACCTGCGGGTAGGCGCGGTCGAGCACGACCTTCTGCCGATGCGAGCGGCTGATCAGTCGCGGGTGGTCGACGGTGTACATGACAGCGACGAGCAGCAGACTCAGCACGGGGGCCAGCCACACCGGTCCCGGGTGCAGTCCGTTGACCAGGCCCATCGCGAGCGCCACGAAGTAGTAGGCGACCTCCTCCTGGGTGATCGAGTCGGAGCGCAGCCGGATGATCGACAGGATGCCGAACAGTCCGAGTCCCAGACCCGCACCAGCTCCGCTGTCGGCCAGCATCGCGGTCACGGCCAGTACGCCGATGTTCAGGGCGACGTAGGCCAGCAGCAGGTCGCGGCGGTGGTAGCGCCGGAAGTAGATGCCGTAGGCAAGTAGAGCGACGGCCAGTAGGTCAGCCGGTAACGCGATGGCCAGACCAGTCATGGTTCCTCCTTGGGGACTCGGTGATGTCTCCACCCTGGTCCGGAACCGTGAGACCGGTCTGAGCCGCCGATGAGAGGGTTCTAAGGCAACAGCCGGTAGCCCATCCCGCGGACAGTCTCGATCCGTTCCTGCCCGAGCTTGCGGCGCAGGTAGCGGATGTAGACGTCGACCACGTTCGAGCCCGGGTCGAAGTCGAAGCCCCAGACCTGTGAGAGCAGCTGCTCGCGGGACAGCACCTGATCCGGATGCCGGCAGAACATCTCCGCAAGCAGGAACTCCCGGGCGGTCAGGTCGACACTGCGGTCCCCCACAACTGCCCGTCGGGTGCGGAGGTCGAGTTCGAGGTCACCAACGCGCAGGACTGTGGCGTCCGGCGTACCAGGGCTGTCGGTGCGCAGACGCAACCTGATCCGGGCCAGCAGCTCCTCGAATGCGAACGGCTTGGCCAGGTAGTCGTCCGCACCACCCTGCAGTCCGGCCACAGTGTCCCGCACGCTGTCCCGGGCGGTCAGGATCACTACCGGCATGGTGACTCTGGCCTCCCGCAACCTTCTGAGCACTGTGAAGCCGTCCACTCGCGGCAGTCCGATGTCCAGCACGAGCAGGTCGTACGCACCACTGACAGCCTCTGTGTACGCCGTTTCGCCGTCGCCTACAACTGTGGTGACGAACCCGTTGCCCCGCAGGCCTCGTTCGACGAAGGAGGCGATCCGTTCCTCGTCTTCTGCGATCAGAATCCGGCTCATCCACGCACCTCCGGCAGAGTCAGTTCGAAGCGAGCCCCCGGAGCACTCTGCTCGGCCACTCGGACCTCGCCACCATGTGCCTGCGCAATGGACCGGACGATCGACAGCCCCAGACCGGCACCTTCGGCTCGGACCTGGTCGTCGCCACGGACGAACCGGCTGAAGATCCGCTCGGTGTCGGCGGCTGGTACGCCAGTCCCCGAGTCGGAGACCCACAGCAGCACCTGTCCGTCCCGCACCCGGGAGCCGACAGCAATCCGGTCCCCCGCCTGCGTATGCCGGACGGCGTTCGCCACCAGCTGCATCAGCGCCTGGGTGAGCCGCTGCCCGTCAGCGATCACCACCGCATCGGCCGTCCCGTCCACTCGCCATTGCCGCTCCGCCAGCGGACGGGCCTTGGCCACGACCTCCACGACCAGCTCGGTCAGGTTGACCTCACCCGGTGCCAGGAAGTCCGGCCGGTCGCTCTTGGCCAGCACCAGCAGGTCGTCGACCATCCGGTTCATCCTGGACAGCTCGTCGAGTACCAGCGCCTTCGTCTGCTCCTGGTCGTCCGGGTCGTCACTCATCAGCTCCAGGTGTCCCCGGATCACGGTGATCGGCGTCCGCAGCTCGTGGCCCGCGTTGTCGGCGAACTCCCGCTGCGTGAGGAACGCCGCCTCCAGCCGGTCCAGCATCGTGTTGAAGGTACGTGCGAGCTGAGCGACGTCATCGGTACCGACGACCTGGATCCGGCGCCGCAGGTCGGATTCACTGATCTGCTCGGCCGTACTGCGTAGCTGGCGGATCGGAGCGAGCACTCGCCCGGTGATCAGCCAGCAGGCGACAGCTGCCAGGGCCAGGGTGATCGCACCGACCACGGCCAACGCCCGGGCCGCGTCCTCCGACGGCTGGGCGATCAGGTCGCGGAACTCGATCACCACCAGCTGCGCCCGGACCGGCTGGTCGCCGACCCGGACCGGCAGGACGCCGTACCGGACCTTGCCAGCCGAGCTTGTGGCCCAGCCGTACGTCGGTTCGGTGGCACCGGCGATGCGCTGGATGAACGCGTTGTCGGTGTCGAGGCGGGCCGGCGGAGTGCCCTGACCGCGCCGGTACGGGCGGCCGTCCACGATGGTGAAGAAGGCCTCGGAGTCGTCAGGCAGATTCAGCTGGAGCCAGCGCTCCAGCAGCTCCTCCGGTGTTCGGAGAGCGGCTGCGTCTGGCGTGGCGGCGAACCCGCGGAACTTGGCCGCCTCATGGCTCAGCTCCCGGTCCGCTGCGTCGTCGGAGCGACTGGACAACACCTGCCAGGTCACGAAGACCACCATGACCATGGCCAGTGCGAGCACGCCCAGCATCCAGGAGATGATCCGGACCCGTGCACTGGGCACTGGGCGCCTCAACCGCGCCCCTGGTCAGCCATCGTCGTCCGGGCCGTCGTCATCGGGGTCGTCCGGACCGTCGTCGACATCGTCGCCTGCCGTCCGCACCGGGGCGGGTGACACCGGCCCTGCCCCCGGACCGCTCGGCCGGGCAGCCGGCGGTTGCTTGGTAGGACCCGCCGTACTGGGGGTGACGACGACGGTCTCCCCCAGCTCCGGGCCGGACTGCTCGGCCAGCCATCGCGGCAGCACGAATCCGGCCACCGCCAGCACGACGGCGACCAGTCCGTAGACCACTCGAGGAGATCGCACTCTCCCACCCTGCGATCCGGGCCGAAGAACCGCATGAGGCGAACATTACAGATCTCTCATGCAGGCAACGGCTTCTGCAGCTGCACGTGCGGCAGGAAACAGGGGGTGGACGGCAAGCAATGTCCTTGCCAACTCTCCGTCACATCGGTCGCGCTGAGTCATTGGACCGTTACAGTGGACGGGAGAGGTGTGAGGCGATGGGCCGATCCGCCGAAGGTCAGCACCGCAGCGACCGTCCGCCCGGACGTACCGCCGAAGCGGCACAACGGACCGCTGCGGTGAGCGAACGCGTCCGGGACCTGGGCAACGTCCTGGCGAGCACACTGGCGATCGATGTGCACGGCACCGATCTGCAGACGCTCAAACGCGCACCCCGGCGCGCCCCGCCCGCCGTACCGGCAGCAGATCTGACAGCGCGTCCCGGACCCGTCTGGGACGCGTTCCTGCCCCAGGAGCCCGGACGGTTCCGCTGGTGGGGAGCCGAGCGCCGGTATGCGCGGCGGCTGGCCGCGGCCGAGGACCGGTTCGCGGAGGCGATCGAGCGGCACCGCGCCGCCGAGGAGAGCCGCCGCGACCGCGTGACTCGTGCTCAGCGAGAACAGGTCGAGCAGCAGCGCCGGCTGGACGACGCCACCGCTGAGCAGCACGCTCGCGTCGATGCGTACCAGCGCGCAGTGGAGAGTCATGACCGTGCTGCGGTGACCCGGTACTTCACCAAGGCACTGGAGCGAGTGACCGAGCCCCTGGACTTCCCACGCCGACGCCGGGTCGGCTACGTGCCCGAGTCCACGTTGCTGGCGATCGAATGGGACCTGCCGGACATGAGCGTCGTACCGAAGGAGGCGTCGTACCGGTACGACCGCGCGGCGGACGCGGTGGTCGCCGTACCGCGGCCGGAGAAGGAGGTGCGGCTGCTCTACCAGCAGCTGGTCGCTCAGCTCGCACTGCGCGCACTGCACCTCGTCTTCGGCAGTGATCGGTACGGCGTCGTCGACACCGTGGTCTTCAACGGGATGGTCGAGTCGGTGGACCTACCGACCGGGCAGACCGTGCGGCCGTGCCTGATCACGTTGCGGGCAACACGTGAGCAGTTCCAGGCGCTGGTGCTCGACCAGCTCGACCCAGTCGCTTGTGTACGCCACTACTTCGCCGCTGAGGTCTCACGGCACCCAGAGGAGCTGCAGCCGGTCGAGCCGGTGCTGGACTTCGACCTGGCCGACCCGCGCACGGTCGAGCCGATCGACGTCCTCAGCGAGATCGACAGCCGACCGAACCTGCTGGACCTCAGCCCCGAGTCCTTCGAGCACCTGGTCCAGAACCTCCTCACCCGCATGGGCTTGGAGACGCGCCTGTTCCGGCTGGGCACCGACGGCGGCATCGACTGCGTCGCCTACGACCCGCGCCCCATCACGGGCGGCAAGTTCGTCGTCCAGGCCAAGCTCTGGACCCGCACTGTCCCGCCCTCCGCCGTCCGCGACCTCTTCGGCACCGTCCTCGACGCAGGCGCCACCAAAGGCATCCTCATCACCACCAGCGGCTTCGGCCCCACCAGCTACCAGTTCGCCACCGGCAAACCCCTCCAACTGATCGACGGCACTGCCCTGCTCGCCCTGTGCCACCTCCACAACATCCCGGCCCGCATCATCCCCAGAGCTAGCTGATGGGTGACTCGTAGATCTGGATCTCGGTGCCAGTGGGGTCTTCGCCGTCATCGGGGGCCGTGTAGAGGCGGAGCTTGTCCTGAGTGGTTTCCAGGGCTACTGGGTTGCGGGTGGCGTTGCGGCCGGTGGGAGAGAAGTAGGGGAAGGGGATCTCGTGCAGGATGCGGTTGGTGCGGAGGTCCAGGAGTGCGAGGCCGCCCAGGTCGTAGGAGCCCTTGGGACCGGGGAGACTAGTGACACCGCCGCAGAGCTGCTTACCGCGGGACACGTAGTCGCAGTCCTGATAGTCGAGCAGATGGCTCTCGTTGGCGACGCGATCGAGGCGGTGGCCGGTGGGAGTCCACTTGTAGAGAGTGCGCGAGCCCCAGCTGACGCCGTGAACCAGTCCGGTGGTGCGGTCGCGGACTACCCCACCGACGTGGTCGTTGGCGCGGAACCGCTCGGTGACGCGGTAGGTCTTCGGGTCGACTGTGTACACGATCGCCCGCGAGTTGGGCCGGTACTCCGCGACCGGGATCCACACATCACGGCCGTCGAAGTCGATACCGCCCGGGTGGTACGCCGTACCTTCGCCAAGGCGGATGTCCTTCTTCAGGTTGCCCTGCCGGTCCAGGACGAACAGGTGCCCGATGCCTTTACCCGGTGAGCGGTCGTAGCCGTCGACCGGCACCGGGTACTTCACCGGCGGCTCCAGGACCTCGACACTCGACAAGAAGATCAGATCGCCGACCAGCGCGAAGCCCTGCGGGTGGTATGTCGGGAAGCGCAGCGGGATGCGTGCGACCTGGGTCCACGCGGTACTGCGATTGGTGGCGGCGAACGCCCGGGTGACGTCGGCGTCCCGTCCGGTGGCTTCGGCAGTGCTGAGGCCGGTGAGCAGGAGACCGGCGAGCACGGTGACAGTGACGATTCGGCTACGCATGACACCAGCTGAGCAGACTGCGGTGCCTTGCGGGAAGTGTCAGACTAACTGCCATGGAAACTGGGGTAACGGTTGTCGGATCAGGTCAGGTCAGCACGGCGCCCGACGTACTTCGGGTGTCCTTGAGTGTCGAGCACGTCGCGCCGGACGTGGCCGCAGCGGTCGCGCAGGTGGCCGAGCGCTCGGATGCGGTGATTGCAGCTTTGCGCGAGCAGGGCGTGGATGCGTCCGATATCGCCACGACGATGGTGAACGTCTATCAGGAGTACCGCGAGCCGGGGACCGCAGCGGCGTACCGGGGCTCGCACCAGCTGACCGTCACCACTCGGGACCTCACTGGCTTCGGGACTCTGCTCAACGCAGCTGTGGACGCAGCCGGCAACGCTCTGGGCCTGCAGTCGCTGCAGTTCGACGTACAGGACAAGTCCGCCCTGCTGGCTCGCGCTCGGGAGCTGGCCTTCCGCCAGGCCGAGGAGAAGGGCACCGCGCTCGCCGCGCTGGCCAAGTACTCGCTCGGCTCGGTCACTGCGATCAGCGAGTCCTACAGCCACGCCCCCATCCGCGAGGTGGCCCTGGCCGGCGCCGCCAAGGCCTTCGACGCCGCCGCCATCAACATCACCCCCGGCGACCACTCCGTCGAGGTATCGCTCGAAGTCCACTTCTCCTGGGCGTGAGACGGCGAGTCATGGGTCACCTGGTCAACCGGGGAGCGACTACTCTCACCGCATGCTTGGTAGCAACGGGGGTGACATGACACGGGTTTTCGCCGTCAGCGACATCCATGGGCATCCGGAGAAGCTGAAGGGGTCTTTGCTGGCGGCGGGGCTGGCAGATGCCGAGGGCAACTGGTCCGGCATGGACGCGCGGCTGTGGGTGCTCGGTGACTTCTTCGACCGCGGCCCGGACGGGATCGGCGCGCTGCGCTACGTCCGTGGTCTGGTCGAGCAGGCACCGGCCGGTGCGGTCAACGTGCTGCTCGGCAACCACGAGATCCTCGCCCTGGGGATGCGCAAGTTCGGCGGCACCTTCGTTCCGCACGAGGGCATCACCAGCCGCAGCTTCGAGCGCTCCTGGGCACTGAACGGCGGCCAGGACCGCGACCAGGAGCTGTTCACCGACGACGACGCCGCCTGGCTGCTCGAGCAGCCGCTGCTCGCCCTGGACGCCGACCACCTGCTGATGCACTCCGACACGGCGGAGTACGTCGAGTGGGGTGACACTCTCGACCAGATCAACACCCGCGCCCGCACCGACCTGCACAACGACGACATCGTGGTCTGGTGGGAGATCTGGCGCCGGATGACGTCGCGCTACGCGTTCCGCGGTGAGAGCGGTCCGGAGGTGGCCCGGATCATGCTCCAGGCCCTCGGCGGCCGGCGGATCGTGCACGGCCACAGCATCGTCGCCGACATGCTGCACATCTCCCCCGAGTTCCTCACCGGCCCGCACCTGTACGCCGACGGCCTGGTGCTCGGTATCGACGGCGGCGCCTTCGACGGTGGTCCCTGCCTGGTCGTGGAGCTTGAACAGCCGTAGGGGAATGCGATCGGTCGGCCGGTGGTTGGCCTGGGTTATGGCGCAGAAGAAGATCCCAGGCCCGGACCACCCGATCACAGTGGCGAAGAACCCGGACCGAGTGGTGGTGAAGCTCGGTGACCAGGTGCTCGCGGACACCCGTGACGCGCTGTCCCTGCAGGAGTCGACCTACCCGGCGGTGCAGTACATCCCCCGGGACGACGTCGACTTCACGCTGCTCGAGCGCACCGAGCACTCGACGTACTGCCCGTACAAGGGCGACGCGTCGTACTACAGCATCCTGCCCGCGGGCGAGACCGGTGTGAACGCGGTCTGGACGTACGAGCAGCCGTACGACGCGGTCGCCGACATCCGCGACCACGTGGCGTTCTACGCGGACAAGGTGTCGATCGAGATCATCGTCGACTGACACTGCCCTGCAGGAACGACCGCAGCACGGGTGCGAGGAACTCCGGCGGTACGACGTGGTTCTGGTCGGCGAGTTCGATCAGCGCGGCCGCCCGGAGTTGCTTCACGACCTGGTAGCCCGCGTCGATCATGAACGGCGGTGAGGCGGTGCCGACCAGCACCAGAGCCGGCTGGGCGATCTTCGCCAGCAACTCGACCGGCAACCGCCCACCGGGAGCGCCGTAGTCCATCACGGCGAAGTCGTACGCGAGTGTCGGCGCCAGCTCGGCGACACCGGGCGCAGCGGCGAACTCGACAGCCTCGGCCGTCGGCAGGCCGGCCATCAGGAGGAAGTGCTCGACCGCCTCCTGGTTGCGCCCCTCCCGCAGCAGCTCGAGAACCTGCGCACCGTCCTCGCTGGAGTCGACGTCGTCCGGTCCGTACGGCGGCTCGTGCAGCACCACCTTGGTGAACGGAAGCCCGCTGCTCGCGGCGACCGCCGCCAGCCCAGCACCGGACGAGTGCCCGTAGATCGCTGCCCGGCCCCCGATCGCGGTCAGGAGCGCCGCGATGTCCTCCACCTCACGCTCCACCGCGTACGGCGTCTTGTCGCCGGAGTCACCGCGGCCACGCCGGTCATAGGTGATCAGGTCGAACTCACCGGCCAGCGCGAGTGCCACCGGCTTGAGCGCGTTCCGGTCGCACAGTGCGCCCGGCACCAGGATCACCGGTTCCCCGCTGCCCAGTCGCTCGTAGGCGATCGCCGTACCGTCCGCAGACGTCACATGCTCCATCGAAGTCCTCCTGCTCGTCGTCTCTACCCCTAGGTCGAAGCCGGCCGGCAGGACTCGACATGCGGCCCGGTGGCGAGTTATTGCATGGCGCTGCTCCCGGAGCGGTGGTTCACTGCGTGCCGTGATCACTAGCGTTGACGAGTACCTGCATGCGGCTCCGCTCTCTGGCTCCGACCCCGAGGAGGTCGGTCCGTTCACGCTGTTCCGCAGTACGACGATCTGGCCGTACTACGCGCGTCCCCGCGCCGGTGTGACCGTCGAGCCGGCAGATGTCGAGGCAGTGCGAGCCCGGTGCGCCGAACTGGACCTGCCACTGAACTTCGAGTGGGTCGTCGAGGCCTGCCCGTCGCTGGGTCCTGCCGCGGCTGCGGCCGGGCTGACGGTGATCGAGCACCCACTGCTGGTAATGGACCGGGCGGACTTCAAGCCGGTGACGGTGGACGCACGGGTCGAGATTCTGCCGGCCGATGCCGCTCTGGTCCGAGAGAGCCGGGCTGTTCAGCACCTGGCCTTCGGCGACCCCGGGACCGCAGTAGGCGCCGGCGGCCCAGCTGAGCGGGACGCTGCGGCAGCCGAGCTCTCCGACAAGCTCATCGCGGGAGTGACGGGTCGGATCAGCCGCGGCGTGACCGTGTCGGCCGGAGCGTTCACCGACGACGGCATGGTCGCCACCGGCCAGCACCAGCCAGTCGGGACGGCCTCGGAGATCGTGGGGGTCGCCACGCTGCCCTCGATGCGGCGGCGCGGTCTGGCGGCCGCAGTGACCTCAGCACTCACCGAGCACGCCTTCGCCAACGGTGTGGAGCTGCTTCTGCTCTCGGCGGAGAACGACGCAGTGGCAGCCGTCTACGAGCGCGTCGGCTTCCGCCGGATCGGGTTCGCCGGGGCCGCGGAGTGACATGCGGTTAGTGATCGGGTCGGATGCGCCGTACCGTTGGAGGGATGACCACGTCCGAGCGCTACCGCCCACGCACCCTCGCCGAGGCGCTGCGTAGTTGGGACGACGCTGCCCTCGGGACGTTGCTCCAGCACCGGCCCGATCTGGCGATGCCGCTCCCGGCCGACACGAGTCAGCTGGCAGCTCGGGCCACCACGAACGCCTCGGCAGCGCGGGCGATCAATCGGCTCGACGAGTTCGGTGTGGACCTGTTGGAGGCGCTGTCGGCGCTACCGGAGCCCGTCAACCTGGCCGACCTGGCAGCCGGCGTCGACCAGCCGGTGGAGATCGTTCAGCCTCGGGTGGCCGAGTTGCTGGACCTGGCGCTGGTGTGGGGTACCGAGGACGACCTGCGGCCGATCCGGGCCGTCCACGAGCTGCTCGGTCCGACGCCCGCAGGTCTGGGCCCGATCACCACGCGGCACTTCGGCGACCTGGACAAGCTGATCGCCGATGCCGGACCGGAAGCGCGTGAGGTGCTCGACAAGCTCACCTGGGGTCCCCCGACCGGATCGGTCGAGAAGGCCGAGCGTCCGGTGACCATCGCGTCCGCACGGACCCCGGTGGAGCGGTTGCTCGCCCGCGGTCTCGTCGTACCGCGTGATCCGAACACGGTGGTCCTGCCACGTCAGATCGGTTTGCACCTGCGCGGCGGGCGTGTGCTCGCGTCGACCCGGCCCACACCGCCGCCGCTGGACGGCAAGGCGGTCACAGCCTCGATCGTCGACCGGGCAGCGGCCGGGGCGGCGCTGGACCTGGTGCGTCAGGTCGACCGGGCCCTGGAGCAGCTTGGACTCGAGCCACCGCCGGTACTGCGGACTGGCGGCATCGGCGTCCGGGAATTGCGCAGCCTGGCCGGGAAGATCGGTGCGGAGGAATCCGCCACCGGAGCCGTGCTCGAAATCGCGTACGCTGCCGGACTGGTCGCTGCCGTCGAGGTCGGGACCAACGAGCTCTGGCTCCCGACCAACGCGTACGACGACTGGCTCGAGCTGGATCTTGCCCATCGCTGGGCCCAGCTCGTGACCGCCTGGTTCGGTGGGCTGCGAGCAATCGGTCTGATCGGTCGCCGCGACTCAGGCGGTTCGACAGCTGCCGCGCGCGAGCGGCTCATCAACGCGCTGGCACCGGACCTGGAGCGTTTGCTGGCTCCTGAGGTCCGGGTGCTGACTCTGAACGCACTGGGCGAGACTCCGGCAGGTATCGCACCCGCCACGCATTCGGTGGTGACCTGGGTGGCCTGGCATCGCCCGCGCCGCGGTGGGCAGTTCCGGGACGAGCTGGTCGAGTGGGCGATCAACGAAGCTGCCCTGCTCGGACTGACTGGGCTGGGTGCGTTGGCAACGCACGGGCGACCGCTGCTTGAGCAGGAGCCGACAGTCGACGCGCTGGCCAAGGCAATCAGCCCGCTGGTGCCAGAGCCGGTGTCAGAGATCCTCCTGCAGGCGGACCTGACCGCAGTGGCTCCTGGCCCGCTGGTGCGATCCGTGCAGGACGACCTGTCCGCCATGGCGGATGTCGAGTCGCAGGGCGGCGCTGCGGTCTACCGCTTCAGCGAAGGCTCAGTACGGCGTGCCTTCGACCTCGGGCGGACTGCCGACCAAATGCACAAGTGGCTGGCCGACCACTCGCGCACACCGGTCCCTCAGCCGCTGACCTACTTGATCGACGACGTTGCCCGACGGCACGGCGTACTGCGATTGGGTACGGCGTCGACGTACCTGCGGTGCGATGACGAGGACGTGCTCACCCACCTGATCAGTTCGAACCTGCCCGGTGTCCGCTTCCGCCGGCTGGCACCGACCGTGGTCGTGTCGCCCTCACCGCCGGACGTCGTGCTCAGCCGACTGCGTGATGCCGGACTGGCTCCACTGGCCGAGACCTTCGACGGCGTGGTGCACGTGAGCACTGCTACGACTCGACGGGGTGATCCGCCACGTCGCCGTACCAGCCGGGACTTCGCCGACAGCGCGGTAGACCTCACCGAGGACCAGGTGAAGGCCGTCATCGAGAAGGTCCGCGCCGGCGACCGCCTGGCCGCGGACCGTCCGGCCGACGACGTCGCTTCCGAGCCCACGGCTCCCGCCGAAACTATCGCCGTCCTCACCAACGCTGCCGAGGCGCACTCCCGCACCTGGATCTCGTACGTCGACCACAACGGCACGGCCTCCGAGCGCATCGTCGAGCCGACCCGGGTGGCCGACGGCTGGCTCACCGCCTATGACCCCAGCACCAACCAGCCTCACACGTACGCCCTGCACCGCATCTCCAGCGCCCGCGCAGTCGAAGGCTGACCAGCGGTTTGGCGGGGAGGGGCACAATGGAGGGTCGGGCATCGAGCGTGGGGAGTAACGGGTGACGGACGGGCCGTTGATCGTGCAGTCGGACAAGACTCTGCTGTTGGAGACTGCACATCCGGATTCTGGGGAGTGCCGGAAGGCTATTGCGCCGTTCTCCGAATTGGAGCGCGCTCCTGAGCATGTGCACACCTACCGGCTGACTCCGCTCGGCCTGTGGAACGCACGGGCGGCCGGGCACGACGCCGAGCAGGTGATCGACGTACTGCTGCGCTTCAGCCGCTACCCGGTGCCGCACTCGCTGCTGGTGGACATTGCCGAGACGCTGGATCGGTACGGTCGGTTGCGGCTGGAGAAGCACCCGCAGCACGGACTGGTGCTGGTGACGACCGACCGGCCGGTGCTGGAGGAGGTGCTGCGCTCGGCGAAGGTGAAGCCGATGCTGGGCGCCCGGATCGACGACGACACCGTGCTGGTGCACCCGTCGGAGCGCGGTCACCTCAAGCAGACACTGCTGAAGCTCGGCTGGCCGGCGGAGGACCTCGCCGGGTACGTCGACGGTGAGGCGCACCAGATCGAGCTGGTGAAGGACGGTTGGGAGCTACGGCCGTACCAGGAGCAGGCGGTCGAGTCGTTCTGGCACGGTGGCTCGGGCGTCGTCGTACTGCCGTGTGGCGCCGGTAAGACGATCGTCGGAGCTGCCGCGATGGCACAGGCTTCGGCCACCACGCTGATCCTGGTCACCAACACGGTGTCCGCGCGGCAGTGGAAGGACGAGCTGCTCAAGCGCACCAGCCTGACCGAGGACGAGATCGGCGAGTACTCCGGTGCCCGCAAGGAGATCCGGCCGGTGACGATCGCGACGTACCAGGTGATGACCACCCGCCGGAAGGGCGTCTACACCCACCTGGAGTTGTTCGACGCGCGCGACTGGGGCCTGATCGTGTACGACGAGGTGCACCTGCTGCCCGCACCGATCTTCCGGATGACCGCCGACCTGCAGACCCGCCGGCGGATCGGTCTGACCGCCACCCTGGTCCGTGAGGACGGTCGTGAGGGTGACGTGTTCTCACTGATCGGCCCGAAGCGGTACGACGCTCCCTGGAAGGACATCGAGGCGCAGGGCTGGATCGCCCCGGCCGACTGCATCGAGGTCCGGGTGGACCTGGAGCAGACCGAGCGGTTCGTTTACGCGACCGCCGAGCCCGAGGACCGCTACCGCCTGGCTGCGTCGACACCGGCCAAGTCCCGTCTGGTCAAGCGCATCGCCGAGCACCACGACGGCGAGCCACTGCTGGTGATCGGCCAGTACATCGACCAGCTGGACGAGCTCGGCGAGCGGCTGAACTGCCCGGTCATCAAAGGCGAGACCACGGTCAAGGAGCGGCAGCGTCTGTTCAACGCCTTCCGCACCGGCGAGATCAACCGCCTGGTCGTCAGCAAGGTCGCGAACTTCTCCATCGACCTCCCCGAGGCCTCCGTGGCCATCCAGGTCTCCGGCACCTTCGGCTCCCGCCAGGAAGAGGCCCAGCGTCTCGGCCGCGTCCTCCGCCCCAAGGGCGACGGCCGTACCGCCCGCTTCTACTCCATCGTCGCCCGCGACACCATCGACGCCGAGTTCGCCGCCCACCGGCAGCGCTTCCTCGCCGAACAGGGCTACGCCTACACCATCGTCGACGCGGAGAACCTGTTCGCCTGAGCTCAGAGGTCGTCGACGTCGACCAGGCCGTCCTGGACGGCGCGGGCGACCAGGCTGGCCTTGGTCCGCGCCGGGCGGCCGACGTTGGCGTACTTGATCCGCACCCGGTCCAGGTACGAGTTGACCGTCCGGATGGAGATGCCGAGGCGCTGCGCGACCAGCTCCTTGGACTCCGACTGGAACCACTCGATGAGGACGTTCTCCTCGCGCACCGACAGCTGCGGGCGGTCGGGCCGAGCGTTCGTTCCCAGAGCGCCGGCCAGGGCAGGCGGCATGTAGGGCCGGTCATCGGCGGCCGCGAGTGTCGCCTCGACCAGATGCTGCTGGCCTTCGCTCTTGGTCAGGAAGGTCGCCGCTCCCAGGTCCAAGCAGTTGAGCGCTGTCTTGTCGTCGTCCCGCATCGAATAGACGACCACCTGCCGACCGGCATCGACCAGTCTGCGCAGACTGCTGAAGGCTGGACCGCCCTGGCCCAGCTGCAGATCGAGTACGACGACATCTGCCGAACTGCCCGGCTCGGTCCACGCCTCGCGGACGGAGTCACCGGCCGCGACCACCGTGATGGGTCGTGGTGATGCGGCGTACCAGGCCTCGATTCCGGCCAGGATCGCCGGATGGTCGTCGACCACGACCACACTGACAGGTCCGCTGTCACTCATGTCAGGTCACTCCCGCTACCGCCAGCTGTCTCCAGCTGGCTTCCACCCACACACTTGCGCCGCGCGTCGTCCTGGCCACAGTCACCTGTGCGTCCGTGGCCTGACCGTCCGCTTCAGCGGTCTGTCGAGTGGCGCCATCCTCGCTGACCACGCTCACCCGTACGGCGCCGGGTGTCCACACGACTGTCACGCGAGCCGTCGAGCGGGTCCGGCCGAGAGTGACGGCCACCGGGTCCACCAGCTCCCGCCGTACTGCAACCGGCACCTCAGCCGGCCGGCCCCGGACTGCCAGGCTCACTGTCACCCCTTGGTGCTCGGCCACCTCGACACAGGCCCGCACCTCGTTCAGCAACGCGTCGGAGACAGCATCGCTTTCGGCGAACAAGCGACGCATCCGGGCCGCTTCCACACCGCAGCGCAGCCGGACCTCCTCGTCGTGCGGACTCAGTACGCCGTGTCCGAGGCCGACGAGCAGCGGCACGGTCGTCGCCGTCAGCGCGCGGTACCGGTCCTTGTGATCACGCTGCATGTCCTCCTGGATGCGTTCTCGGGTCCGCAGTTCCTCCTCCTGCTCAGCCGCGATCCCAGCGGCCGGTGCGGTGCCGTGGAGCAGCCGGGTCAGGAGGAAGCCGAGCGAGAGCTGGAGCCCACAGTCGGAGATCGCACGGATGCCCAGGCCGGCCGCCTCTGCGGCGGTTGGCGTCCCTGCCAGGAGCACCGTGATCGCAGTGATTGCGACATGCGCTCCGAGGAACGCTGCGAACACCCTGATGCGCAGGTCTGCCAGCAGGAACAACGCATACCAGCCGACCAGCCCGAACGCCCAGTCCGCCGGACCTGTCAGCAGCTCCGGCGGCAGTGTGAACGCACTGACCATCGAAACGGCCAGCACCGCACCGAGGCTGCACCAACGCACCGTCGGCGGAATCTGCCGACCACGTAGCAAGAACGGCGCGCCGATCGCCGCAATGGCCGCAAGGCAACAGAAGGCCGCCGTCTGCGGCCAGGCCGGGCGATAGACATCCTGGTGCGACGTGAGTAGGTGCAGCGAGAAGGTGAACTGCGAGAACAGGCTGATCAGCAGCGCGGCCAGTTGTGCCCCGTGCAGCAACTGCGTGCGGATCAGCAGGACGAGAGCCGTGCGCGCCCGGGACCGCGATGGTTGCGGCACATCTGCTGCCGGCGGCTGTGCCGAGGCATGCCAGCGCCACTGCACGCGCGTTCCGTTGCCAGGACTAGAAGCGATGGCAGCGGAGCCACCGACTGCGTGCATCCGCCCGATGATTGAGCCTTTGATGCCCCGGCGCCGCAGGGGCACGGACTCGGGATCGAAGCCTCGCCCTGCGTCGGTCAGTTCGGCAACGACGCCGTCATCCGCACGCCAGGCCCGCAGCTCGGCTTCCTGCACCCCGGCATGGCGGGACACATTGGCGACCGCCTCGCGAACCCCGTTGAAGATCGCGAGCGCAGGACCTGACGGAATCACCAGCGGGCCGTCGATCGCGGTCGTCAGCCGCACCCTGGCCGGCCCCTCACCGTCGGGCACGCACGCGAGCAGCGCCGCGAGATCGACGCTCCCGGTGCCGAAGGCAGGTACCGCGGACAGCGCCTCCAGATCTTGGCGGGCACGGGCAGGCAGCCAGGACCAGTCCCGTCCATCACCCTGGGAGACCATCAGCAGCGTGGCGCTCGCCGTGTCGTGCAATGTCGCCAGGTACTCGCGCTCGGCTGCTCTCCGCGCAGCGGCGACCTCGGCCTCTCGTCGAGCCGCAGCACTGAGCGCGGCCGACCGATCAGCAGCTCTGGCCCGCGCCCGGACGATGAGGTAGGCGACCCTGGACAGAGCGCCCAGTATGGCGAGCCGCAGCAGGGGCATCACTTCCGGGCCGTGTCCCGACAACACGTCTCCCAGCGTGCAGGCGGCGGCTCCCAACGCGCCCAGCGCAGCACCGGCCCACGGACGCGTCGCCCACTCGGGCTGGAAGGTAATGATGCAGATGCCGATGATCGCCTCGACCATCAGCTCCGCGACATCGCCGCCGAGCACCGGCTGCGACAGGCCAGTCAGTACCACCACGGACCCGTCCACCGTCCACAGCAGCGCCACCATCCCCGGCGCGGCCGACGGGAGCGGGCGGCGCAGCGCATAGAGGCGCACACCGCAGGCAAGAAGTGCGGGCACCAGCAGCGCCGTCGCCAAGGGAATGTCTGCCCGGTCCGCCGACACCAGCCCCAGCGCGCTGCACAGGGCGACCACGCTGGATCGGAGCCAGACGCCGTACCGCTCGATGGTCACATTCAGCAGGCGCTCACTGGAGCCGGGCCTATCCATCGGCTCTCCGTTCCGCGCCCGGCCCACGGAACCAAGGGTAGACCTCGTTGTGGGCCAAACGACCGTCACACTCCGCGACCGGCCGGTACTAGCGTCTTGGTAGTCAGGTGCCGTCGGCAACCAGACGGCCCCACTGCTCGGCCCCCACACCTCTTCGCCCTAAGGAACACGCATGTCTTCGTACAGCATCGGCCGACGGGTCCTGCGGAAAGCCGCAGCCCCGGCTACGGCAATAGCCCTCGCCCTGGGCCTCGGCGTCGCCCTCGCCACGCCCGCAACCGCCAGCGGTACCTACACCGGCAAGCCCTTCGTCTACGGCGACAGCCTGCTGACCAGTGACTGGGACGACGAGGGCATCGTCGACGTCAGGACGCACCGCACCTCCGATGTCACCTGTCTGTGGCAGACCATTCTGTACGCGGACGGGTACCTGCCGGCTTCCGCCGTGGACGGCATCTTCGACGACCAGACGCACGCCGCCACCGTGAACTGGCAGCGCAGCCGCGGGGTGAACCCGGACGGGTCGGTCGACCGGGCGACCTTTGCCCGGGCCGGGCAGCGGATCAGCGACAACGGTTCCGCCGACGGCTACCGCAACGGCCGGTACCAGGGCACGGCCCGCAGCTTCCTCGTTCGCCGGCCGACCGAGGGCGGCAACTGGATGTTCCTCCCGCCCGGCCGGGGCTTCGTCCCGGCTGCCTACAACTGGCGAACCTGCTGACCCCAGCACCCACCCATCAAGGAGCCAAGATGCACACCAGTAGCAAGGTAGTGAGAACGACCACCGCGGCCGCCGCCGCAGTGGTGTTGGGAAGCCTGTTGACGGCAACCCCCGCGGCCGCGCAGACCACGGGCACGACGGGCTGCCCGCAGGAGAACAACTACTCGATCAGCAAGGTCTCGTCGGTGCACAGGGCGAAGGTACGTCTCAAGGACGGGCCCGGTCCGGCCACGGTCACCGTCAAGGTCGAGAAGGAGAGCTCGCTCGGCGCCGATGTCACCGTGGGCGCCGAGGGGTCGGTGGGCGGCGTCGTGGCGTCGGCCAAGGCCTCGATCAGCGCGACCGTCCGCGGCAGCGTCAAGATCACCGTCGGGCACACGGTCTCCAAGAACATTGCCCGGGGCAAGTACCTGAACTCGCACTACGGCTCGTGGGGCAAGAAGTTCGACTACTACCACTACCGGGTCAACCGCGACTGCAGCACGACGTCGCTGGGACGGGGCTACGACCAGTGGGTCCCGACCACCAGCCGGGGCTGGAAGTTCTTCCACTCGTCCCGCTGACCTGACGTACTGACCTGTCGGTGGCGGGCGCCATGCCCGGCGGCCGCCACCGACTACGAGGGGATGCCATGTTCGTCATCAATCGCCGGGCGGCGGCCGCCGCCACCGTGGCTGTCCTGCTGGCAGTGGCCGGCTGCGGCACCGACACCCGTTCCGCAGAGACCACGACGCCAACTGGCACGCCGACGTACCCGACCGACAGTCAGCCGACTGTGGTGTCCCTCCCGCAGTCCGGACCGTGTGACCAGCCGGAGCGGAAGTGCCGCACTCTGCTATCCGCGCCGCCGTCGTCAGGCAACAGCACCATCGGTGAGTTCAAGGCCGACTCTCAGAGCGAGCACTGGGTCTATCTGAACTGCCGCGGCAAGAAGTCGGTCGTGGTCGAGATAGCTCCCGAGCCGACCTTCGAAATCCCCTGCGGCGACGACTGGCCGGGGGTCACCGAGACGCAGAACCAGTTCGAAGCGGGCGCGCTGAAAGACATGGTCCACCGGATCGGCGTGAAGGCGCCCGCCGGTGTGGAGTGGTCCTTGTCCGTGGTGGCGTCCTGACTACGGCTCGACCGTCAGGCGGGTGTGGATGCCGTGGAAGTGCGACTTCATCGAGCGAGCGAAGGCGTCAGGGTCGCCGGACTGCAGTTTGTCGAGCAGATCGCGGTGCCAGGCGGCAGCGTCGGCGGGTGAGTAGCGAGCACCCGGCAGCCGGACGTCGACCTGCGCGAAGGTGCGCCAGAAGACACTGAGCAGGTCGATCACCAACGCGTTGCCCAGCGGCTCGTACAGCGCCTGGTGGAAGGCCCAGTCCTCGTCGGGGAAGTACTGCCCCTCGGCAGCCTTGGCTTCCATCCGGCCGACGATCGGCTCCAGGGCGTCGTACCCGTGCTGGCTGAAGTACGCCACCACGTCATCGGCCAGACCGACCTCCAGTGCCTGGCGGACCTCCAGGACGTTCTGGACGTCGCGGAGGTCTCCGGCCATGGACTGGGACATGCGGAAGGCGAGTCCGTCCTCCAGCGACTGCAGCGACACCTCGCCGACGTAGGTGCCGTAGCCGTGGCGGATCTCGATGATGCCGACCGCCTGCAGCGCCTTCATCGCCTCGCGCAGCGGGTGCCGGCCGACGCCGAGCTGGGCCATCAGGTCCTGTTCGTTCGGCAGCGGGTCGCCTGCCTTCAGGCCGCGCTCGAGGATGTACGACTTCATCTGGTCGCGAATGAAGGTCTGATTCCCCGCTGCACCACGTGGCCTCGTCACTGACAGTCCACCTCCCGTAAAGATCGTCAGTGTAATCCGGCCTGGTCCAGCAGGGGGCGAAGTGCGGCGATCTCTTCTTCGTTGAGGGGGATGGAGGGGTACGCGGTGATGGGGCAGTCGATGACACCGAGCAGGTAGAGCGCTGCCTTGAAGGCGCCCAGTGCTGCCGAGCTGGCACCCATCCGCGACCGGTCCGCCACGTCGACGATGTCGAACAACCGGATCAGCCGCTCCTGCTCGTCCCACGCCTCCGCACTGGACGCACCGAACAGCCGCACGTAGCCGGCCGGGTCCACGTTCCCGAGGCCCGGTACGACGCCGTCCACGCCGAAGGCCAGTGCAGAGTCGACCGCCACCTCGGACCCGGTCATGATCGCGAACTCGTTCAACCCGGCTTCGCGCCGTTCCATCACCAGCCGCCGCAGACTGGGCTCCTGACCGCTGGAGTCCTTCACCCCGGCGATGACCCCAGCCTTGGCGAGTGAAACTACCAGTGCGGTCGGCAGCTTCGTCCCGACCCGCACCGGGATGTCATAGGCATACAAGGGCGTCTCGCCCGCCAGGGCGGCCAGCCGCGTGAAGTGTCGCTCGATCTCCGCGGGATGTGTTGCGGCATAGAACGGCGCTGTAGCGACCAGCCCGTCCACACCGGCCTTCAGAGCCGCCGAGACATGCGCACTGACCCGTGCGGTCGAAGTGTCGATCACACCGGCCAGTACCGGAACCTGACCACCTACCTCACCCACAACGGTCTCAAGCACGACCTGCCGCTGTTCGTCGGTCAGAAACGTCCCCTCACCACAGGTGCCGAGAACGAACACGCCGCTGACTCCCCCGGTCAGCTGGTACTGGATCAACCGGGCCAGCGATCCGGTGTCCACGTCGTACGACGGAGTGAGTGGTGTGACGAGCGGAGGTACGACACCAGTCAGCAAGACGAGCTCCCAACGGTCAAAGGGCGAATGTGGCAAAACGCAGTGCAGCGAACGACGAGGTCTCACCGGCCTCGTAGAAGATCCCCACCGACCCGTCGGCCAGCAGCACCAGATCGGAGTACCCGGCCATCCCGGGATGCACGACCAGCAAGGGCTCCCAGGACGCACCGGCGTCGGAGCTCACGAAAACGGTCAGCTCCCGCCGGGCCGCCGGGTCGGTCGGTGTCGAGAGCAACAACCGCCCGTCGGGCAGTGCAAGCACGCTCCCCTGGATCCCTGGCGCGGTGACCTCCGGGATCCCTCTGTACGGCGCTTCCAGCGTGGCACCGCCATCCGACGACCACGCGTGGACCCGGGCCGGTCCGGTACCGAGGTGGTTGCGCGCATTGAAGTACAGCCGGCCATCGGAGAGCTCCGCGACCGCAGTCTCGTTGGCGTTGATCACCGGCTCGTCATTGCGATCGACGAACCCCACCGACCAGGTGTGTCCGCCGTCGTCGCTCACGATGCAGTGACCGCCGTTCACGCCATCAGGCAGGGCCGAGTGGTTCGCGGGGACCACCAGGCGCCCACTGTGCAAGGCGATCGCGTGACACGGTCCGGTCGCGTACCAGCCCCAGTCCGCCGGTTTCACCTGCGCGGTGATCTCCACGGCCGCACTCCACGTCGTACCGGCGTCAGCAGACCGCTGGACGAACACGCGCCTGCCGTCCTCGGGGTCGCTCCCCCGTGCCAGTGACGACTCCACTGCCTCAGCGCCGTTCTGCACCGACACCAGTACGACGTCCCCGCTGATCGGATCGAAAACCGGCGCCGGGTTCCCGCAGGTCTTCCCGGGGACGGCCAGCACGACCTGCAGCGGCAGCCAGGTCCGGCCACTGTCCACCGACCGCCGCAGTACCAGCTCTATCTCTCCCGAGTCCCCAGGCCCGTGCCGCCGACCCTCACAGAAGGCCAGCACCAGTTCACCCCGCGCCACCACAGCCGGGATCCGGAAGGTGTGAAACCCACTCCCGGCCGGTTCGAAGACGATCCCGAGTCTTGAAGACATAGGACGTACTATGTCATCGTGTGGCCTTCCGATGGAAGGTGAGGCACGAAATGTCCGTCAGCAGACGCACGTTCCTCGGCGGTGGACTGGCTGCCGCCGCTGTTGCGATGACCGGCTGCTCGTCCGGCCCGAAGAACCCGGCGGCCGCCAACCGCGCGGTGGCGCTGCCGACGTACACGAAGTTCGCCGGGGTCACGCCGGACCTGCCCGGCGACGGCGTGGTCCTGGACGCTTTCCTGAAGTACCCCGCGCAGCCGATCCGCGCGATCACCGAGGTCCCCGGCGACGGTCAGCCGATCACGTTCCTGACCAACATCCCCGGCGCGATCCCGCCCGCCGCGGACCGGAACCAGTTCTGGCAGGCCCTGAACGACCGGCTCGGTTCCGAGCTGCAGATCAGCATGGCGTCCAACGACGAGTACAAGGACAAGTTCGCCACCCGGATCGCCGGCGGCGACCTGCCGGACATCCTCAACATCCCCGTCGACACCGCCCAGATCCCAGGTCTGGTGAAGGCCAAGTGCCTGGACCTGACCGAGCACCTGTCCGGTGACGCGATCAAGAAGTACCCGTTCCTGGCCAGCATCCCAACGGACTTCTGGAAGGGCTGCGTCTTCAACGGCGCCATCTACGGCGTCCCGGTACCGCGCGGCATGTCCCGGACCTCAGGGGTGCTCTATCGCGAGGATCTGCTCGCCGCCAAGGGCATCAAGGACCCCGCTCCGAAGGACTTCGAGGAGTTCTTCACCCTCGCCAAGGAGCTGACCGCCGCCAAGCAGAACAAGTGGGCCTGGACCCGGGTGCCGCTGTCCACCCTCCGCCAGATGCTCGGCGTACCGAACGTCTGGAAACAGGAGGGTGGCAAGTTCAGCTCGAGCTACGAACACGAGGCCAACGCCGAAGCGCTCGAGGCGGCGCGCAAGATGGTGGCCGCGGGAGTGATCAACCCGGATGCCTTCAACGACAAGGCCAGTGCCCGCAAGCAGTGGTTCAACGGTGGTTCCGCGGTGTTCGACTACGACAGCTTCGTCGCTTGGAACCAGTACTACGCCGACAACACCGCAGGCGATTCTTTCGCGGTGAACATGCTCGATATCCCTGGTGGCACGCCGTGGATGGGTGGTGCGCTGAACAACGTCACCGCCTTCAGCAAGGACAGCAAGCACTCGGCCGACACCCTGCTCAAGATCGCCAACTGGATGGCTGCACCGTTCGGCACCGAGGAGTACCTGTTCCGCAAGTACGGCGTCGCCGGCCGCCACTACACGTTGCAGGGCACGGATCCGGTGCCGTCGAAGGCTGGTGTCATCGAGACCGGTATCGGCCTGCAGTACATCAGCGACTCACCTCTGGCGCTCTACTGGGCCGGTAAGCCCGATGTGCCGCGCAAGCAGCACGCAGTCCAGCAGAAGGTCGCCAAACGTCTGGTGCGCGACGCCTCCTACGGCCTGTACTCCGATACCCAGTCGAAGAAGCAGGCGCAGCTCGTGAAGACCATGACCGACCTGGAGAGCCAGATCGTCCAGGGCAAGAAGCCTGTCTCCGACTGGGCGCGTGGAGTGGCGGACTGGAAGTCCGCGGGCGGCGACAAGATCCGCTCCGAGCTCGAGCAGGCACTGGCCGACACGGCAGGGAAGTAGATGAGTCTCTGGCACCGGCTCGGCCGCGACCGGGTACTGCTGCTGTTCGCGCTACCCGGCGCGGCCCTGATCATCGCGTTCCACTACGTGCCGTTGCTCGGCAACGTGATCGCGTTCAAGGACTACCAGCCGTTCCTGGGGATCGGCGGCAGCGACTGGGTCGGCTGGTCGAACTTCGCTGTGATCTTCAACGGCGATCCGGCGTTCCTGCGCGCCTTGAAGAACACACTGATCCTGACCGGCCTGCAGTCGGTGTTCGTCTTCCCTGCACCGATTCTGCTGGCCCTGATGCTCAACTCGCTGTTCTCCGAACGCATCAAGCGAATCGCCCAGAGCATCCTCTACCTGCCGCACTTCATGTCGTGGGTGATCGTGGTGGCGCTGTTCCAGCAGATGCTCGGTGGGAGCGGCCTGCTGAACAACTACCTGCGCGCACACGACCTGGGCACGCTGAACATCATCGGCAACTCAGAGCTGTTCCACGTCCTGCTGACCTCGCAAATCATCTGGAAAGACACCGGCTGGGCCACGATCCTGTTTCTGGCCGCACTGTCCCAGATCGACTCGCAGCTGTACGAGGCGGCCAGTGTGGATGGCGCAAGCCCGACGCGGCAGCTCTGGCACGTCACTCTGCCCGGACTGCGCGGAATCATCATCCTGCTGTTCATCCTGCGCCTGGGCGACTCCCTGACCGTCGGCTTCGAGCAGATCATCCTGCAGCAGCAAGCCGTCGGCCGGGACGTCAGCGAAGTCCTGGACACCTACGTCTACAACAACGGCGTACTCGGTGGCGCGTGGGGCGTCGCGGCCGCGGTCGGCCTGGTGAAGGGTCTTGTCGGTGTCGCTCTGGTGCTGGCCGCGAACAAGGTCGCCCACATCTTCGGTGAGCAAGGGGTTTACAGCAGATGATGATCCGAGCGCTCAAAGGCGTTGTGCTGCTGGTGTTCTGCGCCGTCGTGATCATCCCGTTCGTCGCAGTGATCTCCACGAGCATCGCACCGAACAAGCAGATCACCGAGTCCGGCGGACTGGTCCTCTTACCCGAGTCGGTGGACTTCACGGCGTACCGGTCGTTGTTTGCCGGCGGTGTGGTGACGCAGGCGCTGGGAGTCAGTGTCTTCGTCACTGCGGTCGGCACTCTGCTCAGCCTGACCGTGTCGTGTCTGCTGGCTTACGCGCTGGCCCGGCCGAGCTTTGTGGCCGGGCGGCCGATTCTGCTGGTGGTGCTGTTCAGCATGCTGTTCTCGCCCGGCATCATCCCGACGTACCTCGTGGTGAAGGGCGCCGGCCTGCTGGACAGCATCTGGTCGCTGATCGTGCCGACGATGATCAGTGCGTTCAACGTGATCGTGCTGCGGGCGTTCTTCATGAACCTGCCGGGTGAACTGACCGAGAGCGCCCGGATGGACGGTGCCAGCGAGCTCAAGACCTTCGGGTACGTCGTCCTGCCGCTGTCGAAGGCTGTGTTGTCGGTGGTCGGCCTGTTCTACGCAGTGTCGTACTGGAATGCGTTCTTCTCCGCACTGCTCTACCTGAACGACAGCAGGCTCTGGCCACTGCAACTGGTCTTGCGGACGTACGTCATCAACGACACCCAGCTGGGCAGTGCCGAGCTCGGAACCGAGCTGCTGCCACCGCAGGCGTCGATCCAGATGGCGATCCTGGTGGTGTCGATCGTCCCGATCCTGCTGATCTATCCGTTCCTGCAGCGGCACTTCGCCAAGGGTGTGCTGACCGGGGCCGTCAAGGGCTGATCTCGGCGCCATGACGGTCGTGTCACGGACGGTTCCTCGGGGGTTGCCCAGGGCAACGTCAGGGTTGCGCCTGGGCAAAACCTGAGGGAACGGCAGGTACCGTCGAAAGGTATGGGGACGCAAGCGCTGGAGGGCGTGGGGGTACTTGGGGAACAGCGTCGGACGACAGTCTGGCGAGTCATACGGGAGGCGGTGCTGCTCGCGACGCTGTTCGGGGTCTACAGCGCCGGGCGGCAGGTCGCGGCCAAACACACCGGCCCGGCCTTCGACCACGCCCGCGAGGTGCTGTCGTTTCAGAACTGGCTACACCTGCCCAACGAGGCGGCGATCCAGCAGGCGGCACTCAACTTCCCACACCTGATCCAGTCGGCGAACCTGTACTACGCCTCCGTGCACGCGCCACTCACAGCGGCCGTACTGCTCTGGCTGAGCATCTGGCGACCCAAGGCGTACTCGAACGTGCGGTGGACCATCGCTGCGCTCACCGGACTCGCACTGATCGGTCACATCGCGTTCCCGCTCGCACCGCCGCGGATGATGCCGGGCTTCGTCGACACCGGTCTTGCCTACGACCAGTCCGTGTACGGCGCGGATCGGGCCGGCAGCGTGGTGAACCAGTTCGCCGCCATGCCGAGTCTGCACGTCGGCTGGGCGGCCCTGATCGCCCTGTCGATGATTCTGATCACCCGGTCCCGCTGGCGCTGGCTCTGGCTCGCTCACCCGATCATCACGTTCGCGGTGGTCGTGATGACCGCCAACCACTACTGGCTGGACGGACTGGTCGCTCTGGTCCTCCTCGCCGGTTGCTTGCCACTACTGCTCAGGCGAGGGCGGCTGCAGGCAGACCTGCCGAGGACGCGTAATTCGGTACCGATCCGGCAGGTGCTCAAGTAACGTAGCCGGGCTCCCCACCCCCTGCTGGAGGTCACTCATGCCCGCAGACACGTCCGACGACACCCTCCAGGCCGAGAAGGACTATCTGAAGACCTCCCGGGCCGCACTGGCCCAGATGCGGGAGAAAACCGGCGCACTGGAGATCCATAGTGCGGACCGGGTGAGCGAGGAGTACCTGAAGGCTGCGATCTGGCAACGGATGAAGGAGCTGGAGGACGACCCGGAGGTCCCGCTCTTCTTCGGCCGGCTCGACTACGTCGACCCCGCGCCGGAGACCTTCCACATCGGCCGCCGGCACGTGAACGACGCCATGGGCGAGCCGATGGTGATCGACTGGCGCGCCGACATCTCAGTGCCCTTCTACCGGGCCAGCCGGACCGAGCCGATGGGAGTCGGCGCGCGACGCCGGTTCGGCTTCACGCACGGCGAGATGACTGCCTTCGAGGACGAGGACCTGACCTCAGCTGCTCCCGTCGAGGAGCACAGCGACATTCTGGACGCTGAAATCGAGCGCCCCCGGTCCGGCCCGATGCGCGACATCGTGGCGACCATCCAGCCCGAGCAGGACGTGATTGTCCGCGCCGGCGTCGAGGACACGATCTGCGTGCAGGGTGCGCCCGGTACCGGGAAGACCGCCGTCGGTCTGCACCGAGCGGCGTACCTGCTCTATGCCTACCGGGACCAGCTCAGCCGGGCCGGAGTGCTCGTGGTCGGCCCGAACGCGAGCTTCCTGCGCTACATCGGCGACGTGCTGCCCGCGCTGGGCGAGATCGAGGCCAAGCAGACCACCGTCGAGGAGCTGGTCGCCCACGTCAAGGTGGGTGGGCCCGGTCCGGCGGCACTCGACGTACTCAAGGGCGACGCCCGGATGGCGGAGGTGTTGCACCGGGCGGTGTGGTCCCAGGTGCGGACGCCCGAGGACGCACTGGTCGTGCCGCGTGGTTCACACCGATGGCGGGTGGCGGCCTACCAAGCCGAGGAGCTGGTGACTGAGCTCCGAACGCGCGGTGTCCGGTACGGCGCTGGTCGGGCGATGTTGCCGCAGCGACTGGCGCACGCCGTACTGCTGCGGATGGAGGCGGCCGGTGACTCTCCGGACGACCGCGTCCAGGACGCCGTGGCACGCAGCCGCCCCGTCAAGCAGTACGCCGAAGCCCTGTGGCCGGCGGTTGACCCGGCCAAGCTGTTGTTCCGCCTCTTCACTGAGCCGGACCTGCTGGCACAGCACGCCGAGGGCATCCTGACTGAGGAAGAGCAGGCGATGCTGATCTGGGCGAAGGCGCCGCGATCTGCCGGTGCGGCCAAGTGGTCGGTTGCTGATGCCACTCTGATCGACGAGATCGCCGACCTGGTCGACCGGACGCCATCACTCGGCCATGTGGTGCTGGACGAGGCACAGGACCTGTCCGCCATGCAGCTGCGTGCTGTCGGCCGCAGGTGCTCGACCGGATCGATGACAGTGCTCGGTGACATCGCCCAGGGGACCACTCCGTGGGCTACTCCGTCCTGGGACGAGGCCCTGAAGCACCTGGGTAAGTCCGGTGCCCACACCGAGGAGCTGACTGCCGGCTTCCGTGTCCCGGGCCAAGTGATCGAGTACGCCGCTCGCCTGCTCCCGATCATCGCTCCCCACCTGACACCGCCCACCGCCGTACGGCGTGCGCGCGGTGAGCTCACCATCACCCGGGTCAGCGACAGTCTGGCGGCCGCTGTGACCACAGTGAACGAGGTGTCGAGCAGACTGGGCTCGATCGGCATGATCGTCCCCGATGCGCTCGTCCCGGCCGCTCGGAAGGCGCTCCAGGAGCAGGGGCTCACGTTCGCCGTACTGGGTGATGAGGACGACGCCGAGTCGCACCTGGACGTCGTACCGGCGTCACTGGCGAAGGGTCTCGAGTTCGACCACGTGGTTCTGGTGGAGCCGGCCGGCATCGTGGCCGGTGAGGCCGATGAGCGCACCGGCCTCCGTCGGCTCTACGTCTGCCTGACCCGAGCGGTCACGTCGCTGGCAATCCTGCACGACCAGGACCTACCGGACGTCCTAGCCGCAACTTAGCCGCGAAGTCGTTCGGCAGCGACAGCCGGAACACCTTCGCCCACGCCGACGCGACCTGCATCGGCAGCGGCCCGGTGGTGTAGCGCAGGTTGTACTCGTCGAAGATCGCCCGCACCTTGGGTGCGATCTCCTGGTACCGGTTGCTGGGCAGGTCCGGGAACAGGTGGTGCTCGATCTGGTACGACAGGTTGCCGGACATGATGTGCATCGCGCGGCCGCCGCTGATGTTGGCCGAGCCGAGCATCTGCCGCAGGTACCACTCACCGCGGGTCTCTCCGTCGATCGACTTCTTCTCGAACGTCTCGACACCCTCGGGGAAGTGCCCGCACATGATCACCGAGTGGGACCACACGTTGCGCACCACGTTGGCGACCGCGTTGGCGGCCAGCGTGTGCAGGACCGACGGCCCGGACAGCAGCGGGTGCACGACGTAGTCCTTGGTCATCTGGCCGCGGATCTTCTTCAGCACCTGCTTGGCACGCGCCTTGAAGGCAGGGTCCTGGCGGCGTTCCTTGGTGGCCAGGTTCCGGCCGAGCTCCAGGTCGTAGGCCGCGATGCCGTACTCGAAGAACATGGCGTTGACGAAGTTCCAGAACGGCTGCGCCAGGTAGAGCGGGTACCAGCGCTGGTCCTCGTCGACCCGCATGATGCCGTAGCCGAGGTCGTTGTCCTTGCCGACCACGTTCGTGAACGTGTGGTGCAGGTCGTTGTGCGCGTGCTTCCACTGCTCGGCCGGCGAGGCGTGGTCCCACTCGTAGGTGGTCGAGTGGATCTTCGGGTCCCGCATCCAGTCCCACTGGCCGTGCAGGATGTTGTGGCCGATCTCCATGTTCTCCAGGATCTTGGCCACCGACAGGCCCGCCGTACCGATCAGCCAGGCCGGCGGGAAGATCGAGAGCAGCAGCACCGCGCGGCTGCCCAGCTCCAGCTTGCGCTGCACGCTGATCACCTTGCGGATGTACGCCGCGTCGCGGGCGCCGCGGGTGGCGATCACCTCGGCCCGGATCTCGTCCAGGCGGCGGCCGATCTCCTCGATGTCCTCGGGAGACAGGTGGCCGATCGGGTTGGCGGCCTTCTTCTGCAGAACAGTCATATGAGTCTCTTTCTCAACAGTCGATGTCGCAGGCGCCGGCCGCGGCCGAGATACAGGTCTGGACGAGTACGCCGTCACCAGGTGCGGCGGTGGTGACCTCTCCGGTCCGGAGGTCGCGCACCGCGCCGGAGCGCAGCGGGAGCACGCAGGAGAAGCAGATGCCCATCCGGCAACCGGACGGCATCAGTACGCCGTTCTGCTCGCCTGCGTCGAGGATCGGCGTCGCACCGTCGAGCTCGACCGTCGTACCGGTCGCGGAGAAGGTGACGCTGCCGCCCTCGCCGGGCTCGACCAGCGGGGTCCGGAACCGCTCGGTGTGCAGCACGCCCGACCACTGCTCTTCCAGCGCATCAAGCAGCCCCGCCGGTCCACAGGCCCAGGTCTCGCGCTCCGCAAGGTCCGGTACGACGTCCGCGAGCGCGGCGACGTCGAGCCTCCCCTGGGTGTCGGTGTGCTGCTCTACCAACCGCAGGTGCCCGGCCGCGGCGTAGTCGCGCAGTTCGTCGCCGAAGAGCACCGCGTCGGCGTTGGCCTCGGAGTGCACCAGAACCGCATCCTCGAACCGGCCGAGGCCGGCCCGCAGCATCCCCATCACCGGGGTGATGCCGCTACCACCGGTGACGAACAGGATCTTGGCCGGTGCCGGGTCCGGCAGTACGAAGTCGCCGACCGCCTGGTCGAGGTGCACGAGCTGGCCCGGCCGCAGGTCCTGCGCGAGGTGCGCGCTGACCACACCGTCCGGCACAGCCTTCGCGGTGATGGTGATCAGCCCGTCACCCGGCGCGGAGGTCAGTGAGTACGAGCGCCACAGCCGGACGCCGTCGACCTCGAGGCCGATCCGGACGTACTGGCCCGGCCGGTGGCCGCGCCAGGCGTTGCCGGGTCGCAGCACGACGGTCACTGCGTTGCAGTTCTCCGGGCGGACCTCGACCACTCGGGCACGCAGGTCGGCGCCGGCCCGGAGCGGTCGGAACATGTCGAGGTAGTCAGCGGGGTCACGCGGGTGGGTGGCCGCCGCCGCAACCTGCCAGGCCCGATCCCGCAGCCGGCCGCGGAACGTCGTCCGCGCGCGCGGGTCAGAGGCAAAGGTCGTCATGCGTTCCAGCATCCTCGACCCACGGTGTAGTTTCATGACCGTAGACGGTGAATCTGAAACCTGACTTTGTTCGGAGGGAACAGTTTGCCCGGCACTGACTCGACACGGCACACTAGCCGGACGGCCCGCGGAGCCGCCGAACTGGACCTCGGTGAAGCGGCCATCGAGCTCCTCCGCGCACGCCTGCCGGAGATCGCGGGCCAGACGGTGACCGCGATCATTGTCGAGGTCCCCGGCTACACCAACGCGCTGGCCGGCCCGATGGGAGCCAAGATCGAGGGCGCGGTCCAGTTTGCCCTCGGCGGCTTCCTCCGGCTGGCCAGCAGCGGCGGCCCCGGTACGCCGCTCGCGCCCATGCTCGAAGGCGCCTACGCACTGGGTCGCGGCGAGGCACGCAGCGGCCGGACCATGGACGCCCTGCTCGCCGCCTACCGCGTCGGCGCCCGGGTGTCCTGGCGAGAGCTCTCCCGTACGGCGGTCGAGGCCGGCCTGCCCGCCGACACCGTGGCCAAGTTCGCCGAGCTCGTCTTCGCCTACATCGACGAACTCTCCGCGGCGAGCGTCTCCGGCCACACCGACGAACTGGCCACCACCGGCCGGGTCCGGGAGCGCTATCTGCAGGCGCTGAGTCGCAGCCTCCTGCACGGTGATACCCGCGAGCACCTGATCGGCAGGGCTGAGCAAGCCGACTGGGATCCGCCCCGGACACTGACCGCCGTGATCCTGCCGAGCGCACATCTGCGCGGTGTCCTCGGCGCCCTGGATCCGCGAACCCTGCACCCGGACGACGACCTGGCCGATCTCGGCGATGGTCCCCTGCACGAGGAGGACCCGGCTGAGGTCGGTGTGCTGCTGATCCCCGATGCGGACGGGTCCGCCCGAACCACTCTGCTGCGCAATCTCCGCGGCCGCCAAGCCACCGTCGGTCCCGCCCAACCATGGACGTCCGTCCGTACGTCGTACTTGCGCGCGCTGCACGCCCGCAGACTCGGACTCACCGCGGACGCCGATGCAGCCGTCGACACCGACAGCCATCTGGCCACGCTGGTCGTTACCTCGGATCCGACGGCTCTGGCCGATCTCCGGCGCCAGGTACTGGCCCCCCTCGAGGACCTGCGCCCAGCCACCGCGGACCGCCTCACCGAGACCCTTCGCGAATGGCTGCTGCATCTGGGCCGCCGCGACGATGTCGCCGCGGCCCTGCACATCCACCCACAGACGGTCCGCTACCGCATGGCCCAGCTCCGTCAGCTCTACGGACCGCGCCTGGACGACCCGCAAACCGTTCTGGACCTGACCATCGCCTTGGCTGTCTCAGAAGCCGCGGGACCCACCTGAGCGACGCGACGACCGCCGCGACGAGCCGCCACCGCTGGACCGGGTGCGCGACGAGTAGGACCGGCGACGCGACCCACTCGACCAGCCGCCACCATCGTCGTCGTTGTCGTTGTCGCTGCTGTACGACGACCTGCTGGACGACCAACTGTCGACCCCCGAACCGATGCTGGAGGTGAGGCGTCCGAACCGGGCACCTGCGCGACGGGAGCCCCACCGCGAGCGCATCTCCTGGCCGGCTCGCCGTGCTTCCTGGTCGGGGAACCACCAGGTCGGTCCCGCGCCCTGCGACCAGTAGCCGTCGATGTAGGCAGCCATCTCCTCACCGAACGACCAGTACGGCATGGGGGCCCGCCGCAGGGTGATCATCCGGATCTGCGGCTGCTCACCGGCTTCGTCACGCTGCTTGCACGCCGCGCAGACGTTGACGGTGCGCACGGCACCTCCTTCGGGCTGCCACTCCACCTCGGCCGCACTGGGCCCGTGGCGCGGATCGAAGAAGCACGGCGGCGTCGGCTCCGGGATCGGCTTCCCAGCACGGACCGCGTCGATGCACACAAGCCCGTAGCGTGCCGAACCGAGCAGGGTCGTCACTGCCTCGACGTCGGGGTCAGTCTTGGCCGCATCCAACCGGTGCCGCGCCTTCTCGACCGCGTCGAGCACGTCCTTGGACAGCTTCGCCTGCTGCGGGTCGTTCGTCGCAGGTAGCGCAGCCACCTGCTGTGACAGCTCGATGATCTCTTCGTTCAGCATCGGCCGCGTGATTGCCAGGTGCGCCTTCTCGTCACGCCGTCGCGCCCGGTGCGCTCCCAGCGTCACCGTGCCCCACCACAGGCCGAAGACTCCGGCAATTCCACCTGCCCAGGGCGCCACGTCGACGTACCAGGGTTTGTCGACTACCTGTGCGCGCTGGATGAAGCGCTCCAGCATGCGCTCGTAGTTCGGCGCACAGCAGTCGACAGCTTCGTCCACCGCGTCCCCCACGTGGTACGTCGGGCCATGGTCGGCGCGTTGCACCGCATGGAAGCCGCGGCCTCTGCTCTGCGAGCTGGCATCGACCAGTACTGCGTAGACGCCTTCGACGCCGACCCGGTCGTACAGCTGATCGGCGATCTCCTCGCCTTCCCAGGCGAGCGAGGAGGAGTACTTGCTGCCGGTTTTGAGCTTCTCTGCGGGGATGACCGCGATCCGGATCGGCGCTGCCGCGTTCTTGGCCGCCGCGTTCAGTTCCGCGACCTCACTCGAGCTCAGCTCACGCACGCCGGGATCGACCCACACTCCGGTGTCACCGAGGTGTGCGGCCACCTCGTTCAGGTAGGCGTCCGGTGTGGTCGCAGCCTGGGCCGGCAGCACCGGGAGTACAACCAGAGCTAGTACTGCTAATAGACGCTTCATCGTCCGCTCCTCGCGAGCCGGGCCTGGCAGGCCTTGCAGACCGGGATCTCCCGCGGCTGGCCGCCGCCCGGTGTGAACATCCAGTCGGTCACCGAAACGCCGTGTGCCGGATCGAAGAAGCAGCGTGCCCGGCGCGGCGGTGCGGGCGTACCTGCGACCGCTGCCTGCGCACAGGCCAGCCGCCAGCGTCCGTACTCGACGCGGGCGCGCACATCGAGCAGCTCGTCATCGTCCAGATCACCGTTGACGACCCGTCCGGCATCGGCGTACGCATCCAGTGCTGCTTGCACATCGGCCGTGGTATCCACGCCATCCAGACGCACGTCCGCCGCATCCAGTTCCTCACCGAACCGGGTGACGTCCTCACGTGCCAATGCCTGCCGCTCGGCCAGAGTGTCCGCCTCGTCCGGCAGCACCTCGTACGACGGCCGGTACAGCGCCGGCCCCGAGTCCTTGGCCGGCCGCGACTTCCACCACCGGCGGACCAGGCCCAGTCCGGCGAGCAGCACCACTATGGCGCCGGCCAACCAGATCCAGCCGGGCGGACCAGCAGACGCCTTCGGTACGTCGAGTTGGTCGAGCACTCCGTTGAGCGTGCCGACCGGATCGGACCGGCTGTGTCTGGCCAGCTCCTCGGTCAGGATGCTCGCTATCGGGGTGTCGACCCCGACTGCACTCCCCCAGATCAGCGCACCGCCGAAGACGACCAGGTAGATGCCGTCCGTAGCCTGCTTGTCGACCAGTGCGTCCACATAGGCCTTGGCTGCGGCGCCGTTGTCGCCACTGCCGTTGTTGAGCACTGCCGCCGGCACCACGGCGATCCGGATGGCCGGGACGCGCCCCTCGATCCGCGACCTCAGTTCGTCCGCGTCCCGGTCCGGGACCAGCGAGCGCTGCGTGGGATCGACGTACACGGGTGAGTTCTTCCACCCGGCAACAACCGGAGCGGGGTCAGCCGCTCCGGTCATCGTGGTGGTCAGCAGCATCAGCGCGGCCAGCAATCGCATGGCCGCTAGCCTGCACTAGCGGGAGGGCGACACGACCACTGCGTCCTCTTCGACATGCTCCAGCTCTTCGATGTCTTCGAGCGCTGGGTCGCGTCGGAGGGTCAGAGTCAGCGCGAGCACGATCAGGGACAGTACGGCGGCCAGCGGGGGCAGGTAGCGCAGTCCGGCCACCTGGATCACCAGACCGCCGACCACTGCGGACAGACCGGCGCCGAGGTAGATCGCTGACGCGTTGAGCGCGATCAGGAGTCCACCGCCCAGCTCCAGCAGCAGGTTCTGGATGGGCGGGTTGAAGGCCCAGGTGAACATGCCCCAGACGAACAGTGCGATGGCCGCACCGACGACGCTGCGAGCTGTCAGGTCCAGTGTGCTGACGGCCAGGATGATGCCGATCAGCAGCACGATGAGGGTGCGGATACTGCCGAAGCGGTCGGTGGCGCGGCCGCCGAGCAGGTTGCCGACCACCGCGCCGACGCCGTAGACGAGCAGGAGTATGCCGGTGACATTGCCGGTCAGACCGGCCGTCTCTTTCAGCAGCGGCACGATGTAGATGTAGACGCTGAAGGCGCCGAGCACGCCAAGCACCGACATCGCCAGGACGATCTGAACGCGACGGTCGGCCAGCCCGGCGAACCGTTCGCGCAGCGCGACCACAGGTGGCGCAGGAACCTTCGGCAACGCGGTCCGCTCAACCAGAGCAACCAACACTCCAACGGCCGCGATCAGCGCGAACACGCCCTTGTAACCAAGGGTCGGGCCGAGCAGACTGCCGGCCGGCACACCCAGCACCAGAGCGAACGTCAGACCGCCGAAGACAACCGCAACTGCTCTGCCGCGTTCCTCAGGTGACAGCAGTCCAGTAGCGAACAGAGTGGCCGCCGGCGTGTAGGCAGCGGCGCCGAGCGCAGCCACCACCCGCCCGACCATCAGCACCGGGTAGTTGGTCGCCACGGCGGCGATCAGGTTGCCCAGCGCGGCCAGAACGAGTGCGGCGATCAGAAGCGTGCGGCGCTCCCATCGGCCGGTCAGCGTGGCCAGGATCGGCGCACCGATGGCATACGCGAGGGAGAACGCGGTAGCGAGCTGACCGGCGGCGGTCAGCGAGACGTGGAGTTCGGAGCTGACATCGGGCAGCACGCCGGACACGACATACGCGCTCGTGCCGACCGCGAACGCACCAGCACCGAGCAGGTAGATCCGTGCGGACATGAGGTCCTTCCCGGGGAGGTTCCAGTAGTTCGATGAAGATCGTACTACGAAACTCATCGAACTTCGACAGACGTCGTACTATGGCGGTATGACCAGGAAGCAACTCCCCCAGCCGGACCGGGCGGAGATCCGTGTCGAGGCGGTTCTGCAGGCCCTCGGCGAGCCGGTGCGGCTGCAGATCGTCCGCGCACTCGCGGACACCCCGGAGGGCATCGCCTGCGGCGAGATCGAGCTGCCGGTCACGCCGTCCACCCGCGCCCACCACCTGCGCACCCTGCGCGAGGCCGGTGTGCTGACCACCCACACCGAGGGCACCCGGCGGATCAGCAGCCTGCGCCGCGAGGACCTCGACGCGCTCTACCCAGGCCTGCTGTCCGGAGTGCTGTCGGCCGACCAGTAGCAGCGACTGGCAGACTGGCCCGGTGGTCGAGCTACGCGCGCGCTGGGACGGCCTGGTGCCCGGTCCTGGCGAACTCGCCGACGAGCTGATCACTCGGTACGTCGAGCGCACCAGGCGTGCCTATCGCGACCAGTACCTCGACATCGTGCTGACCGCGCTGGAGTCGTTCATCCAGCTGTCGACCGACCCTGCGTCGGTCCGGCTCGCGGCCTGGTTCCATCGCGCGGTCCACGAGCCCGGTGGCACTGCAGCCGAGGATGCCGAGGCGTCAGCGCGACTGGCGGAGCGCCTCCTCCCGCAGTACGGCGTAGCGCCGATCCGGGTCGCTGAAGTCGCCCGCCTGGTTCGACTGACCGGCGAGCTGGCCGCGCCACCCACCGACTCGTACGCACCACCCCGGCGCGATGCGAACGGCGACGTACTGCTTGATGCGGTCAACGCCATCCTGTCCGCCGACCCGGTCCGGTACGCCGTGCATGTGGCCGAGGTACGCCGGGATGCGGGGGAACGCCGGAGCGCGCTGGAGCAGCGGTACGACGACATCCGCGAGCTGCTCGATGGTCACCTCTACCGGACCCAGCTGGCCAGACAACGCCTCAGCCCGGTCGCTCGGGTCAACCTGGAGACCGAGCTGGCCGGACTCGACAGTGAGCTCCCTGCTCCTTGGCGTGGTTGGCAGCAGGCCGCCCTGACTGCGACTGCAACGTTCTGCGCCATCGGATCCACCGTTGTCGCTATTGCTGCCACTGGCGCCTCCTGGCAGATCCCAACCGCGCCCGGCGCACCTGGCTGGCCGCCGGTCGCCTTGGCGGTACTGGCGTTCATCAGCGCACCAGTGCTGTTCCGCTGCGCGCGAAGTTCGAGTCAACGAGCCTGTCTGATCGCGGGCGCCGTACTGGCGACTGCGGTCACCGGACTGCTGATCGCCTGGGCACAGGCCCCGCGGACCAACCCAGCGGTTGGCGTCGGTCTCCGAGTGCCGTTGCTGATCGCCGCACTGCTACTCCTGCTGCTGTCGGGTGGTGCTGCACTCGCAGGCTCCTTGCTACGCACCAAGACCGCACGCTTCCTCCCCAGCCGGAACCTCGGTCAGCAGTTGGCCTGGCTCGCCGTACCGGGGGTTGTTGCACTGACTCTGCTGCTGATCGTCCAGCCGCTGGCCCGCAACTACGTCCTGAGCACGAATGAACGAGTCGAGCGATCACCCCGCCCAGCCGGCCTGGCCACGCCGTCCGCTCTGAACGGCACGATCGCCTGGGTGAGCAAGGCGTCGCTCGGCACGGGTGCGGAAGAGGCCATCAGCACTCAGTACGGCATCGCCATCCCCCGCCCGAACGGCGTGGTCGACATGCTCGATGCCGCCACCGGTGATCTGCGCTGGCGCTACAGCCGTTCCGACTCCGACGAGCGGCCGACCATCGCGGCGACCGGTGATGGCGAGTACGTGCTCGCGGAGTTCCCCGATGTGGGCTATCTGCTGCTCGACGCCAACACCGGTCAGCGCAAGGCTGCCTGGCCGGGCCGGACGCGCGACCACCTCATCCAGCAGGCACAGCCACTGCTGACCGGTGAGCGCGCGCTCCACGGTTCCGACAAGTTGCACGGTCTCAATCCGAACGGCCACGAGAGGTGGTCCTTCGAGCCGGGCGACTGCTCCGATCTCGACGCAGCCGCATCCATGGACACCGTGGTCGCGTTCCTGGGCAACTGCGGCGACCAGCCCGACGCAATGGTCGGACTGGACCTCAAGTCCGGGAAGAAGCTGTGGACCAAGGCTGCGACCGACACCTACCGGCGTCCGGTCGTCGCGGGCGGACTGGTCGTGGTGGCCGAGCCCGGCGGGGACTCCGACGTACCGCAGGCTCTGACGGCGATCGAGCCCCGGACCGGCGAGATCAAGTGGCGCTGGCCGGTGCCACAGACCTGGTCCTGCCGGACGCTGCTGAACCCCGCCGGCCGCTACCTGATCGTCGTCGACTGCCCCGGACCGAGCACGAGCGAGAACCGGCACACCGTCGTCACGGCGGTCGACACCGGCACCGGCCGAACCGCCTGGCAGGTCACTGCACGAGTGGACCCGCGAGCCAAGGTCACGGTCACTCCGGACGGCCGGGTGATCTCGCTGAGCCGGGATGCCGAGGCGTGCTGGGCCAACATCATCGAGCGGGCCGGATTCCGGCAGGTCCGGTTACCCCTCGGAATCACCTGCAGTCGCGACGCCTTCGCGGTCGGTGATCAGGTCCTGGTGACCGGGGACAACGCTGTCATCGCCCTGCGCTAACTCAGTGTGATCCACAACGCAATGCCAACAGTGCAATTCGGTGCTCTCAGCACCCTTCGAAGCGGTGAGGTGACGAGCCGGTATCGCTTTGGCCACGACCGTCTCCGGGAGCCCGAGATCGGTCGGTCCGGGCTCCTCGGTGGTGCGAGACTCCTCGGCATGGACCTGCGCGACCAGTGGAATCGCCTGCTGCCGCACGCGCAGCCGTTGGGCGACGATCTGCTGGCTCGTTACGCAGAGCAACATCGGCACTATCACGACCAGCGGCATCTGACCGAGGTTCTGCGCACGGTGGACGAGCTCGCCGACGCCGCCGACGATGCGGACACCGTCCGGCTGGCCGCCTGGTTCCACGACGCGATCTACGACCCACAGGCCGACCCGGGCGAGAACGAAGAGGTCTCGGCCCAGCTGGCCGAGCTCGAGCTCGCCGCGTACGGCGTCGAGCCTGAGAAGGTCGAAGAGGTCGGCCGGCTGGTCCGGCTGACCGCCAAGCACGACTGTGCCCCCGACGACGCGAACGGCGCAGTGCTCTGCGACGCCGACCTGCGCATCCTGAGCATGCCCGCGGAGCGGTACGACGAATACGCGGCCGGCATCCGGCAGGAGTACGCGCATATCGACGACCGCGACTTCGCCCGCGGCCGGATGTCGTTCCTGCAGGGGCTGGCCGAGACCGACCTGTATGCGACTGCGGCCGGCCACGACGCCTGGGAGCGCGCCGCCCGCGCCAATCTCGACCGGGAGCTCGACTCCTGGGGCCCTAAGGCTGCCCGGCCGATCGGCGGGCTGATCCCGATCGTGTACTTCGGCGCTGCGCTCGGTGCGGTCGTGGCCGCGTCGGTCCTGCTCGGCCGCGGCCTCGGTGCCGCGTCGAAGTGGCCGGCCGACCCTGCTGACATCACCGGCTTCCCGGTCTGGACTCCGATCGCCGGAACCGCAGCGGCCGCAGCACTGGGCTGTGCTTGGTTCCGGCGCTCACAGCAGCGGCTACTGGCTATTCCGGCAGCGGTGTTCGCAGTGGTCGGTGTGATCTCGGTCGGGATCTGCTGGTGGCGTTGGCCGGCTGCACAACCCGGTGCCGCGATGTCCGAGCGCTGGCCGTATCTGATGCTCGCGTCGATCACACTCATTCTCTCCGGCGGCCTGCTGGCGCTGGCACGCCGGCTCCGCCGCGCACCGCCGTACTCGCAGTCTCCGCCGCAGTGGCTGGGTGTCGCCGCCACTGCTGTCTGTGGAGCCCTGCTGGCATGGATCGTGGTGTCGGCCGGTGAGCCGTTCGTGCAGGCGCGGCTGGAGACGGCCAACACCGTCAGTACGACGACTACTGCCGAACCGACTCAGCTGCCGGTCCAGTTCGACGGCACGCTCGCCTGGACCCGCGAAGTACCGGCAGCCGGTGCCATCGCCGGTACGGCGGGCGGAGTGGCCGAGCTGCGACCGGACGGCGTGGTCATGTCCGACGCGAACTCCGGTCAGATCCGCTGGCGGTATGCGCGAGCAGATGTCGACGACGCCGCCTCCAGCGGTTCGAAGGGCCTACTGGTCTCCGGTGACGGCCGCATCGTCGCCGCCAACCTCCCGTACGCCGGAAACCGCGCACCGACCGGAATCGACCTGCCGACGTACGCTGTACTGAACGCAGTGACCGGTGAGGTGCTGACCGAGGTTCATACCGACGGCCGGGCGCTGGCGGTCAACCAGGACCAGCTGTTGATCTCCGAAGGCAACTACGTCGCCGCGCATGGCGTGAGCAACCCGACGCACTGGCGGACGCAGCTGCGCTGCAACGTGACGCAGGGCGAGTTGATGAACGACCAGGCGATCGTGGTCGACGCGTGTGCCGGAAACGGCGCAGTCGTCCGCGGTCTGGACCTCAAGACCGGTGACCAGCTCTGGGAGGTCGACCTGGGGCAGCGGTTCGACCTGAGCTCCGAGCTGGACCCGGACACCTGGGTCGGCGACCTGGTCGCCGTACCGGACACCCGTGAGGTCTCCGGCCTGATCTGGACCGCCGCTGCGGGCGGAACGCTCTACCAGTGGTCGGTCGACGTCGGCGAGGGCCGGATCAGCTGGACCACACCTGTGCCGGGTACGCCGCGGCCCCGGCTCGGACCGGCGTCCTGCGACGCACAGCTCGCCGCGACCCACGCATCGCTCGTCCTGATCACCTGCCGGAACGCAACGGACCCAGCACAGCCGCAGACGTACGACGTCTCGGCGGCGAACCCGGCCGACGGCACTCCGCAGTGGCATCACCTGCTGCAGGTGCCACCGAAGCTGCAGCAGCCCGAGTACCCGCGCGACGGCTTCGCACTGCTGCCGGACGGGCGAGTGATCACGCTGATGCCGCAGCCGAACGGCAGTTGCTCACCGGTAATGATCGGCACCGCCGGCATCCAGCCCCGGCCGATCCTGCCCGGACCGACGGCCGCATCGGTCGCCCGCTCCGAAGAGGTCACCTGCAACAAGCCGGTGACCACAGTGGCCGGTGCCCGGCCGGTCTTCTCCGACGGCACGCGCCTGTTCGCCCTGAACTGACCTGCTGGGAATTACATTGCGGTAGGCGGCGTTACTTCCTACCGTGATCCGCATGTACCGCGTGGTTTTCGAGCTGCACCTGTCAGGCACCGGCCTGACGGGCGCTCCCACGTGGGCTGCCGCGTCAGTCGATAGCCGACCCTCTTCCTGCTGATCACAGAACCCGCGGAAGAGGGTGGCCAGTGACCGGCCCCCTTCCACGCGGTGACAGCGCCGGAAGGCCAGCCGGAGGGTTCTGACTCCCGGAATCTTCTGACCAGCAAGGGGAAAACTCATGGCCAAGAGCCAGTTCGTGCGGTCCAAGCCGCACCTCAACATCGGGACGATGGGTCACGTCGACCACGGCAAGACCACGCTGACCGCCGCCATCACCAAGGTGCTCGCCGAGCAGAACCCGGCCGCCAACCGGTTCGTCGCGTTCGACGGGATCGACCGGGCGCCGGAGGAGGTCGCGCGCGGTATCACCATCAACATCAGCCACGTCGAGTACGAGACCGCGTCCCGCCACTACGCGCACGTCGACATGCCTGGGCACGCCGACTACGTGAAGAACATGATCACCGGTGCCGCCCAGGTGGACGCCGCGATCCTGGTCGTGTCCGCACAGGACGGTGCGATGCCGCAGACGCGGGAGCACGTGCTGCTCGCGCAGCGCGTCGGTGTGCCGTACCTGGTGGTCGCGCTGAACAAGGCGGACACCGCCGACGACCCCGAGCTGCTCGACCTGGTCGAGCTGGAGGTCCGTGAACTCCTGACGGAGTACGGCTTCCCGGGCAACGACGTACCGGTGGTGCGCGTCTCCGGCCTGAAGGCGCTGGAGGGCGACCCGCGGTGGACCGCTGCGATCGGCGAGCTGCTGGACGCGGTCGACAGCTACGTGCCGACACCGGAGCGGGAGCTGACCGAGCCGTTCCTGATGCCGGTCGAGGGCGTGCTCACGATCAGCGGCCGGGGCACAGTGGTCACCGGTGCGGTGGAGCGCGGCACGCTTCAGGTCGGTGCAGCGGTCGACGTGGTCGGTCTCGGTGAGACCGTCAGCAGCACGGCGATCGGTCTGGAGACGTTCGGTAAGACACTGGACGTCGTACAGGCCGGTGACAACGCAGCGATCCTGCTGCGTGGTGTGAAGCGGGACGAGGTTCGTCGCGGCATGGTGGTCGCAGTGCCGGGCACGGTGCGTCCGCACCGCGCGTTCCGGGCCACACTGCACGCACTGTCCACCGCCGAGGGTGGCCGGCACACGCCGTTCGCCGCGGACTACCGGCCGCAGTTCTACTTCCGGACCACGGACGTGTCCGGCGGTATCGACCTCGGTACGACCACACAGGTCATGCCGGGTGACACGGTCGACCTGGCCGTGGAGCTGGTGAAGCCGATCGCCATGAACGTCGGCCTCGGCTTCGCAGTCCGCGAAGGCGGTCACACCGTCGCCGCAGGCACAGTCACCGAACTGCTCGACTGAACCGCACGGCCCCCGATCTCTACCTGGTCGGGGGCCGTTTGCGGTGCCGCAACCCAGCGGCGGTGATGCGACTGACCAGCTCACGGCTGGAGACCGGTACGGCGCCGGCCGCGATCAGGTCGTCGTACCGATCACTGGGTACGTCGTAGTGGTCGCGATCGAACCCGCGGGCCGGGATCCCGGCCGCCTTGGCGAAGGCGTGCAGCTCCTCGTGCGACTCGTCGCTGACCAGGTGCGACCAGAGCCGGTCCCAGGCCGGCCAGGCGGGCGGGTCGATCAGGATCATCCGCGGGCGTCCTGTGCGTCGAGCAGGTTGCGCCAGGAGCGGACGAAGCGCGAGTTCACGTAGGCCTTGGTCCACGAGCCGTCCTGGCGGACCGACGAGCCGACATGGAAGCGCCGTACGCCGGACTGGTACAGCCACGGCACATGCTCAGGCTTCAGTGCGCCACCGGCCATCATCACGCTCGCCACAGCCGGATCGGCCTTGGCCAACTTGCACAGGTCGTCGAGCCCGTGGCCGACACCCAGCGACGACCCTGCGGTCAGCACACAGTCCAGACCGGCCAGCGAGCGCAGTGCACGCCAGGCAGCTGCCTGCTCCAGTACGGCGTCGATCGCGCGATGGAACGTCCACGGCGTACCGGCGAACGTGCTGGCGAGTGCGGCCACCGACTCGACGTCCACCACGTTGTCCGGGGTCAGGAACCCCAGCACGAACCCGTCCGCACCGGCGGACAGGTAGGACTGCGCCTGCGCGGTCATCCGGTTCAGCTCGGCGCCGTTGGTGGTGAACGAGTCGGACAGCCGCAGCATCACCCGCAACGGCAGATCGGTCGCCCGGCGGATCGCACTGACCGTCGAGACCGACGGCGACAGCCCGTCGGCCTCCATCGACGCGCACAGCTCCAGCCGGTCCGCACCACCCTCTTGGGCCGCCTCCGCATCCGCCGGATGCAGGGCGATCACCTCCAGCAACGAAGCCATGCGGCCCATCATCCCAGGAAAGTTTGTTGCACTCTCGCAGAACCTTCTGTATCGTTTTTCTAGATCGATTTAGAAGAACGATTCAGAAAGGTGGGTGCCGAGATGGCCGGAGTGACGCTGAAGACCGTGGCCAAGGCCGTGGGCGTCTCACCGTCGACGGTGTCCAACGCCTACAACAAGCCCGACCAGCTCTCGGCCGCGCTCCGCGACCGGATCCTGGCGACCGCCCACGAGCTCGGCTACGCCGGACCGGACGCATCCGCGCGGGCCCTGCGCAGCGGCAAGGCCGGGGCGATCGGGGTGCTGTTCACCGACAAGCTGTCGTACGCCTTCTCGGATCCGTTCGCGGTCGGCTTCCTGGCCGGACTGGCCGAGGTGGCCGAGGAGTTCCGCACCAGCCTGCTGCTGATGCCGCTGAGCGGGGCGGACACCGAGGACGACAGCACTGCGGTCAAGCAGGCCGCCATCGACGCCGCAGCGATCTTCTGCGTGCCCCATGGTCATCCGGCACTGGACATCCTGGCCGCACGCGGTCTCCCGGCAGCAGCCACGGACCCCGGCAACTACACGGACAGCTGGGTAGCCATCGACGAGGTGGCAGCGGCTGCCGGACTGGGTGAGCACCTGACCCGCCTCGGTCACCGCGACATCGTCGTACTGCTCGACAACGCCCAGGCCCCGGGCCGCTTCACTGAACTGGAGCCGGACGAGGTCGCGAGCGGCAACCCCGCACTCAGAGTCGAGGGGCTGCGGAAGGCGATGCCAGAAGCCCGCATCCGGCTGGTGTCCGGTGGCTACAACGCTTTCGACTCCGGAGTGGCCGGCGCCGGCTGGGTGCTGGACTCCCAGGACCGGCCGACCGCGATCGTCGGACTGAGCGACGTACAGGCGCTTGGGGCGATGGAGGCGGCACGGGTGCGCGGACTGGTCCCCGGGCGCGACCTGACCATCACCGGCTTCGACGACATCCCTGCCGCCGCACAGGCCGGGCTGACCACCATCCACCAGCCCATCAAGGACAAGGGCCGGATGCTGGGCCGAGTACTGCTCGACCCCGGCACGACCGACCACCAGATCATGATGCCCACCGAGCTGGTCGTCCGCTCCAGTAGCGGACCCGCACCGAAGACGCTCTGAGGAAGGAGCAACCATGACGTACTTCATCGCTGGAAACACCGCCGTCGAGAACTCTCGGGCGCTGTCGCAGTCAGCGCTTCCGAATGCTCCCCAGGAGCCGTACGAGGAGCCCACGCGCCGCATCGCCGGTGTCCGCGCCCGCCTCGGCGCTGCACTCCGATCGGTTGCCGCTCGCGAGCTCCGCCTGGCCGAACGCCTGGACCCCAGCCCTACCTGTGGTAGCTAACTGGGGTTTGTCGGTGGCGTCTGGCACTCTGAAGGGCGATGAGTGAGCCAGGGGTATTACTGACCGCGCGAGCCATGATCCTGCACGACCTGGCCGCGCGGGGCTTCAACGACGCCGTCATGGTGACCGTGGTCGAGGATGCGGTCGCCGAGCGGCAATGGTGGCTCGACCAATGGCCGGACGGCGCTGAACACATCGCCGGCCTGGTCGCCCAGGACGTGCAGGACCGGCTGGTCGACTCCCGCATCCGCTGGCCGCGCTGCACCGCCTGCGACGACCTGAACGATCACGAGCTCCGCATCGAGCCAGAGCTCGGCCCCGACCCGCACTGGGTCTGCGAACGTGCCGGTATCACCGTCGCGCCGCTCGGTCACCTCACGTAAATCCGCCTCCACCCTGATCAGCCAGGAGAGCTCCGTCCGGGTAATACCTGATTGCTCTACATGTAGCCAGACTACTATTGTCTGTCTACATGAGCTGGCTGGGGGTTCTCCGAGGTGTCGCCGTGCTGCACGCAGTGGCGGTGTGCGTGCAGCCGATCGCGATCGGCATCTACCTGAACGGCGCGACGACCGGGCTGCAGGTCCATGAGCCGGTCGGCCTGGCAGTGAGCTTCATCGGGGTCGCGCAGCTGCTGGTGGCACTCGTCTACTGGCGGCTCGGCGGCCGTGGCGTCGCCGCACTGATCTCGGCACTGATCCTGTTCGGCGAGAGCATCCAGATCGGGATGGGCTACGCCAAGCACCTCGCGATCCACATTCCGCTGGGCGTCGCTCTGCTCGGTACGTCGGTCTGCTTCGCCGCCTGGGTCTGTCGCCGGACCGTCCGGACGGCGGTGGCGGCATGACGCTCACAGCCCAGCCACAGCAACGAATCCGGCGTCCCAAGGCGTCACTGTGGGCGCTGCGCATCATCCTGCTGCTGCATGCGGCCCTGGTCGCAGCACAGCCGATCCTGGCTGGCTACTTCCTGGCCGGTGAGGTCGACGCGATGGATGCGCACGGCCCGATCGGTTCGACCGTCTGGATGACCGGGTTCCTGCAGGTGGTGATCGCGGGCGCCTACTGGCTCGGTGGCGGTGGACGCCCGTGGCCGCTGCTGTGGTCCGCCGTACTCGTGGTGGCGGAGTTCGTCCAGCTCACCTTCGGCTACCTGCAGAACTTCGCCGTCCACGTCCCGCTCGGTACGGCGATCGTCGCCGTCGTCATCTGGATGACCATCTGGTCGTTCCGTCCGGCCGCACGCCGTAGCCGCCAGGAGGTCAAGCAGTGAAACTGTCCCGGCGCACCTTGCTCGCAGCCACCGGAGCTGCCGCCACCCTGACCGGCTGCGGACTGGACTCCTCCCCCTCACAGTCCGGCGAACTCCTGCGCAGCAAGGCGAAACTCCCCGAGCCCTTCACCGTCCCGCTACCCATCCCACCGGTCAAGAAGCCCACCTCGCCGGGCCGGTACCGCGTCGTACAGCGCAAGGCCAGCCTGGAGATCCTGCCCGGTCTCAAGACCGAGGTGCTCGGGTACGACGGCCTGTTCCCTGGCCCCACCTTCGATGTGCGGAGCGGCCGGACCACCGTGGTCGAGCAGGTGAACGAACTCGACGTACCGACTGCTGTGCACCTCCATGGCGGTCACACGCCCGCTGCGAGTGATGGCTGGCCACTGGACCTGCTGATGCCAGCAGGTGGGCACCACGACCACTCCGGTCACCACACCATGCAGGGCGGCGACGTGAAGACCGGTAGCCGCACGTACACCTTTCCGAACACGCAACGCGCGGCGACGCTCTGGTACCACGACCACCGGATGGACTACACCGCACCGCAGGTCTACCGCGGACTGTTCGGCCTGCATCTGATTCGCGATGAGGAAGAGGACCGCCTCCCGCTGCCGCATGGCGACCGTGAGATCCCACTGGTGATTGCGGACCGCGCCTTCGCCGAGGACGGCTCATTCATCTACCCCGCCGCCAAGGGACGCCCAGGAGTCGAATCGGCTTATATGGAAGGCGTTGTGGCCGATGTGACGCTGGTAAACGGCGCACCGTGGCCAGTGCACGAGGTGGACGCGGTCCGCTACCGACTGCGGATCCTGAACGCGGCCAACGCACGCCGGTACGAGCTGGGGTTCGACCGCGGTCCGGCGAAGTTCGTGCAGATCGGCAGCGATGGCGGACTACTCGGTGCGCCGGTCGAGCACGAGACGCTGGTCATCGCACCGGCTGAGCGATTCGACGTGATCGTGGACTTCTCGGCGTACAAGCCTGGTGACGAAGTCACTGTGGTCAATCGGCTCGACGACAACGCGCCGGTGCTGCGTTTCAAGGTCGCCCGCCGCGCGACTGACGACAGCAGCATCCCAGCCAAGCTCTCGACGTACGCCGCCATCGAGGCGCCCAAGGGCCTCGTCAAACGCCAGTGGCGCTTCCGCCGCGGCAACGCCGGCGGTCACCACGGCTGGACGATCAACGGCAAGGCCTTCGACCCGGTGAACATGCAGGCCCAGGTGAAACTCGACCAGTACGAGATCTGGTCGTTCGTCACCGACGTGCACCACCCGGTGCACGTCCACCTCGCACCCTTCCAGGTCCTCAGCCGCCGCGGCCGCGGGCCCGGCCCGTACGACGCCGGCTGGAAGGACACCGTGGACGTGCGGCCGGCCGAGGTGGTCGAGGTACTGGTCAAGTTCACCGCCCACAAGGGCAAGTACCTGATCCACTGCCACAACCTCGAGCACGAGGACATGGCGATGATGGCGGCCTTCGAAACGATCTGAGCTCCGGGGGCTTGACGACGGGCGGAGCCTTTCCCTATATTCAACACATCGGTTGATCAAGGGAATGGTTGATAAAGATGCTGGTTGACGACGGACAGCTCGATCGGGCCTTCGCCGCACTCGGCGACCCGGTACGGCGGGCGATGATCGCGCGACTGTCGCGTGGTCCGGCCACCGTCAACGAGCTGGCCGAGCCGTTCCCGATCACCACCCAGGCGGTGTCGCGGCACATCCAGGTGCTCGAGGCCGCCGGGCTGATCACCCGGACCCGGGACGGCCAGCGCCGCCCGTGCCACCTGGTGCCGGCCACGCTCGAAGCACTGACCAGCTGGATCGACGAGTACCGGCTGGAAACCGAACGCCGCTTCCGCCGGATGGACGCGGTCCTCAACGCCATGAAGGAGCAGGAGCAATGAACGCCACCACCATCAACACCCCCGCCGGTACGCCGTTCGTCGAGGTCACCCGGGAGTTCGACGCCACCCCCGCCCAGCTGTTCAAGGTGATGACCAGCAAGGAGCTGCTGGGCGAGTGGCTCGGCCCGCGCGATCTGGAGGCCGACATCCAGGAGTACGACGTCCGCCCGGGCGGGAAGTACCGCTACGTGCACCGCGACGCGAACGGCGTGTACGCGTTCCGCGGCGTCTTCCACAACGTCGAGCAGGACAGGCTGATCATCCAGACCTTCGAATGGGAGGGCGCACCGGACCAGGTGTGCATCGAGAAGCTCACCCTGGAGCCGACCGAGACCGGCGTGCGGCTGCACCAGCAGTCCGTGTTCCCGTCCGTCGAGGGCCGGGACATGTCGGTCGAGTACGGCATGGCCGACGGCATCAACGACTCCATGGACCGCCTCGCCGAGCTGGTCGCCAAGGAGGGCTGACCGATGAGCCAGGTCGTCGTCGACATCTCCGTGTCGCTGGACGGCTACGTCACCGGACCCAACGTCGGTCTCGACAACGGGCTCGGTGACGGTGGCGAGGCCCTGCACGACTGGGTCTTCCACGGCACCGCAGCGGACACCGCCGTACTGGACGCCGCCTTCGACACCACCGGCGCGGTGATCCAGGGCCGGAACCTCTTCGACATCATCGACGGCCCGCAGGGCTGGAACGACGAGCTGGGGTACGGCGCGAAGCCGACCGGCGAGGTGAACCCGCCGATCTTCGTGGTCACGCACTCGGCACCTGAGAACCCGCGGCTGGGCGATCGGTTCCGCTTTGTCGACAGCCCGGCAACAGCAGTCGCCGAGGCGTCGGCAGCAGCCGGCGACAAGGACGTGGTCGTCATGGGCGGCGGGCAGATCTGCCACGAGGTGCTGGCGGCCGGACTGGCCGACGTCTTGCGGTTGCACGTGGCACCCGTCGTACTGGGGTCTGGCACTCGCCTGTTCCCCACTGAAGCCGCACCGGGCTTCCCACTCGAACTGACCGAGGCCGTGTCGACTCCGGCCGCCCAGCACCTCACCTACTCGATTGTGAAGGCTTAGTCATGGGAAACGTGATCGCATCCGCCGTCGTGTCACTCGACGGTTTCGTCGCAGACCTCGAGGACGGGGTCGGTCCGCTGTTCGACTGGTACGGCAACGGCACGGTCGAGACGTACGGCGCCGACCCCGACCGCCCCTTCCACGTCACCCAGGCCAGTGCCGACTACATCAACGAGACCTGGCCCAACATCCGCTCCTGCATCATCGGCCGCCGCCTCTTCGACATCACCAACGGCTGGAACGGCGTCCCCGCCGTGGGCGACCACGTCTTCGTCGTCACCCACCAGCCCCCCACCGACTGGCCCTTCCCCGATGCCCCCTTCACCTTCGTGAACGGCATCGAAGAAGCAGTCGCCCAGGCCAAGGCCCACGCCGGCGACCACGACGTCTCGATCACCGGCGGGAACCTCACCGGCCAGGCCCTGGCGGCCGGCCTGGTAGACGAGATCGCCTACAACCTGGCCCCCGTCCTCATGGGCACCGGCCGCAAGTTCTTCGGCGACTACACCGGGCCGCAGACCCTCCTCGACAACCCCCGCATCGTCGAAGGCGACCGGGTGGTCCACCTCCACTACAAGGTGCTCAAGTCCTGAGTTGTGGGTGTTCCGCGATGACCGTGCGGGAGCCGGGGTCTATCTCGGTGAAGCCGGCGTCTTGGACTACGGGGAAGCTGGTTTGGAGCAGCTGGGTCCAGTGCGCTCGGCCGGCAGTGCGGACGGCTAGGGGGAAGGCTGCTGCGGCCCAAGCCTTGCGGGCGGGGTCTGGGAGGGCCAGCCAGGCCAGGTGGGCGCCGTGGCCTACTTGGGCCATGGTTTTGCCGCTGGACATGCGCAGGGCCGGGTTGATCCAGAGGACTGGGGTGTTGGGGTGCGGTACGGCCGGGGGCTCGGGTTGGTCGAAGTCGGTGCCGGTGACCTGGAGTTTGGCGAGGTCTTTGGGGACGTCGTCCAGGGGGACGGGTGGGAAGACGCGGACCTCGGCGGTGCCGTGGTTGACGGTGATGCCGGGGAGGGCTTCGGCTCGGCGCCACTCAGCGCCCCGGGCGCGGCGGACGACCTTGCGGATGCGGTGGTCCTGCCAGGCGGCCATGGCGTCGGCCCACTCACCTGCGCCAGTGGAGCGCTCGTCGGCGAGGATCGCCAGTACGGCGTGGGCCGCGGCCTCCAGAGCGTCGGTCTGCTGCGGGCGGTCGTTCTTCTCGACGCGAATGACCAGAGTCAGTACGTGCTCCACAAGCGCGAGTCTGTCAGGGAGTAAGTTGACCGCATGCAGCAGTACCTGGATCTCCTGAAGCATGTGCTGGACCACGGGGCGGAGAAAGGGGACCGCACCGGGACGGGCACGCTGAGTGTGTTCGGGTACCAGTCGCGGTACGACCTCCGCCAGGGCTTCCCTGCCGTCACCACCAAGAAGCTGCACCTGCGGTCGGTGATCGGGGAGCTGATCTGGTTCCTCAGCGGCTCGACGAACATCAAGTGGCTGCACGAGAACAACATCTCGATCTGGGACGAGTGGGCCGACGCGGACGGCGAGCTGGGGCCGGTCTACGGCTACCAGTGGCGCTCCTGGCCGACCCCGGACGGCCGGCAGGTCGACCAGATCGCCGGACTGATCGAGGGCATCAAGAAGAACCCCGACTCCCGCCGGCACATCGTCAACGCGTGGAACGTCGCGGACGTCGACAACATGGCGCTACCGCCGTGTCACACGATGTTCCAGTTCTACGTAGCGGACGGCCGGCTGTCCTGCCAGCTGTACCAGCGGTCGGCCGACATCTTCCTCGGCGTGCCGTTCAACATCGCGTCGTACGCGCTGCTGACCCACATGGTCGCCCAGCAGACCGGGCTGGAGGTCGGCGACTTCGTCCACACCCTCGGCGACGCACACCTCTACCTGAACCACCTCGACCAGGCCCGCCTGCAGCTCACCCGCGAGCCCCGGCCGCTCCCGACCCTCCAGCTCGCGCAGCGCGACTCGATCGACGCCTACGAGATCGCCGACGTCGAGCTGATCGGCTACGACCCGCACCCGGGTATCAAGGCACCCATCGCGGTATGAGCATCATCCTCATCGCCGCTGTGGGGGCGAACGGTGTCATCGGGCGTGACAACGACCTGCCGTGGCGGATCCGTGAGGACCTGCAGCACTTCAAGCAGTTGACCCTCGGACACACCCTGGTGATGGGCCGCAAGACCTACGACTCGATCGGCCGGCCGCTCCCCGGCCGCCGGACGGTCGTCGTCACCCGCCAGCCGGACTGGGCAGCAGACGGCGTACAGGTCGTCCACACCCTCGAAGAGGCGCTCAAAGAAGGCGGTGACCTCTACGTGGCCGGCGGTGGCGAGATCTACCGCCAAGCGCTCCCGTACGCCGATCGCCTCGAACTGACCGAGGTCGACCAGTCCCCCGCCGGCGACGTCACCTTCCCGGCCTTCGACCGTTCGGACTGGACCGAAACCGCCCGCGACCCCCACGACGGTTTCAGCTTCGTCAGCTACCGACGTAGCTGAGCGGGCAACGACTACGCAACGACACCACCAAGTCGGCCGGGAACCGCGTAGATTGTGTGCGCGTCACGGAGGTGACAGCACGCGGGGGTGGGGGACGCCTCGCGCAGGCCACCGGAGGGGAACGACGATGACCGAAGCCGATAACACCGCCGTACCAGCAGGAACGGGGCAGCCGGGGGCCGCCGCCGCGCAGCAGGCGATGTCGCCGCTGCAGCCGCCGACCGCGACCGCTCCGGGTCTGATACTGACCGCTCCGCCGCCATCACAGGCAGTAGCGACGACAGCTGCTCCGAGCCTTGCTCCGGCCGTCGACGCGGCCGCACTGCCCGGGCTGGACGCGAAGGTCGACACCTTCCTCAGTGCGCTGATGCAGGCCGAGCCGCGCTCCCCGGAGTTCGCCGCCAAGGCCACCGACGTGCGCAGCATGGGTGACCTCGACATCCGCAACGCCGCCGAGAGCTCGAACCGGTTGCTGCAGCAGCCGGTCAAGGCACTGCAGAGCGGCGGTCTGTCGGAGGGGTCGACGGTCGGCAAGACGCTGCTCGACCTGCGCCGTACGGTCGAGGACCTGGACCCGAAGGGCGCCACCGGCACCCGGAAGCTGCTCGGGATGATCCCGTTCGGCGACAAGATCGAGGACTACTTCCGCAAGTACCAGAGCGCGCAGACGCACCTCGAGGGGATCCTGCACTCGCTGCGGAACGGCCAGGACGAGCTCGGCAAGGACAACGCCGCACTCAACCTGGAGAAGCAGAACCTCTGGGACGCCATGACGCGGCTGAACCAGTACGTGTACGTCGCCGAGCGGCTGGACGCACGTCTGTCCGCAGCGATCGCGGAGCTGGAGGCGACCAACCCGGACAAGGCGAAGGCGTTCCGCGAGGACGTGCTGTTCTACGTCCGGCAGAAGCACCAGGACCTGCTCACCCAGCTCGCCGTGTCGATCCAGAACTACCTGGCCATCGACATCGTGATCAAGAACAACATCGAGCTGATCAAGGGCGTCGACCGGGCCTCCACGACCACGGTCTCCGCACTCCGTACGGCGGTCATCGTGGCGCAGGCGCTGGGGAACCAGAAGCTCGTGCTGGACCAGATCACCGCGCTGAACACCACCACCAGCGGCATGATCGAGCGCACCTCGCAGATGCTGCGCGACAACTCGGTGGCGATCCAGCAGCAGGCAGCATCGGCCACCATCGGGCTCCCGCAACTGCAGGCCGCGTTCGCGAACATCTACGCGACCATGGACGCGATCGACACCTTCAAGTCCGAGGCCCTCGACAACATGGCGGCCACGATCGGCACGCTGGAGTCCGAGGTGACCAAGTCGCGCAGCTACCTGGACCGGGTCGCCGGACAGAACCAGCAGGTCGTCCACGGCAGCCTCGACATCAACATCGGTCGCTGACACACCAATCCACTAGCAGGGGACGGGCATGGCTCTGGGGGACTTCTTTGCGCGACTCACCGGTCGCCAGCAAGAGCCCGAGCCTGCCCCGGGACCCCGGGCACCGACGAACGACGACCTGCTCGCAGCACTCGTCCGGGTCGAGGAGCTGATCGCGCAGGGCGCCGTACCGGCTGTGGTGGCGTCACGGGTGAACAGGGTCGTCCGGATTGTGCGGGAGACCATTCCGAGGCTGGGGAACCTGGCCGGCAGTGCACAGGCGTACTCCGTGATGGCGACGGCTACCGACTACCTGCCCGAGGCCATCGGCGGGTACCTGCGGTTGCCGCGCCAGTGGGCCGACACCAGACCGGTGGACCGCGGCAAGACCTCGCTGATGATTCTGATCGACCAGCTCGACCTGCTCGGCGCCACGATGGACAAGGTGTTCGACGCGGTGAACCGAGCCGACGCGGCGGCGCTGATCGCGCATGGCCGGTTCCTGCAGGAGAAGTTCGGCACTGGCTCCACCGGGGGAGGCTTGGCCCTCGGACCGACCACCTCCACGCCACCGCCCACCACCGGACCACTACAACCACCACCAGGACGAGGAGGGGCATGAGCGGCGAGGGGGGATTGTCACTGCAGCAGGCGCTGGCCGCGCTGCTGGAGGTCGCCGTGCGTGCTGGTGTCGAGGAGAACCGCGCCCGCACCGAGGCGCTGTCGCTCGCAGCCGCTCTGGCAGAGTCGGCGCCCGGTGCGCCCATGGACTGGGCCAAGGCCTTTCCGGGGGCGACCACACAGGACTTCTTCGACGCCGCCGTCCGCGGACGACGCTGGCGTGGCGCACCAACCGCCGTACTGACTGAGCTGGTCACCGCTGGATCACCTGAGAAGATCGCGTACGCCGAGGCGCTGGCTGAGCTCGCATCTGCCTCGTGCACGTTGGGTGAGCCGACCATGCGCGTTGTCGGCAACGCATCTGTCGCTGCGGCCGCTCAGCTGCAGGCAGCTGGTGCCCGACCGCTCCAGGTCGCATCTGCTCCCGTGGTTGAGAAAGCCGTTGAACAGAAGCCTGAAGAGCCCGCCAAGACAGTCGACGAGCTGCTGGCCGAGTTGGACGAGCTGACCGGGCTGGAGCGAGTCAAGCGCGAGGTGCACCGACAGGTCGCCGTACTGCGCGTAGAGAAGCTGCGGACCGAGGCAGGACTGAAGAGCCCGACCATCACTCGGCACCTGGTCTTCGTGGGCAATCCGGGAACAGGCAAGACCACAGTGGCCCGGCTGGTCAGCGGGATCTACAAAGCACTCGGACTGCTCTCCAAAGGACAGCTGATCGAGGTCGACCGCTCTGAGCTCGTCGCCGGGTACTTGGGGCAGACCGCGACCAAGACCGCTGAGGTGGTCGCGTCGGCGGTCGGTGGAGTGCTCTTCATCGACGAGGCGTACAGCCTGACCGCAGGTGACCTGGGAGCGGACCAGTACGGGCGTGAGGCCGTGGACACGCTCGTCAAGGAGATGGAGGACCGGCGGGACGACCTGGTCGTCATCGTCGCCGGATACCCCGAGCCGATGGCGACCTTCATCGCCGCCAACCCCGGACTGGCCAGCAGGTTCCGCACCACAATCGCCTTCGACGACTACAGCGACGACGAGCTCACCGACATCCTCACCGGCCTGTCCGAGGGCGCCGACTACGAGCTGATGCCCGAAGCGCTGGAGCGGTTCCGGGAGATCCTCGCCGAGACCCCACGCGGCCAGTCCTTCGGCAACGGCCGCTTCGCCCGCAACACCCTCGAAGCCGCCATCGGCCGGCACGCGTGGCGACTTCGCGACGTGACGGCACCCACGACCGACCAGCTGCGTCAGATCCTCGCCGAGGACCTCAGCGACGATCACCCAGCGCCAAAAGACCTAACGTCCGAAGATCCGGAGACGGGCGTCGGCGAGTCTTCGGACGTTAACGAGCAAGGAGTTGAGGCGTGACCCAGACTCAGAGTGCGCCGCCCGCGACCTGGTCGCCCCCGACGCCACAGCAGACCGCAGCACTCCAACGCCCCGGTACGCCGGCGCCGCGTGGAGCCGTCGCGCAGTGGTTCGAAGGCACTCCGGGGCGGATGCGCGCCTTCCTCGTCCTCGCAGCCGCCATCAGCGTCGTCTTCGGACTGTGCGCCGCACAGGGCTTCAACCAGTCCGACAGCGCGCTGCAGCGCGCGGAGGCGAACGCGGCCCAGCTGGTGCGTATCCAGGCGATCCACACCAACCTGGTCAGCGCCAACGCCGACGCCACCAACGCCTTCCTGGTCGGCGGTCTCGAGCCTGCTGAACAACGGCAGCACTTCGTCGACTCAATGGCGTCCGCCGCCCGCCTGGTAGCTGAGGCCGCCAGCGCCCAACCGGCCGACCGGGACGCCCTGGGCCAGCTCAACACGACCCTGGTCACGTACCAGGGTCTGATCGAGCAGGCGCGAGCCAACAACCGCCAGGGACTGCCTATCGGCTCCCAGTACCTGCGCGACGCGAACGCGACACTGCAGAACGACTCCCTGCCGCTGGTGAAGGCCCTGGTCGCGGCTAACGAGAAGCGCGTCGACACCGAGTTCGGTGGTGTCGGTGACGGAAGCTGGTGGGTCCTCGTCAGCGGCGTGGTCGCTCTGTTCGTCCTGTTCATCACCCTGCGCTGGCTGGCCCGCCGAACACACCGCTACCTGAACATCCCGATCTTCGTCGGCGCGATCGTCGTCGTGCTCACCACGCTGGTCGGCGCGTTCGCGCTGTTCGCAGCATCCGGCCGTGCGACCGACACTCACGACGGCGACTACGCTTTCACGCTCGCACTCTCGAGAGCCCGCATCGCGGCGTACGACGCCCGTTCGAACGAGAGCCTCACGCTGATCGCCCGTGGCTCCGGAGACGCCTACAACAAGGCGTACGACGAGTCGGCCAAGGTCGTCGAGGAGCAACTGCAGAAGATCTCCGGTAGCGGCTCAGGCGCCGACCTGTGGGCGATCTACCAGCAGTCCCACGCCGAGGTGCGGAAGCAGGACACCGACGGCAAGTGGGAGCAGGCGGTGCAGATCGCCACCGGGGCACCGTCCGCAATCGCATCGAAGAACTCGAAAGAGGCCTTCAGCGCCTTCGACCAGGCAACCGCGAAGGAACTGGAGAACTCGAGCAGCAGCGTCAGTCTCGAGCTGAAGGACGCCCGGAACGCCTTGCCCCCGATCGGGTGGCTCGGCCTGCCGATCGGCATCCTCGTGGCACTGCTGATCGCCTGGGGAATGTCGCAGCGACTGGGGGAATACCGATGAAGAAACTGATCGCCGCCTCGGCCGCAGTACTGATGACAGTCACCGCCTGTGGTTCGGGCGCGTACGACGCCACCGAGATCCCGCCGAAGCCCCAGCCGAAGGTGCAACCAGCCGCTCCCCCGGCCGTCCAGCCGCCCTGCGGGAACCCGTTGATGTCCTACGCACCGGAAGGCATCTTGCCGACCAGCCGCATCCTGGAGAAGATCAGGAAACGCGACCGCTTGATCGCTGGAGTGTCTGCGGACAGCCTGCACCTCGGTGCACGGAACCCGATCTCCGGTGAGATCGAAGGTTTCGATATCGACATGGTGAAGGCGGTGGCCGCGGCGATCTTCGGCACCGACAAGGGGCATCTCGAACTGCGGGTGATCTCCAGCCCGCAGCGAATTCCGGTGCTGCAGAAGGAAGAGGTCGACATCGTCGCGCGCAACATGACGATCAACTGCGCGCGCTGGCAGCAGATCGCCTTCTCCGCCGAGTACTACCGCTCGGGTCAGAAAACGCTGGTTGCCCTCGATGAGAAGGCGACGAGCGTGAAGGACTTGGACGGCATGACGATCTGCGCACCAGCGGGGTCGACCAGCCTGGACAACCTCAAGAAGGAGAACCCGCAGGTCAACACGGTCACTGCGGACACCGACACGGGTTGTCTCGTGTTGTTCCAGTCGGGCAAGGCGGACGGGATCAGCGGTGATGACACCGTGCTGGCCGGAGATGCCGCACAGGACCCGTATGCGAAGGTGCTGAAGGAACGGTTCAGTGACGAGCCGTACGGGCTGGGGATGCCGCCGAGCGATCGCAATTTCGTGAAGTTCGTGAACCAGACGTTGGAGCAGATGAAGGCTGACGGGCGCTGGATGGCGTCGTACAACAAATGGCTGGCGCCTGACCTTGGGCCGCTCGCCAGTCCGCCGGCTCCTGTGTACGGACGCAAATGACGGTTCGGACGCCTACTGCGGCGGCTCCGGCGCCGCCGGGGCGGATGGGGAGCAGCGTTCCTGCGCAGGAACTGCTGTCGTTCCTGGGCGAGCTGGGGACGTGGCGGGATCGGCGGAAGGCGGAGCTGGAGGAGTTGGACCAGGCCGCGTTGCATGCGCCGGATGCGGATGCCCTGAGTGCTGACGTTGTGCTCAGTATGGCGGTTTGGAAGGCGGTTTCGGATCGGTACGAACTGATTCTGGTGACGTGGGATTCGGGGCGGGTCGGGCAGACCGAGACCGAGCGGATCTCTACGTTGATCTGGGGTGGGCTGGATACCGGGGGTGCCGGCGGGTCGCTGGCGGTTTCGTTGCCTGAGGCATGCAAATTGTCCGACGCGCTGGCGTCCAGTTTGCGGGCCAAGCTGGCGTTGGAGCCGGGTGATGCGGACCGGGCTGCGAAGTTGCGGCAGCTGAGGGCTCAGGTTGAGCGGATCGGTGATCTGGTCAAGCTGGAGCCAGCCAACGTCCGCAACGCGGCGCTCGCCGAGCACCACGATCTCGACCGCCGACTGACAGACCTTGCCGATCGCAACAAACGTGGTGCGGACATCGGTGGTCTGATCGGGCCGTTCGAAATCGATGCGGCACGGACCGAGCGAGACCTGATTGTCGGTGCGGCTACTCGCAAAGAGCGTGCTGCGGACGTGGCACGCGCGCGGTCACTCCGGGGTGAGCTGGAAGCGCAGGGGACCGCAGTGCGGGCGCTCGCGGACAAGGCGGTCGCTGCGGTGACACCGGCCCCGCGGCTCGCCGTACCGGATGTCACTGCGCTCGGGGCGGTACCGAACACCCCGGCTGAGCTGGAGAGGTACCTGACCCGGCTGGACGCCGTACGGCGGGCGCTTGGTCAGGCGCAGGCTGCGTACGGCGCGGCTGTGGCGCGGCGGGACGAGTTGGCGGCGCTCCTGGATGCGTATCAGGTGAAGGCGGGGCGGATCGCTCCGAACAACGAAGACCTTGCGGAGTTGTACCGGCGTGGCCGTGCGGTGATGGAGTCGGAGCCGGTGGACACTGTCCGGCTCGCTGCGCTCGTCACGGCGTACCAGGCCTACCTGGAGAGCACAGGAGGGACCAGATGACGACCAGCATCGCCTGCGCGCAGCCTGGCTGCACGGGCACCATCATGGACGGGTACTGCGACGTGTGCGGCTCGCCTGCACCCGCCGGCGCGGTTAGCCCGTCCGCGGTCGTCGGCGCCCCCGATGTGATCGCACCGGATGAGCCTGACCCGATCAGCTCGCCGTCGACGGTATCCCGTGCGTCGAACCGCCTAGCCTCCACGCCGCTCGGCTCTGCCCGTGCACAGGCCGCAGGCTCGAAGCTGACGCGCCGACTGGGTACGTCGTCCACCCGGTTGCGTGGCGCGAGGCTGGGTGCCGGTCTGACCCACGTGCCGACGATTCCGCCGATCGACGCGAGCAAAGCGATCCTGGCGAACCCGATGGTGCCGGAGGACCGCCGGAACTGCCCCAGCTGTGGCAATCCGGTCGGCCGGGGACGTGACGGGCAGCCGGGGCGCACCGAGGGCTTCTGCCCCAAGTGCCGCAACCCGTTCTCGTTCTCGCCGAAGCTGAAGGACGGTGACCTGGTCGGCGGCCAGTACCTCGTCAGAGGCTGCCTGGCGCACGGCGGCTTCGGCTGGATCTACATGGCCCAGGACCAGAACGTCTCGAACCGCTGGGTCGTCCTGAAGGGCCTGCTGAACTCCGAGGATCCGGACGCCGTCGCGGCCGCGATCGCCGAGCAGCAGTTCCTGGCCCGGGTCGAGCACCCGCTGATCGTCGAGATCTACAACTTCGTCACGCACGAAGGCGCCGGCTACATCGTGATGGAGTACGTCGGAGGCACCTCGCTGAAGACGCTGCTCAAGCAGCGGATGGCGGCCAACAACAACCAGTACGACGCTCTGCCGATCGACCAGGCCGTCGCGTACCTGCTGGAGATCCTGCCCGCGTTCTCGTACCTGCACGACCTCGGCCTGGTCTACTGCGACTTCAAGCCGGACAACATCATCCAGGTCGGGGACGCGGTCAAGCTGATCGACCTCGGTGGTGTCCGGCGGATCGACGACATGGACTCGGCCATCTACGGAACGGTCGGTTTCCAGGCACCTGAGGTGGCTGAGGTCGGTCCGTCGATCGCCTCGGACATCTACACCCTCGGCCGGACGCTGTGTGTGCTGGCGATGGAGTTCCGTGGGTACCAGTCCCGCTATGTCACGTCACTGCCCCCAGTGGGCGAAGTGCCGCTGTTCCAGAAGTACGACTCGGTCTACCGGCTCCTGCTCAAGGCGTGTGCCAAGGACCCGGCCGACCGCTTCCAGACCGCTGACGAGTTCCGCGTGCAGCTGCTCGGCGTACTGCGTGAGGTCGTGGCTGACAAGCAGGGCACCAAGGCTGCCCAGCACTCCGCATCGTCGTTGCTGTTCGGTACGCCGGGCGACAAGTCGCTCGGGCTCGGTGATGCGGCCGCACCGTGGCAGCGGCTGCCTTCTCTGATCGCGGACGACAGCGACAAGATGGCCGGCTGGCTGAAGACCGTCAGCGTGCCGGATGCGGCCAAGCGGCTCGAGCTGTTGGTGGACGCGCCCGAGCCTTCGCCGCAGATCCTGCTCGAGATCGCGGAGACCTCTCTGGAGGTTGGGCCCGAGCGGTACGACATGGTCGACACTGCGGTGGCGGATCTACTCGCAGCCGACCCCTGGGAGTGGCGGGCGGTCTGGATGGCCGGACTGGTCGCGCTGGCCCGGGGCGACGCGCGGGCAGCCCAGTCCGCGTTCAACGCGGTCTACGGCCAGGTGCCGGGTGAGCTGGCGCCCAAATTGGCGCTGGCGATCGCCTGCGAGCTCAGCAGCGAGTTCGACGTTGCCGAGGGCCTCTACCAGACCTGTGCGCGCACGGACGCCAACTACATCGCACCGTCGGCCTTCGGGCTGGCATCGATCCGGACCCACCGCGGCGACCTGGACGGAGCGCTCGGTGCACTGGACCTGGTACCGCGAACCAGCGGCGCGTATGTGCGTGCTCGCCGCCAACGAGCCGGTCTACTGGCAGGATCGGGGCGTGGCCTGGATGCGCTCGCCCAGGCGATGGACAGCATCGAGTCGCTGACCATCGACCCGGTCGACCGGGCCAACCTGGCAGCGAGTGTGTTCCGGACCGCGCTGGACGAGGTACGGCAGTCCGGTCCGCAGGAGGGTCTGCGGATCGACGGCCGGGAGGCGACCGAGCCGGCCCTACGGGACGGGCTCGAAGCCACCTACCGGCAACTGGCCGACCAGGCCCAGAGCCGGCCGGAACGGATCGCCCTGGTCGACCTGGCCAACGAGGTTCGAGGATGGACGTTGCGATGACGAGTACGACCGACCCGGTCTGCCCCAGCTGTGGTGGCCACGTGTCCACGGCCGACCGCTTCTGCGAGGCCTGCGGCGCCGAGCTCAAGCCCGGTGAGCTGGCCCCAGCCGCGCCCGCGCTGGACACCGACACCGAGCCGACCGTCGAGATCCACGCACTGCCACCAGCCGGCCCCTGTACGTCGTGCGGTGGCACGGTCGGCGCGGACGGGTACTGCGAGACCTGTGGGACCAAGGCGGCCAAGCCGCGGGACCACTTCAGCGAGCAGCCGGCGCCGTGGGTGGCCGGTGTGTGCGACCGGGGCATCCGGCACAGCCGCAACGAGGACGCGATGGCGATCGCCGCCGACCCCGAGCCGGGCAGCCGTGCACTGCTGGTGGTCTGTGACGGCGTCAGTTCGTCACTCGACTCCGACGTCGCCTCGCTGGCCGGGGCGCGCGCCGCACGCGACGTACTGACTGCTGGGCATGCACAGGGCATCGGCACCGAGTCGTCGCGCAGCGGTGCGATCGTGGCCCGGTTGAACGCAGCAGCGGATGCCGCGAGTGACGCCGTACTGGAGAACACCAGCCCTGACAGTCCGAACCCGGCATCCTGCACGTTCGTGGCCGTCGTACTGGAGGACGGGCTGCTGGTGGCGGGGAACGTCGGCGACAGCCGGGCGTACTGGTTCCCGGACGCGTCCGAGGCCGTCGCACTGACTGTGGACGACTCCTGGGCCGCCGAGCTGATCGCTACCGGCATCTCGCGTGCGGAGGCCGAGTCCGGTCCGCACGCGCATGCGATCACCCGCTGGCTGGGCAAGGACGCACCGGACCACACGCCCCGTACGACGACCGTCCGGATCACCGAGCCGGGCTGGGTCATGGTCTGCTCGGACGGACTGTGGAACTACTGCTCCGAGGCGGCACCGTTGGCCGACCTCACCCGTCAGACCGCTGCGGCCCACGGCGGCGACCCGCTCGCCACGGCATCCGCACTGGTCGACTGGGCGAATGCTCAGGGCGGCCAGGACAACATCACCGTCACGCTCGCGCGTGTTTAAGGGGAGGACCCGAGATGGCAGACTTCACCGCCGCTGTTTACCAGAACGAGTTCCTGCCTGACGGCGGTACCGACGTGCACGCGATCGTCACCGTGAACTGCACCGGTGCCGGTGCGGCCGGCCAGACCGGTACCGGTGACGCCGGCGAGATCATCATCGTCGACACCTCCGGCTCGATGGGTCGTGAAGGCGTCCAGGCGGCCGCGTTCGCGGCGCAGACCGCGCTCGACCAGATCCTCGACGGGGTCTGGTTCGCGGTGATCTCCGGTAACGACCGCGCCCAGCTGGCGTTCCCGCCGTCCGCGGAGCCGGTGATGGTCAAGATGGACCCGTACACCCGGCAGGCAGCCAAGGACGCGGTGTCCCGCTTCTACGCCGACGGTGGCACCGCCATGGGCACCTGGCTACGGCTGGCGGCGCGTGTCTTCGCCACCGTCCCGTCCCTGTCCCAGAAGCACGCGATCCTGCTGACCGACGGCGAGAACCAGCACGAGACGCCAGAGGCGCTGACTCAGGCGATCCAGGCCGTCACCGGCCAGTTCCAGTGCGACACCCGCGGCGTCGGCGTGGCCTGGCAGGTCGACGAGGTACGCCGGATCGCCCAGGCGCTGCTCGGCACGGTCGACATCATCCCGGCACCGAACCAGCTCGCGGCCGAGTTCTCGAAGCTGATCCAGAACGCGATGAGCCGTGGTGTCGCCCAGGCCGACCTGCGGGTCTGGGCACCGCAGGGTGCCGAGGTGCTGTTCGTCCGCCAGGTGGCTCCGACCGTCGAGGACCTGACGTCTCGCCGGACGTCGATCAACCCGCTGACCGGTTCGTACCCGACTGGCTCGTGGGGCGACGAGTCCCGCGACTACCACGTGTCGATCCGGCTGGCGGCGAAGGGCATCGGCCAGGAGCAGCTGGCCGCCCGCGTCCAGCTGACCATCGGCGACGAGGTGGTCGCACAGGGCCTGGTGAAGGCGCTGTGGTCGGCCGACGAGGCGCTGACCACGCGGATCAGCCCCGAGGTCGCGCACTACACCGGGCAGACCGAGCTGGCCGAGGCGATCCAGGACGGCCTGGCCGCGAAGGCCGCGGGTGACACGGCCACGGCGACCACCAAGCTCGGCCGTGCGGTCCAGCTGGCCGCCCAGACCGGCAACGAGGAGGCCACCACGCGGCTGCGCAAGGTGGTCGACATCGACGACCAGGACACCGGGACCGTCCGGCTGAAGCGGACCGTCGAGAAGGCTGACGAGATGGCTCTCGACACCGCGTCCACGAAGACCACTCGGGTGAAGAAATGAGCACAGTCAACTGTCCGAGCGGACACCCGTCCGTCTCGACCGACTACTGCGATGTCTGCGGCCTCCCCATCGGTGCCGCAGCCACCCCGGTCGCACCGCCCGCACCCGCGGTCGCTGCGCCCGGTCCTGCGGTAGCCACGCAGACCTGTCCGAACTGCTCGGACTCGGCCGCTGCCGACGCCCTGTTCTGCGAGAGCTGCGGCTACGACTTCACCACTGGCACCATGCCTCGCCCAGCATCATCACTCGACCTCTCGGCCACTCCCCCGGCCGCACCGCACGCACCGTCGCCGGTGGTGGCCGAGTGGGTTGTCGAACGCTGGGTTGACCCCGACTGGTACGCCGTACAGCAGAGTGACGACCCGTGCCCGTCCCCTGGCCTGCCGGTGGTGATTCCGGTGACGGAGAAGAGCATCCTGGTCGGACGACCGTCCCGCAGCCGCGGTATCGCACCTGAGGTCGACTGTGGCGACGACACCGGCGTGAGCCGCCGCCAGGCCCAGCTCACCACCGACGGCCAGCGCTGGTGGGTGGAAGACCTCCAGTCCTCCAACGGCACCTACGTAGCCCCAGCGTCCGGCCCTCTCCCTGAGATCCCCATCCCCCCGGGCCAGCGCCAGGAGCTCGACTCCGACGACCGCATCTACGTAGGCGCCTGGACCCGGCTCGTCCTCCGCAAGGCCACCCCCGAAGAACAAGCCGGCCAGGCCTAACGCAGGTGCCGGTCCAGCCAGTCGATCATCGTCTCGTTCCAGAAGCGGGCGTTGGCCGGTTTCAGGATCATGTGGCCTTCGTCGGGGAAGGACAGGTAGGCCGACTCGATGCCACGGCGTTGCAGGTCGGCGAAGAGGTGGTTGCCTTGGCTGGTCGGGACTCGCTGGTCCTGACCGCCGTGGGTGACCAGGATCGGCGTACTGATGTTCTCGAGGAACTGGGCCGGTGAGCGGTCGACGTAGCGTTCCGGCCGCCCCTCCGGCGTACCGAACTGGCGGGCGAAGTAGCCGGAGTAGTCAGCAGTGCCTTGGAAACCGGCCAGGTGCCAGATGCCTGCGTGGCTGATCAGGCAGCGGAACCGATTTGTGTGCCCGGCGATCCAGTTCACCATGTAGCCGCCGAACGAACCCCCGATCGCCGCTGTCCGCGTGGCGTCGATCTCCGGCCGCTGCTCGACCACATCGGTCAGGGCGATCACGTCGTCGTACACAGTGGCTCCCCAGCCCAGCCAACCGCGTTCGAGGTACTCCTTGTCGTAGCCGATCGACAGGGCAGGGTCAGGCAGCAGTACGGCGTACCCGGCCGCGACGAGCCGCCATGGGTTCCAGCGCCAGTTCCAGCCACCGGCAGTCGCATTCGGACCGCCGTGCACGCGCACGACGAGTGGAGCCGGCTCATCCGAGTTCGGGAGCAGCAGCCAGCCCGGAACTGTCGCACCGTCCGCAGCGGTCGCCTCTACTCGCTCGACTCGTCCGGGCAGCTCAACCTCGGACGACATCAGCCGTACGACGTCGCCGGTGGCCAGGTCGATCCGCACTGGCGCATGCGGTGAGTCCATGTCGTGGTGAAGTGCGAACAGCGCATTGCCGTCCGGGGCGACCTGAATGCTTGTGTAGGAGCCTGCACCGGTGAGGCGGGTCCGGACGCCGGTCGCCAGGTCGATGCGCACGATCGGCCGGTCACCGTGGTCGTCCACGACGAAGTAGAGCGCACTGCTGTCAGGGGTGAAGACAGGAGTGGCCGAGTCGGACGGCCACACTGCCGGGTCGTTCACCAGGTCGCGGCGCTCTCCGGTCTCCAGGTCGATCAGCACCAACGCGACCCACAGTGCGGCGTCCGGCTGCGGGTCGTCCCAGCGGAGCGCAACGGCGTACCGGCTGTCCGGTGAGACGGCCGGCACGTAGAACCCGGCGTCCGGGTCCTCCGCCAGCACCCGGCGATCACCCGTCGCGGTGTCGATAGCGACCAGCTGTACCAGCGGAAAGTCGCCTCTGCTGACGGACCACTTGGCAATCACCGTCCGGCCGTCCGGGGCGACGGCGTACTCGGTCTCCATCAAGGCGTTGCCAGGTGCGGGTGTGAGGTCGATTCCGTTCGCCACCTGTAGACGGGTCTCGTCCGGTCCGAGTTCACTACCCCAGACGCGCACGGGTGAGCTGGTGTGCAGGATGCCGCTGGTCTTGCGGTCCTTGCGCCGGGCCTCGTCGTCGGCCGCGTCCTTCGACCCCGGCAGCATTGAGGTCGCGACAACCACGGTGCTGCCGCCAATGCGGACGTCATCCGCCCCACACACCCGCTCAGCCTCACCTGCTGCCGGGAGCCGCCACAGGGCGGATTTCTCATCATCACGGGTGGAGACGAAGTACAGGGAGCCGTCCGGATGGAAGACCGGCTGGCTCTCACCACCGGCCGATCTCGTCAAGCGCTGCGGCTCAGTGGCACCGGCGGGGTCGAGCTCCCAGAGGGCACTGATCAGTTTGCTGCTCGCATCGTCGTACTGCGCGATGGCCGCGACCAGGCGGGAGCCGTCGGGCGCGAGAGCGAGTGCGGAGGGACGTGGCAGGGCGAGGTAGCGGTCGAAGTCCACGCGCGAGGTTAACCCGGCTGACGGGTCCAGGCCGGTGATGGTTTCAGGCAGAGCCATTCGATGATCGAACTGCCCACGACCAGCGGGATCGCCCAGGTCCACGGCCGGTCGAAGAAGCTGGTGATCAGGATGGCGGTCCAAACGGCGATCCAGGCACCGCCGTACCCGCGCAGCACTCCGCGGTACCAGAGGCCGCCGGGCGCCTCGGCAGCCCGCTGGCCCAGGTAGACGAACAGGTAGGTCGCGAGGGCGACCGGCCAGAAGAACCACAGCCGCTTCCAGTCGTACGGCACCATCACCAGCGCGGTGAGGCAGACCACCGCGATCACCCAGTGGAAGGCCTCGCCGACCCAGTTCAGCCGGCGTCGGCGCAGCGTCACCACAATGGCCGGGATCCCGAGCAGTACGCCCAGGACCCCGGCCCCCACGTGCACGATCAGCGCGATATCTCGCACCGGAAACTCCCTGACATGTCAGGGAGCATAGGGCGGGCTCACGCCTCCGGGAAGGACAGGACCCGGCGGACGGCGAAGTTTCGGTAGCGGCCGCGTTCGAACGCCTTGGCCATCGGGACATTGCCGAAATCGGTGTCGGCGCGGATCTGCTCGGCGCCGGTCTCGGCCAGCAGGTGGGTGATCTCGGCGAGCAGGTCGTCGATGTACCCGTTGCCGCGGTGTTCGGGCAGGACGCCGAGGTAGCCGACGACCGGTCCGCCGTTGTTCTTCGACGGAATCGCGAACCCGATCAGCTTGTCCTCGGCGTCGTACGCGAGCCGCCACCAGCCGCGGTCGCCGACCAGCATGGTCTGGTACAGCCCGACCTCCTCGCGGGCCGCCTCCTCGGCGCCGAGGCGGGCGACATCGCGTGCGGTCGCCGCGTCCAGGCTGCCTTCGCTGACCCGCATGAACATCTTCACGAAGGCCTCGTCGTCGGCCGGCTCGAACCGCAGCCGCGTCGACCGCGGCGGCAGGCCGTACTCCGCCAGCCACTCGTAGCGCAGCCGATCGGTGATAGCAGTCCAGCCGGCCGCAGCGCCCGCCTTCACCCGCGGCTCGAGCGCTGCTACGACGGCGGCATCGGACTCCCAGTCACCGTCGAGGAAGAAGTGGTACTCCGGCGGCTCGGCGTCGGACGGCCGGTTCGCCATACCGTGCTTGATCAGCGCGGTCCACACCGGAACCGGGTCGCTGTCGCCGGCGTAGTACAGGCCGTCGATGCTGTACGGGTAGGCATCGTCGGCGCCGCCCCACCAGATCGCCAGCGCCTGGATGACGCCGTTCTCCTCCAGGACCCAGCTCCACTCGTGCCGGTAGTGGCCGGACACGATGTACTCGTTGTAGCGGTCGAGCGTGACGGTGTTGACCGTCGGCTGCTGCTCGATGAGGGTACGGATGGTGTCGAGGTCGGCCTCGACGGTGTTGCGAATGCTCACAGTTCCTCCAGCAGGAGGCGCGCCGCTCCGCTCAGTGCGAGCTGTGATCGCGGGCAGGTCGCGCCGGAATACCAAACAGGGTGATCATCGGTCGCTCCTTCCGCTCGGGGCATCTTCTCGCCGCGGCAGACTCTAGGGGGCGCGGGGGTCATAGTCCAACTGTTATTCACACCTGGGATGTGCGGGCTTTCCCGGGGCCGGGCAGCCTCCAGCCATGAGAACCCTCATCACCGCCCTCGCCCTCACCGTCGCGACCACAGTCGCCCCCACCACGGCGTACGCCGCGATCCCGACCTGCGCGTTGAGCTCGCTGCCGTCGCAGGCCGCGGACACCCTCGACCTGATCCACTCCGGCGGCCCGTTCCCCTACCGCCAGGACGGCACGGTCTTCCAGAACCGGGAAGGCATTCTGCCGAGCCAGTCGACCGGCTACTACCGCGAGTACACGGTCAAGACTCCCGGCTCCTCCGACCGTGGTGCACGCCGCCTGGTCGGTGGCGGCTCGCCGGTGACCGATCCGGCGTACGTCTACTACACCGCCGACCACTACGCGTCGTTCTGCAAGGTCACCTGACGCAGAAGCGGGGGCCGGGCGCAGCCCCCGGCCCCCCGGGTGGGGCTGTGAATAAGTGGTGAGAAATTGAAAGGCCCCCCCGGGGGGGGGGCCCCCCCGCGCGGCGGCAGGCCGATACGGG
>NZ_JBHJQQ010000004.1:504215-558426 GCF_042262745.1 Kribbella sp. NPDC056345 | reverse complement strand
GGGGGGGCGGCCCGCGGGGCCCCTCGCCGGCGTACGACAACACCCCCCCCCCCCACCCCGCGTCGTTCTCCACGGTCCCCTGCCGAACCCGCGCGCCGGGCCCTCCGCCGGGCACCGCCGTTGTCCTGCTGAACTTCAGTGGATCAGAAGTCCATGCCGCCCATGTCGGGCGCGCCGCCCGGAGCGGCAGCAGCCTTCTCCGGCTTGTCGGCGATGACGGCCTCGGTGGTGAGGAACAGGGCCGCGATCGAGGCTGCGTTCTGCAGCGCCGAGCGCGTCACCTTGGCCGGGTCGATGATGCCGGTGGCGATCAGGTCGACGTACTCACCGGTCGCGGCGTTGAGGCCGTGTCCCGGCTCGAGGTTGCGAACCTTCTCCACCACGACGCCGCCCTCGAGGCCGGCGTTCACCGAGATCTGCTTCAGCGGGGCCTCGACCGCGGACCGCACGATCGCGGCACCGGTGGCCTCGTCACCCTCGAGCTCCAGCTTCTCGAACGCGATCACCGAAGCCTGCAGCAGCGCGACGCCACCACCGGCGACGATGCCCTCTTCGACGGCGGCCTTCGCGTTGCGAACGGCGTCCTCGATGCGGTGCTTGCGCTCCTTCAGCTCGACCTCGGTGGCCGCGCCGACCTTGATCACCGCAACGCCACCGGCCAGCTTGGCCAGGCGCTCCTGCAGCTTCTCGCGGTCGTAGTCGGAGTCGGACTTCTCGATCTCGGCGCGGATCTGGTTGACCCGGCCACCGATCTGGTCCGCGTCACCCTCGCCCTCGACGATGGTCGTCTCGTCCTTGGTGACGACGATCTTGCGGGCCTGGCCGAGCAGCTCCAGGTCGACGGTGTCGAGCTTGAGGCCGACCTCCTCGGAGATGACCTCACCGCCGGTCAGGACGGCGATGTCGACCAGCATGGCCTTGCGGCGGTCACCGAAGCCCGGCGCCTTGACGGCGACGGCCTTGAAGGTGCCCTTGATCTTGTTGACGACCAGGGTCGCCAGCGCTTCGCCTTCGATGTCCTCGGCGATGATGGCCAGCGGCTTGCCGGTCTGCATGACCTTCTCCAGCACCGGGACCAGGTCCTTGATGCTCGAGATCTTGCTGTTCACGATCAGGATGTACGGGTCGTCGAGGACCGCTTCCATCCGCTCGGTGTCGGTCACGAAGTAGGGCGAGATGTAGCCCTTGTCGAAGCGCATACCCTCGGTGAGCTCGAGCTCGAGGCCGAAGGTGTTGCTCTCCTCGACGGTGATGACGCCTTCCTTGCCGACCTTGTCCATCGCCTCGGCGATGATCGAGCCGACCTGGGTGTCGGCGGCCGAGATGGACGCCGTCGCCGCGATCTGCTCCCGGGTCTCGACCGGCTTGGCCAGTGCCAGCAGCTGCTCGCTGATGGCCTCGACCGCCTTCTCGATCCCCTTCTTCAGACCCATCGGGTTGGCGCCGGCGGCCACGTTGCGCAGACCCTCGCGCACGAGCGCCTGAGCCAGCACGGTGGCCGTGGTGGTGCCGTCACCCGCGACGTCGTCGGTCTTCTTCGCGACCTCCTTGACGAGCTCGGCCCCGATCTTCTCGTACGGGTCCTCGAGCTCGATCTCCTTGGCGATCGAGACACCGTCGTTGGTGATCGTGGGGGCGCCCCACTTCTTCTCCAGGACGACGTTGCGGCCCTTCGGGCCGAGCGTCACCTTCACGGCATCGGCGAGGGTGTTCATACCCCGCTCGAGGCCGCGGCGCGCCTCTTCGTTGAAAGCAATAAGCTTGGGCATTCTCCGCGAGTCCTCCCGCGTCGAGTCTTTTGATCAGCCGGCCAGATGCCCGCGACGGACGGCACCGGAGTCGTGGCGCTCATGTCCCGCCCCGCTCCCGGCACCTCATCAGGGCCGTCTTCGTTCGCATTCCGGGGCGCGAGTCTTATCACTCTCACCCATGGAGTGCTAACCAAGTATTAGCACTCGCCCCAAACGAGTGCAAGCCAGGTCAGACCCGCGCGGTGAACGAAATCTCGATCAGCAGCTCCGGAAACGCCAGCCGGGTGGTCCCGACGATGGTGCTGGCCACCTGCGGGTCCGGGCGCCCGTACGCCGCCTTGCGGACCGGACCGGCATACGGGAAGGCGTCGTCCATGTCGCGGACGTAGAGCGTCTCCTCGACCACGTTCGCCAGCGAGGCGCCGTACCGCCGGAGGAGTTCCTCGGCGTTCGCGTAGGCCTGCCGCATCTGCGCCTCGACCCCCTCGAGGATCTCGGTACCGCGGTTGCCCACCTGGCCGGACAGGTAGATGGTGTCGCCCGACCTGATCGCCTGGACGTAGCCGTAGTCGCTCTCCCACGGCAGGCCGAAGTTCTCGATCACGTGTACTCCCCTTCGGAAAGATTCATTTTCAACTAACCTAGGGAGGGCGGACCGGCCGCGGCCATCGGCTGCGGTGCCAGGAACCGCCGGATTCGTGCCTGCGGAGGAGCGGTCGTGGCTGAGCTGGTGGTGGCGTTGCTGAACCTGCCACGGGCGATCCCGCTCGACCTCGGCATCGCCGCCCACGTCTTCGGCCGCCACGACGGCTACCGGGTGATCGAGGACAGCGACCCCGTGACCGCGGCCGGGGCGGACATCATCGTCGTACCGGGTTTCGACGAGCCTGAGCGGCCGCCGCCCGCGCCGTACCTGGAGCTGCTCCGCGACACCCCGGCCCGGCTGCTCGGCATCTGCACCGGCACCTTCGCCCTGGCCGCGGCCGGCGTACTGGACGGCCGTGAGGCCACCACGCACTGGCACTACACCGACCAGCTGCGCAGCCTGCACCCACAGGTCACCGTGCTCGAGAACAGGCTGTACGTCGAAGACGGCAGAGTGCTCACCTCTGGTGGCGGCGGCGCCGGTATCGACGCCGGCCTGCACGTCATCCGCACCGACTACGGCGCAGCCGCCGCCCACGAGGTCGGTAAATGGGTCCTCGCAGCTCCCGAGCGAGGCGGAGAACACCGCCAGTACGCCGACGTGCTCACGCCACTGCGATCCGACCTGGGACCGGTGCGCGCCTGGGTCCAGGACCACCTGGCTGAGCCGATCACAGTCGACCAGCTGGCCACCCAGGCCGCGTTGTCCCGCCGCACCTTCATCCGCCGCTTCGAGCACGAGACAGGTCTGCCGCCGATGCGCTGGGTCGTCCTCCAGCGTCTGCTGAGCGCTCGGCGGTTGCTGGAGACCTCCGACTGGACAGTCGACCGGATCGCCGCCGCCAGCGGCTTCGGCAGTGCCACGTCACTCCGCGAAGCCTTCCGCCGCGAGCTGGGCACCTCCCCTTCCAGCTACCGCGCTGAAAGCCGGGCGGCGATGTCCTGACTGCGGTCGTTCGGCTGAGGCTCCGGGCGCTCCGACTCTCGTCGTACGGCGCTCTCCACCGTCACACGCACCTTCGGCGCCAGGTCCTGGCGTGCGAGCAGCAGCTCGGCGGTCCGGATCAGGTGCTCATGCGATGCCGGAGTCGGCGGCTGAGCACGCTCTTCGAGGATGGCCTGCTCAACTCGAGGCGGTCGGGACCAGCTCCCGTCCGAGGCCCGGTTGTTCTCGTACAAGACGCAACCGCGACGGTCGACGAGGTAGATGTCGTCGATGAGGCCCTCCGTCTCCAGTGCCTGTGCCGTCTCGGGCAGCTCGGTGTAGAACTCGTCGTGCAGCTCAGGGTCGAACCAGCCGCCGTCTCCACCGGTGTCCAGAGCCGTCTGATGGCGCTCGGCGAGTGCCATGGCGCTGTCCGCGTGGTTGACGATCAGGTAGACGAAACTGCAGCGGTACTCCAGGTCCCGCAGGTCACCGGCCCGGCGCCGCGCCCACCTCTGCCGGGCGAGCGGATGGCTGGCCACAAGGTCGTACCGCGGGTCCCCTGCGCAGACGTGCGCCAGGATGGCCTCGTGAAGGCGGGCGTCCGGGCCGTTCTCCAGGGCGTCGGCCACCATCTCGAGTCCCTGGATCCCGTGCTCGCGCCGGAGGACGTGGTACCGCGGATGCACTCGCAGGCTGTCGTCCGCCTCGTACCGCACGACCCGGTCGGGGCCCAGCGCCGCGTGGACCACCCGCGACATCGTCGACTTGCCCGCGGCAGGCTGGCCACCGAATACGACCGCGCGCGGTCGCACGCCCGGAGCCCGGTCCGGCGGTTCGCTCGGCGTGAGCTGAGCCAGTCGCTCGGCAAACGCCTGCTGCAGCTCCGCTGCCGTCAGGGCTCCGTCCACTCGGCCAGCTTATTCAGTTATCCAGCTGGGCGATCAGGTATTTCGGGGCGGTCAGCCGCCAGGCCTCGGTGAGTAGCTCGCCCACCTCGTCCTCGTCGGCGACAGCCAGCGTCACGTCCAGCCACGCGAAGCGGCCGCTCTCCCACGACGGTGCGTAGACCTCCGGGCTCTCCGCGATGAGCGCCTGCTGCTCCTCGCGGAAGGCCTTCACGATCAGCCGGGTCTCGTCCTCGGACAGATACGCGAAGCCCTTCTTGCGCACCTTGAACGCGGGCTGCCCGGCCCAGCCCTCGTGCTCCTCGGCCCCGGGCAGCCCCCGCACCAGCTTCAGCACCACCTGCGCATCCATACCGCCAACGCTAAGCAGCGCCACCGACAGTTCTCAGCCGGCGAGTGTCAACGTCAGGGTCGATCCGTTCGGCACCATCGTGCCGGGCGCGGGCGACACTGCCAGAACCGATCCCTTGGGCGCACCCGGCTCGACCTTGGTCTTGATCGTCCACTCGAACCCGGCGGCCCGGAGCTCTGCGAGGTACTTGTCGGTTGACGTCTCCAGATCGAGCGAGCGGAAGCCCGGTACGCCGATCGAGTCCTTCACGAACCAGATCTGCTCGAGAGCATTGCCGACCGCTTCGTCACCGGCCGACGACACCGCCCGGATCCAGACGTTCCGAGAGGGAATCAGCACGGCCCCAGTGCAGGTCGTCGGACGGTCGGCGTCCCATGCAGTGCAGACAGTCCGCTGCCGTTGGGCCTCGACGCCGTTCAGCTGGAAGGTCTCGTCAGCACGGAACTCGACGGCCGGCTTGGTCCCGATCCGCACGCTCACGATGCCGGCTGCCTGCGCCAGGAAGCAGTAGCCCTGCGGGCCGGGGTCCACGATGACGGTGTTCTTGGTCGGCGTACCGCACTTCAGCTGGTTCGTCCCCCAGCTCTTCGGCACGGCAATCGCGGTGTGCCCTACGCCGACCAGACGCAGGTTCTCCGGCACCGGGCTGGCCGCTACCGGCGGCTGCTCGAGCGGAGTGGCGCCGTTGTTCGTCAGTGCGGTCGATGCGCCGATCACGGCCGCCACAGCGACCGCCGTACCGGCTGCGGACCAGACTGCGGTACGACGGCGTCGGCGGCGGGTGGCACCGGAGCGCATGGCGTCGATCGGGGGCGGGTTGACGGCGGTCCGCTCACCGGCTTGTTCGAGAAGTTCGGACAGTTTCGATTCGTTCATAGGATCTCTCGCAGTTCTGCCAGATGCGGGTCCTGGGCCAGTGCCTTGACGGCCCGGGACAGGCGGCTCTTCACGGTGCCGGCGGCGACGCCGAGCACGGAGGCCATCTGTTGTTCGGTCAGGTGTGCGTAGTAGCGCAGTACAACGGCTGTCCGTTGATCAGTCGGCAGCCGGTCGAGGGCACGCGTCATCAGGTCGGCGTCGTCGACACCGGCGGTCCGGTCGTCGTCGGCCTGCTCGGGTAGCGCCGCCGATGGTTTCTCACCGGTCCAGCGGCGTCTCCGGGCCGAGAGGAAGCTGTTGACCAGCATCCGGTGCACGTAGGCGTCCCGGTCGTCCACCGCGCTGACCCGCTTCCACTTCACCAGGCACCGCTCCAGCACCGTCTGGACCAGGTCCTCGGCCTCTGGATGCGAGCACCCCAGCAGCACCGCGGACCGCACCAGCACCTGCCAGCGCGCCGCCACATACTCAGTGAAGTCATCCATTCGGCACCCTCCCTCACCGTAAAGACAGCCTGGCCGCCCCCTGCGGTTCCACGAAAGTAGTCAGGGTGCCCGACCAGGGACCCCGGGGTCAGGTCAGGGGCCACTCGGTACCGATCCTGATGTGCTGGAGGGTCTCCGAACGGGAGAGTAGAGCCATGACGAACTCCAACGCACCGTTCTCGAACCTGTCCGGCAAGACCCTGCGTCGCTCCAGCTCCCAGCGGATGCTGTCCGGTGTCTCCGGCGGCCTCGCCGAGTACCTGAACATCGACGTCACCCTGGTCCGCCTCGGCATCGTCGGTCTCACCATCATCACCGGCGGCACCGCCATCCTCGGCTACGCCATCGCCTGGATCGTGATGCCCGAGTCCGACGGCAAGGCCGCCTGGCAGCACGTCCAGCACTCCACCAACCACCAGACCCAGACCCCCGAAGGCGACATCGCCTCCCGCATCTACGACGACGCCCCCAAGCCCCCGGCCGCCTGACCTCGGCCTGTCACACTCTGCTTGTGCAGAGTGCTGACGAGATCACCAGGTGCCCTGACTGCGGACATCAGATCCGTGTCGACCGGCGCTACGTGACCTGGTGCGAGAAATGCGACTGGAACGTCGATCCGACGCCGTTGCTCGACCTGACCCCCGCCTGGCGACTCAGAGTCGAGCAACGGCTGGTCGACTCGCTCTACCGCGAACTCGAGCAGGGTGCGATCCACCGCCCTGGCTGGGACGCTGCGCGGATCACCGCCAACCTGCTCTCCGTACTGATCCTCCTGCTGCCGCTCGCTGCGTTCCTGACCGGCATTGCGCTTTTGCTCTTCTACCGGCCCCTGTGGTTCAGCATCATCCTGGCGCTGCTCGCTCTGACCATCGCCTTCGTGTTCCGGCCACGAGCCGGCCGGCTCGACGACCACCAGCTCGTCCACCGCGAGCAGGCGCCCGTCCTGTTCGCTGTACTGGACGAAGTCGCCGCCGCCGTCGGCGCCAAACCCGCAACGGCCGTCGCAGTCACCGACGAGGCCAACATCTGGTACTCCCAGGTCGGCTGGCGCTTCCGACCGGTCGTCGGCATCGGTCTGCCGCTCTGGATCGGGCTACGCCCCCAGGAGCGGGTCGCCATCCTGGCCCACGAGTTCGGCCATGGAAGCCATGGCGACATGCGAAGCGGCTGGCTGATCGGCAACGCGCGCAGCGTCCTTGAAGGACTAGGTGCGACCTTCAGCGAGAGCCCTCTTGATGAGGCACGCCGCGAGTGGGGTGCCGAGGAGCTCAGCGGCGGGACCCTGTTGAACCGCATGGTCAATGCGACGGTCGGCGTGGTGGTGCGCGGCCTGAGCGCCGTACTGAACCGTCTTGAGCTGCGTAGTGGTCAGCGCAACGAATACCTCGCCGATCGCCGCGCAGGTGAGGTCGCCGGCTCTGAAGCCGCTGCGCACGCGTTGGAGCGCACGCTGCTGGCTGACACCTGCTACGACGCGATGCTCCGAGCGCTGCGGTTCCCGGGCGAGCTCGCGCCACTGGACGCCGTACGGCGCGCTGTGACCGAGGTGCCTGCCCGGGAGATCGAGCGACGACTGCGAGTAAGCCGGGTGCACGGGACTCGCACAGACGCGACGCATCCGCCGACCTATCTGCGGACCAAGTTGCTTCGCACCCGCCCGGCGACCTCAGCACGCGTCGTCCTCGGCACTGACCAGTCACGTGCCATCGACCGGGAGCTGATGGAGCCCGCGGAGCAGGTGCTGCTCGAGGTGAAGGCCGAGCTCTAGCCGGACAGCGAGGCGGCCTTCAGAGTGGCCGCTGCGATGTCGGGGTGGTCGGCGAAGATGCCTTGGAGGCCCAGGGACGCGAAGCGGGACAGCTCGGTGCGGAAGTCGGTGTTGGTGGGAAGGAAGCGGCGTTCGGCGCGGAAGGTCCAGGCTTGGACGCCGAGGCCGGCGCGGTGAGCCTGGTCGACGAGGCGGGTGGGTTCGCCCAGGGCACCGGTCGGGGTGCGGGGGATGACCAGGTCCTTGTGGGGGGCCAGGATCTGGGCGTACGTCGAGATCTCGCGCAGGCCGGACGGGTCGAGCAGGTCGGTGAAGGTGCGGCCGTCGCCGACCCGGAGGAAGTCGTACGGCGAACTCTCGCAGTCGACGAGCTGGACGAGCGGCACCCGGGTCATGACGGCCAGGCGGCGCAGACTGGTCGGCTCGAACGACTGGATCATGATCTCGTCGGGGCGCAGGCCCAGGGCGAGGATGCGCTCGGTGAGCAGCTCCTCCAGGGGCAGACCGAGCCGCCGGAAGTACGTCGGGTGCTTGATCTCGGGGATCACCCCGATGGTGCGCCCGAGCTGCAGGGACTCCTGCCGGGCCAGTGCGACCACGTCGTCGAACGTGGGCACCTCCTCGGTGCAGTCGTAGGCGGTGTTGGCCGAGCGGAGGCCAGGCATCCGCTCGCGGGCCCGCAACATCCGCAGTTCGGCGTAGGTGAAGTCCTCGACGAACCAGCCGGTCACTGCCTCGCCGTCGACGATCTTGGTGATCCGCCGGTCGGCGAAGACCGGGTGCTCCGCGACGTCCGTCGTACCGGAGATCTCGTTCTCGTGGCGGCAGACCAGGACGCCGTCCAGCGTGGCGACCAGGTCCGGTTCCAGGTAGTCCGCCCCCTGGGCGGCAGCCAGGCGGTACGCCGCCGGCGTGTGTTCCGGACGGTACCCACTCGCTCCCCGATGCGCGATCACCAGCATGGTTCCAGGACAGGTGGCGCACATGGCTGACCGGGAACTCGTTGCCCAACGCAAGATGAAGGTCACCGAACCGAACTACGGCCTATGCTCTCCGTCATGACCGGTCCGACCGCAGTCCAGGACCGTGCGCTCGGGCCCGACCTGGCCCGCGGACTGCTGCTGCTGTTCATCGCGCTGGCCAACACGCACGGCTTCCTGCACCCACCCGGTGTCGGAGACATCCGGGCGATGCCGATCCCCACTGCGCTGCCGGACCGGATCGTGGCGTTTCTGGAGACCACTCTGGTCGACGGACGCTCTTACACGATGTTCGCCGCCCTCTTCGGGTACGGCATGGTCCAGATCGCCCGACGGCAGACCGGCGAGTGGAAGGACACCCGCAAGCTACTCCGCCGCCGTGCGCTGTGGCTGATGCTGCTGGGCCTGCTGCACGCAGTGCTGCTCTACTACGGCGACATCCTGACCGCCTACGGTCTCATCGCGCTCGTGCTGGTCTCGGCGATCCGGTGGAGTGATCCGCGGCTGCTGGTCTCGGCCGCGGTCCTGGCGCTGTTCGGGTCCTGGGCCTTCGCCTTCCTGGCCACTCCGAACCCACCAGACTCCGCCGCGGAGATGTACCCCGGGGCGCTCGACCACAACCCGCTGCTGGGGATGGCAGGCCGGGCGTTCGCCATCTCGATCAGTGCCCCGGTGCTGGCGGTCACGGCGGCCGGTGCGTTCCTGTTCGGCATCTGGGCCGCGCGGCGCGGTCTGTACGAGCACCCGGAGCAGCACCAGCAGACCCTGCGCCGGATGGTCGCTGTCGGCGTACCGCTGGCATTCCTCGGCGGCATCCCGCTCGCCCTCTACACGACAGGTCTGCTGCCCGCTACCGACGCCAACGTCATCCCGGTGGCCGGGCTGCACGCCTTGACCGGCTTCGCGGGCGGTCCGGCGTACGCCGCTCTGATCGCACTCTGGTCACTTCGAGTACGGCGTACTCCGGTGATCACCGCGATCCAGGCGACCGGCCAGCGCTCGCTGACCTGCTACCTCACCCAGTCGGTCGTCTGGACTGTCATGTTCGCGCCGTTCCTGCTCGACCTCGGCGGATCCATGACACTGTGGCAGTCGGTCATCCTCGCCGTCGCCACCTGGGCCTTCACTGTCTTCCTGGCCGACCTGATGCGTCGCCGCGGTCTACGCGGCCCGTTCGAGGTCCTTCTCCGCCGGCTGACCTACCGCAACCAGACTGCTCGCCAGTAGGTACTGCGCCGCGCAGTACGTCGCCATCACCAGATACGGCCGCGCACCGAAGTCATGCCCGGCCAGCTCCAGCCCGATGAGCGCATCGGAGAGCAGGAACACCGCACCGCCCACTCCGGACCGCCAGCCGTTCCAGGCGCTCGTCACCGCGGTAGCGATGAGCAGCAACGAGTACGCCGCCACCTGGACGCGCACGTCACCCAGATCGGGCCAGAGCAGCGCCAGCACGCCGACCCAGAGCACGCCGTACGCCGCAACCACCACCAGCGACCGCTGCGTTGACCGACGGCTGAACAGCAGCACGTAACAGACATGCGCGACGCCGAACGCCGCCATGCCCGGCACCAGGTGGTCGATCTGCAGCAGGAAGTCGCCGACCAGTGAGGCGGCCAGCCCGATGAGCAGCGTGACCGGAGCGCCACGCAGCCACACCCAGATGGCCAGGGCCGGCATCAGCAGGACCTTGGTGATCGCCTCCGGCCACGGCTCGCCGATCGCGATCGTGACCAGGTGTACGACCGTGATCACGCCGTACGCGCCGAGCCAGCCCGAACCTCGTTTCATGCGTTGATGGTGCCTTGTCAGGGGGCCGCTTTAATTCGCATGCGGGTTGTCGGTGGGCGCGCCTAGCCTGAAGGAACCATGCGAAACCTCCCTCTTGCCGATCCCGGCATCCCCGATGACCGTTCGCCGGCCCGCTACCTGCTGTGGGTCGCCCGCGGGCAGGCTCGCACGCTGGCGGGCGGGATGTCGTTCGGGATCCTCTGGATGGCGTCCCAGGCGTTCATCCCGGCGGTCCTGGGCAAGGCGATCGACCAGGGTGTCGCGGCCAAGGACTGGGACAAGCTCCTGCAGTGGACCGCTGTGCTGGCCGCGATCGGCGTCTTGCAGGCGCTGGCCGGGATCATGCGGCACCGGTTCGCAGTGACGAACTGGCTGATGGCGGCGTACCGGACCGTCCAGGTGATCACTCGGAAGTCCGCCGATCTGGGGGCGACGCTGCCCAAGCACCTGGCTACCGGCGAGGTGGTCAGCGTCGGTGCGAGCGACCTCGCCTCGATCGGGACGGTGATGGAGGTGGCCGCGCGCTTCGCCGGTGCGATCGTGGCGTTCGCCGTGGTCGCGACGATCCTGCTCTCGACATCGACCACGCTCGGTCTGGTCGTGCTGATCGGCGTGCCGGTGATGTTGTTCTGCCTCGGCCCGATGCTGCGGCCGTTGCACCGGCGGCAGTCCGCCCAGCGCGAGGCGGTCGGTGAGCTGAACTCGTTGGGTTCGGACATCGTGGCCGGGCTGCGGGTGCTGCGCGGGATCGGCGGCGAGGACTCCTTCTCGCAGCGGTACCGCCGTGAGTCGCAGCAGGTCCGCCAGGCCGGTGTGCGAGTGGCCCGGATCCAGTCTGTGCTGGACGCGGCGCAGGTGCTGCTGCCGGGCACCTTCGTGGTGCTGGTGGTTGGCATCGGCGCCCACTTCGCGTTGCGCGGTGACCTCAGCGCCGGTTCGCTGGTCGCGTTCTACGGCTACGCGACGTTCCTGGTGCTACCGCTGCGAACTGTGACCGAGTTCGTCAACCAGCTGATGCGTGGGCTGGTCGCGGGCGCCCGGGTGATCCGGGTCATCTCGCTGCGCCCCGAGATCACCGACCCGACCGACGCCGTGCGCCTGCCCGAGCGGGGCGACCTGGTCGACCCGGTCTCCGGCGTCCGGGCACGGGACGGTCTGCTCACCGCGATCGTCGCGGCCGAGCCAGACGTGTACGCCGTGCTCGCCGACCGCCTGGGCCGGTACGACGAGGGCAGCGAGGTCCGCTTCGGCGGAGTGACCCTGGCCAGCGCGACCCGCGCCGATGTGCGGCAGCGGATCCTGGTCAGCGACGCCGGCTCCCAGCTGTTCACCGGCATCCTGCGCACCGAGCTGGACCCAACGGGCCGCCGGACCGAAGAGGAGCTGCTCGCCGCGATCAGGACTGCCTCGGCCGAGGACGTCCTGGTCGCCCTGGCGGACGGGCTCGACTCAGAGGTCGAGGAGAAGGGCAGATCGTTCTCAGGTGGTCAGCGGCAGCGGCTGGTGCTGGTTCGCGCGCTGCTGGCAGACCCTGCGGTGCTGGTGCTGGTCGAGCCGACCTCCGCCGTCGACGCGCACACCGAGGCGCGGATCGCCGACCGCTTGCGCGAACACCGGGCCGGCCGCAGCACCGTCGTACTGACTGCGAGCCCGCTGCTACTGGACCGGGTCGACGAGGTCATCTTCGTCGCCGCCGGCCGAGTGGTTGCGGCAGGCAAGCATCGTGACCTGCTGGCCCGAGAACCGCAGTACCGCCGGACGGTCACCCGGGAAACCGAAGAAGATGTACTGACGGAAGGAGCGCACCGATGAGGCAGATCCTTCCAGTGGCGGACAGCGCCGAGATCCGTCGTCATGCCCGTCGGCTCGCACTCAAGCATCCGAAGGCGTTGCTGATCGCACTCGGGCTGCATGCCGTTGCCGCGGTCTCAGGGCTCGCTGCACCGCGGCTGATCGGTGACCTGGTCCAGGACGTCCAGAACGGGACGACCGCGGCGAAGATCAACCTCATCATCGGGCTGATCGCTGGGTTCGTTGTCGTGCAGTCGCTGCTCACACGCTGGGCCCGCTACCGCTCGTTCGCGCTCGGCGAGCAGGTGCTGGCCGAGCTCCGCGAAGACTTCGTCGACAACGCCCTGGCGCTGCCGATCGGCACGGTCGAGCGGGCCGGGACCGGTGACCTGCTGTCCCGCACTTCGCGGGACGTCGACACCCTGTCGCGGACGGTGCGCTTCGCCGTACCGGAGACGATCATCGCGATCGTCACCTTGCTGTTCTCGCTGACGGCCACGCTGCTCGTCGGCGTCTGGATTCTGCTCCCGCTGGCGGCAATGGTGCCGTTGCTCTGGCTGAGCACCCGGTGGTACCTACGCCGCGCCAAGGACGGCTACCTGCGGGAGAACGCGGCATACGCACAGATGACGAGCTCGCTCGCGGAGACAGTCGAGGGTGCGCGGACAGTCGAGGCCCTCCGGCGGTACGACGACCGCGTGCGTCGCGGTGACGACGACGTCCGCGGCTCCTACAACGCCGAGCGGTACACACTGCGGTTGCGCACAGTGTGGTTCCCGGCCGTCGAGGTCGGGTATCTCGTGCCGATCGTCGGCACGCTGCTGTTCGGCGGCTGGCTGCACATCAACGGGCAAGTCACACTGGGCGCAGTCACGGCAGGCGTGCTGTACGTGAACCAGCTGATCGACCCCGTCGACCGCCTGCTCCAGTGGGTGGACGAGCTGCAGTCCGGTGGGGCCGCATTCGCGCGCCTGCTGGGGATCAGCGACGTACCGGACGACCGGACGGCATCTGGCCGCACTCCGGAGGGTGAGCTGGTCGAGGCGAAGGACGTGCGGTTCTCGTACGTCGACGGCCGCGACGTACTGCACGGCGTGGAGCTGACAGTGCAGCCGGGTGAGCGGATCGCGATGGTGGGTCCGTCCGGCGCAGGGAAGTCGACACTGGGCCGGCTGGTCGCCGGGATCCACCCGCCGCGCACTGGCTCTGTCACGGTCGGCGGTGTCGGGATGACCGAGCTCCCGCTGGACGAGCTGCGCAGACAGGTCGCACTGGTGACACAGGAGCACCACGTCTTCGTCGGCACGTTGCGCGACAACCTCTCGATGGCACGGCCGGCAGCGACCGACACCGAGCTGTACGACGCACTTGCGGCAGTCGACGCACGTGCGTGGACCGAGGCGTTGCCGGAGGGGCTCGACACCCGCGTTGGGTCCGGTCAGCTCGCACTGACACCTGCACAGGCACAGCAGTTGGCGCTAGCCCGCCTGGTGCTGGCTGACCCGCACACGCTGGTTCTGGACGAGGCGACCTCGCTGATCGACCCGCGCGCAGCCCGGCACATGGAGCGCTCGCTGGCCGCGGTCCTCGAAGGCCGCACCGTGATCGCGATCGCCCACCGGCTCTACACCGCTCACGACGCCGACCGGGTTGCCGTGGTGGAGGACGGCCGGATCACCGAGCTCGGCAGCCACGACGAGCTGGTCGAGCGCCAGGGATCCTACGCCAAGCTGTGGAAGTCCTGGCACGGCTGACAAACCAAGGCCCCCGCACAGTCACCTCTGACCGTGCGGGGGCCTTGTCCTTTCAGCGTTTGCGCAGCAGCAAGACTGCGGAGTCGACATGTGGAGGAGGGGTAAAGGCCTTACGGGGAAGGCGTAGCCCGAGGGACGGCTCGTAGTGGCGGTACCAGCGCTGTGCGCCCGGTGCCTCACCGCGGACATAGCGGTTCACCACCTGCCGCTGCAGCACCAGATCCGCCGACACCAGCCGAGACCCCGGTGCCAGCAAGCGCTTCAGCAACGCGGTCGACAGCGTGTACGGCGGACTCGACACCACCCGGAACGGCCGGGACGGCAACCGCAGGTCACCGGCATCGGCACGGACCACCGTGACCGGATCGTCCGCGAACCGCCGGCGTAACCGATCGGCACGCCCAGGATGCAGTTCGACCGCGATCACCTGGGCACCGGCCCGAACCAGTGGTCCGGTCAAGGCACCGAGTCCGGCTCCTACGTCGAGTATCAGCTCGCCAGGTGCAACCCCGGCAGCGTCCACTACTCGTTGAGCCCACCGGCTATCGAGCGGATGCCATCCCCAGGCACCCCGCGCCTGCCCGGAGCCGGGCACGACGGACCATCACAAAGTACGTAGTCATGCGCCGACCCTAGACCGCCGGACTGCGAGCGCTCAAAGCATTTTTGGAGTTGCTCCCAGCGACAGCACAGTCTCGTCGGTGCGCCGCCGTGCGAGCTCCAGCCGGGCGCGTTTCGCCGCAACCAGGCCCGGCTTCGCAAGCTCCCGCCGTACGTCGAGAACTCGGACCGGCAACGTGTCGGTCATCAGCAGCGGCGCGTAGCCGGCCTGCTCGGTCGTCCACTTGTCGCCGTCCCGCTTGAAGCTGAAGCGGACCAGCAGACCCTCGGCGCGGGTGCTGTTCGGCTGCCGGTGGGCCGCGACCAGGTTGCCGAGCCCGTACGCGACCCATTTGCCGTTGTGCTGTTCCATCGGCTGGACGACGTGCGCATGGTGCCCGACCACCAGGTCAATATTGCTATCGGCAAGTAGTTGAGGTGCGAGCTCGCGCTGCTGGTCGTTGATCTTCGCCGAGTACTCGGTCCCCCAGTGGCAACTCACCACGACGATCTCGGCGCCGCGATCGCGGGCCTCCTTCGCCATCCGGCTGATCGCGGCCGCGTCGAGCTTGCCGGCACGCCAGGTCTGACCGCTCGGGTACGGCAGGCCGTTGAACCCGAAGGTGTACGAGAGCGACGCGACCTTCACACCGCCGACCTCGATGATCGTCGGAGTCTCGGCTTCCTTCCGGTTCCGCGCCGTGCCCGCCGTCCGGAGACCGGCCTTCTCCAAGGTGTTCAGCGTCCTGTCGACACCGGCCGCGCCACCGTCGAAGCTGTGGTTGCTGGCTGTCGTGCAGAGGTCGTAGCCGGTTTGCTTCAGCGCCGTGGCGATCTGTGGCGGGCCGAGGAACAACGGGTAGCCCTTGTAGGGACCACCCATCGGCGCCAGCGGCGTCTCCAGGTGCGCGATCGCGAGATCGGCCTGCTGGACGTGCGGTTTCACGCCGGCCAGCAACGGCGCGAAGTCCCAAGCGCCACCACGGCCGTCACGGCGTGCCGTTGTCCACAACCGTTCGTGCAGGAGAACGTCGCCGGTGGCAACAATCGAGATCCGGTCCGGGCGAGCCGCGGAGTCAGTGGTCTTCGCCGGCGGGCCGACCGATCCCCCGTCCGACGGCGTACTGGGCGAGCTCAGACCGACATCCGCACAGCCTCCGACGACGGTCGCCCCCGCCCCGGCCAGCAGTGCACCCAGCACCGCGCGCCGTCGTACCGCCATCACAGCCCCCAAGATTCGGTGTCCATCACTCATCGGACGGCCTGGCGTGCGCTTGAGTTCGACCGGTAACCCGATCGTGTCCTTGCGGGTACCGTTTGCAGCCAAGAGATCACGGAGCGAGGGCGTAGGCGATGGTTGAGCTGAAGACACCGGCAGAGATCGAGGCGATGCGCGCAGCCGGGCGGGTCGTCGGCAGTGCGCTGGCCGCTGTGAAGAAGGAAGCCGCAGTCGGGGTCTCGCTGCGCGAGCTCGACGAGGTGGCGCGGGAGGTTCTGCGCGCGGCCGGTGCCGTATCCCTGTTCGAGGGCTATCAGCCCGGGTTCGCGACCAGCCCGTTCTCCGGAGTGATCTGTACGTCGGTCAACGACGCCGTCCTGCACGGACTTCCGTCGGACCTCAAGCTCGCCGATGGCGACCTGCTGAACGTCGACTGCGGCGCCTCGGTCGACGGCTGGTGCGGGGACGCGGCAACCAGTTTCTGCGTCGGTACGCCACGACCGCAGGACCTACGGATCATCGAGATCACCGAGCGCGCCTTGGCGGCCGGTATCGCAGCCGCCGTCCCAGGCAGTCGGCTGGGTGACATCGGTGCCGCGATCGGCCGGATCGGCAAGGAGGCCGGCGTCGGCACCAACCTCGACTTCGGCGGCCACGGCATCGGCCGCTGCATGCACGAGGAACCCCACGTCCCGAACGGCGGCCGCCCCGGCCGCGGCTTCAAACTCCAGGTCGGGCACACCTTCGCGATCGAGCCGTGGTTCTGGTCCGGCCCCGGCAGCACCTACCTCATCGACCCCGACGGCTGGACCCTCCGCTCCGCCGACGGCACCCGAGGCGCCCACGCCGAACACACCATCGCCATCACCCCCACCGGCCCCGAGATCCTCACCCACCCCTAACTCCCACCGGAACGGACCAGTCCCACAACCGAGGTCAGCTATCGCGCGCAGACTGCCTGGGCCCACGGACTGGGTTGCGGCCGTCGGATCGGCATCGTTGCGAGTTGGAAAGTCCTATCGGTCGTTTCCGGGCGGTACGACTCCCCAGCCACCCCCTCCCCGTAAGCCGGCCGCAGCAGTGGGGCCCACTCTCTCGCGCCATTTGGTGGGCTGACCCATCGCGTTGCGGGTAGGCCAACCGCATGCCGTGGGCTCACCCACAAGTGGATGGGCGAGCCCACCAAGTGGGACTCTCCTGACTGTTCCGTGGGTGGCTCGCGCATCTGTCGGACCGGTTGGCGCCGTGCGATCGGAGGGTCTCGGCTGGTGTGATCGGCGAGTGTGGGGAGTGGATCGTCGACCGGAAGCACTGTGCTGCCGGGCATCGATTTCTGGCAGCAGTCTTCTTCCACTCAGCGAGCCGACCGCTGTTGGTGCGCGGCGACCGAAGCCACCGTGCCCCCAGCGGAGGTGATGCAGGGGGACGCGGCGGGGGCGGACCGCCAGCACTGTCCACCACCGTGCAGCTCGGGCGGTTCACGCTCAGCGTGACCTGAATGAGTGGCGGTACGGGGAGGATGGACAGTGGCGCGGGTCCGCTCCAGGAATCCTTGGGGCGCATCTCGGGGGTGTGCATCCTGTGCGGTGGGCTTGAACAAGTTATGCCTTGTTCAGGGCCCCCATTTGCTGTTCACACCCTCAGCAACTGCACCCCGTGGGACCCACGGACAGGCCAGAAGAGCCCCAAATGAGGCGGGCGGGAACGGTACCTCGGGGTTGACCTGTACGCCGGCTCCGGAGGTGTCGGGGATGGCGAGGACTCGCGGGGTCAGAACAGCGAGTCTTGTGCTGGCGCTTTCGGCGGAGGGGTGGTGCGAGGGCGAGTGGGTGAGCGGAAGCGGGGGTGGGTGGCGGCGGGTTCGCCCCAGCCGGAGTCGGAGCTCAGGCCGGCGGCTTCGACGACGCCGTACGGGTTGGGGGTGGCTCGGTGTTTGGAGCGGCGGCCGAAGCCGTGTTTGTCGAGGAGCGGGCGGACCTTTTGCTCGAAGGCTGTTCGGTAGCTGGGGGCTGCGTTCGAACCGCGGGCGTAGAGGGACTCGTAGCGGCCGACCAGCTCGGGGTGGTCGTGGGCCAGCCAGCTCATGAACCAGTCCTTCACGCCGGGGCGGAGATGCAGGACGAGAGTGGTGACTCCGGTCGCGCCGGCTGTTGCGAGCTCTCCGAACAGGTCGTCGAGCTGGTCGGCCGAGTCGGTCAGCCAGGGCAGGACCGGTGCGACCATCACCCCACAAGGCAACCCTGCTTCCCGCACTGCACGGATCAGCTCGAGCCGGCCGCGCACCGACGGTACGCCGGGCTCCAGTCGCCGCCGCAGCTCCTCGTCCCCGAGCGCGAGCGACACCCCGATCCCGACCGGCACCTCGGTCGCCGCGGAGACCAGCAGGTCCAGGTCGCGCCGGAGCAGCGTCCCCTTGGTGAGCACCGACAACGGCGTCCCGGAACCGGCCAGCGCACCGATGATCCCCGGCATCAGCCGATACCGGCCCTCGGCCCGCTGGTACGGATCCGTATTGGTGCCCAAGGCAACCTGCTCCCGCCCCCAGGACGGCCGGGCCAGCTCCCGGCGCAGGACGTCGGCGACATTCGTCTTCACCACGATCTGCCGATCGAAGTCCAGCCCCTGATCGAGCTCGAGGTACTTGTGCGTCGGCCGGGCGAAGCAGTACCGGCACGCGTGCGTACACCCGCGGTACGGATTGACCGTCCAGTTGAACGGCAACCCGCCACCAGGCACCGAGTTCAGCGCCGACCGCGCCACCACCTCATGGAACGTCACCCCACGAAACTCCGGCGTCGTCACCGACCGAACCAGCCCCGCAATCAGCCCCAGCCCCGGCAACGCCCCCGGAGCCTCCACGTCCAACTGCTGACCGGCCCACCTCATGCACCACAGTCGAACACATGTTCTACCCAGATTCAAGTTGCCTCAGGAAGGTCCGAAGTATCAGGTCATCATGTTCTCGCAGAGGTCAGCGGAAGACCTCCGCGTTGCGGACTGCCCATTCTGCGTACGTCGTTCCCGGGCGGCCGGTGAGGTTGGCCACTGTGGGCTCCGGGGTCATGGGGTGCTCGGCCATCATTCGGAAGCCGTCGAGTAGCCACTGGGCCGTTTCCAGGCCGGTGTAGGGGGTCAACTGGTCGAGGTACTCCTGGGGTGTCTGCTCCTCGAACTTGATCGGCCGACCGATCGCAGCGGCGATGTGCTCGACCTCTTGCGGCTGAGTGAGCGCCTCGGGGCCGCTCATCACGAGTTTCTGGCCGGTGAAGGACTCGTCCAGTAGCGCAACGCGAGCCACGGCGGCGATGTCAGCGAGGTCGATCGGCGTCTGGACGGCGTTCGCGTACGGCGCTCGCACCACGCCCTCCGATTTGATCGACGGCGCCCAGTCCAGCGTGTTGTTCATGAACTGCCCGGGTCGCAGGAAGGTCCACTCGAACCCGGCCTCCTCGATAGCCCGCTCAACCCGGTAGTAGTGCCAGCTCGCCGGATCCCCCTGCGCCTCGTACTCAGCAGGCTCCCCCGACAGCACCACCACCCGCCGTACGCCGGCCTCCAGAGCGCACCGCACGAAGTCGTCCACGTACGCCGGGAGCGGCGCCAGGTAGACCGTATCGATGCCCGTGAGCGCGGCCGGTAGCGATTCCGGACGCCCCAGGTACCCAACAGCGACCTCCACACCCTCCGGAAGCGCGGCCCGCGCAGGCTTGTTCGTCAGGGCCCGCACCGGCGCTCCGACAGCCACCAACTCGTCCACCAGGAGCCGTCCGACGCTCGCCGTCGCACCGGTCACCAAGATCGTCATGCCGTTCCCCTCAGTCTTGGAGTAATTCTCGTAGGGTATACGAGAATTCAGATCAGCGCCTATGGTTGGCATGTGACGGTCGATCGCACGCTTGCGCTGCTGTGGCGCAACCACCGCCCACTCGCCCCGGCCGCCAAGGGCGCAGGGCGACGCCCGTCGCTGGATGTGAACGAGGTGGTCGCCACCGGGATCCGGCTGGCCGACAGTGACGGTCTGGCCGCGGCCTCCATGGGCGGTGTGGCCAAGGAGCTCGGCGTCGGCACCATGACGCTCTACACCTACGTCCCGTCGAAGGACGATCTCCTGGAGCTCATGATCGACCAGGTGCTCGGCGAGCGTGACCTACCGGGCCCCGGCGAGCCCCGCCCCGACGACTGGCGTGCTCAGGTCTACCTGTACTCAGACCAGACCCAGCTGATGTTCGATCGGCACCCGTGGCTGTCACAGGTCTCCCCGGTCCGACCACCCGCCGGACCAGGGCTGATGGCGGGCAGCGAGTACCTGTTGTCCGTGGTGAGCACCCTGAAGCTCACACCGCGCGAGACGAACACCGCAGCACTGGCGATCTCGACGTACGTCGACTCCGCGGCCAGCCTGGCTGCGGAGGGCCGGCTGATCGAGCGGGCCAGCGGTCAGAGCCATGACTCCTGGTGGATCGAGCGCTCCGACCTGTGGGAGACGTACTTCGACGTCGAGCGGCACCCCGCGATGACCGCGATCTGGAACGCAGGTGGTTTCACCGCAGGCACCGACGAGGCGGCGGCCGAGTCGTACCGCTACGGCCTCGACCGCCTCCTCGACGGCATCGCGCAACGCCTAGATGTCGAGTGAGATCCAGGCCGGGTCATGGTCGGTACCGTCCCGCGCCAGCTTCTTCCGGCGACCGATGAACGCACCCTTCAGCCGTGGCACCAGTGCCGGTGACAACCAGATCTGATCGATCAGGTCGAACGACCGCGGCTGCCCTGCGCCCTTGAACGTCGATGTCCACGCCGGACTGGCCGGGAGCTCGACCGTGGTCTTCACGGCACCGATCTCGGTCGGAGCGGTCAGTGCGTTCACCAGTCCGGACTGGGCGTACGCCGCCAGCGCAGGCGACTCCGGAGTGTCGTTCATGTCGCCGCAGAGCAGGTACCGCTGCCGGCTGCTCATCCGCGCGGCGATGATCCGCACGATGGTGTCGGCCTGCCGGGTGCGCAGCAGCTCGGCCTCCGCCGCAGCCGCTACCGGGTTGGCCACGGTGAAGTCGACGAACTTCGACTTCAGGTGCGTCCCGAACACCGTCAGCGCCTTGCGCCCACGGGAGTCCAGAATCTCCACCTCGACCAGGTCACGCGAGAAGATCGGCCGCTTCGGCACCTCGGGGTGGAACACCCGCTGATAGCTGGTCACCCCACCGATCGGGCGCCGCGACAGGATCCCGATGTCGATGAACCGGGTCGCGTCGTTGCCGTCGATCACCATCACGTGCTGGTACGCGCCGTTCAGGTGCTCGCGGTTGAATTCCCGCAGGACGTCGATGTTCTCGACCTCCTGCACCACCCAGACGTCCACATCGGCCGTCAGCAGCCGCTCGGCAACCCGGTCGGTGTCCTCCGGCTTCTTGGACACCAGCAGCTTCCCCCGGCCGTCCAGCTGCAGCCGGCGACGATGCTCGTCGTCGAACGTGTAGGTGGCCGGCACCGTGCTGGTGCCCTGTGCGAGTACGTCGACCGCACCGGCGAAGTTCCAGCGGTCGAACAGGTTGTTGAGATTGAAGGTCCCCACCGTCAATGCCATAGCGTCCTCCCTGCGTCCTCCCCGGACTCCTCTCAAAGTACGGCGCGAACTGGTGATTGGGTAGGTTGGCGGCGAACAAGGGGGTTTGGGGTGAGTGAGAACTTCCAGGTCGACCTCCAGGGCATCGTCGACCTGCTGAGCAACCATCTGTACAGCAGTCCGCGGGTGTATCTGCGGGAGCTGCTGCAGAACGCCGTCGACGCGATCACCGCACGTCAGGCCGTCGAGGCGGGGGCGCCGCGGCGCATCGACGTACAGACGACCGACGGTGCTCTCAGCATCGCCGACACCGGGATCGGCCTGCTGCCGGACCAGGTGCGCGAGCTGCTGGCCACCATCGGCCGTAGCTCGAAGCGGGACGAGATCGGGTTCGCCCGCTCGGAGTTCCTCGGCCAGTTCGGGATCGGCCTGCTGTCGGCCTTCATGGTCGCCGACGAGATCGAGGTCGTCACCCAGCCGGCCGGTGGCCCGGCCACTCGCTGGCTCGGTACGGCGGACGGCCGCTACGAGCTCGCCGCCACAGCGGACCGTGCCGAGACCGGTACGACGGTGACGCTGAAGGCCCGGCGTGGTGCGGAGCAGTGGTACAAACACGCCACTGTCGTGGAGCTGATCCGCCTGTTCGGTGCACTGCTGCCGATCGAGATCCGCGTCAACGGTGAGCAGGTGACCGACGGCAAGGCGCCCTGGGAGAACACCGGCGCACTGCAGCGGGCCGAGCTGGTGGGCTATGCGCAGGACAAGCTCGGGTTCACCCCGTTCGACGTGATCCACCTGAACAATCCGGGCGCTGGGCTCACCGGCGTGGCCTTCGTGCTGCCGTTCGCCGCGAACCCGGCCGAGCGCGCCACCCACCGCGTGTACCTGAAGCGGATGCTCCTCGCGGAGAACGTCGAGGGCCTCCTGCCGGACTGGGCCTTCTTCGTCCGGGCGGTCATCGACACCTCCGAGCTGCGGCCGACCGCGAGCCGGGAGGCACTGTTCGACGATGGCACGCTGGAGGCCACGCGGGACGCGCTGGGCGACCAGCTGCGCGGCTGGCTGGTCCGGCTCGGCAACACCGACCCCGCCAAGCTGGACCGGTTCCTCAGCATCCACCAGCTAGGTGTGAAGGCGCTGGCCCTGCACGACGACGAGATGCTCCAGCTGGTCCACCGCTGGCTGCGTTTCGAGACCAACCACGGCCGGATGACCACGGCGGAGCTGCAGCAGCGCACCAACCAGATCCGGTACGTCACTACGGTCGAGGAGTTCCGCCAGCTCGCGGCTGTCGCAGCCGCGCAGCAGATCACGGTGGTGAACGGCGGCTACACCTACGACAGTGAGCTGCTGGCCCGGCTGCCTGAGGTGGTGCCCGAGCTGACCACCAGCCGGTTCGACCCGACCGAGCTGAGCACGAGCTTCGACAGTCTGGACCCGGACACCGAGCTGCGGCTGCGGCCGTTCGTCCAGCTCGCGCAGGACGCACTGGACGCGGTGGGCTGCGAGATCGTCGTACGGGCGTTCGAGCCGGCCGGACTGCCGGCGCTCTACCTGGTTGACCGGTCCGCCCAGTTCGCGAGCGAGCTGCGCGCTACCAAGGACCGGGCTGACGCGCTCTGGTCCGAGGTGCTCGGTGCACTCGACACCCAGGACGACAGCCGGCCGCAGCTGGTGCTGAATTACCGCAGCCCGCTAGTACGGCGGATGGCGTCACTCAACGATCGTGAGCTGACCCAGCTGGCGGTGGAAGGGTTGTACGGGCACGCGTTGATGCTCGGCTACCACCCGATCACCCCGGCCGACTCTGCTCTTGTGAACCGCTCTTTCCTCGGCCTGCTCGACCAGGCCGTCCCCACGCCGGAGGACCAGACGCCATGAACGCGGAACTCATCGACCTGCTCCAACGTGCCGAGAGCGCGCCGTACGGGAAGGTCCGGTCGGCCCTGCTCGAGGACGTCGTACGGCGGGCGGATGCGGCCAGCGAGGCAGACCTGGCGTTCTACAGTCGCCTTGCTCTGGTCACCGCGTACGTGATGGGTGGCGAGCCGCGGAAGTCGCTGGTTCCGTTCGCCCGCTGTGTGGCGGACTGGGATGCGGAGCCGGACAAGTATCGCGAGTACTCGCACCTGTTCCACTGGTGCTACAAATACGCGCCCAGCACCCTCGCCAAGTTCCCCGAGGTGCCGCTGGATCGCGCGTACGCCGTACTGGACGACATGGAGCAGCGCTGGCGGCTCAGCGGGCACAGCATGCACGCCGTCCACCAGCACCGTTGGCTGGTCGCCCACCACATCGGCGACCAAGAGACTGCGGCCGAGCAGTTCCGGCTCTGGTCCACCGCGCCGCGGGACGACCTGTCCGACTGCGTCGGCTGCGACCCGACCTCGAAGGTGCACCACCTCACCTCGGTCGGCCGGACGGCGGATGCTGTCGCACTGGCCGTGAACGTGCTGGACGGTCAGCTCACCTGCGCCGAGCAGCCGCAGCAGATGCTCACCGCGCTTCTCCCGGCTTATGTTGCCGAGGGCATGTACGACGAAGCCGTCGACGCGCACCGCAAGGCCTACCGCCTGCTGCGGAACCGGGTCGGCGAGCTGAGCGAGCACGCGGACCACGTCGAGTTCCTGGCCCGCACCGGTAACGAACTCAAGGCGATCGAGCTGATCGAGCGGCACGCCGCCGAGCTGGCCGACCCGCCCTCGCCGTACGCCGAGATGGCGTTCTCGGCAGCGGCATCGCTCGCGCTGAGCCGCGTGGACAGTGACATGCGGATCCGCCAACCCCAGGCGGACGCAGAGCCGGCCGGTGCGCTCGCCGAACGCTACGCAGCGCGCGCACTGGAGCTGGCGGCGCAATTCGACGCCCGCAACGGCACGACACATCGCAGTGAGCACATCCAGCGCCTACTGACGGCTGAGCCCTGGGTCGAGTACCTGCCGCTGTCGGAGACCGCCCGGCGTGCTCAGCTGCGTAAGCAGGCCCAGGCCGAGCAGACGGTCCCCACCACCCAGCAGCCAGAGCGTCCTGCGGTGTCCGGCCGTGGCTGGCTCGACCGGGCCGAAGAGGACTGGCAGAACTTCGCTGCCGAGGACGCAGTTGCCGCATGGCAGGCCTTCGAGCGTGAGGTGCCGGAGAGCGAGTGGACTCCGTTCGACCGCGCCCGGGTGCTGGACGGTCGCGGTCTGGCCTCAAGCGAGGACCCGCAGGTCGCACTGGACGCATGGCGAGAGGCACTGGCGCTGTACGACGAGCTCGGCGAGGAGGTCCGCGTTCTCCGGACCCGCGGGCGGATCGGCCGGATGCTGTGCGAGCAGGGCCAGGTCGAGGAGGGCCTGGCCGCGGGCGAGGAGCCGATCCGCTGGCTGATCGCGAACGACGAGCTCGAACGACGCCCGTCGCAGCGGGACTCGCTGGCCATCATGTACGCCCAGGCCGGACGGTTCAGCAACGCCATCCAGGTCCTGACCGAGCCGGGGCCGGCGCACACGCGGCCCGAGAACGCCGGGAGTACTGCGATCCTGCTGGCCAACCTGCTGCTGCAGGAGGGACGTTTCGACGAGGTCGAGGCAGCGATCGCCGTGGCCTTCGATTCGCAGCACGACGCCCAACGGTCGTTCGCGCACCACCTGCGCGGTCGCGTCCGGCTGGAGCTGGAGCGCCCAGCCGAAGCGGCCGAGGACCTGGTCGAGGCGGTCGCCCTCGCCACCGGCATGCCCGGTCTGGAGACGCACGTCGCCTACTCGCAGCTGATGCTCGCCCGCGCTTACCTGCTGACCGGCCGCCCGCTGGAGGCCGCAGAGTCCGCCGAGGAGTCGCTGTCCGTGCTGACAGACGACGCCCTGGCCGACGCCCGCGGCGTACTGATCGACTCCTACCGGATGCTCGGCGAGAACGAGTCGGCCCTGACCAAGGTCCGTGAGCTGCTCGCCGACGTCTCCTCCGAGGCCCACCCGGCCTGGCTGGCCACCCTGCGTCAGGACGAGGGCATCCTGCTCGAACAGCTCGACCGCGACGACGAGGCGGTCGACGTCTTCCTCACCGCCGCCCAGCACTTCGGCACCGCGGAGTCCCCGCTGCAGCAGGCCCAGGCCATCCGCCTGGCCGCCCAGTCCGCCCGCTACACCGGCGACCACGCCCGGGCGCTCGAGCTGGTCACCTCAGCCCAGCCGATCCTGGACGCGCTGCCGTCCGCCGACCAGGACGTCATCTTCCAGTCCGCCGGTGTCCACTGGGACCTGGCTCTCATCCACCTCCAGCAGGGTGACCAGACCACCGCCGTCACCCACGCCGACGAGGCCGCCGACCTCTACGAACGCGGCGGCTACGAAGATCAGTACCTGAACGCCCAGCTCCTGCTGGCCGAACACGGCACCGAGGACGAGAAGGCTCTGCAAGACCTCTTCAACGAGCTCCCCGCCAACACCGACCTCTGGTACCGCACCGGCTACCTCCTGGTCGACCGGCTCCGCGGCGTCGGCCAGGCAGATGCCGCCGCCGCGCTGGAGACCCGCCTCAACAGCGAGTCCTGATCACCCGCGCCGGAACCAGCCCCGCCGCTTTTTCGCGGCCGGGGCCTGGGCCGGTTCGGGAACTGGGTTGAGGACGTCCCGGGCGAGACCTGCGACCGAGGGGTTCATGGCCGGTGTCGCGAGAACCAGCTGGGCCAGCGACTCGAGGATCGTCACCGGCCGCTCACGTGACGCCTCAGCCGCAGCCATGAAGCGCCAGCCCACCAGCTCAGCCACGTCCTCGCGCGTCGCCGGCTCCGCCCAGGCGGTCGCACTCAGCGCCAGCATCGCCGCCTCCGTGATCCAGTCCTCCGGACCGTAGGCGAGGTCAGCGAGCACCTGTCTGCGAGTGGAGGCCGGCCAGGGCTCGTCGGTCCGGTGGTGGGCGATCCCCAGACAAGCCCAGGTCTGCAGCTGCCGGATCCACATCGGCCAGATGGCCAGGTCATCCGACGGTGGCAGCACCGGATGCACCAGTACGCCGAGCAGGTCGTCGAGCGAGGTGTCGGCCAGCAGCACGGCCCGGTCGTACGCCGCCGGCAAGTGCAGCCACTCCCACTCGGCCACACGCGCCACCGCCTGCGCACCCGCCTCGGACGGCGGCGGCACTGCAGGGCGAGCGGTAGTGCCGTCGTACGACCAGACCGACACCTCGATCTGCCGCACCGCCCGGCCGTCGAGCGACGCGGGCTGTCGTGGGTCCGGCGCCAGGATCTCGTTGAACGTCACGTCGGATCCGGGGGCGATCCGCTCGACGGAGAGCAATGCGCTCGGTGGTTCGATCGAGGAGACCGCCAGCGACAGCTGTGGCGGCTCGTCACCTGGGCTGTGCTTCTCCAAGAACTGCCCCATCACGTTGACCACGGCCTCGGTCGGCACCGCGATCCCACCGAGCCACGTCTGCCGGGACCGGTCGGTCAGTTCGGCGTCCGCATGCTCGGCCTCGTGACTGCCCGGCTCCGCCAATCGGCGCAGGTCCGCGATCGCCACCAGCTCGTCCACGTCACCGTCGCGGCGGTAGCGCAGCCCGTGCCGCTCGACCAGCGAGCAGTCGTGACCGGGCTCGATGGCGAGCGCTCGGTCGGCCCACTCGATCGCCTCGTCCAGCCGGCCCGCCGAACCGAGCAGACCGGCGATGTCGGCGTACAGCGACACGTTCTTCGGGTCGAACGTCAGTCCGTGCTGCAAAGCAACCAGAGCCTCGTCGGTGCGGCCCTGCTCACGCAGGGCGTAGCCCAGCGCGATATCGGCCCGGTCACTCGGTTCCAGCTGAGCAGAACGCTCCGCCGCGGCCGCTGCCTCGACGTACTCGCCGCTGCGCCGCAGGTAGATCGACGCTGCCCACCACAGCCACGAGGACTCCGGATGCGCCGCAGTCATGTTCCGCGCCAGCGCCAGGTACGGCGCGAAAGCCGCCCGTACGTCGTCCTGCCGCAGCTCGGGCATCACGCGGAACAGTCGCGCGAACACGCTGACCAGATCGCCCGGTGCAATCTTCGCGGGCGTGGCTGCGTCCAGCACCCAAGGTGCATCCGCCCAAGGCATCGCAGGCTCGTGCCCCTGCGCGGACACCAGCAGCTCCAGCCCTTCGGCGTACTGGCCTTGGTAGGCCAGCGCATGCGCCCGGGCGACCGCCGTACCGATGTAGAGCTCGCCGTCGAGCGGCCACAGATCCGGGCCGCCGTCCGGGCGACTCACCAGCACGCCCAGCACCTCATGTGCCTCCGGCAACGTCGGGAACGCACCTAGCGCGCTCGCGACGTGGTCGGCGGCGTGACTCAGCTCGTTGTCGTCCAGCGCCAGTCTGGCCAGGCTGACTTCACCTTCCGCGGTCAGCCGCGGATCCCCTACCCCTTCGTTCACCCGGCAAGTATGGCGACGGCAGGGTCACTCCCACTCGATGGTGCCCGGGGGCTTGCTGGTGATGTCGACGGTGACTCGGTTGATCTCGTCGACCTCGTTGGTGATGCGGGTGGAGATGCGCTCCAGCACGTCGTACGGGAGGCGGGCCCAGTCGGCAGTCATGGCGTCCTCGCTGGTGACCGGGCGCAGAACGACCGGGTGGCCGTAGGTGCGGCCGTCGCCTTGGACACCGACGGAGCGGACGTCGGCGAGCAGGACTACCGGGAACTGCCAGATCTCCCGGTCCAGGCCGGCTGCGGTCAGCTCGGTGCGGGCGATCAGGTCGGCGGCGCGGAGGATGTCGAGGCGCTCGCGGGTGACCTCGCCGATGATGCGGATGCTCAGGCCCGGTCCGGGGAACGGGTGCCGGTAGACCAGGGTTTCGGGCAGTCCGAGGGCGATGCCGAGCTCGCGGACCTCGTCCTTGAACAGGGTGCGCAGCGGCTCGATCAGGCTGAACTGCAGGTCGTCGGGCAGTCCGCCGACGTTGTGGTGCGACTTGATGTTCGAGGTGCCGGCGCCGCCACCGGACTCGACGACGTCCGGGTAGAGCGTGCCCTGGACCAGGAACTCGATGTGGCGCTCCGCGTCCAGCTTGCGGGCGGTCGCCTCGAAGGTGCGGATGAATTCGCGACCGACGATCTTGCGCTTCTGCTCCGGGTCGGTGACACCGGCCAGTGCGCCGAGGAACTGGTCCTCCGCGTCCACTACCTCCAGCCGGGTCCCGGTGACCGCGACGAAGTCCTTCTCGATCTGGTCGGACTCACCGGCGCGCTGTAGGCCGTGGTCGACGTACACACAGGTGAGCTGGTCACCGATAGCCCTGCTGACCAGTGCGGCGGCCACTGCGGAGTCCACACCGCCGGACAGTGCGCACAGCACCTGCTTGTCACCCACCTGCTGACGGATGATCTCGACCTGCTCGTCGACGACGTTCGTGGTGGTCCAGTCGCCGACGCAGCCGGCGATGTCGTAGAGGAAGTGCTCCAGCACGGCCTGTCCGGCCTGCGAGTGCAGCACCTCGGGGTGCCACTGGACACCGGCCAGCTGCCGCTCCACGTCCTCGAACGCTGCCACCGGCGCACCCTCGGACGCAGCCAGTACGGCGAAGCCGGCCGGCGGCGCGTGCACCGCGTCACCGTGCGACATCCACACGTTCAGGTCCGCCGGGATGCCGGCCAGCAGCGTCCCGGACTCGCTCACGGTCACCGGCGTCCGGCCGAACTCACGCAGCCCGGTACGGCGGACCTCGCCACCGAGCGTCTGAGCCATGGCCTGGAAGCCGTAGCAGATTCCGAACGCCGCGACGCCGGAGTCGAACAGTGCGGAGTCGACCCGTGGCGCTCCCTCGGCGTAGACCGACTGGGGTCCGCCGGACAGGATGATCGCCTTCGGCTGCCGCGCCAGCATCTCCTCGACCGGCATCGAGTGCGGCACGATCTCGGAGTACACCTTCGCCTCACGCACCCGCCGTGCGATCAACTGCGCGTACTGCGCTCCGAAGTCAACAACCAGGACCAACTCATGCTCCGCCACCGTCAAAGCGTATCGGTGCAGGTCAGCAAGGCTGTAACCAGCAGCCGCTTCGGGGCCCGGAACGAGAGCAGATCGATCATCGGCGGCTCCTCGACGAGCTGTACGGCGCTCAGCAGGTCCGATGCGCATTCCAGGGCCACCCGGGTCTCCAGCCGGGCCAGACCGGCCCCCAGGCACCGGTGGATGCCCACTCCGAAGGCCAGGTCGGCCGGACCGCCGTGCCCACTGAGCCCCAGCAGGACCGGCGCCCCAGCTGGCAGGTCCACGTCGCCGACAGCAACCGCTGAGACGGTCACCCGGCGCCAGGTCGGCACCGACGACGCCTCCGCCAGCACCTCCTCCACCGACGTTGCTCTGCGGTGGAACGCTGTGGAGATCAGCTGGGTCGTCGTCTCCTGGCCGGCAATCAACAGGAAGTAGCCGACCGCACACACCTCTTCGTCTGTGAGGCCCAGGCCGACCAAGACACTGAACAGGTCCGCACCACCGCTCCGACCACGAGCTGCCGTCGTCCGAGACCGCAGCCAGCCGTAGAACTCGGCCGCACTGTGGGCCAGCTCCAGCTGCCGGTCCTCATCCGGGCAACCCCAGAACAGCTCAAGCGAGTCGAGGCTCCAAGCCTTTAGCTCAGCCAGCGGCACGTCGCTGAGTCCGAGCAGGTGCAGTACGACGAGTGCTGGTGGCTCGGCGGCGATTGCCTCCACCAGGTCGACCACCTCGCCCGCCGCGAGGCGTTCGGAGGCGGCCGCCACCCGGTCGGTCAGCAGGGAGCGAGTCAGCGGTTCGACGGCGGACACTCGGGCTGGGCTGAAGAAGCGCGCAACAGCAGCGCGGATCGCCCGATGTGAAGCGCCGGCGTTGTTAGCCAGGGTTGGCGGTAAGGCGAACCCCACGCCCGACAGCACCCGCAGCGCCTTCACCGACAGCGGCGTGTGAGCCAGTACGGCGTTATCCGGCCGGAACGTCGCCGGGTCCAGCATCACGGCGCGGACCTGCGCCGGGTCGTCGACCACCCAGTACCCCAGATCGGCGTCGTACCGGGCTGGGCAGCCAGTCACGCGAACCAGCCGGGCACAGCCTTCGTGAACGTCTCCTGGTCGTAGTCACCGGCACCAGCAGGAATGCTGGCGAGCACCTTGAGTCCAGTGGTGGCCGGGAGGTCCTCGAGGTTGCACTGCTCGGCCAGGCCGGGCTTCTCCGGCCAGGAGCCGATGATCAGTCCTTCGACCGGCAGGCCACGGGCACGCAGCGCCTCGACGGTCAGACCGGTGTGGTTCAGCGTGCCAAGCCCGGACCGGGTGACGACCACGAAGGTGTACGGCTTGGTCAGAGCCTTCGCCAGGTCGATCAGCGTCCCGCCCTCGGCGTCCAGTCCGACGAGCAGACCGCCGGCGCCCTCAACAATGACGTTCTCGTGGGTGGCGGCGAGTCCATCGACCGACTTCGCATGAACCTCAGCCGTCGGCAACGGGACACCCTCCCGGCGCGCAGCGGTAGTCGGCGCGAGCGGGTCCCGGAGGCGGACGCCCTCGTACAGGGTGGTGATCCCGGTCAACCGGTTGACGTCGTCCAGGTCGGCGGGGTCGTCAGGGCCGACACCCGTCTGGGCCGGCTTCACGACTGCGACCTTGCCGTGCACGGCAGCCCGTACGGCGAGTGCGGCGGTGGCGACGGTCTTGCCGACGCCGGTGTCGGTACCGGTGACGATGGTGATCATGAAACCTCGCTGATGGCTTGACTGATAACGGCGCAGGCCCTGGCCAGCTCGTCGTCGGACAGACCGGCGTGGGCGGTCAGCCGCAGCCGGCTGATGCCGTCCGGAACCGACGGCGGCCGGAAACTGCCGACCAGTACGCCATTGTCCCGGCAAAGCTCCGCTGCCCGGACAGTCTCTCGCGGACCGGGCATCGCGACCGACACCACCGCCCCAGCAGCGACCGGAACCTCACAAGCCGCGGCCAGCCGGCGAGCGGCCGAGTGAATCGCAGCAGGCCGTTCGGGCTCGGCCTCAAGCACCTGCAGAGCGGCCAGCGCAGCAGCACAGGCAGCCGGGGCGAGAGCCGTGTCATAGATGAACGGCCGGGACCGGTTGATCAGATGCGCACGCAACACAGCCGGGCCGAGTACGACGCCGCCCTGCGAAGCCAGCGCCTTGGACAACGTCATGGTGACGATCACATGATCCAGCCCGGCCAGCCCGGCCGCCTGCACCGAACCACGTCCGTCACCGGTCACTCCGAGACCGTGTGCCTCATCCACCAGCAGTACGGCGTTGTGCGCCGCCGCAACCTCAGCCAGCGACTCCAGTGGCGCCTCATCGCTGAGCACGCTGAACACGGACTCGGTCGCCACCACCGCATGCGGTTCGTTGCGCTCAGCAAGCACCTTGGTGACGGCATCGACGTCGTTGTGCGGAACGATCTCCACCCGCGACCGAGCCAACCGGCCCGCATCGATCAGTGACGCATGCACGTGCTCATCGGACACCAGCAGCGTCCCCGGACCACCTAGCGCGGTCACAACACCCAGATTGGCCAGATAGCCCGACGAGAACACCAGTCCGGCCGCCTGACCGACGTACGCCGCCAGAGCCGACTCCAGCTCCTCATGCAGCGTCGTCGTACCAGTCACCAGCCTTGAGGCGGTAGCACCGGTCCCCCAGCGACAGACTGCTTCGGCGGCAGCCTCGATCACTCGAGAGTCCCGCGCCAGGCCCAGATAGTCGTTGCCGGCCAGGTCGATCAGGTCGTCATCAGCAGCACGTGCCCGGAGCCGTCGGGTCAGCCCACGAACCTCAAGCGCCGCAGCTTTCGGCGCGAGCCATTCCTCCAGCATCAGCCGACCTCTCGAACCGCATCGGCGATCGCTGACCCGATAGTGGCGATCTCCTCGTCAGTACACACGTACGGCGGCATCGTGTACACGAGATCGCGGAACGGGCGCACCCACACACCACGCCGCAGTACGGCGTCCGTCATCCGCACCATGTCGACCGGACCGGCCAGCTGGACCACGCCAACCGCACCGAGCACCCGAACGTCCTTCACACTCGGCAGATCGGCAGCCGGGGCCAGCCCGGCCGTCAGACCAGCAGAAATCCCAGCTACTCGCGCGGCCCAGTCCTGAGCCAGCAGCAGCTCGATCGACGCGAGCGCGACCGAGCAGGCCAGCGGATTGGCCATGAACGTCGGCCCGTGCATCAGAGCACCGCCAGGACCGTTGGACACGGTCTGCGCGACCTCCGCCGTACACAGCATCGCTGCCAGCGACAGATAGCCGCCGGTCAGGGCTTTGCCGAGACAAAGGATGTCCGGGTCGACCCCTGCGTGCTCAGACGCGAACAACACACCTGTCCGGCCGAAGCCGGTGGCGATCTCGTCGAGAATCAACAGGAAGCCATGCTGATCAGCCAATGAGCGCAGGACCCGCAGACATGCCGGACTGTAGGGATACATGCCGCCCGCGCCCTGCAGGATCGGCTCCACCACGATCGCGGCGACCTCATCAGCTCGCTCGGAGGCAACAGCAGCCATGGCAGCCGCCCAGGCCTGTAGCTCCGGATCGTCAGCAGGGCGGTCGAATCCGGCCGGTGGCTGCGGTCCGAACACCTGCTCCTGCAGGGCTCCGGTGAACAGCGAGTGCATCCCGTTCACCGGGTCACAGACACTCATCGGCGCAAAGGTGTCGCCGTGGTACCCGCCACGCACAGTCAGCATCCGCGACCGTCCGACGTACCCACGGGCCACCTGGTACTGCAGCGCCAGCTTGATCGCGACCTCGACCGACACCGAGCCGGAGTCGCAGAAGAACACGTGCTCCAACGGCGCCGGCGTGATCTCGACCAGCCGTTCCGCCAGCTGGATCGCAGGCTCATGCGTCAGTCCACCGAACATCACATGGCTGAAGTCGTCCACCTGGCTCTTCAGCGCGGCATCCAGGATCGGGTTCCGGTAGCCGTGGATCACGCTCCACCACGAAGACATCGCATCGATCGCCTCGACACCGTCAGCCAGCTGCAGGCGCACACCGGACGCACCCCGGACCAGTCGCACCGGTGACGGCTCACTCAGCGAGGAGTACGGATGCCAGAGCAGCTGAGCGTCGCGCTCCAGCCACTCGCCAACCGACCGTGCCACCGTGCCTCCCGGATCCGTGATCTCCGAAGCATCGCAGATCAGGCCCATCTGATAGTTCTGACGTTGCGCTAATCACTTCCGCCTACCGGGGCACAGCCTTACATTGAGCCCAGCAACCGCTACTGGCCGTCACCCGCCCACGTTGTCAGGCCTTTGTGAGGAGCAACCATGCGCAGATCCCGTCCGTTGACCGCCGCAGCCGCCGTCAGTCTGCTGGCACTCACCGTCAGTGTCCCGATCAACGCCCAGGCCCAGAATTCCGCACCACTCCAGGGGTTTCTGAGCCAGGAGCTCACCAAGCTGCAGCGGACCACCGTGCTGGTGCACGGCACCGACGTGGCCGCCGCCAACGCAGCCGTCAAGGCAGCCGGCCTGCGCCGGCTGTCGTCGTACGACCGGATCGGGGTGGTGGTTGCCGAGGGCACCCGCTCGCAGATCCTGGCCGCTCGGACCAAGCCCGGCGTCACCTATCTCGAGGGCAACCAGCCGATCAAGGTCAGCACCTCGACCTCACACCTGGCCACCCGCGGCGCGGAGGCCGCGGATACCAGGACCGGCGCCAACGGGCTGGCGCTGGACGGTAGTGGCGTGAGCGTCGCAGTGATCGACAGCGGCGTGGACCCGACGCATCCGTTCTTCAAGAAGGCCGACGGCAGTTCCGCAGTGGTGAAAAACCTCAAGATCGTCTGCGACCCGTTGCTGGAGACGCTCTGCCTCCCGGCGGACGCCGGCTCGCTCGACACCGACCTGCTGTCGCTGGGCGGTCACGGCACGCACGTGAACGGCATCGTTGCCGGACGCAAGGTCACGCTGCCCGACGGCACCAATCTGCAGGGCGCCGCCCCCGGCGCCTCACTGGTGAGCGTCTCGGTCGGTGCGGCGCTGCTGATCGTCGGTGCGGACGCGGCACTCAACTGGGTGCTGGAGAACCACTCCGCCCCTTGTGGCGCTGGGGTTCCGGCGAGCAAGTGTCCGCCGATCAAGGTCACCAACAACTCGTACGGCCCGTCCGGCGGCGGTGCTTTCGATCCGAACTCGGCAACCGTCAAACTCCAGCGTGCACTGGCTGCTGAGGGTGTCGTCACGGTGTGGGCGGCCGGCAACGACGGTGGCGACGGCACCACGTCGCTGACCAACCCGCCCGGGCAGGACCCGACCGGCGGCATCCTGTCGGTCGCCTCGTACTACGACCTCGGCACCGGCACGCGGGCCGGACAGGTCTCCAGTTTCTCGTCACGCGGCCGCAACGGCACGCAGTCCACCTACCCGGACCTGTCGGCACCCGGTGAGGACATCACCTCGTCCTGCCGGATCTATCTGCCGATCTGCACAACCGGTCTGGCCCCATTGGACGGCGGCAACTACAACACCATCAGCGGTACGTCGATGGCTGCGCCCCACATCGCCGGGATCGTCGCCCAACTGTTCCAGGCGAACCCGTCGGCGACTCCGGCGCAGATCGAGTCCGCACTGATCTCGACCGCTCACAAATACACGAACGGCGCGGCGTACGAGCCCGACAGCCGCGGTGGCGGCACAACGTCGTACGACAAGGGCCATGGCCTGGTCGACGTGGTCGCAGCCTCGGACGCGATCCGCTAGCTCGACAGAGTGCCGTGGGCGGAGCAGCGGGCGGTCCACCCCATCGGGTGGACCTGCACGACCATCCGCCGGCGGCACTCGGCGCAGTACCGCGGTGGTTCCATCACCAGCGCCCGGCGGCAGTCCTCATGACTGCCGTCGGTCTCAGCAAGTCCACAGTGGCCGCAGAACCTCATAGCGTCTTCTGGAGCTCCTTGACCGGCATCTTGAGCTCGGCCAGCAGGTCGAGGTCAGCCGTGGCCGGGCGGCCCAGTGTGGTCAGGTAGTTCCCCACGATCACGGCGTTGATCCCACCGAGCAGTCCGTCGCGGGTACCCAGGTCACCAAGGGTCAGCTCGCGACCACCGGCGTACCGGAGCACTGTGCGCGGCATGGCCAGCCGGAACGCGGCGATGGTGCGCAGTGCGTCCTTGCCGTCCATCACCTCCATGTCCCCGAACGGCGTGCCCGGCCGGGGGTTCAGGAAGTTCAGCGGGACCTCATGCGGCTCCAGCTCGGCCAGCTGCGCGGCCAGCTCGGCACGCTGCTCCAGGGACTCGCCCATTCCGACCAGTCCGCCGCAGCACAGCTCCATACCGGACTCGCGCACCATCAGGCAGGTCTCCCAGCGCTCCTCGAAGGAGTGCGTGGTGACAACGTCCGGGAAGTAGGAGCGCGCCGACTCCAGGTTGTGGTTGTAGCGGTGCACCCCCATCGCCTTCAGCTCGTCGACCTGCTCCTGGGTGAGCATGCCGAGCGAGCAGGCGATGTTGATCTCGACCGCAGCGTTGATCGCCTCGATACCGGCCTTCACCTGCGACATCAGCCGCGCATCCGGGCCCCGGACGGCCGCCACGATGCAGAACTCGGTCGCACCGGTCGCCGCGGTCTCCTTAGCAGCCTGGACCAGCTCGGGGATGTTCAGCCAGACAGCGCGCACCGGAGAGGTGAACTGGCCCGACTGGGAGCAGAAGTGGCAGTCCTCCGGGCACCCGCCGGTCTTCAGCGAGATGATCCCCTCGACCTCGATCTCCTCGCCGCACCACTTCACCCGGACGTCGTGCGCGAGCGCGAGCAGCTCCGGCAACCGGTCGTCCGGTGTCTGCAGCACCTCGACGAGCTGCTCCTGGCTCAGGCCGACGCCCTGCTCCAGTACCTGCTCGCGTGCCACGTCCACGATGTCGCCCATGGTTCTCCTACCTGATCCGGACCGGTGGGTCGGCTCACCCTAGGGCAGGCCGGTACGGCGCGGCTGCGGCCCGCGTCACAGCAACTCTGCGCGACTGCCGCAAGGTCCCGGAGAAAGTTTTTGGATTTTTGCTGGGAACCTCGTAACCCCCTGTAGAAGGGCTCGTTGATGTGAGCAGAGGCGGTTACCGCAAGGAAGACCGCCACCCGGTAACAAAGAGCAACGAGCAGCCGATCATTACGAACGGCACGCAGAGTGATAACAACCACTCCGCAGGGCTCGAAACTCACGGAATCGGATGTAAGGTAGTGACCAAGAGCTCGGGTCGCCAGCCATGGTTGGTGACCCGATCCCAAAGCGCCGGGCGCCTCACCCCGGCTTGAGTGAGCCCCTCGGGAAACGATTTGGGCGGAAACGTTCCCGAGGGGCTCGCTCCCTTTTACGGCACCTTTCAGTGACGGCACCTTTCAGAATGGCCTCAGCCCCTCCGGGGACTGAGGTTCTTTCATTTCATCGGGGTTCGCAACGCACCCGGGGAATTACCTCGATGAAAGATCAGGAATGCGTTACGACTTCGTCACAGGATGCTTTGTACTGATCTGGACGATCGGAAGCCGGAGTGCTCCGGGCGCATCCGCGGGGACCACCGGGGAGACCGGAGTGACCGGCTGCAACCGCTCGTACGACTTGCCGACGGCCGGCCGGGGGTCGGCCGTCCCCTTGTTCGGCCAGAACGACAGTGCCCGCTCGGCCTGGGCGGTGATCGTCAACGACGGGTTCACGCCGAGGTTGGCCGAGATCGCGGATCCGTCCATGATGTGCAGGCCGTCGTACCCGTAGACGCGGTGGTACGGGTCGACCACGCCGGTGGCCGGGGAGTCGCCGATCGCGCAGCCGCCGATGAAGTGTGCGGTCATCGGCACGTTGAACGGCTCACCGATGGTGCCGCCCGGCGTCCCCTTCATCACCCGCGCCATCCGGCGGACCACCTCGTTCGCGACCGGGATCCAGGACGGGTTCGGGGCGCCGTGTCCCTGTTCGGACGACAGCCGCCAGCGGCCGAGCTTGTCCCGCTTGCCGAAGGTGGTGATCGAGTTGTCCGCGGTCTGCATGACCAGCGCGATCACCGTCCGCTCGGACCAGTGCTTCAGGTCGTAGAGCCGGCGGAGGTTCCGCCACTCCACCCGCAGCTCGTGCAGCCAGGTCCGCCAGCGCGGCCGGTCGCCGTCCCCGTCGGTGAGGACGGTCTGCAGCAGCGACATCGCGTTGCTGCCGCGCCCGTAGCGGACCGGCTCGATGTGGGTGATCTCGTCCGGGTGGAACGACGAGGTGATCGCGACCCCGCGGGTGTAGTCGATATCGCGGCTGATCGCCATCGCGCCCAGCAGGGACTCGGAGTTCGTCCGGGTGAGCACTCCGAGCCGGGTCGACAGCCGGGGCAGCTTGTTCTCGTCCCGCAACCGGTGCAGGAGTTTCGCCGTACCGAGGGCGGAGGCCGCGAAGATCACCTGCCGCGCGGTGAACCGCCGCGTGCTCTTCCGATCCGCGGTCCCGCGGGTGTCCACCGCGTACCCGCCTTCGGCCAGCGGCTCGACCGAGGTCACCGTGGTCAGCGGGTAGACCTGCGCTCCGGCCTTCTCGGCCAGGTAGAGGTAGTTCTTGGTCAGCGTGTTCTTCGCGTTGTGCCGGCAGCCCGTCATGCACTCGCCGCAGTCGATACAGCCGGTACGGCGGGGGCCCGCGCCACCGAAGTACGGATCATCGACCTCGACACCGGGCGACCCGAAGAAGACTCCGACCGGGGTCGGGTGGAAGGTCTCCCCCACGCCCATCTCGTCGGCGACCTGCTTCATCACCTCGTCCGCCGGAGTGAAGCCGGGGTAGGTGGTGACGCCGAGCATGCGCTTCGCCTGGTCATAGTACGGCGCGAGCTCGGACTTCCAGTCGGTGATGTGCGCCCACTGGCGGTCGGAATAGAACGCGTCCAGCGGTTCGTAGAGCGTGTTCGCGTAGACCAGGCTGCCGCCGCCGACCCCGGCGCCGGACAGGATGATCACGTCCTTGAGCGCGGTGATCCGCTGGATTCCGTACATACCGAGCTTAGGTGCGAACAGGAACCGCTTCTTGTCCCACGACGTCTTCGCGAACCCGGAGTCCTCGAACCGCGCGCCGGCCTCGAGCACGGCGACGTCGTAGCCCTTCTCCGTCAGCCGGAGCGCACTGACGGATCCGCCGAACCCGGACCCGATGATGAGCACGTCATAGTCGAAGGACATGTGAACTCCAAGCTAGAAGATCAAGCGCGGCCCAGCTTCTTGAGGACGCGGAGAGCGCCGGTCATGACCTCGGCGTACGCCTGGTCGGACAAGCCGTGCGATGCCGCGATCGGCAGCAGCCGCTGGGTGGCGATCGCCTGCGGGTCGACGTACCGGCGGATGCCTTCGACGCCCTGACGGCGACCGACGCCGGAGGAGCGCATGCCACCCATCGGGGTGTCGATCGAGCCGAACGTCGCCGCATAGCCCTCGTTCACGTTGACCGTGCCGGCCACCAGCTGGGCTGCGACCGCGCGGCCGCGGCGGGTGTCCCGGGTGTACACGCTCGCATTCAGCCCGTACTCACCCTCGTTGGCGCGCTGGATCGCCTCGGATTCGTCGGAGAACCGGTAGAGCGACACGACCGGCCCGAAGGTCTCGTTGTCGAAGCACTCCATCGCGGGCGTCACGCCGGACAGCACGGTCGGCTCGTAGAACAGCGGGCCGATCTCCGGCCGCGCCTTCCCACCGGCCAGCACCACGGCGCCCTTGGACTTGGCGTCCTCGACATGCCGGGTCACCGTCTCCAGCTGCGCCTTCGAGATCAGCGAACCCATGTCGACGTCCCAGCCGGTCCCGGCCGACAGCTTCAGCTTGTTCACCCGGGCGACGAACGCTGTCACGAACGCGTCGTACACCTGGTCGGCGACGTACAGACGCTCCATCGACACACAGAGCTGACCGGCACTCGCAAAACAAGCCCGTACGGCGCCCTCGGCCGCGCGCTGCACGTCAGCGTCACGGAGGACCAGCATCGGGTTCTTGCCACCGAGCTCCAGACTGAAACCGATCAGTCGCTCGGCCGCCTGCTGCGCGACCAGCCGCCCGGTCTTCGTGGAGCCGGTGAAGCAGATGTAGTCGGTGTTCTGGATGATCGCGCCGCCGACCGTCGGGCCGTCCCCGTTCACCGGGATCCACGCTTCGCGCGGCAGGCCGGCGTCGTACAGGAGCTCGATCGCCCGCAATGCGGTCAGCGGGGTCTGACTGTCCGGCTTGTGGACAACGGTGTTGCCGGCCAGGACGGCGGGGAGACCGTCGGCCATCGCCATGCTGAGCGGGTAGTTCCACGGCGAGATGATGCCGACGACACCCTTCGGGACGAACCGCTGCTCCGCGCGGGTCAGCACCGGGAACATGCCGAGCTTGCGCTGCGGGTCGAGCAGCTCGTGCGCCTTGCGGCCGTAGTACCGGGCGGTCAGCGCGACATGCGCGACCTCCTCGAAGGCCTGCTTGCGCGCCTTGCCGGACTCCCGGATCACCAGGTCGACCAGCTCGTGCCGGTGGTCCAGGACCAGGTCGTGGTAGCGCAGCAGGATCCCGGCCCGCTCGTCCAGCGGCACCCGCTTCCAGCTCAGCTGGGTCTTCCGCGCCGACCGCACCGCGGCGATCACGTCGTCCGGACTGGAGACAGGCAGGTCGGCGATCGGCTGCCCGGTGGCCGGCGCGTACGACGTCCGCGTCCCGGCCGAGGCCCGCAGCAACCCCGACAACCGCCGGATGACCGACTGATCGGTCGCGTACGACGCGGTCGGATCAAGCTCCGGGTCAGCAGGAATCGACGTCTGCTCGCTCATCTGTCCAGGCTACCTGCCAGTAATAGGAAGTGTCAGTAGTGGAAGTCGTGTTCGTGTCCTCCTGCACGTGCAGATGCATTGCCCTAGGCTGGACGGCTGAAGCTTCGAAGGGGTGGAACGACAAGATGGTGGACAGCGGGGGGCTCTTCACGCCTCCTGAGGACGAGCTCGGTGAGGCGCTGCAGACAGCCCAGGTACTGATCGAGGAAGGCCGTGCCGACGAGGCGGGGCCTTACCAGCAGCGCGTGATCGAGCTGGCCAGGGAGCGGGCCGAGGGGAGCCCGAACCACTACGAGGCCAAGCATCTGATGGCCGCGACCCAGTACGAGCTGGCCGGTTCACTGAACGCCTCCGGACGGCACGAGGAGGCGCTGGCCGCGCTGCACGAGGCGCAGCTGGGCTACACCGAACTGAGCGACGCCGGTGTGCTCGACGCCACATCGTTCCTGGCCGATATCCGGGCCCGGCGGGCGATGACGCAGGCACACCGCGGTCGCGGGGCCACCGCCGTACTGGAGATGGATGGCGCGGTCATCTCGTACGGGCAGCTCGTCAGCGGCGAGGACGGACTACGGCACCAGCCAGACTTCGCCCGCGTGCTCGCGATGAACGCGCTCATCCTGCGCCGGTACGGCGATCCCGCGCTGGCCGTCGCCTCCGCGGACGCGGCCACCCAGCTGTTCCTGCAGCTCGCCGACCAGATCAACGAGAGCCCGCAGTCCCTGTCCTACGCGCGCTACCTCTGTACGGCGACCGCCGTATCCGCCGACGTCCATGCAGCCGAGGGCCGGCTCGACCTGGCGTTAGAGGCGGACGAGATCGGCCTGACCACGGCAGACACCCTCGCCGACTCGGACTCCGCGACCGACATGCGCACGCTGGTCGCCGCGCTCACCCGCAAGGGCAAGCACCTCGGGATCGTCGGGCGGGTGATGGAAGGCGAGACCTGCCTGCGCACCGCGTTCGACACCGACGCTGAGACGGCCGCCCGGGTCACCGAGGAGCTGGAGCGCGGTTTACCGCTCACCCTGGTCACCGCACTGGAGAACGCGGAGATCAAGCTCGGCCCGTACGAGCAGTACTTCCGCCTGCTCGCCCTGGCCGAGCCGGCGCCGGGCATGACGCTGGCGACCGTCTCCGGCCGCACCGACCCCGAGTCGGCCGCAGTGCGCGCGACTGAGCTGGCTGAGCTCGTCCCGCAGTTGCTGGTGCAGGACGTGGACACTGCGCTGACGCTGGGCGTGGAGGCGCATTACCTGTTCGCGATCTCCTCGGAGCGCGAGTCACAGCGGATGCGCTACGAGACGAGCACGTACGCCCCGATCTGGGCGAAGCTGCTGCGCGATATCTCCAACGCCTACTACCAGTCCGGCCGGCTGGAGCTCGCTCTCGACCTGGCGATCTGGTGTGCCGAGGTGGCCACGGCCCTGATCCCGTTCACCGACGACGATCCCGAGATGAAGGATCTGGCCGCTGACTGCTACCGCCACCACGGCGACCTGCTGGCCGCGACCGGTGACCTCACCGCGTCCCAGCACGCCCACGAGGCAGCTCAGCAACTCCTGATCGGCCCGGAACGCCGCATCGGTTAGTTGTCCTGCTGGGGTTTGAGAGCACCGACGAACAGGCCGGCTTCGAGCTCGGTCATGCCGGTCTCGGAGACCACTAGGGCGGTCGCCTGGTGCAGCTCACCGGCCGCCTTCAACGCGCGGGTGCGCTCGGCCAGGTTCGTCCCCGGCGTGCGCATCAGCGGTGTCTTCGAAATCGGCGGCACGTACGTCCCGTACCGGATCTCGTCGACGATCTGCTTCGACTTCTTCAGGTCCAGCCCGGTCCGGTCCATCACCAGCTTCGTGGCGTTCACCAGCCGCCGGGACGTGATCAGGAACCGGATCTGGTCCACGTCGTCCGAGGTCAGCTTCGCGCGTGCCCCCGCGAGGGCGGTGTTGTCGGAGTCCTGGTCGCGCTTGCGGCTGAACAATCCCATGCGGCAATCCTTTCAGAGTTCACCAAGCCGTGCCGCTCACCGCACGTCGTGTCAGTCCGCGAGGAAACTCAAGATCTCCGGCCACGCTCGCTCACCGAGCTCACGATCGGCCGCATCGGTCCCGCCCCGGGCCATCGTCTGCCCGGCCGTCTTCGGCGTCTCCCCCGGCAGGACCACCCGGTGTCCGGCCGCGGCCCCCGTCACCACGCGCGTCGGCAACGGGCCGCGCCGCCGGACGATCTCTTCCGCGAAGTCCACCGACGGCCAGACCTTGTCGTCGCCACCGGCGATCAGCAGTACGTCGCGAATGCGCTCGACCGGAATCCGGGCCGCCTGCACGTCAGCACAGGTTCGCAGGCTCTGCCGGTACATCGACGTGTAGCTCGGCGGATCCTCATCAGCCCGCCAGCTCGAATCGAACGGCACGAAGGGCAACGGTTCACCCTGCCACGTCCAGGCCGACCGCTGGCCGCCGTCCTGCTGCACTCGATCCCACACGTAAGCGCCCGGGGCGAACGCGACCACCGCGTCCACCCGCTCGTCGAGTGCCCCGAGCAGCAGCGCGGCCTCGGCACCCCACGAGCTACCCATCAGCACGAGCCGATCGTTGCGCTCCGCAAGCTCGTCGAGCGGAAACGACTCCAACGGCACCTCGGCCCGAACAGCCCAGGCAGGGGCCAGTACGTCGTACCCCTCGGCACGCAGAATCCGGGCCCGATCCACGTCCGGCGTACCGCTGGAGCCGTGCAGGATCAGGACCCCGGTACTCAACCGACGACGACCTCGACCCGCTGGAACTCCTTCACCTCGGTGTAGCCCGTCGTCGCCATCGCGCGCTTGAGGGCACCGACCAGGTTCATCGTGCCGTCCGGGACCCAGGACGGGCCGAAGAGGATCTGCTCCATCGTGCCGGTGACACCGACCTCGACGCGCTCGCCACGGGGCAGATCGGCGTGCCAGGCCTCGGCACCCCAGTGGTACCCACCGCCGGGCGCGTCGCTGGCGCGAGCCAGCGGCGAACCGACCATGACGGCGTCGGCACCGCAGGCGATCGCCTTCGCGACATCGCCGGAGCGGCCGACCGAACCGTCCGCGATCACGTGCACGTAGCGACCACCGGACTCGTCCATGTAGTCACGCCGCGCCGCAGCGACATCGGCCACTGCGGACGCCATCGGCACCGCAACCCCGAGCACCTTGCGGGTCGTGTGCGCGGCACCACCACCGAAGCCGACCAGTACGCCGGCCGCCCCCGTCCGCATCAGGTGCAGAGCGGCCTGGTGGGTGGCGCAGCCGCCGACGATCACCGGGACATCGAGGTCGTAGATGAACTGCTTCAGGTTCAGCGGCTCGGCCTGACCGGACACGTGCTCGGCCGACACCGTCGTACCGCGGATGACGAACAGGTCGACCCCTGCGTCCACCACGTGCTTCGCGAACTGCTTGGTCCGCTGCGGCGACAACGCGCCGGCGACCGTGACACCGGAGTCGCGGATCTCCTGCACGCGCTGCGAGATCAGCTCGGGCTTGATCGGCGCCGAGTAGATCTCCTGCAGCCGGTGTGTGGCCAGCTCACGATCGAGCGAGGTGATCTCCTCGAGCAGCTTGCTCGGGTCCTCGTACCGCGTCCAGAGACCTTCGAGGTTCAGCACCCCGAGACCGCCGGCCTTACCGATCGCGATCGCGGTCGCCGGTGACATCACCGAGTCCATCGGCGCGGCCAGGATCGGCAGCTCGAACCGGTACGCGTCGATCTGCCAGGCGACCGAAACCTCCTCGGGATCCCGGGTCCGGCGCGACGGCACGATCGCAATGTCGTCGAACGCGTAGGCCTGCCGCCCGCGCTTGGCCCGGCCGATCTCGATCTCGGTCATCTGGTGTCCTTCGCTTGCCGGCGGATCAGCGGCCGGAGTAGTTCGGCGCTTCGACCGTCATCTGGATGTCGTGCGGGTGCGATTCTTGCAGGCCGGCCGAGGTGATCCGGACGAACCGGCCCTTGTCCTGCAGTTCGGGCACGGTGCGGGCGCCGGTGTACCACATCGACTGGCGCAGGCCGCCGATCAGCTGGTGGGCGACGGCCGACAGGGGACCGCGGTACGGGACCTGGCCCTCGACGCCCTCGGCGATCAGCTTCTCGTCGCTGCCGACATCGCTCTGGAAGTAGCGGTCCTTGGAGTACGACTTGCGCAGCCCGCCGGACTGCATCGCGCCGAGCGAGCCCATCCCGCGGTAGGCCTTGAACTGCTTGCCGTTGATGAAGACGAGATCGCCGGGCGACTCCTCGCAACCGGCCAGCAGCGAGCCGAGCATGACCGTGTCCGCACCGGCGACGAGCGCCTTCGCGATGTCACCCGAGTACTGCAGGCCGCCGTCGCCGATCACCGGGACACCGGCCGGCTTGCAGGCCAGCGAGGCCTCGTAGATCGCGGTGACCTGCGGGACACCGACGCCGGACACGACGCGCGTCGTACAGATCGAGCCCGGACCGACGCCGACCTTCACGCCGTCCGCGCCCGCGTCGACCAGCGCCTGGGCGCCGCCGCGGGTGCCGACGTTGCCGCCGACGACGTCGACGCCGCGGGTCGCGGGGTCGGCCTTGAGCTTGCGGATGATCTCCAGCTGCGCCTGCGAATGACCGTGGGCGGTGTCCACCACGAGCAGGTCGACGCCGGCCTCGACCAGCGTCATCGCGCGCTTGTAGGCCTCACCGAAGAAGCCGATCGCACCGGCGACCCGGAGCCGGCCGGTCTCGTCCTTGGTGGAGAGCGGGAACTTGTCCCGCTTCACGAAGTCCTTCAGCGTGATCAGGCCGGTCAGCTTGCCGTCCGCGTCGACCAGCGGCAGCTTCTCGACCTTGTGCTTGCTGAGCAGGCCCATCGCGTCGTCGGCGGAGATGCCCTGCTTGCCGGTGATCAGCGGCTGCTTGGTCATCACCTCGCGGACCGGCCGGTTCATGTCGCTCTCGAAGCGCATGTCACGGTTCGTCACGATGCCGACCAGGACGCCGGCGTTGTCGACGACCGGCACGCCGGAGATCCGGTACTGCGCGCAGAGCGCGTCGGCCTCGCCGATGCTGGCATCCGGGCCGATGGTGATCGGCTGCGCGATCATCCCAGACTCCGAGCGCTTGACCAGGTCGACCTGCTGGGCCTGGTCCTCGATCGACAGGTTGCGGTGCAGCACGCCCAGACCGCCCTGGCGGGCCATGGCGATCGCCATCCGCGCCTCGGTGACGGTGTCCATCGCACTGGACAGCAGCGGGATGTTGACCTCGATATTGCGGCTCACCCGCGACCGGGTGACAGCCTCGGACGGGATGACATCGGATTCGTTGGGCTGCAGCAGCACGTCGTCGAAGGTCAGGCCGAGCGCGGCAAACTTGTCGGGAACTCCAGCGGCTGTGATGTCCATGGGAAAAACGTGCACCTTTGTCCGGCGAGAACGGACCACCATCGTATGCCGCCGCTACCCGGAGTCAGAATCGGTCTCCACGCATGACCAGGGCCCGGGTGGTCACCCGGGCCCTGAATCGGCGTTCAGTTCACTTGGAGCGCTGGTTCAGCACCCCGAGGATCCGCAGTACGGTCGCGTCGTCGAGCGAGCCGTGGGTACGCGCGATCGCCGCGTGCTTACCCTCCGCGTACGACCCCGTGGAGTGCTTGCCCTTGGCGTACTGCTCACGGACCGAGCCCGTCGTCACCTTGCCGTTGGAGTGCTTGCCGATCAGCTCCAGCCCTTTGCCGAAGAACTGCACGGCACTGGCCACCTCGGGTGGCGCACCGGACGGCGTCGGCAACACCGGTACGACGACCTTGCCCGGCTCGGCGGGGTTTTCGGCCGGCTTGGTGTCGCCCGACTGCTGGTCACCGAGCGGCGGCGTACTGGGCTTGACCTCACCCGTCGGCTTGCCATCGCCCGGGTCGTCGGTGTTCCCCGTGTCCTGGCCCGGGTTGCTGCCGGTGTCACCCGTCGGCGCCGTACTCGGCACTGTGGTCGGGTCGGTGCTGCCCGGGTTCGGGTTGTTACCCGTCTCGCCGTTGTTGGTCGGCGTGGTGGGCGGCGTGGTCGGGTCCGTCGACGGCGGCGTGGACGGCGGATCGGTCGGCGTGGACGGCGGCGGGGTCTCCGGCGGTGTGCTCGGCTCCGTCGTCGGCCCGTCGGTCGGGGCCGGGTCGGTCGGCTTGGTCGTCGGGTCGCCCGGCTCCGGGTCGGCCGGCGGCTGCTGGGTGGTCGTCGGCTGCGTCGGCTGCGGAACCGGCTGCTCGATCACCGACGGCTTGGTCTCCACCGGCGGCCGCAACAGCGGCGGCTGCGGCTCGACGTTCGCCTGCGGCAGCTCACCGTTGGCCAGCGTCTTGTCCTGCTCGGCCTCGGCCTCGGCGGCCTTCTCTTCCTGCTTCTTCTGGAAGTTCTTCTGGACCTTGACGATCTTGGCCTTGTCGAGGACCGGGAACCCGTCGAGCTGTTCCTTCGGGAAGTCCGTCGACGGCGTGACCGCCTCGGTGATCTTCTCGATCACCTTCTCGTACGGCGACAGCGGATTGCCGTTGACGGCCGCGGCCACCCCGGAGACCGACAGCGCGGCCACCGCGGCGACACCGAGGGCCAGACCACGCGCCGCCATCTTGCGGGCGAACGGGTCCGTCACCGGGTTCAGCGCGGCGCAACGCGCCAGGAAGCTCTCCGGGTCGTCGATCGTCTCCACCGGGAGTTCGTCCTCGACCTCCACGGCCAGCCGTAGCTCGGCCAGCAGCGCGACGGCCGGGTCGTGCTCGCCCGCGAACCGCGCGGACTCCCCTCCAGCAGCCAGCAGGTCGAGCAGTGCGTCATCGGCGTCGATCGCGTCCAGGTCGAATCGGTCAGCCATGATGCCCCTCCCCTGCTCCTCGTCCCTCATGCCCCACATACCCCCTGAGCGTGTTCAACGCCCGATGCTGTGCGACCCTCACCGCCCCCGGTGTCATCCCCAGTGCCCGGCCGGTCTCCTCGGCTGACATTCCCGCCACCACCCGGAGCCGCAGGATCTCCCGCAGCTTCTCCGGCAGCTTCTCCATCAGGTCCGTGATGCGCTGGACCTCCGAGTGCCGGACCGCGTGCTCCTCAGGCGTCGGCGACTCGTCCGCACCGTCCGGCAGGTCCGGCGTGGTGACGTCGGCGACCGCGAACGCACGCTGGGCATCGGCGACCTTGCGGGCGGCGATGCCGTAGACGAAGGCCTCGAACGGCCTTCCCTCGTCACGGTACCGGCCGAGCGCGCCGAAGACCGCGACACAAACCTCTTGGGCGACGTCATCGACCATGTCGGCGCCACCGGGATAGGTCCACAGACGGGACCGAACATAGCGGTGCGCGACGGCGCGCACCCGTGTGAGCAGGTCGTTAAGAGCTGTACGGTCCCCGTTGCCGGCAAGTGCGGCTAGATCCCTGAGCTCGACCCGGTCGTGGGTGTGCGGTACTCGGACCTCAGTCACCCCTCGCCCCCTCGTGTCGGACCGGTCAGCGTGAAAGATGGTACGGCTCTCATCTCTGCTTGCCTAGTGGCAATCCGTGGCCACTACTGGCCACTTCATCACGATCTGTGACTACCGGCCCGTAGCGCCTTGATCTCCTCGGCGACCAGCGCCGCCGGATCGACGTCCATCCCGGTGAAGTGCCCAGCCAGTTCGAGTGACAGCACACCATGCAGCCGGGTCCAGAACAGCAACCCCCGATGTACGGCGGTCGCCGGGTCGCCGGCCGTTTCGACAATCACCTGCATCACCTGGTCGGAGATCGCGGTCGTGTCCGCCGGCGCGTGGTAGCCCGGCACCGGCGTTCCGTAGATCAACAGGTACCGGTGCGGGTCAGCCAGGGCCCACTCCCGAATCGTCTCGGCCAGCCCGAGCAGATCGGTCTCCTTGGTGATCACAGCGTCCGCCAAGGATTGATACGCGTCGCGGATGAGCGCGGTGATCAGCTCGTCGCGGTTGGCGAAGTACCGGTAGAGGGCGGGACCACTCATCCCCATCTGCTTGGCGATCGCGTTCAGCGAGAGCGCCGGGACACCTGCCGTGGCGATCTGCTCCCACGCGTGCTGCTTGACCTCGTCCCGCACCTGCTCGCGGTACCGCTCCCTCGGACCCATGGTTAGAACCTCTCACTTTTCTTATTGACTCTCAAGCTTGGGCTGTTATAGCTTCTAACCAACGCGATAACTACTAAGGAGAATCTTCTATGAGCATCACCGCCCTGATCGCCGCTACCGCACTTCTCGCCGGTCCGGCGCCCGCCACCACGCCACCTCCGCTGAGCTGCCTGGGGCAGACCGTGGACCGGGCCGCGAAGATCAGCTACCGGAACGAGATCTTCATCAAGGCGCCGGTGCGGTCGGTCTGGAAGCTGCAGACCGACCTGAAGAACTGGCCACGCTGGCAAAAGCCGGTGGCCACGATCGAGCGCCTTGGCCACGGCCCGCTCCGCCCGGGCTCAGCCTTCCGCTGGACCACGCCGGTACCGGCGACACCGGTGACCCCCGCGACCACGCTGGTGATCACGTCCACGATTCACCAGCTCAAGCACAACCGCTGCCTGCGCTGGACCGGCCCGGCCATCGGCGACGGTCTGCGGATCGACCGCGGCGTCCACGTCTGGACCTTCGAGCCCGTCCCCGGCGGCACCATCGTCCGCACCGAAGAAACCTGGACCGGCGCCCAGGTCGAGTCCATGCCCGCCCTCTCCCGCCAGTTCCTCGGCCAAGGCCTCGACACCTGGCTCACCGACCTCAAAACCACCGCCGAGAAGGCCCGCTGACCATGACAACCACCGCACCCCGCGTCCCCTCACGCGCCATCCTGATCGCCGCCTGGGCCTTCCCCGTCATGGTCCTCACCGGCTGGGCCTTCCTCGCCGGCATCCCAGTCCTCGTCGTCCTCATCAACGCACTCCGCCAGCACACCGTCCGGCTCTGGGCCGCCGCCCTCACCACCGCCTACGCCGTACCAGTCGCCCTCTGGCAACTCGGCCCCAGCGACGCCCCCAGCCTCACGAAGTACATGACCCCGCTCATGACCTACCTACTGGCAGCCGCCGGAATCACCGTCGCACTCGCCACAACCGTCGTACGGCGCAGGAAATGAAACACCGCCCCGGCACGCGAGGTGCCGGGGCGGTGCGGTGGAACTACTGCCTGAGGTCAGTGACCGTGGCCGTGGCCGTGACCGGCTGCGGCGGGCTCTTCGTCCTCGGGCTTGTCGACGACCAGGGTCTCGGTCGTCAGCAGCAGCGCGGCGATGGAGCCGGCGTTGGCGAGCGCGGAACGCGTCACCTTGACCGGGTCCAGGACGCCCTGCGCGAGCAGGTCGCCGTACTCACCGGTGGCGGCGTTGAAACCGCTGCCGATCTCGAGCTCGGCAACCTTCGAGGTCACGACGTACCCCTCGTAGCCACCGTTCTCGGCGATCCAGCGCAGCGGCTCGACGACCGACTTGCGGACGATCCGGACACCCGCGAGCTCGTCGCCCTCGAGGCCCAGGCCGTCGTCCAGCACCGTGGCAGCGTGCACCAGAGCAGAGCCGCCACCGGCGACGATGCCCTCTTCGATCGCGGCGCGCGTCGCGGAGACGGCGTCCTCGATCCGGTGCTTCTTCTCCTTGAGCTCGACCTCGGTGGCCGCGCCGACCTTGATCACGCAGACGCCGCCGGCGAGCTTCGCCAGCCGCTCCTGCAGCTTCTCGCGGTCCCAGTCGGAGTCGGTCCGCTCGATCTCGGCCTTGATCTGGTTGACCCGGCCCTCGATGTCGTCGGCCTTGCCGGCACCCTCGACAACAGTGGTGTTGTCCTTGGTGACGACGATCCGGCGCGACGTACCGAGCACCTCGAGGCCGACCTGGTCGAGCTTCAGCCCGACCTCCGGCGCGATGACCTGGGCGCCGGTGAGGGCGGCGAGGTCCTCGAGCATCGCCTTGCGGCGGTCACCGAAGCCCGGCGCCTTGACGGCGACGGAGGTGAAGTTGCCGCGGATCTTGTTCACCACGAGGGTGGACAGGGCCTCGGCCTCGACGTCCTCGGCGATGATCAGCAGCGTCTTGCCGGACTGCACGACCTTCTCCAGCAGCGGCAGCAGGTCCGCGATCGCGGAGATCTTGCCCTGGTGGATCAGGATGTACGGGTCCTCCAGCACCGCTTCGCCGGCCTCGGCGTCGGTGATGAAGTACGGCGAGATGTAGCCCTTGTCGAACTGCATACCCTCGGTGAACTCGAGCTCGGTCCCGAAGGTGTTCGACTCCTCGACGGTGATCACACCGTCCTTGCCGACCTTGTCGAACGCGTCCGCGATCAGGGTGCCGATCTCGGCGTCCCGGGCGGAGATGGTGGCGACGTGGGCCATGTCGCCCTTGTCGTCCACCGGCCGGGCGGTCTCGACGAGCCGCGCGGAGACGGCCTCGACAGCCGCCTCGATCCCGCGCTTGAGGCCCATCGGGTTGACCCCGGCGGCGACGGCCCGCAGGCCCTCGTGCACCAGTGCCTGCGCCAGCACCGTCGCGGTGGTGGTGCCGTCACCGGCGACATCGTTGGTCTTGGTGGCGACCTCCTTGGCCAGCTGCGCACCAAGGTTCTCGAACGGGTCGTCCAGCTCGACCTCACGGGCGACGGTCACACCGTCGTTGGTGATGGTCGGGGCGCCCCACTTCTTGTCCAGGACGACGTAGCGGCCCTTCGGGCCCAGCGTCACCTTCACCGTGTTCGCGAGCTTGTCGACGCCACGCTCCAGCGCGCGCCGAGCGTTCTCGTCGAACTCGAGGATCTTCGGCATGAAGAAAACCAGTCCTTTTCTGAATGTCTCGCGTAGCAGGCTTCGATCCAGGTCCCACTGTCCTGACCGGCTCCGCCCCGGTGCCAGAGGCGGCCGGGGCGGTGTCAGTCAGGAACAGTGGGCGGTCGTCACTTGCTGACGACTGCGAGGATGTCGCGGGCGCCCAGGATCAGGTAGTCCTGGCCGTCGTACTTGACCTCGGTGCCGCCGTACTTGGAGTAGATGACCTTGTCGCCGACAGCGACGTCCAGCGGGACGCGGTTGCCGTTGTCGTCGATCCGGCCCGGACCGACGGCGAGGATCTCGCCCTCCTGGGGCTTCTCCTTGGCGGTGTCCGGGATCACCAGGCCGGACTTCGTGGTCTGCTCGGCTTCGAGCGGCGCGACGAGGACACGGTCCTCGAGCGGCTTGATCGTGACCGACACTTGCTGACCTCCACGGTCGATTCGCATTTTTGTCTGTGGTGCTGCGCGGTCGCGCTCCCCTGCCGTCGCGGGGCTCAGGAGGCCGGACCGTTGGCACACTCACTAGGAGAGTGCCAACACCGAATCTAGGCCGCGATTAGCACTCGGTCAACTCGAGTGCCAGATCAATCTCGCCAGGAGCGCTCACTCCGGGCAACTCTTGACCACGCACCGGAGTCTGACCCCCCACAGGAACCCGATCGGACGGGGTCCGGACGTTGGAGGGTCACCATGTCCATGCGCCTACTGAAGTCCACCATCGCCGTGGCCGCTCTCGCCGTCACGCCACTGGTCGCCGCAGCAGCCCCCGCCTCCGCCGCACCGCTCAGCCAGTGCGACTCCGCGACCTTCAAGAAGGTCGGGAGCGGTTGGACGGTGTTCGTCCCGGGCGAGTGGGAGAGCACCAGCACCACGTGCAACCTCAAGTACGGCGACAACCCGCACCGCGACCCGAAGAACCCGTTCGGCGACCCGGCCCGGGCCATCCAGGCACTGCAGAGCAACCTCAACTACTGCTACGGCTCCAAGCTGGCCAAGGACGGCCGGTACGGCGCCAAGACCCGCGATGCCGTGAAGGCTGTCCAGAAGAAGCTCAAGCTCCCCGCGGACGGCGTCTACGGTCCGCAGACGCGGTCGGCGATGAAGTGGCGGATGTACAACCCGTCGAAGAAGGTCTGGAGCCAGGGCTGTTACGACAAGCTCTGAGCATCCGGGCGTGTGCAGATAGTGGTCACGCGCTGGCCTAAGCCGGGCCGGCGTGGGACCGTCTTCTCATGGCTTTCACGCTCCCCAAACTGCCGAAACTCTCCGGCCGCACCCTCGTGGTGCTCGCCGCCGTAGGTGCGTTGGCGGTCGGTGCGGTCGCGGCGAACGCCTCCAAGAAGCAGCAGGCGGCAGCGCCGAAGCCGGCCAGCGACCAGGCCGCTCCGCTCACCACGGACAAGGCCGGCGACCACGTCTCGCTCGAGGCAGCAGCCGCGGCCGAAGCCAAGCTAGGTCAGTGCCGCTCCGCACGGCTCATCCCGGTCAGCAAGACCTGGGGCATCCCGATGCCGTCGGTCAACGGCAGCTCCAGCACCAACTGCAACCTCAAGTACGGCGACACCCCGCACCGCGGCTCCGACCGGACCGGTGATCCGCTGACCGCCATCCAGGTCCTGCAGCGCAACCTGAACTCCTGCTACGGCACCAAACTCACCGTCGACGGTATCTACGGCAAGAACACCCGCGCCGTGGTCACCATGGTTCAGCGCAAGCACAAGATCGTCGTGGACGGCATCTACGGCCCCAAGACCCGCTCAGCGATGAACTGGCGCCTCTACTCCACCTCCACCCGCAGCTGGAGCAAGACCTGTTCCAGCCCGCTCTAAAGTGTGCGGGTGACCGTCACCTCCCTGCTGGACAACCCTGAGGTCCTGGCAGCCGCCTGTGCGGAGTACGAGGTGGGTCGAGAGCTACAGGTCGTCGAGAAGCTCCGACGCCGGTACGACGGCGCCCTGGTCAGTGCTGCGGTCACGCAGGCCGCACTGCGGTACCGGGCGGTCGCGAAGTTCGGTGCGGACGCAGCGCGGATGTACTTCACCCCGGACGGCTACGAGCAGTCCACCCGAACCGTAGTGGGCACCCACCGGGCCGCACGGATCGCTGCGGCCCTGCCGGGGAGCAGGGTGATCGACCTGGGCTGCGGAATCGGCGGTGACCTGATCAGCGCCGCCCGCGCCGGCCTGCGGGTCACCGGTGTCGAGCGTGATCCCGAGACGGCCGCAGCAGCACGCGCCAACCTCGCAGCGCTGGATCTGCCGGGCGAGGTGCTCGTCGGCGACGCCGAGATCGCGGACCTCACGCCGTACGACGTGGTGTTCGCCGATCCGGCACGGCGAGCGGACGGGCGGCGCGTGTTCGATCACAACGCCTACTCGCCGCCGTGGACCTTCATCACGGGACTGCTGGAGCGGACCGCTTGTGTGAAGGTCGCACCCGGGATCCCGCACGACGCCGTACCGGATGGGGTTGAGGCTGAGTGGATCAGCGACGCGGGTGAGGTCAAAGAGGCCGCACTGTGGTCCGGTGCTTTGTACTCCGGTACTGCGCGACGGGCGACGTTGTTGCCGGGTGGCGCGACTGTGACGGAGGCGCCGGAGACGGAGAGCGGTCCGGTCGGCAACTACCTGTACGAGCCGGACGGCGCCGTCGTACGGGCCGGTCTGGTCACAGCTGTGGCCGCCGCGGTCGACGGGTGGCTGCTGGATCCGCGGATCGCCTACGTGACCGCGGACAAGCTCGTGCCGACGCCGCTGGCCTCGGCGTACGAGATCGTCGAGCAACTGCCCTACAAGGAGAAGGCCCTCCGCGCCTGGGTTCGCGCTCAGGACATCGGCACCCTCGAGATCAAGAAACGCGGCGTCGACCTGGACCCCGCCGTACTCCGCAAGAAGCTCGCCCCCAAAGGCACCACCGCGGCCACCCTAGTCATCACCCGCATCGGCCGCGACGCCGTCGCCTACTCCTGCCGCCGGGCCTGACCCCGGACTTGCGCTCGGAGCACACTCGAACATATGATCGAGTCACGAGCGGGCCCCCGGGTGATTAGCCGGCGGACGAGGTGCTGCGTCCAGTTGATGCACTCCCCGGGGGCCCGCCACTAAGACGTCACGCCACCGCAGCGCCCCGTTCACCCACCTCCGGCACCCTCTGGAGCAGAACCGGTCGGCCGCTGACCGCTTACCTGGGGCCCAAGCGGCAACACCGCCCCAGGTCTTCACCTCTCCACCCCGGCGCCCTCCTCCGCGCGCGCCTTCCCCGCGCCACCCCCTC
>NZ_JBHJQQ010000004.1:0-504118 GCF_042262745.1 Kribbella sp. NPDC056345 | reverse complement strand
ACCGCTTACCTGGGGCCCAAGCGGCAACACCGCCCCAGGTCTTCACCTCTCCACCCCGGCGCCCTCCTCCGCGCGCGCCTTCCCCGCGCCACCCCCTCCCCCGCGCTGCGGCCACACCACTCGGGGCAGCTCTCAGCCCCTGCCCGGACACCCGTCTTCGAGCGGCCCGACCTCTGGGCCCCGCGCCTCAAGTGACCGGACCCCAGGCCCATCACAACTGCCCGTCGGCCCCTCCACCCCCGCTCCGGCCGTCGTCGCGCCCGAAATTGTGATGGCGTGGCGGTCCGCCCCGCGCACCCAACCACCCACCCAGCACGCGGTCGAAGCACGCACAAAGCAGCCCACCACACCCACCTCAAGCCGTCTCGACCACCCGTGCACGCAGGACGTGGTTGAGGGGCGCACAAGGCGCCGCGCTTACGCCGGGCGCGGGGTGAGCGCTCGTGCGCGGGATGCGGTCGGTCGTGCGCACGGGATGCGGTCGGTCGTGGGTGCGGGATGCGGTTGCTCGTGTGCACCGGATGCGGTCGGTCGTGCGTGGGGGATGTGGTTGGTGGGGGGCTCGCGGCTGGGGGGTGGGTTAGGGGGTGGTGGTGTTGTTGGGGGTGGGGTGGTTGGTGCGGAAGCGTTGGCGGACTGGCGTGCCTAGGCGGATTCGGGCTAGATGGAGGACGGCTTTCGCAGTGGAGGTTTGCGGCGCGGTCTCGGGCCACTCCCAGTCTCCGCCGCGTGTACCACTCTCCGGCGCGTGATACTCCGGGGCGTCGGTTGCCCACGGGGTGGTGGCGGGTTCGGGGGAGCCGGGGGCGGTCAGCGCTTGGTGGGTGAAGGTGGTGACCAGGGTGGTCCAGTCGGTGGGGCGGTGGAGCATGGCGTGGGTTTCACCGGGGAGGAGGACGACGGTGACTGGGGTGCCGGCGGTGCGGAGGCGGTTGGCGTAGGCGCGGGTTTCGGCTGGGGAGGTGACGGTGTCGTCGTTGCCGTGGGCAAACATCACGGGCGGACGCAGGGTGGTGAGCGGTTCGTTTGCGGGCAGCCAGGGGGCTAGGCCGAGGACGCCGGCCACGCGCGGGTGAGCGCCGGCGGCGACGACTGTGCGGCCGCCCATCGAGTGGCCGATCAGTACGACGCGCTCGATCAGCGACGGTAGTTCGTCGAGGACCGCGCGGAGGTCGGCCGCGGGATCGCCTGCGTCGTTCCAGCCGCGGTAGCGGTAGCGCATCAGGCCGACGGCTGCCGATGGGACTGCCGTGCGCAGAGCTGCGGCGAAGGGCCACATGCGAAGGATGGGGCCTCGCCACAGGTGCGGGTTCTTGCGCGAGTTTTCGTAGCCGCCGTGGGCCAGCAGGACCAGATCCGTTGCACCCGGCGGATTCCAGAGGAGGTCGACGCCGGGTCGTCTCACTGTTCGCCGTACAGCTCGGCCGGGTCCCGGCGGATGACCATCATGGTGGTCAGGTCGGGCAGCTCCTTGAAGCCGTACTGACGGTAGAGCTCGTGTGCGTCCCTCGTCGCCAGCATCACGCGCCGCATGCCCTTCAGCTCCGGATGCTCGAGCAGCGACGTCACCACGAACTTCCCGAGCCCATGCCCGCGGTACTCCGGCAGCACGAACACATCCGCGATCCACGCGAACGTCGCCCGATCCGTCGCCGCCCGCGCGAACGCGACCAGCTCCCCGTCCGACGTGTACACGCCGACATTCAGCGACCCCTCGATCGCCCGCGCCACCACGTCACGCGGTACGCCGGGCGACCAGTACGCCGTACTGAGGAAGCCGTGCACGACGTCCACATCGATGCGCGCCGGATCGTCGTCGGCCTCGAAACCATCCCGGTGGGACCACTTCACTTGTTCAGCACCTCCGTGATCGGCATCGACGAGTCGGCCGGCAGACCCAGCGGCGACGGCGTTTTGCCGGCCCGCACCAATTCGGATCCCAGTGCCGCGACCATCGCACCGTTGTCGGTACACAGGCCAGGACGCGGGACCCGTACGGCGATTCCGGCCGCGGCGCACCGTTCTTCGGCCATCTGGCGGAGCCGGGAGTTCGCTGCGACACCGCCACCGATCAGCAGGTGCTCGTAACCGCGGTCCTTGCAGGCGTCGATCGCCTTGCGGGTCAGCACATCGCAGACCGCCTCCTGGAACGCGGCCGCGATGTGGTTCACCGGGACGTCCTCGCCGTCACGCCGGCGCGATTCGACCCAGCGCGCGACGGCGGTCTTCAAACCGGAGAAGGAGAAGTCGAACCGGTGCCGCTCGAGATCGCGCTGCGAGGTGAGTCCGCGCGGGAACCGCACATACAGCCGGTCGCCGCCGTCACGAGCCGCTTTGTCGATATACGGACCACCGGGGAACGGCAGCCCCAGCACGCGCGCCACCTTGTCGAACGCCTCACCCGCGGCGTCATCGATGGTGCTGCCCATCGGCTGCACGCCCTCGGTGATGTCCTCGACCGCGAGCAGCGACGAGTGCCCGCCGGATACCAGCATCGCGATCGCACCCTTCGGCAGATCGCCGTGCTCGAGGGTGTCGACGGCAACATGCGCGGCCAGGTGATTGACGCCGTACAAGGGTTTGTCCAGCGACAGCGCCAGGCCCTTCGCGGCCGCGACACCGACGAGCAGTGCACCGGCCAGGCCGGGTCCGCTGGTGACGGCGACCGCGTCGACGTCGGTCGGCTTGATCCCGGCGGTCTCGCAGGCGCGCCGGATGGTCGGCACCATCGCCTCGAGATGCGCCCGGCTGGCCACCTCCGGTACGACGCCGCCGAACCGCGCATGCTCCTCGACACTGGACGCGATCGCGTCGGCGAGCAACGTCTGCCCGCGCACGATGCCGACCCCGGTCTCGTCACACGACGTCTCGATCCCGAGGATCAGAGGTTCTGTCTTGCTCACGCTGTCTCCCGCCACCGCATGATCACCGCATCTTCGCCACCGGCGTAGTACCCGCGCCGCCGGCTGATCTCGTCGAACCCGAACCCGCCGTACAGACCGATCGCCGACTCGTTGCCCGCGGCAACCTCCAGCAGAACCGTCCGCCCGGCGCACCGCGCGAGCGCGGCCGTCATCAACTGCCGCCCGATCCCGGTACGCCGTTCGCCCGGCGCCACCGCGATCCGCAACAACTCCACCACATCCACCTCAACCGCCGGCACCAGCAACACGAGATACCCAGCCAGGGCACCTTCGTCCGCGACGAGAATCACCCGATCCTCAGCCAGCCGCTCGAACTCACCTTCCCAAGCGACGCGACTCCAGGCCTCCAGCCCGAAGCACACCTCATCCAGCTCCACAATCCCCGGCAAGTCGCCAACCACAGCCGGCCGAATAGCCGGTCTCACTTGGTCAACACACTCTTGGGCCCACCCGACATGGTGACATCAGGCCGCCGCAGATAAAGCGGGTCAGGAGCAACAATCTCCAGAGTCCCGAGCGCAACCCCACGAGCAAGCACTTCCGCCGAAGGATATTCCACAACGAACTGCGCTGAGGGGGATGAGGAGTCCCCCGCAAGCCCATCCCCCGTGGCTGAGGCCGCCGCCCCGGACTGTGCTGAGGGGGACGACGCGCCGAGCCCCTCGCCGGTGGCTGGGGTGGTGGGGTTGGGCGCTTGCGCATTGGCTGGGGGTGCTCCAGCGGAGGCGGGGATGCCCAGTGCGTCGGCGTACAGGACTGCTCCTCGGCCGATGACTGGGAGGCCTGAGAGGACGTGGGCTACGTTGGCTGGTTTGTCTACGGCTGGGCCTTCCAGGCGGCGGCGGGTGCCGTTGGGGGCGGGGCCGTCGTAGAGCGCCCAGTAGATCTCTTTGCGGCGGGCGTCGGTGGCTACGGCTACCGGGGATGCCAACTCGGACTGGTGGGCGAGGATGTCGAGGCTGCAGACTCCTGCTACCTCGATGCCCAGCACGTCGGCCATGGTGCGGGCGGTGACTAGTCCTACGCGTAGTCCGGTGAACGGGCCAGGGCCTACGCCTACTGCGATGCGGGTCAGGTCTCGGGCGGTGCAGCCTGCCTCGGCTAGGGCGGCGGCGATGGCGGGGGCGAGGAGTTCGCCGTGACGGAGGGCGTCGACTGTGGTCGACGAGGCGACGACCGCGCCGGTGACCGGGTCGGCGATGGCGACGGTGACGGCGGCACTTGAGGTGTCGAAGGCAAGCAGCATGTCAGTTCTTCTCCAGTACCGAGATCCGTACGCCGGACGCCGCCCAGCGCGGTCCCACCGGGATGATCCGCAGCTCACGGGTCTCGTCGGTGTCGTCGTCGCCGCGGGTCACGACGATGTCGAGCCGGTCCGGTGCCAGCGCCTCGGCAAGCCCGTGACCCCATTCGACCACCGTGACGGCGTCGTCCAGACTCGCATCCAGGTCGAGGTCGTCCAGCTCAGCAAACCCACCGAGCCGATAAGCGTCCACGTGCACCAACGCCGGTCCACCACTCAGCGACGGATGCACCCGCGAGATCACGAAGGTCGGCGACGTGATGTCACCCCGCACCTTCAACCCAGCACCCAGCCCCTGCGTGAACGTCGTCTTCCCGGCCCCGAGATCACCGGACAGCACCAGTACGTCGCCCGCCCGCAACTGCCCGGCCAGCTCCTCACCGATCGCCCGCATCTCCTCAGCCGTCGGCACGGTCCGCTCCACCGGCATCGCCTTGGCGTAGATCAGGTTCTGCCCCTGCTGCTCGACCACCGAATACCCACGCCGGCGCCAGAACTCCACGGTGTCCGGCAACTCGACCCGCGCAACCAACCGCACCCGCGCGAGCCCACGCCGTACCGCGACTTCTTCGGCGCACCCGACCATCGCCGACGCGACCCCACGACCCTGATGCCGCGGGTCGACCGAGACCCGGCGCAGCACCAGCACATCACCCGACACCTCGAACAGCACCGCCCCCGCCGGCGCCCCGTCGATGCGAACCAGCAGACCGCCGTACTGCGCGATCGCCGCCGCCACCGTGGTCGCGTTCTCGCTCAACGCCGTGGACGGCGGATCGAGCACCCGGCGGGAGGAAAAAGCGTGGTGAATCACCGTGACGATCTCGTCCACGTGCTCGGACGTCGCGTCAACGACATGCAGGTCGGTCATGCTTCACATCATTCCAGGGAGAGTTCGGCTCGCTCGATCATCCCAAGAAGGGCGGCGGTGAACTCACGGTGGTGCTCGACCAGGCCGAGGTGACCGCAGTTGCGAACCTCGACGAGCTCGGCGCCGGGGACCCGGCGGACGATCTCCTCGGCGTGCGCGAACGGGGTGAGTGCGTCCTTGTCGCCGCCGATCACCACGCACTCGACCTTCTGCAGCGGCTCGAGGGAGGCGTACTTGTCGTGCAGCGCGAAGATCGGGTAGAAGTCCGCGATCACCGAGATCGGGGTCGCCGCGATCATCTCGTTCACGAATTCGGTGAACGCCGGTGGCACCTCGGAGCCGAACGCGTACTGCCGGGTCAGCAGATAGCTGATGTCCGTCCCCGCCTTCCGCCCCCGCTCGACCGCATCCGGGACCCGGGCCAGCGCGGACACCGTCGGGAGCGCGAGTTTCCGCAACCACCGGCCGGGCAGTCCCGGCAGGATGATCGGCACGTCGTCCAGCTGCCCCGCACTCGTCGAGCACAGTCCGACGCCGATGATCCGGTCCCCGAAGAGCTCCGGGTACTGGTCGGCGAGCGCCATGATCGTCATCCCGCCCATCGAGTGCCCGACCAGAATCACCGGACCCGTCGGTGCGTACTCCGAGATGATCCCGTGCAGATCGCGCCCGAGCTGGTCGATGCTGATGTTCTCCTTGGGCGATCGCCCCGACCGCCCGTGCGACCGCTGGTCGTAGAACACCATCTTGCCGATTCCGGCGAGATCGCGGCGCTCGAAGTGCCAGAGGTCCATGTTCAGCCCGTACCCGTGCGCGAACACCACCGTCAGATCCTCCGGCGGCAACGGCAACTTCCGCCCAAAACGTTTCTTCGGCGGCGGCGCCGGTCGCCGGGACCGCTTCAGCTCGTCGACCTCGACGTACAACTCGACACCGTCGTCAGCGGTGAAAACATGCGGAGTGCCACGCAGGGAACCGAACGGCTCCGCCTCCAACTGCGCACGCTGACCGGACCGGCGTCCGATGACCGTGCGCTCGACCGCAACTCCGGCGGCCGCACCGGCGGCCAGCACTCCGACCGCGGCTCCGATGAGGCCAGCGGTCCGTCCTGCCTTCGACATCTCCTACTCCTCGACCGCAGCACTGTCGATGTAGCGCCGCGGGATCCGCGGCCCGAGCCGGGTGACGATCTCGTAGTTGATCGTGTGCGCGGCGTCGGCCCAGTCGTCGACGGTCGGCTCCCCCGCCGTCCCTGGCCCGAACAGCACGACCTCGTCCCCGGCCGCGACGTCGTCGTCCTCGAGGTTCACCACGCACTGGTCCATGCAGATCCGGCCGACCACACTGCGGCGCCCACCGGCCGACTGCACGGGGGCACCGTTCGACGCGTGCCGCGGCAGACCGTCGCCGTACCCGAGCGGGATCAGCCCGAGCGTCGACGGCCGCGGCGCCGTCCAGGTCAGTCCGTACGAAACTCCCACACCGGACGGCACCCGCTTCACCATCGCGAGCCGCGCCTTCAGCGTCATCGCGGGCCGCAGGCCAAGCTCGCTCGCGCTCAGTGCGTGCCCGAACGGCGAGAGCCCGTACGTCGCGACGCCCGGCCGAACGAGGTTGAAATGGGTCTCGGGGAGCTTCAGCGTGGCACCGGAATTCGCCAAGTGCTTGAACTCGGCCTCTACCCCGAAAGACTCGGCCACCTCGATCGCCTCGAGGAACGTCGCCAGCTGCGCCTCGTTGATCGCGCTCTTCGGCTCGTCCGACTGCGCCAGGTGCGACCAGATGCCCTTGATCTCGATCCGCCCGGCGGCCTGCTCCCGCAGCGCCGCGCGGATCAACGCCGGCCACTCCTCCGGTACGGCGCCGCCCCGGCTCATGCCCGTGTCGATCTTCAGGTGCACCCGGGCCGGGCGGTCGTCGACCGCGGCAGCCAGCTCGTCGATCTCCCAGGGCGCACCCGCGGACAGGTCGATCCCGGTTTCGATCGCCTCGGCCAGCGGCTCACCCGGAGTAGTCAGCCAGCAGAAGATCGGACCGGTGTCACCGGCGTCCCGCAGCGCGAGCGCTTCCTCCAGAACGGCCGCACCGATCCAGTCCGCACCGGCGGCGCGAGCGGCCTGGGCGACCGGCACGATGCCGTGCCCGTACCCGTCGGCCTTGACCACCGTCATCAGCTGCGCACCCTCGGCACGGTCACGCAGCGTGGCCACATTGTGCCGGATCGCGGCCAGGTCGACGATCGCCTCCGCGCGCGTCGGACGCTCGCGAGGCGGGTGGCTACCGGGTGACTGGTGAGTAGGCATAGCCCTCCCAGTGTCTCAGGCCGCCGCGATCAATCCCGGCAGGGATGTCATCTTGTGGAAAACTTGACGCGCGTCGGCGAGCTTCGCGGGGTCCGTCATCCCCGCGTAGCCGAAGACCGTCATACCGGCCGCGTTGGCGGCGGCGACGCCGAGTGGGCTGTCCTCGACCACGACGCAGTCAGCCGGTTGCACGCCCAGGGTGGCGGCCGCGTGCAGGAACAGATCGGGCGCGGGTTTGCCGTGCGCGACGTCCTCGGCACTGAAGATTCTGCCCGCGAACCGGTCCAGGAAACCGACCGTGGTCAGCGCCAGCCGGATCCGCTGGTGGGTCCCCGAGGACGCGAGACAGTACGGCGTACCGGTCGCGTCGAGCTCGTCGAGGACGTCCTCGACCCCCTCGATCGCCTGCAGGTTCGCGAACCCGTCGAACAGCCGCTGGTGGTACCGATCCTCGAGCTCGGCCGGTAACGCCCGCCCGAGCCGGGCCTCGGCCTTCGCCCGCATCGACTTCATGCTCCCGCCCATGAAGTCCCGTACTGCTTCGTCGAACGTGTACGGCAGTCCCGCCTCGGTCAGCAGCTCGGCCAGGATCGTGTTGGCCAGCCGCTCCGAGTCCACCAGTACGCCGTCGTTGTCGAAAATCACCAAACCGGTCACGCAGGAGACCCTACGCAACCGGTCTGACGGCCTAGGTCCTCAGCTCTCCTGGATCTCGAAAGCGTTGAACGTGAAGCGCTGCTTGGTGTTGTTGGTGGAGACGACCTCGACGCCGTAATCCACCTGCCAGGTCGTGGAGTTGGCGGGGATCCACTTGCGCGCCTCGAGGTCCTTGAAGAAGGCCTGCAGCGGCATGGTTCCGGAGGTCTGGGTGTTGACGGACTTGTAGGTGAAGATGCCGCCGGGCTTGGTGTTACCGCCGGCCTTCCAGACCTCGTACGCGTGGCCGCCGATCGTCGTCGTACCGATCTTGGAACCGGCCGGGGTCTGGCCGTGGTTCTGCGTCCAGATCATCAGCTCGTTCTCGAAGCCCTCGTTGATCCAGACGTCGAAGGCGATGTTGTAGATGCAGCCGGCACAGTCCGGCGCGGTCGCGGCGAACTTGGCGGACTGGATCCTGGCCAGCGGGAAGTCGTCGTAATCCTTGTGCACATTCGGATACGCCTGTACGCCGTTGTCGCCCGGCCGCGACTGGGTGACGTCCTCGTACCACCTGTTGTAGTTGCAGACGGCCATCGTGTACGTGCCGTTGTGGTTGTTCCACATGTTGTTGTGGACGTAGTACTGGCCGTAAGTCCGGCCCTCACCCTGGTTGCCGGTCGCCGTGGTGGTCCACGTCGGCTTGGTGCAGGTCTGGCCCGGGTTGCTGGTCGGCTGCGTACTCGTGGGGGTGGTGGTCGGCTTCGGTGTGACCGTGGGCTTCGGGGTCACTGTTGGCTTCGGTGTGACGGTCGGCGGCTTGGTAGGCGTCGGTGCAGTGGTCGGCGGCTTGGGCGTCGGGGGCTGCGCCGGCGCGGCGACGAAGTCGTAGTGCGCGGTGTAGCGCAGCCGTGTCCCGTCGCGATAGCTCTTGCCGTCGCGCCGCACGGCGTGCAGCCGGTAGCTCTTGTCGGTGGTTTTCGCGGGGTCGATCGACAGCTGCGCGGGTCCGGAGGCGATCGCGGTGATCGCGACCGGCTTCTTGCCGAAGCCGTGCAGGACGGTGCAGCCGGAGTACTTGTCGAGGACACAGCTCTCGACGCGTCCGACGCTCGGGAGGGTGGTGACCGTGCTGTCCGTGGCGCTGGTGGTGCTCGCGACGACGGGGTTCTCCTTGGCTGCCTGAACGGCGATCGGGACAGCGACCAGCGCGACCAGAGCAAGGAAGACCGCCGGGACGACCAGTCGGCGCCGGGCAGTTCGGGTGGGGGGCATGCGTAACGATCCTTCGTCTGTCGACGAGCCGGCACTGTGTTGCCCCAGCACTTACAGCATCGGCCCTACCTGTTGCGGTTGGATCCCCAGTGGGACCGGCGCTGCCGGCCGTGGTCTGTCAGCGCGCCGACGTTATCCAACCGTGACCTGATGCGCTACCCCCAACCGAGGGGTTCCACCGACTTTACGCGCCCTTGACGCTTCGACAGCCTGCAACGCGGCGCTCACCTTCCGCGTCCCTACAGTGTGAAGATGCGGATGACTGCCCTCGCCGGAGCCGGCCTCCTCCTGCTCGGACTCGCCGCCTGCGGGAACGAGTCGGCCGCCGGAGGAACACTGACCGGCAAGACCTACCTGTCGACCTCCATCACCCAGGAGGGTGACGGCCCGCCACCGTCGCCGGACACTCGCGTGCGACTGAACTTCACCGACGACGGCCGGTTGATCGCCGACGCCGGCTGCAACACGATGCAGGCCCCGGTGTCGACCGCCAACGGCAAGATCACGCTGAAGGACCCGCCGGCCATGACCGCCATGGGTTGCCCGGGCCGCGAGCAGCTGGACAGCTGGTTGAGCAACCTGCTGCAGAGCAAGCCGACCTGGCAGCTCTCCGGGAACACCCTCACCGTCGTCTCCGGCGGTACGACGATTGCGTTCACCGACCGCGAGATCGTCGAACCGGACGCCGCCATCGACGGCACCAAGTGGACGTTGAACGGCGTGATCGACTACGACTCGGTCGGACACCAGCAGGGCGCGGAGAAGGCCTGGATCACTTTCAACGGCGACCGGGTCACCGGCTTCACCGGCTGCAACGACCTGAACGGCAAGGTCGCGCGGGCCGGCAACACCATCACCTTCGGCGAACTGGCCGTCACCGACCGAGCGTGCGCCGAGGCTGAGGGCGCGATGCAAAAGGCGCTGGTCAACGGGCTCAAGGGCAAGATGACCTACAAGATCGACGCCGGCAATCTCACCCTCTCGACAGCTAACGCCGGTCTGACCTTCATCGCGGCCCGCTGAGCCGACGCGCGTTCAATGTGATGGCGAACGCTTGGACCTGGTCGGCTGCGGTCTCGTAGGAGATCAGCAGCCGGCCGTCCTGTGCCAGCTTCTGCCGCTGCGCCGCCGTGAGCGGGATCGACCACACCTGTGCGCCGCGAGTGATCTGCTGCTCGGCCTGCTTCACCAGGCGCCCACTCATGTCCGGAGCCCAGGGCGGGATTCCACCATCCGTCACCGCACAGGGCGTGAACGGGTCGCCGGTGCAACTGGTAGTCCAGACCGGGATCGCCCCGAGCTCACCAGTCGTCAGGAAGGCGCGGGCAGTCCCCTTCCCACGAGACGTGGTGACGATGTCCACGGCGTTACCCCGCAGAGCGGCGTACCGGATCTGCAGGTCTGTGCTGGGGACGCGTCCTGAGATCGGTACGCCGTTCTCTGCGGACTGGGCGATGGTCTGCGGGGACAGGGCGCCGTTGAGGTTCGGACTGGAGACATCCGGCGGCCCGGGGACGGTTGGCCGGTCGGCGGGTGGGGTGTACCCGGGGAGTGTCGCCAGACCCCAGCGGTACGGATCCGACTGCACGGAACCGAGTGCGGACCATCCGAGCCGAGTGCTCTGGTCGATGTGCCGCAGCGTCGTCGTACCAGGCGCTGAGGTGTCGTCGTTGTCGTACGGCGTGATGTTGAGCCCGAGCCGGGCCGGGTCGACCGCAGCCGGCAGTAGCGCGAGCGGGATCTTCACCTCGAGGTCGTAACCACCACCGGCGTACGCATGCGGGACGGTGGTCTCGTTGCTGCCCACCCACTGCGCAGTCGAGGCCACCTCGACACCTGGTGCGGGACCCTGTTTGTTGTCGGCGTCGCGCGACCAGCAGGGCTTACCGGTCTGGCTGAACGGGAAGATGCCGAGCTTGAACGTGTTGGCGGTGTCCATCAGCGACTGTGACGCCGTACCGCGGGGGTCCAGGAGGATCTCCACGGAGTCCGCCTGCCAGTGGCCAACACACTCCGCCGGTGTGACGGCGTACGACTGGTAGTCGTCGTTGACGTGGATGAAGAAGTACATCGCATCGTCCGACCAGCTGACCTTCGCTGTGCTGCCACAGTCGGCCGGACCGGTGCAGCCGGAGGCGCCTTGCCAGATGCGGTTCACGTCGAGCGTCGGGCCCGGGTACTCACCCGGTGCGGCCTTTCCGTCGACCGCTACTGCTGCCTGCGGGATCACTGTCGTTGGGACGAGGCTTAGCGTCAGGGTCTCGCTACCGGACGCCGTTCGGATCGGTATCGACACGTTCTGCTGCCCTGGGAGTGCAGTGTCGGTGTTGGTCAGTCTGAAGGTCACGGTGGTGTCGGAACCGGGCTGCAACGTGTACGGCTTGGAGGCGGCATCCAGAGTGAAGTTGGACGGCACCTCCAGCGACACCGCACCACTCTGCGGCTGAGCCGACCAGTTGTGTACTACGACCGGTACGTCGATGCTCTGCCCGATACCCATCGACTGGATCGCCTGCGACCGGCCGAGCCGATTCGCCTGCGGTGCAACGGTTTCCAGCCACTGGTCGTACTCCTGCCAGTTCCCCCACCGCTGGAAGCGCCCCTCGGCCGCAGCGACGATCCGTACGATGTTGTCCGTGTAGCCGGACGCCTTCGCTGTCGTGTAGTGCGCAGCGATCCGGGCGTTCTGGTCGACCGTCGCAGTGGCCGACGGGGTGACTGTGAAGGTCACATCGGCGCGTGAGCCGGACCGGACCTGCTTCGGCCCATCGGTCGCCCACCCCGCGGGCACTATGAGCTCGACCTTGCCTTTGGCGAGCTTTCCGCGCAGGTGCACAGTCGCCTGGAACGGCTCGCCCGCCACGTTGTAGAACCGCGAGAACGTCAAGTACTGCAAGGTCCCGAGTGGCAGCCCGCCTGGGTCCGGCTTCGTCGCCCCGAACAGGATGGCGTCGTCCAGGCCGGCCGCCGGACTGCTGTTCGGCTGGAACGGCACGAACGACTGCGTCATCGCGAACCGCGGGCACGCTGGTGCCGACGTCCCCTTGAACATCACCCGGCTCTGGGTCGGATACGCCGCCCGCCCCTCGTCGGCTACCTGCTGCCAGATCTTCGCCGTACCAGGTGGTTGGCCTTGCAGGTTCCCAGCCGGCCACGTGTACGGCGACGGGTAGCCGGTCCACACGCCGGCCACCGTGTCCAGGCCACTCGGGGTGAAGCCGGTGGTGCAGTTCGCGGCGGACGTCGTACCGCCTGTGCCCGCTGTGCTGCCGCCGGAGAACACCTTCTTCACCTGCCACGTGCTGAGCGCATGCGGTCCACGCAGCTGCTCAGGGAACCGCGTCGGGTCAGCCGCAGCCAGCACGCCCTCCCAGATCAGCCGCCCGGCCTGCTGGTGGTTGCCGTGGCCCGCAGCCAGCGTCGGAGTGAACCCGATGTAGATCTCCGGCTGCGTCTGCCGGATCACTCGAGTCACCCGGCGCAGAGTCTCTTCCTCATCCCAGAAGTACTGCGTCAGTGGCGCACTCTGGTTGTAGAAGAAGTCGATCCGGTCCAGGTTGAAGATGTCGACGGTCCCAGACCGGTAGTGCGCAACCCGGTCCTCGTTCTCCCGCCGTAGCCCGAGGTCCGGCCCCAGCTCGGTCCCGACCGCGTTCCCGCCGCCCTCACCCCGAGTCACCATGATCACGCCGCACTTGACGCCGTACCGCTGATGCCACACCCCGCACGGCCCGATGATGCTGGTGTCGTCATCCGGATGGGCCCACTCGCCCATCACATGGATCTTCGTCTGCGCATCGGCCACATAGGGCTTTGGCGCCGCCGAGGCCGGTAGCGGAGCGGCGATCAGTAGTGCGGCAACCAGCAGTGCGAAACGTTTCATCCGAGCACCTCCGGGCGGTGGGTGCATTCCTACCCACAACCCTGCGGCTCAAAGCAGAATCTGTCGAGTCACCTCGGGGAGTGCGGCCGCGACCTTCATTGCGGTGATCGGCCCATCGGCTGCAGCCAGCTGACCGGCTGCTGCGTGCAGGTAGGCCGCCACTGCTGCGGCCTCGAACTCCGGTACGCCGCCGGCCAGGAGGGAGCCGAGTAGTCCGGCGAGCACGTCGCCCGACCCTGCCGTTGCCAGCCAGGGTGTGGCGATCGGATTGACGTAGGCCGAGCCGTCTGGGGCAGCTACGACGGTGGTCGCGCCTTTGAGCAGTACGACGAGTTGGCGGTCTGCGGCGACCTCTCGGGCGTAGTGCAGCCGCCGTGCCTCGATCTCTTCGCGCGGTACGCCGATGAGCTGGCTGAGCTCACCTGCGTGCGGGGTGATCACGACGTAGCCGGCCCGGTCGGTGTCCAGGGCACCGATGCCACCTGCGTCGACGACCACTGGGAGGTCCTGCTGCTGGGTCACCCGGTCGAACAGCTCACGGTCCAGCGTCTCGTCGCTCAGTCCGGACCCGATGGCCCAGGCCTGCACACGCCCCTCGCCGACAACAACCTCGGGGTGCACGGCGAGCACGGCGTTGGCCACTGCGTCGGGCCCGACGTAGCGCAGCATCCCGAGGGGGCCGGCCAGCGCACCGGTGGTGGCGATGACCGCGGCACCCGGGTACTGCGTGGAGCCGGCGATCAGTCCGAGCACACCTCGCGAGTACTTGTCGGAGTGTGTGTCTGGGACCGGGTAGAGCGCGCGGACGTCGTGCGGCTGCAGGGACTGGACTGGCGCTTCCGGCGGGTCGAGGCCGATGTCGACCAGGTGCACGGGACCGCAGGCGGATGCGGCTGGGTCGACCAGGTGGCAGATCTTGTGGGTGCCGAAGGTGACCGTCAGCGCGGCGTGGACGTGTGGTTCCGGGGTTTCACCGGTGTCCACGTCGACGCCGGACGGGGTGTCGACGGCGACGATCGGGATGTGGTGGTCGGCAGCTCGGGTGACCGCATCCAGAGCGTCCGGGCGGAGACCCGGTCGGCCGCCGATCCCGACAATGCCGTCGACAACCACGTCGGCAGCCGGGATGTCGTCGGCCGAGCCGACCCGTCCACCGGCTGCTCGCAGCGCGGCCAGTCCCTCGGCGTGGGCGTGATCGGAGAGCAGCACCGCGATCACCTGGGCACCACGCCGGGCGAGGCGAGCACCGGCGTACAGGGCGTCACCGCCGTTGTCACCGGACCCGATCAGCAGCACCACGCGAGCGCCGTACGTGCGGCCGATGAAGTTGCCGATAGCAACGGCGAGCCCGCTGGCCGCGCGCTGCATCAGGGTGCCTTCCGGCAACCTCGCCATCAGCTCGGCCTCGGCGGTCCGGACCTGTTCGACGGTGTACGCGCGACGCATGCTCAGCCCTCCAGCACAACCACAGCGGAAGCGATCCCGGCATCGTGACTCAGGGACAGATGCATACTCTGCACCCCCAGCCGCGCAGCCTGCGCAGCCACCGTCCCCGTGATCTCCAGCCACGGCCGCCCGGTCTCGTCGGTCTGCACCTCGGCATCATGCCAATGCATCCCCGCCGGCGCCCCCAACGCCTTCGCCAACGCCTCCTTGGCCGCGAACCGAGCCGCCAACGAAGCCGGCGGCTTCACCGCCTCCACCGCCGTGAACACCCGATCCCGCAACCCCGGCGTCCGCTCCAACGTCTTCATGAACCGCTCCACGTCGACCACATCAATCCCCACGCCGACGATCATGCCGCCACACTAACTCGCCCCGGCGACGCCAACGACAGGAGGTGTTCGCCGGATCGGCACCGGATCGGGTCGCCCCAGGCGGGGCGACGGGTATACGTAGATACCTACTACCTGTCCTTCGCGACGCCGGCGGTCGAGGCACGGACGCGCATGTCCACGGCCAGGTCCAGGCGGAGGGCGGCGGGGGTGTTGCCTCGGGCCAGGTCCAGGAGGAGGCGGGTGGCCAGTTCGGCCATTTGGCGGAGGGGTTGGTGGACGGTGGTGAGGGTTGGGCCTACCCATTGGGCTACTGGGAGGTCGTCGTAGCCGACGACCGAGAGGTCGCGGGGGATTTCGAGGCCGAGTTCGCGGGCTGCCTGGTAGATGCCGAGGGCTTGCATGTCGTTGCCGGCGAAGATCGCGGTCGGCCGATCCGGGAGGCGCAGGAGCACCAGGGCTTCGCGGTAGCCGCCGGTCACCCCGAAGTCGCCCACTCTGATCAGCTCCGGGTCGACCGTGAGACCGGCTGATCGCAGGGCGTCGGTGTAACCGTCTACTCGTTGCCGGGAGCACAGGACGTCGACCGGGCCGCCGATCACCGCGATCCGGCGGTGACCGAGCCCTGTCAGGTGCTGAGTCGCCATCCGGCCGCCGTTCCAGTTCGCCGAACCGATCGCCGGTACGTCGGCCGCGACGTCACCCACCGGATCCACGACCACGAACGGGATCCGCCGCGCCTCCAGCTGCGCGCGCTGATCGGCATCCAGATCCGAGAAGACCAGGATCGCGCCGAGCGGTCGGCGGTTGAGCACCGACTCGATCCACTCCTGCCGCGGTCGCCATCCGCCGCCGCACTCCGACAGCACGAGCTCGACGCCTTCGGCGCGGGCCACGTCCTTGACCCCACCGATCAGCTGGATCGCCCACTCGCTCTCGAACTGGCTGAACACCAGGTCGATCATCGGACTACTCGTCGTACCGGCCGTGCGCCGCCGGTATCCGTGCTCCTGGATCAGCTGCTCGACCCGGGCCCGGGTCGCCTCGGCCACGTCGGACCGCCCGTTCAGCACCTTGGAGACCGTCGGCACCGACACCCCGGCCATGCCCGCGATCTCCGCGATCGTCACCCGCTGCACCGTCACGACCTCAGCCTATCGCCCGGAGAACCGAAACTTTCGGACCCATCGACGCCTGGTTGAGACGAAGCCCACGCCGGTGTGGTGTGGTGCACTCCCCGCGGATGGGAAGAATGGGGGCCATGCTGCAGCCGTCCCGGGAGGTGACTCCCTACACCGAGCTGGATCGGGCCGCCTGGGCGGAACTGGCGGAGACCACCATCTCGCCGCTGACGGCCGAAGAGATCGAGCGGTTGCGGGGTCTCGGCGACGAGATCGACCTGGACGAGGTCCGCGAGGTCTACCTCCCGCTGTCCCGGATCCTGTCCCTGTACGTGCGCCACGCGCGGGCACTGCACGAGGACACCGAGAGCTTCCTCGGCAAACCGGCCGCGACCCGGACGCCGTTCGTGATCGGGATCGGCGGATCGGTTGCCGTCGGCAAGTCGACCACCGCCCGGTTGCTGCGCGAGCTGCTGGCACGCTGGCCCGAGCACCCGCGGGTCGCGCTCGTCACCACCGACGGGTTCCTCTGGCCGAACGCCGAGCTGGAGAAGCGCGGCCTGATGCTGCGCAAAGGCTTCCCGGAGTCGTACGACCGCAAGTCCCTACTGCGCTTCGTGGTCGAGGTGAAGTCCGGGCGGGACGCGGTCGAGGCGCCGGTCTACTCCCACCTCCACTACGACCGGATGAACGGCGTCCGCACCACCGTCGAGCAGCCCGACATCCTGCTCCTCGAAGGCCTGAACGTCCTGCAACCCGCACCCCGGCACGCGGACGGCAAGAGCGGACTCGCAGTCAGCGACTTCTTCGACTTCTCCGTGTACGTCGATGCCGCCGCCGCCGACATCCGCTCCTGGTACGTACACCGCTTCCTCAAACTGTGGGAGACCGCCTTCCGCAACCCCGAGTCCTACTTCGTCCGGTACGGCGAACTCAGCCGCGAGGAAGCCGTCAAGAAGGCCGAGTCCCTCTGGGACGGCATCAACGGCCCGAACCTGCGCGAGAACATCCTCCCGACCCGCTCCCGCGCCACCCTCGTCCTCCGCAAAGGCCAGGACCACGCCGTCCGCTGGGTCCGCCTCCGCAAACTCTGACCCCGCGCATTTGGTGGGTGACCCCACCAAGTCGGAGGTTCCCACCCCGGAATATCGGCGGGGAACCTCTCATTTGGTGGGTGCACCCATCAAATGGACCTGAGATGGCGGGCCAGGGTTCGGAGGGTTTCGGCGGTGGCGACGGCGTCGCTGCGGGCGTTGCCGTGGCGGCCGTCGGAGCTGTAGAGGCCGGGGTCGGTGGACAGGGGGTGGTCGGTGAGGTTGATGTGGATGGTGCCGAGCTTGGCGGCGAGGGCGGCGGTTCGCTCCGAGAGGGTTCGCATTCGTTGCCTCAGGCCCGGACGTAACCATTCGACGACAGCGGGGCTGTAGGAGACGTCGAACATTCCGAGCGTCATCACGTCCGCACCGGCGTCCTGCAGGGTGATGATCATTTCGGTCAGCTCACGGTCTACCCGGTCCGGGTCGTACGTCGCCGGGAACGCGTCGTTGCCGCCGCCAACCACCAGTGCGAGATCGGGGCCGAAGGCAACGGCTGGTACGAGCTGGGTGGCGAGGATCTCGCGGGTTCGCAACCCGCTCACGCCGAGGTTGAGGTACGCGATCGGCCCGAGTTCATGCGCGATCCGGTCTGCCCATTGCAGGTCGCTGTATCCCTCGACCGGCTCGCACAGCCCCTCGGCCACGCTGTCCCCCAGTACGACGAAGCGCCGCCACGGGTGACCGGCGAGCAGTTCCGCGCTCTCTCCGGGGCGCAGGCAATAGGGGTCGGTCTCCTCGGTCATCTGGCCTCCACCGGGGCTGGGGTATCGAGGACCTTGCCCGGTCCACGCCGGAGCAACGGGTAGGCGCTGACGATCAGGCAGACGATCCCGGATCCGATCAGCGCCGGGAACAGGCCGAACCCATGCACCAGTTCCCCGGCCAGCAACGCACCGAGCGGCAGACCGGCGAACGACGCGGCCGCGACCAGCCCGATCACTCGCGCCTGCAGATCCTTCGGCACATGTTCGTACAGGACCGCACCGAAGACCGGGTTGATCGCCGCGATCCCGATCCCCGACAAGAACGTCACAGCGGCCACCAGCACCAGGCTGTCGCTCAGCCCGAGCACCAACAGCCGCGGACTACCGCCGATGAACGCCCCGAGCGCGAACGTCAGGTACCGCGGCAGCCTGGTCGCCCACACCGTGAAGGCGATACTGCCGAGCAAAGCGCCGGCAGCGAATGCACCGAGCGTCAGACCGAGGCCGGCCGGGGAGCCGAGTTCATCCGCAACCCAGACCGGGATGAACACCGCCGTACTCGCACTGGCGAAGATGTTCACAGTGAACGTGGTGATCAGCATCGTCGCCAGCAACGCATCACGCCGCACGTACGAGAATCCGACTGCCAGCGAACGGAAGTACTTGTCCGGGCGAGACGCCGACACTACCTCCGGCGGGTGCACGAACCCCGCAATCAGCAGCCCACACACGAGAAACGTGATCGCGTCGATCCACAACACCGACGACGCATCCGTCCAGTAGATCAGCAATCCACCGAGCGGCGCGCCGAGCAATGTCGCACCACGGGAGAACGCCTCGTGCAACGACGTGATCCGGATCAGCTGAACCCCAGCCGCCTCCGCCATCGGCCGGACCAGCAGCTCCTTCGACCGATCGGCAGCACCGCGCAGAGCACCGGCGACCGCAACGAGTACCAGCAGTACGGCGAACCCGATCGTCGCCGTCCCCGCGATCGCGGCCACCGCGACAGCACTCGTCACATTCGCCAGGATCGCCGTACGACGAGGGCCCAGCCGGTCGATCACCGGACCGGCCATGATGCTCACCACGATGTACGGCACCAGCTCGACCGCCGCCACCAACCCCATCCGCGCCGCGCTGCCGGTCGTCACCAGCACCAGCCACGGAATCGCCACCATCGTGATCCGGCTGCCCACCGCGGACAGCACGTCCGCGACGAACAGGATCACCAACCCACGACGTGCCGTCATGACGGATGCAGTTCGGCGTAGAGCTTGCGCAGGGCAACCTTGTCGACCTTGGCAATGCGAGTGAGCGGCAGGTCGGAGACGAAGTCGACAGCAGCCGGCGCCCACATCTCATTCAGCTCAGCGGCCACCCACTCCTGCAATTCATCAACGGAGACTGGCGATCGCGTGACCACGAAGGCATGCACGGCCTCCCCCACCACCGGATCCGGTACGCCGATCACCGCCGCCGTCCGCACCGCCGGGTGACTGCCGAGCACGTCCTCGATCGGGCGGCAGAAGATCGCCCAGTTGCGGCGGGTCGTGACGATCATGTCGTGTACCCGGTCGACCAGGAACAGATACCCGTCCGCATCCAGATGACCGAGATCCCGCGTCCGCAGCCAGCCGTCGACCAGCGTCTCCGCCGTCAGCTCGGGCTTCCCGAGGTACCCGGCGAACGTGAGTCGGCTCCGCACCCAAACCTCGCCGTCCTGCCCCGGCCCGAGCACGGTTCCGTCGTCATTGCGGATCTCCACCTGGACATCGCCGTACGGCGTCCCCGCGGAAGCGAGCCGTTCCGGATGTGCCGGGTCCTCGGTCAACCCGGGCTGCGCGGTAACCACCACCGCCTCGCTGAGCCCGTAGACGATCCGCAGCACCGGCCCGAACCGCGCGATCCCCTGCCGCAGCCGCGCCGGAGTCGCCGGCCCGGCACCAACGTTCAGCATGAACAAACTGCTGCAGTCGAAGTCCGCGCCCCCTGGATGATCCAGCAGCTCGTACAGCATCGGCGGTGTCACGTACGTCGACGTGATCCGCTCGGTCGACACCGTCCGATAGAACTCGTCCGGCGACCACGTGTCGGTCAGGAACAGCACCCCACCGGTGAACAGGTTGAAGAAGCTGGTGATCTGCCCACTGGCCAGCCACAGCGGCGACCCGGAGTAGTGCCGCAGCAACGGAGACCCGTTGGCCACAAAGGCTGACGCCAGCTCGAGGATCTGCTCGTAGAACGCCTGCGTGTGGTGAACCAGCTTCGGATCCCCGGTCGTCCCACTCGTCTGCAACACCGAATCCGGTGCCGGGACCACCTCCACGTCGTACGGCGTCATCACAGTGCGGGCGACGAGTTCGTCCAGCCCGTACGACGGCATCGGCGCGAGCGCGGTCGCGAGCTCACTCCCGAGCTCCGCGGCCTCGTCGTACACCAGGGCGTCCGCATCGGCGAGCACCGCGAACCGATCGATCTCCCGGCGGGACGTGATCGGCGCGCACCACAACACGCGACAGCCATGCAGATGCAGGGCGAGTTGCAGCGCCGGGGCGTCGAAGCAGTTCGCCGCCATCACCAGCACCTTGCCGCCCGGCCGGATCCCGGCGTCCCGCAGTGCGGCGGCGATCCGCCGTACGTCCGCGGACAGCTCGCCGTACGTCGCCCGCCGGGTCCCGCGCACCAGCGCCGGCCGCTCGGCGAATTGCGCGAACAACTCCAGGACGCGGTGCACGTAATTGCCGGAATTTTCGGGCAGCACGAATTCAGGTGGCATTAAGCAGTTTCCCCTCACCCCGAACGGCGAACCCCAGCCGTGCGGCGACTCTACTGGACCACCCACCAGCTGAACAGGGCCGGAAACGCCCTGCTGTACACGGTTTCGTCGCTCTCCGGAGCCGTCCGATCACCGCGCCTCCCCGGCGAAGGTATACCCCTGCGAACCGGGGGTACGAACCCCTCGCTAACCGCCACCCGGCGCATTCGGAACCGGCAAATTGCCGATGCATTGACCGGCTCGAAGAATGCGTAATACGTTCCGTCCGATTCCATTCCGCCGGGAGGTCCGTCCATGCAGGTTCCGAAGCAATGGCGCGCAGTCGCACTGACTGCCGCACTGACTCTGGCCGGGTCCACCCTGGCCGGCGCGAGTTACGGCGGCAGCGGTCGTCACGACAACACCTGGGTCGGTACCTGGGCCACTGCCGTCACGCACGGCAACGCGGCCGGGTCGACCAACCTCGGTCTGACCGATCAGAGCGTCCGGCTGGTGGTGCGCCCGAGCGTCGGCGGTGACAAGATCCGGATCCGGCTGTCGAACATCTACGGCGAGAAGACCGTCACCGTCGGTGCGGCGACTGTTGCCAAACCCAACAAGGCGACGCCGGAGCAGTCCGACATCGACCCGAACACCCTGCGCACGCTGACGTTCAACGGCTCCGGTACGGCGTCGATGGTGAAGGGTAGCGAGCTGCTCAGCGACCCGCTGAACTTCGAGCTCGGCAACCTCGACGACCTCGTGGTCAGCCTCTACTTCCCGGTGAACACCGGTCCGACGACCTTCCACGGCTCGTCGCTGCAGGAGAACTTCGTCGGCCCGTCCAACCTGGTCGACCAGCCCGGCGGAGCGGCGTACACGCTGACCCGGCGCTGCTGCTTCTTCTTCCTGTCCGGCGTCGACGTCCAGACCGAGGATTCCAGGGGCTCGATCGTCGTCCTCGGCGACTCCATCACCGACGGCACCGCCAGCACCTTCAACGCGAACAACCGCTGGCCGGATCAGCTCGCTGAGCGACTGGCCGCCACCGGCAAGCCGTTCCCGGGTGTACTGAACGCGGGTCTGGCCGGCAGCCGGCTCAACCACGACGGCACCGAGCCGTCCGACAACGGCGCGTTCCCCGGCTTCAACGAGGTCGGCGTGAACTCGCTGGCGCGTCTGAACGAGGACGTGTTCCCGCAGACCGGCGTACGGACCGTCATCACTGAGCTCGGCGTCAACGACATCTGGATGTCCGACGACTCCGCGGCCGAGATCATCGGTGCGCTGCGGCAGCTCAACACCCAGGTCAAGCAGCGTGGACTGCGCAGCATCGTCAGCACGATCACGCCGTTCGAGGGAATGGGCGGCACCGACAGCTGGACGCCGGCCAAGGAAGCCACCCGCCAGGCGGTCAACAGCTATCTGCGATCGAGCCGCGAGTTCGACGGCGTCCTCGACTTCGACAAGGTGCTGCGCGACCCGGCCGCGCCCAGCAAGCTGAACCCGCTGTACGACTCCGGCGACCACATCCACCCGAACGACGCCGGCTATCAGGCCATGGCCGCCTCCGTACCCTTGAAGCTGGTTCGCTAGGCCTTTATCCGCCGATCCGATTTGGGGTGAGCTCATGCCGCTGGACCCGCAGGTGGAGGCGATGCGCGCCGAGCGCCAGGCGCGCGCCGTACCGCAGCTCTACACCCAGACGTTGGCCGAAGCCCGCGCCGCCGACCTGGCCTCCATCCAGGAGGCGGGCGGTCAGGCCGAGCCTGTCCACTACGTCGAGGATCTCTGCACGGACGCCGGACTGCCGCTCCGGCTCTACCGGCCGGATCTGGCCGGGCCGTTGCCGACGCTGGTCTACTTCTTCGGCGGCGGCTGGACGCTCGGCAGCATCGACACCGCTGACGGCATCACCCGCCGGCTGGCGAACGCCGTACCGTGTCAGGTCATCACCGTCGGGTATCGGCTCGCGCCGGAGCATCCGTTCCCGACCGCGGTTCACGACTGTCACGACGCGACGCAATGGATCGCCGCGAACGCAGACAAGCTGCAGGTGGACCCGACGCGATTGGTTGTCGGTGGTGACAGTGCGGGCGGAAACTTGGCCGCGGCAACCACATTGCTTGCCCGGGACAAGGGACCGGCGCTCGCCGGGCAGCTGCTGGTCTACCCGAACACCCGGTACGGCGCGAACACCCCGTCGATGGTCACCGGTGTCGATCCGCACCTGTTCAACAAGACCTCGGTCGGCTGGTACTGGAATCACTACCTGACCGACGCTCTCGACGGCCTCGATCCGCTCGCCTCACCACTGCTCGCCTCGTCACACGAAGACCTCCCGCCGGCCCTGGTGATCACGGCGGAATACGACCCGTTGCGTGACGAAGGTGAGTTCTACGCCGAGAAGCTGCACGCTGCCGGAGTGCCGACCACGCTCAGCCGGTACGACGGGATGGTGCACGGGTTCTTCGCCATGGCGGGCATCCTCGACGGAGGGCGGCGAGCGACCGCCGAGGCCGCCGCCTGGCTCAGCCGGACCTTCTCCCATGGCTGAGGCGTTGGCCGATTACGAGAAGCTCGCCGCACTACCCGCCGCCGTCCACGACTTCGTTGCCGGCGGCAGCGGCGCGGAGCTGACCCTGCGCCGCAACCGCTCCGCATTCGACGCGATCACCGTCACCCCGCGAGTCCTCGGCGGTGTCGAAGCACCCGACACCACCACGACGATTCTCGGTACGGCGGCCGCCCTGCCGGTGGCTGTTGCACCAATGGCCTACCAGCGACTGTTCCATCCGTCGGGTGAGCTCTTCCTGGCCAAAGCTGCTGCCAATGCCGGAATCCCGTACGTCATCAGCACTCTCAGCAGCGTGCCGCTGGAGAAGATCGCTGCGATCGCGCCGTCGTGGTTCCAGCTGTACTGGTTGCGCGACCGCCACACCGTCCGCGCGCTGATCGATCGGGCGACCGCGTCCGGGTGCCGCGCGCTGATGGTCACGGTCGATGTGCCCGTGATGGGTCGCCGGTTGCGTGACGTCCGCAACTCCTTCGTGCTGCCCGCCGAGGTCACCGCGGCCAATCTTGTCGACAAATACACAGAGGCACATAGTGGGCGGAACGGCGCCTCCGCGGTGGCTGCCCATACTGCCGCTGCGTTCGACCCGACGTTCTCCTGGCGCGACCTCGAGTGGGTGCGGTCGGTGACCGAGATTCCCTTGCTGGTGAAGGGGATTCTCGATCCGCGGGACGCGCTCGCCGCGATCGACGCCGGTGCCGACAGCGTCGTGGTTTCGAACCACGGCGGCCGCCAGTTCGACGGAGCTCCGGCCTCGATCGATGCCCTCGGCTCCGTCATCGATGCAGTCGGCAACGACTTCCCGGTGCTGCTGGACAGCGGGATCCGCGGGGGCACCGACGTACTGAAGGCGCTCGCGATCGGCGCGGACGCCGTACTGGTCGGCAGGCCGTTGCTGTGGGCGCTCGCTGCCGGAGCGGCTGACGAAGCGCTCACGCTGCTCGGCCGCGAACTGCGGGATGCGATGCTGCTGGCCGGCTGTGCAGACCTGGCGGCGGTCGCTGACCTGGTGACAGGGAGGGCCTGATGGCCGACCTCGACGTGACCACACTGCATGCCTCGCTCACCGATCGTGCGCTGAACTCGATGAACTTCCTCAACGAGATCTCGCACCACTACCCGGATGCGATCTCGCTGGCCGCGGGCCGTCCGACCGAGGAGTTCTTCGACCTCGACGACGTACCGCGCTACCTATCGCGCTTTGCGGCACACCTGCGCGAGCGGGGTCTCGACGAGACGGCGGTGCGCCGGACGATCCTGCAGTACGGGCGGACCAAGGGCATCGTGCACGAGTTGGTCGCCCGCAACCTTGCGGTCGACGAGGACATTCACGTCGACCCCGAAGCGATCGTCGTCACCGCCGGATGCCAGGAGGCGATGCTGCTCACGCTGCGCGCGCTCCGGGCCGACGCAGCAGACGTGGTGCTCGCGATCTCCCCGGCGTACGTCGGAATCACCGGCGCGGCGCGCGTGGTTGATCTGCCGGTGCTGCCGATCCCCGACCTCGACGACCTGCAGGCCCTGGTCAAGGCCGCTCGCGCGGACGGCCTGCGCCCCCGTGGCTTCTACGTCATGCCTGACTTCGCCAATCCATCGGGCCTCAGCATGGATCTGCCCACCCGGCACCGTTTGCTGGAGCTCGCCGTGGCCGAGGACCTGCTGTTGCTGGAGGACAATCCGTACGGGCTGTTCCCGGCTGAGGGCGTCGATCGGTTGCCGACGCTGAAGGCACTCGACACCGAACGCCGCGTTGTCTACCTGGGTTCCTTCGCCAAGACCGGTCTCCCCGGTGCCCGCGTCGGATACGTCGTCGCAGACCAAACCGTCAGCACCGGAGGCCTGTTCGCCGACGAACTGTCGAAGCTGAAGAGCATGGTCACCGTCAACACGTCACCGATCGCGCAGGCGGTCATCGGCGGCAAGCTCCTGGACTGTGACTTCAGCCTGACCGCCGCCAACCAGCGCGAGCGCGCGATCTACGCCACCAACCTGCAGACCATCACCACCCACCTCAGCACCCACTTCCCGAACGGCGAACTCAGCTGGACCGTCCCGTCCGGCGGCTTCTTCGTCGTCATCACGGTGCCGTTCGCTGTCGACGACGCCCTGCTCACCAGATCCGCCCAGGAGTACGGCGTGCTCTGGACCCCGATGAGTCACTTCTACGACACGGACGCGCCGGTCAACGCCCTTCGGCTCTCCTGCAGCGCCGTCACTCCCGCTCAGCTGCAGGTAGCACTCGACCGCCTGACCACCTTCATCACCGATCAATTGGTTCTCTCTACGCAGTCAGAACTGGATCTGTAGCGGAGACCGATCTGGTTCTAGCGTGAGCGGTATGACGACCTGCGATGTCCCCGTTCAGCCGCTGATCGATGCGCGGTTCACCCGGCTGCTGGTGATGGTTCTCGGGTCCGGGCTCAGCATGTACCTGCTGACCTCGGTGGTCCCGCTCTACCTCGCGGCCAATGGTTCTGCCGGCATCGGCCCCGGCCTCGCCACCGGCGCGATGATGTTCGCCGCGGTCGCCGTCGAACTCCTGGTCCCGAGGATGCTGGCCCGCTGGGGCTATCGCGTCGTACTCGGCCTCGGCCTGGTCCTGATGGGTGCGCCCGCGTTGGTACTGCTCACCACATCCTCGCTGCCGATCGTCGTACTGGTCTGCGTGATCCGCGGCGCCGGACTGGCCATCAACGTGGTCGCCTCGGTAGCCCTGATCGCCGAGCTCGCGCCGGCCCATCGCCGCGGTGAAGCGCTCGGCGTGTACGGCGTGGTCGTCGGCGTACCGGCGGTGGTCGGCCTGCCGCTCGGGGTCTACCTGACGGGCGTGATCGGCTTCAACGCGCTGTTCGTGATCGCGGCGGTGGTCACCCTCGCCGTACTCGGGATGGCGGCGGGTATCCCCAGCCGGACGAGCACCGAAGAGACCCACGTCAAGGTCCTCGGCGGCCTGCGCGGCAGCGGCCTGCTGATGCCGTCCTTCGTCTTCGCCGCGGTCACCCTGGCCGCAGGTATCAGCATCACATTCCTCCCCCTTGCCGCCGGCAACCATTCCCTGGTCGCCACCGCCCTCCTGCTCCAAGCGGTCGCCGCCCCTGGCGCCCGCTGGCTGGCCGGCCGCTTGGGCGACCGCCTCGGCCCAGCCCGCCTACTCCCCGCAGCTCTGGCTCTGTCTGCCCTAGGCGCCGCCGGCCTGGTGCTGATCAACAACCCCGTCGCCGTCCTCGCCGGCTCAACCCTCTTCGGCATCGGCTTCGGCGCCGCCCAGAACCTCACGCTCACCTCATGTACGACCGAGCCCCCACCTCCCGCTACGGCCAGGTCAGCGCCCTCTGGAACCTCGCCTACGACGGCGGCTGGGGCCTAGGCGCCATCGCCTTCGGCGCCGTAGTAGCCGGCACCGGCTACCCCCTAGCCTTCGCCCTCACCGCAGCCGTCGTCGCGGTCGGCATAGTCCCCGCAACCCGAGCAGCCGTCGCGAAGAACAGGTAGTACCCATCTACGTATACCCGTCTCCCCGCCTGCGCCGACCCGAAACAGCCCAGATCCGGCGACTACCTCATGTCCTTACCGACCTAAGGGAGTAGGAGAAGGCCGCTGGTCAGCGCGCCTTGGGCTACGTTGACGACGGGGCCGGCGCCGGGGACGGCGAAGCGGAGGTAGGCGCCGGCAGGGGTGCCGCCGAAGAGGTAGGGAGCCAGGCAGAAGGGGACGTCTGCCTCCTTGACCGCACCCGTCTCCATCTCGACGAACTGCATGGTCAGGTGATCCACCGGCACGTACTTCTGCAGGATGTACCCGTGCTCGACCAGCGCCTCATCCACCGCGTGCTGCCACTCCGCCGACGACACCTCCGGCCCGACCACGACGCCGACACCGCCATAGGAACCGGACGGTTTCAGCACCAGCTCCTGCTGATTCGCCATCGCCTCCGCCCGCAGCTCCGCCGTCAGCACCTGCGTGCGCGGAACATGCCGCCGTACGACCTCGGCGTCGGCCGGGTCGAGGATGTCCAGGTCATCCCAGAGCCAGGCGAAGACCGTCTTGCTGGCCAGTAGCCAACTAGCGGCCGGGACGAACATCCGCACCGTGCCCGACCGCACGGCCGCGCTCAGGGCGTCCAGACCGGCGCTCGGCGTGGTCCCCTGCGGCACGAACATCCGCAGTACGGCGTCGATCGGGCCATCGTCGACGCACACCCGGCCGTCATCGTCCAGCGTCAGCCACTCGAGCGGATAGACCCGCATGTCCAACCCGAACTGCCGGCCGCGATCACTGAAACCCTGAAGCAGCTTGATCGTCGCGTGCCCGTCGCGCGACCCCGGGTAGGTCCCGACGGTCGTGAACACCATCGCCACCCGATCAGTCGCGGTCAGCGCCAGCGCCGATCGCATCGCCACGTACCGCGCATCGACCGCCGACGGCGGTGCCGTCAACTCCGCCAGCAGCGGATCTCCGGCGTACGCCGCCAGGAAGCGAGCCGCGATTCCGTCGGAGTCGTGGGCACCACCGAGCGCGCTGTCGATATTCGCCTCGACGATGTACGGCGTTCCGTCCGCGAGCAGGATGTCCGCCCGGACACCGCCCAACAGCTCCTCGGTCAGCGGCGCATCCTCGTCCAGCAGGTCGACCGCGCCGACCGGCACCCCGAGCGCGTCCCGCAGCTCACCCGCCGTCGTCGCCCGCTGCTGACACGCGGTCAGGATCAGCCGGGCCACTGTCGCCGAGATGGCAGTGAACTCGTCGTACGCCGAGGCCTTCATGATCGGCGGCCGCAGCGGACGCCACTCCTTGTTGTGCGTCGCAACCCCCTCGTAGACGGTCCGCCACGCATCGGTGCCACGGGCAAGCAGCGCCGTACGGGTTGCCTCGGGCAAGGTGTTCCACAGGTCTGTCACGACATCTCCAGGAGGGTGGTGAGGAGCTGCTCCCGGCCGGGCTGGACCGCGCGGTCGAGGGCGAGTGCGAACGGGAGTACGGCGCCGTCCGGGCGTGTGATCCGGCGTGGCGGTGCGGTCAGGGTGCAGTTCTCGGCGACGACCGCAAGGACCTCGGCCGCGAACCCACTGGTCCGGTTCGAGTCGTCGATGACCAGGAGACGCCTCGTCTTCTGTACGGACGCGATCAGACCGGCGACGTCCAGCGGATAGACAGTCCGTGGATCGAAGACCTCGACCGAGATCCCCTGCCCGGCAAGCTCATCAGCGACCGCGAGCGCGTCGTGCACCAAGTGGCCGAGGGCGACCACCGTGACGTCGTCACCAGCCCGAGCGACGCGGCCGACACCCAGCGGGACCGGCGCAAGCGCAGCAAAGTCCAGATCGTCGCGGACGCCCAGCGCTGCGGACGGTGCGAAGAAGACGACCGGATCGTCATCGCGGATCGCCGTGACCAGCAGTCCGTAGGCATCAGCCGGAGTTGCCGGGACCACCGTTTTCACTCCGACATGGGCGAACAACGAATACGGGTGGTCCGAATGCTGGCCGGCCCATCCGGTCCGCGAGCCTGACCCAGGGACGACGTACGTGACCGGGACCTTGCACTGTCCACCGGTCATCAGCGAGAACTTGTGCGCCTGGTTGGCGATCTGCTCGAAGACCAGGAAGAGCAGTGACGGGATCTGGAACTCGATCACCGGCCGCATCCCGGCCAGCGCCGCACCGGTGGCGAAGTTCGTGAACGCCTGCTCGGACAGCGGAGTATCGAGGACGCGGTCGGAGCCGAACCGCGCATGCAGACCGGCCGTCACGTTCGATGCGGCCGCACGGATGTCCTCTCCGAGCACGAAGACGGCCGGATCGCGTTCCAGTTCGTCGGCCAGAGCCCGGTTCAGCGCCTTCAGGTAGGACAGCTTCGGCATTCAGATCTCCCCGGCGTACAGGTACGAGAGTGCGGCGGCAGGGTCTGGGTGGGCGCTGCCCAAAGCGATCCCCGCCGCCGCCTCCAGGAGGGACTCGACCTCGGCATCGACGGCCGCCCGATCCGCGGCCGTCAGCCGTGCGCCCTGGATCTCCACTGGACACCGCGAACGCCCAGTCGTGATCTCTTCGGTCGAGCGATAGGTGAGCCGGGCCCGGTGCTCGAACGTGTGGTGTGCGTCGAACCGGTAGGTGATGCACTCCAGGAACGTCGGCCCCTTCCCGGCCCGGGCCCGGGCGACCGCCGTACTGGTTGCCTCCAGCACCTTCTCCGGGTCCTGGCCGTCGACCGTGAAGGCCGGGATCCCGAAGGCCCGGGCCCGGCCGGTGATACTGCCGGCGACCGCGGAGGCGACCGGCATCGTGGTCGCGTAACCGTTGTTCTCGCAGACGAACACCACCGGCACCTGCCAGAGCGCGGCCAGGTTGAACGCCTCCAGCAGCATGCCTTCGTTCATCGCGCCGTCCCCGAAGAAGGTCGCGGCGACCGAGTCCCGGCCCTGCTGCCGCAAGGCCCACGCGGCTCCGGTCGCGATCGAGCCGGCCGCGCCGACGATCGCGTTCGCACCGAGGATGCCGAGGCTGAAGTCGGCCGCATGCATCGAACCACCCCGGCCCTTGTTCAGACCGGATTCCCGCCCCATCAGCTCGGCCATCAGCCGGGCCGGATTCGCGCCGCGGGCGAGCACGTGCCCGTGACCGCGGTGCGTACTGGTGATCACATCGTCCGGGCCAAGAGCGGCACAGACACCGGCCGCGATGCCCTCTTGACCGATGTACGGGTGGATACCTCCGACGATCTCCCCGGACCGCACGAACTCGATCGCCCGTTCCTCGAATCTGCGGATCAGCCGGACGGTCCGGTAGAGATCTGTGGTCATGGGTCAGACCGTCGCCGGGGTCGTCACGATCGCGGCGGTGATCGCGTCCCAGAGCCGGGCGCGGGCCGCGAGGGCGGTGTTGATGGTGTCCGCACAGGCGTCCCACTTGGCCTGGTCGTCACCGCACAGGTCGGCGACCATCTGCATCGCCATCGGAGTGTGGAACTCGCCGTCCACCTCGATGTGCCGCTCGAGGTAGTCGACGAACGTGTTGAGCTTGTTGGAGCGCTCGTTCACCGCGACCACCTGGGTGAACATGTCCGGGATCAGGTCCTCCCGCCCGAACGCGAATGCCGCCGCCTGGCAGTGCACGGGTGCGTTCTCGATGATGCCCCAAGTGGTGCCGGCGAAGTCGATCGAAGCCTGCGGTACGCCGGCCGCTGCCAGCGACTCGACCACCGGAGCGCCCCCGCGGAGCAGCTCGATCAGCTTGTCGATCGCGCTGGTGTCCGCACCGGCCTCGTGCATACCGGCGACGTACAGCTCGAAGTGACTGATGAATGCCGGCTTGCCGTCGGTGCCGCCCAGCTCGTCACTCTCTTCGACCATGACGATGTCGTTGATCAGCCGGCGGCTGCTGCGGTGTTCGGTCGGGATCCACGGCACCGTCACACAGGTGAGTTCGCGCTGCAGCGATTTCAGCAGGGACATGAAATCCCAGACCGCGAACACGTGGTGCTCCATGAAGGTGACCAGCGCCTCGTGGGTGTCGAGGATGGCGTAGAGCGGGTGCTGGACGACCTTGTCGCGGGCCTCCGAAACGGCCTTCTCCAGCTGCTCGATCCCGGGGTGCGTCTGACCCCAGTCGTAACGTGACATGTGCGTGTTCCTCTCAGCGATCGGCCCAGAGCGTCGGGCAGTACTCGGGATCGGCGTAATCCGGCCGCCCGTCGGAGGTCCGCCGTACCAGGACGTCGTGGTTGTACGCCGCCGTGGTGCCGTCGGACAGCGGGAACTCGCGGTAGCGGTTGTCCCCGTCCTGCAGGTGCAGCGAGATCGCCCGGCGCGGGCGGTCGCTGATGTTCGCACCGCTGCCGTGATACGTGCGGCAGTGGTGGAAGTTCATGTGGCCGCGCGGGATCGTGATCGGCAGTTTGACCACCTCGGCCCCGTTGTACGCCGCGTTCTCGGCCAGCATCTGGTCGAGTTGCGAGCGGTCCCGCTCGGCGAAGTGCCGGACGACCGTGTCGTCGGAGCCGATCTCCTTCCAGCGGTGACTGCCGTCGACCATCGTGATCGTGCCCATCTCCGGCGGGCAGTCGTGGAACGGGATGAACGCGGTCAGCATCCGGTCCGACGACGAGGACGACCAGTAGTGCTTGTCGAAGTGCCAGGGCACGATGTTGGAGGGCTCACCCTCGATCGGTGGCTTGTAGATCAGCGTGGACTGGAAGATCCGGATCTCGTGCGTCTGCGCGAGCCGGGCCGCGACCGCACCGATCAGCGGCTTGCGCAGGATCTTCGCCAGCCCGTCGTGCTCGTAGTGCACGTAGTCGTTGTGCCGCTGGACGTTGCCCTTGGACGGATCCCAGTACGCCAGCTTGGGCGGGGCCGTCGGGAGGGTCCGGTCCCGCTCACCAGCGTAGTACCGCTCGCTCGCGTTGACGAGTTCGTCGGTCTCGTCGTCGGTGAGCAGCTTCTTGGACAGGTACCAGCCGTGCTCGTTGTAGAAGGCAACGTCTTCGTCGGTCGGGAGGAGCTCGATCTCCTCATCCGACAGCTTGAACTCAAGACTCATGGGCCAGCTCCCGCTCTTTGGCTTCATACAGGGCCTTGATGTTGCCGCTCCCGAACGTCATCGCACCGCGCCGCTCGATGATCTCCAGGAACAGCGTGCGCCGGACGTGCATCGACTCGGTGAAGATCTGCAGCAACTGCCCCCAGTGGTCGCGGTCGACCAGGATGCCGCGCTGCTGCAGTTCCTCGATCGGCGTCTCGACCTCACCGACCCGCTCGGCCAGGGCGTCGTAGTACGTCGAAGGTGTGCCGAGGAAGTTGACCCCGCGGTCGGAGAGAGTGCTGACCGCTTCGACGATGTTGCTGGTGCGCAAGGCGATGTGCTGGACACCGGCACCCGCGTGCCAGGTGAGGAAGTCGTTGATCTGACCGGGCCGGCGGGTCAGGTCCGGCTCGATCAGCGTGAACGTGACGTGCTTCGACGGGCTCTGCACCACCTTCGAGTCCATCCCCTGGCCCGCAACCTCGATGTACTCCTCGAAGATCCGCGGGAAGCCGAACACATCCTCGTAGAACTTCGCGGTCGGCTCGAGCTCGCCGGACGGTACGCAGATCGCCAGGTGGTCGATCTCGCTGAACAGCTTCTCGTCCGGTACGCCGCTCGGCGCGGTCAGCTGGATCCGCCCCGGCAGAAACTCCCGCCGCGGCCCGTGCCGCTCGACCAGCCGGTGGATCACGTCACCGAACCCGGCCACCTCCGCGATCACCACAACCGCTTCCCCGGCCTCGAACCGCTCCGGCTCCCGTAGCCCCACGGCGCCGCGCGCGGTCAGTTCGCCGTACGCCGCCGTCGCGTCGTCGACCTCCATCGCCACGATCGCCACGCCGTCCCCGTGCCGCCGCACATACTCGGCGGCCGGATGATCCGCGGCCAGCCCCGACGTCAGCACGATCTGAACGGCGTCCTCGCGCAGCAGCAACGACCGCTGATCCGGCAGCCCCGTCTCCGGCCCGCCCTGACCATGGATCTGCAGCCCGAACGCATGCCCCAGGTAGAACGCCGCCTGCCGAGCGTCGCCCACGTACATCTCCACGTGGTCGATCCCGTAAATCTCCATCTACGCCTTCTCCTCACTGCTGTTGATCTGTCGCTGCTTCGGCGTGCTGGTTCTGCCGAGGAGCAGGCTGACGTTCTGGCCGCCGAACCCGAACGAGTTCGAGACGGCGTACTCGAGCGGGATCGCCCGTGGTTCCTTGCGGATGTGATCCAGCGGGCAGGCCGGATCAGGGTCGTCCAGGTGGTACGTCGGTGGTGCGAGGCCGGTGCTGATCGCCAACGCGGCCGCTGCCGCCTCGACCACTCCGGAAGTGCCGAGCATGTGCCCGGTCAACGCTTTCGTGGAACTGACCGCTGGAAGATGGTTGCCAAAGGCAAGGCCGATCGCCACCGACTCGGCGACGTCACCGAGCTTGGTGCTGGTCCCGTGCGCATTGACGTAACCGACCTGCTCCGGACGGATGTCTTTCATCGCCATCCGCATGCACGCCGCGGCCCCGGTTCCGTCCGGTCGCGGGGCTGTCGGGTGATGCGCGTCCGAGTTGACGCCGTACCCGGCAACATCGGCGTACCCGCTAGCACCTCGCGCGGCCGCATGCGCCGTACTCTCAAGCACCAGCAGCGCGGCGCCCTCACTCAGCACAAACCCGTTACGCCTAAGGTCAAACGGCCGACTGGCCTCCGCCGGGTCGTCCCACCCCCTGGCGAGCGCCCGCGCATTGGCAAACGTCTCCGCAAACGTCGGAAACAACGGCGCCTCACTGGCCCCACACAGCACGACGTCCGCCTCGCCGGCCCGGATGATGCGCACAGCATCCGCAATAGCCTGAGCCCCAGAAGCACAAGCCGTCCCGACGGCCGACGTGTACCCCCGCATCCCGAACCGGATCGCGACCCGAGCGGCCGGCATGTTCGGCAAGATCCCCGTCAGCAAATAGGGGCTAACAGCAACCTTCCCGCGCTCCGCCCGCGCCAGCACCTGCCGCTCCAGCGTCGCCATCCCCCCAACCCCACCCACAATCACGCCAATCCGCTCCGGATCAACGTTCTCCCCCACGATCAACCCCGCATCAGCCAACGCCTCCTCAGCCACCAGCTGCGCAAGAATCACCGTCCGATCCATCACCTTCCCGTCCGGCCCCGCCGCGATCTTCCCTGCATCGAACTCCGGCAAGAACCCACCGAGCTCGACCGACTCCCCCACCGGATGCCCTTCCGGCGGCCGGCTGATCCCGGATCGCCCATGCAACAGAGCGTCATACACATCCCAGCCGCCGCGCCCAACGGGCGTCAGCATCCCCATCCCCGTGATCGTCACCCCAACCCGCACACCCCCCGAACCAACCCCAGCCCCCACACCCTCCGAACCAGCCCCAGCCCGCACACCCTCCGAGCCAACCCCAGCCCCCACACCCTCCGAGCCAACCCCAGCCCCCTCCGCTCGGGCTTGCGTACCCTCCTGCTTTTCCTCGGCCGCAGCGGTCTGAGCCCCAGCGACCTGCCCGGCCGCATCCGCGCTGCCGTCCGCACCCACCCCGGGCACACCCGCCGCAGGCACGCCCGCACCAGAACTCGGGGCCTGCGCACCTCTCTGCTCTTCTCCGGCCGCAGCCGCCTCAGCCCCCGCGACCTGCCCGGCCGCATTCGGGCCGGCGCCAGCCGCAGAGTCCGCCGTACTCATGAGTGGGCCTCGCGGAGGGCTACCTTGCGGACTTTGCCGGTGACGGTGACGGGTACCTCGTCGACACCCACCACCGTCACGCGGCGGAGGATGGCGGCGACCTCCTCGCCGACGGCTGTGCGAACGGCGGCGGTCCGATCCACCTCGGGGGCATCCGGGGTGAGCTCGAGCAGTACGTCGGCGGAGTACTGACCGCCTTCGGCAACGATCACGACCGTGCAGTCGGCGACATCGGGCATCGCCGCGAGGATGCGCTCCTCGGACAGCGACGTGTAGAGCTGCGGGCCGTCGAACCCAGCAACCGCGTCAGGGATGCGGTCCAGGTGGAAGTAGTGCCCGGCCTCGTCCCGATAGACGAGATCACCGGTGACAAACCAACCGTTTAGTCGGAAGCGGTACGTGTTGATCGAGTCGTTCCAATACCCCGGCGACACAGTCGGCGACCGGAACCCGAGGATCCCCGCCTTCCCCGGCGGCAGCTCCTCCCCCGCCGAGCTCAGCACACTCGCCTCAGCGAACTCGTACGGCTTCCCGATACACCGCCCGTAATGCTCAGACGTGACCGTATGCGTGATGTGGAACCCGTTGTGCCCCATCTCGCTGGAGCCCAGCCCATCAATGAAATGCGACCCCGGCACCGTCACCCGACCGTCCCGCGTCACGGCCTCCCGGCTGCCAACAGCCACCAGCTTCCGGATATGCGGCTCATGCGCGCAGTCCCCGGTGTTGAACCACATCCGCACCGACTCCAGGTCCCGCCCAGCCAAGTCCTCCCGAGCCAGCCCAGCCCACGTCACCGCGAACCCGTACACCGCATGCGGCTTCCACCGCTCGATCTGCCGCAGTACCCCGCCCGCATCCTGACTCGACAGCAGCAGCATCTCCGCGCGGTTCCCGAGCACCTGATTGACCATCAGGATCGTCGCCGTATGCGGAATCGGCAGCGCGTTCAGAATCCGATCCGTCCCCTGCGCCTGCGGCATCGTGAGCAGGTGCTTCAGCGCGGCGTACAACGTCGTGTGCGTATGCAGAACAGCCTTCGGTACGCCGGTCGTCCCGCTCGTGTGCGTGATCACCACCGGATCGTCCCGATGATGCCGATACGCGTCCGGAGCCTTGGCCGGATCCCCTGTCCCGAGTTCTCGCGGCTCAGCCAGCACCTCGGCCTGCAGCAACGGTCGATGCCCGGAGTCAGCCAGTACGGCGGTCGCTCGCAACCGCCGGATGTACTCGTCCGCGATCGCCGGCGCCATCTTCCCGTTCAGCAGCGCCGGAATCGCACCGACCCGCGCCAGCGCCAGGAAGCTCAGTACGACGTCCTGCGCCTCGGTCGCCCAGACCGCGACCACGTCCCGCCGCCCGATCCCGTGCTCGTGCAACCACGCCGTACGGGCCTGAACCCGCTCGTCGAGCTCACCCAACGTCAACGGATACTCGGCCTCGAACTGATCGACAGCCGTGTCGAAGGTCAGCCCCGGACCGTCCAGATCGGCGCCCTGGGCAATCACCGTCGCCAGCACGTTCCCCGTGCCGATCGCCGGATCCGCCGCCAGCCGCGCCCGCCACCCTGCTACCTGCTTCATGACTCTCCCCCACTCACCATCTGCGCGGACGCCTCATCCGCAGCCACCTGCACGATCAGCACCTGATCGGCGTCGCCGTCCCCGATCAGCAACGCGGCCTCGTCGAACCCGCCGTCGGTCACACACACCACCGGCCCCCGCAGGTCCCACTTCGCCGCGATCCAGCCCGCGATGCTGTTCGGCACCGACTGGAAGAAGAACAACGGCCCCACTCGCTTGCCCGCAGCAACCAACTCCTGCACAGCCATCGCGCTCACGCGATCGCCCGCCGTCACCACCACAACCCCCGTCACCCCCGCAGGTCCGGTCGGCCCGGCCGCTCCGAACTCCCCGTCCACCGCCTTCCGCCGGCCCGCGCGCTCCAGACACCGCTCAGCCGCGGCCGCGGCCAACGGATTGAAGGCCGACTCGACAAACCCCGGGATCCCCGGCGGCGCACCATCCCCCGGCTCCGGCCACCGGGCCTCGGCCAGTACGACCAAGTCATGGACCTCGATCACACCGTCACCACCAAAGCCGTGTTGGCGCCCCCGAACGCCGAGTTCACCGAAACCCCGACCTGCGTCTGCACACTCCGCGGCGCATCCAGGATCACGTCGACCGGACACAGCGGATCGCTCCCGAGGTACCCCGCGTTGACCGGCAGCTTCCCTTCCAGCAACGCCTGCACCATCACCACGAACTCGACGACCCCGGACGCCTCCAGCGCATGCCCGTGCAGTCCCTTGGTAGAGCTCACTGGCGGGCTGCTCCGGAACACCGCACCGAGCGCCGCCGCCTCGGCCCGGTCGCTGAAGACCGTGCCGGTCGCATTGGCGTTCACATAACCCACCTGCTCCGGCGACACCCCGGCACGCTGCAGCGCCCGTCGCAGCGCAGCAATGAGCCCACGTCCGTCCGGTGCGGGCTGACAGGGATGGTGAGCGTCTCCCGCACGACCCCAGCCGGCCAGCCGGGCCAGTCCGACGCCAGCCTCGAGCACCACGGCTGCAACCCCGTCACCGAGCAGAGTCCCACGACGCTCCGCGCTGAACGGCCGCACGACGTTGTCCGAGGCCAGCGCACGTCCCGCATCGAACAGTGCGAACTGATACGGCTCCACCAGATACGCACCCGCCACGACGATCCGCTCCGCCCGCCCACTCCTGATCAACGCTGCCGCGTCGGCCAACGCCGTACTGCCGGACACACAAGCGCTCGTATAGATCCGGGCCGCACCGAACTCACACACCGGCGGCGCATGCATCGCCAGCAACAACGGCGTCGTACTGCGATCCACACCGGCCTGCGCGCACGCCGTGGCGATCGCCAGGTCCAGCTCCTCGTCCAGAGGCCCGGTCTCCGCGGCCAAGGCGGCGTACCGGACCCGCAGTGCGCTGGTGTCGAACCGCTGTACCTCGGCAAACGCGGGCACACCGGAGAGCTGCGCCTCGGGACCACGTCCGAGGGCAGTCAGGATGGAGAGTCCGGTCACGGCGACCGGGCGGCGTTCAGACATGACTGGCCAGCACCTCAGCCAGTACGGCGACCGCCGCGTCGATCGTGGTGATCCGCTCGAGCTGTTCGTCCGGCAGCTCCACGCCGTACCGCTGCTCGACCTGATGAACCAGCCAGGCCAGTTCCATCGAGTCGATCCGCTCAGTACCTGGTGGACGCTGGCCGAGGCCGGACAGCCAGTCGATGATCTCTACCCGCCCGGGCGGGGGCTGGGTGGTCATCAGACCTGCTGTGCGACCCGGCCGGCCACCTCGGTGGTGAACTCGCCGACCGTCATCAACGCCAGCTGCTCGGACTCGTCGTCGGAGAAGCGGACGCCGTACTTGTCCTCGACCCGGACCGACAGGTCGGCCAGCGCGAGCGACTCGAGGTCGACCCCGGCCGGGCCGAGCGTGGTGTCGTCGTCGATCCCGTCGACGTCGTAGTTCATGTCCTGCAGTTGCGCGATGACGAAATCGCGAACCTCGTCCTTCATCGGGTTACCTTCCCTCTGTGGATGATGCTGTTGATGTGTGGACTGCGCCGGCCGGTGACGACTCCCGCGCCACTGCCCACGCCTTGCTGCTCTCGCTGGCCGGCACCCTGGTCACCGACCCGGTGCTGCAGCACGCTGCGAACGGCCGGCCGGAGATCGCCGGGCTGACGGTGAGCCTCAGCCACAGCCGCTCGCTCGTCGCGGTGACCGCACGCCGTACCGGCTCGATCGGGATCGACCTCGAGGACGTGTATCCGCGCTCGGTGAGCGGACTCGCCCAACGCTGGTTCGAACCTGATGAGCTGGAGTGGATGGCCGGTGACCTGCACGCGTTCCTGCAGCTGTGGACCGCCAAGGAAGCCGTCGGCAAAGCGCTCGGCGTCGGCCTGCGGAACTCGGGCCTGCGGCGACGCGTCCCGTTCGGCGACGGGCCGGTCGACTCGGTCCCCGGCCTGTACGTCGTCCGCCTGCCGCTCGAGAGCGCCGTACTGGCGGTGGCGCTCGACGAACCGCCTCCTGCGATCGTGCTGACCGAGCATCACGGCACCGCCTTGCGCAGCACGGTGAGGTCGCGGACCAGCTTCCCGGTCGTTGTCCGCGGCAACTGATCGAGTACGTGCAGCGTCCGCGGCCGCTTGTACGACGCCAGCCGCTGGGACAGCTCGGCCTCCAGTCGGGCGGTCTCGCGGCGTTCGTGGAGTTGCAGGTAGGCCGTGATCGAGCCGTCGAAGACGACGACCGCGGCCTCGACGCCTCGCAACGTTCCGAGCGTGTACTCGACCTCGGTCAGGTCGACCTTCAGCCCACCGACCGAGACCTGCGAGTCCAGCCGGCCCTTGATACTGACCAGCCCGCTCTCCGGGTCGACGATCCCGGCATCACGCGTCCGCAGCCAGCCGTCCGACCAGCGCGCCGGATCGGACAGACCGAGGTACGGCGACTCCTTGCGGGCGATCTGCAGTTCCCCGTCGACCACCCGTACGTCGATCCCGGGCGCGGGCCGGATCGCGGGGCGATGGCGGCCGAACAGATCGGTGCCGATGACACCGACCTCGGTCATCCCGTACATGTTCCCGAGCGGAACGCCGTACTTCTGCTCGAACGCATCCGACACGGATTGCGGCACGAGCTCGCCGCCGGTCGTCATGCGTTTGAACTGCGGCAACCAGGGTGGCTGCTGAACCGAGGCCAGCAAGCCGATGTGGAACGGGACTCCGAGCACCGTGGCCGGTGTGGTCCCGGCCGCGATCGCGTGCACGATGGCATCGCCGGTGAGGCGGGCGGGCGGTACGAGCTCGACTCCGGCGTGCAGGCCGTACAAAAGGCCGCCGACCAGACCGAGCACATGCACCATCGAGGGCAGCAGAATCAGCCGTTCGTTCTTAGTGGGTACGCCGTCGATCTGCGTGTACCTGTTGATTTCCTCGACCAGATCCTCGGCGGTCCGGCCGATCACCTTGGACGGCCCGGTCGACCCCGAACTCAGCTGCACGACCGCATGCGCCGTATTGGCCGGATGACCCGAGTAGCTGGCCAGATCGGCACCCACGTCGTGGAACGTCCGCAACCCGGCCGGCACCGGCTGATCCGCCGACACCACCACCTGCGGCACCAGCCGCTCGATCGCCCGCCGCACCTCGTAGTCGGTCAGCCGGTGGTCCAGCAGGATCGCCTGCCCACCACTGCGCCAAACCGCCAGCAAATGCGCCACAAAAGCCACCGACGGTGGTAACCGTAAAGCCACCGCACCACCGGCGCGAAAACCGGCCTGCGCCAGTTCATTTTGCCGTTGCTGCACCAGCGTGCGCAGTTTCCCGCGGTCGATCACTTCCGGCAGGCGTAAACAGACGTCAGCCGCCGGTCCCGCCAGCAGTACGTCGTCGACCCAGCCGGCACCCAGCATGCCTGCGGGCACGACGACAGACTCGTCCATGGCCATCCGAGCTCCAAAGCCGTTGCACACAAAGGATTCGAAGGCCAGCACCCCCACCAAGGCCTGGCGATGACTGGACGATACGACACGATCACACAGCCGCGCTATGGACCAGAAGTAGTGATCCCATCACGCGAAGCAACCCCTCAAAACAAACGTTCCAACCCCCGAAAAACAAACCGGGAAGAATTCCGCGAAGGGTTAGAAATGGACTACCTTTGCGCGCCGCCGAAGGGTTCCCCGCACGCATCCACGGATCGCATCCAAAGGACATCGAAACTTTTTTGCCCGGTACCCCGCGGGAGTGCACCGGCCACCGATGAGCCGCCACTGATCTACTTTGATGCGGTGAGCGAACGAGAAGTTGCCGACCTCCGGGACGCCGTGGCGAACAAGCTGGCCGCCTACGCCGCGCGCCTGCCACAGGCCGCCGTCACCCGCCTCGACGACGGGGACATCCGGCTCACCATCGACGGCCACCGGCCCGCCGCGGTCGTCATGCAGGACAGCACGGAAGTCTTCGTCCTGAAACTGAGTACGTGCTACTCCAGCTACCAGACCGCCTACGACGACGAGACCAAACTGGAGACCGTCGACGACCTCCTCGAGGAACTCGACGTCTACCTCGAAGGCCGCTACTACGAGAAGGTCTACGAGTCCGCCTCCGGCGAGGAACTCCACCGCGACCTCTACCTGAACGGCGCCCACTTCGGCGGCTCCCACGACTTCCCCCGAGCCCAGCTCCGCCGCCTCCGAGCCAAACGCAACTACACCATCACGCCGTGAGGAGCGTCGCGCGGTTCGCCAGAATGTAGGCGACTGCTGCGCGATACCCACCGGCGTGGTCCTCGTCGCGATGTACGTCGAATGCCGGGTTGCCGGCCTTCACCTGGTGCTCGATGTTTGCCGCGTGGCCCAGTAGCCGCAGGCCGATCAGGTCCACCAGCTCGGCCGGCTCGACGCCCAGGCCGTACGAATCGCAGAACAACCGCAACCGCCGAGCGCGATCCGGCTCCTCGTCCCAGCCGAACGGCGCCAACCACGCCGGCGGATGAAACGGCACGAACTGGTGCGCGGCGTACGCGAGATCCCAGCGCCGGTTCGACGGCCGGATCGTGTCCCAGTCGATGATCCCGACCACCTCGGACCCGTCGAACACCAGGTTCCACGGCGCCAGATCATGATGCCCGATGCAATCGATCTGCACCGGCGCGGCCACCTCCAGGTCGTGCCACTCCCCGTCAACCGCGACAAACCCAGCTGTCGCGTCATGCAACCGCCGTACCGCACGCGCCACACTCACCAACGCCTCATCAGAGCGAATCTCCTCCGACAACGGCGGATACCCAGCCACGCCCTCAACGTACGTCAACGTCTCGGTCTCGTCACCCACCTCGACCACCCGAGGCGCCAAGTCGAACCCCGCCTGCTCCAAATGCCGCAGCAAGGCCTGCGAGTTCGCCGAACCACGCCGTCGTACGACGGTCTCTCCACGCCGCACCGGCTTCGAGAACCGCCCACCGCTCAGTTCCTCATCCACCGTCGAAGCCTAAGGTCGCCACAACCATCCCCGTCCCCACCCACCGAATCCCAGTGAACCCAGCGCGCCGCAACACCTGGTCGAGCTCACCGACACTGATGACGCGCCGGCGCAGCACGTCCACATCCGTGGTGCCGTCGTCGTGCCGCCAGGTCCGATGCGTCAGCTGCAGCCGTCGCTCCGCATCCCAGGCAGACATCACCTCGACACTCGCCGCGACGAGCTCGGTCTCGACCCGAACCGTCTGCTTGACCGACTCGGTCCGAGGAGTCGTCAACGTCGAGATCACGACGATCCCCCGGTCCTCGACATGCACCCGCAGAGTCTCCGCGGCCGCGCGCAGATCGTCGTCGGTCCGCAGATACGACAGGCTGTTGCCCAGACAGGTCACCAGCTCGAACCGCCGCCCGAGCCGAACCGACCGCAGGTCACCGCACCGCAGATCCACCCCATGCCGCTGCCGGCCGTAATCGACCATCTGCCTCTGCAGATCAACCCCGACCGCCGCAGCCCCGAACTCGTCCCGAAGCGCCGCAAGATGCCGCCCCGTCCCACACCCAAGATCCAGAATCCCCGCAGGCGACCCACCAACCAACCGCACCACGGCCGGCACGACACCGTCATCGCCCATCATCGCGTCGTACAAAGCCGGCCGCCGATACGAAAGATTCGACCGAGCCAGCAAACGCCCCGCCCTATCGTCCACCACCACACCCACCCCACCCCTAGACCCCCACCGTGTCACAGTCCTCCCCTCACACCGGGCGGGGCGGGCGGACCTGTGCCACTGAGCAAGCCGCTGCTGGGCCGCCCAGACAGGACCCACTGAGCGTGAACCAGGCCACCCGCGCGCAGTTAGACAGTGCTGGCGGTCCGCTATCCGCCGACCGGGACCGCAATCCGCACAGTGGGTTCACTCGCCGCGCCACACCAGGCAGTCCACCTCGACTGGCGGGACCGTGCCGACAGCGCGGCGCACAACGGCCGAGTATCGGGGGTACGCACACCCCGTTGGGGCCGTGAACAGGTAATACCTTGTCCACCCCCACCAGTTCCTGTTCAAGCCCGCCAGGTCCGGCCGTCGGTTGTGGGGTCAGGCGTGGGTGTTGAGGGTGGTCAGGGCGGTGGCTACGCGGCCGTGGGCGGCGGTGAGGGCGTCTCGGGCGGCTGGGATGGGGGCGCCGGTGAGGAGGTGGACTAGGGCTGGTTTCAGTTCGCCGTCGGCGGCGGCCAGGGCTGATTCGCAGGCGTCGGGGTCGGCGCCGGTGGCTTCGGCGAGGATGCGGAGCATGCGGTTGCGGAGCTTCTGGTTGGTGGCGACCAGGTCGACCATCAGATTGGACCAGGTGCGGCCGAGTTTGATCATCAGCGTGGTGGAGAACGCGTTGAGGATCATCTTCTGCGCCGTGCCGGCCTTCAACCGGGTCGAGCCGGCGATGACCTCGGGGCCGGTGTCGGCGGCGATCACGATGTCGGCCAGGGGCGCCAGCGGGGCATCCGGGTTCGACGTGATCAGGACGGTGGCGGCTCCGGCGGCGCGGGCGGCCTTCAGAGCACCGGCGACGTACGGCGTGCTGCCTGAGGCGGCGAGGCCGATGGCGATGTCGCGGGCGGTGACGAGGGCGGCATCGTCGGCGCCGCCCTGTTCGGAGTCTTCGACGTTCTCGACGGCGCGGAGGAGTGCTTCCATCCCGCCGGCGTGGTGGGCGACCACCAGACCGTCAGGGACGTGGAACGTCGGAAGCAGTTCGGCGGCATCCAGCACCGCGAGGCGGCCCGACGTACCGGCGCCGAAGTAGTGCACCCGGCCACCGCGCCGGACCGCTTCGACCGCGCGGTCGACGGCCTCGGCCAGCTGCGGGAGAACAACTGCGACCGCACCGGCGACCGAGGCGTCCTCGGCGTTGACCATGCGCAGGATCTCGGACGTACCCACCGCATCGATGGCGAGCGTGCGGGGATTGCGCTGCTCCGTCGGTGTCGTCACAGTGTCGATGTTAGTTTTCTACTGAAGGATTTTCAATTCTGTTCATCGTTGACAGAAAGGATTGACGTAACGATCTGTACCCGACCGGTCTCACTCCGAACTCTTGAGCCGGTGCCCGCGCACCGAGGTCGCCGTCTGCTCCAGCGCCTTCCGAGCGTCCGGCAGCACCTGCTGGGCGACGCCGATGAACAGGCAGTCGATCACCGTCAGCTGCGCGATCCGCGAGGACATCGCCCCCGACCGGTACGTCGTCTCCCGCGCGGCCGTGGTGAGCATCAGGTCGGCGGTCCGGGCCAGCGGTGAGCGCGGGAAGTTGGTCACGGCGACCGTGGTGGCGCCGTGCTTGGCGGCCTCCTCGAGCGCCTCGACGACCTCGACGGTCACACCTGTGTGCGAGATACCGATCGCGACATCGCCGTCCCCGAGCAGGGCGGCCGACGGCAGCGCCATGTGGACATCGGACCAGGCGAAGGAGACCCTGCGGATCCGGTGCAGCTTCTGCTGCAGGTCAAGGGCCACGAACGCACTGGCACCGAAGCCGTAGATGTCGACGCGCGGTGCGTTCACCACCGCGGTCACCACCTTGGCGAGGGCGTCGATATCCACCTGCTGCGCGGTCTCGCGAACGGCGCGCTCGTCGGCGAACGCGACCTTGCGGACCACGTCGTCGAGCGAGTCACCAGGCTCGATGTCGCCACCGACCTCGGGCCGGAGGTTCTCCGTGGCCGACTGGGCCGCCAGCTGCAGGCGGAGCTGCGGATAGCCGGGGACGCCGATCTGCTTGCAGAACCGGATGACCGTGGTCTCTGAGGTGGAAGCCACCTCGGCCAGTTCGGAGATCGTCATCGCAGCCACTCCGCCCGGGTCCGCGAGGACCGCGTTCGCCACCCGCTGCTCGGCCGGCGCCAGCGCGGGCATCACCGCGCGGACTCGGACCAGCAGCGGCCCCGTGGGTTCTGGAGAGGTTGTTGAGCTCATGACTGCCACGGTACGGCGACTATGCACCAGATGGGATCACCGACGCGAAAGTCTCCAACCTGTTGCCGTAAATGACTCCGGCGTGCGTTCCCCGTCGAGAAGAACATCACGTCCGCTCGTGATCTTCACACCATCCACGTAGACACCGCGGCCCTGGTACAGCGGATCGGTCGTGTACCGCCAGCGCACCGACCGCTCACCAGCGGCCAGCTCGGCCGTCACCTGATGCCAGTGCCGGTCGCCGGAACCGCTGATCGTCCCGTCGGTGTCGATCACCGAACCGCGGTCCCGCACCGTGAACGGCACCTTGGTCCACGTCTGCCCATCGGTCGACGTCTCCAGATACAACAGATCCGAGTCCTCGGTGTCCACGAACAAATCGAACGCGAGCTTCGCCCCAGCAGCCGGTACGGCGACCGAGGTGGCGAGCGTCGTCGTCGCGGCATCCGTCGTCCCGGAGAACCACGCGTCCTTGCCGTGGCGCGGACCGACCCCGAGTGCCAGCGCGAGCCCTTGGGCAACAGCCCGCCGGGCCGGGTTGTTCGAACCCCAACTGCGGCTCGGATGCACGCGGTTGGTGAGCAGGATCGCGAACGACCGCGAGTCGAAGTCGATCACCAGCGACGTACCGGTGTAGCCGGTGTGCCCGGCGGTCCGCGGCCCGGACAGGCCGGCCATGTACCAGCGCTGGTTCAGCTCGAAGCCGAGGCCGTGATCGTTGCCCGGGTAGGCCTGGTTGAAGTTCGTGATCATCGCGGTCACCGAGGATTCCTTGAGGATCCGGGCTCCGCGGTAGCTGCCGCCGTTCAGGAAGGTCTGCGCCAGCACGGCCATGTCGTCCGCCGTACTGAAGACGCCCGCATGGCCGGCCACGCCGTCCAGCGACCAGGCGTTCTCGTCGTGCACCGAACCCCAGACCATCCCGCGGGCCGGTGCCGTCTGATACTCCGTCGCGGCGATCCGCGGCTTCTTCTTGGCATCCGGGTTGTAGCCGGTGTCGCGCATCTGCAGCGGCTTCGTGATGCCGTCGGCAACCAACTTGTCGAGCGACTTGCCGCTCACCCGGTGCACGACCTCGCCGAGCGCGATCAGGTTCAGGTCGCTGTAGAGGTAGGTCTTCCCAGCTGGGCCTGTCGGCTTCGCGGTCAGTGCCATCTGCAGCCGCTCGGCCGGAGTGGGCTTCGAGCTCCACAGCGGCAGCCACGACGGCAGCCCGGTGGTGTGCGTGAGCGCCTGCCGCACCGTGACCGCCTGTTTGCCGTTCTCGGCGAACTCGGGCACGTACTTCGCGATCGGCTCGTCGAGCCCGACCTTGCCCTTCTCGACCTGCTGCAGCACCACGATCGAGGTGAACAGCTTCGAGACCGAGGCCATGTCGAAGATCGTGTCCGGCCGCATCGGGATCTGCTGGTCGGCGGGCAGCTCGGTCCCGTTGCCATCGGCATACTTCAGCGCCAGCCCGGTCGCCTGCCGGGTGACCACGCGACCGTCGTGACCGAGCAGCGTCACCGCCCCGGCGAACAGCGGCTTCGTCGTACCGGCCGGCTTGGTCCAGGCCTCGACCTGAGCCAGCGCGGCATCGATCGGGGCCGGATCCAGCCCCGCGCGAGCAGGAGTCGAATCACGGAGCAGGGTGGTCTTCGGGGCGTACCCGTCATAGGGCCGGTCGAACCGGCCAGACTTGTTGCCATGGGCAACCGCAGGGGAAGTCATCGTCAGCATCACCGCAGAGGCTATCGTGAGGGCAAGGGTGCGTTTCACCGGTTCGGTCCCTTGTAGAGCAGGTACTTGGCCCGGCGCGCGGTCCACGCGTCGGTCTCGGCCTTCCAGGCTGCCACGATCTCCTCGGCACTGGCATCGGCCAGCAGCATGGTCCGGAACCGGTCGGATCCGGTGAGCAGATCGATCCAGCGGCCGGGTGGGTTCTCGGTCCGCCAGGTGAAGCCCGGATAGAGCTTGCGTGCCTCGACGATCATATGGGTGGCGGCCGTGATCGCCTCCACCTTCGAAGGATCAGTGATCTGCACCTGCACCCCGCCGCACAGCACGTTCGCGTTCTTACTGATCGTCGGCGTGAAGTAGGCCTCCCGGAACGCCACCCCCGGAATCTTCTTCGCCTGCAACGCCTGCGCCCAGCGATAGTCGACGTACGGCGCTCCGATCAGCTCGAACGGCCTGGTCGTGCCACGCCCCTCGGACATGTTGGTCGCCTCGAACAGGCACGTCCCGGGGTAGAGCAGCGCGGTGTCCGGTGTCGGCATGTTCGGGCTGGGCATCACCCATGGCAGCCCGGTGTCATCGTACAGCTGGTCGCGCGTCCAGCCACGCACCTGGATGACCTGCAGCTCCTTCAGCCGAGCACCGTTGGTGTCGATCGGCAGGTACTCCGCGTTGAAGATCCGGGCCAGCTCGCCGACCGTCATGCCGTGCTGCTGGATGATCTCGCGCTTGCCGACGCCGGACGTGTACCCGGGCTTCAGCATCGGACCACGCGCCGACCCACCGGTCGGATTCGGCCGGTCCAGTACGACGAAGCGCGCGCCGGTGCGGACCGCCGCCAGCATCGCCTCGTACATGGTCCAGATGTAGGTGTAGAACCGGGCTCCGACGTCCTGGATGTCGAAGACGACCGTCTCCACCCCGGACTTCGTGTAGAGGTTGACCAGCTTGTCCGCGTTCGCGCCGTACGCGTCGTAGACCATGATCCCGGTCCGCGGATCGACGTGGTCACCCTCGGACCCACCGGCCTGCGCGGAACCCCGGAAGCCGTGCTCGGGCCCGAAGACCGCGGCCACGTTGACCTTCCCGGAGGCGTGCATGACGTCGACCACGTGGTTGAAGTCGGGCAGGATGCCGGTCGGGTTGCTGATCACGCCGACCTTCTGGCCGGCGAGTGCCTTCCAGTCGTCCTTGGCCAGCACCTCGGCCCCGGTCATCACCTTCCGGCCGCCTCCGGGATGCGCCACCGCAGCCGGTACGTCGAGCAGCGGCGCGGCGGCGATCACACCGGCGCCGGCAAACAGAGTGCGTCGTTTCATCGTCACCAGCTCATTCCGTGGCCGAAGGGGTACAGGACTTTCTCCGGTTTACCGGCGACCGGGATGTCGACCGGCAACTTGCCGGTCGGCGTGATCTCGCCGTACAGGGCCTTGGCCAGCGACTCCATCGACACTGCGGCATAGCCGTAGGTGGCCAGGAACGTCGGTGCGGCCTCGTAGTAGGCGATGTCGTAGGGATCCTGGACCGCCACGACGATCACCGGTTTGCCGGTGGCCAGCAGATCGTTGACCAGCTTCCGTTGCTTGCCGAGCCGGTCGGTCACCTTCGAGTCCCACGCCTTCCGCGTCAGGACGACGGTGACGTCGTTCTCCGCGGCCTTCGCCACCGAGCCCGCGATCGCGGCATCGGTCGGCGCGGCGCCGGTTTGGGCGACGGTGGTGACCGCCCCGCGTTTGGCGAGGCTGTTCGCAAGGTTCTGCGTGGTTGAAACGCCCCAACCGGTGACGAGAATCTTCCGCGGGGTGTTGCTCAGCGGGAGCGTCTTCGCGTTGTCCTTGACCAGCGTGATGCTCTTGTCGACGATCTTCTGGGCCGTGGCCAGGCTGGCCGCCGGGCCCATCGCCGCGGGCACCTTCGCAACGTCGACGTACGGCTGGAAGAAGACGCCGTTCTTCAGTTTGAGCAGCAGGATCCGCAGCAGGCTCTCGTCGATCCGCCGCTCACTGATCCGGCCGGAGCGGACGGCATCGAGGACCGCGTTGTACTGCACGTCCGGCGCCGGCGGCAGCAGCAGCTGGTCGACCCCGGCCTCGATCGCCCGGACCGCGACCTCGGCGTCGCCGTACTGCAGGCGCACCGCGGCCATCTCCAGCCCATCGGTCACGATGACCCCGCGGAACCCGAGCTGTTTCCGCAGCACGCCGGTCAGGATCGGCTTGCTCAGCGTCGCCGGGTCACCGGACGGATCCAGCGCCGGTACGACGATGTGCGCGGTCATGATCGAGTCGATCCCGGCCTTGATCGCCGCCTTGAACGGTGGCGCGTCGATCGTGTTCCACTGCTCCAAGGTGTGGTTGATCGTCGGCAGGTCGTTGTGACTGTCCTCGACCGTGTCACCGTGGCCGGGGAAGTGCTTCGCGGTCGCGGTGATCCCGGCATCGCGCTGGAAGCCGTGTACCTGCGCGGCCGTCATGTCGGAGACCAGCTTCGGGTCACTGGAGTACGAGCGGGTGCCGATCACCGGGTTGAGCGCGTTGACGTTCACGTCGGCGTCCGGTGCGTAGTCCTGCCGGATCCCGATCGCCTTCAGCTCGCGGCCGGTGATCGCGGCGGCTGTCCGGGCGTCCGCCGTACTGCGGGTGGCGCCGAGCGCCATGTTGCCGCCGAACTGCGTGGCCGGCGGACCGATCCGCGTCACCACCCCTTGCTCCTGGTCGGTGGCGATCAGCAGCGGGACGTGCAGCCCGGTCCCGATCGCAGCCTGCTGGAGCTGGTTGGACAACGTCGCGACCTGGCTCGGGTTCTGCACGTTGCCGCGGCCGTCGAAGTAGATCCAGCCACCCGGTTTGTACTTCTCGACCACCTCGGCGGGCGTGGCGACGCCGTACAGCTTGGTGTTGCGTGCGTCCGGCTGCTGCGCGTCCGGCCCGTAGGCGAACAGCACGAACAGCTGCCCGACCTTCTCCTCCAGCGACATCCGCTGGATGGTCCGCCCGACCTGCGCGGCGGGGCTCAGGTCCTCGGGTTCAGGGGGTTTGGCGGTGGCCGTCATCGACACTCCCGCAACAGTGGTGGCCAGGGCGAGCCCGGCCAGACAGAGGCGGCGAACAATGGGCAAGGCGGGCATGGCGGACCCCCAACAGTAAGTGACTTACAGGCGCAGCCCCCGATGGCGAAAGTTAACCACAGCCCCGCCACAGTGGGTCAAGGGCAAACTACTGCTCGCCACCGACAGTTACTGGAGGTCGCACAACAAGCGTCACCACAATCGCCACCATCAGCACGGTGGTAACGATGAACGGCACCGGAACAATCGGGTCGAAAAGCACCAGGACAGCCCCCAGCGGTACGACGATGTTGACCACCCGATCGGCGTTCGCGCGCAGAGCGATCCACCAGATCCCGAGCACGAAGAGCGCGATCGGAACCGTCATCGTGAACGACGCGACGAACTCGCTGAGCTTGCTGTGATGAGTGATGACATCGATCTGCGCCTCGACGCCGGCCGAGAACGCGCCCGCCGCAGCGAACACGAAGAAGTGCACATAGCCGTAGCGCAGTGAGCTGCGGAACGACGTGATCGCATTGTGGTGCGGTGGCCAGAAATAGATCCACCACATGGCAGCAGTAACGAGCAGGGTGAGCACCGAGATCGTGATGAGCGGCGGCAGCCCCTCGTCCTCGTGCACCGCCTCGATGATCGCGTTGGCCGACGCCAGCAGGCTCTCACCGAGCAGGATGAGCGTGAACAGGCCGTACCGCTCGGTGATGTGGTGCGGGTGCCGTGGCGTGGTCTGATCACCTCGGCGCTCGGCCACGACCGGCACGGAGATCTCGGCGATGGCGAGGATCAGCCAGCCGATCAGGGTCATCTCGTGCGGCAGGAAGGTCAGCGCGATCCAGAGCACTTGGACGACGGCGATGCCGCCGGCGTAGGTCAGTGCGAGCCGGCGGGTCTCCGGGGCCGACGTGGAGGCGCGCAGCCACTGCGCGATCATCGAGACCCGCATCACGACGTACCCGACCACGACGACCCGGAAGTCCTCGTTGTCGAAGACGCGCTCGATACCGGCCGCGAGCACCAGCACGCCGCCCATCTGGAAGATCGTCAGCACCCGGTAGAGCCAGTCGTCGGTCGCGAACGACGTGGCGAACCAGGTGAAGTTCATCCAGGCCCACCAGATCGCGAAGAACACGATCACGAACGACAGCACTCCGTGGGCGATGTGGTCCTCACTGAGCGCGTGGTGCAGCTGGGCGGCCGCAACGCTCACGGCCACCACGAACACCAGGTCGAAGAACAGCTCCAGTGTGGATGCCGTGCGCCCGGGCTCCTGCGGGTCCCGCGGGCGCATCGGCGTCAACCGCATGCGGGGTGTGCTGCTCGTCGTCATGGCTCCAGAGTCTTCAGCACGTCCGGCCATCCCTCCAAGCAGGCTCGCACAGCGGTGTCTGACGCAGTAGCGATCGCTTCCGCATGCGCAGCAGTCAGTACGTCGGCAATCCGGACCGGCGCACCAGTAGCGGCGGACTGTACGGCGGCCTCCACCATGGCCACGCTGATGACGTTGGAGTGCACCTCGGACTGCGGCACCGTCCCCGAACGGACCGCCGCAACGAACTCAGCCAACGAGCCTGCGATCTCCTCGGGCTCCTCCAGCAGCTCCGCGACCAGGGTCTCTCCAGAGGTGAGCTCCGCGGCCGGTGCGTTGTCGCCGTCCCAGTACGCCGTTCCGCCGGCCGCACTGGCTCGCCAGCGACCGTTCCACGAGGTCTCCAGGCCCGGGGCACACCAACTGCCGTTGAACGCGAACCTGGTCCCGTTGGCGAAGGTGAACACGGCATTGGCCGCTGCATTGCCCTCGAACCAGCTCCACGCCGGGTTGTAGGAGTCGCAGTACACCGACACCGGCGCGGAACCGATCAGTTTGCGGGCCAGGTCGAACTGGTGGATCGCCATGTCGACCAGCAGAGGCTCAGCCATCACCTCGCGGAAACCACCGAAGTGCGGCGCCTTGTAGAACTCACACACCAGCGTGCCCACCGGTCCGAGCTGAGCGATCTGGCGAGCGAAGGCGTTGCCGGCCCGGAAGTACCGCCGGGACTGCGACACCATCAGCAGCTTGCCGCTGAGCTCAGCCGCGGCGACCATCTGCAGCCCCTCGCGCACAGTCTCGGCCAGCGGCTTCTCCGACAACACCGGCAACCCGAAGCGCAGTGCAGTCGCGCTCACGATCGGATGGGCCGCCGGAACCGTCACGTCGATGACCGCCTCGGCCGAAGCCGCCAGTTCGTCGATCGCCGCGGCCACGGGCAGGTCGCCGTACCCATGCTCGTCGGCCGCTCTCCGAGCCAGCCCGGTGTCGAGATCGACCAGGCCGACCAGCCTGACGTCCGGGTTCGCAGCGATCGTGCGGAGCCACGCGTGCCCCATCCCGCCGGCGCCGACCTGCAGAATGCGCAGGGGCTCAGGCATCGGCCGCCTCCTCGATCGGTCCGCCATAGCCGTGACCGTTGAAGAAGTCACCGGTTTCGTACCGCAGCAGCGTCGGTACGCCGCGCTCCGGGCGATCGGACTTCGCCCAGGCCACGCCGTTCGCGATCACCTTGCGGATGTCCTTGTGGTGGTAGACCGGGTAGTCCTGGTCACCAGGCGAGAAGTAGAAGATCTTCCCGTGCCCGCGGCGGAACGTGCAGCCGGACCGGAAGGCCTCTCCACCACTGAACGTCGAGATGAAGATCAGCTCGTCCGGCACCGGAATGTCGAAGAACTCGCCGTACATCTCCTGCTGCTCGATCTCGATCGGGTGCGGCACCCCCTGCGCGATCGGGTGCGTCGGACTCACCGTCCAGACCAGCTCACGGTCGCGCTCACTACGCCAGCGCAGGGTGCACGACGTACCCATCAGCTTGCCGAAGATCTTCGACCAGTGACCGGAGTGCAGGACGATGAGCCCCATACCGGCCAGCACGTGCTGGTAGACCCGCTCGACCACCTTGTCCTCGACCTCACCATGCGCCGCGTGCCCCCACCAGACGAGGACATCGGTGGCTGCCAGCACCTCCTCGGTCAGACCGTGCTCGGGCTCATCCAGAGTCGTGCTGGAAACGTCGGCCTCGAGGTTCTCGCGGATACCGGCGGCGATGGTGTTGTGCATGCCGTCGGGGTAGATCTCGGCGACATGCGGCTCGGTCTGCTCGTGCCGGTTCTCGCCCCAGACGAGTACGCGAATCGTCATCTGTAGATGTCCTTTTCAGGAGTTACTTGACCGCTCCGCCGACGGCGCCGGCGGCGATGTACTTCTGGGCGACGATCAGCAGCACGACAGCTGGGATCGCCGACAGGACCGCGGTGGCCATCACCGCGTTCCAGTTCTGTACCTGGGTGCCCAGGTACTGGTAGATGCCGAGGGTCACCGGCCGGACGCCGCCCTTGGTGGTCAGCGTCAGCGCGAACAGGAAGTCGCTCCAGGAGAACAGGAAACTGAACAGTCCCGCGGTGATGAGCGAGTTCCGGCTGATCGGCAGCACGATCGCGACGAACGCCCGGAACAGTCCGGCGCCGTCGACCCGCGCGGCCTCCACCAGCGAGGGTGGCAGCGAGAGCATGAACGAGCGGAGGATCAGGATCGCGAACGGCAGCGCGTTGCTGCAGTTCGCCACGATCAGCCCGGGGATCGAGTTCAGCAACCCGATCCGTTCGTACGCCGTGTAGAGCGCGTTCGCGATCACGATCCCCGGGATCATCTGCGAGATCAGGATCGCCAGCAGGCCGATCGACACCCAGCGGGACCGGAACTGGGACAGCGCGTACGCACAGGGCGCTGCGATCGCCAGGCTCAGCAGGACTGTCCCGGTCGCGATGATCAGGCTGGTGACCAGGTTGCCGCCCTGCTCACTGAGCGCCCGCCGGTAACCGGCGAAGCTCGGGTCGAGCGGGAGGAAACCGGCCGTCAGGGTGTTCCCGGACGGTTGCAGCGACGCGTTCACCATCCAGTAGACCGGGAACAGCAGCACGGCCAGGATCACGATGCCGATCATCGTGTACGTCGCTCGGCGGGTGGCCGAATCCGTCATCGCCGCCTCCTCACTCGTCCACCGCACGGCGGGTGCTGCGCAGGTAGAAGATCGCGAACACGAACGAGAGCGCGATCAGCAGATTGCTCAGCGCCGCGCCCTCACCGAACTTGAAGTCGACGAAGGACCGTTCGTACGACTGGGTCGCGAGCGTCTGGGTTGCGTTGGCCGGGCCGCCGCCGGTCAGTCCGAGGATGATGTCCAGCACCTTGATGGTGTAAACGACCCCGAGCATCAGCAGTACGCCGGCCACCGCGCGCAGGTTCGGCCAGGTGATGTGCGTGAACGCGCGCCAGCCGGTCGCCCCGTCCAGCTGGCCGGCCTCGTACAACTCCTCGGGGATCTCGGCCAGACCGGAGTACAGCAGGGTGACGTTGAACGGGATACCGATCCAGATGTTCACCCCGATCACCGCGATCAGGGCGACCGACGGCGAGTTCAGCCACGGCACCGGCTGCTCGATCAGGTGCAGGCCGGTGAGGGTGCGGTTGAGAATGCCGTTGTCCTGCTCGAGGATCGAGCGCCAGGTCGCGCTCGACACGATCAGCGGCAGCAGCCAGGGCAGCAACAGCAACGACCGCAGCAGACCGCCGAGGGGAAATTTTCTCCGGAAGAACAACGCCAGTGCCAGCCCGATGCCGAACTGGAAGGCGATCGAGCCGATGGTGAACAGCGCGGTGTTCACCATCGCCTGCGAGAACAGCTGATCACTCACCATCGCCGAGTAGTTCTTCAGCCCGACGAACGGCGCCTGACCGGTGAAGAACGTGCGCAGGCCGTAGTCCTGCAGGCTCATCACCAGGTTCTTCACCACTGGGTACCCGAACAGCGCGCCCATTGCGAGCACAGCCGGCAGCACGAACAAGACCTTGGTCAGGCTCTCGCCACGCCGGCCACGCCCCCGCCGTACGGCGACTGTCCGGGTCAGTGTCGCCTGCGCCATATCAGCCGCCCGAGGCCTGCTTGAAGGCATCCTGCGCCGAGGCCTTGCCGGTCAGGGCGAGCTGGATCGCCTGGTAGATCACCTTCGCCGCGTCCGGCCACTTGTCGCCGAGCTTGCCGGTCCGCGAGCGTGCGGTCTTGACCTGCTCGGCGAACGCCTTCATCGACGGCACCTCCTTGGCGTACTGGTCGAGCAGCGCGGCCTTGGTCGGGAGGGTGAAGCGGGCCTTCGCCCAGGCCAGCTCGTTCTCGTCGGAGTTCAGGCACTTCACGAAATCGGCGGCCTTCTGCTGCTTGGCCGGGTCCTTGTTCAGCGGGACCGTCCAGGCCTCGCCACCGAGCGGCGCGACCGGTGTCTGATCCGGCTTGTTCAGCGGGAAGGTGACGACATCCCACTTCACCTTCGGGCTCTCCTGCAGCGCCGGAATCTGCCAGGGACCGTTCACCATCATCGCGGCCTTGCCGGCCACGAACTGGTCCTTGGCGTCACCCTGGGTCCAGTTGATCACGCTCTTCGACGCCGAGCCGGACTGGACGAGATCAACCCACAGCTGCAGGGCTTCCGCCACCTGCGGGCTCTTCAGGTCGGTCTCGTCGCCGCCATTGGTCCACATGGCCGGCAGGAACTGCCACGAACCTTCGTACGTCGCATTGGCGTTGAACGCGATGCCGTAGCGGCCGGGCTTGGTCAGCTTCTTGGCCGCGGCCTTCAGCTCGTCCCACGTCTTCGGCGGCTGCACGCCGGCTTCGGCCAGCATGTCCTTGTTGTAGAACAGCGCGATCGTGTTCGTCACCGGCGCCAGTCCGTAGAGCTTGCCTTGGTACGACGTCGCGTCGACCATGCCCTGAATGACTCCGTCCGCGTTCAGACCCAGGTCGTTCAGGGGCGTCAGGGCACCGGTGGCGGCGATCTGCTGGACATCGGGGTTGTCGAGCATCAGCACGTCGGGCAGGGTCTTCGACGAGGCCTGCTGCAGCACCTTCTGGATCAAGGTGTCACCAGGCACCGTCTCCCGCTGAATGCTGACGCCGAGCTTGGTCCCGCACGTGTCCAGCCCCTTCTGGACCAGCGCCTTGTCGGGGTCGTTGTTGTAGTAGTCGAGGACGGTCAGGCTGGTGACCGCACCGGACGACGTGCCGCCGCCGTTTCCGTCGCTCCCGCCACAGGCCGCCAGGGCGAGGGACAGGGCCACCGCCCCCGCCAGGACAGCGGTGGATCGCTTGCTGGTGATCACATCGGACTCCTTGCACAGTCGCAGGTAAAGCGCTTAACTCCGAGGTTCAAGGACTATGTTCCTTGGGTCACAGTGGTGTCAAGAGTTCAGAAGGGGGCAAGCCTCGATGGTCACGATGCGCGACGTCGCCGAACGCGCGGGAGTGTCGATCGCGACGGTGTCGTTCCTGCTCAACGACACCAAGCCGGTGACACCGGCGACCCGGGCCCGGATCGAGCAGGCGATGGCCGAGCTCGGCTACCGGCGCAACGTGGTCGCCCGGGCGCTCGCCAGCCGGCGGACGCGCATCATCGCGATGGCCTACCCCGCGCTCGAGCACCGCTTCGGGATGTCGACCGCGGAGTTCTTCACCGCGGCCGCCGAGCGAGCCCGCGCACAGGAGTACCACCTGGTGCTGTGGCCGGTCGGCAACGACGGCGTCGAGCTGCGCGAGCTGCTCGGCCAAGGTTTGGTCGACGGGGTCGTCCTGATGGAGGTCCAACTGGCCGATCCGCGCGTCGAGGTGCTGCGCGAGACCGGTACGCCGTTCGCCCTGATCGGCCGGACGACCGAGCTCGACGGCCTGGCCCACGTGGACATCGACTTCGACGCGACCGTCGAGGCCGCGGTCGGCCATCTGTACGAGGTCGGCCACCGCGAGCTCGCGCTGATCTCGGGCGACCTGGCCGACCCCCGGTTCCACGAGTACGGGCCATGGGTCCGATCAGAGGCGGCGTACCGGCGGGTGGTGGCGGAGTACGGCCTACGCACCGTCGTCGAACCGTCCTCGGACACCACCCTGGCCGGACGCGAGACAGCCGAACGGCTGCTGCAGGAGCACCCGGAGACGACCGCGATCCTGGTCGCGAACGAGTACGCCACGCTGGGCGTCGTATCCGCCCTCAAGCGCCAAGGCCGCGACGTCCCCCGCGACATCTCCGTGCTGTCGCTCCTGATGGTCCCGGAGGTCGCCGCCCTCAGCGACCCCGAGCTCACCTTCCTCCGAACCCCAGGCCACGAACTCGGCCGCCTGGGCATCGAAGCCCTCATCCGCCAACTCGACGGCGCAGCCCCCCTCCCACCCCAACTGGTCCCCGCCACCCTCACCGCCGGCGGCACCGTCGGCCCACCACCCCACTAGCCCTCACCCCAGGCCCACCGCCGCACCAGCCCGTCGCCCCCAGCCCTCGCTCCCAGGCACGCCCCTCTCGCGCGGCTACCGCCGCTTCCCTTCGAGGACGTGCTCCGGGGGAGGTTCATTTCGCACAGGTCGCCGCCGCTAAGCCCGCTCCTGCGGCAGGTACACGCCGATGGGGTGAAGCGAGCGCCGGGGGCGACGTGCTGCGGCAAGCATCGATCCCTGGTCGGCAACGAAGCCAAGGACACGTACTAGTCGACCCCAAGCCTCTCCCCAGCAACCTGCTGAGCGTGCGGCCCGCCGCAGCCCGCCACTGACGGAGGTCCAAATCGGGTCGCGCACGCGAACGATAGGCGTTGTCGCTGACGTCTCTCTGCCCGTACCGCACCCGTACCGCGCGTGCCGGCGAATACGTTGACAGCCGCGTGGGCGGCTGACTGAATGGGCGTCCGTGTCTGGAAGAAAACTCGCTCGCCTTCTCGCCGCCACCCTCCTCGTGGCCGCAACCTTGCCCGCCGCGCGGCCTGCACAGGCGGCCGAGTTCGAGCACCCCGGTGTTCTGGTCAGCCGCTCTCAGCTCGACTTCGTCAAAGCCAACCTCGGCAAGGAACCGTGGAAGTCTGCCTGGGAGGCTCTGAAAAGCAGTCCCGAGGCCTCCCTGACCTATACGGCCACGCCCCGTGCCGTCGTGGACTGCGGCATGTACGGGGATCCCGACCACGGGTGCTCGGAGGAGCGCGAGGACGCCAATGCGGCGTACACACACGCCCTGCGGTGGTACCTCACCAAGGACGCCCGCTACGCCCAGAAGGCGATCCAGATCATGGATGCCTGGTCAGCCGTGATCAGCAAGCACACCGGGACCAACGCGCCGCTGCAGGCCGGCTTTGCCGGCGCCAACTTCTCCCGCGCTGCCGAGCTCATCAAGCACACCTACACCGGCTGGACCCAGGCCGGGCGGTTCGCCAACAAGCTCCGCACGGTGTACCTCCCGACCGTGATCGCCGGAGCGCCCAACCACCAGGGCAACTGGGAACTGATCATGACCGACGCCGCGATCGGCATCGCCGTGCACCTCGACGACCGCGCCTCCTTCAACCAGGCGGTCACGACCTGGCGCGGCCGGCTGCCTGCCTACATCTACCTCGAGAGCGACGGCGCGCTGCCCAAAGCGCCACCGAACAGCAAGCACAACACCAAAGCCGAGCTCATCGAGTACTGGCACCAGCAGACCACGTTCGTGAACGGCCTGACCCAGGAAACCTGCCGCGACTTCGGCCACACCGGATGGGGGCTCGCGGCCATGTCCCATGTCGCGGAGACGGCCCGTCATCAGGGTGTGGACCTGTACGACACGGCCAAGAACCGGCTGCGACACGCGATGGAGTTCCACGCCAACCTGCAACTGGGCGCGGACGCCCCATCGTGGCTGTGCGGCGGAGCGCCCGAGCGCGGTCTCGGAGCGAACCTCGAAGTCGGCTACAACGCGCTGCACCAGCGGCTCGGATACAACCTGCCGCGGACCGAGACATGGGTGAAGCAGAAGCGCCCGGTCGGTATCGCGCGCTTCCTGGCCTGGGAGACCCTCACCCACGCGAACAACCCGCGCTGATGAAGGTCACTCTCGGCGGACTCCCGCAGCACGTCCTCACCCGCGGGTCCGCCGAGAACCCGCTGCTGCTGATCCTCCACGGTGGCCCAGGCTTCGCCGGCCTGCCGCTGTTCACCACCTACAACGCGGAGCTCGAGAAGGACTTCCACGTCGTGCACTGGGACCAGCGTGGCGCCGGGCGGACGTACACACCGGACACTCCGGCAGCGTCGATGACCATCGCGCAGTACGTCGCCGACGCCGTCGAGCTGATCGACTGGCTGACCGGCCGCTACGGGCAGGAGAAGGTCCACCTGCTCGGGCACTCGTGGGGCGGTCAGCTCGGCGCATCGGTCGCCGCCAAACACCCCGACCGGCTGCACAGCTTCATCGGGGTCGCACCACTGGTCGCAGGGATCCGGAACGAGCGGGCGTCGTACGCGTTTACGTTGCGCAAGGCAACGGAAGCTGGGGACACCGGAGCGTTGCGGATCCTGCGGGAGATCGAGTCGCGGTACTCGGGCAACTTCCGCTACCTCGACCTGATCGTGCAGCGCGGACTACTCGCGGAGTACGGCGGTGTGACGCACTCCGACCTGGGTGCGTTGATCAACGGTGTCCCGGCTGACCTGCGGGACGAGTACTTCGGCAGAGCGCTGGCGACGGCTCAGGAGTTCTGCTGGGAGCACCTGCTGCCAGAACTGATGGCTGCCGATCTCACCCGGACCGCGCGCACCATCGACGTACCGGTGCATGTGATCCTCGGGCGGCACGATCAGAACACGCCGTCGGAGCTGGCGGTCGAGTGGTTCGAGCTGTTGTCGGCGCCGAGCAAAGAGCTGCACTGGTTCGAGGAGTCGGGGCACCTGATCCCGCACGAGGAGCCGGCGAAGTTCAACGAGCTGGTGCGTTCCATAGCGCGGTGACGAGCGGGCGGTGCAGGTCGGTACGGCGGACGCACAGCCCGATCGGAAGCGGGTCGAGCGGCGGATGGACGCGGCGCTCGACCAGGCGGCCGGAGAAGGTCGAAGTGTCGAGCACCAGCCGCGGGACGATGCCGATCCCGAACCCGAGGTCGACCAGGGCCAGTAGCGCCTCATGGCCGTCCGGCTCCGCCGCAATCGACGGACGCAACCCCCTGGCCCGGAACCACCGGAACGCGGCCTCACGCACCAGCCCGCGCGCCGGAACGACGTACGGGCTGTCTGACGGCACTCCGGGCGCACTGACCAGGATCAGGTCAGTGGTGGCGATGGTGCGGCTGACCAGAGTGCCGGGGAGGCGCGGTGGGATGCCGGCCACGGCAGCGTCCACCTCCCCCTCGTCCAAACGCGCCAGTGCCATCGCAGCGTCGCCGGTGCGGATGTCCAGGCGGATCTGCGGGTGCGCAACGTGCAGTGGGGCCAGCAGGTCCGGCAGCAGCGCCTCGCAGGCTGTGACGGTGGCGAAGATGCGCAGCTCACCGGTCAGGTCCGCCGGTACGTCGGTCCCCGCGCGGTAGTCGCTCCACAGCCCCAGCACCTGCTCGGCGTACGACGTGAACCGGCGACCGTCGGCGGTCAGCACCACACCGCGCGGACCGCGGTCGAAGAGCCTGCTCCCGGTGCGCAGCTCCAGGCGCTGGATGGTCCGGGTCAGCGTGGCGGCACTGACGTGACACTCCAGGCTGGTGCGGCCGTAGTTGAGCGTCCGGGCCAGGTGCAGGAACAGTTCGAGCTCGCGATGATCCATGTTTCACCTTTTGCAACGCCGCGGTGCAGATCTTGCGCTTGCTGCAAGAGTAGCTCCGGTCTTCACTGAAAGACATGACCACCATCGACTCCTCGGTCTTCACGACCGAGACCATGACGGTGCCCGGGGGATCCGAGACGATCCTTCGCGGCGGCCGCGACCTGTTCCCGCTGCTCCCCGAGGCCTTCCACGGCATCCAGCGCATCGGCATCCTCGGCTGGGGCCCGCAGGGCCGCGCCCAGGCCCTCAACCTCCGCGACTCGCTCGCCGGGACCGGCATCACGGTCTCGGTCGGCCTCCGGCCTGGCTCGACGTCGGCGGACGACGCCCGGGCGAACGGGTTCACCGAGGAGGACGGGACACTCGGCGAGCTGCTGAGCGTCGCAGCCGCCTCCGACCTGGTGATCCTGCTGATCGCCGACGCCGCACTGGCCGCCCAGCACGAGACCATCTTCCAGGCCTTGAAGCCCGGCGCCACGATCGGCCTGTCGCACGGCTTCCTGCTCGGCCACCTGCAGGCCAGCGGCCAGGACTTCCCGCCGGGCCACCCGGTGATCGCGGTCTGCCCGAAGGGCATGGGCGATTCGGTACGGCGTCTCTACCAGCAGGGCGCGACGGTCAACGGTGCCGGGATCAACGCGAGTATCGCGGTTCACGCCGACCCGGACGGGCATGCGACCGACCGGGCACTGGCGTGGTCGGTCGCCCTCGGGTCGCCGTACACGTTCGCCACCACGCTGTCGTCCGAGTACCGCTCGGACATCGTCGGTGAGCGCGCGATCCTGCTCGGCGCGGTCCACGGCTTGGTCGAGGCGCTCTACCGGTACTTCCGGCTCGAAGGGGCCGACCCGGTCACGGCGTACGAGCGGTCCACCGAGGCGGTGACCGGGCCGATCGCGCGGACGATCTCGGCCGCCGGGCTGCCCGCCGTACGGGCTGCTCTGTCCGGTGCGGACCAGGAGCTGTTCGATCGTGCCTACAGCTCGACCTACCAGCCGGCGCGCGATCTGGTCGCCGAGATCTACGATGAAGTTGCCGAGGGCACCGAACTCCGCAGCGTCATCCTGGCCGAGAGCCGCCTCGCCACCCGCCCGATGACCGCGATCGCGGGCAGCGAGATGTGGTCCCACAGCGCCGAGGTCCACGCCCGCCGAACCACAGAAACAACCATTGATCCTGTCACTGCAGGACTTTTCGTCGCCACGATGACTGCTCAGGTGGACGAGTTCGCGGCCCGGGGACACGTGTGGTCGGAGATCGTGAACGAGTCGATCATCGAGGCGGTCGACTCGCTACTCCCCTACATGCACGCCCGCGACGTCGCCTACATGGTCGACAACTGCTCCCGCACCGCCCGCCTCGGAACCCGGCGCTGGGGCCCGCGCTTCCAGGCGGCGTACGAGCAGCTCGCCCTCCCCGCCCTCACCACCCCCGCCGACCCGAAAGCCATCGAGTCCTTCCTCCACAACCCAGTCCACGAAGCCCTAGCCGTAGCCGCCAAGCTGCGCCCGTCGGTCGACATCTCGGTCTCATAGAAAATGGCCCCGAACCCTCAAACAGGTCCGGGGCCATTCCAACAACTTCAGAGCTTCAGCGAAGCCGCGACCACGTCGGCGAGGGAGTGAGCGATCTCGTCGGCGGTGTCCGAGGACTCGGCCTCGACCATGACCCGGACGAGCGGCTCTGTGCCGGAGGGGCGCAGGAGCACGCGGCCGGTGTCGCCGAGCCGCTTGGTCGCCTCGGCGACAGCAGCCTGTACGGCGGCATCGGTGCCGGCGCGGTCCTTGGCTACGTTCTTGACGTTGACCAGGACCTGCGGCAGCCGGGTCATCACGCCGGCCAGATCGGCCAGCGTCTTCCCGGTCTGGGCGATCCGGGCCAGCAGCATGACCGCGGTCAGCGTGCCGTCACCGGTGGTGGCGTGGTCGGACAGGATCACGTGCCCGGACTGCTCACCGCCGAGCTTGTGCCCGCCGGCCTTCATCGCCTCCAGCACGTACCGGTCGCCGACCTTGGTCTGCTCGACCGCGATCTGCTCCCGGACCATCGCCTGGACGAACCCGAGGTTGCTCATCACGGTCGCGACCACGGTGTCGTTGGACAACCGGCCGCTGTCCCGCATCGACAGCGCCAGGATCGCGAGGATCTGATCGCCGTCCACCAGCTCACCGTTGGCGTCGACCGCCAGGCAGCGGTCGGCGTCGCCGTCCAGGGCGATGCCCAGGTCGGCGCGGTGCCCGATCACCTCACGCTGCAGACCCTCCAGGTGGGTGGATCCGCAGTTCAGGTTGATGTTCAGGCCGTCCGGTGCGGCGGCGTAGGTGATCACCTCGGCGCCGAGCCGGCGCAGCGCCTCCGGAGCCGTCCCGTAGGCGGCGCCGTTCGCGCAGTCGATGACGACCTTGACCCCGTCGAACCGGTTCGGTGCCGAGCGGACCAGGTGCGAGACATACGTCTCGAAACCCTGCCCGTCGTCGAGAACGCGACCGACGGCCGCGCCGGTCGGGCGCTGCCAGTCCTCGTTCATCCGGACCTCGATGGCGTCCTCGATCTTGTCGTCGAGTTTGATCCCGCCGCGGGCCAGGAACTTGATGCCGTTGTCGGGCATCGCGTTGTGGCTCGCGGACAGCATCACGCCGAGATCGGCACCGGTCGCACCGGTCAGATAGGCGACGGCCGGGGTCGGCAGCACGCCGAGCCGGAACACGTCGACGCCGGCGCTGGCCAGTCCGGCCACCACAGCGGCTTCCAGGAACTCTCCACTGGCGCGTGGATCCCGCCCCACAACGGCGCGTGGCCGGTGCCCTTCGAAGGCACCGGCCTCGCCGAGTACATGAGCTGCCGCGACCGAAAGGTCGAGCGCCAGCTCTGCGGTCAGGTCCACGTTTGCCAGGCCACGGACTCCGTCCGTACCGAACAAACGCCCCATCAGGTGATCAGCGCTTGCTGTACTGAGGAGCCTTGCGGGCCTTCTTGAGACCGGCCTTCTTCCGCTCCTTGATCCGCGCGTCGCGGCTCAGCAGACCGGCCTTCTTCAGGCCCGGACGGTTCGCCTCCTCGTCGGCGGCGTTCAGGCAGCGGGCGATCCCGAGCTGCAGCGCACCGGCCTGGCCGGTGATGCCACCGCCGTTGATCCGGGCGATGACGTCGTACGAGCCCTCGAGGCCCGCGACGACGAACGGCTCGTTCACGTGCTGCTGGTGAACCTTGTTCGGGAAGTAGACGTCAATGGGCTTGCCGTTGACGGTGATGTTGCCGGTGCCGGGCACGAGGCGGACGCGGGCGACGGCCTCCTTGCGGCGGCCGGTGGCGCCGGCCGGGTTGATCACCGCGACGCGGCCCGTCTCGGCGCGCTGCTCCGGCGACGGGTTCGTCTCGGAGGTGTAGGCAACCGGGCCGTCGGTCTCGATGGGGACCTCGGGGTCGAACTCTGCAGTCTCGGTGGTGATGTCGCTCACGCTGAAAATCCTCGTTTACCTGGCTCGTCGATCGCTTACTGGGCGATCTGGGTGATCTCGAACGGCTTCGGCTGCTGGGCGGTGTGCGGGTGCTCCGGACCGGCGTAGACCTTCAGCTTGGTGAGCAGCTTCCGGCTGAGACGGTTCTTCGGGAGCATCCCCCAGACAGCCTTCTCGACGGCCTTGCGGGGATCCTTGTCGAGGATCTCGCCGATCGGCGTGGCCGTCAGACCACCCGGGTGACCCGAGTGGCGGTAGGCCAGCTTGTCCGTGCGCTTGGTGCCGGACAGGGCGACCTTGGAGGCGTTGATGACGACGACGAAGTCGCCGCCGTCGACGTGCGGAGCGAACGTCGGCTTGTGCTTGCCGCGCAGAAGAGTGGCGATCTGAACGGCGAGCCGACCGAGCGTCACATCGGTAGCGTCGATCACGTGCCACTCGCGAGTGACGTCCGCAGGCTTCGGGCTGTACGTGCGCACGGTCGTTGACCTTCGTTTCTCAGAGGTTGACAAAACAAGTACGTCGGCGAGCGGTCCGCCGGACAGGGTTGAACCTCTTCGGGACCTGAAACGCACAACAGCAGCCCAGAATACCGGCGTACGCCACCCGGGGTCAAAGTGAGACCGAACGGGTCGGGCACCCCGGCTTGGAACGAGCTGCGGACCGCACTAGTTTAGCGGTGAAGATTGCAGTCCGAATCGCGTCCCGCCGGCTGATATACACCCTCACTCACCCGGGCGATGACGCCAGCTTCCGAAGAGGGCATCGTGACCGAACAGTCGCTCACCGTCCGGGACAACCGGACCGGCAAGGACTACGACCTTGCCATCACCGATGGCACCATCCGTGCCGCAGATCTCAAGCAGATCAGTGCATCCGACGGAGACGGTGGCCTGGCCACCTACGACCCCGGCTTCGTCAACACCGCCTCGACCCGGTCCTCGGTGACCTTCATCGACGGCGACAAGGGCATCCTGGAATACCGGGGCTACCCGATCGAGCAGCTCGCCGAGCAGTCGAACTACCTCGAGGTCGCGTACCTGCTGGTGAACGGCGCGCTGCCGAACAAGGCGGAGTACGAAGCCTGGGTGCATGACGTGACATATCACACCTTCGTGCACGAGAACCTGAAGACCTTCATGCAGGGCTTCCGGTACGACGCGCACCCGATGGGCATGTTGCTGGCCTCGGTCGGCGCCCTGTCGACGTTCTACCCGGAGTCGCGGGAGATCTTCGACGAGGAGTCCCGCGCACTGCAGATCCGCCGCCTGATCGCGAAGATGCCGACGCTCGGCGCCTTCTCGTTCCGGCACGCGCAGGGCAAGCCGTACGTCTACCCGGACAACGAGCTCAGCTACGCGGCCAACTTCCTGTCGATGCTCTTCAAGATGAGCGAGCCCAAGTACGCCGCCGACGACCGGCTGGTGCGCGCACTGGAGATCCTGTTCATCCTGCACGCCGACCACGAGCAGAACGCGTCCACCAACGCGGTCCGCGCGATCGGCTCCACCCAGGTCGACCCGTACTCCGCGGTGACCGGTGGCATCGCCGCCCTCTACGGCCCGCTGCACGGTGGCGCCAACGAGGCGGTGCTGAAGATGCTGCGCCGGATCGGCTCGGTCGACAACGTGCCGTCGTTCATCGAGGGCGTGAAGAACGGCGAAGAGCGGCTGATGGGCTTCGGCCACCGGGTCTACAAGAACTACGACCCGCGCGCCAAGATCATCAAGAAGGCCGCCGACGACGTGTTCGAGGTGACGGGGATCAACCCGCTGCTGAAGATCGCCGTCGAGCTGGAGAAGATCGCGCTGGAGGACGAGTACTTCGTCTCCCGCAAGCTCTACCCGAACGTCGACTTCTACTCGGGCCTGATCTACGAGGCCCTGCAGTTCCCGCCGGAGATGTTCACGGTGCTGTTCGCCATCCCGCGCACCTCGGGCTGGCTGGCGCAGTGGCTGGAGTCGCTCGGCGACACCGACCAGAAGATCGCGCGCCCGAAGCAGATCTACACCGGCGCCCGCGGCGTCCAGTACGTCCCCATGGGCGACCGCTAGAACTGAATTGGGAACGGCCCCGGTCCGGCTTCATCGCCTGGGACCGGGGCCGTTTCTGCGCTTCTGGCCCTACGACGCAGCACCTCCCGGCGCCGGTTCCGCCCGCTCCGCGGTGATTTCGCCGAGCCCAAATACGGAGAGTTCACTTCGGTTACAACCAAATGGGCCTGCTCGGACGTCTCTTTTAGGGAGGCACGGGGGTTGCCACGAGGAGAGGGGTCTGGGGTGCGAGCTGATGCGCGGGACAATCGGGCGCGAATTCTGACGGCGGCGGACGAGGTGTTCGGGCAGTCGCCACATGCTTCGACGGATGCGGTCGCCAAACTGGCGGGGGTCGGTATCGCGACCGTTTTCCGGCACTTCCCGACCAAGACCGACCTGCTGGAGGCTGTGCTCACCCAGCGGCTGGAGCGGTTGCGGAACCAGGCATTGACGCTGGCCGCCGGGGAGAACGCGGGGCGGGCGTTCTATGCCTTCTTCAGCCAGGTGGTGGCGGAGTCCTCGGCCAAGCTCGCGATCGGTGAGGCGTTGACGTCAGCCGGGGTCGCGGCCGGTGAGGACGCCCGGAAGGCGGCCGCCGGGCTGCGGGAGGCCTTCGGGTCCCTGCTGTCCGAGGCACAGCGCACGGGCGCCGTACGGGGTGATGCACGCCTGCCGGAGGTCTACGCACTGCTGATCGGCGCCTCCCGGGGTGCCACAACGCGCAACGTCGACCCAGAGGTCCGCAACCGGATGCTCGGCCTCGTGTACGCCGGTCTGCGCCCGGCTGCGTGAGACGCCGGCGCAGGGTCGTCCTGCTGGTCCTCCTGGTCTTCGCACTGCTGATTCCGGTACCACTCGGCGCCTACGCGCTCTCACTGCGCATCCAGTACGACGGGGAGTCGTCGGCACGCACTCGGAACCATGACGCGTTCTGGCTCGGCCATGCCTGGGTCGACGGCCGTAGAACCGCAGCCGATGTCACTGCGCTCGCCAAGCGACTGCAGGGCACCGGTATCCGGGAGCTGTACGTGCACACCGGCCCGCTGGAACACGACGGCACGCTGGACCTGGCGAAGGTGTCACCACGCGCACGCTGGTTCACGACTGCCATGCGGGCGGCGGCACCCGACGTACGGGTGCAGGCCTGGCTCGGTGACGTCGTACAGCCGGGCAAGAACCCTGGCATGGATCTTGAGGACGCGGCTGTCCGCCAGCAGGTGGTCGCCTCCGCGAAAACCGTGCTGGCGCAAGGGTTTCAGGGCATCCACTACGACTTCGAGCCAGTGCGGTCCGGCTCGCGCGGCTACCTCGCCGTACTGGATGAGACCCGCGCTCTGGGCGCGCCGCTGTCGGTAGCGGCGCACCAGATCGACCCGCTCTGGCACCTGCACCGGATCCCGGTCGACAAGTGGTGGTCCCAGGACTACTTCCGCCAGGTCGCTGAACGCGTCAACCAGATCGCAGTGATGTCCTACGACACAGCCATGCCACTGGAGTCCCTGTACGGCGGCTACGTCGCCAAGCAGACGAAGCTGGCCCTGGAGGTCACCCCACCCGGCACGGACCTCCTGATGGGCCTCCCGGCGTACTGGGAGAGCAACCCGTCCCACTGGGGGCACGCAGAGACCGTCGCCGCCGCAGTCCGCGGCGCCCGCCTCGGACTGGGCGACTCAACCCGCCAGAACTTCGGCCTGGCCCTGTACGTCGACTTCACCGCCACTGAGGCCGACTGGGCGGCCTATCGCGACGGCTGGGTCTAGGCGAACCGGACCACCGCGAGGGTCAGCCCACCGATGACCAGGAACCCGATCTCCAGCCACAGCGCCGGGGCCGGCCGCCGCCGTTGCTTCTCAGCGGTCGCAACGGCCCGCAGCCGGAGCGCCTCGAACACTGCGGCGACCCGTTTCATCTGGTCGGTCGACACTCCCTTGAGCACATGCCAGTCGTCGTCCGTCTCGATATTCAGCCGGTCCGCGTCGATGTCGACGGCTGTCACGGAGTGCCACGGCAGGAGCTGCTCAACCCAGCCGTTGCGGACCCACAGCTGTGTCGCGGTCGCGGTCACCCGGAAGAACACCGGGACCGCCGCGAGATGGATCAGCTCGGTGCCGAAGAGGACGATTCCGATGGCGACGTACCAATCGTCCCAAAGGGCGAAGAGCCCGGCTGCGACCGGCAATCCGGCCATCAGCGCGACCAGCGCCGGCTTGGCCCACCAGTAGCGCGGCTCCAGCGGCGCCTCCCACGGCAGCACGGGCAAGTCGGTGGCCGGCTCGATCTCCGGCGCGGGTGGCAGATCCTGCACACGCGGACTGCCATCCACCCCCTCAGCCGTCTCACGCTGCCACGGCAGCTGCCGTGGGGTCCGGAACGGCCGGGCGGGCCGTAAGACGTGCGCACCGATCAGAATCGTCGGCCACGCCCGCTCCGCCAGATCGCCGACCAGCAACGCTTCACCGCGGTACTGCTGCAGCCTCGCCAGGAGCTCATCCCGGTACTTCGGCGGTACCTCCTCGTCGCCGAGCACGTCGAAAGCCTCCAGCAGCTCCAGATCGGCGTCCTCGTCGTCCAGCTCCAGGTAGGCGAACCCCAGCAGTACGGCGCCGTCAGCGGAGTACAGCGCGAACGCCGAGGAAGTGTCCGGCTCGATCCATACCGGCAGCCCCTGCGCCAGCCAGGCCCTTCGCGGCCGCGCCCGTCGCAGCCGTGCGTCCTGCAGCACGAACAGACCAGCCACGAGGCAGGCTCCGCCGGCCACTGTGATCCAGTGGCTGTAGTCAGCGGGTTCGGCGAGTGGCCTGACCCAGTCCCGGTCGGCAGGGTCCACGAAGACCGGGATCTGAGCGCCAACCTCGTAGTCGTCGTACATGGTCACGGTGTGGGTGCTGCCGTCCGGCAGCTCCAGGATGAGGTCGTCCTCCTCGCCATGGGCCTTCACCACGGCTGTCTGCTCAACAGCGCGCTGCAGATGCTCCGCCTCCCGACCGTCCTGCCAGCGCATCAGCAACAGCACAGCGACCCCGGCAAGGACCAGTGCGCCGGCAACGAGGAGACGAGCGGTGACTCCGACCGAGGCGGCCGCGGGGACCTGCACCTGACGGCGCTGCGCCCGCAAGGCCAACGACCGCTGCTTCTGGCGAGCCGTCAGCATCCAGTAGAGCAACGCAGCACAGGCGGCACCGTAGATCGTCCAGACGACCTGTGCCTCCGCGAGGTCGTCGAACTGGAGCTCGAAGACGACGAAGAGCACGCCGGCAGCCGCGGCAGCGATCGGTTGCCACCACAGCAGCACTACCGCTGCGAGGCAGACGACCATCACCACCGAGAACAGCCGGTCCGGCCCACAGAACGCCGGGTCTGCGACCGAACATGGCTGCTCGTCCCCCGCGACCATCGACACCACAATGGCCACGGCCCAGCCCACCGGCAGCAGCCAGCGGTAGATCCAGCTAGGTACGACGCTGCCGGCCCATCGCGTCGCGAGCTCGCCTGTCATCGAAGTCCCCCCACCGGTCAGGTGGGGAGAACTCTAGGCGTCACCGAGCTCGCTGCACCCGACCCTCGTCCCACACCGGCTCGGCGGACTCGTAGACGGTGCCGTCGGCGCCGAAGACGAGGTGGCGGTCGAAGCCGCGGGCGAACCAGCGGTCGTGGGTGACGGCGAGAACCGTGCCGTCGAAGGAGTCCAGGCCCTCTTCGAGCGCCTCGGCAGACTCGACGTCCAGGTTGTCGGTGGGCTCGTCGAGCAGCAGCAGGGTCGCACCGGACAGCTCCAGCAGCAGGATCTGGAAGCGCGCTTGCTGACCACCGGAGAGGCTGTCGAAGGTCTGCTCGGCGGCGTGCGCCAGCTCGTAGCGGTCGAGCTTGCGAGACGCCAGCTCCCGCCCCATGCCGTCGCGGTGCTCGTCACCGCGGTGCAGGATCTCCAGCAGCGTCTTGCCGACCAGCTCCGGGTGCTCGTGGGTCTGGGCGAACCAGCCCGGTCGCACGCGCGCACCGAGCTTCACGACACCGCTGTGAGCGACCGGTGCGATCGGGACCTCACCGATCGGCTGGTGCTCGATATCCGGGTCGGTACCGCCATTGGCGAGCAGGCGAAGGAAGTGCGACTTCCCGGACCCGTTGGATCCCAGTACGGCGACCCGTTCGCCATACCAGACCTCCAGGTCGAAAGGCTTCATCAGGCCAGTCAGCTCCAGCCCGGTGGCCACCACTGCCCGTTTGCCGGTGCGGCCGCCGGTCAGCCGCATGCTGACCTTCTGCTCGCGCGGCAACTCCTGCGGCGGGCCGACCTCCTCGAACTTGCGCAGCCGGGTCTGTGCGGCCTTGTAGCGCGAGGCAAGGCCGTCGTTGTACGCCGCCTTGACCTTGTACATCTGGACCAAAGCCTTGAGCTTGGCGTGCTCCTCGTCCCAGCGCCGGCGCAACTCCTCGAACCGCTCGAAGCGGTGCTGCCGGGCTTCGTGGTACGTGCGGAATCCACCGCCATGCGTCCACGCGGTGTTGCCGGCCGCACCGAGCTCGACAGTGATGATCCGGGTCGCAGTGTTGGCCAGCAGCTCACGGTCGTGGCTGATGTAGAGCACCGTCTTGTCGCTGGTGCGCAGCTGCTCCTCGAGCCACCGCTTCGCCGGTACGTCGAGGTAGTTGTCCGGCTCGTCCAGCATCAGCACCTGGTCCGGCCCACGCAGCAGGGCCTCGAGCACCAGGCGCTTCTGCTCACCACCGGACAACGTCTTCACCTCACGCCAGCGGCAGTTCTCGAACGGCACGCCGAGCGCGGACATCGTGCAGACATCCCACAGAACCTCTGCGTCGTACCCGCCGACCTCACCCCAGTCGGAGATCGCCTGCGCGTACTTGAGCTGGCTCTTCTCGCTCTCGTCTTCCATCATCACCAGCTCGGCCTTCTCCAGCGTCTCGGCCGCCTGCTGGATCGCCTCCGGCGCGACACCGAGCAGGAGATCCCGCACGGTCGACGAGTCGCGGACCGACCCGACGAACTGGCGCATCACTCCGAGACCGCCGGAGCGCGCGACACTGCCGCTGTGCGCCTTCAGGTCGCCCGCGATGATCTTGGTCAGCGTGGTCTTGCCCGAACCGTTCGCTCCGACCAGTGCGACCTTCGCACCGTCCCCCACCCGGAACGTGACGTCGTCCAGCAGCACCCGCCCGTCCGGCAGCTCGAACCCGATGCCGGCGACTTCTACGTGACCCATTCCCCCAGTCTGACCGGCGGACCCGTCAGCAGGCGAACGGATATCGCGTCACCAGCCCGTCAGGGCATCCAGGTAGGGGCTCCCGGCCGGCCTGACCGGACCGGTCATGAACAGCATCAGCGGTGCCGCGAACAGGCCGTAGGTGTGTGAGCCGGTGAAGAAGCCCGGAGTGTTGCAGCCGGTGTACTCCACCCAGATCTCCCGGATACCGGCCGCGGTGGTGAACCGCAGCACGATCGCCTCACTCGGCTGAGCGGTCGGTGGTGCGCACTTGAAAACGGGCAGCTGTGGGTTCATCTCGGGCAGCACCTTGATCGCATCGACCACCTGCTGCGCGATTGCCGGACTGTACGTCTGCTGCCCGAGCAGTGCACCGCCCTTGAGGTCGTAGCGGCAGGCCATCAACCCCGACACCGGCGTACCGACGTCCAGACCGGTCCCAGCCGGTACGGCGTTCGTCGCTGGGGCCTGGAGGATCGGATGAGCCGCCGGACACCCCGCAGCGATAGCGGTCGGCTGACTGGGCACTGCCTCCAGCGTCTTGCTGGCACCGCCGGACACGGCCTTGCCGCCACTGTCTGCCACGCCCGCGGTCGACTCGGAGTTCGACGAAGAGGAGCCGGTGAACACGTTCCAGGAGCCACCGATCGCTACAACGACCAGCACCACCGCAGCGCTCGACAGCAAGGCCTGCCGACGCCGCCGAACGCGCCCACGCGCAACCGCCGCCAACCGACCGCTCGACACCTCCGTTGCGTCGGCACGGTTCTGGAACGCCGAAGCGAACTTGGGGCCGAGCTCCTGCTCAGGGTCGTGCTCAGGCATCCTCGGCTCCTTCCTTGCTCAGCGTGGTCTTCAGGGCGGCCAGTGCGCGGTGCACATGCGATCTGGCCGTGGCCTCCGCGCAGTGCAGCAGCACACCGATCTCGGCGTACGAAAGCTCTTCGTAGAAGCGCAGTACGACGGCTGCGCGTTGTTTGTCCGGCAGCGTCGCGCACAGCGCCCAGACTTCCTCGGACTCGGCCCTGGCCGCCGCACCGTCCGGCGCGGCGGGCGCACTGCGGACCGGGTCCTCGACAGGTGCCTCGCGGCGGCGGAAGCGCCGCCACCAGGAGATGTGCGCGTTCACCACCATCCGCTTCACGTAGGCCTCCGGGTCGTCGGCCCGGCTGACCCGTGCCCAGCGGGCACAGGCGGTCGTCAGGGCGTCCTGGACGGCGTCCTCGGCCAGCGTGCGGTCCCCGGTGAGCACATAGGCGAACCGCATCAGTGCGTCGGCCTTCTGACCGACCCACTGCTCGAACTCGATCGACTCCGATCGCGCCTCCGCTGCCGCCAAGGCTGCCTCCATAACCCTCAGGACGGCGTCGGACCCGCGTTCGTTGCACGCAGTACCCGGAACCCCTTGGCGCTGCCGACGCGCTCGCAGGGGTAGCCCTGCTCGGTCATCCAGCGCTGCAGCGAGTCACCACCGAGGTTCTTGCCGACCACGAACCATGCCACGCCGCCGGGCGCAAGGCGAGCAAGCCAGCGCAACAACATCTTGTGCAGCTCGGGCTTGCCGATGTGGATCGCCGGATTCGACCAGATCTGGTCGAAGACCAGGTCCTCCGGTACGTCGTCAGGCAGTGCGGTGTGCACGCGGTCCGCGACCCCGGCCGCCTTCGCGTTCTCGGCGGTCAGCTCCAGCGCCCGGTTGTTCACATCGACCGCCCACACCACAGCACTCGACTCCACCGCCAGTGCGCAGGCAATCGGCCCGTAGCCCGTCCCCAGGTCGAGGAAAGTCCCCGAGCCCGTCGGTGCGGGCACCTCGCGCAACAGCACCGCCGTACCGATGTCGAGGCGGTCTCTGGAGAACACTCCGGTCGCCGTGGTGAACGTGTAGTCCCGTCCCCAGATCCGGCCCTCGACAGTACGGCGGACGTCCGCCGAACCGGGCTCCGCCGAGAAGTAGTGGTCAGCCACGCTGGTGTACCTCTCCCCTGACCTGCCGGGCCTCCAGGGCCCGCGCGGCCAGCTCGTTGTCCGCCGGATACCGCACTTCTTCCAGTGTGAGCCCATGCGCCGGCACTACCGCCACCGCCGAGTCCCGCACCTTGCCGGCCAGCACTCCGCCCGGCCAGTCCACCTCTCGACGCCCGTCACCCACCGGGATCATCGAACCCACCAGAGCCCGCACCATCGAGTGGCAGAAGGCGTCTGCGATCACAGTGCCCTCCAGGAGCCCGGGTCCCGTGCGCTGCCACGAGAAGTCCAGCAGGGCTCGCACTGTGCTGGCGCCCTCCCGCTTCTTACAGAACGCCGCGAAGTCGTGCTCGCCCAACAGCTGGGTTGCCGCCGCATTCATCCGATCCACGTCCAGCGGACGACTCACCCGCAGTACATGTCCTCGCGTCAGCGGATCCCAGCCGGCCTGCTCATCGCACAACCGGTACACATACCGGCGGGCAAGCGCGGAGAACCGCGCGTCAAAGCCCTCTGGAGCCGCCGTCACGGCCTTGACGACTACATCCGCAGGCAGGACGCCATTCAGCGCTCTCAGGAGCCTGAACGGCTCCACAGCGGCTTCTGAGTCGAAGTGCGTGACCTGACCACGAGCGTGTACGCCGGTGTCCGTCCGCCCGGCGCAGGTCACGGCAACGCGCTCGGGCAGCCGCAGCACGGTCTGGAGCGCATCCTCGAGCGATCCCTGCACGGTCCGGAGACCATCCTGACGCGCCCAGCCATGAAAGGCCGTCCCGTCGTACTTGAGGTCAATCCGCCAACGCACACGGCAATCTAACGCAAACAGCGCCCCACACCGTGAAGTGCGGGGCGCTGCTGCAGTGCTGAGACTTACTTGTCGTCCTCGGTCTCGCCGGCCTTGGCGAAGCCCGCGGCGACGGCGTCTTCCTCGGTCTTGAACCAGACCTCGGCGACCGTCTGGGCGTACCACGGGGACTCGGTGGTGTGGTACTTCATCGAGTTCTCGTTGCCCTTGATGGTGAAGCCCTCCGGCGCCGAGTCGTCGGCCAGCGGTGCGGCCGAGTTCTCGAACTTGCCGGCGACGACGTCCTGGACCTTCTCGTCCTGAACCTTGTCTTCAACCTTCGGCTCGGCCTTCTTGGCCGGGGCCTTCTTGGCGGTCTTCTTCGCCTTCGGCGAGTCCGACAGCGCCTCGACGAGCTCGATCTTCACCATCGGCGCGTTGTCACCCTTGCGCGGGCCGAGCTTGATGATGCGGGTGTAACCACCCGGACGGTCGGCGTACCGCTCGCCGATCTCGGTGAAGAGCACGTGCACAACGCTCTTGTCCCGGATCCGCTTCATCACCTGGCGGCGGGAGTTCAGGTCACCACGCTTGGCCTTGGTGATCATCGACTCGGCCAGCGGCTGCAGGCGCTTGGCCTTGGCCGCGGTGGTGGTGATGGCGCCGTGCTCGAACAGCGACGTCGCGAGGTTGCTGAGGATCAGCTTCTCGTGCGCCGGGCTGCCGCCCAGCCGGGCACCCTTGGTGGGGGTAGGCATCTCTTACTCCAGAAGGATTCAGGCCCGGAAGCAGGCCCGGGGTGGGTGTCAGTACTGCTCGGTCTCGGCGAAGCTCTCGTCGTCGTCCTCGGACTCCGTGCCGTAGGCCTCGGCGGCCGCACGCAGGTCGAAGCCGGGAGGCGAGTCCTTCAGCGACAGGCCCATCTCGGCCAGCTTCAGCTTGACCTCGTCGATCGACTTGGAGCCGAAGTTGCGGATGTCCAGCAGGTCCTGCTCGCTGCGCGAGATGAGTTCACCCACGGTGTGGATGCCCTCACGCTTGAGGCAGTTGTACGACCGGACGGTGAGCTGCAGGTCCTCGACCGGCAGTGCCAGGTCGGCGGCCATCTGCTCGTCCACCGGCGACGGGCCGATGTCGATGCCCTCGGCCTCGACGTTCAGCTCGCGGGCCAGGCCGAACAGCTCGACCAGCGTCTTACCGGCCGACGCGACGGCGTCGCGGGGCAGCATCGACGGCTTGGTCTCGACGTCGACCACGAGACGGTCGAAGTCGGTGCGCTGCTCGACACGGGTCGCCTCGACCTTGTAGGTGACCTTGAGGACCGGGGAGTAGATCGAGTCGACCGGCATCCGGCCGATCTCGGCGTCCGCGGACTTGTTCTGGATCGCGGACACGTAACCGCGGCCACGCTCCACGACCAGCTCCATCTCGAGCCGGCCCTTCTCGTTCAGGGTGGCGATCTTCAGGTCCGGGTTGTGCACCTCGACACCGGCCGGCGGCGCGATGTCCGCGGCGGTGACGTCACCGGGGCCCTGCTTGCGCAGGTACATGGTGACCGGCTCGTCGTGCTCGGAGGAGACGACCAGGTCCTTGAGGTTCAGGATCAGCTGGGTCGCGTCCTCCTTCACCCCGGCAACGGTCGAGAACTCGTGCAGGACACCGTCGACCTTGATGCTGGTGACGGCGGCGCCGGGGATCGAGGACAGCAGGGTCCGGCGGATCGAGTTACCGAGGGTGTAGCCGAAACCCGGCTCCAACGGCTCGATGACGAACCGCGAGCGGTGCTCGTCGACGACCTCTTCGGTCAGGGTGGGACGCTGTGCGATAAGCAACTTCGTGTTCCTTCACTGTTCGCGACGACCACTATTTGAGGCCGCGAGGACTGAAGACGACCGATCCGGCCGGCGGCCTGAGCCACCGGCCGGAACCGGATCAGTTCTTCGAGTAGAGCTCGACGATCAGGTGCTCGGAGACCTGGGTGTCGATCTGCTGCCGGGTCGGCAGCTGGTGGACGAGGATGCGCAGACGCTCCGGCATCACCTCGAGCCAGGCCGGGACCACACGCTCGGCGTGCGTCTCCCGGGCGATGATGAACGGCGTCGTCTCGACGGACTTGGCCTTGACATCGATGATGTCGTGGGCCGAGACGCGGTACGACGGGATGTTCACCTTGATGCCGTTCACGGTGAAGTGCCCGTGCGTCACGAGCTGACGGGCCTGCCGACGCGTCCGGGCCAGGCCCGAGCGGTAGACCACGTTGTCGAGACGGGACTCCAGGATGATCAGCAGGTTGTCACCGGTCTTGCCGGAGCGCCGCGAGGCCTCCTCGTAGTACCGGCGGAACTGCTTCTCCAGCACGCCGTACGAGAAGCGGGCCTTCTGCTTCTCGCGCAGCTGGAGCAGGTACTCGCTCTCCTTCGGACGGCCGCGGCCGTGCATACCCGGGGGGTACGGACGACGCTCGAACGCCTTGTCGCCACCGACGAGGTCGACCCCGAGACGGCGCGACTTCTTGGTCATGGGTCCGGTGTAACGGGCCATTGTTAGTTACCTGCCTCTCTCTGGGTCAGACCCGGCGCCGCTTGGGAGGGCGGCAGCCGTTGTGTGCGGTCGGGGTGACGTCCTGGATGGTGCCGACCTCGAGGCCGACGGCACCCAGCGAACGGATCGCGGTCTCACGGCCGGAGCCGGGACCCTTCACGAACACGTCGATCTTGCGCATGCCGTGCTCCATCGCGCGGCGTCCGGCGGCCTCGGCGGCCATCTGCGCGGCGAACGGGGTGGACTTGCGCGAACCCTTGAAGCCGACGGTGCCCGCGGAAGCCCACGAGATGACCGCGCCGGTCGGGTCGGTGATCGTCACGATCGTGTTGTTGAACGTGCTCTTGATGTGCGCGTGGCCGGCGGCCACGTTCTTCTTCTCCTTGCGGCGCACCTTCTTGGCGCCGGCCGCAGTGCGGCTCTTGGGAGGCATAAGTCAGTTGCTCCTGGCAAAATCGAGGGTCATCCGGGTCACTTCTTCTTCTTGCCGGCGATTGCCTTCTTGCGACCCTTGCGGGTGCGGGCATTCGTCTTGGTGCGCTGACCGCGCACCGGCAGACCGCTGCGGTGCCGGCGGCCCTGGTACGACCCGATCTCGATCTTGCGGCGGATGTCCGCGGTCACCTCACGGCGGAGGTCACCTTCGATCTGGTAGTTGCCTTCGATCCAGTCGCGAAGCTTGACCAGCTCCTCGTCGCCCAGCTCGTGGACGCGCTTGTCACCGGAGATCCCGGTGGCTTCGAGCGTCTTGAGGGCGCGGGTGCGGCCTACTCCGAAGATGTAGGTGAGTGCGACCTCGATGCGCTTGTCGCGCGGCAGGTCGACTCCTACGAGGCGTGCCATGTGGCGGTGTTCCTTTCGTCGGCAGAGGTGTGGTGGCGCGCCGCGTCCTTGCCCGCCTCGGTGACGGTCGTGCTCACCGGCAAGGCCCCGGCCTCTGTTCCGGGGGCAGCGTCCAGCGTGTTACCGGTGCTGGACGAGCGTGCGCGCTGTGGTGCGAAAGTGCCGTGTCCTGCTGAGAAAGAGCTGGTCAGCCCTGCCGCTGCTTGTGCCGCGGGTTCTCGCAGATCACCATGACCCGGCCGTGACGGCGGATCACCTTGCACTTGTCGCAGATCTTCTTGACGCTCGGATTGACCTTCATCGAGCTTCTTTCTTCGACAGGTGTTGGTGGTCGTGTTACTTGTACCGATAGACGATGCGGCCTCTGGTGAGGTCGTACGGCGACAGCTCCACAACGACCCGGTCCTCGGGGAGGATCCGGATGTAGTGCTGCCTCATCTTGCCGCTGATGTGCGCGAGCACCTTGTGCCCATTGGACAGTTCAACACGGAACATCGCGTTCGGCAGGGCCTCGACGATGGTGCCCTCGAGTTCGATAACTCCCTCTTTTTTGGGCATGTCCTCGCACTTCTGTAGACGTGACTGACTATGGCTCGAAAAGAGCCAACAACCGAGTGTACGTCAGTACCACACCCGAAACCCAATCGGGCCTCTCTCGGCCCTCAGCCAGGGTACTTACCGTTCGGGAAGTACCCAACTATTTAGTGGGTACTTGTCCGCTCCACAGCCCTGCCAGCAGGGTTGCAGACATGAAGACACCAGTCACCGTCCTCGGCCTGGGAGCGATGGGAACCGCCCTCGCCCAGGCCTTCCTGGCCGCCGGCCACCCGACCACCGTCTGGAACCGCACCCCCGGCCGCTCCCCCGAACTCGAAGGCGCCGTCCGCGCGGCCACCGCCGCCGAGGCGGTCGCTGCCAGCCCGCTCGTAGTCGTCTGCCTGCTCGTCGACACCACGGTGCGCGACACCCTCGACGGCATCGATCTCACCGGCAAGGTGGTCGCCAACCTCACCAACAGCACCCCGGACCAGGCTCGTGCGCTGTCCGACGAGTTCGTCGCCCGGGGAGCGTCGTACCTGGACGGCGGCATCATGGCGGTCCCGGCGATGATCGGCGGCCCGGCCGCCTTCATCTTCTACAGCGGCGACTCCGCTGCCTACGAACGCCACCAGGCCGACCTCGCTCCGCTGGCTCGCCCGGTGTACGTCGGCAAGGACGCGGGCCTGGCCGCGTTGTACGACATCGCATTGCTGAGCGGGATGTACGGAATGTTCGCCGGCGCCCAGCACGCGCTGGCGCTGATGCAGAGCGAGGAGATCCCGGCCGTCGAGTTCGCCGAGCAGTTCCTGATCCCTTGGCTGACCGCCATGCTGGGCACGGTCTCCGGGATGGCGGCCGACCTCGACAACCCGCCGGCACCCGGAACGGCCGGATCGAACCTGGCCATGCAGGCTGCCGCGTTCGACAACCTGATCGACACCGCGGTCGCGCAGGGAGTCGACCCCAGTCTCCTGGTGCCAGTAGGCGACGTACTGAACAAGGCTGTTGCCGCTGGTCATGGCGACGAGGACTTGGCCGCGATGATCCGAGTGCTCAAGACGAACGCGTAGCCGCCCACTGCTCACCCTCGCGCCACAGTTGCTCGGGCATCAGGTCCAGCAGGTCGCAGGCAGCATCGAGGTGGGCGAGTGCTGTGGTGGTGTCCCGGTACGCCGGGAGGATCGCAACGAACCGGCGTCCCTCACAACTGAACCCGAACGGGGTGACGCCGGTCAGTACCTCGACCGCACGCGGGTGCAACAGGGCCTGAGCGTGGTCCTCGCGGCCGTTGAAGAGGTTGTAGTGCCCAGGCAGGCCGTCAATGTCCAAAGGCAGCGGCAGCAGGCCGGCGGCCGCCACCGGCGCCAGTCCGGACGGCAGCACCTGCAGCGGCGGCAGCGGGCGGTCGACCTGGAGATCGAGGAAGTCGAAGCCGAGGTTGCGGCGCCGGACGCGGTGCCGGAACTCACCCGTGAAGAACTCCCGGCCGCGGTGCCGCCCGGTGGTCACCTCGCCCACCTCGGCGTGCGGATCCAGGTCGAACGGCGGGAACGGCCACCGCTGCAGCACCTCCGGACCGGCCACCGAGATCCGCCAGCCGAGCTCACGGGCCGCCCGCGCCCATGCCTTCTGCAGCCGTACGTCGGCCGCCCGCATCGCCAGCGTGAACACCAGCAGCACCGCGAACCAGCCGAGCATGAACCAGCCCACCCAGCGCGGTTCGACCAGCAGACCGACGATCACCAGCGGAATGGCGACGGCGAACCAGATCACGTAGACCAGGACGGATCCCTGCCGCAGCTGCCAGACCAGCGCCGGCCGGAGTCGCCGGGTCAACGGCGCTTTCCGAGATTGCCCAGAGCGATGATCGCCCACGGGATCAGCAGCCACACCGGCCAGAAGTGCGGCCACTGCCCGTTGTGCGCGAGCCCGATCACGAACCAGATGACCACGTTGATCGCGACAACGCCGGTGAAGCCACCACCCAGCGCCAGCAGCCCGCCGTTGCGGCGCGGCTGCACCTCCTTCGTCGGGAACTCCCCCGGCGCGGGCGCCGGCTTCTGATCCTGGACAACAGCAGGTGTCTGGTACGTCTTCATCGGCGGCAGGTCGCGCACCAGCGGCTCGAGCTCGCCGTACGTCTGGACGACGTACAGCTGGTCCAGCCGCGACGAGAACTCAGGCTGGTCCAGCCGCCCGTCGGCGAATGCATCCCGCAACCGGCCGGCAATCTTTTCCCGGTCGGCTTCGGTGAATCGCTGATGCGGCTGGTACTGAGGCATGTCTCAAGTGTGCCTCAGCCGCAGGGCCTGCGCGTCCCCCGATGGACGGACCCGAAAGGTCAGTCGGCGAGTGCGCCGCAGGTGATCCCGAGCTCGGCGAGCTTGGCCGCACCGCCGTCGAGGGAGGTCAGCACCCACGGCCCTTGCGGAGTGAGAGTGAACGTGTGCTCGGTGTGAGCGGCCGCGCGACCGTCGTCGGTCACCACGGTCCAGTCGTCGTCGAGCGTGTGGTTGTCCTGCTTGCCCAGGGTCAGCATCGGCTCGACCGCGAGCGCCAGGCCCTCGACCAGCTTCGGGCCACGACCCGGCTTGCCGAAGTTCGGCACGTTCGGCGGCTGGTGCATCGCCGACCCGATCCCGTGCCCGACGAAGTCCTCGACGATCCCGTACGACGAATTGGCGCGCACGTGGGCCTCGACCGCGGCCGAGATGTCGGTCAACCGTCCACCGAGCTTGGCGGCGGCGAACCCCCGCCACATCGACTCCTCGCAGATCCGGGCCAGCTCGAGCAGGTCGTCGCCGACCGTGCCGACCGGCACCGTGATCGCGGCGTCGCCGTGCCACCCGTTCACGATCGCACCGCAGTCGATCGAGATCAGGTCGCCCTCGGCGAGCACCCGTGCACCGGGGATGCCGTGCACGATCTCGTCGTTCACCGACGCACAGATCGAGCCGGTGAAACCGTGGTAGCCCTTGAACGACGGCGTCGCGCCGGAGGAGCGGATGTTGTCCTCGGCGATCGCGTCCAGCTCACCGGTGGTGATCCCGGGCTTGACGGCGTCGCGGAGCAGCTCCAGCGTGCGGCCGACCACGAGGCCGGCCGCACGCATGGCGAGGATCTGCTCGCGGGTCTTGATCTCGATCCCGCGGTCCTTGAAAATCATCGGTCCTTCAGTCGGTCAGCGACTTGAGCGCCGCGATGACGCGCTCGCTGACCTCGTCGATCTCGCCGACGCCGTCCACCTCGACCAGCAGACCGCGCTGGCCGTAGACGGCCAGCAGCGGCTTGGTCTCGGCGGTGTACACGTCCTGACGGTGCCGGATGACCTCTTCGGAGTCGTCCGTGCGGCCGTCGGTGTGGGCCCGCTTCGTCATCCGGTCCACCAGCACGTCGATGTCGGCGACCAGCGCCACCACCGCGTCCAGCTTGTGGCCGTGATCGGCCAGGATCTCGTCCAGCGTGCCCACCTGGGCGAGGGTGCGCGGGTACCCGTCGAGCAGGAACCCGTCACCGGCGTCGGCCTCCGACAGCCGGTCGCGCACCATCGCGTTGGTGACCTCGTCGGGGACATAGTCCCCGGCGTCCATGAAGCGCTTGGCCTCGAGCCCGAGCGGCGTCTCGTCCTTCACGTTCGCTCGGAAGATGTCGCCGGTGGATACGGCCGGGATATTCAGGCGTTCCGCAAGCACCTTTGCCTGCGTGCCCTTGCCCGCCCCGGGCGGACCCATCAGCAACATTCTCATCAGCGCAAGAACCCTTCGTAGTTACGTTGCTGCAGCTGAGACTCGATCTGCTTCACCGTGTCCAGGCCCACGCCGACCATGATCAGGATCGACGTACCACCGAACGGGAAGTTCTGGTTTGCGCCGGCCAGGACCAGCGCGATCAGCGGAATCAGAGACAGCACGGCCAGGTAGACGGCACCCGGCAGAGTGATGCGGTTCAGCACGTAACTCAGGTATTCCTCGGTCGGCCGGCCGGCCCGGATGCCCGGGATGAAGCCGCCGTACTTCTTCATGTTGTCCGCGACTTCCTTCGGGTTGAAGGTGATCGAGACGTAGAAGTAGGTGAAGAACACGATCAGAGCGACGTACGTAGCCATGTAGATCGGGTGGTCGCCCTTGACCAGGTGTCCTTGGATCCAGATCGCCCATCCCTTGTCAGCCTGGAACTGACTGATCAGGACAGGTAGATACATCAGGCTGGAGGCGAAGATGACCGGGATGACCCCGGCCTGGTTCACCTTCAGCGGGATGTAGGTCGACGTACCGCCGAACATCTTGCGGCCGACCATCCGCTTGGCGTACTGCACCGGGATCCGGCGCTGCGCCTGCTCGATGAAGATGACCGCGGCCATGATGACCAGACCGACGGCGATCACGACGAAGAAGGTGCCGAGGCCCTTCTGCTTGCGGATGCTCCACAGGCTGGTCGGGAAGGTGGCGACGATCTGGGTGAAGATCAGGATCGACATACCGTTACCGACACCACGGTCGGTGATCAGCTCACCCAGCCACATGATCACGCCGGTACCGGCGGTCATGGTCAGCACCATGATGGAGACGTGGAACCAGTCGTCCTTGTACAGCAGCGGCTCGAGGCAGCCGGTGAACAGCCGGCCCGGGGTCCGGGCGAGCGCCACGAAGGCCGTCGACTGCAGGATCGCCAGACCGACGGTCAGGAAACGGGTGTACTGGGTGATCTTGGCCTGGCCCGCCTGGCCTTCCTTCTTCAGCGACTCCAGCCGCGGGATCACCACGGTGAGCAGCTGCAGGATGATGCTGGCGGTGATGTACGGCATGATGCCGAGCGCGAAGATCGCGAGCTGCAGCAGCGCACCGCCGGAGAACAGGTTGATCAAGTTGTAGAGATTGGCGTTCGCGCCGTTCTCCGCACCCTTGATACATGTTTGCAGCGACTGGACGTTCACGCCGGGGGCCGGCACGACGGAGCCGATCCGGAAGATCACGACGATGAAGAGCACGAACAAGATCTTCCGGCGCAGGTCCGGAGTCTTGAACGCGTTGGCAAAGGCGCCTAACACCCTGTCCTCCCACATGTTTCCTCTGCCCCGGGCAGGGCAGGGGTCTGGCATAGCAGCCGGGCAAGAGACGAACCAGGGCCCGTCCGACCGGTGCAGAGTATCAAGCACCGGGCGTTACGAGCCCTGGACCGCATGTCACACCTCGGTGGTGGTCCCCCCGGCGGCCTGGATCTTGTCCAGAGCCGACTTCGAGAACTTGTGCGCCGAGACCTGCAGAGCAACGGTCAGTTCGCCGTCACCCAGCACCTTCACCGGCTGACCACGACGGACCGCGCCCTTGGCGACCAGTTCGGCAATGCCGACCTCGCCACCTTCGGGGAACAGTTGTCCGAGCTTGTCCAGGTTAACGACCTGGAACTCCACTCGGTTCCTGCTCTTGAAGCCCTTCAGCTTCGGCAGCCGCATGTGCTGCGGCATCTGGCCACCCTCGAAGTACTCGGGGATGTTGTTACGGGCCTTGCTGCCCTTGGTACCGCGGCCGGCCGTCTTACCCTTGGAACCCTCACCACGACCCACGCGGGTCTTGGCGGTCTTGGCTCCGGGCGCCGGACGCAGGTGGTGAACCTTGAGCGCCATGTCAGTCAACCTCTTCGACGGTGATGAGGTGGCGAACCGCGCGCACCATGCCACGCACCTCGGGACGGTCCTCGTGGACGGCGCTGTCGCCGATCCGCTTGACGCCCAGGGTCCGCAGCGTGTCGCGCTGGTTCTGCTTGCCACCGATGCCGGAACGGGTCTGCGTCACCTTCAAGCGTGCCATCAGGATGCCGCCTCCGCCCGCGCCTTCAGCAGTGCCGCCGGGGCGACGTGCTCGACCGGCAGGCCACGGCGCGCGGCCACAGCCTCCGGAGTCTCCAGGGCCTGCAGCGCGGCCACCGTGGCGTGCACCACGTTGATCGCGTTGGAGGAACCCAGCGACTTGCTCAGGATGTCGTGGATCCCGGCGCACTCCAGTACGGCGCGTGCCGAGCCACCCGCGATCACACCGGTACCGGGAGCGGCCGGACGCAGCATGACAACGCCTGCGGCCTTCTCGCCCTGGACCGGGTGCGGGATGGTGCCCTGGATCCGCGGCACCTTGAAGAACGACTTCTTGGCCTCCTCGACACCCTTGGCGATCGCCGCGGGCACCTCCTTGGCCTTGCCGTAACCCACACCGACGGTGCCTTCACCGTCGCCGACGACCACGAGGGCGGTGAAGCTGAAGCGACGACCACCCTTCACGACCTTGGCAACACGGTTGATGGCAACCACGCGCTCGATGTAGGCGGTCTTGTCAGCTGCCGCACCACGACCACCGTCGCGGCCGCGGCGCTCACCACCGGCGCCGCCTCCGCGACGCTGCTGGCCTCCGCTCATTTCGAACTACCTTCCCTCTTGTGTGTCGCCATCAGAACCCGAGTCCGTTCTCACGAGCGGCGTCGGCCAGGGCCGCGATCCGTCCGTGGTACTTGTTCCCGGCGCGGTCGAAGACGACCGCCTCGATGCCCGCGGCCTTGGCGCGGTCGGCGATCAGGCCGCCGACGGTCTTGGCCTTGTCGGTCTTGTTGTCCGACGCACCGCGCAGGTCGGCCTCCATGGTGGAGGCGGAGACCAGCGTCTTGCCGGCCACGTCGTCGATGACCTGAACGAACAGGTGCTTCGACGACTTGGTGACCACCAGGCGCGGGCGATCCGGCGTTCCGTTGATCTTCTTCCGGACGCGGATCTGGCGACGCAGACGCGACGCCGTCTTCTTGGCGGAGTGCTTGTTGTGACGCAGTCCGATCGCCATGGTTACTTACCAGCCTTTCCGACCTTGCGGCGGACCTGCTCGCCGGCGTACCGCACACCCTTGCCCTTGTACGGCTCGGGCTTACGCAGCTTGCGGATGTTGGCAGCGACCTCGCCGACCGACTGCTTGTCGATCCCGACGACCGAGAAGCGGGTCGGGGCCTCGACGTTGAACGTGATGCCCTCGGGAGCGTCCACCGTGATGGTGTGGCTGTACCCGAGCGAGAACTCCAGCTGGGTCGGTCCCTTGGACAGGACGCGGTACCCGACGCCGACGATCTCGAGCTTCTTCTCGTAGCCGTCCGTCACGCCGGTCACCAGGTTGGCGATCAGGGTGCGGGACAGACCGTGCAGTTCCTTGCTCTTACGCTGCTCGTCCGGACGCGAGACGGCGATCGTGCCGTCCTCGTCGCGAGCGACCGCGATGGGCTCCGCAACAACGTGCGAGAGCTGGCCCTTGGGACCCTTCACGGTGACCGTCTGGCCGTCGATCGTGACGTCGACGCCGGACGGGACCGTGATCGGGAGCTTACCGATGCGAGACATGAGAGTGGTCCTCCTTCCGGTTCTTCGTCACCAGACGTAGGCGAGGACTTCCCCGCCAACGCCCTTGTGCTTGGCCTGACGGTCGGTCAGCAGTCCCTGGGAGGTCGAGATGATCGCGACACCCAGGCCACCGAGGACCTTCGGCAGGTTGGTCGACTTCGCGTAGACCCGCAGGCCCGGCTTCGAGATCCGGCGGACGCCCGCGATGGAACGCTCCCGGGTCGGGCCGAACTTGAGGTCGACGATCAGGGTCTTGCCGACGGCGCCCTCCTTGGGCTCCTCCACCTTGTAGGAGGAGATGTAGCCCTCCTGCTGAAGGATGTCGGCGATGCCCTGCTTGATCTTGCTGTACGGCATCGAGGTCGACTCGTGGTACGCCTGGTTGGCGTTGCGCAGACGCGTCAGCATGTCTGCGATCGGGTCGGTCATTGTCATGGCCTGGGGCCTCTTTCCCGCCGTGGTTTCGCCGGCCGGCGACCTACGGTGACTAGATGGTGAAGGGAGAAAAGATCGGGGGTGGAGACGGTCACCAGCTGGACTTGGTCACACCGGGCAGCTCGCCCCGGTGCGCCATCTCCCGCAGGCAGATCCGGCAGAGGCCGAACTTGCGGAAGACCGCCTTCGGCCGGCCGCAGCGCTGGCAACGCGTGTAACCGCGCACCGCGAACTTCGGCGTCCGGGCCTGCTTGACCTTCAGTGCTGTCTTCGCCACGTCAGTTCTCCTTGAACGGGAAGCCGAGTGCCCGCAGCAGGGCCCGGCCCTCGTCGTCGTTCTTGGCGGTGGTCACCACGGTGATGTCCATGCCGCGGACCCGGTCGATGCGGTCCTGGTTGATCTCGTGGAACATCACCTGCTCGGTCAGGCCGAAGGTGTAGTTCCCGGTGCCGTCGAACTGCTTCGGGGACAGACCGCGGAAGTCGCGGATCCGGGGCAGCGCCAGCGACAGCAGCCGGTCCAGGAACTCCCACATCCGGTCGCCGCGCAGCGTGACGTGCGCGCCGATCGGCATGCCTTCACGCAGCTTGAACTGGGCGATCGACTTGCGGGCCTTGGTCACCTGCGGCTTCTGGCCGGTGATCGCGGCCAGGTCCTTGACGGCACCCTCGATCAGCTTGGAGTCACGGGCCGCCTCGCCGACGCCCATGTTCACCACGATCTTGGTCAGGCCGGGGACCTGCATCACGTTGGCGTAGCTGAACTCCTCGTTCAGCTTGCCGACGATCTCCTCGCGGTACTTGGTCTTCAACCGCGGCAGAACCCGCTCGGTCACTGTCTCGGTCATCAGATCTCCTCGCCGGTACGCCGAGCGATCCGCACACTCCGGAAACCGGCGTACGTCGAACCGTCGGGGCGCCGCTTCTGCACCTCGACGCGGTTGTAGCCGACGCGGGTGGTCACCTTCTGCTTCTTGCCGTCCTTCTCGACCTCGACCAGAAGCATCACGTTGGAGACATGGATCGGGGCTTCCTGGGTGACGATGCCACCCGTGGTGCCGCCGCGCTGGGCCTGCTGCACCTTGGTGTGCTTCTTGACCCGGTTCACGCCTTCGACGATGACCTTCTCGGCATCGGGCAGGACCTGAATGATCTTGCCTTCGAGACCCTTGGACTTACCGGCGATCACGCGGACCTGATCGCCCTTCTTCACGTGCAACTTGCGCTGGGCAGCCATCTCAGAGCACCTCCGGTGCGAGCGAGATGATCTTCATGAAGCGCTTCTCGCGCAGCTCCCGGCCGACCGGCCCGAAGATGCGGGTGCCGCGCGGCTCGCCATCGGCCTTGAGGATCACGGCGGCGTTCTCGTCGAACCGGATGTAGGAGCCGTCCGGACGCCGGCGCTCCTTCACGGTGCGAACGATGACGGCCTTGACGACGTCGCCCTTCTTGACGCCGCCACCCGGGATCGCGTCCTTGACGGTGGCGACGATCGTGTCACCGACACCGGCGTAGCGCCGACCGGAGCCACCGAGAACGCGGATGCAAAGAATTTCCTTTGCGCCCGTGTTGTCGGCGACCTTCAGTCGCGACTCCTGCTGGATCATCTGTTGATCTCCTGGTTGTCTCGCTGGTTCTCATTCACATGAGCCTTGCGGAACGAATAATTTCGATTGGTTTCCCGGTCGGGGACCGGGACCGCTTACTTGGCCTTCTCGAGGATCTCGACGACGCGCCAGCGCTTGGTCGCCGACAGCGGCCGGGTCTCCATCAGGAGGACCCGGTCGCCGATACCGGCGGCGTTCTGCTCGTCGTGTGCCTTGAGCTTGCTCGTGCGGCGGATGACCTTGCCGTAGAGCTTGTGCTTGACCCGGTCCTCGACCTCGACGGTGACGGTCTTGTCCATCTTGTCGCTCAGCACCAGGCCCTCACGGGTCTTGCGGCTGCTGCGCGCCTCGGGGGTCGTGCTCACGGTCTCGTCCTTCACGTTCTCGGTCATGCTTTCGCCTCGGCCTTCTCGCTGTCGTCCGCGGTCTCCACGACCTCGGCGTCCGCTTCCGCGGCCACCGTCGTCTCGACCTCTTCGGTGATGCCGAGCGCACGCTCGGTCAGCACCGTGTAGATGCGGGCGATGTCCTTACGGACGGCACGCAGCCGGCCGTGTGACTCCAGCTGTCCGGTGGCAGCCTGGAACCGGAGGTTGAACAGCTCCTCCTTGGCTTCTCCGAGCTTGCTCAGCAGCTCGTCCCGGCCCAGGTTCCGCAGCTCGGCGGCGGTCAGGGTAGCCATCAGTTCTCACCTGCCTCTCGGGTGATGAAGCGGCACTTCATCGGCAACTTGTGGATCGCGCGGCGCATGGCCTCGCGAGCGACGTCCTCCGGCACACCGGAGAGCTCGAACATCACGCGACCCGACTTCACGTTCGCGATCCACCACTCGGGCGAACCCTTACCGGAACCCATCCGGGTCTCGGCCGGCTTCTTCGTCAGCGGGCGGTCCGGGTAGATGTTGATCCAGACCTTTCCGCCACGCTTGATGTGGCGGGTCATCGCGATACGCGCCGACTCGATCTGCCGGTTGGTGATGTAGTGGCTTTCCAGGGCCTGGATGCCGAACTCACCGAACGCCAGCGTGGTACCGCCCTTGGCAGCGCCGGAGCGCTTCGGGTGGTGCTGCTTGCGGTGCTTGACCTTGCGGGGGATGAGCACGGTTCAGCTCTCCGTTCCGGTCGTCTCGGCGGGCTTGTCGGCCGCCGGAGCAGTCGCCTCCGCGGCCGGAGCCGCGGCGCGGGCGTTGTCCCGGCCACCGTCACGACGGCCACCACGGTCGCCGCCACGGTCGCGGTCGCCACCACGGCCACCACGGTCGTCGCGACGGGCCGGCCGACGCTGCTGGGTGGCGGCGCGGGCCGCGGCCTGCGCCTCGCGCTCGGCCCGGGAGCCGGCCACGTCACCCTTGTAGATCCAGACCTTCACGCCGATCCGGCCGAAGGTCGTGCGGGCCTCGTAGAAGCCGTAGTCGATGTCGGCGCGCAGCGTGTGCAGCGGCACCCGACCCTCGCGGTAGAACTCCGACCGCGACATTTCGGCGCCACCAAGACGGCCGGAGCACTGGATCCGGATGCCCAGGGCGCCGCCACGCATGGTGGTCTGCATCGCCTTGCGCATCGCGCGGCGGAACGCCACGCGGCCGGACAGCTGCTCGGCCACACCCTGTGCGACCAGCTGAGCGTCCACCTCGGAGTTCTTCACCTCGAGGATGTTCAGCTGCACCTGCTTGCCGGTGAGCTCTTCCAGGCTGCCCCGGATCCGGTCCGCCTCGGCGCCGCGGCGACCGATGACGATGCCCGGACGAGCAGTGTGGATGTCCACCCGGACCCGGTCACGGGTGCGCTCGATCTCCACTCGGGAGATACCGGCGCGCTCCATGCCCTTGCTCAGCAGCTTGCGGATCTTGACGTCCTCGCCGACGTAGTCCTTGTACAGCTTGTCGGCGTACCAACGGCTCTTGTGATCGGTGCTGATGCCGAGACGGAACCCGTGCGGGTTAACCTTCTGTCCCACGTCAGGACTCCTTCTTCTCAGCGGTGGCCTTCTTGGCTGCCGCCTTCTTGGCGGTGGCCTTCTTGGCCGGCTTCTCGGCTGCGTCCGACTTCTCGGCAGCCTTCTTCGCCGTCTTCTTGGCCGGGGCCTTCTTGGCAGTGGATGCCGAGGCCTCGTCCGCCTTCTTGGCGGTCTTCTTGGCCGGCGCCTTCGCGACGGGCTCCTCGATGACTCGCGGCTGCACCACGACAGTGATGTGGCTGGTCCGCTTGTCGATCCGGGTGGCCCGACCCTGGGCGCGGGGGCGGTGACGCTTCAGCGTCGGTCCCTCGTCGACCAGGATCTTCGAGACGATCAGCTCGTCCCGGCTCAGGTGCTCGGTGCCCTCGGCGTTCGCCGCGGCGCTGTCCACGACCTTGTACACGGTCGCGGCAGCGGCCTGCGGGGCGAACTTCAGAGTGGCGAGTGCGTCGTCGACGCCCACACCGCGCACCAGATCGGCCACGCGACGCGCCTTCATCGGCGTCACGCGGACGAAGCGCGCGACCGCGAAGGCCCCGGGCTGCTCGCCCAACAGGCTCTCGCGACGGGCACTGACGGCCCTACGCTCTTGAACGCTCATGATGTTCGAATCTCTCCGTAGGTTGCTTTCGCGTCGTCAACTGACCAGCGGTCAGCGACGCCGTGACTTCCGGTCGTCCTTCTCGTGACCCTTGAACGTCCGGGTCGGGGCGAACTCGCCGAGCTTGTGCCCGACCATCGCGTCCGTCACGAACACCGGCACGTGCTTGCGGCCGTCGTGCACCGCAATCGTGTGGCCGATCATGTCCGGCACGATCATCGATCGGCGGGACCAGGTCTTGATGACATTCTTGGTGCCCTTTTCGTTCTGCACCTCCACCTTCTTTGCCAGGTGGTGGTCGACGAACGGGCCCTTCTTCAAGCTGCGTGGCATTCTGGCCGGCTCCTATCAGCGCTTCTTGCCGGCCTTGCGGCGCCGGACGATCATGCGGTCGCTTTCCTTGCGGGTACGGGTACGGCCCTCGGGCTTGCCCCACGGGGACACCGGGTGGCGTCCACCCGAGGTCTTACCCTCACCACCACCGTGCGGGTGGTCGACCGGGTTCATCGCGACACCACGGACGGTCGGGCGCTTGCCCTTCCAGCGCATCCGGCCGGCCTTGCCCCAGTTGATGTTCGACTGCTCGCCGTTGCCGACCTCACCGAGGGTGGCGCGGCAGCGTACGTCGACCATCCGGACCTCGCCGGACGGCATCCGCAGGGTTGCCATCCGACCCTCCTTCGCCACCAGCTGAATGCTGGTACCGGCGGAGCGGCCCATCTTGGCGCCACCACCCGGACGCAGCTCGACCGCGTGGATCGTGGAGCCGACCGGGATGTTGCGCAGCGGCAGGTTGTTACCGATCTTGATGTCGGCGGCCGGACCGTTCTCGACGATCGTGCCCTGCTTCAGGTTGGTCGGGGCGAGGATGTAGCGCTTCTCGCCGTCGACGTAGTGCAGCAGTGCGATCCGTGCGGTGCGGTTCGGGTCGTACTCGATCTCTGCGACCTTGGCCGGAACGCCGTCCTTGTCGTACCGCTTGAAGTCGATCAGGCGGTACGCACGCTTGTGGCCGCCGCCCTGGTGCCGAGTGGTGATCTTGCCGCTGTTGTTGCGGCCACCCTTCTTCGGCAGCGGACGCAGCAGCGACTTCTCGGGGGTCGAACGGGTGAGCTCGACGAAGTCGGCCACGCTCGAGCCACGACGGCCCGGCGTTGTCGGCTTGTATTTGCGGATACCCATTACGACTGGCCTCCGAAGATATCGATGCGGTCATCGCCCTTGAGGGTGACGATCGCGCGCTTGGTGTCGGGGCGCTTGCCCCAGCCCGCGCGGGTCCGGCGACGCTTGCCCTTGCGGTTCAGCGTGTTGACGTCGTTGACCTTGACCTTGAACACCTTCTCGACCGCGAGCTTGATCTCGGTCTTGTTGGCGTCGGGGGCGACCTCGAACGTGTACTTCTGCTCGTCCAGCAGGCCGTAGCTCTTCTCGCTCACGACCGGCCGCAGCAGCACGTCCCGCGGGTCCTTGTTCACTCCGTGGCTCATGCTTCAACCTCCTGCTCGGCCTCGGTCGACGTTGCGACGGCCTTCACGGACTTACCTTTCGGGGCGCCGGCGACGAAGCTGTCGAGGGCGGCCTTGGTGAACACGACCGCGTCGCTGCAGAGCACGTCGTACGCGTTCAGCTGGTCGGCTGCGATCAGGTGCACGTGCTGCACGTTGCGCAGGCTCAGCCAGGTGCTCTCGTCGGCCCGGTCCACGACGACGAGCGCCTTACCCGGGTCGGTGACCTGGGCCAGGACGTTCAGCGCGCCCTTGGTGGACGGGGTGTCGCCGTCGAGGAAACTCTCGACCACGTAGATCCGGCCGTCCCGGGCCCGGTCCGACAGCGAACCGCGGAGCGCGGCAGCGATCATCTTCTTCGGGGTCCGCTGGCTGTAGTCACGCGGCGTGGGGCCGTGGACGACGCCACCACCGGTGAACTGCGGCGCGCGGGTCGAACCCTGACGGGCGCGACCGGTGCCCTTCTGGCGGTACGGCTTGGCGCCACCACCGGACACCTCGCCCCGGCGCTTGACCTTGTGCGTGCCCTGACGGGCCGCGGCCAGCTGCGCCACCACGACCTGGTGGATCAGCGGGATGTTGACCTGCACGTCGAACAGCTCGGCCGGAAGCTCGGCGGAACCCTTCTTGCTGACCTTGTCGCCCTTCACGGCGACGACGTCGACGGTGCTCACTTGGCAGCCCCCTTCGCGGCGTTGCGGATCAGCACCAGGCCGCCCTTGGGACCGGGAACGGCACCCTTGAGCAGGATCAGGCCGCGGTCCGCGTCGATGGCGTGCACGGTGATGTTCTGCGTGGTGACCTTCTCGTGGCCCATCCGGCCGGACATCTTCATTCCCTTGAAGACGCGACCCGGGGTGGCGCAGCCGCCGATGGAACCCGGCGAGCGGTGCTTCTTGTGGACACCGTGGCTGGCGCGCAGACCGTGGAAGCCGTGCCGCTTCATGACACCGGCGAAGCCCTTGCCCTTGCTGGTGGCGGAGACGTCGACCAGCTCGCCGGCGGCGAACGCCTCGGCGTTGATCTCCTGGCCCAGCGTGTACTCGCTCGCGTCGGCGGTCCGCAGCTCGAGCAGGTGGCGGCGAGGAGTCACGCCGGCCTTCTCGAAGTGGCCGCGCATCGGCGAAGTCACCTTGCGGGGGTCGATGTCACCGAAGGCGATCTGGACGCCGTCGTACCCGGCGTCGGCCGCGGTACGCACACCGGTGACGACACACGGGCCGGCCTGGATCACGGTGACGGGGACGACTCGGTTGTTCTCGTCCCAGGTCTGGGTCATGCCGAGCTTGGTGCCCAGCAGCCCTTTCGTGTTCTTGTGATTGCTCATCAGCTGTTCGCGTCCCTCAGAGCTTGATCTCGATGTCGACGCCCGCCGGCAGGTCGAGCCGCATCAGCGAGTCGACGGTCTTCGGCGTGGGGTCGATGATGTCGATGAGCCGCTTGTGGGTGCGCATCTCGAAGTGCTCGCGGCTGTCCTTGTACTTGTGCGGCGAGCGGATGACGCAGAACACGTTCTTTTCCGTCGGCAACGGCACCGGGCCAGCAACCTTCGCACCAGTACGCGTCACCGTGTCGACAATCTTGCGTGCCGAGCTGTCGATGACCTCGTGGTCGTAGGCCTTCAGCCGGATGCGGATCTTTTGTCCCGCCATCGCTTCGCTTCGTCCTTCTCTATCGTCAACGTCTACGCTGCTCCGACCCCCGCGGTCGGGTGTGTCGCCGTGTTCCGAAAAAACTGCGCGGAACGCGCGTGACTCACCGCTTCTTCGACCAGGGCTTGGGGATCGGGGCTCGGTCTCGGACCGGGCCTCGGCATGGTCTCCGGTCCGGCGCACCAGCCCGAGGCAGTTCCTTGAAGGAAATCGGCCTCTGGGGCGCGCCCCGGCAACCTCGCCTGAGCAACCTGAATATTGTGCCAGAGATCGGCGCCGAAACGCCAATCGGGTGGCTCTGACCCCGATCTCCCGCCCACCTGAGCGGGGATCGGAGGCAAAGCAGAGGTCCGCGGGGCTCAGACTGCGAGCCCTCGCGGACCTCGTGAGATCACTTGAGGATCTTGGTGACCCGGCCGGCGCCGACGGTGCGGCCACCTTCACGGATCGCGAACTTCAGGTTCTCTTCCATGGCGATCGGCTGGATCAGCTCGACGTTCATGTCGGTGTTGTCGCCCGGCATGACCATCTCGGTGCCCTCGGGGAGGGTGACGACGCCGGTCACGTCCGTGGTGCGGAAGTAGAACTGCGGGCGGTAGTTCTGGAAGAACGGCGTGTGCCGGCCGCCCTCTTCCTTCGAGAGGATGTAGACCGAAGCCTCGAAGGAGGTGTGCGGGGTCGTGGTGCCCGGCTTGATGACAACCATGCCGCGCTCGACGTCCTCGCGCTTGGTGCCACGAAGCAGCAGACCGACGTTCTCGCCCGCCTGGCCCTCGTCGAGGAGCTTGCGGAACATCTCGATACCGGTGACGGTGGTCGTCTGCTTGGTCTCCCGGATGCCGACGATGTCGACGGTCTCGTTGACCTTGACGATGCCGCGCTCGATACGGCCGGTGATAACGGTTCCACGACCGGTGATCGTGAAGACGTCCTCAACGGGCATCAGGAACGGCTTGTCGACCTCGCGCTCCGGCTGCGGGATGTAGGAGTCGACCGCGTCCATCAGCTCGATGATCGACTCGCCCCACTTGGCGTCGCCCTGCAGCGCCGGGTGAGCGGCGACGCGGACGATCGGCGCGTTGTCGCCGTCGAACTCCTGCTCGGAGAGCAGCTCGCGGACCTCGAGCTCGACGAGCTCCAGGATCTCCTCGTCGTCGACCATGTCGCACTTGTTCAGCGCGACGACCATCGCCGGCACGCCGACCTGACGGGCGAGCAGCACGTGCTCACGCGTCTGCGGCATCGGGCCGTCGGTGGCGGCGACGACCAGGATCGCACCGTCCATCTGGGCCGCACCGGTGATCATGTTCTTGATGTAGTCGGCGTGACCCGGGCAGTCGACGTGGGCGTAGTGCCGGGCCTCGGTCTGGTACTCGACGTGCGCGATGGAGATGGTGATACCGCGCTGACGCTCTTCCGGCGCCTTGTCGATCTGATCGAAGGCCGACGCCTCGTTCAGGGTCGGGTACTTGTCGTGCAGCACCTTGGTGATCGCCGCGGTAAGAGTCGTCTTACCGTGGTCGATGTGACCGATGGTGCCGATGTTGACGTGCGGCTTAGTCCGCTCGAACTTCGCCTTAGCCACTGGGGCCCTCCTGGAAAGTGTTGACTTACGCCGTACGCCGACGCGCTGTGGGTTGGTTGGACCGGAGCGAGATTACTCGCCGCGGGCCTTCTTGATGATCTCTTCCGCCACGTTCTTCGGAACCTCGGCGTAGGAATCGAACTGCATCGAGTACGACGCGCGGCCCTGGGTCTTCGACCGCAGGTCACCGACATACCCGAACATCTCGGACAGCGGCACAGAGGCCTTGATCGCCCGGCTGCCACCAGGGCCCTCGTCCATCGACTGGATCTGGCCACGGCGGGAGTTGAGGTCGCCGATCACTTCACCCATGTAGTCCTCGGGAGTGATCACCTCGACCGCGAACATCGGCTCGAGGATGACCGGATTCGCCCGGCGGGCGGCATCCTTGAAGGCCATCGAACCGGCGATCTTGAACGCGAGCTCGGAGGAGTCGACGTCGTGGTAGGCGCCGTCGGTCAGCGTGACCTTGACGTCCACCATCGGGTAGCCGGCCAGAACGCCGAACTCCATCGCTTCCTGCGCGCCCTCGTCCACCGACGGGATGTACTCCCGGGGGATGCGGCCACCGGTGACGGCGTTGACGAACTCGTAACCGCCCTCGCCACCGGCCTCGACCGAAGTCGGCTCGATGTTGATGATCACACGCGCGAACTGACCCGAACCACCGGTCTGCTTCTTGTGCGTGTAGTCGACCTTCTCGACCTTCTTCTTGATGGTCTCGCGGTAGGCGACCTGCGGCTTGCCGACGTTGGCCTCGACGCGGAACTCGCGCTTCATCCGGTCGACCAGCACCTCGAGGTGCAGCTCACCCATCCCGGCGATGATCGTCTGGCCGGTGTCCTCGTCGGTCCGGACCTGGAAGGTCGGGTCCTCCTCGGCGAGCCGCTGGATCGCGACGCCCAGCTTCTCCTGGTCGCCCTTCGACTTCGGCTCGATGGCGACCGAGATCACCGGTGCCGGGAACTGCATCGACTCGAGCACGACCGGCTTGGCCGGGTCGGCCAGCGTCTCACCGGTGGTGGTGTCCTTGAGACCCATCACGGCGACGATGTGGCCGGCGCCGATCGAGGCGATCTCCTCACGCTTGTTCGCGTGCATCCGGTAGATCTTGCCGATCCGCTCCTTGCGCCCCTTGGTGGGGTTCAGGACCTGCGTACCGGTCTCGAGCTTGCCGGAGTACACCCGGATGAAGGTGAGCTTGCCCAGGTGCGGGTCGGCCGCGATCTTGAACGCCAGCGCCGAGAACGGCTCGCTGTCGTCCGGCTTGCGCAGCACGACCAGCTCGCCGTCCTTGACGTCGTGGCCCTCGATGGCCGGAACGTCGAGCGGGCTGGGCAGGAACGCGTTGATCGCGTCGAGCAGGGGCTGGACGCCCTTGTTCTTGAAGGCCGTACCGGTCAGCACCGGGGTCAGCTTGGAGGCGATCGTCGCGCGGCGGATGCCGGCCACGATCTGCTCCTGGGTGGGCTCGGTGCCCTCCAGGTACATCTCCATGATCTCGTCGTCGGCCTCGGCCAGCGTCTCGATCAGCTTGTCGCGCCACTCGGCCGCGATCTCGGTGTGGGTGGCCGGAATCTCCTCGACCGCGTAGTCCTCACCCATCGTGGTCTCGCCACGCCAGGTGAGCGCCCGCATGCCGACCAGGTCGACGACGCCGATGAAGTCGGACTCGGCGCCGATCGGCAGCTGCAGCACCAGCGGTGTCGCGGCCAGCCGGTCGACGATCATGTCGACACAGCGCATGAACTCGGCGCCGGTGCGGTCCAGCTTGTTGACGAAGCAGATCCGCGGTACGCCGTACCGGTCGGCCTGACGCCACACGGTCTCGGACTGCGGCTCGACACCGGCGACACCGTCGAACACCGCGACGGCACCGTCGAGGACGCGCAGCGAGCGCTCCACCTCGACGGTGAAGTCGACGTGGCCCGGGGTGTCGATGATGTTGATGGTGTGGTCTTTCCAGGTGCAGGTCGTCGCGGCGGACGTGATCGTGATGCCGCGCTCCTGCTCCTGCTCCATCCAGTCCATCGTGGCAGCGCCGTCGTGGACCTCACCGATCTTGTACGTGATACCGGTGTAGAAGAGGATCCGCTCGGTCGTCGTCGTCTTGCCGGCGTCGATGTGCGCCATGATCCCGATGTTGCGGACCTTGGCCAGGTCGGTGGTGATTTGTACGGCCACCTCGGTGGTCTACCTCTCGATTCTGTGCTGCGTAAAAAGTGTGAGTGCGGGGGCCCGGAGCGGACCCCGGATCACCAGCGGTAGTGGGCGAAAGCCTTGTTGGCTTCGGCCATCTTGTGCGTGTCCTCGCGACGCTTGACCGAAGCACCCAGACCGTTGGAGGCGTCCAGGATCTCGTTCATCAGGCGCTCCGACATCGTCTTCTCGCGGCGGGCGCGGGAGTACGTCGTCAGCCAGCGCAGGGCCAGCGTGTTCGAACGGCCCGGCTTGACCTCGATCGGCACCTGGTAGGTGGCACCACCGACGCGGCGGCTCTTCACCTCGATGCTCGGCTTCACGTTGTCGAGCGCGCGCTTGAGCGTGATGACCGGGTCGGTACCCGTCTTCGTCCGCGTGCCCTCGAGGGCCGTGTAGACGATGCTCTGCGCGATCTGCTTCTTGCCGTCCACCAGGATCTTCGAGATCAACTGGGTGACGAGCGGCGAACTGTAGACCGGGTCGATGATGACCGGCCGCTTCGGGGCGGGACCCTTGCGCGGCATTAGCTCTTCTCCTTCTTCGCGCCGTAACGGCTACGAGCCTGCTTCCGGTTCTTCACACCCTGGGTGTCGAGCGAACCGCGGATGATCTTGTACCGGACACCGGGCAGGTCCTTCACACGACCGCCACGCACGAGCACGATCGAGTGCTCCTGCAGGTTGTGGCCGACGCCGGGGATGTACGCGGTGACCTCGATGCCGCTGGTCAGGCGGACACGCGCGACCTTGCGAAGGGCCGAGTTCGGCTTCTTCGGCGTGGTGGTGTAGACGCGCGTGCACACACCGCGACGCTGAGGGGAACCCTTCAGGGCGGGCGTCTTGTTCTTGGACACCTTGTCCTGGCGGCCCTTGCGGACCAGCTGCTGAATGGTGGGCACCGCGTAGGTCTCTTTCTGTCGTCCGGCTTTCTGCTCATGCTGTTGTGCCTGACCCCCGCGGTCGGGTGTGTCGCGTGCACACGGGCGTACCGGAGCCGTAATCTTTCAGACTGTCGGCAGGAGTCCCATGCCACGCGCGCACACCCTGAATGTCACGAGGGGCACGCATGACGGCCCAGGATGACCCGGGCACGATCGTTAAGACTAGCGGCTGCCTCCAGCACGGTCAAAATGACCGGCTGTACTACGGTGAGGCTGAACCGCTGGTCCAGTCTACAGGCTTCCCGGCGTACCTCTCACCGCGCCCGCGGCAGGTATCTCCGCAAGACCAGTGGGCCCCTGGATCGGCGCCGCTCGCGCGGCGCCGCAGAACGTCCAGCAGGCGGATCACCGTCTCATCCGGACCGGCTCAGGAGCGGAATTCGACGTCCGTGATCAGGCCTTCGGAGACCCGGTAGAGCCCGAGCCGGGCCATCGGCTCACCGCTGTCGTGCGCAACCTGGTGCTCGACCACCCACTCGCCGACCATCAGCTTCTGCACCACCTCGGTCTTGCACCGGCCGGCGTCGAACAGCGGCCGGTAGAGCTCGCGGAGGAACCGGCGGCCCTTCAGTTCGGTGCCGTCGGCGAACGAGATCCGCGCAGTCGGCGCGTACATCGCCAGAAACGCCTCCAGATCGTGCGCTGCGTAGGCCGCGTGCTCACGCCCGACCACCCGCGCGGCCGCGGTGTCGCTGCCGCTGAAGGAGCTGGAGATGCTGCTGAGCAGGTCGGCGGTCTCCGGCAGCTGCGCACTGGCGGGCGCGGCAGCTACCGGCTTCACCGGAGCGGTCTCGACCGGCTCAGTCTCGACCGACTCCGTGACAACCGGCTCTGTGACTACCGGCAGGGGCTCGGCCGCGACGGGGAGTTCTTCCTTGACCGGTTCGGATTTCGGCTTGGTGGCAGCCGTCGTACGTCGGGTGGTGGTGGTCCTGGCCTTCGGTGGCGGGACGAGGAGGTCGCCCTGGGTCCCCGGCTCTTCGCCCAGGTGGGCGATCGCCCAGTCCAGAGCCTTGGTGACGGCGGCGCGTGATTCTTCGGTGTGGTCGAGCATGTCGAACCCGTGGTGCCCTTTCGGTACGTCGATGATGTCCAGCGCGGTGCCACCCGCGGAGACGAACTCCGCAACGGGGCCGGCGAGCTCAGCGCGCTCCAGCCCGGCCCTGGTGAGCAGCACCGGCAGGTCCTTGTGTTTGCCGATGACTTCGGCAGCGTTGACCAGATCGTCGACACCGGGCGGGGTGGCGAGCAGCGGATAGGTGAGGGCGACGCCGCGCAGCCAGTCGGGGCGGCTGTCCAGCCACTCCCCCGCCAGCAGACCGGCACCGGAGAAGAACCACAGCACGACCCGGTCCGGGTCGACGCGCGGATCAGAACGCAGTACGCCGATCGCTGCCTCCACCTCGTCCGCGGCCGTGGACAGCTTGTCCAGGCCACCGATGAGGCTGTGATCGACGACGGCGGCCACCGCTCCACGGCGAGCGGCGGCGGTCGCATAGCCCTTGAACACCGGCCACTCCCGCGGCGTCGCCGCGAGATCGGGAGGTGCAGGACCACCGTGCACAAAGAGAATCGCACCGGTCCGGGCACTGCCGGTGGGCCGGTAGATGTCGAGCTTCCCAAGCCTGTCGACCCTGACTTCAGGCCCGCCCAGTTCACCTAGGACGAAGGGCCGCAGGTAGGCCGGAAGATCCGTCATGACCCAATCTTGGACCATGCCCCCGACACTTCGGACCACCACCCCGAGTGTCCTGGTGATCACGATCCGAAACGTCCGATTTCCCTTACCGGCAAAGCGTTTGAACCACCCCGAAAACGCCGCAACGGCGGCACCCCCGAAGGGATACCGCCGTTGCGGGTGACTCTGATCAGTTCTGGTACGAACCGAGGTCGAAGTCGTCGAGCGGGACCGACTGCCCGGCGGACGGGCCGAAGTCGTAGTCGTACGACTCGTAGCCGACCATCGAGTACATCGCGGCCTTCGCCTCCTCGGTGGGCTCCACCCGGATGTTGCGGTAACGGTCCATGCCGGTACCCGCCGGGATCAGCTTTCCGATGATGACGTTCTCCTTCAGACCGACCAGGGAGTCGGACTTGCCGTGGATCGCGGCCTCGGTCAGGACCCGGGTCGTCTCCTGGAAGGAGGCGGCCGACAGCCAGGACTCGGTGGCCAGCGAGGCCTTGGTGATACCCATCAGGACCGGACGGCCGGAAGCCGGCGTCCCACCCTCGGAGACCACCCGGCGGTTCTCGCCCTCGAACAGGATCCGGTCGGCGAGCTCACCCGGCAGCAGGTTCGCGTCACCGGACTCGATCACCGTGACCCGGCGCAGCATCTGCCGGACGATGATCTCGATGTGCTTGTCGTGGATGGCCACACCCTGCGACCGGTACACGGCCTGGACCTCGTCCACCAGGTGCTCCTGCGCCTTGCGCACACCCAGGATCCGCAGCACTTCCTGCGGGTCCGGCGTGCCCTGCATGAGCTGCTGGCCGACCTCGACGTGCTGACCCTCTTCGATCAGCAGGCGACCACGCTTCGACACCGGGTAGGCGACCTCCTCGGAACCGTCGTCCGGGGTGAGCACCAGCTTCCGGGTCTTGTCGGTGTCCTCGATCGAGATCCGGCCGGCCGCCTCGGAGATCGGCGCCTTGCCCTTCGGCTGCCGGGCCTCGAACAGCTCGACGACACGCGGCAGACCGTGGGTGATGTCATCACCCGCGACACCGCCGGTGTGGAAGGTACGCATCGTCAGCTGCGTGCCCGGCTCACCGATGGACTGGGCCGCGATGATACCGACGGCCTCACCGATGTCGACCGGCTTGCCGGTCGCCAGCGAACGGCCGTAGCACTTGGCGCAGGTACCGGTCTTGGCGTCACAGGTCAGCACGGAGCGGACCTTGACCTCCTTGACCCCGGCCTCGATCAGCTTCGCGATCGAGACGTCGCCCAGGTCGGCGCCCGCGGTCAGCACGATGCTGCCGTCGGCCCCGGCCGTGTCGGTGGCCAGCGTCCGTGCGTACGCGCTGGTCTCGACGTTCTCGGCGTGTACGACGCGGCCGTCCGGACCGTCCTCACCGATCTGCTTGGGCAGACCGCGCTCGGTGCCGCAGTCCTCCTCGCGGATGATGACGTCCTGCGACACGTCCACCAGACGACGGGTCAGGTACCCCGAGTCGGCGGTCCGCAGCGCGGTGTCGGCCAAACCCTTACGAGCACCGTGGGTGGCGATGAAGTACTCGACCACCGACAGGCCCTCGCGGAAGTTGGCCTTGATCGGACGGGCGATGATCTCGCCCTTCGGGTTGGCCACCAGACCACGCATACCGGCGATCTGCCGGATCTGCATCATGTTGCCGCGCGCACCCGAGTGGACCATCATCCAGATCGGGTTGTGCTTCTCGAAGTTCTCCTCCATCGCCTTGCCGACCTCGGCGTTGGCTCCGGTCCAGATCTCGATCAGCTCCTGACGCCGCTCGGACGAGGTGATCAGACCCCGCTCGAACTGCTTCTGGACCTTCTCGGCCTGCGACTCGTACCGCGCCATGATCTCCGGCTTGGACGGCGGCGTGCTGAAGTCGTCGATGGACACGGTGACACCGGACCGGGTGGCCCAGCGGAAACCGAGGTCCTTCAACGCGTCGAGGGCGTTGGCGACCTCGACCTTCGTGTAGCGCTCGGCCAGGTCGTTGACGATCCCGCCCAGCTGCTTCTTGCCGACCTCGAGGTTGACGAACGGGTAGTCCGCCGGCAGCGTCTCGTTGAACAGCGCCCGGCCGAGCGTGGTCTCCAGCGAGAATCCGCCGTTCGACAGCTCGTCCGAACCCTCCGGCGCACCCGCGCCGGTGAGCCGCAGCGTGATCTTGGCCTGCAGCGACAGCTCGTTGCGGTCGAAGGCCATGATGGCCTCGGCCACCGAGCTGAACGCCCGGCCCTGACCCAGCGCGTCGTCCTTCAGCATCGTCAGGAAGTAGATGCCGATGATCATGTCCTGCGTCGGCATCGTGACCGGACGGCCGTCGGCCGGCTTCAGGATGTTGTTCGTCGAGAGCATCAGGATCCGCGCCTCGGCCTGGGCCTCGGCCGACAGCGGCAGGTGCACCGCCATCTGGTCACCGTCGAAGTCGGCGTTGAACGCCGAGCAGACGAGCGGGTGGATCTGGATCGCCTTGCCCTCGATCAGCTGCGGCTCGAACGCCTGGATACCCAGCCGGTGCAGGGTAGGCGCACGGTTCAGCAGCACCGGGTGCTCGGTGATGACCTCTTCCAGCACGTCCCAGACCTGGGCGCGCTGACGCTCGACCATCCGCTTGGCGGACTTGATGTTCTGCGCGTGGTTGAGGTCGACCAGCCGCTTCATCACGAACGGCTTGAACAGCTCCAGCGCCATCGCCTTCGGCAGACCGCACTGGTGCAGCTTCAGCTGCGGGCCGACCACGATGACCGAGCGGCCGGAGTAGTCGACTCGCTTGCCCAGCAGGTTCTGACGGAAACGACCCTGCTTGCCCTTGAGCATGTCGGACAGCGACTTCAGCGGCCGGTTGCCCGGGCCGGTGACCGGACGGCCACGACGGCCGTTGTCGAACAGCGCGTCGACGGCCTCCTGCAGCATCCGCTTCTCGTTGTTGACGATGATCTCGGGCGCACCGAGGTCGAGCAGCCGCTTGAGGCGGTTGTTCCGGTTGATCACCCGGCGGTACAGGTCGTTCAGGTCGGAGGTGGCGAACCGGCCACCGTCGAGCTGGACCATCGGCCGCAGGTCCGGCGGGATGACCGGGACGCAGTCCAGGACCATACCCATCGGGCTGTTGTTGGTGGCCAGGAACGCGGTGACGACCTTGAGCCGCTTCAGGGCGCGGGTCTTGCGCTGGCCCTTACCGGTCTTGATCGTCTCGCGCAGGTTGTCCGCCTCGGCCTTCAGGTCGAAGGTCTCGAGCCGGCGCTGGATCGCGGCCGCGCCCATCGCTCCGGCGAAGTACTTGCCGAAACGCTCCTTCATGGCGCGGTAGAGGATCTCGTCACCCTCGAGGTCCTGGACCTTCAGGTTCTTGAACCGGGTCCAGACCTCGTCGAGACGGTCGATCTCGCGCTGCGCACGGTCGCGCAGCTGCTTGACCTCACGCTCGGCGCCTTCCTTCACCTTGCGGCGGACGTCGGCCTTCGCGCCCTCGGACTCGAGCTGCGCGAGGTCCTCCTCGAGCTTCTTCATCCGGGTCTCGATGTCGTTGTCGCGCCGGTTCTCGAGCTGCTTGCGCTCGACGTCGGTCCGGCCCTCCAACGACGCGAGGTCACGGTGCCGTGCCTCGTCGTCGACGTCGGTGATCATGTACGCCGCGAAGTAGATGACCTTCTCGAGGTCCTTCGGGGCGAGGTCGAGCAGGTAACCGAGTCGCGACGGGACACCCTTGAAGTACCAGATGTGGGTGACCGGCGCGGCCAGCTCGATGTGGCCCATCCGCTCACGGCGCACCTTGGAACGGGTGACCTCGACGCCACACCGCTCGCAGATGATGCCCTTGAAGCGAACGCGCTTGTACTTACCGCAGTAGCACTCCCAGTCCCGGGTGGGACCGAAGATCTTCTCGCAGAACAGACCGTCACGCTCGGGCTTGAGCGTCCGGTAGTTGATCGTCTCCGGCTTCTTGACCTCGCCGTGCGACCACTGGCGGATTTCGTCCGCGGTGGCCAGGCCGATCCGAAGCTCGTCGAAGAAGTTCACGTCGAGCACGATGTGTTATCTCCCGTAAAAAGTTGGTCTGAGAAAAGTTGGCTGTTGATCAGGAGCGGCAACCCGCTCAGACCTCTTCGACGCTGTTCGGCTCGCGCCGGGACAGGTCGATACCCAGTTCCTCCGCAGCGCGGAAGACGTCCTCTTCGCTGTCGCGCATCTCGACCCGGCTTCCGTCGGACGAGAGGACCTCGACATTCAGACACAGAGACTGCATTTCCTTGACCAGAACCTTGAAGGACTCCGGGATACCCGGCTCCGGGATGTTCTCGCCCTTGACGATCGCTTCGTAGACCTTGACCCGACCGACCACGTCGTCCGACTTGATCGTGAGCAACTCCTGCAGCGCGAAGGCGGCACCGTAGGCCTCGAGGGCCCACACCTCCATCTCGCCGAACCGCTGACCACCGAACTGCGCCTTACCACCCAGCGGCTGCTGCGTGATCATCGAGTACGGACCGGTCGAGCGGGCGTGGATCTTGTCGTCCACCAGGTGGTGCAGCTTCAGCATGTACATGTAGCCGACGCCGACCGGCTCCGGGAACGGCTCACCCGAACGACCGTCGAACATCCGCGCCTTGCCGGTGCTGTTGACCATCCGGTCGCCGTCGCGGTTCGGCAGTGTCGAGCCGAGCAGGCCGGTGACCTCTTCCTCACGAGCACCGTCGAAGACGGGGGTCGCGACGTTGGTCATCGGGGGAGCTTCGCCGGCGCCGATCTTGATCAGCCGCTGGGCCCACTCCTCCTTGCTGTCCGGGTCGACCTTCCAGCCGCGGCTGGCCACCCAGCCCAGGTGCGTCTCGAGGACCTGACCGACGTTCATCCGGCCGGGCACGCCCAGCGGGTTCAGGATGATGTCGACCTGGGTGCCGTCCTCCATGAACGGCATGTCCTCGACCGGCAGGATCTTCGAGATGACGCCCTTGTTGCCGTGGCGTCCGGCGAGCTTGTCACCGACGGAGATCTTGCGCTTCTGGGCCACGTAGACGCGGACCAGCTGGTTGACACCCGGCGGCAGCTCGTCGCCGTTGTCCCGGTCGAAGACCCGGACCCCGATGACGGTGCCCTGCTCGCCGTGCGGAACCTTCAGCGACGTGTCGCGGACCTCGCGCGCCTTCTCACCGAAGATCGCGCGCAGCAGCCGCTCCTCCGGGGTCAGCTCGGTCTCGCCCTTGGGCGTGACCTTCCCGACCAGGATGTCACCGGTGGTGACCTCGGCGCCGATCCGGATGATGCCGCGCTCGTCCAGGTCGGCCAGCATCTCGTCGGAGACGTTCGGGATGTCCCGGGTGATCTCCTCCGGACCCAGCTTGGTGTCGCGGGCGTCGACCTCGTGCTCCTCGATGTGGATCGAGGTCAGCAGGTCCTGCTGCACGACGCGCTGCGACAGGATGATCGCGTCTTCGTAGTTGTGACCCTCCCACGGCATGAATGCCACGAGCAGGTTCCGGCCGAGGGCCATCTCGCCCTCGTCGGTGCACGGACCGTCGGCCAGCGGTGAACCGACCTCGACCCGCTGACCGGCGTCGACCAGCGGACGCTGGTTGATGCAGGTGCCCTGGTTCGAGCGACGGAACTTCTGCAGCCGGTAGGTCTGGTAGGTGCCGTCGTCGGCGGCGATCTCGATCAGATCGGCCGAGACCTCCTTGATCACACCAGCCTTCTCGGACACGACCACGTCACCGGCGTCGACCGCACCGCGGTACTCCATACCGGTTCCGACCAGCGGCGCGTCCGAGGTGATCAGCGGCACCGCCTGGCGCTGCATGTTCGAACCCATCAGCGCGCGGTTGGCGTCGTCGTGCTCGAGGAACGGGATCAGGGCCGTCGCGACCGACACCATCTGGCGCGGGGAGACGTCCATGTAGTCCACGTCCGCGACGAGCGCGAGCTCGACCTCACCGTGCCGGCGACGGACCAGCACGCGGTCCTCGGCGAGCCGGCTGTCGTCGGTCAGCGCGGCGTTGGCCTGCGCGATGACGAACCGGTCCTCCTCGTCCGCGGTCAGGTAGTCGACCTGGTCGGTGACGAGACCCTCGACGACCTTGCGGTACGGCGTCTCGACGAATCCGAACGGGTTCACCCGGCCGTACGACGCGAGCGAGCCGATCAGACCGATGTTCGGGCCTTCCGGGGTCTCGATCGGGCACATCCGGCCGTAGTGGGACGGGTGCACGTCGCGGACCTCGAAGCCGGCCCGCTCACGGCTCAGACCACCCGGGCCGAGCGCGTTCAGACGACGCTTGTGGGTCAGACCCGCAACCGGGTTCGTCTGGTCCATGAACTGCGACAGCTGCGAGGTTCCGAAGAACTCCTTCAGCGCCGCAACCACCGGACGGATGTTGATCAGGGTCTGCGGCGTGATCGCCTCGACGTCCTGGGTCGTCATCCGCTCCCGGACCACGCGCTCCATCCGGGCCAGGCCGGTGCGCAGCTGGTTCTGGATCAGCTCGCCGACCGTACGCAGCCGCCGGTTGCCGAAGTGGTCGATGTCGTCTTCCTCGACGACGATCTCACCGGTCGGCGCGGGCAGCTCGGTCTTGCCCTCGTGCAGGGCGACCAGGTACTTGATCGTGGCGACGATGTCGTTGATCGTCAGCACGGCCGTGTCGTGGGTCTCGTCGCGACCCAGCTTCTTGTTGATCTTGTAGCGGCCGACCTTGGCCAGGTCGTAGCGCTTGCCGTTGAAGTAGTAGTTCTCCAGCAGCGCCTGGGCGGCCTCGCGCGTCGGCGGTTCGCCCGGACGCAGCTTGCGGTAGATGTCCAGCAGCGCGTCGTCCTGCCCGGAGGTGTGGTCCTTCTCCAGGGTGAGGCGGATCGACTCGTACTCGCCGAACTCCTCGAGGATCTGCGCGTCGGTCCAGCCCAGGGCCTTCAGCAGCACGGTGACGTTCTGCTTGCGCTTGCGGTCCAGCCGGACCCCGACCATGTCCCGCTTGTCGACCTCGAACTCCAGCCACGCACCGCGTGACGGGATCACCTTGGCGGTGAAGATGTCCTTGTCGGAGGTCTTGTCCGGCGTGCGCTCGAAGTACACACCGGGCGAGCGGACCAGCTGCGAGACGACGACACGCTCGGTGCCGTTGATCACGAAGGTGCCCTTGCGCGTCATCAGCGGGAAGTCGCCCATGAAGACGGTCTGGCTCTTGATCTCGCCGGTCTCGTTGTTCATGAACTCGGCGGTGACGAAGAGCGGCGCCGAGTAGGTGACGTCCCGCTCCTTGCACTCGTCGACCGTGTTCTTCGGCGGCTCGAAACGGTGGTCGCGGAACGACAGCGACATGGTGCCGCTGAAGTCCTCGATCGGGGAGATCTCCTCGAAGATCTCTTCCAGGCCGGAGGGGCCGGACAGTTCGGTCCGCCCCTCGGCCTCGGCGGCGGCCACGCGGGCCTGCCAGGTTTCGTTACCGACCAGCCAGTCGAAACTGTCCACCTGTAGCGCGAGCAGATCGGGAACCTCGAGAGGCTGCGCGATCTTCGCGAAGGAGATACGGCGGGGAGAGCCGGAAACGTCGGAAATGCTGTCGGACTGGGGGTTGCGCGAGGCGACCAAGGGGCGTCCTTCCACGGGCTCGCAAAGTAACTTCTTTGTGGCACTTGCGGTGCTGGAGAGCGCAGGCCAAACCACCCCAGTCAAGTCGAGACCCGAGCCGAGGTGGGAGAAAGGCAGCGCAAAGCAATAGGCTACCCGATACAGGCAAGCCTGTCCAATGGGGTCCGATAGGTTGCCTCGGACCACCCTTTCCGTCAAGGACCGACCCGGTGTCTCCAGTGGGTAGATCACCCACGAGACTCCCGGCGTCCTTCTGGTGCGGAGTCACAAAGAGACTACAGTCCGGCGATCTCCTGGACCAGCCATCGGCCGTCTTTTCGGACCATCGTGAACCGGGTCCGGTTCAGATCGACCCGGGGCTTACCCTGCGTGATCGTGCTGGTGGTGGTCTGGTTCACGAAGATGATCAGCGTGACCCGGTCGGCGTCGCCGTCACGAACCCCCACCTCGCGGACCTCGGCCTTCACGGTCGCCTTGGACTTGGCCGCCAGCTCGCCGGCCACCTTGGCGGTCTCGTCGAACTTCCCGGCGAACTCCGGGGTCATCGTCGCCCGCGCCGCCGCGAAACTCTTGTCCAGGTCCCGGTAGTCGTAGCTGAGTGCGGTCTCGGCCGCCTTCCGCCCGGCGGCGGCCGCCTGCCCCCGGGCGTCCTCGGCCTGCTTGCCCTGCCAGGCCTGCACCCCGAGCACCGCGGCCACGGTCAGCACGAGCACGATCAGGACGCCGAGGACGGCGTACAGAACGCCGCCGACCGGGGCCTTTTCGCTACTTTCGGTAACCGTTTCGCTTTCCTCAGGCGCTTCAACAGGGGCCTCGACAGCCTCTTCTGTGTCCTGAGTCACAGCTTCAGTGGCAGGAACCACGCCGGTACGGCGCTGGCCGGCGATCCGCGGGCGGTTCCGTGGCCGGTCCGGCATCAGCCCACCACCTGCAGGTCGGCCGTCAGCCAGCGGTCCTTCTCCCGGACCATGTCCAGCTTGATCCGGTACCGGCGCTCGACCCCGTCGGTCGACGCGGTGTTGGTGACGAGCGCGTTCACGATCACCAGGACCTCGGCCGAGTCCTTGTCCCCGGACACCACCCCGGCCTCCTTCACGTCGCCCTTCGAGGTCGCCTTGTTGGCGGCCACGTCGGCCTTCACCGCCTGGATGCCGGACTCGAACTCCTGCCGGAATTGCCCGGTGGAGTTGTCGAGCACACGCTTCGAGTCCGCGTCCCAGGTCTGGTAGTCGTAGGTGGTGAAGTCCAGCGCGAGCTGCCGCGCGGACTTCATCGCGCCCTCGCGCAGCGCCTGGTCCTGGCGCTGCTTCTGCAGCGCGATCACCGAGAGGGTCGCGGCGGCCAGGGCGAACACCAGCAGGACGCTCAGCGCCCATGCCACGATCAGTCTGCCCCGCCGGGAGTTGCCCGAAGTCACTTGCCGGTCACCGGTCCGAGAATGAGAGCCTTCCAGGAATCACTGCCGAGCAGGTCCTGCTGTCCGCCGGTCGAGCCGAGGATCATCTCCGGCATCCCGCCCGAGCCTCCCGCCGCGCCGGTCTCCGGGTCGTAGCCGATGCCGTACCCGGTCCGGTTCCGGTCCGGGCGCGACGACGGGCTCGGCGCGTTCTGCGCGCCCCGGACGTTGACCCCGCTCGACGGCGGCGCCGTACAGGATGCGTTCTTGACCTTGGTGTCCGCCGTGTCCTGCGGCACCCGCCAGTTGTCCTTGGAGTAGCCGGCCCGGCAGGCCGGTGGTGAAACCCCGAGCACCAGCCCGAAGTGGGCGTCGTAGTGCCCGGTCCCGGGGTCCTTGGCCGGTACGACGTACCCGCCCATGGAGACCGCCGGATACACCACGAGCAGCTGCTCGACGGCGTCGAGCCGGACCGCGGTCAATTGGTTCACCGTCAGCAGGTTACCCAGCAGCACCGCGATGTCGGCGCGGTTGTCCTGGATCAGGCCGGTGATCTGGGTGGATGCGGCCGAACCCTGGTCGATCACCTTGCGCAGGTTCGCGTCCGAGCCGACCAGGGCGTCGGACAGCAGCGCGAGGTTCTTCGCCCAGGTCTTGATCGCGTCACCACTGGCCACCTGGGTGGCCAGCACGGTGTCGCCGTCGTTGATCAGCTTGATCGTCTGCAGGATGTTCGCGTCCGCGTCGTCGATCAGCCGGCCGGAGCTGTCGATGATCCGCTGCAGATCGGTCCCGCGGCCCTTCAGCGCGGCCCCGAGCTCCTTGACCGTGGTCCGCAGGCTGTCCTGGTTCACCGAGTTGACCAGCTGGTCGAGATTCAGCAGCAGTTCGGTGGTGTCGATCGGGATCGCGGTGTTCTCCCGGTCGATCCGCGAGTTGTCCTTCAGGTACGGGCCCTCGTCGCGGCGCGGCTGCAGGTCGACGTACTGCTCACCGATCGCGGACCGGTTCGCCACCACGGCGAGCAGGTCGTTCGGGACCTTGACCTTCTTGTCGATGTCGAGCGCGACCAGTACGCCGTCGGGCAGCAGCTTCAGCTCGCCGACCCGGCCGACCGGCTGGCCGCGGTACGTCACCTCGGCGCCTTCGAAGATGCCGCCGGACTCGGCGAAGCTGGCGCTGACCGTGTAGTCCTGGTCGAACAGCAGCTTGTCGATCTGGGCGTACCTCGCGCCGACGAACGCGATCCCGACGACGGTGATCAGCAGGAACACCATCAGCTGGATCCGGACTCCCCTGGTGATCACTTCACCACCCCCGGCATCAGTGCGCGGGCCAGGTCGGGATCGAACCCGGCCCGGTTGAGCTTCGGGCCACAGACCGGCAGCAGGAGCACCGTCACACAGGTGGTGGCGATCCCGGTCGGTTTGGTGCCCGGCTTGGTCGTTGTCGGGTTGTGCACCGGCAGACTGATGTTGCCGGTCGGCAGTGCGGTCGGCCCGACAGTCGGCAGGTCCAGCCCGATCAGGCCCTTCAGCAGCTTCTGGGTGTTGATGTCCAAGGTGATCCCGAGGTTCGTGTAATCACCCTGGACGCCTCGTGCGGCGGCATCCGGGAACGGGTAGGTGAACAGCAGCTCGAGCGACTTCGGCAGGTTCTCCCCCGCCTCGGCCAGCTTCGTCAGGATCGGGTACAGCGACTGCAGGTTCGCCACGAGGTCCTTCTGGGCGGAGGTGATCACCCGGGTCGCCGTACTGCCCAGTGTCGACAGGGCCTGCAGCGTCTTGACCAGTGCGGCCCGCTGCTTGTCCAGGGTCGCGATCGACTTCGGCAGCGAATCGATCGCGGTTGCCAGCGTCTCCTTCTGGGCGTTCAGCTTCTTGGCCAGCGCATCCACTGCGGCGATCGCGGTGACGATCTTCTGCTTGTTCTGATCCAGGGTGCCGACGAAGGTGTCGAGCTGGGTGAGCACGCTCTTGATGGCCGGCTCGTTCCCGGTCAGCGCCTTGTTCAGCTCCTGGGTGATGATCTGCAGCTGCGCGACACCGCCGCCGTTCAGCAGCAGCGACAGCGCGGACAGCACCTCTTCGACCTCGACGTTGCTGGTCGTCCGGGACAGCGGGATGACCTCGCCGTCGTCGAGCCGGCCGCGCGGGACCTCCTGACCGGTCGGCTTCGCCAGCGACACGAACTTCTCGCCGAGCAGGCTGGTCTGGCGGATCGTCGCCCGCTCGTTGTCCGGCAGCTCGAGACTCTTCGGCAACCGGATCCGCACCTTGGCGACGTACCCCTCGAGCCAGACCTTCTCGACCGTGCCGACCGTGACGTCGTCGACCTTGACCGTCGACTTCGGCACCAGGTCCAGGACGTCGGTGAACTCGACGGTGACCGTGTACGACGGCCCCTTGATCTTCGCGCCACCGGGCAACGGCAACGAGTACACGCTGAAGTCACACCCGGTCAGCGCCATCGCCATCGCGAGCGCTCCGGCCACAATCGCCGTACGGCGTCTCATCTGACCAGCCCCCCGAGAGTCGGGTCAACGGGGTCCGGGCTGGTCGGCTTGGGCTTCTCGACGCCACCGGCCGCGGCCCACGGCGTACCGGCCGGTCCGCCACTGGCCGGCGCGCTGCCGGTCAGCTGGCTGAGTAGCGGCAGCTTCGGCAGTGAGTCCAGCACCGGCTTGAGCAGTGAGCAGGTCGAGAGTGGCTGGTTCACCTGCAGCAGCAGCGAGCAGATGAACGACGACGGGTTGTCGAGCTGGGCCAGGTTGATCCGCTGGTCCAGCGTGCCGTACTGCGGGTTGTAGATCCGGGCCAGGTTGCCCAGGCCCAGCGGCGCGGTGTCGAGGATCTCGGCCAGTGCCGCCTTCTCCTTGACCAGGATCTGGGAGATCTCGGTCGCGCCGGAGATGGTGTTCTTCACCAGGGCCCGGTTCTCCTTCACGAACGTCGCGACCTCGCCGAGCGCGGTCGCCAGCAGCGACAGCGCAGACGTCAGGTCCTTGCGCTCACCGGCCAGTGTCGTCGACGTCGCGGCGAAGTTGGTGTTGAACTGCTTGACCAGGGCGTCGTTCGCGGCGAGCGCGGAGACGAAGGTCTGCAGCTGCCGGATCGTCGCGAACAGGCTCTGCGAGTTGCCGGCCAGCGTCCCGGTCAGCTTGGAGACGTCGGTGATCGTCTGGTTGAGCTTCGCGCCCTGACCGTTCAGGTTCTTCGCCGAGACGTCCAGCAGCCGCGACAGCGCGCCCTGGTCGTTGGCGCCCTTCGGACCGAGCGCGACGGACAGATCGTTCAGGCTCTGGTAGATCTGGTCGAGCTCCAGCGGGACGGCGGTGCGCTCGATCGGGATCTGCGCCCCGTCGGTCATCACATCGCCCTTGGAGTACACCGGGGTGAGCTGCACGTACCGGTCGGCGACGATCGACGGCGCCGCGATCACGGCCTTCGCCGTGGCCGGCACCTTGTGCTTGGCCTCCCACCAGAACTTCACCCGGATCGTCCGCCCGGCCGGGGTGACGCTCTCCACCTCGCCGACCTTGATACCGAGGATCCGGACGTCGGAACCGGGATAGACCGAGACCGCCCGCGGGAAGTACGCCGTCGCCGACACCCGCTCGGGGTTCGGCCAGAGCGTGATCACGCTGACCGCGAGGATCACCACGACCACCGCGATCGCGATCAGCCGGGAGAACGACGAAACCTTCGTCATCGGGTGCCTCCCAGGATCGGTGGCAGGCCGAGGTCGACCTTCGGCAGCGGCACCTCGGGCACCGGCACCAGGTTCTGCAGGTAGACGTCGAACCAGGGCCCGGTGCCGAGCGTGTTGGTGAAGAGCTTGACGAACGGCGCGAGCCCCTTGATGCTCGCGTCCAGGTCCTTCTGGTTCTTCAGCAGCACGCCGAGGACGGCGTTCACCTTCTGCAGGGTCGGGCCGAGGTCCTTGCGGTTCTCCCGGACCAGCGCGGTGATCTGCGCGGACAGCTTCTGCGTCGAGACCAGCAGCGAATGGATCAGCGCCCGCCGGGCCTGCACGGCCTGGAAGACGGTGTTGCCGTCCTTCATCAGCTTGATCAGCTGCTGGTTGCGGTCGGCGAGCACCTTGGTGACCGTGTTCGAGTGCTGCAGCAGGAGCTTCAGCTGCTCGTCGCGCTTCGCCACGTTCCGGGACAGGCGGGACAGGCCGGTGAGTGAGGCCTGCACCTCCTCCGGAGTGTTCTTGAACGTCGTCGAGAGGGTGTCCAGGGCCCTCGCCAGCTGCGCGGTGTCGATCCGCTCGGTCGTGTTCGCGAGATCCGAGAACGCGTCGACGACGTCGTACGCCGAAACCGTCCGGGCCAGCGGGATCTCGGCACCGGCCTTGAGCCGGCCATCACCGGCCGGGTTCAGCTTCAGGTACTTCTGGCCGAGCAGCGTCTTGATCTTCATCTCGGCGCCGGTCTGGTCGCCGAGTTTCACACCCTTGTCGATGACGAAGTCGACCCGGACGTGGGTCCCGTCGAGCTCGACCTTGCGCACCTGCCCGACCCGTACGCCGGCCACCCGGATCTCGTCCTTCGGCTTCAGGCCACCCGCCTCGGAGAACTGCGCGGAGTACTTGGTCCCGCCACCGATCAGGGGCAGGTCCTGTGCCTTGAACGCGGCCAGCATGATCAGCCCGATCACCGTCAGGCCGATGACGCCGATCGTCACCTGGTTCTGTTCCCGGAAAGGTTTCACGGCTTCTTGCACCTCGCCGAGTTGTTGTCGTAGCTGACCGGGATGCGGGTACCCAGCGGCAGCGTGACGTTGCCGTCGAAGTTGCACAGGTAGAAGTTGAACCAGGAGCCGTACGACGCGGTGCGGCTCATCGTGTTGAGCTTCTCCGGCATGTAGTTCAGCGTCTTCACCCAGATGCCCTGGGTGTCGTCGAGGGTGGTCGCGACCGTGCGCAGCCGGTCCAGATCGGCCTTGATCGGGACCCGGGTCTGCTGCAGCAGGCCGGCCGTCTTGGTGTTCAGCGAGTTGATCGAGCCGAGCGAGCTCAGGATCGGGTTGATGTCCTGGCTCAGACCGGTGATGAACTGCTGCAGGTTGACCAGCAGCTGGGAGAAGTTCTGCTGGCGTTGCGAGACGATCTGCAGGGTCGAGGTCAGGTTGGTGATCAGGCTGCCGATCACCTCGTCCGCGTCGGCCAGGGTGGTGGTCAGCGAGGCGGTCTTGGCCAGCAGCGACTCGATCGTGCCGCCCTCGCCCTGCAGCACCTTGATCACCTCGAACGCGAACTGGTTCACGTCCGCCGGCGTGAGCGCGGTGAACAGCGGCTTGAAGCCGTTGAAGAGCACCGACAGGTCGAGCGCCGGCGCCGTCCGCTCCTTCGGGATCAGCCCGTTCGCCTTCAGCCGCTCGCCGCCGCCGACGCCGTCGGTGAGGGCGACGTACCGGTTGCCGACCAGGTTGCGGTAGCGCAGGGTCGCCTTGGTCGAGGTGTCGAGGACCTGGTCGGAGTCGACGCTGAAGGTCACCATCGCCAAGCCGCCATCACCGGCAGCAGCCTGGTAGAGCGCGATCTTGTCGACCTGCCCGACCTTCACGCCCGCGATCCGGATGTCGTCACCCTTGTTCAGCCCGACCGCGTCGGTGAACACGGCCCGGTACTTCGTCGTCGCGTTGAAGGTGATGTTGCCGATCGTCACCGCCAGCAGGGCGGTCGCGACCGTGGTCACCACCACGAAGATCGACAGCCGGACGATGTCCAGCGAGGTCTTCTTGTCCAAGAGCTTGGTCACTTGAGATTCACCTGCCCCCCGCGCAGCAGAGGTCCGACCAGCAGCGTGGTCAAGTCGGGTACGTCGCTCGCCGGGACACCCATCGACGGCGCGACGACCGCGTCGACGACCTTCTGCTCGGCCGGCGTACCGACCCCTTGGGTGTCCATCGCGAATCCGGGCATGGCCCGGTTCAGCGTGAGGTTCAGCGGGAACTTGGTCGTCTTGTTGTGATCACCGATCACGCCGTCCGCGCCGGTGATGTACGGCGCCGGGTTCTGCTGGGTGTACGGCCCCGGCTTCGCGCCCGGGTGGCTGTAGTTCTTGCCCACGCAGGTCGGGCCCCGGTGGTCGGCGTACTTCGGCAGCTCGTTCGGCTCGTAGGGCGTCGGCTGGTTGGTGATGATCTCGAGGTTGATGTTCAGCCGCCCGTCGCGGAACGTGTCGTTCAGGATCGGGGCGGTGTCCGTCATCACCTTCAGGAAGCACGGCACCTCGGGCGAGTAGCGCTCCAGCAGGTCCAGCACCGGCCGGCTCACCTCACCGAGCCGGATGATCCGGTCCTCGTTCTGCTTCAGCAGTGTGTCCGTGGTCGAGGAGAGCGTCTGGACGTCGACGAAGAACCTCTGCAACTGCTGTTCCTTCTCGACCACCGTGTTCCCGGTGATCGTCAGGTTCCGCAGCGCACGGACGAGATCCGGCGTCGCGTCGCCGTACAGCTGGGAGACCTGGGTGAGCTTGGTCAGCGCGGCCATCAGCTTCGGGACGTTCGGGTTCAGCTTCTTCAGGTAGCCGTCGAGCTGGGTCAACGTCCCGCCGATCTCGGCGCCGCGGCCCTCCAGTGCGGTGGCCAGCGTGTTCAGCGTCGCGTTCAGGTCGGCCGGGTCGACCGCCTGCAGCAACGGCAGGGCGTCGTTCAGCACCTTCTCGATCTCGATGCCGACCGCGGTCTTGTCGCGGGCGATCACGTCACCGGCCCGGATGTGCCGGCCCTCGGCGCCGGTCGGCGGCACCAGGGCGACGTACTTCTCGCCGAACAGGGTCTTGGGCAGGATCCGCGCACTGACCGCGCTGGAGATCTCGTTGACCTGGTCGGGCTTCAGCGACAGGTGCACCGTCGCCTCGCCACCGTCCGTGGATACCCCGCTGACCTCGCCGACGATGATGCCGCGCAGCTTCACATCCGCATGCTCGTTGAGCTGCAGACCGATGTGGCTCGTCTTCAGCTCCACGTCGACCGTGTCGGTGAACACCTTCGCGTAGAAGGCGTACGTCAGCCACAGCAGGAAACACAGCACGCCGATGAAGGCGACGCCGTACGCCTTGTGAGGAATCTTGTTGATCATCCGGCCAACCTCACTGTGGTCGTGGTACCCCAGATGGCCATGGACAGCAGCAGGTCGACCACGTTGATGACGACGATCGACGTACGGACCGCGCGCCCTACTGCGACGCCGACGCCCGCCGGGCCGCCGCTCGCGTGGTAGCCGTGGTAACAGTGCACCAGGATCACCAGGACCGAGAACACCAGCACCTTGCCGAACGACCAGAACACGTCGCCCGGTGGTAAGAACAGATGGAAGTAATGGTCGTACGTCCCGGTGCTCTGCCCGTAGAACGTCGTCACGGTCAACCGGGTCGCGAAGTACGACGAGAGCAGACCGACGACGTACAACGGGATCACCGCGATCAGGCCCGCGATGATCCGGGTGGTGACCAGGAACGGCAGCGACGGGATCGCCATCACCTCGAGCGCGTCGATCTCCTCGCTGATCCGCATCGCGCCGAGCTGGGCGGTGAAACCGCAGCCGACGGTCGCGGCCAGCGCGATACCGGCGATCAGCGGGCCGATCTCACGGGTGTTGATATAGGCGCTGACGAAGCCGGCGAAGGCCGACGTGCCGATCTGGTTCAGCGCCGAGTAGCCCTGCAGGCCGACCTCGGTACCGGTGAAGAAGGCCAGGAAGGTGATCACGCCGACGGTGCCACCGATCACGGCGAGCGCGCCGGTACCGAGCGTCACCTCGGCCAGCAGGCGGAGGATCTCCTTGCGGTACCGGGTGATCGACTTGCCGGACCAGGCCAGTGCCTTGATGTAGAAGGCCAGCTGTTCGCCGAGCCGGTCCAGCGAGTTCAGCGGCTTCTTCACCAGGGTGTCCATCAAGGCAGACACGTCACGCCCCCTTCGGCGGGACGAGCTGGAAGTAGATCGCGGTCATCGAGAAGTTCGCGACGAACAGCAGCATGAACGTGATGACGACCGACTGGTTCACGGCGTCGCCGACACCCTTCGGCCCGCCGCCCGCGTTCATTCCCTTGTACGACGCGACGACCGCCGCGATGAAGCCGAAGACCAGCGCCTTCACCTGGCCCTGCCACAGGTCCGGCAGGTGGGCGAGCGCGGTGAACGAGGCGATGTAACTGCCTGGTGTGCCGTCCTGCAGGACGACGTTGAAGACGTAGCCGCCCATCACGCCGACGACACTGACGAACCCGTTCAGGAAGAAGGCGACCATCATCGTCGCCAGCACCCGCGGCACCACCAGCCGCTGGATCGGATCGATCCCGAGCACCATCATCGCGTCGAGCTCTTCCCGGATCTTCCGTGCACCCAGATCGGCGCAGATCGCCGAACCACCGGCGCCGGCGATCAGCAGGGCGGTCGCGATCGGTGACGCCTCCCGGACCACGGCCAGTACGGCGGCCGACCCGGTGAAGGCCTGCGCGCCGAACTGCTTGATCAGTCCGCCGACCTGCAACGCGATCACGGCACCGAACGGGATCGCGACGAGCGCGGTCGGGATGATCGTCACGCTCGCGACGAACCACGCCTGCTGCAGGAACTCCTTCAGCTGGAAAGGCCGCCGTACCGACGCCCGCAGTGTGTCGAGGGCGAAGGCGAACAGTGAGCCTGCATGTTTCAGCGGGGCGGTGGCGCTCAGGGTCACGGAACCCCCACCACAGCAGTGGCGAAGGAACCGGGCGGCGGAGTCACGCCGTTCTCACGGCACCAATCACCTGGCGGCCGCTGCGTCGGACGCAGTACGCCGCTGCTCGGCAACTGCTGGATCGGGATCGGCGGCAGCGGCGGCAGCTCCTGGTCGGCCTCGCGTGCCAGCTCGTCGGCGTCCTTCTCCTCGGACATGCCGATCGGGCCGACGCGCTGCGCGTTCAGGAACTGACGGACCACCGGCTCCTCGCTGGACAGCAGCATCTCGCGCTGCCCGAACATGGCCAGGTGCCGGTGGTACAGCAGGCCGATGTTGTCCGGGACCGTGCGGGCGGTGTTGATGTCGTGGGTGACGATCAGGCAGGTCGCCTGGGTCATCTCGTTCAGATCGATGATCAGCTGGTTCAGGAACGCCGTCCGGACCGGGTCCAGCCCCGAGTCGGGCTCGTCGAACAGCAGGATCTCCGGCTCCAGCACCAGCGCCCGGGCCAGCCCGGCGCGCTTGCGCATACCGCCCGAGATCTCGCCGGGAAGCTTGCGCTCGGCACCGACCAGACCGACCATCTCCATCTTCTCCATCACGATGGAGCGGATCTCGGCCTCGGACTTCTTGGTGTGCTCACGCAGCGGGAACGCGACGTTGTCGTACAGGTTCATCGAGCCGAACATCGCGCCGTCCTGGAACAGCACCCCGAACAGTTTGCGGATCTCGTAGAGGTCCCGCTCGCTACAGGTGGCGATATCGGTGCCCTCGATGTGGACGTGGCCGCGGTCGGGCTTGAGCAGACCGATCAGGGTCTTCAGGAATACGGACTTCCCCGTACCGGAAGGGCCCAGCATCACGCAGATCTCACCGGCCGGCAGGGTCAGGGACACATCGCCCCAGATCAGCTGGCTACCAAAGGATTTGGTGAGACCTTCGACGCGGACTTCTACGCCCACCGGTCCTCCTCACGGGATCATCATTGCTTGCCCCGAACCGACGAGTACTCCGGTCCTAACGAGGGGGCAGTGGCCTAGGTTACGCACGAGTACGGTTTTGCGTAACCCCTCGAAGTCAAGCGGTTGAGATCCTAGTCAGAGTGCAATGGCAGAAGGGCGGCCTCCCGCAGGAGACCGCCCTTCTCTACACATTCGTTACGTCCCTTGACGGAACGTAACAGAGGTCACTTGAGCGTGACGGTGGCCCCGGCGCCCTCGAGGGCCTCCTTGGCCTTCTCCGCGGCAGCCTTGTCGACCTTCTCCAGGATCGCCTTCGGGGCGGACTCAACCAGGTCCTTGGCCTCCTTCAGACCAAGGCTGGTGAGACCGCGCACCTCCTTGATGACCTGGATCTTCTTCTCGCCGGCGCTCTCGAGGACGACGTCGAACTCGTCCTGAACCTCGGCCTCTTCGGCCGGGGCGCCCGGGCCTGCGGCGGCGGCAACGGCAACCGGGGCGGCGGCGGTGACGCCGAACTCCTCCTCGAAAGCCTTAACGAACTCCGACAGCTCCAGCAGGGTCAGTTCCTTGAACTGGCCGAGGAGCTCTTCGGTGCTGAGCTTCGCCATGGTGGCGGTCCTTCCTTAACTGTGGATCACTGAAATGGGGTGGTGCAGTGAGATCGGCCTCAGCTGTCAGCTGCGGCGGTCTCCTCGGTGCTCGCCTCGGCAGGTGCGTCGACCGTGTCCTGCACGGCCTCCTCTGCCGCCGCCTCGGGAGCCGAAGCCCCGTCCGCCGGCAGCTTGTCCTGCAGCGCCGCGAACAGGCGCGCGGCCTGCGACAGCGGAGCAGCGAACAGCGACACCGCTTGCTGCGGGGCCGCCTTCATCGCACCTGCGAGCTTCGCGAGGAGGACCTCACGCGACTCCAGGTCAGCGAGCTTGCTGATCTCGTCCGAGCCGAGTGCCTTACCGTCGAGCACTCCACCCTTGATGACGAGAAGGGGATTCGCCTTGGCGAAGTCACGCAGACCCTTGGCCGCAACCACCGGGTCGCCCTTGATGAAGGCGATGGCCGACGGACCCTCGAGCAGCGAGTCGAACGACTCGACACCCGCGTCCTTGGCCGCGATCTTGGTCAGCGTGTTCTTCACCACGGCGTAGTTCACGTCGTCACCGAGCGCAGTGCGCAGATTCCGCAGCTGCGCCACAGTGAGTCCGCGGTACTCGGTCAGCACGGCGCCGTTCGAGCTACGGAACTCGTCCGTCAGCTCTGCGACAGCGGCTGCCTTGTCCGGCCTCGCCATGGGGTCTCCTTCGTTTGGCTTTCTCGCCTCTGACCCCCGGACAAAGAAAAACGCCCCTGCGCAGGCGGCAAGGGCGTGAACATACGAACTACACTCACACTTCTCATCACCTGCGCGGGCCGCCCACCTGAGTGGGACTTTCAGCTACCTAGGCAGCCACCAGCGGTCTTCGGCAAGGTTCATTGTGCCTGACTGTCACGCTGGGACCAAATCGGCCCTCGGAGCTCGGTGACCACCGGCCGGCCCGGGACGAGTTCCCCGGCGTCGACGTACCCCTCCTCCCGGTCGCGGAGGTCGTCGACGAGCTTCTGCCGCCAGCGCCGTACCTCGTCGGCCCGGGCGGGATCGGCCACCAGGTTGCGGGTCTCCTGCGGATCCGCCTCAAGGTCGAAGAACTGCTGGTCACCGCGGCCCGACATCCAGACGTACTTGCGCTTCCCGTCGGTGACCCACTGCAGCGACTGGCCGAGCAGCACGTGCTCTCCGTGCAGATGGTCCCGCCACTCCGAGACAGCCTCGCCTCGGAGGTGCGGCGCCAGGCTGCGCCCGTCGACGGTCTCGGGGATCGGCACCCCGGCCAGGTCGAGCACGGTCGGCATCAGGTCGCGCAACTCGACCACGTCGTCGATCACCTGGCCACGTGGGGCCGCAGGCGCCGAGATCAACAGCGGGATGTGCGTCGACCCTTCGTAGGGCTGGCCCTTCCGGTACATGTCGTGGTCGCCAAGCATGTCGCCGTGGTCGGAGGTGAACAGCACCACGGTGTCCTCGCGCAGCCCGAACTCCGCCAGTGTGTCCAGGAACCGGTTGACCTGCTGATCGATGTGCGACAGGTGACCGTAGTACCCGGCCTTGGCCCGGTGATGCGTCTCGGCGTCGAGTCGCCCGATGACCGTGTCGTGTGCGCCGTCGTTCCGGAATTCGTCGTACGCCGATGTCCAGTCCCCCACCACCGGATCGGTCCGGGGCATCCCGACGTACTGGTGGAAGGCCCACTGTGGTGGGTCGAGTGGCGCGTGGGGTCGGTGGAAGGAGAGGTAGAGGAAGAAGGGCGTGGTCGGGTCGCGGCGGTAGAGCCAGGAGATGGCCTCGGTGACGACCCAGTTCGTCGGATGTAGTGCCTCTGGTTTGTCCCAGGGTCTGGCGACCACGCTGTTGCAGTTCAGTCCGTTGTCGGTGTAGTCGGCCACCGGGGAGCTACCGGCCTGAGACTGCAGCCAGGGCAGGTAGTCGTCCACCTCACGCAGGTCCCGCTGCTGGCGTCGGCGGGCGAAGTGCAGGTAGCCGTCGTGCAGGCGGACGTCGTCGAACCCGATCCGCGACCGCTCCGGATACACGTGCAGCTTCCCGATCGCCTGCGTCTGGTAGCCCGCGTCCCGCAGTGTGCCGGGCAGCGTCACCGGATGCGCCTCCTGGAACGTCACCCCATCGCGGTAGCCGACTCGGCCGTGCCGCTCCTGCGACTGACCGGTCATCAAGGCAACCCGAGCAGGCACACAGGTCGGCGTCGCCGAGTACGCCCGCGAGAACCGGGTGCCCTGGGAGGCGAGCTGATCCAGGTACGGCGTACGGACGACCGGGTGCCCAGCCGCGGACAGAGCGTCGCCCCGCCACTGGTCGACGCAGATCATCACCACGTTGCGTGCGGTCACTCGGGAACCACTCCTCTGTTCTCGTTACCAGGCACAGCGGAAACCGTGATTGCCGGAGCTGCTCGACGCTTCGTTCGAGCTCCGCGCACCGACGCGGTAGCGGTTGCAGTACGACGCATGGCACAGGTAGGAGCCACCACGCATGACGCGGTTCGTACCCCACTGGTCGGAGGTCCACTCCCAGACGTTGCCGACCACCTCGTACAGACCGAAGCCGTTCGGCGGATAGCTGCGGACCGGCGCCGTACCCCGGTATCCGTCGGCCTCGGTGTTCTTCGTGGGGAAGTTGCCCTGCCAGATGTTGCAGCGATGCTCGCCGTCCGGAGTGAGGTCGTCGCCCCACGGATAGCGACGCTGGTCGAGACCACCACGGGCCGCCCGCTCCCACTCGGCCTCGGTCGGCAACCGACCGCCCGCCCAGGTACAGAAGGCCACTGCGTCGGCCCAGGACACGTGGACCACCGGATGGTCGCCCCGCTCGGTCAGCTCCGAGCCAGGGCCTTCCGGGTGATCCCAGGTCGCACCATGGACGCCGCACCACCACGGTGTCGCCGCCGGCCGCTCGCTCACCTTGCGCAGCGCCGCGGGAAGGAACCCGGCGAACACGAAGCTCCACCCGAACCGCTCCGCCTCGGTCACGTAGCCGGTGCTGGTGACGAAGGCCGCGAACTGGTCGTTCGTCACCGCGGTCACACCGATCTCGTACGGCGCCAGCGATACCTCGCGGACCGGCCCTTCCAGATCGCCCGGGAACCCGTCGGCGTCCTCGGCCCCCATCCGAAAGGCACCGGCCTCAATCCGCACCCGCTCGATCGCTCCGGCCGGCGCCCCGCTCGCTCCCCGCTCCGCCACCGGTCTGTGCACGGCCTCGGCCCTTGCAGGCGCGCAGCATCCGTCGTCACTCAACGCCACGCTCTCCTCTCGCCTCAGGAAGGCTGGGCTGCCTTGACCGGGTGCGGCGGGATCCAGCGTCGCATCGCCGCCGCGGCGGCGAACCCGGTGCCTGCCATCACCACGACCGCAGGCCCCAATCCAAACAGAGCTGTGGCTCCGGCCAGCAGTAGTGGACCCGCACCGTTGCCGGTGTCGGCGAAGAGTCGGAAAGCACCGAGGAACTGAGCTCTGCCCACCGGCGGAGAGGCGTCCGCGCCGAGCGTCATGATGACGCCGGCACCGAGTCCGTTCCCCACACCCATCAGCAGTGCGACCGCTGTGAGAGTGGTGGTGCTGTGGGTGAGCGGGAGGAGCAGGTGAGCCAGCCCGAGCACGAGCATCGACGGTACGGCGACCCACTTGCGGCCGAGGCGGTCCATGACTGAGCCGGCTGGGTAGAAGAGCAGCATGTCCACCGCACCGGAGAGTCCGAAGATGATGCTGGTGGTTTGAGCGTCCAGTCCGATGTGCAGGGCCCACAGCGGTACGACGACCTGGCGGGAAGCGCGGACCGCGCCGACCAGGAGCGCGCCGGTGCCGAGAGTTCGCAGTACTGGCAGGTGGTCGCGGATCACGCCCAGCGTGGACTGCGCCGCGACGGGCCTGCTGCCGCGCGCCCGACGTACCGACTCGATGTCGGGGAGGCTCACGAGCACTACGCACGCCAGGGCTGCGCCTACGAGGTGCACCCAGTAGGCGCCGTCGGTGCCGAGGAAACGCATCGCCAGGGCGCCGAGGAACGGACCGATGAAGGAGCCGATGCGCTGCACGCCGCCGAGGGTGGACAGGGCGCGGGCGCGGAGCTCGATCGGCACTGCCTCGCTGAGGTAGGCCTGGCGGGCCAGACCCCAGACCGAGCCAGCCAGTCCGGTGACGCCGATCGCCAGGGCAAGCCCCCAGACCGTCGGCGCCAGCAGGCACGCGACCAGTGCCAGTGAGACCAGGACGGTCGCGCCGAGCATCGCCCGGCGTTCGCCGATCTTCGTGGTGAGCGCACCGGCCGGGATGTCGCCGATGACCTGACCGAGTCCGGCCGCTGCGACGACCACACCTGCGATGGCAGGTGATGCGCCCAGATGGGTGGCCGACACTGCGATCACTGGGGCGATCGCGCCTTGGCCGATGCCGTAGAGCAGTGCGGGGAGGTAGACCGACGGTGCGATCTTGAGCAGGGCGGCCGGGCCGGCCATCAGCGAGCGCTCGCTTGTTCTTTGGCCTGCTCTCGCCCGGCTGTCGTTGCCCCCAGCAACTCCGAGACCTCCCAGGCGGCCGGCACGATGCGCGCACCGAACTCCAGCAGAACCTCTGCGGGCATCCGCAACTCCGGACCGGAGATCGACAGGCATCCGACAACCTGACCGGAGTAGTCGAAGACAGGAGCCGCAACCGAGCAGATCCCCGGCGTCCGCTCAGTCATAGAGGTGGCGAACCCCCGCTCGCGAATCTCAGCGAGCTGTGCGGCCAGTACGTCGGGATCCGTGATGGTGTCCGGCAGCACCTGCTCGAGTGGCGCGGACAGCACCTCGACCTGACGCTCCCACGGCGCGAATGCGAGCAACACCTTGCCCGGGGCGCCCTGCGGCAACGGAAGCGGTACGCCGAACTCGGTGTACGTACGACGCAGTTGGTGCCGGCTCTCCACCTGATCGAGCACCACGCGGTGCCCGCTCGCCAGGAGCTCATGCACAGCCGCGGTCTCCCCCGTGACGTCCCGAAGCGACCGCAGCACCGGCTGCGCGGCATCACGCAACGTCGCCGGGATCCCACTGGTGTGCGCGAGCTGAACCACCAACGGTCCGATCGCATACCGCCGCTGCGCGGTCTGCCGGATCAACCCGTTCTCCACCATCGCCAGCAGCAACCGATGCACCGTGCTCGTCGACAACCCGGTCGCACGCGACAGATCACTGATCCCGAGGTCCGGCGTACGAGCATCGAAACACCGCAGGATCGCCACCGCCCGATCGATCGACTGCACAGACCCCCGGGGCATCGTTTCCTGCATCGCAGAATCATATCCCGCAATACGGGATACCTACCGCCCAGGGGTGCGTCCGGCACCCCTGGGCGCCGGACGCAGCAGGTTAGTCCAGGACGGCGAGGGCGTCGATCTCGACGAGCATGTCGGGGAGGGGGAGGCCGGTGAAGACGGTGGTGCGGGAGGGCAGGACGCCGCTGGGGGTGCGGGTGGTGACGAACTCGGCGTAGGCCTCGTTCATGGCGGCGAAGTCGTCGCGGGTGGTCAGGTAGACGCGCAGCATCAGTACGTCGTCCAGGCTGCCGCCACCGGCCTTGAGGATCGCCTCGATGTTCTGCAAGACGCGGGTGGTCTGGGCCTTCACGTCGCCGACGAACACGAACTCGCCGGTCGCCGGGTCGACCGAACCCTGGCCGGAGACCTGCAGGATGTTGCCCTTGCGGACGCCCTGCGAGAACACCGGCAGCGGAGCGGGTGCGTCAGTGGTGGAGACGGCGGTCTTGTCGGACATCAGGTCGGACACCTTTCAGTTGTAGTCGGCGCTGATCGCCTGGGTGGTGGCGAGCAGCTCAGGCAGGAGTTCGAGCACCTGCTCGTAGTTCAGCAGCACATCCGGCACGGAGACCGACACGGCCCCGACAACGCGGCCTGCCTGGTCAGTGACCGGTGCACCGATGCAGTTCATGAAGGGCTCGTGCTCGGCCTTGTCCTGCGCCCAGCCGCGCACCCGGACCGTGTCCAGCTCGTCGCGGAGGGCCTCGGCATCGGTGAGGGTCTGTGGAGTGAACGCGTGGTAGTCCAGCGAGGCCAGCACTGCTTCGCGTTGCCGCTTGGGCTGCGCCGCCAGCAGGACCTTCCCGACCGCTGTGCAGTGCAGAGCCGCCGGTACGCCGATCTGCGAGTACATGCGGAACGTGCGCACACTGTCGAGCTTGTCGATGTAGATGACCTCGCCGTTCTCCCACGCTGCCAGGTGAACGGTCTGACCGGTCTTCTGATTCAGCTGACGTAGGTGTGGCGCAGCCACCCCCCGTACGACGTGCTGTTCGCGCGCCGTATCCGCTAGCGCGAACAACCGGGATCCCAGCCGATAGCGATGCGCCTCATCCCGCCGTACAAAGCGGTCTGCCTCCATAGTGCGCAGCAGCCGGAGCACTGTGGTCTTGTGGACGCCGAGCTCGGCCGCGAGCTGATCCAGCGACCGCTCCCCCTCGCCCAGGCTGGCCAGGATCTGCAGGGCTCTCGCGAGGCTCTGGCTCATACCCGCGTCGCCGCCCACTCTTCTTCGGTGGCGGCGAGCAGTCTGTCTCGCAGCGCACTCTCCGGAGGCGCAGCATGGTCTTCCGGTACGGCGAGCACCGCTGCCGCATTCAGATGCCCGAGTCGCAGCCGCTGCTTCATCGGCAGGTTCTGCAGCGTCCCAGCCAGGAATCCGGCCGCGAACGCATCTCCCGCACCTACTGGCTCAACCACCTGGACAGTGAGCGCCGGAACCTCGGTACGGCGACCGTCCGGCTCCAGTGCGACTGCGGTGTGCGCATCGTTCTTCACGACCAGCGTGCAGTCATTGCCGAACCGTTCGTGCAGCTCAGCCGGGTCGTTGGTGCCTGCAAACACCAGCGCCTCATCAGCACCGATCAGTACGACGTCAGCTGCCCGGAGCAACCGCCAGAGCGGCTCCGGGTTCTTGTCGCGCCACAGCACCGGCCGCCAGTTCAGATCGACGCTCAGAATGAAGTCCCCGCGGAGCTCGTCCAGCATTCGCGCAGTGTCGTCGGACAGCGCGGCGGTGATGCCAGTGGTGTGCACGATCCGGGCACTGCCGAGTCTGGCGGCCACCTCAGGACGCTGCAGGAACGTGGGGCTCATGGCCGAGGCCGCCGAACCGCTCCGGTAGTAGTGCATCCGGGACCGGCCGTCGATCGACTCCTTCACGTACAGCGCGGTCGGCCGATCCGGATCGACCTCTACCCCGCCGACGTCGACTCCACGTCCGCGCAGATCACGCAGTACTTGCCGGCCGAAGCCGTCGTCGCCGAGCCGGGACACCCAGCTGGTCGGTACGCCGAGACCGGCCAGGCCGCCGGCCACGTTGCACTCCGCGCCCCCGACCGACCGGCGGAACGTCTCGACGTCCTCGAGCGGTCCGGCGGCACCCGCGAGCATGATCATCGCCTCGCCGACACAGACAACATCCCCGTGCCCATCCCTGGCTTCCGTCTCGGTGCGCGGGTCGGGCATCTGCGCTCCTGGGTCCGGGGTGATGGGATAGGTGTGAAACAGCGGTCGTTGACGCAACTTCGAGCGCGATGCTACAACCGTCAGGTCAGAATGTGCAATGAACGTTGCGTATTCTGCAACTACTCCCAGGGGACTCGATGCCTGCTTACGATGCCGCCGCCGTCGCCGCGCTTGCCGACGAGCGGGTGAGCCGACGCGACCGGGTACTGCCGCCCGCCTTCTGGGGCCGGACCGTCGCCGAGGTCCTGGCCGCGGGCCCGCGGCTCTCCGAGCTGCCGACCCCGTTGATGACGCTGTCCGCGCCCGGCGTACGGCACAACATCGACACGCTCGCTCGCTGGTGCGCACACCACGGCGTCGATCTCGCGCCGCACGGCAAGACCACGATGGCGCCAGCACTGTGGGCGCAGCAGCTGGACGCCGGCGCGTGGGCGATCACGCTGGCCAACGTCTTCCACCTCGCGATCGCTCGCCAGTTCGGCGTCCGCCGGGTGCTGATCGCGAACTCGGTCGTCTCCCCGCTCCAACTGCGCTGGGTCGCCGACGAGCTGGCCCGGGATCCGTCGTTCGAGGTGATGGTCTGGGCAGATTCCGTTCGGACTGTCGAGATCATGGAGGCGGCGCGGTCGGCGCATATCGGTCCGGATGCGCGGCCGCTCGACGTACTGGTTGAGCTAGGTGCACCTGGCGGCCGGACCGGTGCTCGGGACTTCGAGACTGCCGAGGCGGTCGCTTCGGCAGTGACAGAGGCCTCGACGCTACGGCTGGTCGGGGTGGCGGGCTACGAGGGCGCGGTCGGATCTGGCGTCGACGAGGCCGGACTGACCGCCGTACGGGCGTTTCTGCGCGACATGGCTGAGCTGCACTCGCGACTCGGCAAGCTGTACGACGAGGGCGTCGAACCGATCGTCACCGCAGGCGGCAGCGAGTACTTCGAGCTGGTCGCCGAGGTCCTGGGCCCGATCGAGGACGCACGGGTCGTCCTGCGGTCCGGCGCCTACATCTCGCACGATGACGGGCTCTACCGGCGGGTGTCGCCACTGGGTCAGTCGCCGCGGACCGACGGCGAACAGCTCGTCGCGGCGATGCACGGCTGGATGCGGATCACCTCGCAACCCGAGCCCGGGCTGGCGATCTTCGACGCCGGGCGGCGTGACTTCCCGGTCGACCAGGACATGCCCGAACCGCAGTTGATCCGGCCTCGCTCAGTCGGCGAACCGGTGCTCCCCGCGACCGGCATGACGGTGACCAAGCTGAACGACCAGCACGGTTATCTGCGGTTCGGCGACGAACCGGTGGTGATCGGTGACGAACTCCGGGTCGGCCTCTCGCATCCGTGTACCGCGTTCGACAAGTGGGGCCTGATCCCGGTCGTGGACGACCCGGATGCAGCCGATCCCGTCGTCGTCGACCTGATCCGGACGTACTTCTGAGATGGCCGACCTGCTGATCGCCGGCGCCACCGTCCTCGACGGCACGGGCGCCCCCGGTTTCACCGCGGACGTCGCCGTCGACGCCGGCCGCATCGTGGCAGTGTCCACCAGCTCGGCCAACGGATCCCGGACCAGCGACGACCTGCCGACCGCCACCCGCACGATCGATGCCTCCGGGCTCGTCCTCTGCCCCGGATTCATCGACATGCATGCGCACTCCGACCTGCAGATCCTGGCGACGCCGGACCACACCGCCAAGGTCAGTCAGGGCGTCACGCTGGAGGTCCTCGGCCAGGACGGATTGTCGTTCGCGCCGATCGACGACCCGACCCGGGCCGCGATCCGCCGCCAGATCGCCGGCTGGAACGGCGAACCGGACGACTTCGACTTCTCCTGGTCGACGGTCGCGGGCTATCTGGATCGCCTCGATCAGGGAATCGCGTGCAATGCGGCCTACCTGGTCCCGCAGGGCACGCTGCGGATGATGGTCGTCGGCACCGAGAACCGCCCGGCCACCCCGACCGAACTGGCGCAGATGATCGACCTGCTCACGCAGGCGATGCGCGACGGCGCGGTCGGGATGAGCAGTGGCCTCACCTATACGCCGGGCATGTTCGCCACCACCGAGGAACTCGTCGAGCTGTGCCGCGTCGTCGCGCAGCACGGCGGCTACTACTCCCCCCATCAACGGTCCTACGGCCAGGGCGCTCTCGACGCGTACGCCGAGATGGTCGAAGTGGCCCGCCGCTCCGGCTGCCCACTGCACCTGACCCACGCGGTGATGAACTTCGGCCCGAACCAGGGTCGTGGCGCCGACCTGATCGCGATGATCGACAAGGCACTCGCCGATGGTCTCGACGTCACCACCGACACGTATCCCTACTTGCCTGGGGCAACAACTCTTGCGGCGACGTTGCCGAGCTGGACGGCCGAGGGCGGCCCGGACGCTCAGCTGGACCGGTTGCGGGATCCGGCGACGCGGGCCAGGATCGCGCACGAGATGGAGCAGGTCGGCTCCGACGGCTGCCACGGCTGTGTGATCGAGTGGAACACCATCGAGATCGGCGGCGTCCGCAACCCCGCCCTCGGCGATGCCGTCGGCCGGACAGTCGAAGACCTCGCCGCCAGAAGCGGTAAGCCGGCCGCCGATGTCTTCTTCGACCTGCTGATCGCGGACGATCTGGGCACCTCGATCCTGCAGCATGTCGGGCACGAGGAGAACGTGCGAACGATCATGCAGCACTCGAGCCACACCGGCGGCTCGGACGCGATCCTGGTCGGCGGCAAACCGCACCCACGCTCGTGGGGCACCTTCCCGCGCTACCTGGGCCGGTATGTCCGCGAACTCGGCGTCCTGGAACTGGCCGACTGCATCCACCACCTCACCGGCCGACCGGCACGCCGGCTGCGGCTCACCGACCGGGGCCTGGTCCGGGAGGGATACCAGGCGGACCTGGTCCTCTTCGATCCGGACACCGTCCACGACACCGCCACCTTCGACAACCCCCGGCAGCAGGCCGAAGGCATCCCGTACGTCTTCGTCAACGGTGTTCCCGTCATCGACGACGGTCATCGGACCGATGCGCTGCCTGGCCGGGCCATCCGCCGTACTGACGTTTGAGAGGACCCCGTTATGACCACCCTGGACCTGCTGCGAGCCGACCGCGTGCTGACTGTCGTCAGGGCACCGGAGATCGCTGACGCCCGGGATCTGTGCGCGGCACTGGTGTCCGGCGGAATCCACGTCGTCGAGCTGACTTTCACGACTCCGGACCTGCCCCGGCACCTGGAGCGCGCAGCCTCGACGGCCGCCGAGACGGACGCGGTGGTCGGCGCCGGGACCGTGCAGACGGGCGAGCAGGCTCAGCAGGCGATCGACGCGGGCGCACAGTTCCTGGTGACACCTGGTCAGGGCCCGGAGGCAGCGGCGATCGCCGAGGCCGCGCGGGCGGCCGGCGTACCGGTGGTGCTCGGTGCTTTCACACCGTCCGAGGTGATGACTGCGCTCGCGCTGGGGTCGGATGCGGTCAAGATCTTCCCGGCCCACCAGCTCGGTCCGAAGTACTTCAAGGATCTGAACGGCCCGTTCCCCGGGGTGCCGCTGATTCCGTCGGGCGGCATCAACGCCGGGAACGCCCGGGAGTATCTGGATGCCGGAGCGCTGGCCGTCAGCGCGGGCACCGATGTGGTCTCCCCCGCCGACGTCGCGGCGGCCGACTGGCAGACCATCACAGCGAAGGCCAAGGCCTTCGTGGCCGCGATCAGCTGACCGTGATGCTGCCATAGCTGGTCCGTAGGAAGAGACGATGCTTCGCGGTCGGGTCGTTGTTCGGACCGATGTCGACGGAGCCCTGCGCCGCGACCGCATCGATGGCGTACGTCGTGGTGCCGGGCACCCGGACGTTGAGCGAGCCATCGCTGACCGTGGCCGTCACCTGCTCGGGAGGCTCGTCGAACTGCAGGGACAGTGAGCCCCGACGGGCGTCGACGGAGACCTGTGGACTGCGCATCCGGTTCATCGAGACGGTCCCCTCGCTGGCGTCGACCTGCACCTTCGCCGCCAGGCCGGAGACGGTGATGGAGACCCCCTCGGCCTTGGCCTGCACGGCAAGAGCAGCTGGGACCTCGACCGTGAGCTCGACCTCGCAGTGTGTGTCCGGGCAGGTCGTCCGGATGTCCAGCACGCCGTCGACGGTCCGGACGTCGACCTTCGGCTCCTGCTTCGCATAGGTCCCGTCGACGCTGACCCGCACCTGGTTGCTCGCACTACCGATCACGTTGGCCGGAATCTCCGAGAAAATCCGCACCCCCTGCGGCGCGTTGGCGAAGCTGGACGAATAGTCGAACGGAAGCTTGCCGCGGATCGTCGCAACCGTGACCGCGGCGCCCGCGACTACCAGCACCAGCAGTGGCACCACGCCGATCAGCAGCATCCGACGCTGCGCTGAAGTGAGTGCCATCAGCTGTCCAGGAACCGCAACACGGCCAGGACCCGGCGATGCTCGCCCTCGGTCGACGACAGCTTCAGCTTCTGGAAGATGCTGCTGATGTGCTTCTCCACAGCACCCTCCCCGACCACGAGCGCCTGCGCGATCCCGGTGTTCGACTTGCCCTCCGCCATCGCCCGCAGGACCTCCTGCTCACGCGGACTCAGTGCGGCCAACGGATCCGCCTTGCTGGACCGCACCAGCAACTGCGAGATCACCTCCGGGTCCAGCGCCGCACCGCCATCGGCCACGCGGCGCAGTCCGTCGAGGAACTGGTCCACGTCGGCCACCCGGTCCTTCAGCAGATACCCGACGCCGCCCGGGTTGCTGCCGATCAGCTCGCTCGCATACCGCTCCTCGACATACTGGGACAGGACCAGCACACCGGTGTCCGGATACTGCTCGCGGAGCACCAGCGCCGCCCGCAGCCCTTCGTCGGTGAACGTCGGCGGCATCCGCACATCGACCACGCAGACATCAGGCCGGTGCTGGGCGACCGCCTTGAGCAGCTCGTCACCGTCGCCGACTGCCGCGACCACCGTGCACTCCTGCTCCTCCAGCAGCCGCACGATGCCCTCGCGAAGCAGCACCGAATCCTCGGCGATCACGACTCGCAGACTGGTCATTCGCACGGCACCTCCGCGGTGAGGACGGTCGGACCGCCCGGTGGACTGCTGAGACTGAGCCGGCCGTCGACCCCGGCCACCCGGTCGGACAGGCCCTGCAGGCCGGTCCCGCCCTCGGGACGCGCACCGCCCCGGCCGTCGTCGGTCACCTCGACCCGGAGCAGGTTGCCCACCCGCACGATCCGGACCTCGGCCCGGGCCGCGTCGGCATGTTTGGCCACATTGGTCAGTGCCTCGGTGACGACGAAGTAGGCGATGGACTCGATGGTCAGCGACGGCCGCGGGTCGACGTCGACACTCACGCGCACCGGCACCGGAGACCGCGCGGCGACCGCGGAGATCGCGGCATCGAGCCCGCGGTCGGTCAGCACCGGTGGATGCAGACCGCGGGTCAGATCCCGAAGCTCCGCAATCGCCTGCAGGGCCTCGGAGTGCGCTTCCTCGATCAGCGAGCGGATCGCCGGATCCTTGTCGGTCAGCCGGTTCTTCGCGCGGCCCAGGGTCATCGCCAGTGAGACCAGCCGCTGCTGTGCACCGTCATGCAGATCGCGCTCCATCCGCCGCCGCTCGGCCTCCGCCGAGTCGACCACCTGCTGCCGGCTTGTCACCAGCCGGCTCACCCGCTCGGTCAGCGCCCCGGTCTCGTCTCCGCCCAGGTAGATCCGGGCGAGATGTCCGTCCAAGGCGGACGCCGTCCGCATCAGCACCGGGGAGACCAGCACCAGGAACACCGCGCCGAACACCGCTGCGGCGATGGCCTTGTTCTCGGTGTCGACCACGAACGGCCCGAACTGAGCCTGCTGCGCCGCGAACTTCGAGAAGTAGAACGGCAGCCCGATCAGCACCGGCGGAATCGACCAGGCGACCACGATCAGCAGCAGCCAGAACATTGCTGCTGGCAACAGCAGGACGTAGTACAGGAACTGGCGCCACAGATTCGGATCGGTGATCGCCCGGCGGGCGTCGACGATCCGGCTGCCGGACGGCTCCGGTGGCTCGAGAGGCAGCACCTCCTGCCCGCGGGTGATCCGGGCCCGGGCCCGCTCCCACCGTGCCAGCGCGTAGACCGCTCGGGCCGCAGCCGTCGTCACCGGCACCCCGACGAAGGCCAGCGGCCACCCGAGCACGGCCACACAGACGGAGACCAGGGCCAGCAGCCCGGAGGTCAGCACCACGACGGAATCACCGAGCAGATGGACCGTTGCCAGCCACAAGTACGGAGAACGCCACAGCCGCCATGGTCGCCGGGGAACCGGACTCGCGATCGTCGTCACCCGAACCACCTCCCGTGTCTGTGCCGCTGTGCTGGTTTGTGCGGGACGGGCTCAAACCTACGTCGCGGCCGAGGGGTGCCGATATGAGGACATCCCCCGTATCGAGTTCGGGTTAACCCCACCTCCGATTCGTGGGTTGTCCTCAATGTGCCGAAGCCGCCGCGACGGAATGCTCGTAGCCATGACGACGACACTCCCGCAGGCTCCCGTAGCCGCGCCGCCCGGGCGGCAGCTGACCGTGCAACTCGGTGACGCGATCGACGACCGCGTCGCCGAGGCTCTCGACGACTACATCGCGGAGGGCCGCCTCGACGGCCGGATCCGCCCGCGCCGCTCCCCCGGCGGTCTGGCCGCGCTGGTCGCGGGCGTCGTTGCGGCGGTGCTGCTGCCGTGGTGCCTGATCCTCGCGGCGACGTTGCCGAGCACCTACCAGGCCAACCACTGGAGGCTCACCTGGATCGGCCTCGACGTCTTGACCGCGGTCGCCGCCGGCCTGACGGCGTACCTGCTGCACACTCGCAACAGATACGCCGTCCTGACCGCGATGGCCGCCGGGACCCTTCTCCTGGCTGACGCCTGGTTCGACGTCAGCACCGCGGGCGCAGGCTTCGACCGCACGCTTTCCCTGGCCGAGGCCTTCCTCCTGGAGGTCCCACTGGCCGTGTGCGCCTGGGTCGTCGCCGCCCGCGAGCTCCGGCGCTAGCCGATCAGTTCGAGGACGGGACCTTCATGCAGCGCTCGGTAGACCTTGTCGCGCAACACGTTGGCCTCGGCATCGGTCAGGGTTCGATCGACCGGTCGGAGGACCAGCCTGACCAGGAGGTTCCGTTGTCCTGCGGTGATCTGCAACCGCGCCCGCGCAGCCGCCGGAAGCTCGTCGTACGTCGTCTCGCCGAGCACCTCCAGCGATTCCGCGGCATCCGCATCCGGACCGAGCGCATCCCGCACCTTGTCGCCGAGCACCTCCGGCGACACATCCGCCTCCGCACCCACCACAACCGAGAGATCCCGGCGGACCGGTGGCATCGTCGACACCGATCGGTAGGGCTGCAGGTCACGCATCTGGCCGGCCACCCGCGGATCCGTCGACCTGAGCAACCGGATGTCGCGGATGCCCTTCCGCAACATCAGCAACCGGTCCAGCCCCGGTCCCATCGCCAGTCCGGTCCAGCTGTCGTCCAGACCGGCCTTGCGCAGGACAGCCGGCGCGGCCACCCCGCATTCACCGATCTCGATCCACTGATCGTCCAGCAGGACATCGATCTGCCGGCCATGGATCGTGTAGGGGTGCACCGCAGGCACCGTCCGGTAGGTCTGCCCGGGCAGCACAGTCTCGACCAACCGGGCGATCATGTCCTCCAGCTCGGGCTCTCCGAGCGCGACATTGCGACTGAGCCGCCAGAGGTCGAGCTGATGCGGCGTGCCAGTGTGCTGCCAGTCCACCGAGTCCCGGCGGTAGCAGATCCCAGCACACACCATCAGCACATCAGATGCCTCGGAGCAGGCGAGCTCACGCAACGCAGGCGGGATCATCGCCGACGTGTGACTACGCAGCACCTCACCCTCCGACGCATAGCGGGTGTAGCGAGCTTCCCGGGTCACCGCACCAGCGGCGTACCCAAGGTTGTCGTAGTTGTCGGCCAGGCTGACCACCGGATGGTCGCGCCGGGTCCAAACCTCCGTATAGGGCCAAGCAGCACCCAATGCCGTCCGGATCGAGTCAACGATCAGCTGGACAGCATGCGGACCCTGCGCCGGATCAGTCAGATCGCGCAGCGACAGAGCGGAATGCAGTTCCTCAAGAGTGAGGACAGACATGAGATATCTCCAAAGGTGACGGTCTCGACGGGGGACTCTTCACACCCCGACCAGCCACGGTCACCTCAGGAGAGAGCGCAGCAGCAGCCCACCCCGTCGGCACCATCGCGCCGGCCGGGGCAAAAAAATCGCCACCCATACTGCGTCATACGGACACCCTACCGCCTCCACTCCTTGTCTAACATGCAAAAGTACTTTAGGTTGTTAGATGAGAGGTGATACCGATGCTCTATCAGCCGGAACTGATCGGTGGTCACGTCGCGCTGGACCTGCTGAACACCGTTTCCTGGCGGCTGGAGCCGTCGCGTACCGTCGACCGGATCGCGACGCCGGAGGCGCTGGCTACGTGGTGTGCGGCGGTGGGTCTCAGCGGAGACAGCACGCCCGAGAGGGTGGCCAGTGTGCGTGGGACCCTCTATGACGTCCTGGTGCCCATCGCGCGCAGGACCGGGCCGGGAGATCCGCGGGAGCTGCAGGTCTTGCTGACACGCGCCCTGGGGCGTGCGACCCCAGCGGGTGTGCGGCCGCTGGACTGGGTTGGCGCCGATCTCGTGGACGAGTTGGTGCTGGCGGGCGGCCGGCTGTTGGAGCGGGAGGACCTGGGCAGGCTGCGGGAGTGCCAGGACGACGGCTGTGGGTGGCTGTTCCTGGATCGCAGCAAGAACGGGTCCCGACGGTGGTGCAGTTCGGGTGACTGTGGGAATCGGGCCCGCGCGAAGCGGCACTACGAACGGGTTCGCGCCGGGCGGGAATCGTGAGGGGCTCCGCAGCAGTTGCTGCGCTGCTCGATCGGCGGCAGGAGTTCTTCGAGGGCATGCGACTGGGCGTCGGGCCCGGCGCCGCCGCCTTCGTGCTGGCGTTGAGCTTCGGGGCCGAGGCTGTGGCGCGCGGCTGGGGTTTCGGGCTGCCGGTGTTGTTCTCGATGTTCGCGTGGTCGGGATCGGCGCAGTTCGCGTTGCTGACCTCGATCGCCGGTGGCTCAGCAGTCGTCGCGGTGACGTCGGCAGTCCTGATCAACGCCCGCTATCTGATGATGAGTCTCGCCCTCAACGACAGCCTCAGTGGCAGTCGGTTGTCCCGCGCGCTCCAGGTGCAAGCGCTCTGCGACGCATCCTTTGTCGTTGCCCACAGCACCAAAGGTGGCTACGACATCGTTCGTCTCGTCGGCGCGAGTATCCCGCAGTGGGTGCTCTGGGCCGCCGGGACCGCGGTCGGCGCACTGACTGCGCCCTCTCCTGATCTGATGCAGCGGCTGGGTCTCGACGTGGCGTTCCCAGCCTTCTTCCTGATCCTCGCGCTCGACGAGTTGCGCCGATCGAAGCGTGCCCTGGTCGCCGGCCTGCTGGGCGCCTCGGTCGCCGCCGCGCTGCTCTTCGTCACCACTCCGAGCTACGCCTTGCTGGGCGCCATCGCCGCGGCCCTGCTCGGCATTCTTCCCGAGAAGGAGGGCGAACAGGCATGAGGCTCTGGTTGTCCGTAGCCGTGGTGACCGTGATCAACTGGCTCCTGAAGGCGAGCGCCCCGCTGATCATCGGCGGCCGCAAGCTCCCACCGCCGGTGCTCAGGCTGACTGCTCTCACCGCACCGGTTCTGCTGGCCGGACTGATCGTCACGGAGCTGGGCGGCGAGCACTGGCAGGCGGTCGACTGGACGAAGCTGGTCGGTGTCGGGGCCGCCGGTGGACTGTGCCTGGCGAAGGTGCCGATGTTGCTGGCCGTCGCGGGTGGCATCGTCGTTACCGCGCTGATTCGCCTCAGCCTGCGCTGACGGCACCCGGATCTGCGCGAGCGGATCAGCAGCTGAATCCGGGTGTCGTTCCTGCGAACCGGGTGCGACGATGGGCCGCATGCGATGGATTGATGCGTTGGAGGGGACGGCCGCGGAGAAGTTGCCGGAGGCTGTGCATCGTTACTACCGGCAGGGGTCCGCCGGCGGGATCAGCGTTGGGGAGGCGGTTGCGGCCTGGTCGTCGTACCGGTTTCGGCCGCGCGTTCTGCAGGATGTGTCGTCGATCGAGCTTGGCACCACCGTGCTCGGTACGCCGGTCTCGTCGCCGGTGCTCGTTGCGCCGTCGACGCTGCAGCGGCTGGCGGATCCCGACGGGGAGATCGCGATGGCGAACGGTGTCCGCGATGCCGGATCGCTGCTCGGTGTGTCCAGCAATGCCGGGACCCGGTTCGCCGACCTCGGCGCGACCGGGGTCCCGTGGTGGCTGCAGATCTACATCGTGCGGAATCGCAGTATCACCGAGCAGATGCTCGACGCGGCCGTCGCCGGTGGCGCGAAGGCGATCGTCCTCACGGTCGACACCCCGGTGGTCGGGCGCAAGGAGGACGACGGTCCGGTGGTGTGGTCGTACGTCCAGCCGGGTCAGCTGCGGATCAACGTCCCCGAGGGTGATTGGACCGACGAGGATCTCGACAAGGCTGATGACCTGACGCCCGACGTGATCGGCTGGCTGGCTGAGCGCACCGGACTCCCGGTCGTGGTGAAGGGCGTCCTACGCGGCGACGACGCCAAACGCATCTCGGACGCAGGTGCCGCCGGCATCATCGTCTCCAACCACGGCGGTCGCCAGCTCGACGGCTCGATCCCCACTGCCCAGGCGCTCCCCGAGGTCGCCGAGGCCCTGGCCGGCACGACCACCGAGCTGTACGTCGACGGTGGTATCCGCCGCGGCGAACACGTCCTCGCCGCCCTGGCGCTCGGTGCTCGCGCCGTCTTCGTCGGCCGCCCAGCCCTCTGGGCCCTCACCGTCGACGGCCAGTCCGGTGTCACGCGCCTGCTCACCGAGCTCGCCGAAGAGCTCGAACACACCCTTCAACTGGTCGGCGTCCCCCGCCTGGCCGACCTCACCCCGGATTTGGTTGCCCAGCGCACCTAATTGCAACAACGTGCAATTCGGCGTGTGGACCTGGCGCGCCGCCTGCCTGCCTGAAACGCTTGTTTTCCGTAAGTAGCGGAGCATCGACGAAAGGCAGCGAACATCGTGGTCAAGAAACTGACGGCCGCCCTCGGGCTCATCGGCCTGGCAGCGCTCGGGACGCCTGCAGTCGCGCAGGCCGCACCGGCCCCTGCCCAGACCGCCTCGTCGGTAGCCGTGCCGATGGTCGGCCTCGGTGGATGCCCCGACAACTATCTGTGTCTCTACGCCGGGACGAACTTCACTCAGCGGAAGTTCTCGTCCAAGGGCGGCGTATACAGTCTCAGCAGGTACGGCCTCAACGAGCAGCCCCGGAGCTGGGGCGTCATGTCCTACGTCAACAACACGCCCTACACCGCCCGGTTCTACGACACCACCGGCGTACAGGTCTGGTCGATCCGGCCCGGCGGCAGCAGCACCGACAGCTCCGCCTGGTACGGCGAGTCCCAGCTGCGGCTGTAGCCGCAGTACCCCGCCAAAGCAGAAGGCCCCGGGAGGAATCCCGGGGCCTTGCTGTGTGGAACCTGTGGATCAGGCGTCCGCGTTCTCCTCGAGGAGGTTGCGGGTGGCGTTCGGGTCGACCGGGACACCGGGGCCCATGGTCGTCGAGAACACCGCCTTGCGGATGTAGCGGCCCTTGGAGCTGGCCGGCTTCAGCCGCAGGATCTCCTCGAGCGCCGCGCTGTAGTTCTCCACCAGCTGGGCCTCGTCGAACGACGCCTTGCCGATGATGAAGTGCAGGTTCGCGTGCCGGTCGACCCGGAACTCGATCTTGCCGCCCTTGATGTCCGTGACGGCCTTGGTGACGTCCGGGGTGACCGTGCCGGTCTTCGGGTTCGGCATCAGGCCACGCGGGCCGAGGACGCGACCGAGCCGGCCGACCTTGCCCATCAGGTCAGGGGTGGCGACGACGGCGTCGAAGTCCAGCCAGCCGTCGGTCACCTTCTTGATCAGGTCGTCGTCACCGACGAAGTCGGCGCCGGCGGCCTTCGCGGCCTCGGCCTTGTCACCGGTGGCGAAGACGAGGACCCGTGCCGTCTTGCCGGTACCGTGCGGAAGGTTGACGGTGCCGCGCACCATCTGGTCGGCCTTACGGGGGTCGACCCCGAGGCGCATCGCGACGTCCACGGTCGAGTTGAACTTCTTCGTCCCGGCGGACTCATTGGCCAGCCGGATCGCCTCGAGCGGGGAGTACAGGTGATCGAAGTCGATCTTGTCCGCGATTGCGCGGTATGCCTTGCTGCGCAGTGCCATTGCTGTTTCCTCTCTGGGGTGTGGTCTCCGGGCGGCGCTACGCCCTGCCACAACTACTCGTGGTGCTGGTGCTGCCGCGGCGCTCAGGCCTCGACGGTCACACCCATGGAACGGGCGGTGCCCTCGATGATCTTCATCGCGGCGTCGATGTCACGGGCGTTCAGGTCCGGCATCTTGGTGGTGGCGATCTCGCGGACCTGGTCCTTGGTGATCTTGCCGACCTTGTCCTTGTGCGGGACAGCCGAACCCTTCTGCAGACCAGCGGCCTTCTTGATCATCTCGGGCGCCGGCGGCGTCTTGGTGACGAACGTGAAGGAACGGTCTTCGTAGATGGTGATCTCGACCGGGACCACGTTGCCACGCATGGATTCCGTCTGGGCGTTGTACGCCTTGCAGAACTCCATGATGTTGACACCGTGCGGGCCGAGCGCCGTACCTACCGGCGGGGCGGGCGTCGCTGCGCCGGCCTGGAGCTGCACCTTGACCAGGGCAGCGATCTTCTTCTTGGGAGGCATTCTGTCGGGTCCTTAGACTTTCTGGATCTGGTTGAAGCTGAGTTCCACCGGGGTCTCCCGGCCGAAGATCTCCACCAGCGCCTTGATCCGCTGTGCGTCGGCATTGATCTCCGTGATCGTGGCGTGCAGGGTCGCGAACGGCCCGTCCACCACCATGACCGAGTCGCCGACCCCGAAGTCGGCCACCTCGACCTTCTTCTTGGCCGCCGTCTTGGCGGGTGCGGCACCTGCTTCGGCTGCCGCCGCCTCGGCCGCCGCAACGACGGCCGGAGCGAGCATCTTCTCGACCTCTTCGAGGCTGAGCGGGACCGGCTTCTGGCTGTTGCCGACGAAACCGGTGACCGACGGCGTGTGCCGCACGGTCGACCAGGACTCGTCGGTCAGATCCATCCGGACCAGGACATAACCGGGGAGGACGGTGCGCTTGACCATCTTGCGCTGACCGTTCTTGATCTCGGCGACCTCTTCGGTCGGCACGACGATCTCGAAGATGAAGTCCTCCATGTTCAGGGAGTTGATCCGGTTCTCAAGGTTGCCCTTGACCCGGTTCTCCATCCCTGAATACGTGTGTACGACGTACCAGTCGCCGATCTGCGAGCGGAGCCGGCTGCGCAGCTCCTCGAGCGGGTCGCCCGGCTCCTCGTCCTCGTCGGCCTGCGCAGCCGCGGCGGCGACCGCCAGGGCCGCGTCGTCGGCGTCGTCGTCCGCGCTGGAGAAGACCACCGCGTCGACGGTCGGCTCCGACTCGGTGCTGTCGTCGGCCGCGGTCTGGCCGGTCTCGCCGGCCAGCTCCTCGGCGGCGTCCTCGACATCGGACTGCGTCACGACCTCGGCCGCTTCGGCGTCGTCCGCGGCGGCGACCACGACGACCGGCTCGTCGTCGGAGTCGTCGGTCTCGGCCGGGCCTTCCTCGGCTTCGTCGTCGGCGGAGTACTCCGGCTCCTCGACCACGACCTCGTCGGTCTCGTCGTCGGAGTCCTCGTCGTCGAGGCCCGCGAACGGGTCGTCACCGTCGTCGGCGAACAGGTCGTCGTCCTCGACGACAGTGGTCTCGTCGAAGTCGAGATCCAGGTCGTCGTCGGAGTCGGATACGTCGAACTCGTCCTTGAGCTCAAGGACCTCGTCGTCGCGCTCTGACACGTCGTACTCCGTCATCTGTGGATCGGTTCTGGATCTGGCGTCGGGGACGGGCGGTGGCCCGGCTCCCCGGCCTGCGTGGGCGGTGTCGGCCTCAGCCGAAGATCTTGAGTACTGCCCAGCCGAAGGCGAGGTCGAGGACCGAGACGATCGCGATGACGAACACCACGAAGGTCAGCACCACCACGAAGTAGGTGGACAACTGCTTGCGGGTGGGCCAGACGACCTTGCGGAGCTCGGCGACCACCTGGCGGTAGAAACGCAGCAGGCCTCTGCCTTGCTTGCCTTCCGCAGGCTGACCGGCGCCGGACGGTGCCGGGGTGCGCGTCTCCGTCACGACCTACCTCTTTCGCTAGCGGCGGCCTGACCGGCCCTGCGCCGGTCAGGATGTGCAGGGCACGAGGGACTTGAACCCCCAACCTTCGGTTTTGGAGACCGATGCTCTGCCAGTTGAGCTAGTGCCCTCTGCAATCCATCCGGACGCCGCACAGGACCTGAACTCGGGCATGCCGAGTCAGGGCCATCAACGCCCGGACTAGAAGAGTGTACGGGTTCGGAGCCACCTGGTCGAACTCGGCCTGTCGGCGTCGTCCTGCCTGCTCCTGACCCGCACAGCCCCCGAACCGGGCGCCGTACCGCGACCAGAACCATACAGCCTGCACTCGGACACAACGGACCGCACCCCCTGCGTGTTCCCCGGATCACACCGGTCCGGGTCCCGATATTGCCGGGCCGCCTCCCGGGCGGTGCTGCCAGGATGGCGGTATGAGTTCCAGGATCTCGGCGCGGATCGGCGCCATCAGCGAATCGGCAACCCTGGCGGTCGACAGCAAGGCCAAGGCGCTCAAGGCCGCCGGCCGGCCCGTCATCGGCTTCGGCGCGGGCGAGCCGGACTTCCCGACGCCGGACTACATCGTCGAGGCGGCTGTCGAGGCGGCCCGGGATCCGAAGAACCACCGCTACAGCCCGGCCGGCGGTCTGCCGGAGCTGAAGCAGGCGATCGTCGAGAAGACCAAGCGCGACTCCGGGTACGAGATCGAGGCTGCCCAGGTCCTGGTCACGAACGGCGGCAAGCACGCGGTCTACAACACTTTCGCGACCCTGCTCGACCCAGGTGACGAGGTGCTGCTGCCGGCGCCGTACTGGACGACCTACCCGGAGGCGATCCTGCTGGCCGGTGGCGTGCCGGTGGAGGTGCTCGCGGACGAGTCACAGGGCTACCTGGTCACCGTCGAGCAGCTGGAGGCCGCTCGGACCGGCAAGACCAAGGCCCTGCTGTTCTGCTCACCGTCCAACCCGACCGGTGCGGTCGCCAGCCGGGAGTCGATCGAGGCGATCGGCCGCTGGGCGCTCGAGCACGACATCTGGGTGATCACCGACGAGATCTACGAGCACCTGACGTACGACGGCGTCCGGTCGACGTCGATCCCGGTGGTCGTGCCGGAGCTGGCGGACCGGACCGTCGTACTGAACGGGGTCGCCAAGACGTACGCGATGACCGGCTGGCGGGTCGGCTGGATGATCGGCCCGAAGGATGTCATCAAGGCGGCCACCAACCTCCAGTCGCACCAGACGTCGAACGTCGGCAACATCGCCCAGCGGGCCGCGATCGCCGCCCTCACCAACGACCTGAGCGCGGTCGAGGAGATGAAGGTCGCCTTCGACCGCCGGCGCCGGACCATGGTGCGGCTGCTGAACGAGATCCCCGGTGTGGAGTGCCCGACGCCGACCGGCGCCTTCTACGCGTACCCGTCGGTGAAGGGCCTGCTCGGCAAGGAGATCAACGGCCGGGCGCCGGCCACGTCCGCCGAGCTGGCCGAGATCATCCTGGACGAGGCCGAGGTGGCCGTCGTACCGGGTGAGGCGTTCGGTGCGCCCGGGTACCTGCGGATGTCGTACGCGCTCGGCGACGAGGACCTGGCCGAGGGCATCGGCCGGATGGCGAAGTTGCTGAGCTGAATCACCTCGGGGTCCTGCCCGCCCGGATTTCACCGGGCGGGTAGGGACTCTGTAACCTTCGGTAATGACGCAGCGTGACCTGCGGGTGCTGCCGAAGGCACATCTGCATCTCCACTTCTCCGGCTCGATGCGGCATCTGACGCTGGTCGAGCTCGCGGACAAACACGGGGTCCGGCTGCCCGACGCACTACGAACCGAATGGCCTCCGGAGCTGTCCGCGGCCGACGAGCGGGGCTGGTTCCGCTTCCAGCGGCTCTACGACATCGCGCGCTCGGTGCTGCGCACGGAGGACGACGTACGGCGTCTGGTCCGGGAGGCGGCCGAGGACGACCGTGCCGACGGTTCCCGGTGGCTGGAGATCCAGGTCGACCCGTCGGGGTATGCGAACCGCTTCCACGGCATCACCGAGTTCACCGACCTGGTGCTGGACGCGGCCCGGGACGCTGCGGCCTCGACCGGCATCGCCGTCCAGGTGATCATCGCTGCGAACCGCACCCGCCATCCCCTCGACGCCCGCATCCTGGCCCGCCTCGCCGCCCAGTACGCCGGCCGTGGCGTGGTCGGCTTCGGCCTGTCGAACGACGAACGCCGCGGTACGACGTCGGAGTTCGCCCCGGCCTTCCGGATCGCCCGCAACGCCGGCCTGCTCGCAGCACCGCACGGTGGTGAGCTCTGCGGCCCCGCTACCGTCCGCACCTGCCTGGACGAGCTCGGCGCCGGCCGCATCGGCCACGGCGTCCGCTCTGTCGAGGACCCAGAGCTGCTCAAGCGCGTTGTGGACGCCCAGGTAGCCCTAGAGGTCTGCCCAGCCTCCAACGTCTCTCTCGGCGTCTACCGGCACCCGGAGGACGTCCCCCTCCGTCACCTGTACGAAGCGGGCGCCCGGATCGCCTTGGGCGCCGACGACCCCCTCCTGTTCGGCTCGCGCCTGGCGGAGCAGTACGAGACCGCCCGTAGCGTGCACGCCTTCACCGACGAAGAGCTGGCCGACCTGGCCCGCTCCTCCATCCTCGCCGCCACCGCTCCCCCTGACGTCCAGAAGTCGCTCCTCACCGACATCGACGACTGGCTCAACACCCCCGCCACACTCGCGTCGTACTAGTGCCGACCTACCTGGCCCGCCACGGCCAGACCGAGTGGAACCTCACCGGCCGCCGCCAAGGCCGCCTGGACTCACCACTGACCCCACTCGGCGTGCAACAGGCCCAGTGCAACGCCGAGTTGTTGCGTGCCGAGCACATCGACGCCATCTACAGCAGCCCACTCGGCCGCGCCCAGCGAACCGCTCACGTCATCGGCGACGCCCTCGGCCTCGGCGTACATGTGCTGCCGGACCTAGCCGAGCTCGACCACGGTGAGTGGTCCGGCCTCACCTCGGCCGAGATCGACGCCGGCTGGCCGGGTGAACGTGCGGCGCGGGCACTGTCGAAGTACACCTATCGGTTTCCCGGCGGTGAGAGCTACGCGGATGCCGACGTACGGATCGTGCAGGTGCTGGCGAGCATTGAGGTACGGCGTGCCCTGATCGTTTCGCACGAGATGGTGGGGCGACTGCTGGTACGGCGGCTGGCCGGGCTCGATGTGGATGCGGCGATGGGCCGGGATCATCCGTCGGACGTGGTTTTCCGGGTGACCGCGGACGGCCGGATCGACCGCTTGCAGAGTGCCGGACAAATGCCTCGTGGGTTCGGGTTCAGGGCATTGTGAGGGGTGTCGGGGGCGGCCAAGATTGCCGCATGACGGCTACCAAGATCTTGTTACCCGAGGACGAGCTGCCGACCCGGTGGTACAACGTGCTGCACGACCTGCCGACACCGCCGCCCGCGGTGCTGCATCCGGGGACAGGGCAGCCGGTGGGGCCAGAGGATCTGGCGCCGTTGTTCCCGATGGACCTGATCATGCAAGAGGTCTCCCAGGAGCAGTACGTCGACATCCCCGGTGAGGTGCTCGATGTGTACCGGTTGTGGCGGCCGAGTCCGCTGTACCGGGCACATCGGCTGGAGAAGGCGCTCGATACGCCGGCGCGGATCTACTACAAGTACGAGGGGGTCTCGCCGGCCGGGTCGCACAAGCCGAACACGGCAGTCCCGCAGGCGTACTACAACGCCAAGTCCGGCGTCCGGAAGCTCACCACCGAGACCGGTGCCGGGCAGTGGGGGACGGCGTTGGCCTTTGCCTGTGCGCAGTTCGGGCTCGAGTGCGAGGTCTGGCAGGTGCGTGCGTCGTACGACCAGAAGCCGTACCGGCGGACCATGATGGAGGTCTTCGGTGCGACCGTGCACCCGAGCCCCTCCGACCTGACCGAGGCCGGGCGGAAGATCCTGGCCGCGGATCCGTCCTCCACCGGCTCACTCGGGATCGCGATCAGCGAGGCGGTCGAGGCCGCGGTCCGGTCGCCGGAGATCCACTACGCGCTCGGCTCGGTGCTCAACCATGTGCTGCTGCACCAGACGATCATCGGCGAGGAAGCGCTGATCCAGCTCGCGATGGTCGGCGAGACACCGGATCTGCTGGTCGGCTGCACCGGCGGCGGGTCGAACTTCGGCGGTCTCGCCTTCCCGTTCCTGAGGGAGAAGTGGGCCGGCCGGATGTCCCCGGTGGTCCGCGCGGTCGAGCCGGCCGCCTGCCCGTCGCTCACGCAGGGCACCTACGCCTACGATTTCGGCGACACGATCGGCCTGACCCCGCTGATGAAGATGCACACCCTCGGCCACGACTTCGTCCCGGACCCGATCCACGCCGGCGGCCTGCGGTACCACGGGATGAGTCCGATCATCAGTCATCTCTACGAGACCGGCGAGATCGAAGCGGTGGCCAAACCGCAGTCGGAGTGCTTCGCGGCCGGTCTCCAGTTCGCCCGCACCGAGGGAATCGTGCCGGCGCCCGAGCCCACCCACGCGCTCGCAGCCGCCATCGAGGAAGCCCTGCTCTGCAAGGAGTCCGGCGAGGAGAAGGTCATCCTCACCGCCCTCTGCGGCCACGGCCACCTCGACCTCGCGGCGTACGACGCCTACCTCAGCGGCAGCATGACAGACCGCAACTGGGACGACGCCGACCTCCAGGCCGCCGTCGCCCAAGCACTCACCCGTCTCCCGGCAGTCAACTAGCTGCCGCGCTTCCACCAGGGCTTGGGCTGCTTGCCGACCGCCGCCAACCAATCGGCCGGTACCGCCCAGCCCTTGGCCTGGATCGCCTCGAAGAACGCCAGCTTCAGGCTCTCCGGCAACCAATAGGTCGCGGTGACGCCGTCCGCCGCCTCGAAGTACGTCGTACGGCGCCCTTCGCCCCACACCGTCGCCAGCTTGGAGCAGTGCGCCAGCCGCACGTAGTCCCACCGCGCCTGCGGATCCGTCATGTCGTACTCACGCTCCGCCGACCGGAAGATCCCGGACACCGGCGGCTCCGCCTCGATCGCCTCGATCAGCCCCTGCACCAGCACCCGGTCATCCGTCATCTCGTCGGGCAACCGCAACCCCACCGGATCAAGCACCACCGGCCCCAACCAAGGCTCCGCCACCTCCAAGAACACCTCCAGCAAGGCGAACCCTTCCTCACCTCGCCCGAACCGCCCCAACCCGGCACGCAACGTCGTCACAGCTTCCTCAGCCACGCCACGACCCTAATTCACGAAGGGAAGCCCTCATCTGCCCCGGGATGCCCCGGGTGTTCACGCTCAGCGACCGATACAGCTGCCCCGAACTGCCCCGCCGGCCCGTCGGAACGTCGCGTTTTTCGGCCGCGACCGTATTTCCATCGATGAAAATTGGGGCATCCTGGGGCATTCCGGGGCATCCAGGGGCAGATCGTCCGCAGCCGCACTTTCCGTCGTTGCGGAGGGTGTTCGCACACCTACAGTTACCGCCATGCCAGCCGCCAATGACCTGTTGCGCAGCGCACGAGAGCGCACCCCCTCTCGGCGCGCACCCGGCGAACGTATGTCCCGCGTCGAGCTCGCGGACGCCGTCTGCGCGTGGCTCTGGGAGACGACCGAGGTCCGCTACGAACTCGACGGCCACTACATCGCGAAGCTCGAGCGGGGCGCGGTCCGCTGGCCCGGCGCCGCCTACCGCTCCGGCCTGCGCTACATCCTGAACGTTGCCTCCGACAACGAACTGGGTTTCGTGCCGCCGCCCGGCACACCGACGACCGAGCCGGAGCTGGAGCCACCGTCGACCCTCGGGATCGACGAGGAGGTCGGGCGCGCCGGCGACGAGTCGATCGCGCTCCTGACCTTCGCCGAGGAGTCGAACGTCGGTGAGCTCACGGTCGAGCAACTGCACGCGGACATCGAGCGAATCGCCCAGCTCTACCTGCACACCCCCACGAAGCCCTTGTTCGAACGCAGCCGGGCCGTCCGGGACCGCGCCTTCGTCCTGCTCGAGGGCCGCCAGTCGCCGAAGCAGTCCCGGGACCTGTACGCCGCCGCGGGCTGGGCGATCACCCTGCTGGCCTGGATGTCGGTCGACCTCGGCCGCCCCGAAGTGGCCGAGAGCCACGCCAGGACGGCCTGGGCCTGTGCCGAAGCGGCCGACCACAACGAGCTCCGCGGCTGGATCCGCGCGACCCAGCACACGGCCGCGTTCTGGCAGGACGAGTTCGTCCGGGCCGCCGACCATGCCCAGGACGGCCTGCGGTACGCCGCGGGGACGTCCCGCCTGTTCTTGTCCAGTGCCCTGGCGGTCGACCTCGCGCGATCCGGACAGATCAGCGAGGCCCGTACGGCGCTGGCCGCTGCCCAGGAGGTTCCGGGCATGCCGTCGGTTCCCGAGCTCGGCGGACCGTTGCTGTGTACCCCGGAACGCGCCGAGGGCTTGTGGGCGCATGCCCAACTGGCGCTGGGTGATGCTCACGAAACGCTCGTCCACGCCGACCGTTCGGTGGCGTGTTTCGAGTCCAGACCGCACGTCCTGCGCAATCCAGGTTCCGAGCGGATGGTCAGGCTCCAGCAGGCGATCGCGCATCTGACGCTCGGGGAGCTCGACGGTGCCATCGCCGCTGTCGAGCCCGTCCTCGACACGGCCCTGGAGTATCGGGTCCGGCCATTGATCCACCGGATGGGTGAGGTCGCCGCCCTGACCGCGCCGTTCACCCGGGTCGCAAGAGCGCGGCAGCTCCGCGAACGCATCCGGGACTTCATCTATCGCCCCGACCTGCCCGGCCGGCGAACCGCCTACCGACCGCCCTCTCTCACCGCAAAGGAGTCCTAGCCACATGATCGACGACGTCCGCGATCACTGGTACTGGCGTCCGGGCTGGCGACAGGGACGATCCTTCTACACCTGGCACATCACCTTCCGCTACGCGTCAGCACTCGCGGCCCTACGCAGCAGCTACGACCCCCTCCTGTCCTCGCTCCCCGAGCTCACGCCCGTCCCCCGCCAATGGCTGCACCTGACAGTGCAGGGCGTCGGTTTCGCCGACAAGCTCACCCCTGAGGACCTGACGCCGATCGTCGACGCCACTCGCCGCCGGCTCGGGTCAATGGATCCGTTCAGCGTGACCGTCGGCCCAGCAGTCGTCGAACTCGAGAGCCTTCAGCTACCGGTCCGCCCCGCGAACGAACTCCGCAAGCTCCGGATCCTGCTCCGCGACGCGATCAAGGAGATCTGGGGCGAAGACTCGCTCCCCGCGTTCCCCGACCTCGATCCGCACATCTCCTTGGGCTACTGGAACCAGTCCGCACCGGCAGAACCGCTCCGGAAGCGCGTCGCCGAGTTCGGCGACAAGTCCACCCAGCTCTACCTCAACGAGGTCACCTTGATCGACCTGAACCGAGACCACCTCTGCTACCAATGGACGCCGTACGTCACCGTCACCCTCGGCCGCCCACATGACTGACGCGCCGATGTCAGCCGAGGAAAGCGCAGCCCGCATCATCCGCGCGCTCCTGGACTACCGCTCCATCTGGACCACCCACGACCTCGTCGAACTCAGCCAGGCCCCTGCCCTCGAGGTACGCCGCGTCGTCGACGACCTGCAGTCGCAGTCCCTGGTCGACCGTCGCCGCGGCGGCATCATCGGCGTACCGGACTGGTCCCTCCTGCTCAGCCGCTGGGCCACCAACTACCCCATACCGACAACCAGCCAGCTCTCCCGCTGGAAGGCCCCCGGCAACTTTCCCGACCGCCTAGCCACCAGCCCCCTCAGATACGCCCTCACCGGCGCACACGCAGCCGCCTTCTGGACCAGAACACCAGCCGACGACGACACCCTCATCTACACCCCAGAAGCCCAAACCGCCGCCACCGCCTGGGGCCTCACCCCAACCCCCACCGGCAACGTCGTCCTCGCCGAACCCCCGATCGACGTCGTCTACCTCCGCCGCCGCAGCACCCCCACCGGCCTCCGCCTAGCCGCCCCAGCCCAAGTCCTCGCCGACCTCCTCAGCAAGGCAAACGGCAACCCCACACCCCCATCCACCCACCTCTACAACTGGATGCACAACCACCTCTACGAATGGCGCTACTGACCCCGACGACGCCTGGCCCAGTCCGATGACGCCGCCGGCCGGGCCGGGACAACGCGGCGTCCTGAAGGCACACTACGAGCAGATCGGCGCCGGTCCGGTCGCATACCTCGATGAGACCTACCACGTCGAGAAGGACGGCCGGTCTCGCTTCTACGTCATGGCAGCCGTCGTCGTGCTCGAGCCCGATCGCGATGCCCTACGCAACGAACTCGACGACCTCGTCCCCACTGGCTGGTGGCACACCACCAACGAGCTGCGCTCCACAAGCGGCCGGGCACACGTCCGAACCCTGCTGGAGACCCTTCGGTTTCCGGAGGAGACGTGCTTGATCGTCGACAAAGCTTCAGTCGCCGACGATGACGACAAGGACGGGACGCGTGCTCGCGGGAGCGTCCTGGGACGGCTCCTGACTGCGCTGCACACCGCCGAGAGCGGAAGTCACCCGCCGGTGGAGCTCGCGGTCATCGAGGAGCATCGGGTGGCGCGCATCAACAACTACGACCGCGCTGTCCGAGCGGACCTGATCGGTTCTGGGGCGATCGCTCAGTCGATGGCGCTGGTGTCGATCTCCCCTGGTTCGGAGCACCTGCTGTGGTTGCCCGACCTGGCCTGCAGCGCCTACCGCCAGAAGACGGTGGGCGGACGCGGCGACCTGTTCGCGGTGATCGAGGACCTCGCACACGTCGTACAGCTCCCCTAGAAACAGCAAACCCCCGGCTGCCGTAGCTACACCGAGGGCCAACCTGGCTCACTCACCGAGGGTGAGAAGCCGAAGCCTTTGCTGTCACCAGCTTACTAAGGCACCTGAACGCTGTCCAACTGCCGCTCAGAGGGTGCAGTTCACCAGGACTGGTTCGTTGATGAGGGTGATGGCGAAGGCTTGGTGGACCTGGGAGCGGACGTGGGTGGCCAGGGAGAGGAGGTCCTTGGCGGTGGCGGTGCCTCGGTTGGTGAGGGCGAGGGTGTGTTTGGTGGAGACGGCGGCGGCGCCGAGGGTGAAGCCTTTGGGGATGCCGGCGTGTTCGATCAGCCAGGCGGCGCTGGTTTTGGTGCGGCCGTCGGGCTGGGGCCATTGGGGGGCGCCGGCGGGGACCTCGGCGGGGGTGGCGAGGAGGGGATTGGTGAAGAAGGAGCCGGCGCTCCAGGTGTCGTGGTCGGCTGCGTCGAGGACCATGCCTTTGCTGCGGCGCAGGGCCAGGACGGCTTCGCGGACCTCGGTCATGGGGGCGCGGGTGCCGGGGTCGACGTCGAGGACGCGGGCGAGTTCGGCGTACCCGATGGGGGCGGAGAGGTTGCCGAGCTTCAGCTGGAAGGCGACCTCGAGGACGACGAAGCGTTCGGGCGCGGACTTGAACATCGAGGACCGGTAGGCGAAACCGCAGTCGGCGGCGAAGATGGTGCGGATCCGGGACTCGGCCCGGTCCCAGACGCGGACCGAGGCGATCGTTTCGGCGACCTCGTGGCCGTAGGCGCCGACGTTCTGGACGGGGGTCGAGCCGGTCAGGCCGGGGATGCCGGACATCGACTCGAGGCCGCTCCACTCCTCGGCGATCGCGCGCTGGACGACGGCGTCCCAGTCCTCGCCGGCCTGGATGTGGACCATCGCGCCTGAGCAGGCGTCGGCGTCGGCCTTGATGCCCTTGGTGGCGATCTTGATCACGGTGCCGCGGAAGCCGTCGTCGCCGATCACGACGTTGCTGCCGCCGGAGAGCAGCAGGACGGGTTCACCCGCCGCGTCGGCGTCGCGGACGGCGGTGATCAGCTCGTCCTCGGTGGTCACCTCGACGAGTTTGTCGGCCGGCCCGCCGATCCGCAGGGTGGTGAAGCCGGCCAGTGGTACCTGGGTTCTCACGAGACGCGCACGACCGCCCGGGACCGGCCGAGGACCTTCTCGCCACCGAAGATCGCGGTGATGTCGAACTCGGCGAGCCCGTCGGCGACCTTGTCCGCCTTGGCGGAGAACGTCACCTCGGCGCCGTCGGCGTCATCCGGTACGACGACCGGCTTGGTGAACCGTACGCCGTACTCGACCAGGTCGGCCGGGTCGTCGAGCCAGTCGGTGACGACGCGGACCGCGGAGGCCATCGTCAGCATGCCGTGCGCGATCACGCCGGGCAGACCGAGGGCGGCCGCCATCCGGTCGCTCCAGTGGATCGGGTTGAAGTCGCCACTGGCACCGGCGTACCGGACCAGGTCCTCGCGGCGGAACGTCACGGTCAGCGCGGGCAGCTCGGTGCCCACCTCAACAGACTTCATGAATCCGCCCGGTTGTGCGAGATCGTGGAGGTCGAGGTGGCGATCGGCTCGCCGTCGACCGTGGTGAGGGCGGTTTCGTACATGATCACCTCGACGTCACCGGCCTTGCGGACGGTGGTGATGGTCGCGGTCGCGGCGATGTCGTCCCCGGCCTTGATCGGGCGGGTGTAGCTGAACTTCTGCGCGCCGTGCACGATCCGGTCGAGCCGCAGCCCGAGCTCCTCGTCGTTCAGCAGCTGCTCCAGCGCCCGGCTGCCGAGCATGAACGCGAACGTCGGCGGTGCCACCGCGTCGTCGCCGGTGTACGCCGGGTTGTCGTCGCCGATCGCGGCGGCGAACTCCCGGATCTTCTCCCGGCCGACCTGGTAGCTCTCGGCGGCCGCGTAGCTCCGGCCGACCATCGTGGCGTCGATCGTCATATCGTCAGAGCCTACTGGCAGACTGATCTCCGGGAAGCCGCCACCCAGCAAACCCTGAGACCCGACTGGGGAAGGTCGAACGTGACGGCAGTAACGGCGCTGGCCAGGTACGCGCCCCGCTACAAGCTGGAGATCGGTACGCCGAGCGGCCCGGAATGGCTGCGGGTTGACCACCTCCTGGAGCCGGACGGTCCGGAGCTGACCGAGCTGCTCAAGCGGGACAACGACGCGAGCGGGCATGTCTCGGCGCATGCGAACGCGCTGAGCCTGATGTCCTTCTACGCAGGCCGCGCACCAGCGGCCGCGCTGCTCCTGTGGGCCCTCGAAGGCCACGTCCTGGACATCCGGCCGCAGAACCTGTGGGTAAGGCCACACGACGGCCACGGGCTGGCCGCAGTCGCCATCGGGTCCGCCGACTACCTCCCCGGCGGTCTGGAGACCCTGTACGACGTAGTCCTGCGTCAGCACCTGCTCCCGCTCTCGGAGGAGCTGCACCGCCGGACCAGAGCCGGTCTGCGCCAGGTGCACGGTGGAGTGGCGGCGGGCTGCGCCATGGCATTCTGCGCCGCGACGCGGGAGGAGGAGTCGATTGACCCGGGTTTCCTGCTGGAGCGCTGGCAGACGTTCGTCGCGAAGGCTCCGGCCGGGCTCGCCAAGCTGGGGGACGTGGAGCTGGCCGGCGGGAAGCTGGTCTACCTACGGAAGACCTGCTGTCTCTACTACACGAGCGAGTCCGGCGACGGGGCGCTCTGCGGCTCCTGCTGTCTGACGCCGCGCGACGAGCGACTGGCGGCGTACGAAGCCGGCCGGCCGATCGTCTCGGTCTGAAACAGCGAAAGGGCCGCCCCGGTCACCCGGAGCGGCCCTCGCGAAAGACTGGCTGAGGTCAGCGGGTCTCGCGGTGGTCCGTGTGGTCGTTGCAACGTGCGCAGTACTTCTTCATCTCCAGACGGTCCGGGTCGTTACGCCGGTTCTTCTTGGTGATGTAGTTGCGCTCCTTGCACACCGTGCACGCCAGCGTGATCTTCGGGCGGATGTCGGTCGACTTGGCCACTGCTGCCTCTTTACCTCATGAGTGCGCAACTTGGGTGATCGCACTCTCGAATACTGCGTCGCGTGGTAGCGGGGGCGGGAGTCGAACCCGCGACACCACGATTATGAGCCGTGTGCTCTAACCACCTGAGCTACCCCGCCAGGAGAGTTCGTCAACTCATCCGGCGAACCGGATGAGTTGTCGATCTCAGAGCCCCTTTACGGAATCGAACCGTAGACCTTCTCCTTACCATGGAGACGCTCTGCCGACTGAGCTAAAGGGGCGGGCCGAGGAGAGAGATTACACGGTCTGCCGCCTCGATGTGAAATCGAGCCGGGCGCACTGTGTGCCCCCCTCTGTCCGACCCGGAAATCATACCGGGTCCTGGGTAGTGGTTTTGACCAGGTCCCCGATGTCGAGAACAGCGACCCGGCTCCGTCGTACAGGTAGACACCGGCACGATGAGAGGACGACGAGATGACCGCACTACCGACAGTGGTTTCGGCCGAGGAGTGGGAGAAGGCGCGAGCTGAGCTACTCACGGCCGAGAAGGCGGCGACCCGGGCCCAGGACAAGCTGGCGGCCCAACGCCGCCGGCTCCCGATGGTCCGGTTCGACGACTACACGTTCGAGTCGCCCACTGGCCCGGTGACGCTGCTGGAGCTGTTCGGCGACAAGCAGCAGCTCGCGCTCTACCAGTTCATGAACAACGGCCCGGATCACTTCTGCCCCGGCTGCACGGGCTTCACCAAGAACGTGGCCAACCTGGCCGGGTTGGCCAAGCGCGGAGTGGCCTGGGCGACCGTCTCGGACATGCCACTGGCCCAGATGACGGGCTACTGGGAGCAGATGGGCTGGAGCGTCCCGTACGCCTCATCGGCCGGTACGACGTTCTCCGCCGACTCTGGCGCCGGGGGCGGCTTCCTGCTCAGCGTCTTCCTCCGAGACGGCGACACCGTCTACCGCACGTACTCCACCTACTCGCGTGGCGTCGACCGCCTGCTGTTCGAGAACAACATCCTCGACCTGGCGCCGTACGGCCGGCAGGAGGAGTGGGAGGACTCCCCCGCCGGCTGGCCACAGCACCCGACCTACGGCTAGTCCCAGACCCGGGACGGGTACGACGAACGCAGTACCGGCATCACGTCTGTGACGAAGGTCTCCACCGAGGCGCGGTTCTCGGCCTCGGGGAGACCCGGCACCTCCAGCGAGACGCCGGACAACTCATGCCCGAACGCCTCCTGGTAGCGGCCGAACTTGTCGATCACCTGTTCCGGCGACCCCACCAGCACCGACCCCTGCTCAAGGAACTCCTCCAGTGTCTTGAACGGGAGCTGGTTGTGGCGCGCGCCAGGTGAGTCCATGAAGGCGTCGAAGATCGGCCGGTAGCCGTCCAGCGCATCCTGGGAGCTCTTGCGGACGTAGAGCCCGTTGAACCCTGCCCCAACCACAGCATCGGCCGGATCGTGGCCGTACGCCTCCCAGCGCTCCCGGTAGTGCCGGATCAGACCGGCGTACTTCGCCAGCGGGTGGAACCCGTTGGCCGAGAACAGCGGGTCGCCAAAGCGCGCGGCAAGTTCGGTGGACTCCTCAGACGACGCAGACCCGTGCCACAACGGAATGCCGTCCGTGCGAAACGGCCGTGGCTGCGTGGTCGCCTCCACCAGCTCCGGCCGATACGTCCCGGACCAGCTCACCCCGGTCTCCCGCAGCAGTCGCCGGAGCAGCTCGTACTTCTCCCGGTTCCGGTCCCACTGCCCATCCAGGTCGTACCCGAACAGTGCGTTCTGGTCCGGGTCGTTCCCCTTGCCGATGATGATGTCCAGACGCCCGCCGGACAGCTGGTCCAGCGTCGAGTAGTCCTCAGCGACCCGCACCGGGTCCAGCAACGACAGCACGGTCACTGTCGTCAACAGCCGAATCCGCGACGTCACTGCGGCGAGGTACGACAGCACCACCGGCGGGGACGACGAGATGAACCGCTGTGCATGCCGCTCCCCCACGCCGTACCCGTCGAACCCGAGCTCCTCGGCCCACTGCGCCTGCCGAACCACGTGCTGAAAACGCTCGTACGTCGTCAGTTGCACGCCGCTGATCGGGTCTGGGGAGTTGTCGATCAGCGTGTAGGTACAGAACTTCACCGGACCTTCTTCTCGCCGGCGGCGACTGGCACTCCGAGGCGGTTGCCTGTCACCGGTGCCGGGCAGGTGCCGAAGGCGGTGAAGGCGAATGGCAGGTTGATTGCGCGGTTGAAGTCGATCAGGACCGACCCGTCGCGTTCCACCACCCCAGTGGTCACAGTGCGCCAGGGTGCAGTCTCGGAGCCGTTCGTGGCGTCGTGGAACGACAGCGAGAGCCGTCCGTCCGAGGCAGCCGTCGCCACGAGCTCGTACGCCGAGTCGCCCAGCGCCAGGTGGACCGTACCGACCGCAGTGACGTGCTGACGCAGGTCATCGCGCGCAGTGGACACCTCGACCCGCTCCGGAGCGCCGTACGGCGTGTACCAGCCGCGCACCGCCCACTCCGGGTCCAGCGGGTACGTCGGTACTCCGGTGAACCCCTGTCGTGTCGCAGCGCCCGGGTCGCGCTGGCGGACGGCGTACCGGCCGCCCCGCAGCACCAGCTCAACCAGGCGGTTGCCGAACAGCAGCCAGCTGAGCGACCCAGCCTCAGCGACCGTCGCCGAGGTCTCGTGCACCGGCTCACCGTTCAGCGTCAACGAGCCGTCAGCCACCACGTGCGCACGGCCATCGGCCGCCCACCACTTCCCTGGTAGTCCGGACAGCTCCCCCGGCTCAGCAGGAAGCCAGTCGAACCCGACGATCGTCAGCCAGCCGTAGTCCGTGTTCAGGTCCTGCTCACGCGCCGCATGCCACGTGTGCCAGTCCTGCTCCAAGTCAGAGACGACAGTCATGAGGCCAGGTCCTTCCGGGATTCACGGTGGGCGATTTCGGAGCGGACCAGCGGGATGACGTAGCGGCCGAAGTCGACCGCGTCGTCGTAGATGTCGTAGCCACGCGCGGAGAAGATCCGGATGCCCAGGTCGTAGTAGTCCAGGAGCGCAGCGGCGATCGTGTCCGGCGTGCCGACCAGTGCGGTCGAGTTACCGCCGGCGCCGGTCAAACCGGTCGGCCCGGTCCACAGGGCACGGTCGTGCCGCTCCCCCTCAGCCACGGCTTTGAGCAGCCGCTGCGAACCGGCGTTCTCCGGGCTGGTCCGCGAGCGCAGTCGGGCCTTGGGCGACGGCGTACCAGCCTGGACCTGTTTGATCCGGCCCAGGATGCGCTCGGCCTTCTCCCACGCGAGCTCGTCGGTCGCGCCGATGATCGGCCGGAAGGCGATCTGGATGGTCGGCCGATCAACCCGTCCAGAACGCAAAGCCTCGGCGTCGATCGTGGCCAGTTGCTCGCGCGTCCCGGCCAGTGGCTCACCCCAGAGCGCGAAGATATCCGCCTCGGCCGCACCGACGGCGTACGCGGCGGCCGACGAGCCACCGAAGGAGATCCGCGGCCGGGGCTGCTGCAGCGGCTTGATATCCGCGACGAACTGCTCGAACTGGTAGTGCTTGCCCGCATAGTCGAACCGCTCGTCGGAGGTCCAAGCCTGCTTGAGGATCTGGATGAACTCCTGCGTCCGCCCGTACCGGTCGTCCTTGCTCAGGAAGTCACCCTCGGCAGCCTGATCCGCGGTCGACCCGCCAGTGATGACGTGCACCTCGAAACGCCCACCACTGATGTGGTCCAGCGTCGCGAAGGTCTTGGCGGTCAGCGTCGGGTAGGCGACGTTCGGCCGATGCGCGACGACCAGGTTGATCCGCTCGGTCCGGCCGGCGACGTACGCCGCGACCTGCGCCGGATCGGGTGACCCCGAGTGGTACGCGAACAGGATCCGGTCCCAGCCGTTGTCCTCGTGAGCGCGGGCCAGTTTCGCGGTGTACTCCAGATCGAGCGCACCACCTGTGCGCGGCTCGACCTCACTGGCCGGGTTGGTCCCGGCGATGCCCAGGAACTCAACTGGCATGACGTTCTTCCTTCCGTACGGCGGGTGCGAGCAGGGCGAGCAGATTCCGGGCGACGGCGTCGTTCTGCCGGAAGCCGGGACCGTTGAAGTGCGGGCGGGAGAAGCCGGACGAGCCGGCTGAACCGGAGACCGACGGCCCGAGCAGGAACAGCCGCGGATGGACCGAACCGTCAGCGCGGATCGCACGACTCTGCGCATCCGCCTTCAGCTGACCGCCGCCGAGACTCGTCCCGTCCGCGGCGAACAACTCGTCGGCCGCCAGCGTTCCGTCCGCGAGTAGCCCACGCAGTAAGGGATCCGTCGCAGCCAGTACGTCGGGCCGCGGCAACCGTGCCTCGACAAAGGCGCGGGCCTGAATCTTGCCGGCCACTGCCGGGGACTGCGCCACGAAGTGATCGTTGTCGATGGCAACTTCCAGATCGGGCCCGGCGAATCGGACGATTCCGGCGCGATGCAAGGCGAGCAGCTCCTCGAGCCGGCGCGGCGGCGGACCGCTGGCGACGAACGAGAAGAACCCGTGCCACTCGGTCTCGACCCGGCGAACCCGGTCCTCGTCCGACAACCTGCCCTCGGTGATCGCGACCGACAGCACGCTGTAGATGCTCAGCAACGCGTTGAAGACGGCGAGATCGGCCGAGTACTCCGGGCTGGCGCGGCGCAGCAGGTCGTTCTCGATCAGCTCGGTCAGGAACTGCTCGAACGTGTACCAGTCGTCGAAGAACCGCCCGTGCAGCGGCCGATCCACGGCCGACCGGACGAACCGATCCAACGGATCCGGTACGGCGGTCTCCACCGCAGCCACGAAATCCGGTGCGTCGGGCAACGATCGGTCGAGGACGTCCCGGAAGAGCGTCCACTCCCAGCGGGTCCGTTCGGGGTGCGCGGTGAACAGCTGCTGGTAATGCGCGAAGGCCAGTTCCTTGTCGATCAACGGCTGCAGCTGACTGTCGAAGTCGAGCACACCGTCACCGAGGGCGTCGAGCGCAGCCTTGGTCAGGTAGCGGGTCGGCACCGGCTTGGTTCCGGCCACGGTGTAGCCGAGTTTCGCGTGGTACGGCACGCCGCGCCGGGAGCCGACGTACAGGATCGGTTCGGCGCCGGACGGGTGATACGTGAGCAGGCCGTCGTGTTCGTCGTACCAGCCACCGCGGGCCTCGGTGAGCAGGACCATCAGGTCGATGAAGGCCTGCCCGAAGCCGCGGACGATGACGCGTTCACCGGGTTGCAGGCCGCCCAGGTCGACGTCGGCCGTGTAGCCGGGTGGGATGTAGGTGAGACCAGCTTGCGCAGCTCGCGCGGCCCAGGCGGCCTCCGATGCCGTGGGCAACCGATCGAGATACCCGAGAGCCAGTACGACGAGGTCCGCCTGGATCTCCCGGCCCGACGCCAGGATCACTCGCTGGTCGGGTGTGAGCTCGACCGCTCGTTCGAGATGCGTGGTCACCGTGGCCGGTAGGTCACGGACGACTCGTTCCCACACCCAGGACAGGTACTCCGCCTGGACCAGTCGCGGCGGGAAGTCCATCGGGCCGGGCTGCTCGATCCCGGCTCGCTCCAGGATGGTCGCGCCCGCACCGGCGGCCCAGGTCGCGAGGTCGGGGCCTGGCCGGATCGGGCCTTCGCACTCGACCGACTCGTCGGTGAAGATCGTCACGTCCGAGGTCATCGAGTTCATCCAGAGCAGGCGGGACTGCTCCCGCCGCCAGATCCGGCCGCCACCAGCGGGGAACGGATCCACGACATGGATCTCGACCGGCCCGTCGGCGAGCAGCTCATCCGCGTTGGCTGCGAACCGCTCGAGCAGGCCGACCGTCCGCGGTCCCCCGCCAACGAAAACCACGGTCGGTCTGCGGTGGATCGTGCTGACGCTCATTGGGCTAGCCCGAGGTGCGAGCGGAGCGTCGTACCGGCGTACTCGGAGCGGAAGACGCCGCGTTCGCGGAGCAGCGGGACGACGCGGTCGACGAAGTCGTCGAGGCCGCCTGGGGTCAGGTGCGGGACCAGGACGAAGCCGTCGGCCGCGTTCTCCTGGACGTGGCGGTTCATCTCGGTGGCGACGGTCTCCGGGGAGCCGATGAAGGTCTGGCGGTTCTGCTGGTTGATCACCGTCTGGCGCAGGGACCAGCCGTTCGCGTCGGCGGCCTCGCGCCATTCCTTGATGATCGCCGCCGGATCGTTGAAGCCGGTCCGGCCTTGGGTCACGTTCGAACCGATGACCGGATCCTCCGTGGGGAGCGGGCCGTCCGGGTCGTAGGACGAGAGGTCGCGTCCCCAGATGAGCTCGGCCAGCACGATCGCGGTCGGACCGGAGACCTGCTGCTCGCGGATGTACCTCGCCTTGTCAACCGCCTCAGCGTCCGTGTCGGCGACGACGACCGTGACCGCGGGCATGATCTTCAGCGACTCCTCGGTGCGGCCGTGCTTGGCCAGGCGGTCCTTCACGTCCTTGTAGAAGGTCTGCCCAGCCGCGAACGAACCGTGCCGGCTGAAGATCACATCCGCGCCGGCCGCCGCGAAGTCCCGGCCTTGATCGCTGTCACCGGCCTGGATCACCACCGGCCGCCCTTGGGGCGACGGCGGCAATCCGAACCGGCCGTGGATCCCGAAGTGCGCACCCTCGTCCGCAAAGGCCCCAGTGCCTTCACGGGCGAACACGCCCGCCTCTTGATCCAGTACGAGGTCGTCGTCGGCCCAGGAGTCCCACAGCTTCCGGACGATCCGGAGCGACTCCTGCGCCCGGACGTAACGGTCGGCCTTCGCCAGGTAGCCGCCACGCCGGAAGTTCTCGCCGGTGAACGCGTCCCAGGAGGTCACGACGTTCCAGGCGGCGCGACCGCCGGACAGGTGGTCGAGGGTGGCGATCCGCTTGGCGAGTTCGTACGGTTCGTTGAACGTCGAGTTCACGGTCGCCGCGAGGCCGAGATGAGTGGTGACCGCGGCCAGCGCACTGAGCACCGTCAGCGACTCCGGCCGCCCGACCACGTCGAGGTCGTGGATCCGCCCCTTGACTTCTCTTAGCCGCAATCCCTCGGCCAGGAAGAAGAAGTCGAACGTCCCACGCTCCGCCGTCGTCGCCAGATGCCTGAACGACGCAAAGTCGATCTGCGAACCGGACTCCGGGTCAGCCCACACCGTCGTGTTGTTCACCCCCGGAAAGTGCGCCGCCAGATGAATCTCCTTCGTCATCGAGCCCCCTCCGCATACCTGTTCGCCGGCCGCCCCAATCCCAACCGGCCCCGCAAAGTCGTCACCCACTCCGACGTACTTGCCCGCAGCAACGGCATCAGCTTCTCCGCAATCACCGGTACGTCGACCTCCAACGAGGCCGGCCGGAAATGCACCCCATCCACCCCAGCCGCCTGCCACTCCCGAACCAGCTCCGCCAGGCCGTCAACCCCACCCACGTAATCGAAAGACCCCCCTTCCGCCCGCCGCTCAGCCGCAGCCAGATCCTCATCAAGCAGTACGCCGACCGACACCAGCACCGCAGCCCCCGCTCGGTTGGAGCTTGCCGCGCCTCGTCGCCCAACAGCTTCGCCACGGGCCGCCGCTCGGATCGTCTCCACTCGTTCCGCCAGGTTCTCGGGTCCTGGCAGGAGGACGAGTTCGGCGCCAGCAGCTGCTTCGAGTGCCTCCGGGGTGTTCACCCGCACTGCTGTGACCGGGTGGCCTTGTGGGGGTCTGGGGACGATGGAGGGGCCTTTGATGGTGAAGGTGGGGGATTGGTAGTTGACGTAGTGGAGGCGGTCTCGGTCGATGAAGCGGCCGGTGGGGGCGTCTCGGATGATGGCGTCGTCGTCCCAGGAGTCCCAGAGGTGGCGGCTGACGTCGACGACGTAGCGGGCTTCGCGCCAGAGGTCGGTGGCGGGGGCTGGTTCGCGGCGGCCGATGACGGCGGCGGCTTCGGCGGAGGTGGAGACGTCGGCGATCCAGCCGCCTCGGCCGGAGGAGACGTGGTCGAGGGTGGCGACCGAGGCCTGGACGTGGAAGGGCTCGGTGTGGGTGACCGTGATGGTCGGCAGCAGGCCGATGCGTGAGGTGGCGGGCGCGATGCGGGCCGCCAGGCCGAGGGCGTCCAGCCGCACGCTCACCGCGCCGGCGTGGTCGGCGGGCGCCTCCAACGTGTCCGCGAAGGTGGCGATGTCGATGCCCGCGGCTTCGGCACGCTGGACGGCGCGCAGAGCCAACGAGCCCGTGAGGATCGCTCCCGGATCAACGTCCGCTCCTCGCCAGGCACCAGGGTGTCCACCGGCGCCGTCGATCTCGACAGCGGTGATCAGTCGACTCATGAGGCCACCTTGAGAGCGAGAGTTAGGTCTTTCGTGAAGGGCAGTGGGCCGATCGACTCTGGGTCGGCGTCGACGTCGAACTGCGGTTCGAAGCCGACGGCTTGGTAGAGGGCGGCGGCTTCCGGCTGGCGTGGGCCGGTGGTGAGGTAGAGCTTGCGGTAGCCGAGATCGACCGCCGCCTGCTCCAACTCGGCGAGCACCCGGCGACCGAGGCCCTGGCGGCGATGCAGGTGCGACGTCCACATCCGCTTCACCTCGGCGGTCTGGTCGTCGTACCGGCGAATGGCACCGCCGGCCACGGTCTGACCGCCGTACCGGAGCAGGACGAAGGCGCCGCCGCTGTCGGCGTGGAAGTCGGTCGGTGGAACCTCGGTGAGCTGGGTGTTCTCGTTCGTGCGTCCGTAGCGGGTGCTGTACTCAACCACCAGATCCGCAAGCAGCGGCGCAGCCTCGGGGTCCTCGGGTCGGGCCCGGAGCACCTCGATCGCCGCGGCCTGCACCGGCGGACTGTCGACCGGCTCACCGCCTTCGACAGTCGTCAGAAACGCCTCGGTGACTTGATACAGCGGCACCGACGCGACCTGATCCAGCAGTACGCCGCCGCCGTCGTACAGGTTGATATGCGACGACAGCACGAACCACCCCTGCGTGATCGCACTCGGACCGAGACTCGACAGCACCGGTCGCAACGCGTAGTCGATCACCAGCACGTGCGCCGGCGTCCCACCCGTTGCCAACGGCAACACAGTCTTGCCCTTCAACGCGTACTGCGGCAGCAGATCCAGGAACACCTTCAGCAGACCGGCGTACGCCGCCTTGTACACCGGAGTCGTGACGACGACCGCGTCGGCCGACTCCAGGGTCTTGACCGCGGCCGCGATACCGGGGTCGTCGGCATCGCCGTGCAGCAACGGCTCGGCCGGGAGGTCGCGGAGCACGATGGGGGTGACCTCGTGCCCGTGACTGATCAGACGCTTGGTGACGTAGTCGAGGACGGCGTCGGTCCGGGACGGTACCGACGGGCTGCTGGAGATCGTTGCGATGGTCGCCATGTTTCTCCTACTCGTGCACTACTTGGCTGGAGGCTTGGGAAGGCCGGGAGGGTTGATCAACGACTTCGGAACGGCCTCGTCGCTGAGGCCCCACTTGGCCAGCACCTTCGCGTAGCTGCCGTCGGCGATCGCCGCGTTCAGGGCGTCGGCCAGCGGCTTGACCAGGCCGTTGTCCTTCTTGGTGGTGATCCCGACCAGCCCCTGGATCGGGTAGCCGGACGACACCGTGCCGACGATCTCGGTCTTGCGCTGAGTGGCCACGTGGTACGTCGCGTTCGGGTTCGGCCCGAGGTACAGGTCGATCCGGCCGGACTGCAGCGCGAGGAAGGTGTCGGCGGACTGCTGGTAGTACTTGAGATCGGCCGCCGAACGACCGGCGGCCGCGTTCTGCTTGTTCCACTCCAGCAAGATCGCCTCCTGGAGCGTGCCCGAGCTGACCGCGACCTTCTTCCCGGAGATGTCGGCCGGGCCGGTGATCTTCAGCCCGGACCCCGTCTTCGCCTCGAACGCATGCAGACCGAGCCGGTACGTCGCGAAGTCGTACTTCTCCTTGCGCAGCTCGGAAACGCCGATGTTGGAGATGCCGACCTGGTACTTGCCGGAGTCCAGCCCGAGGAACAGGTTCTCCCAGCTGGTCGTCTGCACCTCGGCCTGCAGCCCGAGCACACTCGCGACCAGGTACGCGATGTCGATCTCGACACCGATCGGTGTCTTGTTGTCGTCCGCCGTGAACCCGAGCGGCGGCTGCCCACCACCCGCAGACCCGTTGCCCACCACCAGCTTCCCGCTGGCCTTCACATCCGCCGGCAGCTCACCCGCGATCGCGTCCACCTTCGTCGACGTGATGTGCGCCTGCTTGCCCGACGTATCGAACGACACCACCGAGGCGTCGTTCTTCGGCGCCTCGGCAACCGGATCGGCACACGCAGCCAGCGAGAGGAACGCAATGCCCACCAGAATCTTCTTCACCATGGACTGCTCTCAATCGGTAATCGGTAGGCCGGGCGGGTTGATCTCGGATTTCTCGACCGATTCCGTGGAGACGTTCCAGCGCTCCAGGACCTTGGCGTAGCTGCCGTCGGCGATCGCCGCGTTCAACGCCGCCTGGTAGGCCTCGACGAGTCCGTTGTCCTTCTTGGTCGTCGCCGCGATCAGCCCCTGCAGCGTCGGCCCGGCACCGGAGAACTTGCCGATCGACTCGGTCTCCCCGGACGTCTTGATGTGGTACGCGATCGACGGGTTCGGCCCGAAGTAGCCGTCGATCCGGCCCGAGCTCAGCGCCAGGTAGGTGTCGGTGTTCTTCTGGAAGTACTTGATGGTTGCCGCCGGCAACCCGGCCTTGACGTTCTCCTCGTTCCAGTCGACCAGGATCTTCTCCTGGTTCGTCCCGGACCCGACCGCGATCGTCTTCCCGGCGATGTCCTTACCGGACGTGACCTTCCAGGTCCCACCCTTCTTCGCCTCGAACGCGATGTCGTCCTTGCGGTACGTCGCGAAGTCGTACTTCTGCTTGCGCTTCTCGGTGACCGTGATGTTGCTGAACCCGACGTCGTACTTGCCCGAGTCGATCCCGACGAACAGGTTCTCCCAGCTCGTCACCTCGATCTCCGGCTTCAGCCCGAGCTCGCCGGCGACCAGGTAGGCGATGTCGACCTCGAGCCCGATCGGCGTCTTGTTGTCGTCGGCGTAGAAGCCGAGCGGCACACTCCCGCTGCCGTAGCCACCACCGACGATCAGGGTGCCGCGCTCACGGACCTTCGCCGGCAGCAGCGCGGCCGCGGCCTCGTTCTTCTTCACCTCGACCCGCTTCTGATCGGCCGAGGTGTTCACCCCACCGGTCTCGGCCGCGACCTTGGCCGTCGGGTCGGCAGTGCAGGAGGTTGCCGCTAGCAACAAGACGGCAACGGCATAGAAACGATGTTTCATGGCAACTTCCTCAGAGGACTTTGGAGATGAAGGCGCGCGTGCGCTCGTGGACGGGGTTGTCGAGCACCTGGTGCGGTGGGCCCGACTCGACGATCACGCCGCCGTCGATGAAGACCACCGTGTCGGCGATCTCCCGGGCGAAGCCGATCTCGTGGGTGACGACGACCATCGTGGAACCGTCGCGGGCGAGCTCCTTGATCACATCAAGCACCTCGCCGACCAGCTCGGGATCCAGCGCCGACGTCGGCTCGTCGAACAGCAGCACCTTCGGCCGCAGCGCGAGCGCCCGGGCGATCGCGACCCGCTGCTGCTGACCACCGGACAGCTGCCGTGGATACACGTCGGCCTTGTCGCCGACGCCGACCCGCTCCAGCAGTTCGCGCGCGAACGGCTCGACCTCACTGCGCTTGCGACGCTGCGCCGACACCGGCGCCTCGACGACGTTCTGCAAAGCGGTCAGATGACCGAACAGGTTGAAGTTCTGGAACACGAACCCGACCTGCGAACGCTGATGCAGGATCTCCCGCTCACGCAGCTCGTACAGCTTGTCGCCACGCCGCTTGTAACCCATCAGCTGGCCGTCGATCCGGATCAGCCCACGATCGACCTTCTCCAGATGGTTGATCGACCGCAACAAAGTGGATTTGCCCGAACCGGAGGGGCCCAGTATCACCGTGACAGTGCCGGCCCGGACCTCGAGATCCACTCCCTTGAGAACCTCGAGTTCCCCGAAGCTCTTGTGCACACCCTTGATATCGACCATCGCGCTCATCGCGTCACCCCCGCCAGCAGCCGTCGTACCCGCTGGATAGGTGTCGGCGGCAACGATCTCGCCGTACCGCGGGCGAAGTGCCGCTCGACGTAGAACTGGGCGATCGACAGCAGCGTGGTCAGGACGATGTACCAGACGGTCGCCACCATCAGCAGCGGGACGACGCGGCTGTTCCGGCCGTAGATCACCTGGACCTGGTAGAAGAGTTCGGGGATCGCCATCACCGAGACGATCGACGTTCCTTTGAACAGGCTGATCACCTCGTTGGCGCCGTTCGGCAGGATCGACCGCATCGCCTGCGGGAGCACGATCCGGAAGAACTGCCGCAGCTTCGGGATCCCCAGCGCTGCGGCGGCCTCCACCTGACCGGCATCGACCGAGATGATCCCGCCCCGAATGATCTCCGCCGCGTAGGCCGCCTGGTGCAACGCCAGCCCCAGTACGGCGGCGCCCAGCGGACCGAACAGGTTGTTCGTACTGAAGTGGACGAACTCCGGCCCGAACGGGATGCCCAGGCTCAGTTCCTGATACAGGTAAGCGATGTTGAACCAGAACAGCAGCTGCACGATCAGTGGGATCGACCGGAAGGCCCAGATGTAGCCCCAGGCAACGACCTGCAGAAACGGACTGCTGGACAGGCGCATCGTGGCCACCACGGCACCGAGCGCGAAGCCGAGCACGGTCCCGTACACGGTCAGCTGGATGGTCACCCAGAGCGCGGAGAAGATCGTCCGGGTGGTGAAGAACTGGAAGAACGTCGGCCAATCCCAGCCAGGGTTGGTGACCAGGCCATGCACGAACATCGCGAGCAGGGTCAGGACGACCACCACACCGACCCAGCGCCACGGGTGGCGCCGGGCGATGACGGGTAGATCGGCATCGGCCGGCGCGCCGGATGCCGGTGGATCGGCGGTGTCCTGTGCGGACGTGAGTGAGGTGGTCGACACGTGTTCTCCCTGGCGGTGGGCAGGCTGACGCGGACGTCCGGAACCGGACGCCGAACGGCGGTACTAGAGAGCGGTCAGCGCCGACAGAGTGCGCTGGAGACCCGCAGCAGGTCGATGTGGAGGCGGTAGTACGGCAGTGCGCGCGTCATCTCCGTCGCCTCCTTTTGCCACTGGATCTGCGGTCTCACCCAGTATGGGACGAACTTGAAAGATCAGTAAGTTGGTCGACAAACCTCTCATTATGTGGACGCCTTATAGCGGCTCCGGAGGGTCCCTCCGCGCCATTTCACGGGTGATCCCGGTCACGCGATGATCGCCCTTTCAAGCACCTGCGGCCACGCCTGAGCGCGTACAAGGCGGAGGACGGCAGTCGCTCAGTGTCACCGAATTCCGAGATCCGGTTGCAATCCGCGTTTGAGGCCACCGTGATCTGGTCGTTATGGTCGATGAGCTGCCGAGGACTCCGCCCGGTGGCTATCCCCCTCTGAAAGGCCATCGTGTCCTCTCACCCTGTGGCCAGACACCGGTCAAAGGCCCGTAACAAGCAACGAAGTACCAGCCGCCGGACGCAGCTGGTCGGTCTCACCGCCGCCCTCGCCGCGACCGCGGGCACCATCGGCTTCACCGCCTCCCTGGGCGAGGCCTCCACCGCGAGCACCGGACTGAGCCCCTCACAGGCCGACGCTCTCACCGCAGCCCGTGTCGAGCGTCGTGACCTCGGCTCCCGGGACGCGAACCGGATCGACCTGTCGCTGGCCGAGGCCAAGGCGTACCAAGAGCGCCAGGCCAGGGGCACCCTGACCTCGCGCCGCGCCCTGGCGCTGTCCGCCGCCAAGGCGAAGGCTGCGCGGAACGCCGCCGCGAATGCCAAGGCCGTCGCGGCAGCGAAGGCCGCCGCGATCGCCAAGGAGGCCGCGCTCGCCAAAGCGGAGGCCAAGGCACGGGCCGCCGCCCCGAAGGTCGTCCTGCCGACCACCGGCTACCACCTGACCGCTCGCTTCGGCCAGGCGGGCGGACGCTGGTCCCGCAACCACACCGGCCTCGACTTCGCCGCGGCGTACGGGACTCCGATCCGCGCGGTGATGGCCGGCGAGGTCATCCAGGCCGCCTTCGAGGGTGCGTACGGCCGCCAGGTGAAGATCCGGCACGCCGACGGCACCGTGACGTCGTACAGCCACATGGCCGAGTTCGACGTCTCCGTCGGCGACAGCGTCTCCGCCGGTACGAAGGTCGGCGCGATCGGCCTGACCGGCAACACGACCGGTGCGCACGTGCACTTCGAGGTCCTGCCCGACGGTCAGAACCCGATCAACCCCGACCCGTGGCTCCGCAAGCACGGCGTCAACCCGTAGTCAGGAACCTCTCGACGGTCCCCACGAAGGCGTCGCGCTCGTCCAGCCAAGGATGATGCGCGGCGCCTTCGAGCACGACCGCCTCCCCTCGCGGGAACAGCCCGGCGAACTCCGCACCAGCGGCCGCATCCAGCGCGAGGTCGAGCGCCCCGGCGATGACAAGCACCGGTACGTCGAGTCGCCCCAGCGCAGCCCGGGTCTCGACTGGGTCGAACGCCCCGTCGGCGTAGTACGCACCCAGCGCACCCGGAACGGCCAGCCCGTCTTCGAACGCCTGCTGGGCTTGCGCTTCCTCATCCCAGCGGGCATACCCGATCGGGTTCAGCGCGGACCGCTCCACGTCACCACCCGTCTGCAGCGCTTCGAACGCGGCCGCGACCTCGTCGTACCAGGGCTCGTCCTTGCGTAGTTCGAGCACTCGACGGCGTCGTTCGGCGGTCAGCTGGATGCCGACCGAGGACGGGCTCGGCGTCACCAGCACGAGTCTCGCGATCCGCTCCGGATGCTGCACGACGTACTGAGTCACCAGACTCGCGCCGGCCGAATGTGCCAGCAGCGTCATCCGCTCCAGCCCGAGGTGTTCGCGCACGGCCTCCAGCTCCGCTACCTGCCGGTCGCATCGCCAGCTCTCCGGATCGCCCTGCCCGTCCGAACCACGCGGGTCCACCAGGATCAGCCGGCCGGGCAGACCACCGAGGTCACCCAGGTAGGTGGCCGGCAACATCCCGCCCGGGACGCAAACCACCGGCATACCGTCGCCCTTGATGCGATAGGTCAGCATCAGAGGACCTTGGCGAGGACGAGGTCATCGGTCAGGTTGCCGTCGATCAGGAACTCAGCGGTGTGCGTGGCCTCCACGACATAGCCGTGCCGCGCGTAGAGCCGACGCGCGGCGGTGTTCGTGCCGAACGTGTGCAGGCTGATCTTGCGCGCACCACGGCTGCGCGCCTCCTCGGTCACCGCATCAAGCAGAGCCGACCCGACACCTCGCCCTCGAGCGGCCGGGGCGACCGCGAGCCCGTTGATCGCCAGTACGCCGGCTCCTTCGGGGAACGGGTATTTCTCCTCCAGCCGCACATACCCCACGACGACCCCGGCATCCTCCGCGACCAGGTGAGCCTCCGGCCCGCTCCGCCCGAAGAAGGTCTCGCCCAACCTCTCCAGGTACGACGGGAAGCCGGTCGACCCGTCCCACGACGTCAGCTCGATCTCCAGCAGCGCGGCGTCATCGGCTGCCTCTGCCCATCGAATCGTCACCTCACTCATCTCACCATCGTCACCCAGCCGGGAGGTCATGCCCCGGCGGTGAAAGACTGGAGGCTGTGAGGACCCAGGTCGTGACCGCGGAGGATCGGGCAGCACTGACGCAGTTCCTGAAGGAAGCCGACCTGACGCTGAGCGGTCTCGACGATCCCGGGGTCCTGGTCTGGATCGACCGCGACGAGTCCGGTGCGGTCATCGGCAGTACCGGGTTCGAGCTCAGCACCGACCGCGACCACGCGCTGATCCGGAGCGTCGCCGTACATCCGAATGCACGCCGCGGTGGCTACGGCACCACGCTTGCGCGCTTCGCGCTGGACGAGGCAGCTCGCCAGGGCGCGCGCTCAGCCTGGTTGTTCAGCCGGCGCTCAGGCCCCTTCTGGCAGCGACTCGGCTTCCAACCAGCAGACCGCCAGGCCCTGGCCGCCGCCCTCCCCCACACCCACCAGGTCCGCCTCTTCACCCAAACCGGCCAACTCCACCACGAAGTCGCCTGGTCCCGCCCGCTCAGTAGCTGACGAGGTCGGCGGTGGGGAGGGTGACGGTGGCGGTGAGGCCGCCGTCGGGGTTGGGGGTGAGGTCCAGGGTGCCGTGGTGGGTTTCGACGATGCGGGCGACCAGGGCCAGGCCGAGACCGTGGCCGGCGCCGTAGCGATCCTTGGCGAAGGGTTCGACGAAGGTGCGGACCTGGGCGGGGTCGAGGACCGGGCCGGTGTTGCGCACGATCAGGCGGCCCGGCGACAGCGCCAGCGTGACCGAGCCACCCGGGCCGAAGTTGTGCCGGATCGCGTTCTGAACCAGGTTGGTGACCAGCTGGTGCAGCAGGATCTCGTTGCCCTCGACAACCGATTCTGCCAGCGCGGTCTCCACGGTGATCCCCGCTGCGCGGGCCTCGGACGTCAGCACCGGGAGCGCCGTACGGACAACTGCCGACAGGTCGAGCGGGTCCAGCTCCACCTCGCGGTTGTTCAGCGCGGCCAGGCTGAGCAGCGCCTCGACGATGTCGATCCCGCGCTGGTTGGTCTCGGCCAGGCGTTTCACCAGCTCTGGGACGTCCTGGTGCTCAGGATCGGCCTGCGCGACGTCCAGCATCGTCTTCATCACGGCATGTGGGGTGCGTAGTTCGTGGGAGGCGTTGGCCGCGAACCGCCGGTACTGCTCGAACGACGCCTGCAACCGGTCCAGCATCGCGTCGAACGTGTCCGACAGATCGGTGAACTCGTCCCGGATCCCGGTCAGCCCGATCCGGTGATCGAGCGCGCCGGTGGATGCCCGCTGAGCGGCAGCGGTGATCTCCTGCAGCGGCTTCAGCATCCGCCCGGCCAGGAACCAGCCGCCGACCAGGCCGACGATCGCCAGAAAACCGATCGCGTACGCCGACAGCTTCACCGTCAGGTCGAGAATCTCGCCCCTGGTCGGGGCCGGCCGCTCATCGCGCGGGTTAGCGGCTTGGAACGGATAGTTCGGCACGATCCGGAAGACCAGCCACAGAATGCACGCCATCACGCCACCGGCCACGACCAGCAGCCCGGCGTAGCTCAGGGTCAGCCGCAGCCGGACGGTCAGCCGCGGCCGCCACGTCATCAACGCCGAGCTCATGCGCCCATCCGGTAGCCGACGCCGGGCACGGTGTGGATCACCCACGGGTCGCCGAGCCGCTTCCGTACGGCGGAGATGGTGATCCGGACCGCGTTGCTGAACGGGTCGGCGTTCTCGTCCCAGGCCTTCTCCAGCAGCGTTTCCGCGCTGATCACCCCACCACGTGCGGTCATCAGCACCTCCAGGACGGCGAACTGCTTGCGGGTCAGCTTCACGAAGTGACCGCCCCGGTAGACCTCGCGACGAAACGGGTCGAGCCGGACCCCGGCGTACTCGATCACTGTCGGTGTGGCCGTGGACGGCCGGCGCAGCAGCGCCCGCAGCCGGACGATCAGCTCGCGCAGCTCGAACGGTTTGGTCAGGTAGTCGTCGGCGCCGAGTTCGAATCCGGTCACCTTGTCGTCCAGATCACCGGCCGCGGTCAGCATCAGCACCCGGCAGCCGATGCCCTGCGCAACGATCTGCCGGCAGACCTCGTCGCCGTTCGGCCCGGGGATGTCGCGGTCCAGGACGACCACGTCGTAGTCGTTCACCGCGACCGCCTCCAGCGCCGCGTCCCCGTCGAAGGCCAGATCGGCCGCGATCGCCTCCAGCCGCAGGCCGGCCCGGATCGCCTCGGCGAGATAGACCTCGTCCTCCACGACCAGCACCCGCATACCGACCATTGAAGCAGGCCCGGCGTATCGAAAACGTATGCCGAAACGTAGACGCTCCGGCAACATCGCCTCAGATGAACTGTTCGGCATGATCGAAACCACACCTCGTCGCTCCACTGCCCTCACCGGGCTGGTGATCGTTGCCGCGGTCACCAGTTTCGGTCTGGCCGCCTGCTCCGCGGTCTCCGCTTCGGACCAGTCCGGCGCCTCGACCCCGTCCGGAACCCCGCGCGGCAAGTCCGGCGGCGGCAGCAAGTTCCCGGGCGCCGCGGACGGCAAGCTGCCGTCGGGGACCAGCGCCTTCGACACCGACCTGCCCGGGATCGCCAACCTCGACCCCAAGCTGCGGGAGGCCGTGCAGAAGGCCGAGCTGGCGATGAAGGCGGACGGCGTACCGATGCAGGTAACCACCGGGTGGCGGAGCAAGAAGTATCAGATCGAGCTGATGGACAAGGCGATCAAGCAGTACGGCAGCCGGGAGAAGGCTCGCAAGTTCGTGGCGGACCCGGACGAGTCGCATCACGTCACCGGTCACGCGGTCGACATCGGCCCGACCGACGCCGACGACTGGCTGATCCGCAAGGGCAACCGGTTCGGCCTGTGCCAGACGTACTCCAACGAGATCTGGCACTTCGAGCTGGTCACCACGCCCGGCGGCGACTGCCCGCCGATGACCACGCCGTCCTAACGCGGTTCCTCCGGCGGGTCGGGCAGTACGGCGAGTGTCCGCTGGCTCCAGGCCACGTCGTGCCAGCCGCCGAGCTTCCAGCCGATGTTGCGGTAGGTCCCGATCGGTTCGAACCCGAGCGCCTTGTGCAGCCCGACGCTGGCGTCGTTCGGCAAGGTCATCCCGGCGATCGCGGTCCGGTACCCACGGGCGATCAGCCGCTCGAACAGCGCCTCGTAGAGCGCTCGCCCGGCGCCGGTCCGGCGCCGCCCGACCTCCAGGTACACGCTGACCTCACAGGACCACCGGTACGCCGCTCTGGGCTTCATCGGACCGGCGTACGCGTAACCGGTCACCTGGCCGGCGTCCTCGACGACCACCCAGGCGTGCGTCTCCAGCGCTTGCTTGATGCGCGCGCCCATCTCCTGCGGCGTCGGCGGCTCGGTCTCGAAGGTGATCGCGGTGTCGGTGACATAGGGCGCGTAGATCGCCGCACAGGCTGCGGCGTCCTCCGGGCCGGCATCTCTGATCATGTAACGATAGTAGCCACAACTGTCGCTATAGTGGCAAGTGTGGATCTCTCCGACTCGCTCGCCGCGACCGTGCACGCCGCCCGGATCGCCCAGGACCTGTCCGTGAACGCGCTCGCCGAGCGCTCCGGCGTCTCCCGCGCGATGATCGGCAAGATCGAGCGCGGCGAAGCCCAGCCGACCGCAGTTCTGCTCGGCCGTCTCTCCGGTGCCCTCGGGATGACCCTGTCCGAGCTGGTCGCCCGGGCCGAACACACCGGCGACCTCCTACGCCGCGCGGCGGATCAGCCGGTGTGGACCGATCCGGTCACCGGCTACCGGCGCCGGGCCCTGTCACCGGTGACCGAGGGACCGCTCGAGCTGGTCGAGGTCGAGCTGCCGGCGGGCGCCTCGGTCTCGTACCCCGCCGACGCCTACATCTTCAAGAGCCAGCAGTTGTGGATCCTCGAGGGCCGATTGGAGTTTCACGAAGGACAGGAGGTGCATGAGTTGAACGTGGGCGATTGCCTGCAGCTAGGCGCACCGGCCCCCACCACCTTCCACAATCCGACCAATACCTCCTGTCGTTACGTCGTCGCACTGGTCAAGTCGCGCGCCTGAAACCACTTGCTCAGCGCGACTCGCAGACCTTCCTGGTCTGTTGCGTCATTGGAAGCCCAGGCGACGTACCCGTCGGGCCTGATCAGCAGCGCGACCTGCTGCTCACCGCTACCAGTGACCACGTCGACCTCATCAGTGGCCCGGTACGGCGCCCCGTCGATCAGATCGAGCAGTAGCGGCCGACCGGAGCGCAGGAGCTCGGCCAGGCGGACACCGTCGACGGTCAGGTCGGGGGCGGATCGGCCAACGAGTGGGTGCGGGCCGTCGAAGTACCGGATGTCCGCACCGGAGATCAGATCCGCGACGTGCTGGACGACCGCGGGTTCGGTGAGCAGCTCGGCGAACAGCTGCCGGAGTGCGGTGACTTCGGGGCCTGGGGCAACCAATGCGGATTGCGCCTGGGTCTGCATGACCACTCGCTCACCGGCCGGCCGGCGTTCGGATTCGTAGGTGTCGAGCAGACCTTCCGGCGCTCGGCCTTGGACCTCCGCAGCCAGCTTCCAGCCCAGGTTGAGGACATCCTGCAGTCCGAGATTCAGCCCCGGACCACCCATGGCCGAGTGCACGTGGGCCGCGTCGCCGACCAGGATCACCCGGCCGGCGCGGAACCGGTCGGCGATCCGCGTGTTGCCGCCGACGGTTCGCCGTACGAAGTCGGACGTCTGGGTCAGCGGGAGGTGGACTCCGAGAACCCGATCGACGCTGGCCTGGAGTTCCTCGAACGTCATCTCACCGTCGCCGGCGTCATCCCACTCGCCTGTGCTTACCAGGGCCGGGCGCCCCGGGAACGGCGCGTACACGAACAGGCCGCGGTCCGAGCGATGATGCATGAACGGCGGGATGTCGCCGTACCCGGGAATCCGCAGTACGCCGGTCGCCTGGTCGACATACTCGGCGGGGACCGCGGCGTGGCCGGTCCGGGAGACCATGGCGTCGTTGGTCACGCCGACGAAGTCGATCCCGGCCAGCTTGCGGGTGCGGCTGCGACCGCCGTCGGCGCCGACGAGGTACTTGGCCCGCAGCTTGTATGCGCCGTCCGGACCGGCGACCTCGACGGTGACGCCGTCGGCATCTTGGGTGAAGTCGGCCAGCTCGTGGCCGCGCCTGATCTCGGCGCCGAGCTCCAGCGCGCGCTCCTCGAGGACTGCCTCGATCTTCTGTTGCGGCGACGGCAGGATGTAGATCGGGTTGTCCTCGATCAGCTGCAGGGGCAGGCGCATCGCGGCGAAGATGTACTCCGGTCGCGGGACCGGGCCGCCGGGCTCAGCGCCGAGGGGTTCGGCGAGGCCGCGGCGGTCGAGGGCGCGGGCGACCTGGCCGACCAGTCCGTTGGCGCGCTGTTCGTTGCTGCGCTCGGCGAGGCGCTCGAGCACGATCGGGCGGACTCCGGCGAGCCGCAGCTCGGCGGCGAGGAGCAGGCCGTTCGGCCCGGCTCCGGCGATGACGACATCGGCATCCATGGCGATTCTCCCCTTCGAGGGCAGGACTCAGCACCCGGGCTGCTGGCCAGGGTTTTCGTGGTTGGAGATTTAGGAGGGTTCCGGCAGACCGGCGGTGATCCGGTCCAGGACCTCGTTGAACAGCTCGAACATCGGCCGCGGCGGGTCAGCGCGCAGCCACTCGTGCGTCGCGGCCAACTGGGCCGCGCCGATGACCTCGGCCACCAACCGCGGGTAGAGGCCGGTGGTCCCGGTCCGCTCGGCCACGATGCTGACCAGCTCCTCGGTGACCGCGGCCTGCGCACCCGCCATCGCACCTTGAAGCGCGGGCTCGGCAACCATCAACCGAACGCCGGCCAACCAGGACTCGTCCGGCAATTGCATCCCGCCGTGACCTTCTTCGCCGAGCGCGAAGCCGGCGGCGACCGCGGCCCGGACCGCGTCCCACAAGGGTTCACCGGGCGGACGATCCCGGAGCGCCGCGTTGACGGCGTGACCACGCTCGACCTGGCGGGCCGCGATCGCCTCCGCCTTGCTACCGAAGTAGTTGCGGAACGTCCGCAACGAGACTCCGGCCTCGGCCGCGATGTCTTCGAGCCGGACCGCGCCGTACCCACGCTCGACGACCAGCCGGACGGCCGCCCAGCTGAGCGCGATCCGGGTCTCCCGCTTCTTCCGCTCCCGCAACCCTTCGGTCATGTCATCGACTCTACACAAACTTGCCTTTTAGGCAAAGATGCCTTTTCGGCAATTTTCTTTCGTTGGGCTTCACCGGCGACACAGCCGTGATTGGCTGGCCCCATGACGCTGGTCTGGGTACTGACCCTGCTCGGGATCGTTGGGCTGCTGCTGTTCGACTACTTCTTCCACGTCCGGTCCGCGCACGTGCCGACCGTGCGCGAGGCCGCGATCTGGTCCGGGCTGTACGTCGGGATCGCGCTGCTGTTCGGGCTCGGGACACTGATCTTCGGCGGCTCGGCGATGGGGTCGGAGTACTTCGCCGGCTACGTCACCGAGAAGGCGCTGTCGGTCGACAACCTGTTCGTCTTCCTGATCATCATGACCAGCTTCCGGGTACCTCGGGAGAACCAGCAGAAGGTACTCCTGGTCGGCATCGTGTTCTCGCTGATCGCCCGGGGCGGCTTCATCTTCCTCGGCTCGGCGTTGCTGAACACGTTCTCCTGGGTGTTCTACCTGTTCGGGATCGCGCTGCTGCTGACCGCCGGCAACATGTTCAAGCCGGAGACCGAGGAGTCGCACTCGGCGCAGAACCTCGTAGTCCGGCTGGCCCGCCGGATGTTCCGGACCACTCCGGACTTCGTCGGCGACAAGCTGTTCACGGTGATCGACGGCAAGCGGATGATGACCCCGATGGTGCTGGTGATGGTGGCCATCGGCGGTACCGACCTGATGTTCGCGCTGGACTCGATCCCGGCGATCTTCGGTCTCACCCAGAACGTCTTCGTCGTCTTCACCGCGACCGCGTTCAGCCTGCTCGGTCTGCGTCAGCTCTACTTCCTGCTGGACGGACTGCTGGACCGGCTGATCTACCTGTCCTTCGGGCTGGCCGTGATCCTGGCGTTCATCGGCACCAAGCTGATCCTGCACGCGCTGCACGAGAACAACCTGCCGTTCATCAACGACGGCGAACACGTCGAGGTCGGCGAGATCAGCACCGGCCTGTCGCTGGTGGTGATCCTGGCCGTGCTGGTGGTCACCATCCTCGCTTCGCTGCTCAGCACCCGCGGGCGGACCCAGACGGCGATGGCCCACATCCGCCGCGACGCAACGGCGTACCTGGACGAGGAGTACACCGACGACCCGGGCGAGCGCGAGCGCATCTTCCTCCGCCTCCTCCGCGCCCGCGACCACATCATCGCCCTAGGCCCCAAAGCCCGCCAGCAGGTCAAGAACGAGCCAGAGCTCCTAGCCCTCTGCCACCAGGTAGCCGAAACCCACGCCACCCTGCACGCCACCCACACCAAGGGCTACATCCAGCCCTAACGTCCGAAAGAACCGCAGGCGCTGTCTCCGAATCGTCGGACGTTAGCCACGGCTCCCCGCAACGTCCGAAAGAACCGCAGGCGCTGTCTCCGGATCGTCGGACGTTAGCTGGCGGCGGACTAGGGTGGGTGGGATGCAGCGGATCTCGACGCGGAACGCCCGGTTCCAGGTGTGGCAGTCGTACTTGGGTAACCGGAACAAGCGGCAGCGGGCCGGGGAGTTCCTCGTGCATGGGGTGCGGCCGATCTCGCTCGCGGTCGACCACGGCTGGCCGATCCGCGCGGTCATCCACGACGCCGCCCGCCCGCTCTCGACCTGGGCTCGCGAGTTGCTGGGGCGGCTGCCGGGCGTCGAGCGGATCGCGATGGAACCCGACCTGCTCGCCGAGCTCGGGGAGAAGGACGAGCCCGAACTGATCGCCGTCGTGGAGATGCCGGCCGATGACCTCGACCGGATCCCGGTCGGCCCTGACTTCCTGGGTGTCGTCTTCGACCGTCCCACCGGCCCCGGCAACATCGGCTCGATCATCCGCTCCGCCGATGCCTTCGGTGCCTCCGGCGTGATCGTCACCGGCCACGCGGCCGACATCTACGACCCGAAGGCGGTCCGCGCGACCACGGGCTCACTGTTCGCCGTACCGGCGGTCCGAGTTCCGTCGCATCGCGAGGTGATCGACTGGGTACGACATACCGGCGTCCCGATCGTGATCGCGGGGACCGACGAGTCGGGCACGGTCGATGTCTTCGACTTCGACTTCACCCAGCCTGCCCTGGTGCTGATCGGCAACGAGACCAACGGATTGAGCTCCGCCTGGAAGGAAGCGGCGGACCATCTGGTCCGGATCCCGATCACCGGCGCGGCCAGTTCGCTCAACGCGGCCAACGCGGCGACCGCCGTACTGTATGAGGTCTCCCGCCAGCGGCTGCGCTAACTCAAGCTGTACACAGAATCTCGCCGTGCAGGATGGAGATCCAGCCGTCCGGCCTGGTCGCCCAGGTGCGCCACGCGGCGGAGATCGCTTCTAGCCTCGCCTCCGGTACGCCGGCCGCCCTGGCCTGATCGGCCATCGCCGACTGGAGGATGCGGTCGGCCCACATTCCGCCCCAGAACGCGCGGCCGTCGGGATCGGCGAAGGTCCAGTTGCTTGCCGTGGAGTCGACCTTCTCGAAGCCGGCCTCGAGTGCCCAGGACAGCAGTTGCCGACCCGCGTCCGGCTCGCCACCGTTGGCGCGGGCCATCTGCTGGTACAGCTCCATCCACTCGTCGAGCTCGGGGAGCGTCGGGTACCAGGCGAAGGCGCGGTAGTCGGAGTCGCGGGCGGCAACGATCCCGCCGGGTTTGCAGACGCGACGCATCTCGCGCAGTGCCTGGACCGGATCGGCGACGTGCTGCAACACCTGGTGGGCGTGCACGACGTCGTACGTGTCATCGGGGATGTCCAGCGCATGAACGTCGCCGACGACGAACTCGATCTCGAGGTCCAGCTCGGCGAAGGTCGCCCGGGTGATCGCGAGGGCGTCCTCGGTGGCTTCCAGCGCGGTTGCCCGGCCCGGCTCGACCAGGCGGGCGAGATCGGCGGTGATGGTCCCGGGGCCGGCGCCGATGTCGAGCAGCGACATGCCGGGGCGCAGATGCGGGAGGAGGTAGCCGGCCGAGTTCTCCGCGGTCCGCCAGCTGTGCGAGCGCAGTACCGACTCGTGATGGCCGTGCGTGTACACGTTATTCATCCCAGGCTCCTTTGCCTCCGGCGACACGCCTCACGGTAACCCATGATCTTGCTGAATGAGACATATCGTCTTGCATAGCGATACACACTAGTTGCCTGGAGCAAATGCTTCTATCCCTGATGACATGGTTGATCTCTCGTACGACGACGCGCTGCCGCTGCACCCGGTCACCGACGTACTGGGTGAGCGCGACGGCGTGGTGGTCGCCCGCTGCAGTTTCGACAACGCCGAAGGCGACCGGGTCGAGGGCTATCTCGTCTTCCCGTCCGGCGCGCTGCTCGGCGGCGACGAGTTGGCCGGGGTGATCTACCAGCACTCGACCGGCGGCAAGGAGGGCTTCCTGCCGGAGGCGATCCAGTTCGCCGAGGCCGGCGGGATCGCGTTGTCGCTGCCGATCGCGGACACCGGGGACGCGGTCCGCAACATCCGCGAGTCGATCTTCGCGATCCGGCGCGGGGCCGACCTGCTCACGTCGTACGGCGTTCAGCGGCTCGGCTGTGTCGGGCACTCGATGGGCGCGATGATGGCCGGCACAGTGAGCGGGATCGACCGGCGGTTCCGGTGCTTCGTGTTCGACTCGGGGCTGTCCGGGATGAGCATCCACTTCCGCGAGACGCCGTACAAGGAGATCAAGGCGATGCGGGACTCGATGACGCCGGAGCAGTACGAACCGCTGCTGGCGTTGATGGAACCGTACGACTGCGGGCACTTCGTGGGTGCCGCGGCGCCGGCGGCGCTGCTGTTCCAGTCGGCCTGGTTCGACCAGAACGTCAGCCGGGAGAACTGCGAGGCGTTCTTCGCGGCGGGGAGTGAGCCGAAGGAATTCCACTGGTACGACACCGGGCACGTGATCAACGAGGTGGCGGCGTACAGCGACCGGGCCCGCTTCCTCGCACAGTGGCTGGAGCTGCCGGGACTGCCGGATCGGCTGCGCGCCCGAACCTGAAGTTGTCCGGCCCTCTTGGCGATCACCCGAAGGACAGGACGTATAGGCCTACCACCGCCCCGCGCCACGCTCAGCACCACCGGCCGTGGCATCAAATCGGCGTATACCTCCTGTCCTTACGCAGAATTCGGCTGGCGGGTCGGCGTGGAGATGGCTAAGGTGCGGCGGTGCACTCGAACCCATTGGTGGTTGTTGTAAGTGGTCCACCAGGGACCGGCAAGACGACGTTGGCGCATCGGGTGGCGGGTGCGATCGGGTGCCCGGCGATCTGCCGGGACGAGATCAAAGAAGGGATGGCCCACGCCACCCCGGGATTCGTCCCCGGACCCGGCGATCCGCTCACGATGCGGACGCTGTCGACGTTCTTCGATGTGATCGGTCTGCTTGTCGGCCGCGGTACGACGATCGTCGCCGAGGCCGCGTTCCAGGACCGGATCTGGTCGCCCGGATTGAGCCCGCTGCTCGGGCAGGCCGACCTTCGCATCCTGCATTGCGTGGTTCCCGCCGAGGTCGCCCTGGACCGCATCACCGCACGGACCGCGAGTGACCCACGGCGTGCTGCACACGAGGACGCCCAGATCACCGCGGATGCCCGGCTGCGGACCCACAACGCCTTCCAGGCTGTCGATCTGCCGGTCCCGAGCCTCACCGTGGACACCTCGGTCGAGGACTACAACCCGTCGTTTCCCGAGATTCTGCAGTTTCTGTCCTAGCGACCTATTACTGTCGTCGGTGGATCAACCGATGAGGGGTGTGGGGATGCTGGAACGGTTCGACGAACTCACCACCGCACATATGGCAGACGCTTGTGTCCGTGCGGGTTTGCCGGTGCGGACGGTGTCACTCACTGCCGCGGTTGGCGGTCGTGTTGCCGGTCGGGTGCTGCCGGCCCAGCATGTGGGCAGTGTCGACGTCTTCCTGGAGGCGTTCGAGAGCGCTGCCGAGGGCGACGTGCTCGTGATCGACAACGGCGGGCGCCGCGACGAAGCATGTGCCGGTGACATGGTCGCGCTGGAGGCACAGGCCGCCGGCCTGAGCGGCATCGTGATCTGGGGTCTGCACCGCGATACCGTTGATCTACAGGCGATCGGGCTTCCCGTGTTCAGTCTTGGCGCGATGCCGACCGGCCCGCTTCGGCTCGACCCACAGCCCGCCGATGCGTTGCTCACGGCAACTATTGGCGAGTGGAGCGTGACCCGCGACGACCTGGTGCTCGGCGACGAGGACGGCGTGATCTTCGTGCCGGCGGACCGGATCGGCGAGCTGTTCGACCTGGCCGAGTCCATACGCGACACCGAGCGCAGACAGGCCACCGAGATCCGGTCCGGCCGTTCGCTGCGCGAGCAGGTCAGATTCGCGGAGTACCTGACGGCCCGGGCGGCCGATCCGTCGCTGACCTTCCGTCAGCACCTGCGCGCAGTGAAGGGAGCGGTCGAAGAGTGACCACCACCTGGAAGCTCGGGGACCACACCGTACGGCGGATCGGGTTCGGCGCCATGCGGCTCGATCCGGCCACCGGCGTCGCCGTACTGCGTCGTGCTGTCGAGCTCGGAGTAGACCACTTCGACACCGCAGCGTTCTACGGGCCGGCAAACGAGCTGATCCGCGAGGCCCTCGCGCCGTACCCGCCAGAGCTGCTGATCTCGACGAAGGTCGGCCCCGGGAACGACCCCGACCGCGGCTTCTACCAAGCCACCACCGCTGCCGAGCTCCGCGCGCAGGTAGAGGACAATCTGCGTGCCCTCGGCGTCGACTCCCTCGCCCTGGTCAACCTCCGCGTCGCCGACAACTCCGGCCCCCTGGCCGACCGCTTCGCCGTACTGGCTGATCTACGTGACCAGGGCCTGATCCAGCACCTCGGTATCTCAAACATCCGCCCCGACCACCTGCACGAGGCCCTCACGATCGCCCCGGTCGCCTGCGTCCAGAACAACTACTCGGTCGACCAGCGCGACGATGACCCGCTCATCGACCTCTGTGAGAGCCAAGGCATCGCGTACGTCCCGTTCTCCTCGATGGTCGGGGCGCCGACCGCCGCGGTCCAAGCGGTCGCCGACGCCCAAGGGGTCAGCCCGCAGCAGGTCCGGCTCGCCTGGACTCTGCAGCGCTCGCCCAACATCCTCGCGATCCCGGGGACCGGCAAGATCCCGCACCTGGAGCAGAACGTCGCGGCCGGCGACATCCAGCTGACCGCACAGGAGCTCGCGGTCCTCGGCTGATCCGCCGATCAACGACCGACGGCGGCGCGGACGGCCGGCGCGACTTCGTTGCTCCAGCGGGCGAGCTGTACGTCGAAGGGGTCGGATCCGCGTGGGAAGAACGTGAAACCGCCGGCGCCGTGGTCGAGGATCGCGCCGGTGAGTTCCTCGATCCACTGGTCGCTGGATCCGCCGATCCACATGCCGTCGGCGCCGCGAGTACGGCGTACTGGGGTGGTCGTGAGCTCGCCTGGGAAGTTGTAGATCGTGGCGATGTCAGCCGGCTTGCGGCCGACGGACAGGGCGGCCTCGTCGATGATCGGGCGGGACCAGCGGTACCGCTCGCTCAGCCAGTCGGCCGAGTGGCCCGGGATCCAGCCGTCAGCCTGACGACCGGTTGCGGCCAGCGACTTCGGACCGTTCGACCCGGTCCAGATCAGAGGGGCAGCGACTGGAGCCGGGCGGAGTTTGCCGATCGGATAGTGCTTCGTGTGCTGCGGATCACCGCCGTCGGACAGCCCGCGGACGAGCTGCATCGCTTCCTCGAACGCCTGCACGGCAGCTGCGGGCCGAAGCTTCGGGACGCCCATCGTGGTGATCTGATCCCACGCTCCACCTGCTCCGAGACCGAGGATGAACCGGCCGTCCGACAACGCGGAGAGGGAGGTTGCCGTCCGCGCCAGCACCGGCGCCGGGCGCAGCGGCAGGTTGGTGACGTTGACGAACGCGGACAACCGCGTCGTCCGGCCGAGCAGTACGCCGATCGTCGCGTACCCGTCGAGCAGGTTCGCGACGTACGGATGATCCGACACGCTGACGTGATCCAGCCCGTCCCGATCGGCCCGCTCCGCCAGCCGCAGCACGGTGCCGACCTCGCGAACCCCGGCGGGCGAGCCATACCCGAACCACATGGTGAACCTCCTGATTTAGTTCGTAGGCCTAAATAGTAGCCCTACGAAGTATCAGGCGTCCGGACTACAGTGGTGCCATGGCGACGACGACGGCCCGAGACACCGAACTGACCGGTGCCCTCATCCAGCTCATGCACCTCCTCCAGGACCTGTACGCCGAGACCAGCCGCCCGCTCGGTCTCACCCCGCAGCAGGCACACCTGCTCTGCGTCCTGCTCATGGGCCCGCAAGGCATGACCGATCTCAGCCGCATCCTCAGCATCGAACGCTCCACCCTCACCAACATGGTCGATCGCCTGGAACGCCGTACCCTCGTCGCCCGCACCTCCCACCCCACCGACCGCCGCGCCTGCCAGATCGAGCTCACCGCCCCCGGCCGAGCCCTGGCCGACGAGGCCCACGAGGCAGTGACCGCCCGCATCACCCAACTGACCACCAACCTCCCCGCCAGCACCCGCACAACCCTCACCACCACTGTTCAAACCCTCCTCACCCACGCCTGACCGATGCCCACGGCCCTGCACGCAGGCGCCCGCGTCGCCTACCAGGCCACCGGGAGTGGCCCGATTCCGCATCCTCCAGATCCACCCCATCGGCTTCGGCGCGAGCGAGGCGGTCAGTTCTTTTGGTTTGGTCGATCGGGTCGGTCGAGATGGCGCAGTCGAGGCAACCGGGGTAGGCGCGCGCTGCGCGGACGATCACCTGGTGCGTGAGGTGCGGACCGCTACAGCATCACAATTGGCTGTTCGTGGACACGCCAGGCGGGAGGTCCCCCGGATCGAGCAATTGTGATGGCCTGGCGGTTCGGGGTTAGCGGCGGCCGCCGAAGGTCCAGGGGTGGACCTGGGTGAGATCGGCGTCCGCGAGAGCGGCGGCGGCTACGGCGTCTGGGGCCTCGAGCAGTACGGCGCGGCCGAGGTGCTCGTCCGTGTCGAGGGCCACGAGGTCGCCGTGCAGGATGACGTGCGGCGAGGTGAGCGGGCGCGGGGTGTCGTCGGTGTGGACGAGGTAGCGGTGGTAGCCGTCGACCGCGTTGGTGAAGTCCCACATCGTGCCGCCGGTGTGGTTGTGGAAGCGGGTGATGAGGACGGATTCGAAGACGCCGGCGCGGTAGTAGGTCTCGTCGTATGCGAACGTCTTGACCGCTTCGAGCGTCGGCAGGTCGACGATGTGCAGGCTGCCGGTCGTGCCCTCGCCGTCCGGCGTGAGGGTGGGGCCGCGGGCGATCAGGGCCTCGGCGTACCCGTCCATGAACGCCCAGTGCTCCGGCGTCAGGCTCGCTTTGAGCTCGCCGGCGCCGGCCCGATCCCGTCCGTACACGAAGTACTGCACGGGATCGGACCTTAGCGGATCAGGCGGTCGTCGCGGCCAGGTGCAGTCGCAGGATGGTGTCGTAGTCGAGCACCTCGACGCCCTCGGCCGCCTTCAGCTGTGCGGCGTCGACGACGTCCTGCGAGCTGATCACGACGAGCTTGCGCGGGGCGGTGATCTCCACTCCGTACTTCGTGTTCGCGAACGCACGGTTGTCCGCGTCGCCGAAGTACTCCGTCACGCGCGCGAGCTGGGCAACGCCGTCCGCGAGCGTCGTCGTACGGCGATGCTTCTTGGCGCCGTCAGCCAATGGAAGCCGCAGGTCACCGACGACATGTGAGCCGTCGGCCCGCTCCAGAATGAAGTCGGGCGTCAGGGCGGCCTCGTCGCCGCTCTGCCACTCCAGGTGCGGCTGGCGGATCAGCTTGGTCGCGTCGAACGCCGTCAGCAGGAAGTCCTCGTTGGAGCTCAAGAACTGGTCGACCGTCGACTTCGGTACGTCGTGCGCCAGGTAGGTGCTCGCGAAGACCGCGCCCTGCAGGTCGGCGCCGTCGTCGGCCCGCGGCACGCTGAGCGTCCCGATCGGGTCGGTGTGCGGCGCGGCGGCGGCGAAGTTGCGCAGGAAGTCCAGATACTTCTCCGCGGGCTCCGAGCGGTGGATCGCCAGCGCGAAGAACACCCAGTGCGCCCGCAGCGCGGACCCGGCCGAGTGCACGAGCAGCGTCCGGTCGAAGGTCGAGTAGTTCCCCGGCGCGAACTTCAGCAGGTCCTCCTGCGGACCGACGAACTCCTGCCCGAGCATCCCGCGCGCCCCCGGGAACCGCGCCGTGAGCTCCTGCCGACCGGCCTGCGTCGCCACGGTCGCGTCCTTGAACAGGTTCTCGCCCGGCAGCGTGACCACGGCCGAGCCTCCGCTGACGCCGAAGTACTCCTCGACGCTCGCGACCTTCTGCCGCCGCACCTCGAGACTGCGGTACTCCCGGCTGATGCCGACCAGCTCCACGATGTTCCAGTCCGGCGTCTCCGTCAGGACCATCATCCGCGGATACAGCAGCGGACCGGCCAGCTCCCGCCGGTGGCTCACCGGCAGGTGCCCGCTGATCTCCCGGAGGTGCTCCCCCCAGAACTGCGTGTTCACCTTCACGAACTCAGTCGGCTTCATCCCATCCCTCTCACACTTGTGCTCACCAACGCCAACCCTGCCCCGCCCGGCCGGTATTCCCAACCCTAGGGTTGGACCCATGATCCCTTGGTGCCTCCGTTCCGCCACCCCGGCGGATGTCGAACCGATCGCCGAGCTGCGCGCGCTCGTCATGCGCCCGGACCTGGAGCGCCTCGGCCGGTACGACGAGGTCCGCGTCCGCCAGCGCTTCCGTGACGGCTTCGACCCGGCCCACACCTGGATCATCGAGGCCGACGAGGCGTTCGCCGGCTCCGTCGCCCTCCGCCCGGCAGCCGACGGTCCGTGGCTGGAGCACTTCTACCTGCACCCCTCACTGCAGGGCCGCGGCCTAGGGAGCGCCGTACTGCAGCACGTCCTGGACTCCCACGACGGTCTGGTGCGCCTCAACGTCCTCCAAGGCAGCCCTGCCCGCCGCCTCTACGAACGCCACGGCTTCATCATCGACTCCGAGGACCCGGTCGACATCTTCATGACCCGCAAGGTCTAGGCAGGCGGGCCTGCCGCAATACGGTCGCGGACCTGCTGCATCCGCTCGGCAGAGTGGTGCGGCATCTCCCAGCGAGTCTCCAGCCACCAGGTCGCTCCTGCATCGACCCAAGGCTGGACATCCGTCGCGTCCTTCGACTCGCCCTCGGCGATGACATCGATCTCGCGCTCACCCAACCAGGCCTTGAGCCGCCCCAGCTCTGCCGGCGTGTCCTGCCCCGCCTCGAACTGCGGCAGGACGCCGTCACAACGCAGCACGCGCCGCATCGACTTCGGCCGCGGCCACACTCCGACGACCCAGATCGGAATCCGCTCCTGCACCGGCCGCCCCACCTGGGCCAGGTCGTCGCGCTCACAGTTGTATTCGTAGTGCGCGCCCTGGTAGCTGAGCCCACCACCCCACAGCTCCCGGATCAGGTCGATCCCCTCGTCGAGCATCGCGGCGCGCTTCCGCAGCTCCAGCTCCTCACCCGTCCGCGGCAGATCTGTCTCCAACGCCCCCACACCCACCGCCAGCGTCGCCCGCCCACCGGACAGCTGGTCCGGCGTCACCACCTGACTAGCCACCTTCCACGGCCGTCGCCACGGCAGCGGGGTCAGCATCGTCCCCAACCGGATCCGCTCCGTCTTCGCCGCCACCGCACACAGCAGCCCCCACGGATCCACGCCGTACGCCGCCTCCCAGACGAACACGCCGTCCCAGCCGGCCTGCTCAGCCAGCACAGCCTGCTCCAACTGCTCACCCGCGGTCCCGCCCGGCAAGATGAATCCGTATTTCATCCGTCAGTTCTAACCCGGCCCACCGACAGTTTCCGTGGCTGGGCAGATTCCGGCCCCGGAACGCCCGACGCAGGTCAACCGAGGCATCCGCTCCTTTGCGGCGACCTTCTAAACTCGCGCTCATGAAGCGGGAGGAAGGCGTGGCCGCCCACACCGTCAGTACTCCGTCCGGACCTTTGCGTGGCGAGCCAACGGCGTACGGAATGGTCTTTCGGGCCGTGCCGTACGCCGCTCCTCCTGTCGGACCGAACCGCTTCCAGCCACCGCAGCCGGTGCCGGCGTGGTCCGGCGTCCGGGACGCGCGCTCGGTGGGGGCGACCGCGCCGCAGAGTGACGAGACGACGGCGCTGTCCGACCTGCTGCCGAACGTCGTCATCGCGGGCGACGACTACCTGCATCTGAATGTGTGGACGCCGGACGTGAACGGCTCCGCGCCGGTCATCGTGTTCGTCCACGGCGGCGCGTTCACCTTCGGCTCGAACGCCCTCACCGGCTTCGACGGTACGGCGTTCGCCCGCGACGGGGTCGTGTTCGTGACCATCAACTACCGGCTCGGTGCCGACGGCTTCGCCTGGTACGGCGACGGTGTCCCCAACCTCGGTCTACTCGACCAGATCGCGGCGCTGACGTGGGTGCGCGACACGATCACGTCCTTCGGTGGTGACCCCGGCAGGGTGACCGTGATGGGCGAGTCGGCGGGCGCGATGAGCATCGGCGCGCTGATGACGATGCCGGCCGCCAAAGGGCTCTTCCACCGCGTGATCCTGGAATCCGGCGCCGGGCACCACGCGATCTCGCCGTCAGCCGCGCTGAATGTCGGACGCCGGTTGGCCAAACTCCTCGGCGTACCGGCGACCCGCGAGGGCCTCGCCGGCGTCTCCTCAGCCGACCTCATCGTTGCCCAGAGCCGGATTTCCGCACAGCTCGTCAAGTCGCCGTTCCGCCGCATCTGGGGTGATGTCGCGCCGAACCTGATGCCGTTCGAGCCCGTCATCGACGGTGTGGTGCTGCCGGAACTCCCGATCCGCGCCATCGAGGCCGGCGCCGGCTCGGAGCTCGACGTACTGGTCGGCTACAACGCCGAAGAAGCCCGCCTCTTCTTCCTGGACCTCGCGGACGACGGCTTCGCTCCCCGGCTCACGTCGTACCTGCTCGGCCGTGCCCTCGGCCTCCGCCGCAAGGACCTCGCCGCCTACCGGCGCTGGTCGACCACCGACCACGCGGCCCTCGTCGCCATGGTCACCGACGCCATCTACCGGATCCCCGCGCTCCGCCTCGCCGAAGCCCACGGCAACGCCCACGTCTACCGCTTCGCCTGGCCCTCCCCCGCCCGCGACGGCCGCCTCGGAGCAGCCCACGCCGTCGAACTCCCCTACGTCTTCGACAACCTCGCCGACCCGATCTGGGAAGGCATCCTCGGCACTCACCCCGACCAGGCTGTGGCGACCGAGATGCACGCAGCTTGGGTCGCCTTTGCCCACAACGGCGACCCCGGCTGGCCGACGTACAAGCCTGCAAACCGGATCGAACGCGAGTTCGCCGGCCCGCAACCGCTGGTCGAGAACCACGCCCCCGCCGTTCGCGCCCTCTGGGCCGACCGCCGCTAATCTCCTGACCATGAACCGGCCGGAACCACCACTCGCCGCGGGCGAAGCCGAGACCCTCGTGGGTTTCCTGGAGTACCACCGCGCAACCTTCGCCTGGAAATGCGCCGGCCTGGACGCAGCCGGCCTAGCCGCAACCGTGGGCGCCTCGACCATGACGCTGGGCGGAATGCTCAAACACCTCGCCTACTACGAGGACCACTGGTTCTCCCGCCGCATGCAAGGCAACAAACGCCACCCCCAGTGGGCCGGTCTCAACCCCGAAGAGGTCTGGGTCGTCCGCGAGACGCCCGATGCCCTCCACGCAGTCTGGGAAGCCGCAGTCGCCCGCTCCCGCACCCAACTGACCGAAACCCTGGCGAACGGCGGCCTCGACCAGCCGGCCCGCCGTTCTCTCCCCGACGGTGAGATACCCAGCGTCCGCTGGATCGTCCTGCACATGATCGAGGAGTACGCCCGCCACAACGGCCACGCCGACCTCATCCGCGAATCCATCGACGGCTCAGTCGGCGAGTAGTCAGTCCTTCCGCCACATCATCCGGCTCCGCATCATCCGCGGCGTATCCCGCGCATTGGGCGCAATCGAATGCAACACCCACGGATGCGTGACGAAGACGTCCCCAGCCTTCCCGGTCAGTTCAACCACCCGCACCGGAATCCCGTCCACATCCGCTTCAACCATCGGATCGACCTCCCGATCCGCTGTGGTCAGCTGCCGAAACCACTCGTGAGACCCCAGCACCTCATCCCGAAACGCCTTGAGGTCCGGCTCCTGCACGCTCTCCAACTGCTTCCGGATCACCCGATGCGACCCCAACACCTGCGGCGTCCCACCCCCGCCCGCCTCAACATCGCCCAGCAACGCCCAAACCTTCACCGCCACCAGCTCGTCCCGGGGCAGGTCGAACCCCACATCCGTATGCCACAACCGATGCGGCACCACCCAAGGCTCCCCAGTAGACATAGTCACCAGCACCTGCCCCTGATGCGTCGGCTCGACCCACTCCCCCAGCAACTGATCCAGCACACCCCGCAACCTCGGCCCCAGAATCGCGTCAGCCGCCGGATCCCGCTTACTGACCTTCAACCTCGTCGGCCGGTGCGGCTCCCAGGTACGGCGATCATCCGCCCGCATGCCGTACAGCTCCCCCAACTCACGCCAAACCCCATCCCGCACCCGAGCCGCATCCGCAACCCCGAACGCCCCAGGCACCCGCAACATCCCGTCCCGCGCAAACCCTTCCAACTGGTCGTCACTCAACATCTCCCCATGCTGACCACCCGCCGTACCAGCCCGCCACCGAGTTTCCAGCCCCAGACACACGAAAGAGCCCCCGACCGCGTCTCCGCAGATCGGGGGCTCTCATGCAGCCTGTGGCGGGTGCAGGGTTCGAACCTGCGTAGGCATAAGCCGACAGATTTACAGTCTGCTCCCTTTGGCCACTCGGGCAACCCGCCAGGGTGCTGCCGGTTCGTGAACCGGCGTGGGAGACGATACAACAGTAGGTGCCCCTCACAGCAAATCGGAAAGGAAGTGCCCATGGCTTCGGAGTCCTCCTTCGACATCGTGAACAAGGTCGATCAGCAGGAGGTGGACAACGCCGTGAACCAGGCGGCGAAGGAGATCAGCCAGCGGTTCGACTTCAAGAACGTGGATGCGGGCATCAAGCTGTCCGGCGAGGCGATCGACATGCAGGCGAACACCGAGGAGCGGTGCAACGCCGTTCTCGACGTGCTCAAGGACAAGCTGGTCAAGCGGCAGATCTCGCTGAAGGGGCTGGAGGCCGACGAGCCCAAGCTGTCCGGCAAGATCTACAAGATCAACGCCACGATCAGCGCCGGGATCACGCAGGAGAACGCGAAGAAGCTGTCGAAGCTGATCCGGGACGAGGGTCCGAAGGGCGTGAAGGCGCAGATCCAGGGCGACGAGCTGCGGGTGTCCAGCAAGAGCCGGGACGACCTGCAGGCCGTGCAGGCGCTGATCAAGGGGCAGGACCTGGACTTCGCGGTGCAGTTCGTGAACTACCGCTGACGCAGGCCGGACGGCGGCCCGGCTAACGGGTCGCCGCGGGCCGGTTGGGCGGGCATGCTGGGCGGCGTGGGTGACACGTTGCTGCGGCGGTGGTTGTACGACGACTTCGGGCTGGATGTGGTGGAACTCTCACCTGTCGGCCACGGGGCAGACCTGGCCGCGCAGGTGTGGAAGGCGAGTACGGCGACCAATGCGTACGCCGTGAAGTGGAGTGGGGCCGGGACGAACACCGGCCACCAGGTGGCGGCGTACCTGGGTGATTGCGGGCTGCCCGGCGTACCGGAGGTCGTCCGGACGGTGGAGGGTGGGTTGTGGACCTTCCACGGGAAGAAGAAGCGGCTGACGGTGACGCCGTGGATCGAGGGGGCGCGGGCGGCTGAGGTTGGGCTGTCGGGGGCGGAGTGGACCGGGTACGGCGCTCTGCTGCGGCGGGTGCATGATGCGGAACCGCCCGAGCGGTTGCGGGAGGCGTTGCCGAAGCACAGCCATATCGACGCCCGAGTGCCGCGGGTGGCCGAGGAAGTGCGGGAGCGGCTCACGGAGGCGCCCGAGCTGGCTGCTCTCTGGGAGGAGCACGCGGAGACGATCGACGTACTGCTGGCTGGGGATCCGCCGGCACCGACCGGACCGCGGGTGGTCTGCCACGGCGATCCGCACCTCGGCAACGTGCTGGTCGCGAAGGACGGGCTGCACCTGATCGACTGGGACGACGTGATCCTGGCGCCGCGCGAACAAGACCTGATGTTCATGCTCGGTGGCATGGGCGATCTTGGGCCGACGTCGGATGAACAGATCGAGGCGTTCCTGAGGGGCTACGGACCGCATGAGATCGACGACGAGGCCGTGCGCTACTACCGGCATATCCGGGCTCGCGAGGACGTCGTGCTGTGGTCGCACCAGGCCCTCACCGGTCCCGACCGCGAAGACTGCATCGCCATCACCCGCAGCATCCTCACCGAGGGCCTGGCCGTAGGCGTCGGTAAGGACACGTAGAGGTCGGTTGGGTGGCGGGCGGTCGCGCTCGGAGAGAAGTCCGGCGGCTGCTGATCGGGGACTACTACGTGTCGTTGGCGACGGGGCCAGGTGACGTAGGTCTCGCCAAGCGCCTTGGCTTGACATAAATTCTGAGTAGACTCATTATTGAGTCAACTCAGAGAGGGATGGATGTCATGCGAGCGTTCGTGGTCAGGGAGTACAAGGGGCCGTTGCAGGAAGCCGATGTTTCCGAGCCCGTGGTCGGGGAGCACGAGGTGCTGGTCGAGGTGCGGGCGGCTGGGCTCAATGTGCTGGACGAGAAGATTCGGGCGGGTGAGTTCCGGCAGATTCTGAAGTACGAGCTGCCGTTGATCCTCGGCAACGATGTGGCCGGGACGGTCATCAGCACGGGTGCGAAGGTGCAGACCTTCAAACCAGGTGACGAGGTTTATGCGCGGCCCAGCAGGATCGGGACGTTGGCGGAGCGAATTGCGGTCGCCGAGGAGGATCTGGCGCTCAAACCGGCCTCGGTCAGTTTCGAGGAAGCGGCATCGATGCCGTTGGTGGCTTTGACTGCCTGGCAGGCACTGGTCGAGCGGGCCAATCTGCAGCCGGGGCAGCGGGTTCTCATCCACGCCGGCGCCGGTGGAGTCGGGTCGATCGCGATCCAGCTTGCCAAGCACCTCGGTGCGACGGTTGCCACCACGGTCAGTGCGGGTGACGCCGACTTCGTGCGTGGGCTCGGGGCGGATCACGTCATCGACTACCGCAGTCAGGACTTCGAGGAACTGCTCGACGGGTACGACGTCGTCCTGGACAGCCTCGGTGGCGAGAACCTCGCGAAGTCCCTGCGGGTACTGCGTCCTGGCGGTAAGGCGATCGGGATTGTAGGGCCGCCGGACCCGGCGTTCGGTCGCGAGCTCGGCGCGAATCCCGTGATGCGGCTGGCGATTGCCGCTCTCAGCAGCAGCATCCGCCGCCAAGCGCGGCGCCTGGGCGTGAACTACGAATTCCTCTTCATGCGCTCCAGCGGCGATCAATTGCGCCGGATCACGGCTCTCGTCGACCAAGGGGCAGTGCGCCCGGTCGTGCGGCGAGTCGTCGGCTTCGACGAGACCGTGGAGGCGCTGCAGTCGATGGGCAAAGAAGGCAAGACCGTCATCACCAGAACAACAGAAACAGGAGAAGCAGCATGAACGTCATCACGGCCTACAAGGACGCGCCCACCCAAACAGTCGATGCCAAAGGCGTCACCTACGCCTATCGCGAACTCGGACCGAAAGGCGGCATCCCCGTCGTCTTCTTCGTCCACCTCGCCGGGAACCTGGACAACTGGGACCCGCGCATCGTCGACCCGATCGCGCGAACCAGGCACGTGATCGCCTTCGACCAGCGCGGTGTCGGGGCGTCGACCGGCAAGGTCCCGGACAGTGTGGAGGCGATGGCCGAGGACGCCTACACCTTCGTCACGGCGCTCGGCTTCGACACGATCGACGTGTTCTCGTTCTCCCTCGGCGGCATGGTCGCCCAGGCCCTCGTCACGAAGCACCCCGACCTGGTCCGCAAACTCGTCCTCACGGGCACCGGTCCCGCAGGCGGGAAGGACATGGACAAGGTCGCCGGTGTGACGTACTACGACATCCTGCGGGCGACGTTGACCCGCTCGGATCCGAAGGAGTTCCTGTTCTTCAACCGCAACGCCACCGGTAAGCCGGCCGCCCGAGCGTTCGTGCAGCGGCTCCAGGAGCGCACGACCGACCGCGACGCACCGGTCTCGCTGCGGGGTTTCCAGACCCAGCTGAAGGCGATCAAGAAGTGGGGACGCTCAGCCCCGGCGGATCTGTCGAAGTTCACCCAGCCGACGCTGATCGCGAACGGTGACAACGACCGGATGGTGCCCTCGGTGCTGTCCGAGGATCTGCACCGCCGGATCAAGGGCTCGCAGCTGGTCATCTACCCTGACTCAGGGCACGGCGGCGTCTTCCAGTTCCACGACAAATTCGCCCCGGTCGCCGTAGATTTCCTCAGCCTGTGAACACGGAAGGACGGCAAACATGCCACCCACCGGACGGCGAGAGCGGAACAAGCAGGAGAAGCTGGACCGCATCACCGCCGCCGCCCGAGACCTCTTCGCCGAGCGCGGGGTCGACGAGGTAACCACCCAGGAGATCGCCGACCAGGCCGATGTCGGCGCCGGCACGTTGTTCCTCTACGCCAAGTCCAAGGGCGAACTCCTGCTGCTCGTGCAGAACTCCGGGTACGCCGATGCGCTGGTGGAGGGTCGATCGGCGGCCGAGCGCATCCCCGACGTACTGGATGCGGTGATGGCGATCGTCCGCCCGGTCGTGGAGTGCAACCGCAAGCAGGTCGACAACGGGCGGACCTACCTGCGCGAGATCGTCTTCGGCGACCCCGAGGAGCCGCACCACCGCGATGCCCTCATGCTGACCGTGCAGACCGAAGAGGCGATCGCCGACGTGCTGCGGCGGGACGAGCAGATCAGAGCCGGCGACGCGGCGACGCTGGCGCACATCATCTCGGCGGTCATGTTCCTCAGCATGGCCGCGACGATCAACCGCGCCAACCCGGTCGACGCCGTGGTGCAGGAAATCAGGGACCAGGTCCGCGTCCTGCTGCCTTAACGACAGGAGGTGTCCGGTCTTGAGCGGCACCTGGAGCCGAAATGAGCACCGGCCAGGGGTGACCTCCTGTCGTTCGTGCCGGCTAGGCGGTGGTGCGGATCGCGCGTGGGGAGGCACCCAGTTCTCGGTGGCAGGCCTTGTTGAAGGCTTGCAGGTCGGGGATGCCTACGGACGCGGCGATCGCTGGGATGGAGAGGGTGGAGGCGGCCAGGAGGTGCCGGGCTCTGGCCATGCGGCGGTGGCGGATGTAGGCGATGACGGTGCTGCCGGTTTCGGCTTGGAAGAGGCGGGTCAGGTGGTTGTGGGAGACGCCGACCACGCGTGCCACCCCGGCGACGGTGAGGGGGCGGCCGAGGTTGGCCTCGATGTGGGCGGTGGCAGCCGAAACAGCAGGGTGGGCCTCGCCCTGAGACGTGGTGGTGGCGAGATCGGTCAGGTGCCAGAGGACCGTCCAGACCTCGGCGGCAACCCGGGCGGATCCGGACGGCGACGCTTCGAGGGCGGAGCGCATCAGGGCCGTCAGTAGCGGGGCGGTAGTCCCAGCATCTTGTACGACGGGCAGGTACGACGGCTCGCCCACAGCAGACGGGCGGAAGTGGGCATAGAGGTGCTCGGAGCGACCGCGGTAGTCGAACTGAACCAAAGAACCGGCCGGAGTGAGCGACACGTACCCCGGTGCCACCGCGTACGTCGTACCGGCGACGGTCAGGTCTGCGGAGTAGGTGTAGAGGTGCAGCTGCCAGAGGTCGGGGAGCTGGAAGGTGTCGCGGAGCGAGCGGGTGCCGTGGATCCCGGATCCGATGTTGACAACCTCCGGCGGCGCAGCTAGCCGCAGCTCGATCATGGTGAAAAATTACCACCAGTGGTGATCACAACCCACGCAATCCAACGATGGATCGACCTAGCGTTGTGGAGTAGTAACCACCACCCCCGAGAGGGAGAACCATGCCCCATCCGCATCAGAAGAACCTGCTCAGCTCGGTTCAGATGGCGCATTTCGTGGCGACGGGGTCGCTCCGGATGGACGCCGTCGTACCGGACGAGATGAACCGGCAGGCGATCGAGGTCCTCGACAACGGCATCCCCGGCGTCCCCTACGGCACCCCGCTGTCAGAGGCGTTCGTGGACAGCGAATTCGTCCAGCGGCTGGTGCAGCTGCCGGAGGTGGCCGGGGCGATCCACAGCCTGGTCGGCCCGGAGCCGACGGTCGACCACCACGCCGTGCACATCCGCAAGGCGCACGAGGGTGAGGCGCAGAACCTGCACGGTGACGCGATCATCGACGTCCGGCCGGACGCGTTCGACGTCCAGCTCATGTACTACCCGCAGGACGTCACGCTGGAGATGGGCGGCACGCTCAGCGTCCCCGGCAGCCACCTGCGCCGGACCAACGAGTCCGACACCGGCCGCTACCAGAACCTGCTCGGCCAGACCCGCCTGGTCTGCCCGGCCGGCACCGTCCAGTTCCTGCACCACGGCATCTGGCACGGCGGCCGCAAGAACGACAGTGCGATCGACCGGTACATGTTCAAGATCCGCTTCAACCCGACCGTGCGTCAGGTCCGGCTGTGGAACCTCGAGGACCTGTACGACGACGAGGTGGCGCGCGAGCTGAGCCAGTCCTTCCCTTGGTACGAGAACGCGACGGGCCGGCTGGAGATCTACAACCGGGTGAAGCTGTGGCAGGCGATCACCGGTGACGACACGTTCGACCCGGACTACTGGGTGACCCGGGTGTCGAACCGCCCGCAGCGCGTGGTCTCCCAGCGCAGCGTCAACCCCCACGCCAAGAAGGTGATCGCATGACCGCCCCAGCAACAGAAGCTGCCCAGCAGACCGTCCGCCAGCAGGTGCTCGTGCTGTACCTCGCCTCGTCCGCCCTGGACGCGCGGGTCGTCGGCTGGTCGACGTACGACGGGACGGGGGCGACGTCGCCGACAACGGGGGACAGCGACGTACCGCCGTACTCGAGTGGGCTGGATGCGTTGAAGGACGGCTGGCGGTTGTTCCAGGCCGCGCAGTTGCTGCCGCCGCAGCCGGGACACGAGTACGACGTCTCGTTCCTCAAGCACGAGTTCTTCTTCGAGAAGCTCGTTACTGTTTGACCGCGAAGGAGCCATGGCATCGGTAACATCCGGTGCCATGGCTCAGTCGTATCCGCCCCCGCAGTCCGGTGCTCCGATCAAGCGCAGCCGGGGGCCGATCGTCTTGTTCCTGCTGCTCGTGGTGGTGCTGATCGCGGCGCTCGCGGGGATCGTCGTGATCGTGCTGAAGCGGGTGAACGAGGAGCCCGCACCGCCGAAGCCGGCCGCGGCGGACACGCTGCAGTTCCGGCGGGTGCTGAAGCTGGAGCCGAACGCGTGCGCCAAGGCACCGGTCGCGGCCAACGTCCGGTGCAGTGCGGACGGAACGAAGTACACGCTGGGCAAGGTCGAACTGGACAGCACCCACGTCACTGACGTCCAGGCGATTGCGGACACGCAAGGAACCGGCTGGCTGGTGATGCTGACGCTCGATGCCGCGGGCACCAAGACGTTCGCGACGCTGACCGGCCAACTGGTGAAGGCCAGGCCACCGGCCAATCAGCTGGCGATCGTGGTCAACGATCGCGTGGTGTCGGCGCCGAGTGTCTCGGCGCCGATCACGGGCGGGCGGGTACAGATCGCCGGGAGCTTCACGTCCAAGGAGGCCAAGCAACTGGCCGCGGACATCACGGGTTAGACCGGCAGGATGCAGACGGGCTTGGGCCAGCTGGTGGGGTCGCCGTCGGGCGTCAGGAGCCCGTCAGTGATTCCGTACGTCGCGATGGTGTCGGAGCGCTCGTTGGCTGCGTAGAGACGGGTGCCATCCGTGCTGAAGGCAAGGTGGCGCGGCCAGTTGCCACCGGAGTCGATGGTCTGGACGAGCTCGGCCGAGAGGCCATCCGCCGCGACAGCGAAGACGGCGATGGTGTCGTCGCCACGGTTGGAGCCGTAGAGGAAGCGGCCGTCGGCGGAGATCAGCAGCTCGGCCGGGTAGCTCTCACCAGGTGAGTCGGCCGGGCGGGTGGAGAGCGTCTGGACGACCGCCAGCTTGCCCTCGGCGTAGCTGCAGACGCTCAGCGTGGAGTCGAGCTCATTGATCACGTACGCCGCGCTGCCGCCCGGATGGAACACCAGGTGTCGCGGACCGGCGCCGGGGTGGATCTGCAGCAGGTCGACCGCCTCGAGGCGGCCTGCCGAGGTCAGCGTCGACGTGTAGACGGTGTCCGAACCGAGGTCGACATCGAAGACGAAGTCACCGAAGAACACGACCTGGTGCGCGTGCGGACCCTCCTGACGATCGACGTTCGGGCCGGTGCCCTGGCGCTGCAGGATCTGGGTCGCCGTACCGAGTGCGCCGTCGGCGCCGATCGGGTGGATCGCGATCGAGCCGGAGCTGTAGTTGGCCGACAGCAGGTACTTGCCGGACGGGTCGATGCCGAGGTGGCACGGGTGCAGCCCCTCGGTCGGCTGGTCGTTCAGGAACTCCAGACCACCGTCGGCCTGGATCGCGAAGGCGCTGACCCGGCCGGTCTCCTCCTCGTTGGTCGCGTAGAGGAACCGCCCATCGGCGGATCGCACCAGGAACGACGGGTCGGCAGTCGTCGCCGCCAGCGCGAGGCCGTCCAGCGAACCGAAGCCGATCCCCTCGCCGCCCCCGTCCTGACTGGTGTAGCTCCCGACATAGATCTGCTCAGAGGTCATAGCGCCTACCCTGCCAGGTCACTCACCGTGGGGCACGCCGGTGTCCAACCCGTAGAGCGCCGACCCCCAGCCGAGGTCCCGCACCAGCACCTGCCACCCCAACCGCCGGTACAACCGCGGTGCGGCCCGATCATCGACGTACGTCGTGAGCAGCAGTCGGCGATGGGGAAGTCCAGCGACGAGTGCGGTCATCAGCGCCGCCCCGATCCCCTGTCCCTGAGCCTCCGGAGCGACGGCGAGCTCGACCACTTCGAAGTGTCCACCGATCCACTCGGCCGCGAGCTCGGCGGAGATCGCGGCAGAGATCCGATCTGACCACCACTGCCCCGGCCAGCCGGTGAACCCGTAGGCGAACCCAAGAACAGATTCTTCCTGCGCCACAACCAGCCGGAAGTCGTCCCGCTCGGCGTGGGTGGGCAGCTGTTCGTTCGTGAAGCGGGTGGCGTCGGAGTGCTCTTCTCCGGCGAACGCGGCGGCGAAGACCTCGCCCAGCTCCGTGGCGATGCCTAAAGCTGCAGTTCGGTCCAGGACGGCGATCACCTCGAGAATCCTGACATAACCTCGACCTCGTGGATACCGAAGCCTTCCTCCGCCGGATCGGCGTCGAGCACGACGAGAAGCCCGGCCTGGACGGGTTGACGCGCCTGCACGAGGCGTACGTCGACCAGATCCCGTACGAGTCGGTCCAGTTCCAGCTCACCCCCGGTACGCCGCTCGATCTCGAGGAGACCGCCCGCCGGATCATCGCCCGTGAGACCGGCGGCTACTGCTTCCAGCTGAACGGCGTCCTCGGCCTGCTCCTCACCGAGCTCGGCTACGACGTGACCATGCACCGCGGCGGCGTCCAGACCCCGAACTCGGCTGGCGATGTGGATGGCAGTCATCTCGTCCTGACCGTGCGCGGACTGGTCGAGGATCCGGACCGGGTGTGGCTGGTCGACGCCGGTCTCGGTACCGGCCTGATCCATCCGACTCCGCTCGAGGCCGGGACCTTCCACCAGAACCCGTTCGACCTGGTGCTGCGCCGTTCGGAGAAGACCACCGGCTGGCGGATGGACCACGACCCGCGCTTCGGCCTGTTCGGCATGGACTTCGAGGACGCACCGGCCACTCTCGGCGACTTCGCGGCCAAACACCTCGAGCTGTCGGGGGACCCGCAATCCGGTTTCCGCCGGACCGCGTCGGTCTTCCGCCGCAAGCGCGAGTCGATCGTCGTACTGCGCTCGGTCGGCCGCAAGGAGACCTTCGGCGACCGAGCCGACAGCAGCATCATCGAGAACCAGGCGGACTACTTCGCGATCCTGGCCGACGAGTTCTTCCTGCCCCTCCCCCAGTACGACGACGCGCAGCGCGACCAGCTGTGGCGCCGGGTCTGGCAGCAGTACGAGGACTTCGTCGCGCAGACGACCTAGCTCCGGGCGTGCCGGACCTTCAGCCGCCCGAACCCCATCGACCCGGTGATCCGGATCGTCGGCCCATTGGGTCCGGTGGGCGGCCGCATCTTGTAGCTCACGTCCTTCCACCCGGTCTGGAATCCCTCGATCTCGACGATCGCGTTCCGCGGAACCCTGATCCGGGCCTGGCCGGTACCGAGCTGCAGCTCGATGTCGACGACCGGGTCCTCGATGATCGCCTGGGACAGATCGAGGTACACCTGCCCGAACGCGGACTCGACCTTGAGGTTCCGCGGTACCTTCCACACACCGCGACGGCGGATCCGCCCACTGGCGGCGCCGATGGCCGCGGTGGTGGCCGGGCGCTCCGCCGGAAGAGTGGACAGCGCGACCTCGAGTTCGTTCTGCGCTTTGGCGGTCAGCACCTGCTGCAGCCGTTCGTCCAGCTCCTCGTGCGTGATGAACCCGCCGGTGTAGGCGCTCTGCAGACGCTGTACGGCGGTGTTGCGGTCGTCGTCGCCGATCCGTCGCGACGAGTCATCCGGTGAAAGGCTCACCGGATCAGCCTAGCGGCGGGTAACGATCGCCATAACCACCGTGTCGCCTTCGGAGAAGGTGAGGGTGGCGCGGTGGAGCGGTCCGGTGCCGTCGCCCCACAGGACTACGCCGCCCACGCCGCCGAGGGTGATGCTGCCGTTCTTGCGCACGAGGCGAATGACGCCGTCCTTCACGGTCGCACTGTTCTTCTCACCGCCGATCGTGATGACCGCTGTCTTGCGGATCAGCACCTCGCAGTTGCCGTCGTTACAGGCCTCGTAGTTCTGCCCGTCCTTCGCCTCCGGCAGCGGCGGCGTGGTCGGAATGATCGGCGTCGGCGGGCCGACCGTCGGCCAGGTCGGGCCGTCCCAGCTCAGGCTGTACTCCGCCTCGGGCTCGCCCGAGGAGCTACCGCAGGCCGCTAGGGCTGCGGTCAGCGTCACCGCGAGGAGTAGGCGTCTGATCACCCAACTGACACTAGCCACGGCTACCGACACCCGACGTGGATTGGCCGGAAGGTGTCAGGTGGCCAAGGCGAAGAGTGTGCTGGGCAGGACCGAGACGACCACGGCGGCCGCGGTGAACAGCGAGACCATCACGACGGCCGGGGTCTCGATGTCGACCGAGAACGGGTCGTCGGCCGGCAGCAGGAACAGTTCGGCGACCCAGCGCAGGTAGACCGCGAGGCCGATCATCACGTTGATCGCCATCACGATCGCCAGCCAGCCGAGATGCGCGTCGATGACTGCCTGGAACGCGGCGAACTTGGTGAACAACCCGGCCAACCCCGGCGGCAATCCGGCCAGCACAACCAGGAAAAAGATCAGCGCGACCGCGAGCCCCGGCTCGGAGCGAACCATGCCGCGATAGTCCGACAGCAACCCGCTCGGCCGATGCCGCTGTACGACGGCCACCGCGCCGAAGGCCCCGAGCGTGACGATCACGTACGCCGCGAGATACCCGACCACCGCTTGGGCATCACCAACCGCCAAAGGCGCCAGCAGGAAGCCGACCTGGCCGATCGAGGACCAGGCGAGCAGCCGCACGGCCTCGCGTTGCCGCAGCGCGGCCAGGTTGCCGACGGTCATCGTGACGGCGGCCAGGATCGCGATCACCAGCCGCAGGTCGGAGCCGTCCGGCGCGAGCCCGGTCACCACCAGGACGAGCAGTCCGGCGACACCCGCCGACTTCGACACCACCGCCAGGAACGCGGTCACCTCGACCGGCGCACCGACGTACGTGTCCGGAAGCCAGGCGTGGAACGGGACAGCGGCGATCTTGAATCCGAACCCGACAATCACGAACAACCCCGCCGCGAACGCGACCCGCTCCAGGTTCGCATCGAGACCGTTGAGCCGGTTCGCGATGGTGGTCAGGTGCAGGGAGCCGGTCACGCCGTACAGGTAGGAGATGCCGAACAGCATCACCGCGGTCGACAGGACGGACACCAGGAAGGCCTTCATCGCGGCTTCGGAACCACGGCGGTCCCGGCGCAGCGCGACCAGCGCGAAGCCCGGCAGCGACACCACTTCGAGCCCGATCACCACCGTCGCCAGATCGCGCGCCCCGGCCAGCGTGGTCGCGCCGACCAGCGCGCTGAGCAGCAGGAAGTGGTACTCGCCGACGGGGATATCGGCCGACAACAGCCGGTACGCCGAGAGTCCGACGACCCCGAGCCCGCCGATCAGCAGCACGCCCCACAGCCCTGCGGTCAACGGCTCGAACACCAGACTGCATTCGGCCGGCCCTTCGGTCACCGGGCGGCAGAAGGCGGGTTTGAAGTCGTCCCGCTGCGCCCAGACGAAGACCATCCCGAACAGGATCACCGCGCCGGTCAGCAAGGTGACGACGGTATGCCGAAGCTGCTTCGGCGAACTCCGCCAGAACGCGTCGATGAGGAGTACGGCGACTGCGCCGATCGCCAGCACCAGCGGTACGGCGATCGCCTGCCAGTCGGTCCATGTGAGCGTCACAGGCTCCCCCACTGATGCAGAAGCAGGCCGGGCCAGACGCCGAGCAGCACGGTCAGCACGATCAGCGGCGACCAGGTGATCAGCTCGATCCGGCTGAGGTCGACCGCGAAGGCACTAGCCGGATTCTCGGCCGGGTCGCCTTGGCAGAGGTTGCGGATCAGCCGCAGGAAGTAGGCCGCGGTCAGCACGGTGCCGAGTCCGGCGATCACCATGAACACCAGGTAGGTTGCCCGCGGCAACGAGTCCGCCGGGTTGTAGGCGCCGAGCAGGATCAGCATCTCGCCCCAGAACCCGGCCAGCCCCGGCAGGCCGAGCGAGGCCAGGCACGCGAACGTGAGCAACGCCCCGATCCGCGGCAACCGCGCGTACAGGGCCCTGCCGATCGTCCGCAGGTCGCTGGTGTCGTGGCGGTCCTTGATGGCGCCGGCCAGGAAGAACAGCAGGCCGGTGATGATGCCGTGAGCGATGTTCGCGAACAGGGCACCTTGCATCCCGGCCTCCGAGAGCGAGGCGATCCCGAGTCCGATGAAACCCATGTGGCCGACACTCGAGTAGGCGATCAGGCGCTTCACGTCGGTCTGGCCGAGACAGGCCAGCGAGCCGGCGATGATCGCGACGGTCGAGAACCCGGCCAGGTACGGCGCGATCGTCACGGTCGCGTCGGGCAGGACCGGGACCAGGATCCGGATCAGCCCGTACGTCCCGAGCTTCAGCAGGACGCCGGCCAGAATCACCGAGCCGACCGTCGGGGCCTTCGCATGCGCATCCGGAAGCCAGATGTGCAGCGGCCACAACGGAACCTTCACTGCCAGACCGACCGCGATCAGCAGCGCGGCAGCGAGCGGTACGCCGTGCCCGCCGAGCACCGGGGAGTTCGTCAGCTGCACGAGGTCGAACGTCCCGGCCTGCCGGTAGACGAGCAGGAAGCCCAGCAGCATCAGCGCGGAGCCGAACACCGTCATCAGCACGAACGTGGTCGCGGCCCGCTTGCGCCCGGCCCGGTCGTGGTCGTCACCCCAGATGTCGATGATCAGCCACATCGGGATCAGCACGATCTCGAAGCAGACGAAGAACAGCACCAGGTCCATCGCGCTGAACGCACCGATCACGCCCGCCTCGATCACCAGCAGCAGCGCGATCAGCGAGCGCATCCGCCCGATCCGCGGGGTGATCTTCAGCGAGTAGATGCAGCACAGGAAGGTCAGCAACGCGGTCAGGATGATCAGCGGCAGGGAGATCGTGTCGATCCCGATGTGGAACCGCACGTTCAGTGGCGGAATCCAGGGGACGTCGGTGACTGCGCGGAGCAGGGTGCCGTCGACGTTCGAGTTCGCGTAGAGCGTCACGTGCGGCTTGCCGCCGGGGAGGTCACTGGCGGGGGCGTAGGCGAACCAGCCGCCGGAGCGCGGCCAGAGCAGAATCGAGCCGACCAGCACAACCCCGGACACAACCGCGCCGTACGCCGCGGCCAGCCGATCGCCTAGCTGAATCGGGAGCGCCCAGAGAGCCAGCGCGGCGAGCAGCGGGAGAATCAGGATGCCGAGGAGGACGGCGACCTCGAAGCTGTCGTTCGCAGTGTGCACGGTGATCATCGGGCGATCACTCCCGCCAGGATCGCCAGTGCGACTACGCCGACCACGGCTCCGGTCAGGTAGGTCTGGACGTTGCCGGTCTGCAGCAGGCGGAAGCCTTGGGAGGCGAGTGTCCCGCTGCGGCCGACCGCGCGCACGTAGCCACCGATCACGTCGCGATCTCCCAGCACACTCAGCTTGGACAGCCAACGCACCGGCACCACGAACAGCCCGTGGTACGCCCGATCCATCCCGAACTCACGCTCCAGCACCGTCGGCCGCGGGTCCGCGCCACGCGACCACAGCGAGTACGCCGGCAGTACGCCGAACAGCACGAGAACCGTGGAAGCCAGCGCGATCACCCAGTTGAGGTGCAGACCGTCGACGTACCCGAGCCCGATCGCGGCCACCGCCAGCAGGACGAGCGGACCGAGCATCAGCCAGGGCGCGTCCTTGAGCTTCGACGTGTCCGGATCTTCGAGGTCCGCCATCGGGTCGTCCTGCTCGAACGCACCCATCGCCCCGGCCAGCGCCGGTGTCCGGAAGAACACCCACAGCCAGAGCCGAGCGCAGTAGAACGCAGTGAACGCCGCCGTGAGCCCGACCGACGCCAGCACAACCCAGCCGATCGCCGAACCGTCCCCGTGCGCATGCTCCCAGGCCGCTTCCAGCACGGTGTCCTTGGAGAAGAACCCGGCAAACCCCGGTACGCCGGCCAGTGCCGCGAGGCCGACCGTCATCGTCAGGAAGGTCACCCGCAGCCGGTTCCGCAGCACCCCGCGGCGCGTGTACCGGCGCAGCACCACGAAGGCAGCACTGCCGACCTGATGCAGCAGCACGCCTGCACAGAGGAAGAGCAGACCCTTGAATGCCGCATGGGTGACCAGGTGGAAGAGCGCGGCATGACGCCCCTCCTGCGTGCCCAGCGACAACGCGGCGAACATGATCGCGAGCTGGCTGACCGTCGACCACGCCAGCACCCGCTTCACCTCGACCGCGGCCATCGCGCAGAGCGCCGCGAACAGCATGGTCACGCAGGCGATCACCGCGAGCACGGTCATCGTGGTGGCCGAGGCCGAGAAGACGTCGTACAGCCGGGCGATCAGGAAGACACCGGCGGCCACCATGGTCGCCGCGTGGATCAGCGCACTGACTGGGCTCGGACCGGGCATCGCGTCCGGAAGCCAGGTCTGCAAGGGCACCTGGGCCGACTTGCCGACCACGCCGACCAGGAGCAGCAGCGTGCCGGCGGTCAGGACACCGGGCGAGATCCGGGCCGGATCGAGCTCGGAGATCCGGAAGGTGCCCGCGCCGACGCCGAGAACGAAGATGCCGAACAGGAAACCGACATCGCCGAGCCGGGTCATCAGGAACGCCTTCACCGCGCCGGAGCGGGCGTCGCGCCGCTCCCAGTAGTGACCGATCAGCAGATACGAGCAGGCGCCCATCACCTCCCACCCGATCAGCAGCAGGAACAGGCTGTCCGAGACGACCACCGTCGCCATCGCGGCGGTGAAGAGCGTGACGAGCGCGTGGTACGACGCCGCGCGCTCGTGCAGGTAGCTGAGCGAGTAGACCTGCACGCAGGTCGCGACGACTCCAACCACCGCGAGCAGCAGCAGGGTCAGATCGTCGGTGCGAACCGCGAACCCGATGGTCAGGTCGCCGATCTGCGATTCCAGGAACGAGGCTTGCTCCGGGGCGGCGCCGTACAGGAGACCGGCGATCAGCAGCAGGAGCAGCGAGAAGCCGACGCCGGCCACCCGCCAGACGGTCGCGATCACGTCGGCGACTCCTCGTGCTCGACCAGGTCGCGGGCGGCGTCCGCGTCGACGTGACCGTGGCCGCGGAACAGCAGCAGCACGATCGCGAGCCCCAGCCCGATCTCGGCCGCGGCCAGCGTGATCACGAAGACCGCGAGGGTCTGACCGGTGGCCAGGCCGTCGAGGTGCCACGCATCGAACGCGACCAGGTTGAGGTTGACCGCGTTCAGCATCAGCTCGAGCGACATCAGGATGGTGACCGCGTTACGGCGGGCCAGGACGCCGTACACGCCGAGGCAGAACAGGACGACCGCGAGCAGCAGCGGGAGGACGAGCGGCATCTCAGTCCTCCTTCTTCCGCTGGGACAACGCGATCGCTCCGATCAGTGCGGCCAGCAGCAGCACCGACAGGATCTCGAACGGCAGCACCCAGGTCTTGAAGATCGAGGTCCCGACGGCTTCTGCAGAACCTGCGGGGACGGGCTTGATCTTTTGATTGCCGAAGGCAAACACCACACCGGAACCCAGCAGCAGTGCGAGAACCACCGCGACGGTGGCCGCGAACGGGCTGCGCGCAGTGGTCAGGTTGGGGAGCGGATTCGTCGGGGCCTTGGTGAGCATCAGCGCGAACAGGACGAGCAGGACGATGGCACCGACGTACACGAGGATCTGGACGAGTGCGACGAACTCCGCGTGCAGAGCCCCGAAGCAACCGGCGATCGCGCCGAGCGTGACCACCAGCCAGAGGGCCGCGTGCACGATCCGGCGCGACGTCACCACCATCACGGCGGCGGCCACTGCCACCGCACCGGCGACAGCGAAGAGCGCAGTGGTCACGCCTCGCCCTCCACCGCGGTGACGGTCGGGCCGGGGTCGATCGGCTGCGGGGCGGGGACGGTCCACATCCAGTCCCGCAGGCGGTCCTTCTCGTGCGTGAGGTTGCGGAGCTCGGTCTCGGCGTACTCGAACTCGGGTGACCAGAACAGCGCGTCGAACGGGCAGGCCTCGATACAGATCCCGCAGTACATGCACAGGCTGAAGTCGATCGCGAAGCGGTCCAGCACGTTCCGGCTGCGCTCGCGGGCCTGCTCACCGACCGACGGCGCGGTCTCGGTGTGCGAGTCGATGTAGATGCACCAGCTCGGGCACTCGCGGGCGCAGAGCATGCAGGACGTGCAGTTCTCCTCCATCAGCGCGATCACCCCGCGCGACCGCGGCGGCAGCTCCGGCTGGACCTCCGGATACTGCTCGGTGACGGATCGGCGGCCCAAGGTCTTCGCGGTGACCTTCAGCCCATCGATCAGACCCTTACCCGGTACCCCCACGCTCCACCTCCCCGTCGAAGTCATGTACTAGCAGGACACTAGTCGGTTCCGCGCCGATTGGGTGCGACCAGCTCCCTTTCCAGGCGGGCCGCGACCTGACGGTAACGGCTCACCGGTATCAGGTGAACGCCGTCGAAGGCGCCGGAGTCACGGATGCGGAGGATCTGTTCGCAGGCGTGGTCGACACCGGCGTCGCGGTCCTGGCCGACCGCTTCGATCAGGCTGTCGGGGATCGTGAGCTGGGGCAGGGCGGCGAGATTACGGGCCATGGTCGGACTGGCGAGGACCATCACCCCGGCGTACACGGGGATGGTCAGGTCGACGGAATCGCGCCAGCGAAGGAGCTCGTCGACGTCGTAGCTGATCTGGACGAACAGGAAGTCGGCCTCGGCCTTCCAGCGCGGGACCGGGCGGAGGCGGGTGGTGGCGCCGACCTGGAAGGGCTTCAAGCCCGGGTACGTCGTCTCGCGCGTCTGCTCGATCATCGCCCGAACCGTGAGCTGGCTGGTGCGCGCGCCCTCCGCGGGGTCGTCGCCATGGACGAACAGGAACTGCTCCACGCCGTACGCGGCCGCCGTGAGCAGGTCGCGGCGGAATCCGAGCAGGTTGCGGTCCCGCGAGTTGAGGCAGGCAATGCCGCGGGAACCCATCGCCTGCACCTCATTGGCGACGGCGACACTGGACACGGTCGCCCGGCCGATGTGGTTGTCGGGAATCAGGAACGCGTCCGCGATCGGGCTCATCACCCCGATCTGGTGCCGCACCTTCTTCAGATCAGGCCGCGTCGGCGGCTCCACCTCACAGATCAGCTCGAATCCCGGCATAGCCGAACCCTACTGATGTGGTTGGGGGCGCCAGGCGAAGTTCCAGGGGGCGGGCAGCTCCCTAGCCAGGTCAGGTGGGGAGGGCGCGAGCGCGGGTGGCGAGGAAGCGTTGCTCGGCGGCGTTCTCCGTGAGCTCCTGGGCGACGCGGTAGGCGTCTCGGGCTTCGGTGGGGCGGTTTAGGCGGCTGAGGAGGTCTGCTCGGATGGCGTGGAAGAGGTAGTAGGTGTCCAGGTTGAGCTCGTCGACGACGGTCAGGGCTGCGGCTGGGCCTTCTACTTCGGCCAGGGCTACGGCTCGGTTGAGGGCTACTACCGGGGTGGGGTCGAGGGTTAGTAGGTGGTTGTAGAGCTGGAGGATCTGGGTCCAGTCGGTGGGTGGCGGGTCGCTGTGGACGGCGTTGATCGCGGCTTGCAGTTGGTAGGGACCAGGCTGCTTGCGGCGGAGGCAACGGCGTACCAGGTCTTGGCCTTCCGCGACTAGGTCGGGGTCCCACTGGATGCGGTCCTGGTCCTTGAGGCGGATGAGTGAGCCGTCGGCGTCGACTCGGGCCCGGCGGCGGGAGTGTTGGAGGAGCATCAGGGCGAGCAGGCCGACTGCCTCGGGTTCGTCGGGCATCAGGTCGACCAGGACCCGGCCGAGCCGGATCGCCTCCAGCGCGAGGTCGTCACGCACGAGGGTGTCGCCGGACGAAGCGGCGTACCCCTCGTTGAAGATCAGGTAGACGACCGCGAGGACACCGCGGACGCGTTCGGGCAGGTCAGCCTCGTACGGGACGCGGTACGGGATGCCGGCCGCGCGGATCTTCGTCTTGGCCCGGACCAGCCGTTGCGCCATCGTCGGCTCCGGCACCAGGAAGGCGCGGGCGATCTCGGTCGTCGTCAGCCCACCGAGCATCCGCAGCGTGAGTGCGACCCGGACGTTGAGCGCGAGGGCGGGATGGCAGCAGGTGAACAGCAGCCGCAACGGTTCGTCGTACACCGCTCCCACCTCCTCCGGCTCGTCCTGCGCATGCAGCAACGCCGCCTGCGCATGTTTGTCCTCACGCTTGTCCTCACGCCGCAACCGGTCGATCGCCCGGTTCTTCGCGGTCGTGATGATCCAGCCGGCCGGGCTCGGCGGTACACCGGTCTCCGGCCACTTCTCGACCGCCGTGGCGAACGCCTCCTGGACGGCGTCCTCCGCGATCTCGAGATCACCGAAGATCCGGGTGAGCACAGCCACCGCGCGGCCGTGCTCGGCCCGGAACACCTCGGCGACAGTCAGCCCTGGGATGGCCGCACCTCGATCGACAGCGGATCCAGCACCACCGCCACCTTCCGGGCCCAGTGCAGCGCGGCGTCCAGGTCCTCGACCTCGATCACCGTGAACCCGCCGAGGTGTTCCTTCCCCTCGGTGAACGGCCCGTCGGTCACCAGCACGTCCCCGCCGGACGCCTTGACCACGGTCGCGGTCTCCGGTGGGTGCAGCCCGGCCGCGAACACCCACACGCCCGCCGCCTGCATCTCCTCGTTCACTGCCTGCAGCTCCCGCATGACCTTCTCGAGAACCTCCGGCTCCGGCACGGGTCCGTCCGGCTGATAAATGCTCAGCAAGTACTGCGTCATCATGACCTCCTGGTCTCTAGTCTCACCCTCTACACGAACGAGGTGGGCCCGGATCGACACCGCGTGCAACCTCTGCGTTGGCCCAGGTACTCGGGCAGGGTGTGGGAATGACAGTGGACCGGGCGGAGTTCGAGGACTTCGTCGCGGCGAGATACGGGCAGCTGCTGCGGACGGCGTACCTGCTGACCCAGGACCGGGCGTTGGCCGAGGACCTGGTGCAGACGACGCTGGCCCGGTGCTGGCTGGCCTGGGCGCGGATCGACGAGCCGGGGGCGTACGTGCACCGGACGATGCTCAACACCTACGCCGCCTGGTGGCGCCGCCGCTGGAACGGTGAGCATCCGACCGACGAGCTCCCCCACTCCCCGCAGTACGACGGGGAACCTGCGGTCGACCTCGGCCGCGCGTTGAAGCGACTCCCCCGGCGGATGCGGGCGGTCGTCGTACTGCGTTTCTACGAAGACCTCTCCGAGGCGGAGACCGCCCGGATCCTCGGCTGTTCGGTCGGCACCGTCAAGAGCCAGACCAGCCGGGCACTGGCCAAACTCCGCATCGATCCCCGTCTCGTCGACCACCCCCTGGAGCAGTCATGAGCCTCGACGAACTCCGCCGCCACCTCAGCGACCAGGCGGACGAGATCGATCTCGCCACCCCGGCCCCGCTCGCCCAGGTCCAGCGCCGGGCGACCCAGGTACGACGCCGCCGGGTCGCGACCGGGGTTGTCAGTGCAGCGGCCTGCCTGGTCGCGGTCGGCGCGGTCCTCACCGGTACACCGGTCCTCGACCGCGGTGAACCGGCGACCACCCCGGTTCCCGCTCCGACGCAGGTCACGTCGCCCCCGAGCGACGGCATGCCGACTAGCCCGGTCCAACCGGCCAAGAACGACTACGTCATCAACGGCGTCAACTATCAAGCCGAGGTGGCCGGCGCCGAACTGCAGGTGGCGCGCATCAACGATCGGCCGTTGTCGTTCTCCTGGACGCCGACTGACACGAAGGTCGACTTCCGGATCTTCTGCACGATCCCCGGGAACGGGTCGGCTAGCGGGATCGGCGCCGTCGTACTGCGGCTCAACGGGAAGGTCATTACCTCCCGCCCCTGCGACAACGTGTCCGACCCGCTCCCGGGCGAGCGGTTCGGGGCCGATCCGAGCCAGGACCTGGGCGTCCGCGTCGGCCGCACCGTCCAGCTGACCGCAACAGTTGTCGACGGCAACGGTCGTGAGGTGAAGTCGCGCGGCCTGCTCCTCGGTGCCGCCGTCTACACCCGCGCCGAAACCCGTGCCTTCGGTGCCTACAACTACATCGAGCTCCCGGTCATCGCCCAGTTCCACGGCCGTCGCTACCAGCTGGACGAAGTCCAGGCCACCTCCACGTCCGGCCCGAACTACGCGAACATCGAGCTCCAGGGCCCGGCCTTCGAGCCGTACCTCGCCGTCTTCGGTGTCGAAGCCAGCGGCCGGGCGCACTCCCTGGAGCTCGCAGGCACGCCAGGCGGCCGGTCCTACGAATTCGCCCCCGCCGACGGCCCGGCCTCCGGCCTCTACCTGGCCCCGGTCCCCGCCCAAGCCGCCGGCCCCGTCATCTTCCGCCAAACCAAGCGCCAGGTCTCGGGAGAACTGTTTCTGGCCCTCTACCACGCTGTTGAGTGACGGTAACGACAGGTAGTAGGTGTGTACGTAGACGACGGCGCCCGCGGGGAGCTCCCGCGCGGGCGCCGTTTCTACCACTACTACGTGTCGTTAGCGACTGATCTTCGGGTTGTCGATCGCCCAGTACCAGTCGTTGTCGCCGTTGGTGAGGGACCAGGTGAGCTTGAGGCTGCGGGCGCCGGCGGGGACGGGGATGGTGAGGCGCTCCTGCTTGGCGATGGCGTCGGCTGTGTAGGTGAGGACCGGCTTGGGTGCCGCGTTGTCGAAGGCGGCGAGCACGGTCGCGGTCTCGTTGCCACTCTTCAGGTAGTGCGAGGAGAAGGTGACGGTTGCGGTCGTTGCGCCGGTGACGTCGTAGGCCGGCGACGACAGCTTGCTGTTGAACAGACCGCTGCGGGACTTGTCGGACCACTCGTCGGAGTCGGCGACGGCGAAGACACCGCGCGCCCGGACATTGCCTTCCCGCGACTGGTCGGGAGCCGCACGCGTCCAGAAGTCGTCCGTGGTGAACGACCAGCCCTGCCATTCACGGACGCCACCAGTACCAAGACCAGCGTTGTCGATCGTCCACCCCGCCGGCGTGCTGTGGGTCCAGCCCTTCACCTCGGCCGGTACGCCGGTCTCGTCCAAACGCGACTGCAATGAGCCGGCCAACGAGTCGAACGGATCCGCGGGCGGTGTCGCCTGACCGTCGAGCTCTGGAGCGGACACCCCGAACCGGCTCAGCACGATGGCCGCGAGATCCACGTTCTTCGGGGCGATCGCCGGCGTACCAGGCGTCGTACCGGGGCCGTTGCGGATGATGAACGACGACCGTTCGGCGGGCGAGCTGCCACCGTGACCGCCGGATTCGGTGTGGCCGTGGTCCGAGGTGACCAGGATGGTCCAGTCCTCGTTCGAGTACGTCGGCCGCGCGCGGACCGCGGTCAGCAGAGTCGCGATGTGCTTGTCGGTCTGCTCGGTGGCCTTGCGGTAGCAGGCACCGGCGGCACCACAGCTGTGGCCGGCGATGTCGACGTCCCCGAAGTACACGAAGGACGCGTCGGGGCCGGTGTCCTTCAGGTACGCCGCGGCTTCGGTCGCAATCCGCGCATCGGCGGCCGCCCAGCCGAGGGCGTCACCGTCGTAGGTGACCTTCTTCTGGATCTCGTCGCTGAAGATCGCCTGCCCGGCGCTGTTGGTGGTCAGCGGGGTCCAGTCGGCGATCGCGTACGTCGACAGTTCGGGGCGGGCGCGCTCGATCCGGGTCAGGAAGTCCGGGTACTGGGTCAGGTTCGAACCCGTTCCCCAGCTGTTGCTCTTCACCTTGTGCTTGTCCGGCCAGACGCCGGTCGCGTTGGTCGCCCATCCCGGTCCCGAGACGGTCGGAGCGAACGGCGCGGCGTACAAGGAGGTCTTGGCGGCCGAGCCGGTACTGATCAGCTCTTTCATCGCGGGGGTGTTGAAGGCCTGGATCTTGGTCAGCATCGCGCCGTCGATGCCGATCACCAGCACCTTCTGGGTGCGGGCCTCGGCAACCCCGAAGGCGGAGGTGGCGAGCAGGCTGGTGGCGGCGACGATACCGAGAGCGGTGACAGCTAAGGGGCGGTTCACAGGCTCCTCCGAAGGCAATTGATTGGTCCGGACCAATGCCATCAGGTCTGGCACCGGAGATCAACGGCTCAGCAGTGGCGCCGAGGTGAATCTCAGAAGACAGTGAGCAAAAGCGGTCAAGACTCACGGGACCGCGGATCGGCAGGATCTACGTATGGATCTGTTCGTGGCGTTGGTGGATGTGGTCGGCGAGAGCCTGGACGACGTGTCCGCATCCGGGGCCGAGCTGGCTCGGCGGTTGCACCTGTCGCGGTTCCACTGCGACCGGATCGCGACGGCAGTGGCGGGTGAGACCCCGATCGCCCTCCGGCGGCGGTTGCTGCTGGAGCGAGCGGCGTACCAATTGGCCGGTACTGATCGCGGCATCCTCGACATCGCGGTCGATGCCGGGTTCGGGTCGCACGAGGCGTTCACCCGGGCGTTCTCGCGGTCCTACGGGACGACGCCGAAGCAGTGGCGCCGGCAGCCGACGCATCCGTTCTTCCTCGACGCACCGAGCGGGGTCCATTTCCATCCACCGGCGGGTCTCCGCCTGCCGGCCCGACGAAAGGTCACCAGCATGGACATCGTCACCGGTCTCGCCGAGCACCACGTGAGTCTGCTCGGCGAACTGATCGACCGCGCCCGCGACATCTCGCCCGACGTCCTCGACGGTGAGGTCCCCGCACCTGATCTGGACGAACCGCCGATCACGCCACGACGGATGCTGGACCGGATGGTCTGGCAGCTCGAGATGTGGCTCGCGGCCGTGGCCGCCGAACCGTTCGAGTTCCCGGAGAGCGGCAGAGCTGTGTCGTTGGGTCAGCTGCGGGATCGCTACGAAGTGGCGGGGCCGCGGTTCCTCGAGCTGGTCCATCGGGTCAGCGCCGAGAACTCGTTCGACGAAACCTTCGTCGACTCGACCTGCGCTCCGCCCAAAGTCTCCAGCTACGGGAGCATGATCGCGCACGTGCTCACCTTCGCCGCGGTACGCCGGACGCTGGTCGTCGACGCGTTCCGCAAGGCCGGCATGACCGATCTCGGGTACGGCGATCCGGCGCCGTTCCTCGCAAGGTCCTGATGGCGGACTGGGTGCGCGTCGGCCGGGTCGCTGCTGAGCTCCCGGAGACTGCTCCGGGGGTCGCTCACGAGGGGTCGCCGACGTACGAGGTGGCCGGCCGTCAGTTCGCTCGCTTGCGCTGGAACGACGAGGGCCGGGAGATCCTGCAATTCTGGGTTCCCGATCCGGCCGATCGGCAAGCGCTGGTTGCTGCGTCGCCCGATGCCTACTGGCTGGCCAAGGCGTTCCCGTCAGCCGTGTTCGCGTGGCTCGACCAACTGGACGAAAACGAGCTGACCGAGGTCGTGACCGATTCATGGACAGCCCGGGCACCGGCGAAGGTACGCAGGCTGCTCTAGCTCGGGTCTGCTGGGAGGGTGACGGTGATCTCCAGACCACCTGCGGGCCGGGGTACGGCGGTGACGGTTCCGCCGTGGGCCTCAGCTACGGATCGGACGATCGACAGGCCCAGGCCGGCGCCCTTCCCGCTGACCAGGCGCTCAGCGCCGAGCCGGTAGAAGGGCTTGAACAGCGCGTCCACCTCGTACGGCGGGATCTCCGGGCCGGTGTTGGTCACCTCGACCTGCACCTGGTCGCCGGCGGCGCGGGAGATCACCCGAACCCAGCCCGGGTGGACGTTGTGGCGGATGCCGTTCTCGACCAGGTTGTGGACCAGGCGTTCCAGCAGCAGCGCGTCACCTCGGGCCGGTGCGTCGCCGGGTCCGCGGATGATCTCGATCCCGGCCGCGGCAGCTTCCGCGCCGAGTTGGCCGGCGACGTGGTCGACGATATCCGCGAGGTTGACCGGGTACGGCGTGGTCAGCTGCTTCTCCGAGTCGGCCAGGATCAGCAGTCCGTCGATCAACTGCTCATGCCGGGCATTGATCGTGAGCAGGCTCTCCCCGAGTTCCTTCACGTCCGCCGAGGCAGTCCGGCGATGCATCGCCACCTCGACCAACGCGCGCCCAAGCGTGAGTGGCGTCCGCAACTCGTGCGACGCGTTGGCGACGAACCTGCGCTGACCGTCGAACGAATGGTCCAGCCGCTCGACCATGGTGTCGAACGCGTCCGCCAGGTTCTTCACCTCATCGTCCGGTCCTCGCAAAGCGATCCGCTCGTGCAGCGCCGCCGGTGAGGCCGCAATGCGCCGGGCGGTGTCCGTGACCCGGTGCAGCGGCGCCAGCACCCGGCCGGCCACCAGCCAACCGAATCCAGCCGACAATGCGCCGACCAACACCAGTGCGATGCTGCCCTGGGTCAGAAGCGACTTGGTCGCCGCCTGCCGCACCTGCTCGCGCTGCTCGCGCATCGCCTGCTCGGCAGCAGGACCAGTGAGTATGGTGCCGTCCTTGCCCGTGGCGAACACCTGGTTCGGCACTGGCGGCTTCCCGGTCTGACCCGGGTTGAGATAAGTGCCCTGCACAATCACTCGGTACTGCTGCCCGAAGTTGTTGCTGAACAGCAGATACGTCAGTCCGAGCAGCAGTGCGCCCGCCGCCAGGAACAGGCCGCCGTACAGGAGGGTCAGGCGACCCCGCAGTGTCAGGGGATGCGGTAGCCAACGCCGGTGACCGTCTCCACCAGACCGGGTTCGCCCAGCTTCCGGCGCAGCTTCAGGATGGTCAGCCGCACCACTCCGGTGAACGGATCCACGTGCTCGTCCCATGCCTTCTCCAGCAGTTGTTCGGCCGACACGGTCGCACCGTCGGCTCTGAGGAGCTCCGCGAGTACGGCGAACTCCTTCTTGGACAGCGGTACATAGCGACCGTCCCGGAACACCTCGTGCCGGGCCGGATCCAACGTGACACCGGCCCGCCGCAGTACCGGCGGATCGGCCGGGTGACTCCGTCTGCCCAGCGCCAGCACCCGTGCTGCCAGCTCGGCGAAGGCGAACGGCTTGGTCAGGTAGTCGTCCGCCCCGAGACCGAGGCCGTAGACCCGGTCCGTGACCGCCGCGGCCGCAGTCAGCATCAGCACCCGGGTCATCGACCCGGACTCCACCACCTGCCGGCACACGTCATCACCGTGTACGACGGGGATGTCGCGGTCCAGCACCAGTACGTCGTACTCGTTCGTGGTCAGCCGTTCGAGCGCGGCAGCACCGTCGCCGGCCACGTCGACGGCATGCGAATCGTCGCGCAACCACTCCGCGATCGCTGCTGCCAGCAGCGGCTCGTCCTCGACCACCAGTACGCGCACAGTCCCCATGATCCCCGACCGCCAGGTTTCCTCCGCGTTATCGCACTCGGAAACAGCCGGGAAACGGCCTTCGGCGAAGGCTGTGGCCATCACCCCGAGCTAGAGGAGATGTTCATGCGCAAGACCACCTTGGCCGCCGCGGCGCTGGCGGCCGTCGTACTGATGACTGGTTGTGGTGCGGAGGCGCCGGACAGCCAGGTCGCGTCGGGCTCCGGCGCTCAGTCCACCGCCCCGAGCAGCAGCGCGTCGCCCAGCCTGAGCCGGGACGAGAAGGCGGTCAAGTTCACCCAGTGCCTGCGCGAGAACGGGCTGAACGTGCCGGATCCGGAGCCCGGTAAGGGGCCGATGCTCAAGTTCGGTCCTGGCTCGGGGGTCTCGCAGGAGCAGGTCCAGAAGGCCATGGAGGCGTGCCGGGAGTACAACCCGCAGGCCGACGCCGCACCGAATCCGCAGCAGGAGGAGAACGGCCGCAAGCACGCGGCATGCATGCGGGAGAACGGTGTGGAGAAGTTCCCGGACCCGAAGCCCGGTCAGCGCGGCATCATGATCGGCCCGGAGGTCGGTGAAGACCCCGACTTCCCGAAGGCGCAGGAAGCGTGCCAGAGCATCCTGGCGGCGCGCTGATGCGAAAGATGCTGACAGCTGTGGCCGTCCTGGCCGCGGGAGGTGCGATGAGCGCCTTCCTGGTCAACCGGGGCGACACCAGCCAGGCCACGAATCAGACCGCACAGCCGTTGCCGGTCAACACCGCCAAGGTCACCCAGCAGACGCTCAAGGACACCGAGACCGCAGACGGCGAGCTCGGCTTCGGTACGACGTCCACCGCGGTCAACCGGGTCGCCGGAACCATCACCAGCCTGCCGGACAGCGGGCAGGAACTCCGGCGCGGCAACACCGTCTACAGCGTCGACAACAAGCCAACCACGTTGCTGTACGGCGCTCTGCCGTCGTACCGGCGGCTCGCGGACGGGAGCGAAGGACCGGACGTCCAGCAGCTCGAGCACAATCTGCAGGCTCTGGGTTATGACGGTTTCACTGTTGACGACGAGTACACCGCCAATACCGCCGAAGCTGTTTCGGAGTGGCAGGAGGATCTCGGTCTGGACGAGACCGGCGTGGTGGAGCTCGGGTCCGTGTTGTTCGCTCCCGCCCACATTCGCGTCGACAGCGTCCAGGCCGAGGAAGGCGCACCACTCGGGCCGAACCAGCCGGTGCTCACCTACACCGGCACGCGGAAGGCCGTCACGGTTCAGCTGGACGCGGCGGATCAACGTCTTGCTAAGCCGCAGTCGAAGGTCGACCTGACGCTGCCGGACGGCAAATCCGTACCGGGCAAGGTGGAGAAGGTGTCGACGGTGATCATCCCGGCCGCCGACCCGGCCAAGGATCCGGAGACCAAGGTGGAAGTAATCGTTGCTATCGACAACCAAAAGGCCGTCGCCGCCTGGGCGCTCGCTTCCGTCGATGTGACCTTTACTTCCTCGGAACGCAAGAACGTGTTGACCGTCCCGGTCTCCGCACTGGTCGCCCTGCGCGAAGGCGGCTTCGGCGTCGAGGTCACCGACGGCACGGCATCGTCGTACGTGCCGGTCAAGACTGGTCTGTTCGCGAGCGGTCAGGTCGAGGTCAGCGGCGCCGGGATCAAGGCCGGCACCGTAGTGGGGATCCCCAAGTGATCGAGCTGAACGAGGTGACCAAGGTGTATCCGGGCGGTGTGACCGCCCTCGGTGGTGTCAGTCTGCGCATCGACCGCGGCGAACTGGTCGCGATCGTCGGCCCGTCCGGCTCCGGCAAGTCGACGATGCTGAACGTCCTCGGCACCCTCGACCGGCCGACCTCCGGCGCGGTCCGGATCGACCGGTACGACGTGGCGCGGCTGTCGGACTCGGGCCTGTCCGCGTTGCGGGCGACCCGGATCGGGTTCGTGTTCCAGCAGTTCCATCTCGCGTCCGGCCGTCGCGCCCTGGACAACGTGGCCGACGGGCTGCTCTACTCCGGGCTCCGATCATCGGTACGGCGGAAGCGGGCGGCGACCGCGTTGGAGCGGGTCGGCCTGGGGCACCGCATGGATCACGAACCCCATGAGCTGTCCGGTGGCGAGCGACAACGGGTCGCCGTGGCACGAGCGGTCGCGGGCGAACCCGCCGTACTGCTGGCTGATGAGCCGACCGGAGCACTCGACTCGGCGTCCGGTGCCGGCGTGATGGAGCTGCTGCGGGACCTGCATGCGGGCGGTACGACGGTCGTCGTGATCACGCATGACCGGGACATCGCGGCCGCGCTGCCGCGTCAGGTCCGGATGCGCGACGGCCTGATCCTGGAGGAGGGGATATGAGCGCGCGACGGGCCGGTCGTGAGGGAAGCGAGTTGCGGCCGGCGAGCCTGGGGCTGCGTGACGTCGTACGAGTTGGTGCCGTAGGACTGCGGACGCGGCCGATGCGGGCGTTCCTGTCCGCGCTGGGGATCGCGATCGGGATCGCCGCGATGGTCGCGGTGGTCGGTATCTCGTCGTCCTCCCGCGCCGAGCTCGACGGGCAACTCGATGCCCTGGGCACCAATCTGCTCACGGTCGCGCCGGGGGTCCGGCTGACCGGCGAGCAGGCCCAGCTCCCACTCACCGCGGAGGAGATGGTCCGCCGGATCGCGCCCGTCCGGGCCGAGTCGGCGGTCGGCACGGTGGACGGCGCTTCGGTGTACCGGAGCAACAAGATCCCGGTCATCGAGACGAACGGCATCATCGCGTACGCCGCTCGGACGAACCTGCTCGACACCATCGGCGCAACGGTCCGCAGTGGCAAATGGCTCGACGCCGCGACCGGCCGCTACCCGGCGACTGTGCTCGGGGCCGGCGCGGCCGAGCGACTCGGGATCACCCGCGCGGGCCCGGAGGTCCAGGTGCTGATCGGCAACACCTGGTTCACCGTGCTCGGGATTCTCGAACCGGCCGCGCTGGCGCCCGAACTGGACGCTGCCGCCTTGATGGGCTGGCCGGCCGCCGCCAGCACCCTGGCCTTCGACGGGCACCCGACCACGATCTACACCCGCTCGGACGACGCCCAGGTCGAGGCAGTCCGATCGGTGCTCGGGGCAACAGCCAACCCCGAAGCGCCGAACGAGGTCGAGGTGTCGCGCCCCTCCGACGCACTCGCCGCGAAACAGGCCGCTGGTCAGGCCTTTACCGGTCTGCTCCTCGGTCTCGGCGCGGTCGCCCTGCTCGTCGGCGGGGTCGGCGTCGCCAACATCATGGTGATCTCGGTCCTCGAACGCCGCGCCGAGATCGGCCTCCGCCGCTCCCTCGGCGCCACCCGCGGCCAGATCCGCACCCAGTTCCTGACCGAGTCCCTGCTGCTCTCCGCCCTGGGCGGCCTCGGCGGAGCCCTCCTCGGATCCGCAGTCACCGCCGCCTACGCGTCGTACCAGAACTGGCTGACCGTAATCCCCGTCTGGGCCCTGGCCGGCGGCGTACTGGCCACCCTCGTGATCGGCGCCCTGGCCGGCCTCTACCCAGCAATCCGCGCCTCCCACCTATCCCCCACCGAAGCCCTCGCCACCCCCTAACCGCCCTAACGACAGGAGGTAGCCGTATACGTAGACGGCAGCGCCCGCCTGGACATGCCACGCGAGCGCCGCCGCATACCTACACGTCCTGTCGTTCGGGTCAGGCGGTGCGCCGGAGCTCCTCGAAACGAGTCCGTTGGATCATGCTGTCGACTCTGCCTGCTGGAGCGTGGTCTAGGTCAAGACGACGCCGATGCCGGTGATCGCGAGCTGGGCCAGTGCCACCGGCACCAGGACCTGCCAGGCGAGTTTTTGGAGTTGGTCGGCGCGCATGCGGGGGAAGGAGACGCGGACCCAGATGACGGCGAAGGCGACGACGGCGGTTTTGAGGATGGTCCAGATCCAGCCGATCGAGTCGGGGCCGGGGCCGGACCAGCCGCCGAGGAAGAGGACGGCGGTGAGGGCGGAGAGGATGACGATGCCGGCGTACTCGGCGAGCAGGAAGAGGGCGAAGCGGAGGCCGGTGTACTCGGTGTAGGGGCCGAAGATGACCTCGGAGTCGGCGACCGGCATGTCGAAGGGTGGGCGTTGCAGCTCGGCGAGGCCGGCGATGAAGAAGACGACCAGGCCGGGGAGCTGCCAGAGCAGCCACCACGGGTTCCAGGCGTTGGCGATGCCGGTGAGGCTCAGGGAGCCGGCGGCGACGGCGACGCTGGCCGCGGACAGCACGAACGGGAGCTCGTAGCTCATCAGCTGGGCCGCGACCCGGAGACCGCCGAGCAGGCTGTACTTGTTCCCGCTGGCCCAGCCCGCCATCAGCGAACCGAGCACGCCGACACTCATCACCGCGAGCACGAAGAACAGCCCGGACTCCAGATCCGCGCCGACGATGCCCGGCGCGATCGGGATCGCGGCCAGCGCGGCCATGTACGGCAGGATCGCGACGAACGGCGCCCACTCGAACACCCGGCGGTCCGCCGCGGCCGGGACCACGCTCTCCTTCTGGACGAACTTCACCCCGTCCGCCACCAGCTGCGCCCAGCCATGGAATCCCCCGGCGTACATCGGGCCGAGCCGTGACTGCATGTGCGCCATCACCTTGTGCTCGGCCTGACCGACCACCAGCGGCGCCACCAGGAAGGCGACGATCACGCCGACCACCCGCACCACGAACTCCAGCATGCCCGCCACCCTATCGAGTTCCGCTTGACCTGAACCACCGTTGAGGTCCGATCGTTGGCGTCATGAGCACAGTTCTCGTCATCGGAGCCACCGGCCGCACCGGCCGCCACATCGTCACCGGCCTCCTCGCCGCCGGGGTCACCGTCCGAGCCTTGGTCCGTACGCCGGACCTCGCGAACCTACCCGCGGATGTCGAGCTGGTGGCAGGTGATCTGCAGGATCCAGCCGCCGTACGACGGGCTGCGGCTGGGGCGGATGCCGCCTTCTTGCTGTGGCCGTGGTTCTCGTCGGAAGGTGCCGCGGCCGTGGTCGCGGAGCTGCCGCGGCGAGTCGTGTACCTGTCGACGCTGGGTGGGGGTGGGTTCTGGGGCGAGATCGAGGAGCTGCTGAAGGATCGGGACTGGACGTTCGTCCGGCCAAGCGGGTTCGCCGTGAACACGCTGAGCTGGGCTGAGCAGATCCGCACTGGCGTCGTACGGATTCCCTATCCGAAGGCCGCGCGGTCCCTCATCCACGAGCGTGACATCGCAGCGGTCGCCGTACTGACTCTCGTTGGTGATCACCACATCGGGAAGTCGTACGAGCTCACCGGGCCCGAAGCCATCACCCAGGAAGACCAGGTCGCCACGATCGCCGAGGTCGTCGGCCGGCCGATCCGGGTCGAGGAGTTGACCGACGACGAGGCCCGCCAGGAAATGCTCGCCCAAGGCGCCGACGCTCTCCTCGCCGACAGCGCCGTCACCTACTGGTCCAGCCTCGTCATCACCCCCGAACCCGTCACCACCACAGTCGCCACGTTGACCGGCCGCCCGGCCTTGACCTTCGCCACCTGGGCCCGGGACCACGCCGCCGACTTCGAAGGCGTACAGAACAACGGGTAGTAGTGCGCAGCAACTGCCGGGCCGCAGCGTCCGGGCGCGGCAGAATCCGCTGACGGAGTGACTATTACCCGTTCGTCTGTACGCAGTGTCGTCAGGCAGACCCAGGCGAAGACGCGTCGGGAGGAGCAGCATCCGTGGGTGGGGTGGCGTCTGTGGGGGCAGGTGCATCCGCAGGGGCGGTTGCGTTTGCGGGGGTAGCCGCGTCTGGGGTGGTTTGTTTTTTGGTTCGGCGGTTGGGTGGGGTTCGGCGGGCTGGGGTGGCGGCGGCTTGGGCGGGGGCCAGGGGGTCTGGGTCGGGGGTGCCGGGTGGGCGGGGGCCCCAGGAGTCGGGGTCGGGGACGCCGGGTGGGAGGGTGCGGCGGCGGGAGGGGGCGCCGGAGGTGGGGGCGTGGTCGGACTCGCCGGGTTCTTTGGCGCCGGGCCAGGGTTTGGCGACGCGGGCAGCGAGGATGAACTCTTTGCGGAGCGGGTTGCCTTCGAAGCCGTCGGGCAGGAGGAGGGGGACGAGGTTCGGGTGGCCGTCGAAGGTGATGCCGAACATCTCGTGGGTCTCGCGCTCGTGCCAGTTCGCGCCGGCGTACAGGTCGGAGAGGGTGGCGAGCTGCGGGGTGGCGCGGGGGATCAGGGTGCGGACGAGGACGTGGTCGACGTGCGCACCGCCCCAGAAGTCGGCCAGGTGGGTGACGATCCGGAAGCCGTCGGTGAGCTCGTCGGAGGCGGACAGGAAGTCGAAGAAGGTGAACCCGACCCCGTCGCGCAACACCTCGTGCGCGGCGACCCAGTCAGCAGCCGGTACGTCGATCGTCGCGGGACCGAAGCTGTCCGCGGCCACTGCCTCGATGCCGGCTGTGGTGAGGGCATCCAGCGCATCGCTCATTGCGGCGGCACCAGGTCGCGGGTGAGCGCGGCGGCCGACGGTTCGTCGTATCGGTCGGCGAGCTTCTCGCCGGCGATCTTCTCCTGCAGTTTGAGGATGCCCTGCAGCAGCGCCTCCGGACGCGGCGGGCAGCCGGGCACATAGACGTCGACGGGGATGATCTGGTCGACGCCCTTGGTCACGCAGTACGAGTCCCAGTACGGGCCGCCGGAGTTCGAGCAGGAGCCGAACGAGATCACGTACTTCGGCTCCGGCATCTGGTCGTAGAGCCGCTTGATGGCCGGCGCCATCTTGTCGGTGACCGTGCCGGAGACGACCATCAGGTCCGCCTGCCGCGGGCCCGGCGCGAACGGGATGACACCGAGCCGGATGAAGTCGTGCCGTCCCATCGACGCCGCGATGAACTCGATCGCGCAGCAGGCCAGGCCGAAGTTGAACACCCACAGGGAGTACTTCCGGCCCCAGTTCAGCAGGTACCGGACCGGGGTGGGCGCGAGCTTGGCCAGCGCACCCACGGCCGGGCGCACGGCCGGCAGCGGCAGGTCGGTCTGGGACATGGGCTCAGCCTAGTCCCGCGATCTCCTCGGCGAGGATTTCCGGGTACTCCAGCGGCGCGTAGTGCCCGACGCCGTCGACCGTCCGCAGCCGGACGTCGCTGAAGAAGTCGTCGAGCCGGTCCGACCACGCCCGTGGGAACAGCGGGTCGAACTCCGGCCACAGCACGACCGTCGGCACATTGATCCGGTCGTACGACGCGGGCGCCGTCTCGGCCGCGGACATCGCGACCGCGCCGGAGCCACCGCGGTACCAGTTGAGCGAGGCGGTGAACGCGCCAGGGACCGAGTACACCTCGACCAGGTGGTCGAGGTCGGGCACGAATCCCGGGCCGGACCAGTGCTGCCAGAAGTGGTTCAGGTACGACCGGACTGCATCCGGCTTGCCGTCGATCAGCTCCTCGATCAGCGGGAGCCGGTGGAACGACTGGTACCAGAACTCCCGCTGTGCCTGCTCCGAGAAGACCCGCTTCCCGATCCCCGGCAACGGCGGTGCGACCACGAGTCCGTCAATCAGCTCGGGGTGTGTCCGCGCGATCGCCTGTGCCACCCGACTACCCACGTCATAGCCCGCGAGCACGGGCTGGTCGAGTCCGAGCTCCTCGATCAACCCAACAACACTCCGAGCCTGCCCAGCCGCACCAAACTGTGCCGGATCGGTGGGTGTGGTGATGGGAGGGGACGCCTCGGGGGCGGCCGCGGCGCGGGATGAGGCGCCGAAGCCTCGGAGGTCGGGGACTACTACGTCGAAGCCGCGGTCGGCGAGGAGTGGGGCGAGGAGGCGGTAGTCGGTTCGGTCGCCTGGCCAGCCGTGCAGCAACACCACCGCCGGGCCTTCGCCGAACCGGTCGTACTCGAGCTCGAATCCGTCCACCGCTGCGCTTCGCATGCCGCCTATTCTCGACTACCGTGATTGAACAGGACTGAACAGGTTCATTCTGCTAGGAGACGGCCATGGCTGAGCAGGTCGAGACCCGCGCCTTCAGTGTGGAGAGCAACGGGCTGAACGTGATTGCCGACGCCGATCGGAAGGGGCGGCCGAGTCAGCTGTTCTGGCCGTGGTTCGGGGCCAACGTGTCGGTGCTGGGGCTCAGTTACGGCGCGTTCGCGCTCGGGTTCGGGATCTCGTTCTGGCAGGCGGTTGTGGCCGGGGCGGTCGGGATCGTGTTCTCGTTCCTGCTCTGCGGTCTGATCTCGCTGGCCGGCAAGCGTGGTTCGGCGCCGACGATGGTGCTCAGCCGCGCGGCCTTCGGGGTGCGCGGCAACAAGCTGCCGTCGCTCGTGTCCTGGCTGCTGACGGTCGGCTGGGAGACCGTGCTGACGATCCTCGCGACACTCGCCACGGCGACCGTGTTCGAGCGGCTCGGCTGGGGCGGCGGCACCGTGACGAAGATCGTCGCGCTACTGGTCGTCGGCGTACTGATCGTCGTCTGCGGCGTCCTCGGCTTCGACCTGATCATGCGGGCGCAGACGGTCATCACCGTGGTCACCGGCGTCCTGACCGTCGTCTACATCGCCCTGGTCGCGGACAAGATCCACTGGAGCACCGTCTCCGCGCTCCCGAGCGGTTCGACGCAGGAGGTGATCGGTGCGCTCGTCTTCCTGATGACCGGCTTCGGCCTCGGCTGGGTGAACGCGGCCGCCGACTACTCCCGCTACCTGCCGCGCCGGTCGTCGAGCCGCGGTGTGGTCGGCTGGACGACGTTCGGCGGTTCGATCGCGCCGCTCGTACTGCTCTTCTTCGGTCTCCTCCTGGCTGGTTCCTCCGCAGACCTCAGTACGGCGATCGGCGCCGACCCGATCGGCGCTCTGGCCGCCGCGCTGCCGACCTGGTTCCTGGTCCCGTTCGTGATCGTCGCCGTACTCGGCCTGGTCGGCGGCGCCGTCCTCGACATCTACTCGTCCGGCCTGGCCCTGCTCTCCATCGGCCTCCCGGCTCCGCGGTGGGTCGCTGCGCTCATCGACGGTGTGGTGATGATCGCCGGCACGATCTACGTGGTGTTCTTCGGCGGTGAGTTCCTCGGCCAGTTCCAGGGCTTCCTGATCACTCTCGGCGTCCCGATCGCGGCCTGGTGCGGGATCATGCTGGCCGATATCGCGACCCGCCGCCGCGACTACGCCGAACGCGACCTCTACGACCCGATCGGCCGGTACGGCGATATCCGCTGGGCGCCCGTCCTGACCATGCTCGTTGCCACCGGCATCGGTTGGGGCCTGGTCACCAACACCTTCGCCTCCTGGCTGGGCTGGCAGGGCTATCTGCTCCAGCCGTTCGGCCTCGGCCTCAAGGACGGTGCCTGGGCCTACGCCAACCTCGGCGTCCTGGTCGCCTTGGTCCTCGGCTTCGTCGTCCAGCTCGTCACCGGCAGCCGCGCCATCCGCCGCCAGGAGGCCGTCGCTTAATGCCAGAGGGCCTCAAGCACGAGCGCGTCGCCGCCGTGCTCGCCCGGGAGATCAAAGCCGGGCTGGTACGGCGTGGGGCCCGCCTGCCCGGTGAGGTCGAGTTGGCACGCCGGTTCGGGGTCAGCCGGAACACGGTCCGCGCGGCGCTGGCCCAGCTGACCGAGGAAGGCCTGATCAGCACCCGGACCGGCAAAGGCTCGTTCGTGGTCTTCGACGGCCGCCCCCTCGACGGCCGCCTCGGCTGGACCCACTCCCCCACCGACCGAGACCTCGAAGTCGAACTCCGCACCATCCGCATCGCCCACGAACACACGCACCACCGGCATGACCGCACCGAGAAACTGATAGTGATCGAGCGGTTGCAAGTCACCGGCAGCAAACCGATCGCCTGGGAGCGCAGCTGGATCCCGGCGCTGGACAGCCTGCGTGAGCTGCCGAAACGCGGTCTGGTGGGTGACTCGATCGCGCTCACCCTGACCCGCGCCGGTCTCCACCCGGACCACTGCCAACAACGGCTCCGCGCCCGAGCGCTCCAGGCAGACGAGGCCAAGCTGCTGCGACGCCGTACCGGCTCCTGGTTCCTGCACACCGAGCGGACGAGCTGGACCGCGGACGACCGCTTCGCCGAGTACGCAGAGTGCCTGCTCGACCCCTCCTACTTCGAGCTCAGCCTGGACTACGGAACCTCCTGAGCCCGGCATAGGGAGTTGTGCCGATGCGGCGCTGCTCCTCAGGCGAGCACTGTCTGGGCATGTCCTTCTACACGCCAGAAATGGTCCGGGCCGAGGTCCAGTACCGCCAGGAGAAGCTGCGGCGCTCGTATCAGCGCCCGCTCTGGTTCCAGCGCAAGCCGAAGACGCAGCGGCCCGAGCCCTGCGCCCCCGAACTCCGCGCCCACCCCGTCATGTGAACACCCCTCGAGGCACCTCCTAGGTGCCGGCCCGGACTCCCTAGGACCCCCTAGGGAGCCGGGATAGGGAGGAGTTCCGATGTGCGGAGCTACCTCAGAAGAACAGAGTTACTCATGTCGGCAGGACGCCGGCACCAACCAAGGAGAACGCCATGTACACGAACGAATCGGTCAAGGCCGAGGTCGCCTACCGCCAGGAGCGTCTCGCCCGTGACTTCCGGCAGCACCGGAGCACCGGAGCCCGCCGGGCCCTCACCCACTTGTTCGGCCGGAAAGCCTGAAGGGAGGTACACCATGTTCATCACACCGCAGACGATCCAGGCAGAGACTGCCTACCGCCAGGAGCGCACCACGCGTGAGTTCCGCAAGCTGAGCCGCTGGACGCGTCCGGAGCAGGCCGCCAAGCCCGCCCCGCGGCACGCCCGCCGCCGTTCCTTCACTACGGCCGCATGAGTGCCAGGACCGCCGTCCCTGACCGGATAGTCCAGGTCAGGGACGGCGTTTTTGTTGCCGGTGGCGCTCATCGGACGGGATGCCGTCGATTTGTGTCGGCTCCAGGGGCGAAGATGGACACCGTGCCCTGGACCTCGACACCTCTCGTCGGCCGCTCGACCGAGATGGCTGCCCTCCTCAGTGCCGTCGACGACGCCAAAACGCGTCGCGCCGGTGCCGTTCTGCTGTCCGGTGACGCGGGCGTCGGCAAGACCCGCCTGCTGGACGAGGTGGCGACCGGTGCCCACGAGCGCGGGTTCGGCGTACTGGTCGGGCACTGCACCGACTTCGGTGACGCCGGCCTGCCGTATCTGCCGTTCTCGGAGATCTTCGGCCGGCTGGCCGGTGACCGGCCGGATCTCGTTGAGAGCGTGCTCACCAACTTCCCGGCGATCGGCCGGCTGCTGCCGACCCACCGCCTGATCGGCGCCCAGCCGGTTCCGCAGGACGGCCCGCTGGATCGCGCCGCGCTGTTCGACGCGGTCCTCGGCGCTTTCACCGCGTTGTCGACCAGCGAGCCGCTGCTGGTGATCGTCGAGGACGCTCACTGGGCCGACGACTCCACCCGGGACCTGATCGGTTTCCTGATCACCCGGCTGACCGCGCAGCGCCTCACGCTCGTGGTTTCGTACCGCAGCGACGACCTGCATCGGCGGCACCCGCTGCGCCGCCCGATCGCCGAGTGGTCGCGCAACCCGCGCGTCCGCCGGGTCAACCTGCTGCCGCTGGACGCCACCGAGTCGCGCTCATTGCTCGATTCCCTGCTCACCGAGCCACTCCCGGAGAGCGACGTACGGCGGATCCTCGATCGGGCCGGCGGCAATGCGTTCTTCACCGAGGAGCTGGTGGCAGCGTCGTCGATGGGCGACAGCGCCGCCGTTCCGCCTGATCTGGCTGATCTGCTGCTGGTTCGGCTCGACCCGCTGTCCGATGAGGCTCGCCAGGTCGCGCGGGTGATCGCGGTGGCCGGCCGCCGGGTTCCGCACACGCTGCTGACCACGGTCGCCGGGCTGCCGGACAGCCAGCTGGACGTCGCGCTGCGCGAGCTCATCGACGCGCACATCATCGATGTACCGGGCAATGCCAGCTACTACTTCCGCCACGCGCTACTGGCCGAGGCCGTGTACGACGATCTGCTGCCCGGCGAGCGAGTTCGCCAGCATGCGTCGTACGTGCAGGCGCTGAAGGATCAGACCGTCGCTGGTACGGCGGCTGAGCTGGCCGGGCATGCGACTCGCTCACATGATCTGGCGACCGCGTTCGAGGCGCGGGTCCGGGCCGGGCAGGAGGCGATCTCGGTCGCTGCGCCCCAGGAGGCGCTGAAGCACTACGAGATGGCGCTGGAGCTGTTCCCGAACGCCGCCGAGGACAACACGATCGACAAGACCTGGCTGATCGCCGACACCGCGATGGCGGCCACCCTCTCGTCGCAGCACCTGCGGGCGCTCAAGCTGCTCCGCAAGGCGCTCGCCGATCTGCCGGCCGACGCGCCCAAGATTCAGCGGGCCCAGTTGCTGCTGCCGCTGGCCGATATCGCCTTGGTCATCGATCAGGACCAAGAGGCGAACGAGGCCGCCACCCAGGCGCTCAAGCTGGTCGCCGACGAGCCGTCGACCGTCTTCAAGGCACAGATCGCCACGCTGTACGCGCGGGTCTCGGCCGGTCTCGGCAGGTCCATGGAGGCCGAGCGCTGGGCGCACAAGGCGCTCGAGATCGCCCGCGAGGCCGGCGAGGAGTCGGCCGCTGGTGACGCCGGGATCACGCTGGCCCAGCTGCGTCGCCGGGCCGGCGATCCGGCGACCGCGGCGCGGCAGATGGAAGAAGCCGCGGTGCGCGCCGAGCTGGCCGGTGACGCGGCGGCCGAGGTGCGCAGCCGGTTCCTGCTCGGCTCGATCCAGTACGAGGAAGGTGACCTGCAGGCGGCCAAGGCGACCTTCGCCACCACCTGCCGGCGAGCCACCGAGCTGGGCCGGCAGTGGGCGGCGTACGGGTTCGACGCCCGGCGGATGCTCGCGTTGACGCAGTTCACGCTCGGCGAGTGGGATGCAGTGACGGAGACCACCCGGGTCGATTCCGGTACGCCGGCAGCGTCGGCGGCCGCTTTGCGGGGTATCGAGTTCAACGTTCGGGGCGGCCGCGGAGACACTGCCGTCGCCGAGGAGATGGAGACGCTGCGGAAGTGGTGGGAGCTGGATCTGCTGCTGCCGATCAACGGCCTCCAGCCGGCCGTCGACGCGTACCGGCAGCTCGATCGGCCGGCCGACGCGGAGAAGCTGATCGCGGACATCACGGCCCTGTCCCAGGACATCTATCAGACGGAGTTGTTCACCGGGCGGATCCGGTTCTCGGCCATCGGCCTGCAGGTGCTCTGCCACCGCGCGGTCGGTGAGCCGTCCGCGGCGAAGGAGTTGGTCGCCCGCGGTGCGGAGCTGGTCGCGGGCGGTCAGATGACGGCCGAGAAGGGCCTGCCGCCCGGGCGGTTGCTGGGCGTCGAAGGGCTTGCCTGGTTGTCGCGTCTCGAGGCCGAGTGGGAGCGGCTGCGGTGGCTGACCGGGATCGATCCGCCCTCGCCCGAGGAGCACGTGGCGGTGTGGCGGCGGACGACGGAAGCCTTCGGGTACGGGTATGTCCACGAGCAGGCGTGGTCGCGGGCGCGGTTGTCCGACGCTCTTCGGGCGGCCGGCAAGGTCTCCGAGGCGAACGAGCAGGCGCTCCTGGCTGCCGAGGCAGCGCGGGCGCTCGGCGCCAAACCACTACTCGATGAGCTCGGCGGTACCGACGGTCCGGGGCTGGGCGGTGGTTCGCTGACGGCTCGCGAGACCGAGGTGCTGAAGCTGCTGGCCGAGGGCAGGACCAACCGGCAGCTCGCTCGTGAGCTGTACATCAGCGAGAAGACAGTCAGCGTGCACGTGTCGAACATCCTCGGCAAACTCGGCGTCCGCTCCCGGACCGAAGCCGCCGCGGTAGCCCGGCGAGACGGCCTACTGGATTAAGCGCATGACACACGACTCTCTGTTGCCTTCAACAAGCGTCTGACCCAGCACGGATTGTTGCTTCATCGAACGACTGACCTACGACACAGAGTGCACCGCTCACGATCGGCGCTGTGCGGCCACCGATCATGAGCGGTGCTGGGCGGGACCCGGTGTGGGGACCGGGCGCTCCGAACCTCGGCGGGCGAGCCGCCTCGAAGAATGTCAGCCGTGCTTGCGGTGCCGGCCCGTCTCGGGTGCGACCCGTCCGGTACGGCGGTCTGCGAGCTCGTCGGCGTGCGCCGGGCGCTCGACCTGGGTGATGTCGTCGAAGACGTGCTGGGCGTGCCGCATCCGGGTCGCCGCGAGCAGGAGGAGGACGGCCGCGACGATGCCGATCGCCACCCAGAGTTGCCAAATCATCGCCCACCACCCTCTGCCTGTGTGGTACCCCGGCGTAATCACGATAACCGCGAATCGACCTATTGGCGACAGTCCGGACGCAATGCGTTATGAACACGGCGATCACGCTCACACTTGTTGCCTTACGCAATTACAAAGGGTGATAAAGCAACCATTTCACGCCTGACAGAGATGACGATCTGTCACCTCCGGAGAAACGAGACCTCTCGCACCATGAATACGGAGCGCGACGAAAATCGGTTCAGGCGACGGTGGAGAGCAGCGCCGTCAGGTTCGCACCGAGGACCTTGCGCAGGGTCGCTTCGGGCATTCCGCGACGCTGCAGCGCGTCGGTGATCAGCGGCATCCCGGCCGGTCCTTCGAGGCCCGGCACGTACACACTGGCGTCGAGGCCCTGGATGATCAGCGGCTTGTCGCAGGCCGGGATCTTCTCGTCGAACACCTCGGCGACGAAGTCACTGCCGAAGCCGGCATGATCCGCGCCGGCCACGTCGACGACGTACTCGAGGTGGTCGGCCAGGTGCTCGATGGTCGGCTTCTCCGCAGTGAGGAAGCCGGCGAAGAAGTTCACGCAGATCACGCCGCCGGTCGCCGCGATCGCGCGCAGCTGCTCGTCGGTGAGGTTGCGGTGGTGCTCGCGGAGCGCGAAGGCACTGGAATGCGAGGCAACGATCGGTTTCCGGGCCAGCTCGAGGATGTGCTCGACCCCGCGCCGGCCGACGTGCGACACATCGATCAGTACGCCGAGCTCCTCCAGCAACCCGACCGCCTCGACACCGGCCAGGGTGAGCCGACCACCGGTCGCGTCCTCACCCGAGCCGTCCCCGAGAGCACTGCGGCCGAAGTGGGTGAACGACACCATCCGGACCCCGAGGCGCTGCAGCGTCTGGAAGAGCTCCAGGTCGTTGTCGATCTGCGGGCAGCCCTCGAGGGCCAGCACGAGCGCGATCTTCCCGGCGGAATTCGCGGCCGCGATATCACCAGGCGCCGTACAGAGTGCGACCTCGTCCGCGTTGCCCTCGGCGATCCGGTGCGCGGCCTCGATCATCCGCAGCGTTTCCCGCAACGCCCCCTCGGGCCGGAACTCGTCGTCGATGAAGACCGGCAGCACCTGAACGTCGATCCCGCCGGCCCGCAGCTGCGGGATCCACCGCTCCCGGAAGTACGACGACCAGACGGCCTTCGGCCGGCGCGCGACCAGCATCAGCAGGTCGTTGTGCGCGTCCGCGACGATCGCATCACGGTGAAGGCTGTTCATCAGGTCCACCGGAGGACTCCCTTGCGGTAGGCATAGAGCAGCCCGACCGCGACGAACGCGAGGAAGACGAACATCTCGATCAGCGTGGCGACGCCGAGCTGCGCGAACACGGTCGCCCACGGGAACAGGTAGACCGCGTCGACGGCGAAGATCACGTACAGGTAGGCGAACAGGTAGTACCGGATGTGGACCTGCGCCCAGCCTTCGCCGACCGGGTCGACACCGGACTCGTACGTCGTGAGCTTGCCCTCGGTCGGGTAGGTGACGGTCAGCGCCTTGTTCAGCGCGAACGCACCGATCAGCCCGAGCAGACCCAGGACGACGATCGCCGCGACAACGCCATAGCTCTCCGACACAGCTGAAAGCTTAGTTCGTGCAGAGCAAGTAGGAGTCGACCGAGATGTAGGGGCCGTAGCCGGACTTGACGTCGGTCGCCTGCAGGCGGAGCCGAGTGACGCCGTCGATCTTGGCCTGGAAGTTGCCCTCGGTCTCCTGCAACTGCCGGATCGAGGCGATCGCCTTCGCCCGCGGGCCGTTGTGGATCGAGAGCCGCGCGGTGCCGTCGGTGAGGTTGCCGAGCCAGCTCTTGAAGTGCCGGCACCCGGTCGAGTCGACCTCGCCCCAGACGTAACCACCCTTGTCCGCGAGCAGGTCTGCCTCCGAACGCCGCGGCCCCTCGCTCGGCGGGATGACGGTGAACTGCGGGTTCGCCTTACCGCCCGACGCCAGTACGCCGCGCTTGAACAACCCGCGCCAGACAAAGTGCTGGAAGGTGATCGGCTTCGAGGTGGAGGCGGCGTACGGCGCCTGGGCGTACACGTTCAGGCGGTAGTCGCGCACCGAGCCCGGCTGCGTGACCTTGATCGTCACGCCGGTGCCGACCGAGAAGCCGTGGCCGATCTCCTGCCATTTCTTCGTGGTCGGGATCCACTGGTGCAGCCGGATCCGGGTGCCCTTGACCGGGGCCGGAGTGACCGTGCCGGTCACCGTGATCACCCCGGTGGTCGCGTTGGTCGTCTTGATCCCGGTGATCTTGAGCGCGCGGGCCGGTGCCGCGGCAGCCGCGGGCAGTACGGCGTCCGCCGTACCGTCGGAGCGGTCGGTTCCAGACAGGCTCAGTGCGCCGCTGGAAGGTGCCGCCGGAGCCGCGCAAGCGGTCAGGGCGAGCAGCAGACAGGCGAGAGCGACCACGGGACGACGGACCATGGAGACACCCTGCCTCCTGGTGCTCCACCTCCGCAACCGAGCGGCTGCTCAGAGTGATACCGGTGGTGCACAGGCCTCCAGCTTTCAACACCCCGTCCCAGGCTGTGGACCGGCGGGGCTTTCGCGTGGTTCCGTTCTAAGGGCGAACTAATATTGGGGTTACCGCCCTGCCCTGGGGGGACCGGTTGCCGCTCACAAGGCGGTGCGCCGGCCCAAGTGCCGACTTGGAGATGAACAGAACAGTGACCATCGAGGTCAAGCAGCTCGACCGCGTGGTGATCCGCTTCGCCGGCGACTCCGGCGACGGGATGCAGCTCACGGGGGACAGGTTCACAGCGGAAACGGCATCGTTCGGCAATGATCTGTCGACGTTGCCCAACTTCCCCGCCGAGATCCGGGCACCAGCCGGGACTCTGCCGGGAGTGTCGTCGTTCCAGCTCCACTTCGCCGATCACGACATCCTGACGCCGGGTGACGCGCCCGACGTCCTGATCGCGATGAACCCGGCCGCCCTCAAGGCGAACCTCAAGGATGTCCCGCGCGGCGCGACGGTGATCGTCGACACCGCGGACTTCACGGCCCGGAACCTGAAGCGGATCGGGTACGACGAGAACCCGCTGGAGAACGGCGAGCTCGAGGCGTACCACGTGGTCGCGCTGAACCTGACCGGTATGACGGTGGAGTCGGTCAAGGAGTTCGGGCTGTCCCGTAAGGACGCGTCCCGGGCGAAGAACATGTACGCACTCGGTCTCGTCTCCTGGCTGTTCCAGCGGCCGGTCGAGTCGACGATCAAGTTCCTGGAGACCAAGTTCGCTTCGAAGCCCGATATCCGCGACGCGAACATCGCGGCCTTCCGGGCCGGCTACAACTTCGGTGAGACGGCCGAGGAGTTCTCGGTCCGCTACGAGGTGAAGCCGGCCGTGATGCCGACCGGCACCTACCGGAACATCTCCGGCAACCTCGCGCTGGCGTACGGCCTGGTGGCGGGCGCCCAGCGGGCGGGGCTGCCGATGGTGCTCGGCGCGTATCCGATCACTCCGGCGTCCGACGTACTGCACGAGTTGTCCAAGCTCAAGCGGTTCAACGTGACCACGATCCAGGCCGAGGACGAGATCGCCGGGGTCGGTGCTGCGCTGGGTGCGTCGTTCGGTGGTGCGCTCGGCGTGACCACGTCGTCCGGGCCCGGGATCTCCTTGAAGTCCGAGACGATCGGTCTCGGCGTGATGCTCGAGCTGCCGCTGGTCGTCTGCGACATCCAGCGCGCGGGCCCGTCCACCGGGATGCCGACCAAGACCGAGCAGGCGGATCTGCTGCAGGTGATGTTCGGCCGCAACGGCGAGGCGCCGCTGCCGATCGTCGCGGCCCAGTCCCCCGCGGACTGTTTCGCGATCGCGGTCGAGGCGACCCGGATCGCGGTCACCTACCGGACGCCGGTGATCGTGCTGTCCGACGGTTACCTGGCCAACGGTTCGGAGCCGTGGCAGATCCCGTCGGTCGAGTCGCTGCCGACGATCGATCCCAACTTCACGGTGGAGCCGAATGCGACGGCGGCCGACGGCAAGCCGGCGTACCTGCCGTATCTGCGTGATCCGGAGACGCTGGCGCGAGCCTGGGCGATCCCCGGTACGGCAGGGCTGGATCACCGGATCGGTGGTCTGGAGAAGGAGGACAAGACCGGCAACATCTCCTACGACCCGGCCAACCACGACCTGATGATCCGGACCCGGCAGGCCAAGATCGACGGGATCGCCCGGACGATCGAGCCGCTGCACGTCGACGACCCGGACGGTACGGCGAAGGTGCTGGTGCTCGGCTGGGGATCGACGTACGGGCCGATCGGGGCCGGTGTGCGGCGGGTGCGGACTGTCGGCGGGAAGATCGCGCAGGCACACCTGCGGCATCTGAACCCGTTCCCGGCGAACCTCGGGGACGTGCTGCGCAGCTACGACAAGGTGCTGGTCCCGGAGATGAACCTCGGGCAGCTGGCGATGCTGCTGCGGGCGAAGTACCTGATCGATGTCGTCTCGTACGCGCAGGTCCGCGGGATGCCGCTCGGCGCGGCCGAGCTCGCCGAGGTGATCGGCAACCTGGTCGAGGAGACCGAAGGGATCGACGACGACGCGCGCCACCTGGGCTCGGCGGCAGCGAACCTGACGCACTGGGATCACCTGGAGGGTGCACGATGAGCACGGTTGATCTGGGACTGCCGGGCGGCCTGAAGGGTGTTCCGGTCGCGGACGGGCCGCAGAACCGCAAGGAGTACGTGTCCGACCAGGAGGTTCGCTGGTGCCCGGGGTGCGGCGACTACGCCGTACTGGCTGCTTTCCAGGGGTTCCTGCCGGAGCTCGGGATCAAGCGCGAGAACGTCGCGATGGTGTCCGGGATCGGCTGCTCGTCACGGTTCCCGTACTACCTGTCGACGTACGGCATGCACTCGATCCACGGGCGCGCGCCGGCGATCGCGACCGGGCTCGCGACGGCACGGCCCGACCTGAGCGTCTGGGTGGTGACCGGTGACGGCGACGCGCTGTCGATCGGTGGCAACCACCTGATCCACACCCTCCGGCGGAACGTGAACCTGAAGATCCTGCTGTTCAACAACCGGATCTACGGTCTGACGAAGGGTCAGTACTCCCCGACCTCCGAGCCGGGCAAGGTGACGAAGTCGACCCCGATGGGTTCGGTGGACACGCCGTTCAACCCGGTCTCGCTGGCCCTCGGTGCCGAGGCGACCTTCGTGGCCCGCACGGTCGACTCCGACCGCAAGCACCTCACCTCGGTGCTGCGCGCGGCCGCCGAACACCGCGGCACGTCGTTCGTCGAGATCTACCAGAACTGCCCGATCTTCAACGACAACGCCTTCGACGCCTTCAAGAACCCCGACACCCGCGACGACGCGATCATCCCGCTCGTCCACGGCGCCCCCATCCGGTTCGGTGTCGACGGCCACCTCGGCGTCGTCCGCGACGGCTTCGCCTCCCTCGCCGTCCGCGAGGTCGCCGACCTCCCCGGCGGCGAGTCCGACCTGGTCGTCCACGACGCCCACACCGAGGACCCCGCCTACGCCTTCGCCCTCTCCCGCCTGACCGACGCCGGCGTCCTCCACCAGGCCCCCATCGGCATCTTCCGCCAGGTGGACCGCCCCGCCTACGACGACCTCGTCCGCCAGCAGATCACCACCGCCACCCAAGCCCAAGGCCCCGGCGACCTCCAGTCCCTGATCACCGGCACCGACACCTGGACCGTCGACTGACAGCGCCTGGCCTGGGCAGACCCAGGCCAGGCGAAGTCATCAAGCGGGATCAGGCCGTCTAGCTGGCCTTTCGGTGCGTGATGAGGTACTCAGCAATCGCCTCACGCATCACTTCGCTGAGCTTTCGATGGTTTTCTTCCGCGAAGGCGACGAGATCGTTGTCGATGCTGCGTGGCAACCGAACCTGCCGCACAGGCGAGGTCTCACCCGGCGCCGCATCCGGGTCGATCGACGGCCGGCCACCGCGGGATCGCTCGATGAGATCGCTGCCGAAGGCGGCTGCAGCCTGCCCCCGAAGCGCGGACTGCGAGTCCTCCGGGAGCGCCATGTCATGCTCGGCCCATTCCGCGGCCGCGTCGTAGTCCTTCTCGCTCATCTATCCTCCTTCATACGCTGAAGATGCTTGGGCCGTGCGACCATCACGTGGAAGATGTGCAGGTCTCGGGGCGGATTGACCTCGACCATAACTTCCAGCAACGGACCGCCGAGTTGCCTGGGTGGTCCGATGAACAACGTCGGCCGGATGCTTGCCGGCGGCCGCGGTTCGTCGAACTCCTGCTCAACGTAGTGCGCGTTCATGATCGCGTGAAGTGCGTCCTCACGATCGATGCCGTGCTTGTCCGCGCTTGGTGCCCACGTGATCGCCACCTAGGTAATGTACTACATAACTCAGTTTTGTACTACACAACTTCTCCAAGCAGCAGGTCGGTGAGGAGGTTGCCGGCGGGGCGGTTGAGGTGGCGGGCGGTTAGGCCGGCTGCTTGGGCGCCTACTACGTCCAGTTCCAGGTTGTCGCCGATCATGAGGGTTTCGGCGGGGGTTACGCCCAGGTGGGCGCAGGTTTGGAGGTAGGAGTGGGGGTGGGGTTTGCTGATGCCGAGGGACTCGGTGGTGCAGACGACGTCGACCAGGTCGGCGAGGCCGATGGCGTTCAGTTTGGCGTTCTGCTGACGGGTGCTGCCGTTGGTGAGGATGCCGATGCGCCAGTTGTTGCTGCGGGCAACTTCCAGGGCGGGGCGGGCGTCGGGGTAGGCCGACCAGTTCGCCGTGTACAGCTCGAGGTAGCCGGCGAAGAACTCGTCCTGTTCGGGCTCGGTGGCGGGGACCGGGTGGCCGAGGAGCGGGAGGAATTCGTGCAGGCGGGCTCGGCGTTGGCCCTGGTGGGTGAGTTCGCCGGCGAGCCAGCGGGGGTAGACGCGGTCCTCGATGGCGAACCACTCGGCCAGCAAGGCGTCGGACGGTGTACCGCCCAGCTTCGAGATCCAGGCGTGTACGGCGATCGCGGCGGAACCTGTGTGGTCGAACAGGGTGTTGTCGAGGTCGAAGATGACTGCCTTCACGCGCGCACTACCGAATCGCGGTTGAGTTCGCGGTGGTTGGCGTAGCCGGAGAGGGCCAGGGTCAGGTCGAGTTCGGCGAGGAAACAGCGCAGGACGTGTTCGACACCGGCCTGGCCGGCCAGCGCGAGGCCGTACAGCAACGGCCGGCCGAGGAGCACCGCCTTGGCGCCCAGAGCGAGCGCCTTCGCCGCGTCCGCGCCTGTCCGTACGCCGGAGTCGAACAGGACGGTCATCTGCTCACCAACCGCCTCCGCGATCGCGGGCAGCGCGTCCAGCGCGGCGATCGCGCCGTCGACCTGGCGACCACCGTGGTTCGACACCACGAGGCCTTCGAAACCGTGCTCGGCAGCGAGCTTGGCATCCTCGACGGCGGTGATGCCCTTCAGGACGATCGGACCGTCCCAGTTGTCGCGCAGGAATCCGAGGTCGTCCCAGCTGAGACCGACGTTCGGGAACATCTGCGCCCACTGCATCACCGCGGCGCCCGGATCCTCGTCGATCGGCTTGGCGAGTTTGGACTGGAAGGCCGGGTCGCTGAAGTAGTTCGCGAGCCCCTCACCCTTCAGGAACGGCAGGAACCCGCGATCCAGGTCGGCCGGACGCCACCCGATCGTGCCGGTATCCAGGGTCACCACCAGGACGCCGTACCCGCTGGCCTTGGCGCGTTGCAGCAAGCTGAGGCAGACGTCGCGGTCGGTCGGGTAGTACAGCTGGTACCACTTGCTCTTCGCCTCGATCTGCTCGATCGCGTGGCTGGCCTGGGTCGAGTGCGTGTAGGTGATGCCTAGGGTGTCGGCGGCGCGCGACACGGCCAGCTCGCCGTCCGGGTGCGCGAGCGTCTGGACACCGATCGGTGCGACCAGCACCGGCGCGGGCATCGCCGTACCGAGGATCGTGCAGCTCAGGTCGCGTTCGGTACTCCCGCGCAACATCCGCGGCACCAGCCGCCACCGATCGAACGCCGCCAGGTTGGCCCGCGCGGTCGCGCCGTTCCCCGCGCTCGGCACGATGTAACCCATCGCCTCCGCGGACAGCGTCCCGGCCGCCTGTGACTCCAGCCGGGCCAGGTCGGTCGTGATCTCCGGCCGGGTCCCTTGCAGCATTCCTTGCAGATAGATCTGCAGCTGAAAATCACCGAAGTTGGCCATGCCGGATGCTCCCACAACATGACATCTGTCAGGAACGGCCCCCGAGGTCCGTCAGCCTGGTGCCCGAGTTCGTCCTGAAGTCCTGGGAAGTTGACAATCTGGTGGCAGGTTTGTGGGTGGTGGCGGGCGGGGTTTGGGAGACTCAGGGGTGACTAGTGGAGTGACTGCTGACGGTCGGGGTGTGTCTCGGCGGGTGGGGTTGGCGTTGTTCGCGTTGGCGACCGGTGGATTTGCGATCGGGACGACCGAGTTCGTGACGATGGGGTTGCTGCCTCAGATCGCGGCGGGGGTGGGGATCTCGATTCCAACCGCGGGCCATGTGATTTCGGCGTACGCGCTGGGGGTTGTGGTGGGGGCGCCGGTGATTGCGGCGCTGGGGGCGCGGACCGGGCGGAAGCGGATGCTGCTCGGGCTGATGGCGATGTTTGTGGTGGGCAACGTTTTGTCGGCTGTTGCTTCGAGCTACGAGCTGTTGATGGCGGCGCGGTTCCTGACCGGGGTGCCGCATGGCGCGTTCTTCGGGATCGGTGCGGTGGTCGGGGCCTCGATGGTGCCGGCGAACCGGCGGGCGTGGGCCGTGTCGATGATCATGGTCGGGCTGCCGGTGGCGAACATCATCGGCGTACCGCTGACGACCTTGATGGGACAGGGCCTCGGGTGGCAGGCACCGTTCCTGGCGGTTGGTGGGCTCGGGTTGCTGACGTTGGTGGCCGTCTGGTTCTGGGTGACGCCGCAAGCCGTGGGCAGTGACACGAACGTGCGCAGTGAGTTGAGTGCGCTGGCCCGGCCGCAGGTGTGGATGGCGTTGCTGGTCGGAATGGTCGGGTTCGGCGGCATGTTCGCGACGTACTCGTTCATCACCCCGACGATGACGGAACTGGCCGGTTTCTCCCCGTCCGCGGTCACGATCGTGCTGGCGACGTACGGCGTCGGGATGACCTGCGGCACGCTGATCGGTGGCCGGCTGGCCGACCGTGCGCTGATGCCGAGCCTGTACGGCGGCCTGATCGCGGTGACCATCGTCCTCGGTGTGTTCGGGTGGATGGCGAACACCAAGCCGACCGCGCTGATCGCGGTGTTCCTGATGGGCGGTTCGGCGAGCATCCTGATCCCCGCGCTGCAGACGCGGCTGATGGACGTCGCTCACGAGGGACAGTCACTGGCCGCGTCGCTGAACCACTCCACACTCAACATCGCCAACGCGCTCGGCGCCTGGCTCGGCAGCCTCGTACTGTCGGCCGGCTACGGCTACGAATGGCCGAGCCGGGTCGGCGCAGCACTGGCGGTCGCCGGGCTGATTTTCGCGGTGATCTCGGGCTTGATGGATCGTCGGACGGCGAAATCAGGGGTGAACCAGGCAACCGCCTGACCGGATCCCTGGGTATCACCTGGTTGGATCGGAGTATGGCGACTATGACGTTGAGCGCCGCCGATCAGGTACGGCGGCGTGGGCTGCGGCAGATGCGATTGGTCGCACTGTCGTTGCTGGTGCTGGCTGCGATCGTCTACGTGATCACGCTGCACCGCGACGGCGGCTTGGGCTACGTGAATGCGGCGGCCGAGGCGGCGATGGTTGGTGCGCTGGCCGACTGGTTCGCGGTGACTGCATTGTTCCGGCATCCGCTGGGGTTGCCGATTCCGCATACCGCGATCGTGCCGACCCGCAAGGACATGCTGGCCGAGAGCCTCGAACAGTTCGTCACCGAGAACTTCCTCTCCGAAGAGGTCGTGGCGGAGAAGATGCGGTCGGCCGATGTCAGCCGCCGGGCCGGTGAGTGGCTGGCCGCCGGGAACCATGCCGAGCGGATCGTCGCGGAAGGCGCCCGGACGATCGGGGCCGCGCTGCCGAAGCTCGGGGACGACGACGTGACCGCGTTCGTCCGGGGATCGCTGCTGCCGCGGTTCGTCCAGGAACCGCTGAGCCCGATCGCCGGGCACTTCCTCGAGTCGGTGGTCGACGACGGGGCTCATCACGCGCTGTTCGACCTGCTGATGATCGAGGCGCACGACTGGCTGAGCGAGAACCGCGAACTGCTCGCCGAGGTGGTCGGCCCGCGGGCGCCGCGGTGGTCGCCGATGTGGGTCGACCGGCTGGTGGTCGACCGGATCCACCGCGAGGCGCTCGCCTGGCTGGCCGACGTACGGGACAACCAGGACCACAAGGCCCGGCAGGCCGTCGACCGGCTGCTGCAGAAGCTCGCGGTCGACCTGCAGAACGACCCCGAGACGATGGAACGGTTCGAGGCCTTCAAGGCGCGGATGCTCACCCACCCCGACATGGGTTCCAGCCTCACGGCGGTCTGGGATTCGTTGCGCACGGCACTCATCGACTCGATCCAGGATCCGGCGAGCACGCTACGGGTCCGCGGGGTGAAGGTGATCCAGGACCTGGGTCAGCGGTTGCAGGACGACGACGTACTGCGGGGCAAGGTCGACGCCCGCGCCACCGAGGCGGTCAGCTACGTCATCCGCACCTACGGCACCGAGATCGTCTCGGTCATCTCCGACACGATCGCCCGCTGGGACGGCCGCGAGGCGTCGGCCCGGATCGAACTGCACGTAGGCCGCGACCTCCAGTTCATCCGCATCAACGGCACCGTCGTCGGCGCCCTCGTCGGCCTGGTCATCCACACGGTCAGCCAACTCCTCTGACGCATTTGACTGGCTAGGCAGCGAAATTGGGGGTTCTGCACCGTCAACCACGGTGCAGAACCCCCGATTTGAGTGGCTAGCCAGCCAAATCAGATGCCGCAGCTGGGGGCGCTCCAGTAGTTGCTGGTGCGGATGTCGAGGTGGGCGTGGTCGTTGTGACCGGAGAAGCCCGGGCCGAGGATGCCACCGAAGCCGTGGTAGCGGGCCTGCTTGACCAGCGCGCACAGCGAGTGTGAACCGACCAGGTCGGCCGCGCGGCCGTAGAGGTGCTGACTGTCGCTGGCGCCGCCGACCGAACGGTTGCACGGGATGCTGCGGAATCCGCTCGAGATGTTCAGCGGCTGGTCCCCCATGGCGTGCCGCATGGCTTCGAGCTGCCACATGGTCTTGAGCGCGTTGAGCTTGGTGTCGGCCGCACTCAGCGGACCGCCGTCGTACCCGGAACCGCCGCAGCCGTCGTCGAGTTCGGCGTAGGTGAAGTGGATCGGGGTGCAGTCGTCGTCCTGCAGTGCGTAGATCTTGTTGTACGTCGTGCCGTCGGCGATGCCGGTCGCCGGCAGCCCGTATGCCTTCTGGAACAGCACGAGGGCGGCCTTCGTGGCGGGGCCGAAGTCGCGGTCGATGGCCAGATGCTTTCCGTACCCGGGATAGCCGGCGATCCGGATCTGCAACTGCTCGACGTCAGCGCCGACCGCCCCCTCGCTGAGGGTCCGGCTCCAGGTGTAGCAACCGTCGGCGTGCGCCTTGGGGGCGGTGACGAACTGGGTGGTCAGGGTCGCGGCCAGCATCGCCGCGAACAGCAGGAAGATGGCGGCGAGCCGCGGGAGCGGGCGGCCGATGAGGTGGGACATGACAACCTCCGGGCGGTGAAGTGACTTGTCTGCCGACCACAGTGCGGCAAGATCCACCGCATTACCAGGGATTGTCCGGAACTTTCTTCCGAACAGGCAACCAAATCCCGGGGACACCTGGTCAGGCAGGATGTGACTACGAAAATCGGCACGCTCACGCAGCGTGGTCTTTTGGGCGCAGGAGAAACGGGGCCGCCGGTGACATCCAGCGAGGGATTCGACGCGTTCGTCGCCGCCCGCTCGGGCCGCCTGCTGCGGACGGCGTACCTGCTCACCCACGACCACGCCCTGGCCGAGGATCTGGTGCAGACCGCACTCGCCAAGGCCTGGTTCGCCTGGTCCCGGATCGAACGCGACGATCCCGAGCCGTACGTCCGCAAGATCATGGTGAACACCTACGCCTCCTGGTGGCGCCGCCGCTGGACACACGAGATCCCCAGCGACGAACTCCCCGAGAGTTCCGCCGCCGGCCCCGAGTACGAAGGCGATCTCTGGGACGCGCTCCAACGGCTCCCCCGCCGCCAGCGCGCCGTGATCGTCCTGCGCTACTACGAGGACCTGACCGAGGCCGAGACCGCCCGCCTCCTCGGTACCAGCGTCGGCACCGTCAAGAGCCAAGCCAGCAAGGCCGTGGCCAAACTCCGCCTGGACCCCGCCCTCCTCTCCGGCACCCCTGCCACCCAGGAGACCCCCCGATGAACCTCCAAGACCTCCGCACCGAGCTGACCGCCCGCGCCGAAGAATCAGCTGCCCGCCAGCCCGACCTCCTGCCCGGCATCCGGCACAAGATCCGCCGCACGAAGCAACGCCGTACGGCGACAGCCCTCGCCTCGGTAGCAGCCGTCGCGATCCTCGCCGTGGCCGTGGTCCCCGGCGTCATCACCACCTCGACCCCGGACCCGGCCGAGGAGAAGCCGTCGGACTACATCGAGAACGGCAGGACCGTGCCGGGCATGGTCGGGTCCGACAAGTTGCTCAAGGCGTGGATCGGCGACAAGAACGAGAACAAGGTCTCCTTCGCGTGGACGCCGACAACCAAGAGCATCAACGTCCGCGGCGCCTGCGAGTCCGAAGGCTATGCCGGATTCGCAGAGGTCCGGATCTGGGTTGGCGACGCATACGCCGGAAGGATGCCCTGCAACCTGGGCGCCGACGCCTGGGCCTCGAACGCCGCACTGGTCAGCACTTTGCGGACCGATTCACCGCTCTGGCTCGATTCCCCGATCGGGAAGCCGACGACGGTCACCGCACAGGTCGTCAGCGAGTCCGGCGAATTGGCCAAGTCGACCGGAAGCATCCAGGTCGGCCTCTACTCCACGCCGGAGGTGCTGACCTACACCGAGGGGCTCGCGGCGCGCACCCCACCAGTCGGCCCGGACGACTACCAGTCCTCCGGCGTGGTTTACCGCAAGCAGGTCGGCGGTGACACCCTGCTCGGTGCCGCTGCCGGTGAACCCGGCGCCAAAGAGGTCCGGTTCAGCTTCACCTCGACGGGTGCCCCGCTGGTCCTGCATGGGTTCTGCACGGCGAACAGCGCATCGACGTTCGATGCCCAGCCCTATGAGGTCCAGACGTTCTTCAACGACACCTCGATCAGCAAGATGACCTGCGAGGCATCCTCGACCGACGCGGGCCGCGGCAGCAGCCACATTGTCCCGGCCCCGCCGGCCGGGCAGCAGGTCGAGGTCGTCGCTCGGATCGTCGCCAAAGGCAAGGTCCCAGCCCCGAGGGACAACGTCCGGCTCGGCCTCGGCATCTACGCGCAGGGCAAGCAGCGCGTGATCGACGGAGTCGGAATCGCGGAGCGGGTCGAGTTCGGTGGCTACGACTACCAGCTCGCGCAGGTGCGCGAAGCGGCAGGACCGTCAGGCCGGGTCACCATCGACACCCCCGCCGACAAGCCGTTCCTCATCGCCTACGGCAGCTCCGAACTCGGCATCCCCGGGGAAGCGGAGGGCGAGATGTCGTTCCGCGGTCAGCCCGGCGGGATCGGCAAGGCCGCCGGCACTGCCGGTGGGCTGGGCAGCGGGCTGAGCGGCTGGGGCCCTGGGCCGGCCGGTCAGGCTGAGATGAAGGTGACGAAGGGGAAGCCGACCAAGGGCAAGGTCTTCATCGCGATCTACCTGCCCGCCTAGCGCGCGGCCTGCGCGCCTGGTGTTACAGCCAGGCGTGCAGGTCGGCGGCGTCTTTGACCAGCTGCTCGGGGCTGTTGTCGGGGACGAATTCCAGGAGGGCGTTGAGCTCTCGGGGGTCGCCCGCCAACCGAGCGAGGACCTGGCGCCACAGCGACTCGCGAGTGGCCAAGGGGCGGCGGGTGCCGTCGGGGTCCCAGGAGAAGACGTGGACTGTGGTCAGCCAGGGCAGGAGGGAGTCCAGTTGCTGGAGGCATTCTTCGTCGGCCATGCCTACGGGAGGTTGCCAGTACGTCGTGAGGTTCGGGGCGCCGACGTCCATCAGCAGCGTGATGGTGGAGTCGACCTCGTCGGTCAGGGTGTTGCGGTGGAACTCCAGGGCGATCTCGATACCGGAGCTGGCAGCCACGTCGGCCAGCTCGGCGAGTCCACGGGTCACCGCCATCCGGTCGCCGACGCCCGCTTCCGCCGTACCGACGGTGCCGGCCCAGACGCGGATGCGGGAGGCGCCGAGGGCTTCGGCCGTTGCCACAGTGGCGCGCATCTGCTCGCGGTCGGCCGCGCCCGCGCGGAGGTAGGAGCCGTAGGCGACGGTCTGGAGTCCGTGCAGCTCGGTCAGGTTCTTCACGCGGCGGGCGGCGACCAGGTCGCCGAGCGGGACGTGGATGTCGCCACCCCATTCGATCGCCTTGAGACCCGCCTTCGCCGCGACCTCCACCACCTCGTCGGCCGGCAACTGACGGAACGTCACCGAGACCAGTCCGGTCCTCACACCCACGCGTGCCTCCTAGTGTCCTGCCCTCTATCCAACCCCATCGGGCCAGCGCCGCCCACGCGATCCTGGTCACCGTCTCACGTCATGAGCAAAGCTCTTGGATGCAACTGACGCTCGCGCTTAGAGTGCAAGCTGTGCCGGATCAGCGAAAAGGGTTCATCTACGGGTTCACCGCTTACCTGATGTGGGGCCTGTTCCCGCTGTACTGGCGGCTCCTCGACCGATCCGGCGCGATCGAGTTGCTCGCCCACCGGGTGATCTGGTCGCTGCTGACGATCGCCGCCCTGGTCGCCGTACTGCGGAAGTTCGACCAGGTGAAGGCGTTGCTCCGGCAGCCGCGGAAGCGGTGGGCGCTGATGGGCGCCGCGCTGCTGATCTCGGTCAACTGGGGGACGTACATCTGGGGCGTGATCAACGGCCATGTGGTCGAGACCTCGCTCGGGTACTTCATCACCCCGCTGTTCGCGGTCTTCCTCGGCGTAGTCGTCCTGAAGGAGCGGCTGCGCCCGGCACAGTGGGTCGCGCTGGCGATCGCATTCGCTGCCGTCCTCGGGCTGGCGATCGAGAACGGCCGGCCGCCGTGGATCGCGATCATCCTGACGTTCTCCTGGGGCTTCTACGGGCTCGTGAAGAAGAAGGCCGACGCGGGGGCGATCGAGGGTATGGCGGTCGAGTCGGCCACCGTCGTACCGCTGGCGATCGCAGCCCTCGTCGTACTGGGTGCACACGGTCAGTCGACCGTCACCCACGCCGGGACCGGGTACTTCCTGCTGGTGCTGCTGACCGGCCCGCTGACCGCCGTACCGCTGCTGTTCTTCGGCGCGGCCGCGACCAGGACCTCGCTGACGACTCTCGGCCTGCTGAACTACATCGCCCCGATCCTGCAGTTCATCTGCGGTGTCACGCTGTTCCACGAGCACATGTCGCCGATGCGCTGGGCCGGGTTCGGCCTGGTCTGGGTGGCATTGGTGATCTTCACCTTCGACGGAATGCGGCGCCACCGGACAATGGCGCTGGAGCGGGCCGCGCTGGCCACCTCCGCAGCGTGAGTGTTCGACTCCTCTTGGCTACTTAGGGCAACCTAAGCCGTCCGACGTTCATCTGACCTTCACTCGGCGACCGCCTGCGCTCCCTAGGGTCCCGACGTGACCAAGTTCCTGCCGCTGATCAGTCAGCTCGGTACCCGCCATGGCTCCCGCTCGTTCCGCACCTGTGAGATGAAGTGCGCCAACCAGTGCGACCACGCTCAGCCGAACACGTCCGACAACGAGCACATCCAGTCCGTGTTCCGGTCGGCCTTCACCCGCCGCAACATGCTGAAGGTCGGTGCGGCCGGCGCTGCTGCCGCCGGGGTCGCGACCCTGGCCACCAACCTCCCGGCCACCGCCGACCAGCAGGTGTACGGCGGTTTCCCCAAGGGCAACGGTGATTTCCCCGGCCTCGGTGGTGGTCACGGCAAGCTGACCCACGCCGTCGTACCGCCGAACCGCAAGGACGACATCGTCATCCCGCGCGGTTACGAGCAGGGCGTGATCATCGCCTGGGGCGACCCGGTCGAGTACGGCGCTCCGCGGTTCGACGCACACAAGCAGTCGGCGGCGTCGCAGGCCAAGCAGTTCGGGTACAACAACGACTACACGATGGTGGTGCCGCTGCGCGACGAGCGGAAGTCGTTGCTGGTCTGCAACCACGAGTACACCGACGAGTACCTGATGTTCCCCACCGGCAAGTACGACCTGGCCGCCCAGGCCAAGATCAGCCTGGCCGCGCACGGCATGTCGGTGGTCCAGATCGAGCGCGTCGGCCACACGGGCCAGTGGCGCCGCGACAAGCACCTGTCCCGCTACAACCGCCGGATCACCGCCACCACGAAGTTCGAGGTGACCGGTCCGGCCGCCGAGGACAAGCGCGTCGGAAAGGTTGCCTACGGCACCTTCGGTAACTGCGCCGGCGGCGTCACGCCGTGGGGCACCGTGCTGTCCGGCGAGGAGAACTTCAACGGGTACTACGACGTCTCGGGCAGCACCCCGGCGGAGTACGCGGCGTCGTACAAGCGGTACGGCGTCCCGACCACGGTCACGAAGTCGGCGCGCCAGTGGAGTGTCGTCGACCCGCGCTTCGACCTGACCAAGACCCCGACCGAGGTGTTCCGCTCCGGCTGGATCGTCGAGGTCGACCCGTACGACCCGCGCGCGACCCCGCGCAAGCGGACCATGCTGGCCCGGCTCAAGCACGAGGGTGCGACCACCACGATCACCGCCGACGGGCGGATCGCGGTCTACCTCGGTGACGACGAGAAGGGTGAGTACATCTACAAGTTCGTCTCCGAAGGCAAGTACGACCCGGACAACCGGAAGAAGAACTTCGGCCTGCTCGACGCCGGCACCCTGTACGTCGCCAAGTTCACCGGTGACGGCAACGGCGACGGCCTGCACGACGGCACCGGCCAGTGGATCCCGCTGACCAGCCACACCACGTCGTACGTCGAGGGGATGTCGGTCGCCGACGTCCTGATCGACACCCGGATCGCGGCGGACAGGGTCGGCCCGACCCGGATGGACCGCCCGGAGGACGTCGAGCGCAACCCGGTCAACGGCCGCATCTACGCCGCGCTGACCAACAACGACAAGCGGGGCGGCAGCTTCCCGGCCGACGAGGCCAACCCGATCGCCACCTCACACGTCCGCGAGAAGCTCGACGGGCCGCTGATCGAGAAGGCCGGTAACCGCAACGGCTACATCCTCGAGATCACCGAGGAGGGCGACGACGCGGCCAAGACCGGCTTCTTCTGGACCCTGTTCCTGGTTTGCGGCGACCCGACCGCCCAGGAGACCTACTTCGGCGGCTTCGACAAGTCCAAGGTGAGCCCGATCTCCTGCCCGGACAACGTCGCCTTCGACGGTTCCGGCAACCTGTGGATCTCCACCGACGGCAACGTGCTCGGTTCGAACGACGGCATCTTCACCGTCCCGGTGGCCGGCCCGAACCGCGGTCAGGTCAAGCAGTTCCTCTCGGTGCCGTTCGCGGCCGAGGCCTGCGGCCCGCTGGTCTCCGAGGACGACAAGACCGCCTTCGTCGCCGTCCAGCACCCCGGCGAGACCGACGACGCCACCTTCGAGAAGCCCACCTCCACCTGGCCGCACACCGACAAGTTCCCGCGCCCCGCGATCGCCTGCGTCTGGCGCCGCGACGGCGGCCGCGTCGGTTCGTAGGTTGACAGCACATAACCTGGACATCTAATGTCCAGATTATGAAGATGAACGAGGGCGTCGAGTGGGCCTTGCACAGCTGCGTGAATCTCAGCTGGCTGCCCGGCCAGGCGGTCACCGCCAGGCACCTCGCCGCCTTCTACGAGCTCCCCACGGCGTACCTGAACAAGCAGTTGCAGGCGCTCGCACGAGCAGGCATTCTTTCGTCGGTCCCGGGCCCCAAGGGCGGCTTCCAGCTCGCCCGGGACCCGCGGAAGATCAGCCTGCTCGACATCGTGGTGGCGATCGACGGAGCCGATGACGCGTTCCGCTGCACCGAGATCCTGAAGGTCGGCCCCGGCGGCGACCCCAAGGCCGACTACCGCGAGATCTGCGAGATCTCCCAGGCCATGCGCGCCGCGGAGCTGACCTACCGGCGCGAGCTCGCCGGCCAGACGATCGCCGCCGTGGCCGAGCGCGTCGTACGGAACTATCCCGACGCACCCGAGAACACCCGCACCCGCTTCGCCAACCTCAAGTCCTGAGGTTTGTCCTAATTCTGGATATTAGATGTCCATATTTCAAGGAGCAGAGATGACCTTCACCAAGCCCGTCCTCGTCCGCGCCACCGACGGCGAGGTCCTGTCCGCCAGCGGCGTGACCCTGCTGGCCGACGTACCGCAGACCGGCGGGCAGCTGACCAGCCACCGCTCCACCTTCCGGCCCGGCAAGGAAGGCGCTCCCCCACACCAGCACCACGAAGCCTCGGAACTCTTCTTCGTCCTCACCGGCCGGCTCCGCGTCCTCCTCGACGACGAGCTGATCCTCCTCGACCAAGGCGACTTCCTCGTCGTACCGCCCAGCACCACCCACGCCTTCGAGGCCGCCGGCACCGAACCCGCCGAAGTCCTCTTCGTCCTCACCCACGCCAAACCCCGCTTCGGCTACTACCGCCTCCTGGAAGGCGCCTACCAAGGCACCACCGACTGGTCCGAAGTAGCCGCCACCAGCGACCTCTACGACAACCACTACGCCGACAGCCCCACCTGGCAGAATCGCTGAATCAGCACCACCAACCATTTCCACCCAGCCCCGAACCGCTCGACGGCGGGGGTCAGACGGAGCGGGTGACGACCAGGTCGCAGAGGGAGTCGAGGGCTTGGCGGGCCGGGCCTTCGGGGAGGGGGGTGAGGAGGCGGCGGGCGTCGGTGGCTCGGCGGCGGACGTCGTCCTCGGCTTGGGTGAAGGCGGGGTGGGCGCGGAGCAGGTCGAGGGTCTCGCCGAGGCGGGCGTCGTCCGAGAGGTCCGAGTCGAGGAGCTCCAGGAGGCGGGCGTCGCCGGGGTCGGTGGGGTCGGCCTGGGCCCGGAAGATCAGGACCGGGAGGGTGGGGACGCCTTCGCGGAGGTCGGTGCCGGGGGTTTTGCCGGACTGGCCGGATTCGCCGGCGATGTCGAGGATGTCGTCGGCGAGCTGGAAGGCGACGCCGATCTCCTCGCCGAAGGCGCGCAGGGCCTCCTGGATCTCTTCGGAGGCACCGGCGAAGCGGGCGCCGAAGAGGGCCGAGGTGGCGATCAGGGAGCCGGTCTTGTCGGCGACGACGGACAGGTAGTGCTTGAGCGGGTCCTGGCCTTCGCCGACGCCGAGGGTTTCGCGGATCTGGCCCTCGACCAGGCGGCCGAAGGTGCGGGCCTGGATCCGGACGGCCTCGGGGCCGAGGTCGGCAACCAGGTCGGAGGCACGGGCGAACAGCCAGTCGCCGGACAGGATTGCGACCGAGTTGTCCCAGCGGGCGTTCGCGGTGGCCGAGCCGCGGCGGAGCGCGGCCTCGTCCATCACGTCGTCGTGGTGCAGGGTGGCGACGTGGGTCAGCTCGACCACGACCGCGGACTTCACGACGTCAGCAGACGCCGGGACCGGGCCGAACTCGGCGCCGATCAGCACCAGCAGCGGCCGGAACCGCTTGCCGCCGGCAACCATGACGTGCTGAGCGGCGGCAGTGACGAACGGCGCCTCGGACTCGGTGGAGTCGTGCAGCGCCTGTTCCACAGCCTCCAGCCCAGCGCGGACCCGGGCTTCGAGCGCCTCATCGGCGAACGCGAAGCCCAGGCTCTCGGCCGGCAGCGGGGTCGGACTCAACGGATGAACTCACCCGCGCGGGCCGCCAGTTCGAGGACCGGTCCGGGGACCAGGCCGAGAATCACTGTGGCGGCGAGACCGAGGGCAACCGCGGTCGTGGTCTGCCAGCCCGGCAGCGCCACATCAGGCGCGTCGGTCGGCAGGTCGGAGAAGAACATCAGCACGATCACGCGGACGTAGAAGAACGCGGCGACCAGGCTGGACAGGACGGCGACGACGACCAACGGCCACGCCCCACCGGTCCAGGCTGCGCTGAAGACCGCCCACTTGCCGGTGAAGCCCGCGGTGAGCGGGATACCGGCGAAGGACAGCAGGAAGAACGCGAAGATCCCGGCCAGCAGCGGCGACTTCTTGCCGAGCCCGGCCCAGCGGGACAGGTGGGTGGCCTCGCCACCCGCGTCCCGGACCAGCGTGACGACCGCGAAGGCACCGATCGTCGAGAAGCCGTAGGCGACCAGGTAGAAGAGCACCGCCTGGGTCGAGGTGATCCCGTTGTGGACACCGCTCCCGGCCTGAGCCAGGCCGACGAACGCGGTCAGCAGGAAGCCTGCGTGCGCGATCGACGAGTAGGCCAGCATCCGCTTCACGTCGGTCTGGGTGATCGCGACGATCGAACCGACCACCATGGTGAGGATCGCGACGACCCACATCATCGGCGCCCAGTCCCAGCGCGATCCGCCGAGTGCGACGTAGAAGACCCGCATCAGCCCGATGAACGCGGCGATCTTGGTGCAGGCCGCCATGAACCCGGTGACCGGCGTCGGCGCACCCTGGTACACGTCCGGCGTCCAGGAGTGGAACGGTACGGCGCCGACCTTGAACAGCAGGCCGACCCCGATCAGACCGGTTCCGGCCAGCAGGATGGACTCCGCACCGGTGTCCTGGGCCAGCGCGTCCGCGATCCCGCCGAGCGACATCGTGCCGGCGTACCCGTAGAGCAGCGCGATCCCGAACAGCAGGAACGCGGAGGCGAACGCACCGAGCAGGAAGTACTTCATCGCGGCTTCCTGCGAGATCAGCCGGCGACGACGCGCCAGCCCGCACAGCAGGTACAGCGGCAGCGAGAAGACCTCGAGCGCGACGAACAGCACCAGCAGGTCGTTGGCCGACGCGAACAGCATCATGCCGCCGACCGCGAACAGCGTCAGCGGGAAGATCTCGGTGTGCTCGATCCGGGCCGCCGTACCCTCACGCTCGGCCTCGGACCCCGGTACGGCGGCCGCCTGGCTCGCGAACGCGGACAGGCCACCGTCGAGCGAGCGCTCGGCGAACAGCAGCACGCTGATCAGCGTCAGCGCGAGCAGGATCAGCCAGGTGAACAGCGCCGGGCCGTCGACCGAGATCGCACCCTGGGCCGCGATCAGTTCCTTGTTGCCGTTGATCAGCAGCCCGGTCAGCACCCCGGCGACGACGATCGCCACCACGGTGATGGCCAGCTGCGCCATGTGCCGCAGAGCGCGCGGCAGGAACGCCTCGGCGACGACGCCGACACAGGCCGCGCCGAACACCACGAGCATCGGCATCAGCTCGGTGTACTCGATCTTCGGCGCGACGAAGTCCGCCGCAGGCAGGATCAGGCCGATCACTTCTGTCCCTCCGTCACGGGGATCTCCGGCGCCTTGTCGGTGACTCCGACACGCTGCATGGTCGACTCGACCGCGGGTTTGATGATGTCGACGATCGGCTTCGGGAAGATGCCGAGGCCGATGATCAGGACCACCAGCGGCACGATCGCGAGGATCTCCCGCGCGTTCAGGTCCTTGAGCTTCTCGATCCCGTCACGCACCGGTCCGGTCATCGTGCGTTGGTACATCAGCAGGATGTAGAGCGCTGCCAGCACGATGCCGAGGACCGCGATCACCGCGATCACCTTGTGGTTGGCGAACGTCCCGGCCAGCACCATGAACTCGGAGATGAACGGCGACAGACCGGGGAGCGCCAGGCTGGACAGCCCCGCGAACAGGAACAGGCCGGCCAGCACCGGGGCGACCTTCTCGACCCCGCCGTAGTCGGCGATCCGCGCCGATCCGCGCCGGGAGATCAGGTACCCGGCCACCAGGAACAGCGCTGCGGTGGAGAGACCGTGGTTGAACATGTAGAGCGTCGACCCGGTCAGGCCCTGTGACGTCAGCGCGAAGATGCCCATCACGATGAAGCCGAAGTGCGAGATCGACGTGTACGCGATCAGCCGCTTGATGTCGGTCTGGCCGATCGCCACCAGGGCGCCGTACAGGACCGAGATCAGCGCGAGTACCAGCACCACCGGGGTGGCCCACTCGGACGCGTTCGGGAACAGGCCCAGGCAGAACCGGATCATCCCGAAGGTGCCGATCTTGTCCAGGATGCCGACCAGCAGCACCGAGGTGCCCGGGGTCGCCTCACCGGCGGCGTCCGGCAGCCAGGTGTGGAACGGCACCATCGGCGCCTTCACCGCGAAGGCGAAGAAGAAGCCGAGGAACAGCCACCGCTCCGTGTTCTGGCTGATGTCGAGCTTGACCAGATCGCTGAGCAGGTACGACGGGTCGCCGGCGCGCGCGGAGATCACGTAGAGACCGACCACCGAGGCGAGCATGAGCAGCCCACCGAGCAGCGAGTAGAGCAGGAACTTCACCGCGGCGTACGAGCGCTGCGGACCGCCGAACCCACCGATCAGGAAGTACATCGGGATCAGCGTGGCCTCGAACAGCACGTAGAAGAGGAACACGTCGGTGGCGGAGAAGACTCCGATCGACAGTGCCTCCAGGGCCAGGATCCAGGCGAAGAAGGACTTCTCCGACCAGCGGCCCTTGTCCGCGTCGTTCCAGGACGCGATCAGCACGATCGGCGTCAGCAGCGCGGTGAGGACCACCAGCACGATGCCGACACCGTCGAGACCGAGCGCGTAGTTCGCCCCGAAGGCCTTGATCCAGGTGTGCGACTCGGCGTACTTCTCACCACCGTTCTGGTGGTAGCCGACCGCAACGATCGCGGTCAGCACCAGGGTGACGAGCGAGAAGCCGAGCGCAACCTGCTTGGACAGCAGTGCCTTCGCCTTGGGCACCGCCATGGTGACCAGGGCGCCCACGAAGGGCAGCAGCAGTAAGAGGGTCAGCCAACCGATTTTCACGACAACCTCACCGCGAGGAGGGCGACGACCACGAATGCGGCGCCGAAGACCATGCTGAGTGCGTACGAACGGACGAAGCCCGTCTGGAACCGGCGGAGCCGGCCGGACATCCCACCGAACAGTGCGGCCAGCCCGTTCACCAGGCCGTCCACGCCGCGGTTGTCGAGCCAGACCAGCGTCCGGGTGAGGTACTGGCCCGGGCGCATCAGGACCGCCTCGTTCAGGGCGTCGCCGTACAGGTCACGCCGGGCGAGGACCGTCAGCGGCGAACCGGCCGGGGCCTCGCGCGGGATGTCCCGCCGGTACTTGAGCACGGCGATCACGAGACCGATGGCGACCACCGCGAGGGTGATCAGCGTCATCACGATCGCCGGCAGCGGCAGGTGGTGCTCCTCGTGCTTCCCGACGACCGGCTCGAGCCAGTGCTCGATCCAGTGCCCGGCGAAGTAGAGCGCGCCGCCACCCAGCGACAGCGCCGCCAGGATGATCAGCGGGATCGTCATCACCTTGGGCGACTCGTGCGGATGCGCGTCCTTGTCCCAGCGCTTCTCGCCGAAGAACGTCATCAGCATCACCCGCGTCATGTAGAACGCGGTGATCCCGGCACCGAGCAGCGCACACAGACCGATCACGATGTTGTCCGCGAACGCGGCCTCGATGATCTTGTCCTTGCTGAAGAAGCCGGCGAACGGCGGGATGCCGAGGATCGCCAGGTAGCCGAACGCGAAGGTGGCGAAGGTGACCTTCATCGAGGTCCGCAGGGCACCGTAGTGGCGCATGTTCACGTCGTCGTTCATCCCGTGCATGACGGAACCGGCGCCGAGGAACATGTTGGCCTTGAAGAAGCCGTGCGTGATCAGGTGGAAGATCGCGAACACGTAGCCGGCCGGGCCGAGACCGGCGGCCAGCATCATGTAGCCGATCTGGCTCATCGTCGAACCGGCGAGCGCCTTCTTGATGTCGTCCTTGGCGGTACCGATGATCGCACCGGCGAGAGCCGTCACGGTTCCGACGATGACGACGGCGGTCGAGGCCGCCTCGCTCTGCTCGAAGATCGCGTGCGAGCGGACCACCAGGTAGACGCCCGCGGTGACCATGGTCGCCGCGTGGATGAGCGCCGACACCGGGGTCGGGCCCTCCATCGCGTCCAGCAGCCAGGACTGCAGCGGCACCTGGGCGGACTTACCGCACGCGGCCAGCAGCAGCATCAGGCCGACCAGCGTGGCCCAGGTGCTCGACATGCTCTCGGCGCCGGAGTTCACCGTGGTGAAGGCCGAGGAACCGAACAGGGCCCACATGCTCATCACCGCGAGCGAGAGGCCGATGTCACCGACCCGGTTCACCACGAACGCCTTCTTGGCGGCGACCGCGGCCGAGTTCTTGTGCTGCCAGAACCCGATCAGCAGGTACGACGCCAGACCGACGCCCTCCCAGCCGACGAAGACCAGCAGGTAGTCCGCGGCCAGCACCAGCAGCAGCATCGCCGCGATGAACAGGTTCAGGTAGGCGAAGAACCGGCGCCGCCGGGCGTCGTGCTCCATGTAGCCGATCGAGTAGATGTGGATCAGCGAACCCACACCGGTGATCAGCAGCACGAACAGGATCGACAGCGGGTCGACCAGCAGAGTGAAGTCGACCTTCACGCTGCCGACCGTGAACCACTCGAACAGGCGAACCGTCTCGGACCGCTCCTCGCCGTGCAGCCCCTGCATCTGGACGAACAGCAGGACACCGCAGACGAACGAGGCCAGCGACGCCGCAGTGCCGAGCAGGTGACCCCATGCGTTGGTGGCCTTACCACCCAGCAACAGGATCGCCGCGGACACCGCCGGAATCGCGACCAGCAGCCACGTCAGCTCATGACTCATCGGTTTCAGACCTCAGTACTTGAGCAGGTTGGCGTCGTCGACCGAGGCCGAACGACGGGTGCGGAAGATGGCCATGATGATCGCCAGGCCGATCACGACCTCGGCCGCGGCCACCACCATCACGAAGAAGGCGGCGATCTGGCCGTCGAGGTTGCCGTGCTGGCGGGCGAAGCTGACGAACGCCAGGTTGGCCGCGTTCAGCATCAGCTCGACACACATGAACACGACGATCGCGTTCCGGCGTACCAGCACACCCAGGGCGCCGATACTGAACAGAATCGCGGCGAGCACGATGTAGGGCTCGGTGCTCACAGCTTGTCCTCCTTGCCGAATCCGCTCAGGTCGGTGCTCTCCGCGTCGGAGCGGACCTCGTCACCGGGGTCGCCCTCGGTGATCTCGCGGACGGTCTCGACGTCCGCGCGCTCCTCCGCCTCGGGGAACACGGTGCCACGAGCCTGCAGGACGCGCGAAACCGAGGTCGGTGCGATCGACCCGTCGGGCAGCAGCGCCGGCGTGTCGACGGCGTTGTGCCGGGCCAGTACGCCGGGAGTCGGCAGCGGACCGGGGTGGATCCCCTGCTCGGCGTACTTGCGGATCCGCTCCTCGGCGTGGTCGCGCTGGGTGCGCTTCTTGGTCAGCCGCTCGCGGTGCGCCAGCATCATCGCGCCGAGCGCGGCGGTGATCAGCAGCGCCGAGGTGACCTCGAAGGCGAACACGTACTTGCCGAACAGCAGCTGCGCGATGCCCTTGGGGTTACCGTCCGGCTGCGCGTCGGCCAGGCCGATCGGGTTGCCGTAGATCCCGTTGCCGACCGCGAAGACGATCAGCAGGCCGAAGCCGAGGAAGGCGAGACCGGCGAGCAGCCGCTGACCGCGAATCGTCTCCACCAGGGAGTCGGACGCGTCGACACCGACCAGCATCAGCACGAACAGGAACAGCATCAGGATCGCGCCGGTGTAGACGATGATCTGGACGGCGAACAGGAACGGTGCGTCCTGTGCGGCGTACTGGACGGACAGGCAGATCATCACCGTCGCCAGCAGCAGCGCCGAGTGCACGGCCTTGCGGACCAGCACCATCGCGATCGCGGCCAGCACCATCACCGGCGCGAGCAGCCAGAACGCGACCTGCGGTCCGGTCACCAGGGTGATCATTTGGCGTCACCACCCTCGGTGGTGGCCGCGCCGGTCAGACCGCGGTAGTAGTCCTTCTCGGTCGCGCCGAGCTGCATCGCGTGCGGCGGCTCCTGCATACCCGGAAGCATCGGGGCCAGCAGGTCCTTCTTCTCGTAGATCAGCGAGGCGCGGCTGGTGTCGGCCAGCTCGTACTCGTTGGTCATCGTGAGGGCCCGGGTGGGGCACGCCTCGATGCACAGTCCACAGAGGATGCAGCGCAGGTAGTTGATCTGGTAGACGCGGCCGTAGCGCTCACCGGGTGAGAACCGTGCGGAGTCCTCGCCGTCCACGTTCGAGGCACCCTCGACGTAGATGGCATCCGCGGGGCAGGCCCAGGCGCACAGCTCACAGCCGATGCACTTCTCCAGACCGTCCGGCCAGCGGTTCAGCTGGTGCCGGCCGTGGAAGCGCGGTGCGGTCGGCTTCTTCTCGAACGGGTACTCCTCGGTGAACACCTTGCGGAACATCGTCCGGAAAGTGACCCCGAACCCTGCTACCGGGTCCCAGAGGGACTCTTTGACACTAGCCACGACTGCCTTCCTTGCTACGACTGTCGGTCTCGCGCTGGCTCGGCGTACTGACGATCGGTGGTGGTACCGGATAGCCGCCCGCGAAGGCGTCGAAGTCCTTGCCATCGGCAACCTCGGCGGGCTGCTCGTCCTTCGGCTTGCTCGGGAGCAGCATGCTGAGCAGTGCCAGCACCACCACGACCGCGGCCGCGACCAGCAGCGTGGTCCGGCTGAAGGTGGTCTCCCGGCCGACCGCACGCACGGTGGCGACCAGCAGGATCCAGCCCAGCGAGACCGGGATGAGGATCTTCCAGCCCAGCTTCATGAACTGGTCGTAGCGCAGTCGCGGCAGCGTTCCGCGCAACCAGATGTAGAAGAAGATGAAGGCCATCAGCTTGCCGAAGAACCACAGCACCGGCCAGTAGCCGGAGTTCGCGCCGTCCCACAGCGAGATCGGCCACGGTGCCTGCCAGCCGCCGAGGAACAGCGTGGTGGCCAACGCCGAGACGGTCGCCATGTTGATGTACTCGGCCAGGAAGAACATCGCGTACTTGATCGAGGAGTACTCGGTCAGGAAGCCCGCGACCAGCTCACCCTCGGCCTCCGGCAGGTCGAACGGCGCCCGGTTCGTCTCACCGATCATCGAGACCACGTAGATCACGAACGACGGGAACAGCAGGAACGCGTACCAGCCCGGGATCGGGATGTCCGCGCCGAGCAGGTTGACGGTCTGGTGCGTGCTCTGCGCCGCGACGATCTCCGAGGTGGACATCGAGCCGGCGAACAGGAACACGGTCACCAGCGCCAGGCCCATGCCGACCTCGTAGGAGATCATCTGGGCGCTGGAGCGCAGACCACCGAGCAGCGAGTACGTCGAGTTGGACGACCAGCCGCCGAGCACGATGCCGTAGATACCGATCGAGGCGATCGCCATCACGTACAGCACCGAGACCGGCAGGTCGGTCAGCTGCAGGCGGGTGTAGGTCTCGGTGAAGGGGATCTTCACGGTCGGCCCGAACGGGATCACCGCGAAGGTCAGGAAGGCCGGTACGGCGACGATCACCGGAGCCAGCACGTAGACGAACCGGTCCACGCCCTTCGGCATCAGGTCTTCCTTGAGCATCAGCTTCACACCGTCGGCCAGCGACTGCAGCAGACCGAAGGGTCCGTGCACGTTCGGTCCGACCCGGTGCTGCATCCGTGCCACCACCCGGCGTTCCCACCAGATGTTGAACAGCGTCAGCACGACCAGCAGCACGAAGATGATCAGCACCTTGAGGCCGATCACCCACCACGGGTCACTGCCGACCCCCGCATCCGGCGGGGCAGCCAGCGGGATCATCGTCATGCGTTTCCTCCGGCGATCGTCACGATCGATCCGTGATCGGCGTGCAGCGAACGACGTACGTGCGAGTCGGCCGAGTTGGTCGGCAGCCACACCACGTTGTCGGTCATCGGGGTGATCACGACCGGGAGCCGGACCGAACCGGCGTCGGTGCTGACCACCAGCTCGTCACCGTCGGCGACGCCGACGCGGTGCGCCGTGGTCGCCGAGAGGCGGGCGACCGGCTTGCGCGCGGTCGCCGTCAGGTGCGGCTCGCCGTCGCAGGCGCGGCTGTCGTCGATCAGCATCCGCCAGGTCGCCAGGCGGGTGGAGTCGAAGGCGCCGAGCGCCGGACCGGCCTGGTACGTCGGCTCCTGGGAGCGGTCACCGTCCCAGCGGCCGAGCTCGTCGTACTCGCGCTTGGCGCCGGCCGGGGTGGTGAATCCGAGCGTGCTGTCCATCTCCTGGGCCAGTGCGGCCAGGGCCCGGACGTCCGGCATCGCGGCCGGCACCTTGAGCACCACCGGGAACGGCCGCTCGCGACCCTCCCAGTTCACGAAGGTGCCGTCCTTCTCCGCCGGCGGAACCACCGGGAAGACGACATCGGCGTGCTCGGTCACCTGCGAGTTGCGAACCTCGAAGCTGACCACGAACGGCGCCGCGGCCAGTGCGGCCAGTGCGGCAGCCGGGTCCGGCAGGTCGTCGACCTCGACGCCCGCGACAACCAGTGCGTCCAGTGATGCAGCGGACGCGAGGATCTCGGTCAGGTCCTTGCCCGGAGTGGCCGGAAGGCTGTCGACACCCCATGCGGCCTGCAGGTCGACCCGTGCCTGCGCGTCGGCGACCAGACGGCCACCGGGCAGCAGACCCGGAAGACAACCGGCCTCGAGCGCACCGCGGTCACCCGCGCGCCGCGGGATCCAGGCCAGCTGCGCACCGGTGTCGAGCGCCAGCCGCAGCGCGGCCGAGTACCCACCCGGGACACTGGCCAGCCGCTCGCCCACGATGATGATCGAGTCGGCACCGAGCGCAGCCTTGGCATCGCCACTGAGCTCGGACAGTACGGCGGCCTCGGTGCCCGGCGCGGCCGGGACGACGACGCCGTTCAGCTTCTCGACTCCGCGGGAGGCGAAGGCGGCGACCGTGAACACCTTGGTGCCGTGGGCCTTGACGGCCTTCCGCAGCCGCAGGAACACCGACGGCGCTTCCTCTTCCGGCTCGAACCCGACGAACAGTACGGATCCGGCCTTCTCGAGATCGGCGAACGTCGTACCGAGTCCTGTCCCGGCCACCGCGGCGGCCAGGAAGTCGGCCTCCTCGGCGGAGTGCGTGCGGGCCCGGAAGTCGATGTTGTTGCTGCCGAGGGCGACCCGGGCGAACTTCGAGTACGCGTAGGCGTCCTCGAGGGTCAGCCGGCCACCGGTCAGGACGGCCGCGTTGCCCCGGGCCGCGGTCAGCTTCTCCGCGGTGTAGGACAACGCCTCCGGCCACGACGCCGGCCGCAGTACGCCGTCCTCGCGGATCATCGGGTGGGTCAGCCGGTCACCGGTGCTCGCGTAGTTGAACGCGAACCGGTCCTTGTCCGAGATCCACTCCTCGTTGACCTGCGGGTCGTCACCGGACAGCCGGCGCATCACCTTGCCGCGCCGGTGGTCGACGCGGATCGCGGCACCCGACGCGTCGTGCTCGGCCACCGACGGCACCGAGACGAGGTCGAACGGCCGCGACCGGAACCGGTACGCCGCGCTGGTCAGCGCACCCACCGGGCAGATCTGGATGGTGTTACCGGAGAAGTAGCTCTCGAAGGGCTCCTTCTCGTAGATGCCGACCTGCTGCAGCGCACCCCGCTCGATCAGCGCGATGAACGGGTCACCGGCGATCTGCTCGGAGAAGCGGGTGCAGCGCGCGCAGAGGATGCAGCGCTCGCGGTCCAGCAGCACCTCGGCGGAGATGTTGATCGGCTTCGGGTAGGTCCGCTTGATCTCGTGGAAGCGGGTCTCGCCGCGGCCGTTCGTCATCGCCTGGTTCTGCAGCGGGCACTCGCCGCCCTTGTCGCAGACCGGGCAGTCCAGCGGGTGGTTGATCAGCAGGAATTCCATCTGACCGTGCTGGGCCTTGTCCGCCACCGGCGAGCTGACCTGGGTACGGACCACCATGCCGTCGGCGACGGTGATCGTGCAGGAGGCCTGCGGCTTCGGCATCCCGCGGCCGTTCCCGGCGTCGGTGATCTCGACCAGGCACTGGCGGCAGGCGCCGACCGGGTCGAGCAGCGGGTGGTCGCAGAACCGCGGGATCTGGATCCCGATCTGCTCCGCGGCCCGGATCAGCAGGGTGTTCTTCGGAACCTTGACCTCGATGTCGTCGATGGTGACGGTGATCAGGTCGGTCCGCTCCACTTCAGCGGTCGTCATGCGTTTGCTCCAGCAGTCGCGAAGACAGTGCTTGCCATCGGGTCGAACGGGCAGCCGCCCTCGGCGAAGTGCGCCAGGTACTCGTCCTTGAAGTGCTGGATCGAGCTGCTGATCGGCGCGGTCGCACCGTCGGCCAGGGCGCAGAACGACCGGCCGGTGATGTTCTCGCAGAGGTCGAGCAGGGTGACGAGGTCTTCCTCGGTGCCCTTGCCGTGCTCCAGCCGCTCGAGGATCTGGACCAGCCACCAGGTGCCCTCACGGCACGGGGTGCACTTGCCACAGGACTCGTGCTTGTAGAACTCGGTCCAGCGCAGGACGGCGCGGACGACGCAGGTGGTCTCGTCGAAGATCTGCAGCGCCTTGGTGCCCAGCATCGAGCCGACCGAACCGACACCCTCGTAGTCCAGCGGGACGTCGAGGTGCTCGGCGGTCAGCAGCGGGGTCGAGGAACCACCCGGCGTCCAGAACTTCAGCTCGTGCCCGTCCCGGATACCGCCGGCCAGATCGATCAGCTGGCGCAGCGTGATGCCCATCGGCGCCTCGTACTGGCCGGGGCGGGTGACGTGCCCGGACAGCGAGTACAGCGTCATGCCCTTGGACTTCTCGGTGCCCATCGAGGAGAACCAGTCCGCGCCGTTCTTGATGATGGCGGGAACAGACGCGATCGACTCGACGTTGTTGATCACTGTGGGGCATCCGTACAGACCGGCGACCGCCGGGAACGGGGGACGCAGCCGAGGTTGACCACGCCGGCCTTCCAGCGAGTCGAGCAGCGCCGTCTCCTCGCCACAGATGTAGGCGCCGGCGCCGGCGTGCACAACGACGTCCAGGTCGTAGCCGGTACCGAGGATGTTCGTGCCGATGAAGCCGGCGTCCTTGGCCTCCTGGACCGCCTGCTGCAGCCGGCGGATCACGTGCAGGACCTCACCGCGGACGTAGATGAACGCGACACTCGCGCGGATCGCGTAGGACGAGATGATGACGCCCTCGACCAGCGTGTGCGGCGAGGCCATCATCAGCGGGATGTCCTTGCAGGTGCCCGGCTCGGACTCGTCGGCGTTCACCACCAGGTACTTCGGCTTCGGGTTGTCCTGCGGGATGAACGACCACTTCATCCCGGTCGGGAAGCCCGCGCCACCACGACCGCGCAGACCGGAGTCCTTGACGGCGGTGACCACGTCGGCAGGCTGCATCCGCAGTGCGCTGCGGAGTGCGTCGTACCCACCGGTGCGCTGGTACGACGAGAGCTGCCACGCGTTGATCTGGTCCCAGTTGTCGGACAGTACCGGGGTCAGCATGGTCAGTCCTCCTTCCGCGAATCGTCGCCGTCGACGGCTTGGGATTCCTTGCCTGGCTGGTCGGACGGGCGCGGACCGGCCGCGGCCTCCGGGGAGACCGTCGTCTCGGCGGCGCGGCCGTTGCCGGCGCTGCTGCCGTTCGGGGCGGTCCAGTTGCGCTCACGGGCCAGGCGGAGGCCGGCCAGCGAGGCCTTGCCACCGGTCGGGCCCTCGTCGGCGCGGCCGTCGGGGAAGCCGGCCAGCACGCGCTCGGCCTCGCGCCAGGAGCAGATGGTGGCGCCGCGCGGCGACTTCACCTCGGTGCCCTCGCGCAGGTCGTCCACCAGCTGGGTGGCCGACTCCGGCGTCATGTCGTCGAAGAACTCCCAGTTCACCGTCATCACCGGCGCGTAGTCGCAGGCGGCGTTGCACTCGATGTGCTCGAGGGTGATCTTGCCGTCCTCGGTGGTCTCGTCGTTCCCGACGTCGAGGTGACTCTTCAGCCGCTCGAAGATCAGGTCGCCGCCCATCACCGCGCAGAGCGTGTTGGTGCAGACCCCGACGTGGTACTCGCCGACCGGGCGGCGCTTGTACATCGTGTAGAAGGTCGCCACCGCGGAGACCTCGGCACCGGTCAGCCCGAGCACGTCGGCACAGGCCTCGATGCCCTCCGGGGTGACCCGGCCCTCGACCGACTGCACCAGGTGCAGCATCGGCAGCAGCGCGGACCGGCCGACCGGGTACCGGGCGGCCAGCTCGCGCATCTCCGCGATCGTGGTCTCGGTGATCTTCGAGTCACCGGTGCTGTAAGGGACCGGGACATTGGTCGCGGTCGCGTGATCGTTCGCCATCTATCGGTCCACTCCACCCATTACCGGGTCAAGGCTGGCAACGGCGACGATCACGTCGGCCACCTGTGAGCCCTCACACATGATCGGCATCGCCTGCAGGTTTGCGAAGGACGGGTCCCGGAAGTGCACCCGGTACGGCTTGGTGCCGCCGTCGGAGACGACGTGACAGCCCATCTCGCCGCGCGGCGACTCGATCGCCACGTAGGCCTGACCGGCCGGCACCCGGAACCCCTCGGTGACGAGCTTGAAGTGATGGATCAGGGCTTCCATCGACTCGCCCATGATGTGCTTGATGTGGTCGAGGGAGTTACCCATCCCGTCGCTGCCGACCGCCAGCTGGCTCGGCCAGCCGATCTTCTTGTCGGCCACCATCACCGGGTCGCCGTCCATCTTCTCCAGCCGGTCGGCGCACTGCTCGATGATCTTCAGCGACTCCCACATCTCCTGCAGCCGGACCCGGAAGCGGCCGTACGAGTCCGAGCTGTCCCAGGTCGGTACGTCGAAGTCGTAGGTCTCGTAGCCGCAGTACGGCTGGGTCTTGCGCAGGTCGAGCGCGTAGCCGGTGGAACGCACCGTCGGTCCGGAGATGCCCAGCGCCATACAGCCGGCCAGGTCCAGGTAGCCGACGTTCTGCAGCCGCGCCTTGAAGATCGGGTTGGCGTTGCAGAGTTCGGCGTACTCCGGGAGGTGCTTGTTCATCCAGGTGATGTACTCGCGGATCTTGTCCAGCGCGCCCGGGGGCAGGTCCTGGGCGACACCGCCGGGCCGGATGAACGCGTGATTCATCCGCAGGCCGGTGATCAGCTCGAACAGGTCCAGCGTCATCTCGCGCTCGCGGAACCCGATCGTCATCACGGTCAGCGCGCCGATCTCCATCCCGCCGGTGGCGATACAGACCAGGTGGCTGCTGATCCGGTTGAGCTCCATCAGGAGCACCCGCATCACGTTGGCCTTCTCGGGGATCTGGTCCTCGATCCCGAGCAGTTTCTCGACCGCCAGGCAGTACGCCGTCTCGTTGTAGAACGGCGAGAGGTAGTCCATCCGGGTCACGAAGGTGACGCCCTGGGTCCAGGAGCGGAACTCCATGTTCTTCTCGATGCCAGTGTGCAGGTAGCCGATGCCGCAGCGGGCCTCGGTCACCGTCTCACCGTCGAGCTCGAGAATCAGCCGGAGCACGCCGTGCGTCGACGGGTGCTGCGGCCCCATGTTGACCACGACCCGCTCTTCGGGCTCCTCGCCGAGGCCGGCCACGACCGAGTCCCAGTCCTGACCGGTGACGGTGAAGACCTTGCCCTCGGTGGTGTCCCGGGTGGTCGCGTAGGGGTCTGCGTGTGTTTCGGTCATCAGTTGTACGACCTCCGCGTGTCGGGCGGCGGGATGACGGCGCCCTTGTACTCGACGTCGATGCCGCCGAGCGGGTAGTCCTTGCGCTGCGGGTGCCCCGGCCAGTCGTCGGGCATCTGGATCCGGGTCAGTGCCGGGTGCCCGTCGAAGACGATGCCGAAGAAGTCCCAGGTCTCGCGCTCGTGCCAGTCGTTGGCCGGGTAGACCGAGACCACCGACGGGATGTGCGGGTCGCTGTCCGGGCAGGACACCTCGAGCCGGATCCGCCGGTTGTGGGTGATCGAGAACAGGTGGTAGACCGCGTGCAGCTCGCGGCCGGTCTCGTTCGGATAGTGCACGCCGCTGACACCGGAGCAGAACTCGAAGCGCAGTGCCTCGTCGTCCCGCAGCTGCTGGCAGACCGCGACCAGCTGCTCGCGGGCCACGTGCAGGGTCAGCTCGTTGCGGTCGACGACGACCTTCTCGATCGCGTCATCGCCGACCAGACCCACGAGGCGGTCGACGGCTCCGTCGAACCAGGCGCCGTACGGCTTCGGCGTACCGCCGGGGAGTGCGACCTGGCGGCGCAGGCCACCGAAGCCGGAGGTGTCACCGGTGCCGCGGACACCGAACATGCCCTCGCGCTGGTCGATCACCTCCGCACCCGGCGTCTGTGCGTCACCAGCGTCAGACGTCGCCGGAAGGTTCTCCGGCTGGTGCTCACTCATCGGAGCAGACCCTTCATCTCGAGCGTCGGGGCGGCCGTCAGTGCGGTGGCCTCCTGCTCGGCCTGCAGCACCTTCTTGTGCGCGCCGAGCTTGCTGTGCTGGATCTGGTCGTGGATCTTCAGGAACGCGTCCAGCAGCATCTCCGGCCGCGGCGGGCAGCCGGGCAGGTACATGTCGACCGGGACGATGTGGTCCACGCCCTGGACGACGGCGTAGTTGTTGAACATGCCACCCGACGAGGCGCAGACGCCCATCGCGAGCACCCACTTCGGGTTCGCCATCTGGTCGTAGATCTGGCGCAGGACCGGGGCCATCTTCTGACTCACCCGGCCGGCCACGATCATCAGGTCGGCCTGCCGCGGCGACGCCCGGAAGACCTCCATGCCGAACCGGGCCGCGTCGTACCGCGGGGCTCCGGTCGTCATCATCTCGATCGCGCAGCAGGCCAGCCCGAAGGTTGCCGGCCACAACGACGCCTTGCGCATATAGCCGAGCAGGCCCTCGACGGTGCCGAGCAGTACGCCGGCCGGAAGCTGTTCTTCTAGACCCATGTCAGTCCCACTCCAGTCCACCGCGACGCCACACATAGGAGTACGCGATGAAGACGGTGACGATGAAGATGACCATCTCGATCAGCCCGAACAGCGCCATCTGGTCGAAGGCCACCGCCCACGGGTAGAGGAAGACGATCTCGATGTCGAACACGATGAAGAGCATCGCGGTGATGTAGTACTTCACCGGGAAGCGGCCACCGCCGACCGGCTGCGGGGTCGGCTCGATCCCGCACTCGTACGAGTCGAGCTTGGCCCGGTTGTAACGCTTCGGGCCGACCAGCGCGCTCACGGTGATGCTGCCCAGCACGAAGAGCGCCGCGAGTACACCGAGAGCGAGGATCGGGACGTAGGGGTGCATCGCTCTGGGCTCCTTCCTTACAGCCGGTGGTCGGTGTTTGTTTGGTTCGTTTCAGCCAGCACTGTGTTATCAGTACCGGAGTGACTCAGCTCACTCGCCCCGCCGTTCAGGCGGCCGGGGCGACCTTCGTGAGCCCGTTGATGATCTTGTCCATCACGTCGCCGTCGCGCGGATCGGTGAGGTTGGCCAGCAACTTCAGGGTGAACTTCATCAAGGTGGTGCGCGGCAGACCGTACTTCGTGCAGAGCCGCATCACCTCCGGATTTCCGATCAGCTTCACGAAGACCCGGCCGAGCGAGTAGTAGCCGCCCCACTCCTGCTTCAGCGCCTTCGGGTACGCCGACAGCGCGCGCTCGCGCTGGTTCGGCTGCCGGTGCAGGGCCTGGGCGGCGACCTCGGCGGCGAACATCCCGGACTCCATCGCGTACGGGATGCCCTCGCCGTTGAACGGGTTGACCATGCCGCCGGCGTCGCCGAGCAGCATCAGGCCGCGGGTGTAGTGCGGCTGCCGGTTGAAGCCCATCGGCAGCGCGGCCCCACGGATCGGGATGGTCTGGAACTCGTCGCGGAACTGCCACTCCTCCGGCGTGTTCTTCAGCCACGCCTTCAGCAGGTCGGCGTAGTCGACCTTGCCGAAGGCATCGGAGGTGTTCAGGATGCCGAGGCCGACGTTCACGGTGCCGTCGCCCATGCCGAAGATCCAGCCGTAGCCGGGCAGCAGCAGCTTCTGGCTCGGCTGCTTGGGGTCGTCGGCCCACAGCTCGAGCCAGGACTCCAGGTAGTCGTCGTCGTGCCGCGGGCTGGTGAAGTACGTCCGTACGGCGACGCCCATCGGCCGGTCGTCCCGCTTGTGCAGGCCCATCCCGATACTCAGCCGCGACGAGTTGCCATCGGCCGCCATCACCAGTGGCGCCCGGAACTCGATGTCGGCCCCGTCGCGACGGCCGTTGTCGTCGACCGGCTTCGCGGTGACGCCGACGATGTGCCCCTTGTCGTCCAGGATCGGGCCGGTCACGTTGGTCCGCTCGCGCAACTGCGCGCCGGCCTTGACCGCCTGCCGCGCGAGCAGGTCGTCGAAGTCCATCCGGTTCCGGGTCAGGCCGTAGTTCGGGTGGCTGGCCAGATCCGGCCAGTCGAGCTGGAGGACATGTCCGGCGCCCTGGATCCGGAGCCCGTAGTTGCGGATCCAGCCGGCCTCTTCGGAGATGTCGATGCCCATGTTGATGAGCTGCTTGGTCCCGCGCGGGGTCAGCCCGTCACCGCAGACCTTCTCCCGCGGGAACGCGGTCTTCTCCAGCAACAGGACGTCGAGGCCCGCGTTGGCCAGGTGATACGCCGCCGACGAACCAGCGGGTCCCGCACCGACCACGATCACATCGGCGGTCTCGGACTGGGGCCCTGCCGACACGCTCTGGCTCATCTCATCCCGACCTGAAAGTTGGGGGCTCTACGGCTCGTGAAGGGATTCACTAAGCCTGGTCATCCGACAGTCTAGGACTGCCTGACGCGGACACGAAACTCGCCCCAACCCCCTTGCAGACAAGCAAATTACGCACAGTTTTCCTTGCGTAATTAAGCCGGCTTCACGGCCCGGTGGATGGCGACCAGACCACCGGTCAGATTGGCCCAGTGCACCCGGGTCCAGCCGGCCGCCTCGATCGTCCGGGCCAGCGGCTCCTGCGGCAGCCACGCACGGGTCGACTCGGCCAGATACCCGTAGGCCTCCGGGTTGCTCGAGACCACCTTCGCGACCACCGGTACGGCGCGCATCATGTACTCGAGGTAGACCACCCGGAACGGCTTCCAGGTCGGGTGCGACTGCTCGAGGATGACGAGCCGGCCGCCCGGCCGGGTCACCCGGAGCATCTCCTGGAGGGCGGCAGTGACATCGTTCACGTTCCGCAGCGCCCACGAGATCGTCACCACGTCGAACGAGTCGTCGGCGAACGGCAGCCGCAGCGCGTCCCCCGCGATCAGGTCCAGCTCGGGGTGGTTCCGCTTGCCGACCCGGAGCATCCCGACCGAGAAGTCGCAGGACACCACCTCGGCCCCGGCCTCGCGCAACTTGATACTCGACGCGCCGGTCCCGGCCGCCAGATCGAGGATCTTCATCCCCTTCCGCGGCGCGATCTCGGCCAGCGTCGCCGGCCGCCAGACCAGCTTCTCCAGCCCCATCGTGGCCACCGCGTTCGTGCGGTCGTACCCCTCCGCCACGTTGTCGAACATGGCGGCCACAGCATGCGGATCTTTGCTCAAGTCGGCGCGGGTCACCTGTCTAGTTCATCACGGCTGCGACAGGCGCTGAAATTCACTGGACATCGGACGGTCGTACGCTTGCCTCTCGTGGGTGCATTAGTGGCCGTCGTGATCCGGGGCCTGAGCGCTAGCGAGGAGTGGTTGCGTGAGTCTGTCTGAACCGGTCCGATCCGGTCGTGTGGCGGCACCGCATCTGGTGGTTCGCAGCCAGCCGGTGACAGGGGTGGCTGCGCAACTGATCGATCACTTGCCGGCCGAGGGCGGGCTGAGCTGGGTGCGACGTGGTGACGGTCACATCGGCTGGGGAGTCGCCGCGCGGCTCGACGTTGCCGGTGGCAACCGCTTCACCGACGCCGTGCTCTGGTGGCAGGAGCTGGTCGGCGCGGCCGTCGTCCGGGACGAGATCGGCGTACCAGGGTCCGGACTGGTCTGCTTCGGCTCCTTTGGTTTCACCGACGAGGACCCGGGTGAGCTGGTGGTTCCCGAGGTGATCGTCGGGCGCCGTGGCGGTACCACCTGGGTGACGACGATCTCACCGGCGAGCTCACTCGCCGGACCTCCCGATCTGGTCACGCACGAAGCCTCTCCGGTGTACGACGTCACGTTCGCCGACGGAGCGCGGTCGGGGACGGACTGGTCGAGCATCGTGGCCGACGCCATCAAGCGGATCACCTCCGGCGAGCTGGACAAGGTGGTGCTGGCCCGCGACCTGATCGCGATCGCCGAGCAGCCGATCGACCTGCGCTGGCCACTGCGCCGGCTGGCCACGGCCTACCCGAACTGCTGGACCTTCTCGGTCGACGGCCTGATCGGCGCGACACCCGAGCTGCTGGTACGCCGGGAGAAGGGCCTGATCACGTCCCGCGTGCTGGCCGGGACCATCCGCCGTACCGGGGACGACGCGCACGACCTCGCCTTGGCCGCGTCGCTGGCCCGGTCGTCGAAGGACCTCGAGGAGCACGAGTTCGCCGTACGGTCGGTGGCCGATGCTCTGAAGCCGCACTGCAAGTCGATGAACGTGCCGGAGACTCCGTTCGTCCTGCACCTGCCGAACGTGATGCATCTCGCCACCGACGTCGCCGGCGTCGCCAACAACGGCGCCTCCGCCCTCGGCCTCGCCGCGGCGTTGCACCCGTCGGCAGCAGTCTGCGGTACGCCGACCCCGGTGGCACGCGACCTGATCGGCGAGATCGAAGGCATGCAGCGCGGCCGCTTCAGCGGACCGGTCGGCTGGATGGACGCGGCCGGCGACGGCGAGTGGTGCATCGCCCTCCGCTGCGGCCAAGCCGACCCCACCGACGCCCGCCGCATGCGCCTCTTCGCCGGCGCCGGCATCGTCGCCGGCTCCGACCCGATCGCCGAACTAGCCGAAACCAACGCCAAACTAGTCCCCATGCGAGACGCCCTCGGCGACTGATCGGCGGTAGGCGGGTGGCCGCGCGGGCCTGGAATTGCGCGGCATTCTCACTAGGCTGGTGTGGTGATGAAGCTGACGAAGTTTGCGCATGCGTGTGTTCGGCTCGAGAAAGATGGGAAGACGCTGCTCGTCGACCCGGGCTCGTTCAGCGAGGACGCCGCGTTCGAGCGGGCCGACGCCGTACTGGTCACGCACGAGCACCAGGATCACCTGGACATCGAGCGCGTGAAGGCTCTGAACGTGCCCGTCTACACCAACGCCGGAGTCGCCGCGCAGCTCACTGAGCTCGGAGACCGTGTGCAGGTGGTCGAAGGTGGTCAGTCCTTCGACGCGGCCGGCTTCGCGGTCAGCGCCTACGGCAAGGACCACGCCGTGATCCTGCCCGAGTGGGGCGTGCCCTGCGAGAACGTCGGCTTCCTGATCGACGACGCCGTCTACCACCCCGGCGACTCCTTCACCCAGCCCGACCGCGCCGTCCACACCAACCTGGTCCCCATCTCCGGCCCATGGTTCGCACTGCCACCCGCCATCGACTACGCCCGCGCAGTGAAGGCCGAGCAACTGGTAGGCATCCACGACGGCCTCCTGTCGGAGATCGGCCTCGGCATGATGCCGCGCTTCCTCAACTCCGACGACCGCCCGTACCAGAAGCTCGCCCCCGGCGAGTCGCTCACCATCGCCTGACCACCCCCGCCTCGCGGACCCCCAGGCCATCACAATCACCCGAATCGCCACCGCCCACGCGTGGCTCCAGCGCGCACGCCCATTTGTGATGGCGTGGCCGTCCGCCCAGCCAGCTCGCGGCGACTGGGGTGGTGCCGCGGACCACGCCGGCAATTGGAACGGATAACCCCTGACGTTGCCCCTTCTCCCCCCGTATACGACCGGAGAAGGGGCAACACGGACGGATATCCGTTCGTGTTGCGCGCGGGGTGGGCTGGGGTGGATCAGGGGTGGGTGAAGCGGCGGAGGTCGGTGACTGGGGTGAAGCCGAGGCGTTGGTAGACGCGGTGGGAGTCCGGGTTGCCGAGATCTGTGCGTAGGCAGACCTCGGCTCGTCCGTGGAACAACCGGGCCAGGTGGGCGGTCATGGCGGTGCCGTAGCCGTGGCGGCGGTGGGCGGCCGGGGTGTAGATCGGGCCTAGGCGAACGACGCCGTGCAGTGGCAGGCGGTGGGCGCCGAGGGTTACGGGGTGACCGTCGGCTTCGAGGAGCCAGAGGCGGTTCGCTGCGATCAACGCTTGTACGGCGGCTGTCAGGTCGGCGGCTCGGTCACCGGGGACCCAGCCTCGGCGTTCATCTTCGGTGCGACTCATCTCGGCCAGCCAGTCGGCACAGACCGGTACGTCGGAAGTCTCGGCCAGGCGGGGTGTGCCTGCTGCTGAAGGTGGGTGCAGTTCGGTGAGGCGGTAGAGGCGGACGCCGCCGACCTCGTGGAATTGCTTGCCTGTGGCAACCGACCAGGCCTCGGCGAAGCGGGCGGCGGGCTCGCCTTCCCCTTCGATGCCGGTGGAGTGCGGGGCAACCTTGAGGAGCTCCGCGACCAGCGCGTCAGGTTGATCCGGTACGTCGCCCAGCCGGATCCCGCGCGGTTCGCGCGCGACTGCGAACCCGCCGGGGACCTCGACCAGGGTGCCGCCTTGGTCGAGTTCCTCCAGCAGGGCAAGGTGTTCAGGAGAACGCATAGGCGACGAAGTCCTGGACCGGGCGGTACCCGATGGCCGCGTAGATCTTGTTGGAGGTCGGGTTGGCCAGATCGGTGTTCAGGCAGACCTGATCACCGGCATCGCGAAGGTGCCGGGTGACGTGGGCGGTCAGCGCGCTCGCGTAGCCGCGACCGCGGTGTTCGGGTGGCGTGTAGACCGGACCGACCCGGACGACCCCGAAGACCGGGTTCTGGTGGCCCACCATCGTGACGACCCGTCCGCCGTCCTCCCACACCCAGAGCCGCCCCCGCTCGACGCGCTGCAGCAGCCACGTCCGGACGGCCTCAGCGCCTTCACCGGGATGACCGACCTCGAGTCGATAGGCAGCGAACATCGGCGCCAGCACATCCAGATCGCCCTCAGTGGCGAGCCTCGCCGTACCGTCGGCCTGCTGAGCAACGAACTCGCCGAGGACATGCAGCCGGGAGCGATCGACGACAGCGAAGGACCGGCCGGTGCGCGCGCCGAACTGCTCGGCGAAGAGCCGCGCCGACTTCTCCGATCCGTGCACACTCTGAGCATCCGGCACAGCTTCGGCCAGTACGTCGAGCACCGGCGGCACGAGGTCGGCCGGCAGCCCGGCCAGCTGGATCCCGCGCAACGGCCGCCACATGACCGCGCCGATCACCTCGTCCGCGTCGTCGTGCACGGAGACGAAGACCGTCGGCTCCGGATCGTTCAGGATCCCGTGAACGCTGTCCGAGACAGCAGTCAGAAGCGTGGTGTTGAGTACTGGATCGCGTTGCAGGTAAGGGAACACCAGCTCCTGGAAGGCGGCCGCGTCGTACGTCGCCCGCGCGATCACGGAGTGAATTCCAGTACGACGAAGTCGGCGAGCGGGCGGTAGCCGGCCTGGTGGTAGATCTTGTTCGAGGTCGGATTCGCCAGGTCCGTGTAAAGGCAGGCTTGGTTGCCGTCAGCAAGGATCTCCGCGGTGACGTGACTGGTCAACGCACCCGCGTAACCGTGCCGGCGGTGCTCCGGCGGCGTGTAGACCGGGCCGACCCGGCAGACCCCGAAGATCGGCCGGTGGTAGCCGACCATGCTCACCGCCTCACCGTCGACCTCCCAGATCCACATCGTGTTCTCGGCCAGTTTGTGCTCGGCCCAGTCCCGGGTGTCGTCGCCCAGCTCCGGGAAGCCGTCCCGGCCCCAGGCCGCGACCAGGTCGATGTCCTCGGACTGCATCAGCCGGGCGACTCCGGCCTCGGCGGTCAGTTGCGCGGGGGTGATCAGCTTGTGCAGCCGCGTGCGCATCGCCTCCTGCACCTGACCACCGCGCCGCTCGCACCAGCGCTCCGCAAACCGCTGCGCGGCCGCCGCGTCCCCGGCAACCCCGCCCGGCACCACTTCGTCGTACAGGCCCTCGGAGACCACGCCGTCGTACAGCTCCAGGTACTGATCGGTCACCAGGTCCACGAGGTCCGCGCGCAGCGATCCGAGGTAGACGCCGCGCCCGGACGTCCGCATCGCGACCCCGACCACCTCCTCGTCATGGACCGAGACGAAGTACGGCGGGATGTCGTCGACCGGCCGGATCCCGATGGCCCGTTCGTGCACGTTGCTGAGGATGACCGTGTTCAGTACCGGATCCTGTTGCAGGAAAGGGAAGACGAGTTGCGAGAAGTCAGCCGGGTCGCTGGTCACCTGGACGCGCATGGTCGTCGAGACTACGCCTCCCCCAGTACCACCGGGAATTACACTGCGGACATGTCCACCACGCGGTTGCTGCTGCTCGGGATCGTCCGGATCTTCCAGCCGGCTTACGGGTACCAGTTGCGCCGCGAGCTGCTCACCTGGAATGTGCAGGACTGGGCCAACATCAATCCGGGCTCGATCTACACCGGGCTGCGGACGCTGGCCAAGCACGGGTACCTGGCCGAGCTCGAGGAAGGTCCAGGGCACCGGCCCGGGCGGACGTCGTACAAGCTGACGGCGGATGGGGAGACCGAGTTCTTCTCGCTGCTGCGGCATCACCTGTGGACCGTGGACGGCTTCCACCCGGACCGGATGCAGGCGGCGCTGAGCTTCCTGTGGACCCTCGAGCGCGACGAGGTACTGACTGCGCTGGAGTCGCGGATCGCTCAGATGGAGGCGCGGCTGAAGGCGGCGCCGTTCATGGAGCGGCAGGTCGAGGCGGCTCCCGGCACGCCGAACCAGGTCGTCGAGATGCTCCGGATCGCCGCGGCCCGCGACGGCGGGGAGCTCGACTGGACCCGCGAGTTCCGCGCCCGCATCGCGAGTGGCGCCTACTCCTTCGCCGGCGAGCCCCCGGACTGGAATCCCGACCCCGCCCTGATCGCCGAATGGCGCGACCGCCCCAGCAGCTGACCGACCCCCATTTGCCTGGCTAGGCACTCAAATCAGGGGTTAAGCACCGTGATTCAGGGTGCTTAACCCCCAACATGACTGGCCAGCCAGCGAAATGCGGGGTGGGAGATGGTGCTACTGGGGCGGTTATTCAATGTTGACTATTCAATATTGATTGAGCAGACTGTCTACATGATGATCGAAGCTCGCGGACTTGTCCGCACGTTCAAGACCCGGCGGGGGCCGGTGCAGGCGGTACAGGGGGTGGACCTGGCGGTCGCCGATGGCGAGATCGTGGGTTTCCTCGGGCCCAACGGGGCCGGTAAGACGACGACGATGCGGATGCTGGCGACTCTGATCCAGCCGACCAGCGGCACCGCGACAGTGGCCGGGTGCGACCTGGCGAAGGACCCGGTCGGCGTCCGCCGCCGGATCGGCTACGTCCCGCAGAGCGGGTCCACACTGCCCGAGGCGATCGCCGGTGACGAGGTCGTCGACCACGCCCGGCTGTACGGCGTACCGAAGGCCGAGGCGGCTGCCCGCGGTCAGCGGCTGTTCGAGGAGCTGGATCTGCCGGGGCTGTGGCGCCGGCAGTGCAAGACGCTGTCCGGTGGGCAGCGGCGGCGGCTCGACATCGTGATGGGGCTGATCCACGACCCCAAGCTGATCTTCCTGGACGAGCCGACGACCGGCCTCGATCCGCAGGCGCGGGCGAACCTGTGGGAGCACATCCGCGGGCTGCGGGACCGGGGCGCGACGATCTTCATCACCACGCACTACCTGGACGAGGCGGACGCGCTCTGCGACCGGATCCTGGTCATCGACCACGGCAAGATCGTCGGCGCCGGTAGCCCGGAGGAGCTGAAGCAGCAGGTCTCCGGTGACGGTGTCCGGCTGGCACTCGCCGACGCTGGGCAGGCACCAGCGGTTTCCAAGATCGTTGCGGAACTGGACGGCGCTGTGGCGATCGAGACCGCTGGACAGGCGGTGAGCTTCCGGATCCCGCGCGGTGGCTCGGTGCTGCCCGGTCTGCTGCGATCCATCGACGCCCAGGGCATCGAGCTGGAGGGGGTCGAGGTGCATCGCCCCACGCTGGACGACGTGTTCCTGACCATGACCGGCCGCTCGCTGCGCGACGAGGACACCGCAACGCCTGCTGACAAGGAGGTCGCGGCATGAGCGCCGATGTCATGGCTTCCACCCGCGGCAGCAACGTACTGCGGGAGACCTGGATCGTCTTCAACCGGGCGATGCGGCTGTCGCTGCGCAACCCGATGTGGTCGATCCTGATGCTCAGCCAGCCGCTGATGTACCTGTTCCTGTTCGGCCCACTGCTGAAGCCGATCACCGCGCAGATCAGCGAGGGCGCGACCACGAACGCGTACCAGGTGTTCATCCCCGGTCTGATCGTCCAGCTCGGCATGTTCGGGGCGATGTTCGTCGGCTTCGGGCTGATCGCGGAGTACCGGGCCGGTGTGATCGAGGCCGACCGAGTGACCCCGGCATCCCGGATCGCTCTGATGGCAGGCCGTGTACTGCGCGATGTCGTCGTACTGGTCGCGCAGTCGGTGCTGCTGCTCGTGGCCGCGCTGCCACTCGGGCTGCGTGCACCATGGAAGGGCGTGCTGCTGTCACTGGTGATTGTGGCGCTGCTCGGCGCGACTTTCGCGTCACTGTCCTACTCGGTGGCACTCATCACCAAGAGCGAGGACGCACTGGCCCCGCTGCTCAATGGGATCGCGATGCCGTTGCTGCTGCTGTCCGGCATCCTGCTGCCGATGCAGATCGGTCCCACCTGGTTGCAGCGGCTGTCCGACATCAGTCCGCTCAAGCACGTGGTCAACGGAGTCCGGGCGATGTTCCGGGGTGAGGTTGCCAGCAGTGCGGCGCTCTGGGGTCTGTTCTGGGTTGTGCTGCTGACTGTCGTCGGGCTGGCAGTCGGTGCCCGGACCTTCAGGAAAGAATCGGCTTAAGTTCATCGGGGCGTCGCATGGCCGGGCTAGTGTCCGGCCGTGCGTTCGCCTTTGATCCGTGGACTGGTGGGCTCTGTCGTCGTCGCCGTTACCAGTCTGGTGACCTCGGTGGTGCCTCCTTCGTCATGGGTGGCGTCGTTCCCGGTGACCGGCGATCTGCGCACCACACTGGCCGGCCGGATGATCGCACTGGCGTTCATGGTGGCCGGGCTCGGGCTGATGGCGTGGGCCTGGCTGGAGGTCGGCCGCAACGTCATGGCCGGCCAGAAGCCACGGCTGGTGCGGATGGCGACGTACTGGAGTCTGCCGCTGCTGCTGATCCCGCCACTGTTCAGCCGGGACGCCTGGAGCTACGCGGCGCAGGGTGCTTTGGTGGCCGAGGGTTTCGACCCCTATGCGGTCGGTCCGGCCGCACTGTCCGGCCCCATCATCGAGGCGGTCGATCCACGGTGGATGGAGACGCCGGCGCCGTACGGGCCGATACCGCTCGCGTACGGCGGCCTGGTGTCCCACCTGACCATGGATCCGTACGTGCTGATGCTGGCGCATCGTCTGCTGGCAGTGATCGGCATTGTGCTGATCGCCTGGACCGTACCGCGGCTCGCGAGGGCTTGCCGGGTCGATCCGGTGTTCGCAACCTGGCTGGTGGTCGCCAACCCGATGCTGCTGATGCATGGGATCGGCGCTGCCCACAACGACATCCTCATGCTCGGTCTGGCCTGCAGCGCCTTCGCACTGGCCCTCACAGGCCACTGGGGTACGGCGGCTGTCGTGGCCGGCATCTCTGCCGCTGTGAAGCTTCCTGGTGGGCTGGTGGTGATCGCCATCGCCGCAGTGATGAGTCCACTGGCCGGACGGCTGTCGCGGTTCGCCAGTCTCGCTATTGCCGGTGCGGTGTCAGTGCTGTCGCTGGTGACGGTCGGTGCGTTCACTGGTGTCGGTTCGGGCTGGCTGAACGCACTCGACGTACCAGGACTGGTTCGATCACCGTTCTCGATCGCCAACCTGGTCGGCGACGCTGCGCACGGCGTACTCGATCTGTTCGGTCAGGACACTGCGGCGGAGCAGGCTCTGGAAGTTGTGAAGCTGGCTGGAATGCTCCTGGCGATCACCCTGATCGCCGTACTGAGTCTGCGGTCGTCGATCCATCACGCGGCCCGTGCTGTCGGCATAGCGTTGCTGGCGATCGTCCTGCTCGGTCCGACGGCCCATGACTGGTATTTCCTGTGGTGTCTGCCCTTCCTGGCCGTCGCTCGACCGGGGCGTCGTCTGGTGACCAGCATTGCTGCAGTCAGTCTGATCTTCACGATCGCTGCGCCACTGAACTCCTCACTGCGCGGTGCGACCATTCCGATCCTCACGACGACCGCACTGGTGATTGCGGTCGTCGCACCGCTGCTCAACCGGCTGCGCAAGCTGCACCCGGCACGTGTCGTCAGACGGACCGAAGTGCCGCAACCAGCTCCTCAGCCAACGGTCGGTGCGTAGACCGCGGCACGCGGGCCTCGATCACGTCCACACCGGCCACCGTGGCCGCCAGTGCGGCCTGTAGGTCCGCAGCGGTCTCGACCAGTTGGTACGGCGTCCCGCTCGCAGCGCAGAGTGCGCCCAGGTCGGTGTTGTGCGGCGTACCGAAGATGCGCTCGAAGTGCGACGCGTGGGTCGGATCACCCTGTTCGAGGGTGGAGAAGATCCCGCCACCGTTGTCGTTGACCACCACGATCCGCAGATCCGGACGCGCTTCGTCCGGGCCGATGATGAGCCCGTTCGCGTCGTGCAGGAAGGCGAGGTCGCCGATCAGCGCGTACGTCGGTCCCGCGTTCGCGAGGGCGGCGCCGATCGCGGTCGAGATGGTGCCGTCGATACCGGCCAGACCGCGGTTGGCGATGGTCCGGATCGGGACGACCGGAGCCAGGTCGAGATCGCGGACTGCGTTGGACGACGCGACCACGAGCATGCCGTCGGCACCGGCGGCGGCGCCGACGATCGCCGCGATCCCCGGCCCGGTGAGACCGTCGGTGAGCAGCTTGTCGATCGCCGGGCGGGCGGTCTGGTCTGCGTGCTGCCAGCGCTCCAGCCAGTCTGTGGTGTCCGGAGCTGCGACCTCTAGGCCGGTAACCACGGCCGCGGCACGGCGGGCCGGGTCGGGCCACAGTCCAGTCGGCGCGACCACGATCACTTCGACGTCGGCGCGGGCGAGCAGCTTCGAGATCGGCCGGGACAGCGTGGGGTGCCCGAACACCAGCACCCGTTCGATTTCGGCGGCCAGATCACTTGCCTGTAGCAACAATCGGTACGCCGAGATGACCGCGGGCCCGGTCCTTGACCGGCTGGACGGTTCGGCGAACAACGGCCAGCGGCCACCCTCCGCCGCCAGCCGCGCTGCCTGCGACGCACCGTCGCCCGCAACGACCACGGTCTTCGGTCCGGGTGCCACAGCCGACGGCTGACCAGCGGCCGCGTGTACGGCGGTCCATGGCCCGGTACTGCGGCCGTCCAACGGCTCGGGCCAGTCCTCACCCTCAGTCGGAACCAGAGGCTCGGCGAGCGGGCAGTTGAGCTGCACTGGCCCCGGGTCCGCCGACCGCGCACCTGCCGCATTGGCCACTGCCCGGGCGACCTGTGAGCGCCAGTACGCAACCTGGCCGACCTCTCGGACCGGAGTGCCCATCTCATGGAACAGTCGCACGGCATTGCCGAACACCTTGAGCTGATCGGTCGTCTGGTTCGCTCCGGCACCGCGGAGTGCGGGCGGCCGGTCCGCGCTCAGCACGATCAACGGCAGTCCGCTGTGCGACGCTTCCAGGACAGCCGGGTGCAGGTTGGCGACCGCCGTACCGGAGGTCGTCACCACTGGCACGGGCAGACCGGTGCCGCGGATCAGGCCGATCGCCAGGAAGCCCGCCGTACGCTCATCGATCCGGACGTGCAGCCGCAGCAGGCCGGTGCGGTCCGCCTCGGCCAAGGCGAGGGCCAGCGGGGCGCTGCGGGAGCCTGGGGAGACCACGGCCTCCCGGACTCCACAGCGGATCAGCTCGTCGACCACCACGGTCGCGAACGCAGTGGACGGGTTCATCGGGTACTCCTCTGTTGCACTCGGGTCAGGCGTTCTTCCCACACGGCGGTCCGCTCCGGGTCGGCCCGGTTGGCTTCGAGCTGGTCAGGCTGCACGAGCTTGACCGGCAGGAAGCCGTCCACCGGCAGCAGCGGTTCACTGACGACTTCGCTGGTGAACATGGAGACAGTCGCGAGACCGCAGGCGTACGGGAGCTCGGGCAGGGCCGCTGCGAGGGCGACTCCGGCCGCTATGCCCACCGAGGTCTCCAGGGCGGACGAGACGACGACTGGGAGACCGATCTGTTCCGCGATCTCCAGGCAGGCACGGACGCCGCCGATCGGCTGCACCTTGAGCACCGCGATATCGGCCGCGTCGAGTTTCTTGACCAGCAAGGGGTCCTCGGCCCGGCGGATCGACTCGTCGGCGGCCACGAGTACGTCGGTCCGCCGGCGAACCGCAGCCAGGTCCTCGACCGCGGCGCACGGCTGCTCGACGTACTCGAGATCGAAACGCGACAACTCGGTCAAAGCACGGAGAGCCTGATCGACCGACCAGAGTCCGTTCGCATCGATGCGCACCTGACCATGACCGATCGCATCCCGCACGGCTTCTACCCGGGCGAGATCATCTTTGAGCGTTTGACCAGGCTCGGCCACCTTCACCTTGGCGGTGCGGCAACCGGATGATCGAACGATCGCCGCGGCCTTCTCCGGGCTGACCGCGGGGACAGTGCAGTTGACCGGTACGACGTCGCGCAGTGGCGCCGGCCAACCGTCGTACGCGGCCTCCTGTGCAGCGCGCAGCCAGGGGACGGAGGTGGCGTCGTCGTAGTCCAGAAACGGACTCCACTCCGCCCAGCCGGCCGGACCCTCGAAGAGCATGCCTTCGCGGACGGTGATGCCGCGGAACTTGTTCTTGAGGCCGATCGAGTACGTGATCACAGCAGGGCCTGCCGATCGACCTTGCCGGAGGCAAGCATCGGGAGTGCGTCCAGATGGCGCACTTCGCGCGGGGCCCAGGTTCGAGGCAGCACCTCGGCGACGTAGTCCCGCAGCTCGGCAAGGCTCGGTTCGCCCACGACATACGCGACCACTCGGGTCCCCCACTCCGCATCGGGCAATCCGAGGACCACAGCGTCTTTCACCTCCGGATGCTCGAGCAGTCGGGCCTGCACCGTGGGCAGGGTGATGTTGACTCCCCCGGAGATCACCACGTCGTCGATGCGGCCGATGACTCGCAACTGGCCGTCGACGAGCTCACCACGGTCCTGCGTCCGGAACCAGCCGTCCCGCAGCACCTCTGCGGTCAGCTCTGGCTGCAGGCGGTAGCCGGAGAACAGCGTGCTGCCCTTGATCAGGATGCGGCCGTCATCGAGGTCTATGGACGTCCCGGTGAGCGGCAGACCGGCGTACACACAGCCGCTGCCGGTCTCGGTCATTCCGTACGCCGGGATCGCGGTGACGCCCGCCTCGGCCGCACGGGTCTTCAGTGCAGCCGGCGTGGCCGCGCCACCGATGATGATCGCGTCGAAGCTTCGTAACGCGTCGAGGTCGGTTTCGAGGTAGCGGGCCAGCTGGGTCGGCACCATCGCCGTGTAGCAACGGGAGCCGGTCATGGTCGCGGCGGAGTCGCTGAAGCTGTCCTGGAGTACCACCGGCGTCTGACCGGCCAGCACGGACCTGGTGAGGATCTGCAGACCACCGACGAAGTACGGCTTCATCGGGAGCAGCCACTGCCCCGGTCCGCCGAGCCGCTCGTGCGTGGCTTCGGCTGACGCGACCAATGCGTCCCGGGACAGCAGGACGCCCTTGGGCTCACCAGATGACCCCGAGGTGGTCAGTACGACTGCACAGTCGTCCTCCAACGGCTGGTCCGGTACCGCAGCACGCCGTACCCGCTCCGCAGCCGCCAAATCCGCCGGTACTGGGGCGAACGGCGGGCCGCTGCCATCCAGTACGCCGGTCAGCGCGCGGAGCACGGCGTCCGGCGTACCGGGGACCAGATGGAGGGTAGACATGTCAGTCCGAGCGTACGGCTGAAAGAATCTCTGTCCATGGCCACCCCTGCGCAGTGGATCGAAGGCGCGCGACCCCGCACACTCCCCGCCGCCGTCGCTCCCGTCCTGGTCGGAACCGGAGCCGCGGCGTACCTGGACGCCTTCGTCTGGTGGAAGGCGCTGCTGGCCCTGGGCGTCGCCCTGGCCCTGCAGATCGGGGTGAACTACGCCAACGACTACAGCGACGGCATCCGCGGCACGGACGAGGTCCGGGTCGGCCCACTGCGGCTGGTGGGCTCCAAGGTCGCCACGCCGGGACAGGTGAAAACCGCAGCGTTCACCTGCTTCGGTGTCGGCGCCGCACTCGGCATCGTGCTGTGCGCCACCTCCAGCTGGTGGTTGCTGGTCGCCGGCGCAGCCTCACTGGTCGGTGCGTGGTTCTACACCGGCGGCAAGCGTCCCTACGGGTACCGCGCACTGGGAGAGGTCAGCGTCTTCCTGTTCTTCGGACTGGTCGCGGTACTGGGCACGACCTTCGTGCAGGCCGAGAAGCTGAGCTGGGTCGCAGTGGCGGGTGCTGTGTCGGTCGGTGCGATCGCCTGTGCACTCCTGGTCGCCAACAACCTCCGCGACATCCCCACCGACACGGTGACCGGCAAGCGCACCCTGGCCGTCGTACTGGGCGCTGCGCGCTCCCGGAAGCTGTACGCCGGGCTGGTGGGACTGGCGTTCGTCCTCGCGATCGCCTCTGCTTTCGCTACCCCCTGGGCACTGCTGGCCTTCATCGCCGTACCGCTTGCTATCAAGGCGATCCGCATCGTGCTGAGCGACGCCGTCGGCCCGGCCCTGATCCCCGTACTGCAGGGCACCGGCCTCACCGAACTCGTCTACGCAGTCGGCCTCACGGCCGGACTCTTCATCGCCTCGTAGTCCGGCAGCACCAGTGCGCTGTGAGCGGCCACGCCTGCTTCATGGCTGACGGTCTGGCCGCGGAGCGCCTCATTGCGCGCATCGAGAAGCTCTTGGGTCGCCGGTGCGATGCTTGAGCGGCCAAACTGGACCAGTGCCTGATTCTGCTCGACGAATCCACGCACGCGCTGCTCGTAGGCCTGGAAAGCCTCAGTGTGGTCCTCATGGGTGGCCAGCTCACCTGCCAGCACGTACGCACCCACCAGGGCGACGCTCGAGCCCTGACCTGACATGAACGACGTCGCAAACGCCGCATCGCCGACCAGAGCGACCCGTCCCTGCGACCAGCCCGGCATGTGGATCTGGCTGACCACGTCGAAGAACAGGTCGTCCGCCGTCCGCATCGCCTCGACCAGCCGCGGCACCTCCCAGCCCTGGTCCGGGAACCGGCTCGCCACGAGCTCCCGCTGCGCCTCCGGCTGACGAAAGGCGTCGTACGGCGGCTCGTCCAGACCGAAGGTGAGGAACCCGTACGTCGGCTCGCCGGGCTCGTGCGCGTAGAGGACCGCGCACCGGTCAGGGGCGTTCCAGATAACGCCTTCGTGGGACAGGCCGAAGTCGTTCGGCAGGGTGAAGCCGGCGAAGACGTAGCCGATGTAGCGGTGGTAGTCCTCCTCCGGCCCGAAGACCAGAGCGCGCGTGTTCGAGTGCAGGCCGTCGGCCCCGATCACCAGGTCGAACGACCGCTCCACACCACTGGCGAAGACCACGTCCACCCGGTCACCACGGTCGTCGAGCCGCGCGATCGAGTCGGCGAACCGGAAGTCGACGCGATCCCGGATCGAGCCGTAGAGCGCGTCCGCCAGGTCTCCCCGCCGTACCTCGAGGTCGAGTCCCTCCTCCCCACCGGTCATGCGTTCCGGCCGGATCGACGCGATCGGCGCACCGTCGGGTTCGACGAACGAGAGTCGCTGGGTGTCGAGATGCGCCTTCCGCAGCACCGGCAGGAGGCCCATCCGGTCGACCACGTCCCGCGCCGTACCGCGAATGTCGATGCCGTAGCCGCCGCCCCGGAGTGCGTCGGACCTCTCCACCACGGTCACGTCGAAGCCGTAGCGGTCCAGCCAGTAGGCGAGCGTCGGACCGGCGATGCTGGCGCCGGAGATCAGCACACTGCGCGTCATGATGCATCCTCCGAGAAAGATAGGTACTTTAGGTATCGTTCTCCTGAAGCATATACATACCTAAGTTAGGTAATCAATGAGCGATGACGACCTCCTGGCCGTCCTCCCCCGGATCGCCCAGCTGAGTACGGCCATGAACCGCGGCCGGATGGCTCAGCGGGCCATGGACGCGACCGGCCTGTCCCTGGACCGCCCCGGCCTGACGATCCTCGTCACCCTCGTCACCGAGGGCACCCCGCTCCGCGTCGGCGAGATCGCCGACCGCATGCAGGTCGTCGGCCCACACGTCACCCGCCAGGTCCAAGCCCTCGAACAACGCGGCCTCGTCCAGCGCGTCGCCGACCCCCACGACAAACGCGTCAGCCTCATCGAGCCGACCCCCACCGGCACCGAAGCCGCCCAGCGCTACATGACCACAGTCCTCGGCTGGTTCCGCGACGTCATCAACGACTGGCCCGCCCAGGACCGAGCCGACCTGGGCCGCCTCCTCACCAAACTCGCCGACGACCTAACCACCAAACTCACCGAACCCTGAGCCGTCGGTAAGAACACGTAGTGGTGGGCCAAGCGCCTACTACTGGGGTTCGGTCCATTCGCCGGTGGTGGCGAAGGTGTCGAGGGTGGCCAGGTAGGGAGTGATGTCGATGCCGCTGGTGCGGAGCCAGGCTTCGTCGTAGTAGGTGTTGCCGTAGCGTTCGCCGCTGTCGCAGAGGAGGGTGACGATGCTGCCTCGGGTGTTGGTACGGCGCATTTCGGCGGCCAGGCGGAGGGAGCCCCACAGGTTGGTGCCGGTGGAGCCGCCGACCAGGCGGCCGGTGACTCGGGAGCAGAACTGCATGGCGGCGATGGAGGCGGCGTCGGGGACGGCGATCATCCGGTCGACGACGCCGAGGACGAAGGAGGGTTCGACGCGGGGGCGGCCGATGCCCTCGATGCGGGAGGGGCGGCCGGTGGCGAAGTCGTTGTCACCGTATTCGAAGGCGGGGAAGAAGGCCGAGTTCTCCGGGTCGACGACGGCGACCGAGGTGTCGTGGCGCTGGTAGCGGACGTAGCGGCCGATGGTGGCCGAGGTGCCGCCGGTGCCGGCGCCGACCACGATCCAGGTCGGGACCGGGTACTGCTCCAGCGAGAGCTGCTCGAAGATCGACTCGGCGATGTTGTTGTTACCGCGCCAGTCGGTGGCGCGCTCGGCGTACGTGAACTGGTCCATGTAGTGACCGCCGGTCTCCTCGGCCAGGCGCTTGGCCTCGCCGTAGATCTGGCCGGACCGCTCGACGAAGTGGCAGCGGCCGCCGTAGAACTCGATCAGCTCGATCTTCTCCGGGCTGGTCGAGGCCGGCATCACCGCCACGAACGGCAGCCCGAGCAGGCGGGCGAAGTACGCCTCGCTGACCGCCGTCGACCCGCTGGACGCCTCGATCACCGGCGTCCCCTCGGAGATCCACCCGTTGCACAGTGCATACAGGAACAGCGACCGCGCCAGCCGGTGCTTGAGCGACCCGGTCGGATGCACCGACTCGTCCTTCAGATAAAGGTCCACACCGGTGACCGCAGGCATCGGGAACACGTGCAGATGCGTGTCCGCACTCCGGTTCGCATCCGCCTCGACGATCCGGATCGCCTCCGACACCCAGGCGCGCGCCTTCTCGTCCCGACGGTCCACCTCACGACAAACCCCGCTGTCACTCATGCGCAGCAGGCTAGGTGCTCCGTCAAGATTTAGGTATTCCGAGCGCGCCCGGGGGCCGAGGCAAGGTGGTTCAGCAGTCGCGGACTCGGGCGTAGGTGGCGGGACCGGGGTAGGCGACCCAGGTGCTCGTGCCGAAGAGGGCGGGGACGACTGTGCCGTTGTGGATCTGCTCGTAGTGCAGGTGGGGTCCGCTGACGTTGCCGGTCTCGCCGACGCGGCCGATCTGCGCGTCGACGGCTACTCGGGCGCCGACACCGAACGCGCGGTTCTGGAGGTGGGCGTAGAGGGTGTTCCAGCCGTCGCCGTGGGCGATCTCGATGTAGTTGCCGTACCCGCCGGCGTCGTATGCCGACCGGACGACAGTGCCGGCTGCACTGGTCTTCACAGGTTTGCCCAGGTCGTCGCGACCCGAGCCCCAGTTGAAGTCGACGGAGTAGTACGACGGGCTGTGGCCGGAGCGGCTCGCTCCGGACCAGTTCTCCCCGCATCGGAACGGAACGCGGAGCAGAGGGCGCGCGGTGACGGCGTCCGCGGACCTGTTCTGCTGTAACGCGGCCCGCTGGGCCATGTAGCTGTTCGGGGCGGGTGCGGGGTCGTGGGCGGCGCCGGCGGGGAGTGCCGGCGCGACTGTCAGTGCAGCCAAGGCGACTGCCGCACTGAGGGCAGGGCGGATCATCTGGTCCTCCAGGGGCGGTTGGAGACTATGTCCTCACCAGCGTGCCGGTTCGAGATTGCACTTACGAGCAATCCGGCCAAAGTCGGTCAGACCCCCGAAGCGAGCTACCTTGGGACGCACACGACGACCTGTGGGGGAACGATGACCAACAACGACGACCGGCCGACCAGGACCAGGGTCACGCTGACGGACATCAGTTCGCGCGCGTGGGAGCACCCGGCCGACCGAGGCGCTCTGGTGGCGCTTCGGCAGCTCAAGGGCTTCGACTTCGTGCTGCGGAAGATCTCCGGGCTGATCGACGAGCGCGCCGTCCGGCTGCAGTTCCTCGGATCGGCGATCCGGGTCGACGAGCGCCAGTTCCCACGGGTCCACCGGCTCTACACCGAGGCCGGCAGCACTCTCGACGTACGGCAGCTGCCCGAGCTCTACGTCACCAACAGCCCGATCTGGAACGCGTTCACGATCGGTCTGGACAAGCCGATCATCGTCGTCAACAGCGCCCTGCTGCAGGGTCTCGACGAGGAGGAGCTGCGGTTCATCCTCGGTCACGAGCTCGGCCACGCGCAGAGCGGGCACGCGCTGTACCAGTCGCTGCTGTTCTGGTTGATGCGCCTGACCGGTGCGATGAACTGGATGCCGATCGGCGCACTGGGCATCCGGGCGATCATCGCCGCGCTGCACGAGTGGTCCCGCAAGGCCGAGCTGTCCGGTGACCGCGCCGGCCTCCTCGCCGTACAGGATCCGGCCGTCGCGCTCCGCGTGCAGATGAAGCTGGCCAGCGGCGGTCAGCTCGCCGAGCTCGACACCACTGCCTTCCTCGCGCAGGGCACGGAGTACGAGAGCTCCGGCGACCTGCGGGACAGCGTCCTGAAGCTGCTGCTCCTCGAGGCCCAGTCGCACCCGCTGGCCGTCATCCGCGCGCACGAGCTGCGCCGCTGGGTCGACGAGGGCGAGTACACGACAGTCGTCTCCGGCGACTACCCCAAGCGCCAGGACGACGACAACGCCTCGATGTCGCAGGAGGCGAAGAACGCCGCCAAGTCCTACAGCGACGCCTTCGCCCGCTCACAGGACCCTCTCGCCAAACTCCTCCGCGACCTCGGCGACGGCCTCGGCGGCGTCCGCGACTGGGTCTCCGACAAACTCCGCCCGCCGCGCTAATTGAGTGTCGCCGGACCAGCAACCGAGGGATCCTGGCGGCATGATCGAAGTTCAGGAGCTCACGTCCGACGACTGGAAGGTCTGGCGGGACCTGCGGCTGGCGGCACTGGCCGAGGCGCCGTACGCGTTCGGCTCGAAGCTGGCCGACTGGGTGGACGCGCCGGAAGAGAAGTGGCGGGCCCGGCTGGAGATGCCGGGCGCTCGCAACGCGGTGGTCTACCACGACGGTACGCCGGTCGGTATGTGCAGCGGCGCTCCTGCGGAGGCGGACGGCGTGATCGTGCTGATGTCGATGTGGGTCGCGCCGGCCGGTCGCGGGAAGGGCGTCGGCGACTTGCTGATGGCCTGGGTCGAGGAAGGCGCGCGCGGCAGCGGCGCCCACACCCTCGAACTGATGGTTGCTGAGGGCAATGAGAAGGCGATCGGGCTCTACGCACGCAGCGGGTACGCCGTGACCGGTAGCCAGGAAGAGGTCGACGGCGACCGCGTCCTCAGAGAAAAGATCATGCAGAAGAGTCTGTAGAGCAGAGAAAGGCCCGCTTCCCCCCTCCCGGGAAGCGGGCCTTTCAGCATGCGGGGCGATCAGCCGATGTGCACCGGGGTCTTGCCGTCGCCGGCGAGGTCCTTGTGCTTGACCGACAGGCCGATCAGGGTAATGATCGCCGATCCGAGGGCCAGGAAGGTCGACCAGAGGAACGCGCGGGTGAACCCGTGCGTGGTGGCGACCGCGGTGAACTGGTTCTTCAGCTGCTCCAGCTGCTCCGGCGACTGCCCGGCCTCGGCGGCCTTCTGCAGGCCCGGGGCCAGCTCGGTGAACTTGTCCTTGATCGCATTGGTGGAGACCGTGCCGAGCAGCGCCAGGCCGATCGCTCCACCGATCTGCTGGACCGTGTTCAGTACGGCGGAGCCCACGCCCGAGTCCTCGTCGGCGACCCCGCTGACCGCGGTCAGCGTGAGCGGTACGAAGATCAGGCCCATCCCGAAGGACAGCAGCAGGATGAACGGCAGCAGGTCGGTCACGTACGTCGAGTCGACCGCGAGCCGGCTGAAGCCGAACATGCCGGCCGCGACGAACAACCCACCGGCACCCGAGATCCAGCGCGGGTCCATCCGGGCGATCAGCGTCGAGGCGACCTGCGCCGCGACCACGATGCCGACGCTGAAGGGCAGGAAGGCGAGACCGGTCACGATCGCGCTGTAGCCCATGATCATCTGCACGAAGATGCCCAGGAAGTAGAACATCGAGAACATCGCGGCACCGACGATCAGCATCACGAAGAAGCTGACCCCGCGGGTCCGGTTCGCGAGGATCCGGAACGGCATCAGTGCGTGCCGCGAGCGGGCCTCGATCAGCAGGAACACCCCGATCAGCGCCACCCCGCCGATGATGAAGGCCAGCGTCAACGCGTCGCCCCAGCCCTCGGAGCCGGCGCGGGTCAGACCGTAGACCAGCGCGGTCAGACCGACCGTCCCGGTGATCGCACCCGGCAGGTCGAACCTGCCCTTCTGGCGCGCCGACTCCCCCAGGTAGCGGAAGGCCAGTACGGCGACGATCAGGCCGATCGGCGTGTTGATGAAGAAGGTCCAGCGCCACGACAGCTCGGTCAGCGCGCCACCGAGGATCAGGCCGACGGCCGCACCGGCCCCGGACATCGCGGCGTACACGCCCATCGCCCGGTTGCGTTCCTTGCCGGCCGGGAAGGTGGTGGTGATGAGTGCCAGTGCGTTCGGTGAGGCGGCGGCCGCCGCGACACCCTGCAGGATCCGGCTGGCGAGCAGCACGCTCTCGCTCTGCGCGATACCGCCGACGAACGATGCCACCCCGAACAGGACGACACCGAAGATGAACACCTTGCGGCGGCCGAGGATGTCACCCATCCGGCCACCGAGCAGCAGCAGGCCGCCGAAGGCCAGCGCGTACGCGTTGACGACCCAGGTCAGCGTGGCGTCGGTGAAGCCCAGCGCGTCCTTGATGTGCGGCAGCGCGATGTTGACGACGGTGCCGTCCAGCACCACCATCAACTGCGCCATGCTGATCAGCGCCAGCGCGATCCCCAGATTGCGGTGCCCGTGCTCGGGCACGGAGTCGACCGGGCGATCGCCCTTGACGACGTCTTCGGACATGAAAAGTTTCCCCTCTTGCGCAGTGCCTCACGGATGCGCCGACCAGCCCCTCGCCGGTCAGCTTGCCTGCGACCCCCGCGCCGCAGGCAGGATGATGTGGTCGATCACTCGGAGGATCAGTTCCTCGGTCGGCTGCTGGCCGAGGATGTAGGCCTGGTGCACGATCACGGCCGGCAGCGTCACCGAGAGCATCTCGATGTCGGCGTCCGGCCCGATCTCACCGCGGGCGACGGCCCGGGTGTAGACCCCGGCGCTGATGTGCTGTCGCGGCGCCAGGAACCGCTCCTGGAACGCCTTCTGCAGGTCCACGTCGCGGTGCAGTGCCGTCACCAGCCCGGCGATCACCGACATCGGAAGCTCGTCGGTGAACCCACCCTCGCCGCACGACATCGCGATCAGGTCGCCGCGCAGGCTGCCGGTGTCGACATCCTCCGGCAGCGGGCAGCCCTTGGCCCGGCTGATCGCTTCCACGACCAGATCGGCCTTGGTCGACCAGCGCCGGTACAGCGTCGCCTTGCTCGCCTTCGCCGTCGCCGCGACCGCGTCCATGGTCAGCCGGTCGTAGCCGAGCTCGGCCAGCACCGTGACGGTCGCCTCGAGGATCTCCTCCTCGCGACCACCCTCGACCCGGGGCCGCTGCCGTGCAGTTTCGATCATCATCACCCTGAGTAAGCGTCCGGTTGCAGATAGAACGAAACCGTTTCGTTCTATCCATCACGGTACGCCTCATGTGAATGGATGCACAAAGGTTTTTCGGGCAGCAGAAAAGTGGCGTGCGTCACTGTCCGTACCACTCGATGCAGTGGTACGGCGTCAGGAGCGGGGAACCGTTACTGGTCGTCCTCGGCGGTGCGGGTCTGCTCGATCCGCTGCGAGATCTTGCCGGCGCGGTGCTCGATCTTCCCGGCCAGCCGGTCCCGTGCCGCCCGCAGGACGAAGATCGACAGGATCGACGAGATGATCAGCGCCACCAGCAGCAACGGGAAGACACTCAGCTGGTTCCGCAGCGGGAAGTACAGCACCGCGAAACAGATCGCGAACAACCCGGCCCGCAACCCGGTGTAGACGGCGAATTCCTGCATGTCAGACCCCGGCGTACGAGTGCAGGCCGGACACGAGCAGGTTCACGCCGACGAAGTTGAAGATGAAGACGAACCAGCCGATGATCGCGATCGTGGCGGCCCGGCGGCCACGCCAGCCGGCCGTCGCCCGCGCGTGCAGGTAGGCGGCGTACACGACCCAGGTGACCAGCGACCAGACCTCCTTGGGGTCCCAGCCCCAGTACCGGCCCCAGGCGTACTCGGCCCAGATCGGCCCGGCGACCAGTACGCCGAAGGTCCACAGCGGGAAGGCGAACGCGAGCACCTTGTACGCCGTACCGTCCATCGCCTCGGCACTCGGGAGCCGGCTCAGCGCGGTCGACATCGAGCCGCCGTCCAGCACCTTGCGCTCGGCCCGGGCCTTGATCAGGTAGAGCACGGAGACGAGCCCGCCGACGGTGAACGCGCCACCGGAGATCGCGGCCGCCGAGACGTGGATGACCAGCCAGTACGAGTGCAGTGCCGGCACCAGCGGACCGGCCGGCGTGTAGAGCGCGAGCGTCGCAAGCCCCAGTACGGCGGCCACTACCAGCGTGACCCCGAGCCCCAGCCACTGCAGCCGGTACCGCTGCACGAAGGCGAGGTACACCACCGCGACCGCCAGGGACGCCGTGATGGAGAACTCGTACATGTTGCCCCACGGCACGCGCCCCGCGGCCAGCCCACGAGTCACCACGCCACCGAGGTGCAGGACGAACGCCAGGCAGGTCAGCAGCACGCCGATGCGGCTGGCCGCAGCCATCCGCACGGACGGCGCGTCGTGGTCGGCCGGACCGGCCGCAGCCGTCGCCGTACCGCTCGAGACCGGTTGGCCGTCGGAGGTCACCAGGACCTCTTCCTTCGCCTCGACCTTCACAACCGCCCGGCCCATCGCCCACTCGGACGCGTGCGAGACCATCGCGATCGCGTAGATCACAGTGGCCGTCGGGATCAGCAGGTTGGAGACTTGCGCGTAGGTCTCCGGACTCATGGTTTCTTCTCCTGCGTGCTCGAGGGGTTGAGAGCTTTGGTGATGGCTTGCAGTTCGTCGCCGAGACCGCGTTCAGGACCCCGGTCCAGCCCCGCGACCTCGACCACGGTACGCCCGTCCTCGGTGCGGACCCGCACCCAGGTACGTCGCGGGTGGATGAACAGCGAACCCATCAGCCCGAGGATCATCAGCACGACACCGCCGAGTGCGAGACCGGTCCCGGGGGTGTGGCTGACCTGCAGCTTCACCCAGCGGCTGTACCCGTCGAAGGTGATGGAGCCGGCCTTGTCGGGCAGCGCCAGGCTCTCACCGGGCTTGAGCTGGAAGCGCAGCTTGTCGCCGTCCTTCTCGAACTGGGTCAGCTTGGTCTTGTCCAGCTGGTACACCGATTCCGGCTTCCCGGTCTCCGGCTGCGGACGGCCGTAGAAGGCGGTCATCACCAGTTCCGGGTTCAGGTCGTCGGGGAAGACCGAGCGCGGGCCGAGATCGTCGATGAGCGCGGTCGGCAGGAAGAAGCCTTCGAAGCCCAGCGTCACCGGTCGCGCGTCCGGGGCCTTGATCACGCCGAACGACGAGAAGTTGCCGTCCTGCGGCAGGAACGGCGCCGGCCCGGAGAACGCGACCTGTCCGCTGCCGTCCTTCACCGTCACCTTCGGCGCGTAACCGTGGCCGAGCAGGTAGACGCTGCTGCCGTCGAGCTTCAGCGGGTGGTTGACCCGCAGGTCGTACGACTTCTCCGGCGCGTCCGGCGTCTCCTGGTAGCTGACATCGGCGTTGAACTCGCGCGCAGCGCCCTTCTGCGGACCGCTTTCCTGGAACTTCGCCTCGAAGTCCTTGACGGTCAGCGCGAACGGCGGCAGGTCGTTCTCGGTGTCGAAGGCCGCGCCCGACGTGAAGTCGTCGTACTGGGCCAGTGAGTTGGCGAAACTGTTGCCCACGACAACCAGCACGGTGCCGCGGTAACCGAACAGCGAACCCCAGGCCACGCCGATCAGCGCCAGAATCAGGGAGAAGTGGAAGAGCAGGTTGCCGGCCTCGCGGAGGTAACCACGCTCGGCGCCGATCGCGCCGTCGTACGACTCGACCCGGAAGCGGCGCCGGCGCAGCTCTTTGCGAGCGGACTCCAGTACGGCGTCCGGGTCGTCGTCAACGGTGAAGGTCTCGAAGCCGGCCAGGCGGTTCAGGTTGCGTGGCGGCTTCGGGGGGCGGGAGCGAACGGCCTTCAGGTAGACGCCGAGCCGGGGGACGACGCAGCCGATCAGCGAGATGAACAGCAGCAGGTAGATCGCCGAGAACCAGGCTGATTTGTAGACGTCGAAGAGACCGAGCTTGTCGTAGAAGGGGCCGAGCTTCGGATGCATCTCGAGGAAGTCGGCGACCTTGATCGGGTCGACCCCGGTCTGCGGGATCAGTGAGCCCGGTACGGCGCCGAGCGCGAGCAGGAACAGCAGCACCAGCGCGGTTTTCATCGAGGTGAGCTGCCGCCACGCCCAGCGCAGCCAGCCGACGAAGCCGAGGGCCGGCAGGTCGGGGCGCCCGTCCGGGCTGGAGCCGGCGGCGATGCGGTCCTTGACCTCGGTCATCTCACACCGCCGACCCGAAGTTGGCGACCCATTGCCGCAGGTCCGCGGTCATCACATCCCACACTCCTGTCAACAGCAGCAGACCGACGGCGATCATCATCACGCCACCGATCCGGATCACCAGCAACTGGTGTTTGCGCACCCACGCGACCGCGCCGAGCATCCGCCGGAACGCCAGCGCAGCAACGACGAACGGGATCCCGAGCCCGAGGCTGAACACCCCGGCCAGCAACGCGCCGCGCCCGACACTGCCCTCGGTCGTCGCGAGTGTCATCACGGTTCCGAGGGTCGGCCCGATACAGGGCGTCCAGCCGAAACCGAACAGCACGCCGAGCAGCGGCGCGGCTGCGATCCCGACCGCCGGGACCCGGTGCACCCGCAGATCCTTCTGCAGGAAGCCCAATCCGCCGAGGAAGACCAGCCCCAGTACGACGGTCGCCCCGCCGAGCACCTTGGTGATCAGCCCCTGGTGGTCGATCAGGAGGTCACCGGCCTTGCCGAACAGCACCCCGGTCAGGATGAACACGGCCGAGAACCCGGCCACGAAGAGCGCCGTACCGGCGAGCATCCGGCCGCGCTGGTTCGAGCCGAGCTCGGCCGCGGACAGTCCGGTCACGTAGGACAGGTAGCCGGGGAGCAGTGGTACGACGCAGGGTGAGAAGAACGAGATCGCACCGGCCAGCACCGCGATCGGCAGTGCCACCAGCATCGACCCCGTCATGGCGTCGGCGAACCACTGACCCATCAGCTCAACCAGCGTCCTTGACCATGCCGAGCAACGTGTCCTTGGTGATCGGCGCGATCGCGCGGGCCGCGACCTTGCCGTCCTTGTCGATCACGAGCGTGGTCGGGATCGCGTTCGGCGAGATCTGGCCGCGGAACCGGAGCAGCGCCTTGCCGGACGGGTCGTAGACGCTCGGGTACGGAACCTTGAACTCCTGCTGGAACCTGCGCGCCGGGGCCGGGTCGAGGTCGCGGGTGTTCAGTCCGACGAACTGGACCGACGTACCGAGCTCCTCCGCGGCCTTCACGAAGTCGGGGGCCTCCTGGCGGCACGGTGGGCACCATGAGCCCCAGACGTTCAGGACGACGACCTTGCCGAGCTGGTCGGACAGCGTCCACTTCTTGCCGTCCAGGGTGTCGCCGCTCAGCACCGGGGCCGGCTTGCGGTCGGCCTTGGCGAAGACCGACACATTGCCGGTGCCACTGACGAAGCCGGACTGACCATCCCGGTTCTGCGCCGACTGCTGACCGGTGGTGCATCCGGTGATCAGCAGGACGCCCGCTGCGAGGAACGCCGTACGGCGGAACTTCATCACGCGCCGCCGACGAACTTCTTGGGGTTCTTCACCGGTAGCAGGTCCTTGGCCGGTTCGGAGTAGCCGACCGAGACGATCGACTCACCGTGGAAGGTGAACGAGGTGACGCTGGCCAGGCTGCACTGCCGCTTGCGCGGGTCGTGCCACAGCCGGCGGCCCTCGATCGCGGACCGGACGATCCAGATCGGCAGCTGGTGCGACACGATCAGGGCCTCGTGCCCGGCGGCCTTCTGCCGGGCGGTCTCGATCGCGTCCCGCATCCGGCGGACGATCTGCTGGTACGGCTCACCCCAGGACGGCTTCACCGGGTTGCGCAGCAGCCACCAGGCGCTCGGGTTCTTCAGGGCACCGTCGCCGACGCCGAATTTCTTGCCCTCGAACAGGTTGGCCGCCTCGATCACCCGCTCGTCGATGTCCGGGGTGATCCCGAACACCGAGGCGATCGGCTCCATCGTCTCCTGGGCCCGCTCCAGCGGCGAGCTGACCAGGTGCACGATGTCGCGGTTCTTGACGTGCTCCGCCACCCGATCGGCCATCTGGCGGCCGAGGTCGGACAGGTGGAAGTCGGGGATCCGGCCGTAGAGCACGCCGGTCGGGTTGTGCACCTCGCCATGACGCATCACGTGCACGACCGTCGTTTCGGTCACCGCTTGCCTCTCAGTTCTGTACGGCGGCCGCTGCAGCAGCCGCGGGTGCGAGGGCGGACTCGATCTCGGCGAGCCCGTCGTCGTCGATCGCGCTGCTCACGAACCAGGCCTCGAACGCGCTCGGCGGCAGGTACACCCCGCCGTCCAGCATCGCATGGAAGAACGCACCGAACCTCGGCAGCACCTGCTCGCCGGCATCGGCGAAGTTCGTGATGACGCTCTTCTCCTCAGACTCCACGAAGAAGACGCTGAAGAGGTTCCCGGCCGCCTGGATGACGTGCGGCACACCTTCCTTGTCCAGGGCGGCACTCACCAGGCCCTGGATGGTCAGTGCGGTCCGGTCGAGCTTCGCGTAGACCTCGTCGGTTGCCAGCCGCAACGTGGTCAGGCCGGCGGTGGTGGCGATCGGGTTCCCGGACAGGGTCCCGGCCTGGTAGACCGAGCCCTCGGGGGCGAGGTGGGCCATCACGTCGGCACGGCCGCCGAACGCCGCAGCCGGGAAGCCGCCGCCCATCACCTTGCCGAACGTCATCAGATCGGGCCGGACGCCGTCGACGCCGTACCAGCCGGACTTGGTGATCCGGAAGCCGGTCATCACCTCGTCGGAGATGAACAGCGCGCCGTGGTCCGTGCAGGTCTTGGCGAGGAACGCGTTGAAGTTGTCCCGGGGCGGGACGACACCCATGTTGCCGGGCGAGGCCTCGGTGATCACGGCCGCGATCTGGTCGCCGTACTCGGCGAAGGCAGCGGTGACGGCGGCCTGGTCGTTGTACGGCAGCACGATCGTGTCGGCGGTGGTCGCTTCGGTGACTCCCGGCGTACCGGGGATACCGAGTGTGATCACGCCGGAGCCGGCCTGAGCGAGCAGCGCGTCGACGTGACCGTGGTAGCAGCCGGCGAACTTCACGATCTTCGCACGGCCGGTGAACCCGCGGGCCAGCCGGAGCGCGGACATCGTCGCCTCGGTCCCGGACGAGACCAGCCGCACCTTGTCGACCGGCGTCCGCGCGACGATCTCCTCACCGAGCAGCACCTCCGGCTCGGTCGGTGTCCCGTACGACGTCCCGCGGGCGACCGCGGCCTGGACGGCGGCCGTCACCTCGGGGTGCGCGTGGCCGAGCAGCATGGGGCCCCAGGAGCAGACCAGGTCGAGATAGCGGTTACCGTCGACGTCGGTGATGTGACTTCCATCACCGCTGGTCATGAAGCGCGGCACGCCGCCGACGGCGCGGAACGCCCGGACGGGAGAGTTGACTCCACCCGGGGTGACAGCGGAGGCCCTGTCGAAGAGCGCGGCGGACTGTTCTGTGTGGTCGGGCACGGCGGCCATTCTTCCCGACAGACCCGCGCACTCGGTGGGCGGGCGGCAGGATTCGCGCTGCCGAGGGGTTCACAGCGGCGTTGTTACGGGCCAGTATGGGTACCCGGGTGACTGCACGTACACGGTCGAGGTCCGGCGCGTAACCCACGCAACGGGGCGGACGTTGTACCTATTGCGACGGTTGACCGGCAACGACGAAGGACCTGTTCGCGGCGTGGGGCTGGACAGGTCGATGAGTCACGGAGGGGATCATCGATGGCGAAGGGCAAGCGCCGCGCCACGGGAAACGGCTGGCGGTCCGTTGCGCCGCTCGTTCCGCTGGCGTTGTTCGCGAGCGCGTTCACCGTCAGCGCAACCGACGATCCGGCGGTCGCCACGGCGTCGCTGGACCAAGGACTGTCAGGTAAGGACTCGGTCGTCGTACCGAACACACCGATCGCGGAGCCGGCCAACGTGCCGGTGCCGGGCGTGGTGGGTCACGGTGTCGAGCCAGGTGAGCCGGCCAACCAGGTGGTGTCCGGCTTGTCCCGCAACGGCATTCCGAAGGCAGCACTGAAGGCGTACTCGCGGACCCAGCAACTGCTGGGACAGGCCGATCCGACCTGCCATCTACCGTGGACGCTGGTCGCCGCGATCGGCCGCGTCGAGTCGAACCACGGCCGCTTCGGCGGCAGCATGCTGAACAGCAAGGGCGTCGCCGTACCAGGGATCTTCGGGCCCCGGCTGGACGGGACGAAGACGGCCAAGATCAACGACACCGACGCCGGTTCGTTCGACGGCGACACCGCGTTCGACCGCGCGGTCGGGCCGATGCAGTTCATCCCCGGCACCTGGCGTTCGATGGGTGTCGACGGTGACGGCGACGGTGTGCGGAACCCGCAGGACATCGACGACGCGGCGATGTCGGCCGGTGTCTACCTGTGCTCCGGGTCGACCGACATGGCCAAGGCGAGCGACCTGACCAAGGCCCTGCTGCGCTACAACCACTCCACCGACTACGCCAACCTGGTGATGAACATCGCCAAGGCGTACGCGACCGGTAGCTGGATCGCGGTCGGCAACGGCACCGAAGACGGCAACCAGGGCGTCGACCGGGCCGGTGACCAGATCGACAACCCGGACATCGACGCCCCCGCGGACGACAACCTCCCGCAGGCCAACGACCAGCAGTCCTACCCGCAGCCCACCCCGACCACCGGCACGGTCGAGCAACCGGGCAAGCCAGGCACCACCCCCACCAAGACCCCGCCGAAGCCGAGCACCAAACCAACGGCCACCAAGCCCCCCACCACCAAGCCGACCGAGCCCGGCACCCCGTCGTCCCCCAAGCCCCCCACCACCTCGCCGAAGCCCCCGGCCCCGGGCGTGGCCACGCTGCAAACCGCCGTCGGCCTGATCGTCGGCACGGTCGGCAGCACAGTCACCGAGCTGTCGAACGCAACGACGTACTGCCAGTCGGAGATGAAGAAGGCCGGCATCACCAAGCCGACCCAGGCCCACCTGCAGAAGTGCGTCACCGCCTACCAGACCGGCGGCGCCAAAGCCGTCGACCAGGTCATCCGCAACCTGCTCTCCCTCCTCGGCCTCCTCCTCGGCGGAGGCCTCGGCGGCTGACCCCCAGACGGCGCGCCTGCCCCCACCCCTCCCTAGGCGCGCCTGGCGACGCCACGGAGCTACTCCCCCCCAGCTCCGTGGCGTCGCCCTTTTCTACGCCGGGTCGTACACCCTCGCCCACCCTCCTGCGCTCGCAACGCTCGCTGGGGTTGCTCGCTACCGCTCGCCCTGACTGCAGGTCGCGTGAGCTGCGGGGTCGGCGCAGCTGTCAGCCACGTGGGCCAATGCGCTCGAGCCTCCATAGCCGCGGACGCGCAGCACTCCACAATTGCGGGTTGCGCGGTGTGTTCAGGCGTGACAGCTGCCGTTGGACGCACTTGTGGAGTGCTGGCGGTCCGCAATCCGCCGCAGAGTTACCCACAGACCGTGTGGCGGGCCCTCGCGGCTCCCCGCTCCACGTCGCCCGCGTCGTGGAGCCGCTGCACCTGCCTGCGCCGCACGCGACATGTGGTCGTGGCGAGCGGTAGCGAGCAGGTCAGCGAGCGTTGCGAGCGCAGGAGGGTGGGTGGGGTGGACCGCGTAGTCGGCCGCGAGGGGGTTTCGCGCGGGGATCAGCTGAAGCGCTTGGCGACCTGCTCTACTCGGTCTACCAGGTTGAGGTCGTAGGCGACGCCGGGGACGTAGAAGATGACGTAGTCGGCGCCGGCTTCGAGGGCGGCTTCGACGCGGAGGGCGAGCTCGTCCTCGGTCTCGATGTTGTTGTCGTTGGAGAAGCGGTCCCAGTCGAGCGGGCCGCGGGCGCGGTCGGTGGCGAGTTTCGGGTCGTCGCCCTTGTCGATGGGGAAGGCGTTGATACCGGTCGACTTGATGATCGAGTCGTAGTCGCGGCCGAGTTTGTCGCAGTGGTCCTTGAGGACGGCGACCTTCTCGCGGATCACCTCGGGGTTGCCGCCGCCGATGTTCGCGGCGTCGCCGTACTGGGCGACGAGTTTGAGGGTGACCTGCGGGCCACCGCCGCCGATCCAGAGGCTGGGCTTCTTGTTGCCGGCGCCCTTGGGGAGGTTGATCGGGCCGTCGATCGAGTGGTACTTGCCCTGGACGACCGGGCGGTCCTCGGTCCACATCCGGTGGATGATCTCGGTGGCCTCGCGGAAGGCGGCCATCCGCGGCTTCACGTCGGTCCACTCGTAGCCGTAGGCCTTCCATTCGTGCTCGTACCAGCCGGCGCCGATTCCGGCGTACAGGCGGCCGTGGCTGGCGACGTCGACGGTGGAGGCGATCTTCGCGTAGAGCGCGGGGTTGCGGTAGCCGTTGCAGCCGACCATCTGGCCGATGTTCACCCGCTGGGTGTCGCGGGCCAGCGCGGCGGTCGCCGTCCAGCACTCGAACGTCGTGTTGTCACTCGGCTCGGGCACCGTGTGGAAGTGGTCGAACAGCCAGATCGAGTCCCAGGACTGCTCGTCGGCCCGCTTCGCCACTGCCGTCATTGCTTCCCACTGCTCCACCGGATCCGCGATCTGCGCCAGATCCATCTTCCAGCCCTGCGGCACGAACAAACCGAAACGTGTAGTCATGGTCTCCATCCTTTCCACCAGCAGGGCCCCGGGTCCATCCACCCAGCCCTCTAATTCGTTCTCAATCGGACCACTAGAACTTCTGAATCGCTTCCGGCGTCGTATCCCCCGGCATCCGATCCGAGGAGGAATCATCAGCAAGTTCGACGAGCTCTTCGACCAGGCCGCACCGCTGATCGCCGCCGGTGCACACTCCCGTGACGAACCGCCGGCGGAGGGCGGGCGCTGGCCGTTGTCGGTGATTCTTCCCGCCGGTACGGCGTTCCTGGACGACCTGACCGCGGAAGCCGCCGAACTGGCGGGGCCCGGCCATTGGCAGACCGGGCAACTCGGATCGGCCCACTTCACCGTGCGAGCGTTGGAGGGCTACCGCAGCGAGGTGCCACCGGGCGATCCGGCCTGCGCGCGATATCTCAGCGCAATAGCGCGTACGGCGGCCGCCCCCTTCCGAATGCGAGTCACCGGGCTGACGCTCACCCCGGGCAGCGTGATGGCTGCTGCGGAGCCGGCCGACGACGTAGCTGACGAGTTCATGGATCGGCTCGCGCTGGAGTTGGGTCCGGACGGGTGGTTCGAGCGGCCGTACGGGCGGCGTGACATCTGGTACGTGAACCTGCTGCACTTCACCGGCGACATCCCCGAGCCCCGGAAACTGATCGACTGGGTGGCAGAGCGACGTACCGAAGAGCTCGGCGAGCTGCGGATCCCGGCCGCGGAACTGGTCCGGTTCCAGTTGGCCGGCGGGCAGCGGCCGCATATGCGGCCGGTGGCGTTGTGAGCGAACGGTGAGCCGATGGTGAGCGTGCTCGGCGAACCTGTGCGCGTCATCCCGTCTGGTCCGTCGCTCGCGGCGGGCCTCAGGAAGGAGCCACGATGTCCACGTTCCGCAAGTCTGCTGCGCTGACCGGTGCACTCGCCGCCGGTGTCCTGGCGGTGTCGCTCGCCACCACCGGCACCGCGTCGGCCGCCACAGCGAACGGCGGCTGGTACAGCACCAGCGGCGCCTGCAACCAGTCCGGCAAGAACATCACCGGCAACCCGTCCCCGACCAACCCGTACTACGGCTGGTCCTGGAGCTGCACCTACGTCAGCACGCACAACCCGCACTGGCACCTGATCCTCCGCAGCTGACCCGACCTTGACCGAGAATGTGGTGTGTACTTTCGCGTTCTCGGACCGGTCGAGGTGGCCGCCGAGCCCAGCGCGCTCGGCGGCCGGGAGCGGCTCGTGTTGTCGATGCTGCTCATCAACGCCGACCGGGTCACGCCGTCCGACCGGCTGATCGACACGGTGTGGTCGTGCCCGCCGCGGTCCGCCCGGCAGCAGCTGCACAACATCATCGCTCGGCTGCGCCGCAAGCTGGACCCGACCGGGGCCCTCATCGTGACCCGTCCACTGGGTTATCAGCTCGCTCTCACCGACCACGGACTCGACCTGCACGAATTCCGGCTGTCCGTCCTCCGTGGGCGGGAGCAGTTGCAGGACAAGCAGTACGACGACGCCCGGATCGAGCTGGGCACCGCGTTGTCGCTGTGGCGCGGGGACGCTCTCGCCGACCTGTCCGGTGATTGGGCCGCGGCGACCCGCGAGTCGCTCCACCGCGAGCGGGTTGCGGCCGGGGAAGCACTCGCGCAGGCGCAGCTCGCGACGCACGATCACGCCGGCGTTCTCGAGACGGTGCAAGCCCTGCTGGCCGCCGATCCACTGCACGAAGGCCTGCACGACCTTCGATTGCGCGCCCTGGCCCGAAGCGGCCGACGTACCGAGGCTCTCGGCGCCTACCAGGATCTACGACGCCGGCTCGTCGACGAGTTCGGTGTCGAGCCCGGGCCGGATCTCCAGGAGACCCACTCCAGCCTTCTGCGGGATGCCGATCCACCGTCGGCCTCTCCTCGGCACGTGCCGCGTCAACTGCCCCGCCCGATCTCACTGGCCGGCCGTGACGAGATCCTCGGCCCGCTGACCGATGTCCTACGGACGCCTGAACCGCGTCCGGGCACGGTGCTTCTGGTCGGAGCGGGCGGCATCGGCAAGACATCGCTTGCTGTCGTTCTCGCCGACCGCGTCCAGGACGGGTACCCCGACGGCACCCTGTACGCCGAGCTGGACGGCACCGCGCGCGATCCACGTGACCCCGACGAGGTCATCGACCGGTTCCTCCGTGCGCTCGGCGTCACCGCTCCCCCAACCCACGTTCGGCGTGAAGAACGGCTGGCGCTCTACCGCAGTGCGATTGCGAACCGCCGCGTGCTGGTGGTCCTGGACGACGCCCTCGACGAACGACAGGTCCGCGACCTGCTCCCACCGTCGCCGCGTTCGGCCGCGATCGTCACCTCACGTCACCGGCTCGCCGGCCTTGACGACGTAATCCGCCGCAACGTACCCACGCTGTCGACCGAGGTCGCCGTCGATCTGCTGCAGGCAGGTCGGGACGTCACCGAGCCGGCACCGGGACTCGCCAGGTCTGCCGTGCAGCTGTGCGGGCACCTTCCCCTCGCGTTGATGGTCGTCGCTGCCCGGCTGGCGTCCGGCGCCGTCGACCTGTCCGAGGTCGTCGACCATCTCAGCGAGGAGCACATCCGCCTGGACGAGCTCGCCATCGGGGACGTCGACGTTCGGGCCAGCATCGCGCTGTCGTACGACGGACACCTGTCCGGACCCGCTCAGCGACTGCTCCGGCGGGTCGCCGCCGTTGCGGTGACGACCTGGCCGGCCTGGTTCGCCGGCGTGGCGCTGGAAGGCGACGTACTCCTGGGCTCACGGGCGCTGGATGAGCTTGTCGACGTCCATCTCGTCGAGCCGTGCGGTCGTGATGCCGCGGGACAACTCCGGTTCACCCTGCACCCTCTCGTGGCTGCATTCGCCGGCGAGCGCGCTGCCCGCGAGGAGGACGTGAGCGCTGTCGCGCGCTGCCGCCGTGCCGCCGCCATGGCCTGGCTGGGACTGGCTTCGCAGGCCGACGACGGCATCGGTCACGGACTGCGTCCGGTGATCGGTCCGGACGGCGCCACGATCCCGGCGGGTCTCCCACCTCGTCGGGTCTCCGTCGCGGCGGAGCAACCCGCAGCCTGGTTCGACGCGGAGATCGACAGCATCCGCGACCTCGTCCACGCGCTGAGCCGCGCCGGTGAGCTCGATCTGGCAGCTGCCCTCGCGCTGCGCTCGGACGGCTACCTCGTGGTCCGCGGCGAGACACACGTCCGTACGGGTCTGCTGCGGCGGGTCGTCGACTGTTCGGACCCAGTTCTGCGCCGGGGCGTCCTGCGGTCGTTGTTCCACACCGCTGCCGAGGCGGGTCGATTCTCCGAGCTGGTGGATCTCGCACAGGCACAGCTCGCCGTCGCCCGCCAGCTCGATGCCGGGTCGATGGAGCAGAGCGCCCTGGTGCAGCTCGGCTGTGCGCTGCGCGAGCTCGGTCGCTTCGAGGAGGCGGCGGCACGGTTCGAAGAAGCTTCGTCCGGTGCGGCGGCGCGTCACGACGCGACGATGGTGGCCTTGGCCCGCGGACACCTCGGCATCATGCTGGCACGCACCGGACACCCTGTCCGTGGTGCGACGCTGGTCGCCGAGACCCTGCAGGCTGAACGGGCGCGCGGGCCGTCTCGGCGATTGAGCATCTGGCTCATCACCTACGCCGACTGCCTCGCACTGACCGGCGACGCGGCGGCAGCTGAGCTGGCGCTGGACGAGGCCGAACAGCTCGCCAAGAGCTTGGAGGACCGCAACGTCCTGCTCGACATCGCCCAGACCCGAGCGGCGATCGCGCTGCGCGCCGATGACGTCTGTCGCGCCGAACACATCCTCAACGACAGCTCGGCGTCGGGCGGCCCGCGCATACCGAACTCGGAGCCGACCGACGAGGAGTTGCGCGTCCGCGCCGACATCCTGCTCGCCCGTGGGCGAGCGGCTGAGGCGGCCCCGTTGCTCGAGCGGGCCCTGCTGCGACATCGGCGCGAGGGCGTACGGCTCGAGGTCGCCCACGACCTGGCCCGGCTCGCTGCGGTCCACGCGGCCCTGGGCGAGCAGGATCGAGCCGGCCGACTGCACTCAGAACTTGTCGGCCTGCTGCGAGATCTCGGGATCGGTGTGGACGATCTCCAGCTTCCCTCGGTCGTTGCGACCGCAGGATACGATTTGCTGGAGATTTCTTCGGAATAGCGAAACATGGAGGTCGGCATGCTGGCGGTCGTGGTCGGGGCCGGAGGGGGGATCGGCGGAGCGTGCGCACGACAGCTCGCTGAGCAGTACGACGCGGTGCTGTGCGTAGACCGGGACCTTGACGCCGCAGAGCGCACCGCCGAGGCGATCCGAAGTCTCCGAGCGGGACAGGAGGTGCCGGCGAGCGGCTCTACGACGGCGCCGCGGGCGGTGGCTTGGGAGGGCGACGCCGAAGCGCCGGAGTGCCCGAGGGCCGTGGCTTTGGCGGGCGATGCGGCCGATCCGGACTTCGGACGGATGGTGGGAGCCGCGGCCGCGGAGCTCGGGCCGGTGGGGTGTGCGGTTTATGCGGTGGCTTACGAAGAGCACACGCCTGCGGTTGAGCTCAGCCGCGAGTCGTTGGTGCGGAGCCTCACGGTCGGGCCGGTGGGCGCGTTCGAGTTCTTCCGCGCGCTGACGCCCGCGCCGGGAGCGTCGTACGTCGCGATCGGGTCGCTGCACGAGACACAGCCGTTCGCGAACTGCCTGGGGTACAACGCAGCGCACGGTGCACTCGGGCAGGTCGTGCGGACGCTCGCCCACGAGTGGGCGGACCGCGGGATCCGGGTGAACGCCGTCGTACCGGGGTGGATCGCGACTCCGGGCGAGGAGGTGTTCCATGGCGCCGAGGCGCTCGAGGCCGCGGGGCGACTGCTTCCGTTCAAAAGGCATGGGCGGCCGGAGGAGGTCGCGGCGGCGGTCGGCTTCCTGGCCTCGGAGGCTGCCGGGTATGTCTCCGGATCGTTCTTGACCGTCGACGGCGCCTTGTCCACCTCACTCGCTCGGCTCCGAGGACTCTGACCATGAAGTACGTCTGCGTGTTCGCTCACCCCGATGACGAGATGCGCTGCCTGGGCACGCTGCTGCGGCTGCGCGACGCCGGGCACGAGTTCGCGTTCGTGACCATCACCACCGGCGACAAAGGGCTGCCGTACCACCCGCCGGAGGAGCAGCAGCGGGCCGCCGAGATCCGGACCGCGGAGATGCAGGAGGTCGCGGCGTACTTCGATGCCGAGTACATCAGCCTGGCGCGCGAGGACGGTTTCGTCATCGAGGACGCCGAGTTGCGGGCCGACCTGATCCGCACGTTGCGCCAGGTTGGGGCCGAGGTCGTCTTCACGCACTGGACGACCGACTACAACCCCGACCACGTCCTGACCGCGAAACTCGTCACCGACAGCGCCCTGCTCGCGCCGCTCTCGTCGTTCGCCCCCAGCCCCGGCGTCCTCGCCCACGCACCACGGATCTGGTACGTCGATCCCGGGCCCGGCCACGGTTTCGAGGCCACCCATTTCGTTGCCTTCGGCCCCGAACACGCCACCCGCAAGGCCGAACTGATCCGCCGGCACCGCAGCCAGATGGACGTCATGCGCGAACTCAGCGGCGGCGAGGACTACGCCGACCAGCTGGCCGAGCAGGACCGCTTCACCGGCCGCCGCCTCCTGGTCCCGCACGCCGAGTCCTTCCGCCCCTGCCTCACCGACCGCCGAATCCCCTGGCCCTCCGACCTCCCCGGCCAACTCTGACTCGTTTGGGGAAGCGTTAGGCGATGCGGTATTTGGTGATTACGGCGGGGTTGATTTGTACGCCGACTCCGGGGGCATCGGGGACTACCACGTGGCCGTCGACGAGGGATAGGCCTGTGGCTAGGTCTTGGCTGATGGGGGCTGTGGAGACGTTGTACTCGACCATGACGGGGTCGGGGAGCCAGGCGGCGGCTTGGAGTGTGCCGGCGGTGAGTAGGGGCGAGGTCCAGGCGTGCGGGACTATGTGGCGGCCTGAGCGGGCTACCGTGGCGGCCAGGGACTGGAGAGCGGTGAAGCCGCCGCAGCGGGAGAGGTCCGGCTGGATGATGCTGACGCCGGGCTCGGCCAGCAGTTCGTCGAACTCGTCGCCGCCGAGTTGCTCACCGGATGCGATGGTGAGACCGGTCTCCCGGCCGAGCCGGGCCAGGTCCCGGGGTCGATCGGCCCGGAACGGCTCCTCGACCCAGTACGGGTTCAGGTCCTCCAGGCTGCTGACAAATCGCCGTACGGCGTTGAAGTCGCCCTGCAGGTAGCCGTCCACCATCAGCCGTACGTCGGGACCCGCCTCTGCCCGCGCGGCGGCGAGCAGCGCGCGATCGCGGGACAGGTCCGAACCCCACGGCCCCCAACCGAACTTGATCGCGCGGAACCCACGGTCCAGATAGGACCGCGTCGCCGCGCGCATCTCGTCCGGCGTCTCGCGGAACAACAACGTGCTCGCATAAGCCAGCACCCGGTCCCGCCGCCGACCGCCCAGCAACGAGGCCACCGACTGCCCCGACAGCCGGCCGCAGATATCCCACACAGCAAGGTCGATCCCGCTCAGAGCATGCAACGCCGGCCCGCGACGGCCGTGGTACCAGGAGTGCTGGTACAGCCTGTCCCACAAAGCGTTCCGGTCCCACACGTTCTGACCGATGGCGGCCTCGCGTAACCCGGCGCAGAACGCCGGAATGTGGGTCACCGCCTCCACGATCGACTTCACCACCCACGGGTGCGAGTCGACATCGCCGTACCCCTCGACGCCGGCGTCGGTCGCCACCCGGATCAGGCAGGTGTGCCGGGGCCCGGCCCGTTCGTCGTCGCCGAGCCGGGTCCCGTACTCGATCCCGTTGTCGAGGATCAGCACCTCGACATCGGTGATCCGCACGTCAGTCAGTGTCGTCACCCTTCCGAGAAGACCACATCGGCGAAGTAGTTGCGGTTCTGGTAGGAGAGTGTCGGGAAATCGCCCGCCTTCAGCGCGTAGATCCCCGGACCGTCGGTGCGCAGCGAACCATTCAGCCGCATCTCCGCCAGCCCGTTCTCGGTGGCGCTGAACCCACCCGCCGAACTGTAGGACACGACATACGGCGCCCACGCGTCGATCGTGACCGGCTGTGCGAAGCGCACCTCCTGCCACCCGGAGGCCGACTCACCGGTGAAGGTCGCGGTGGCAACCTTCACCCCGGCAGCTGTCCACAGCGATCCGGTGTGCGCCCCGGTGTTGTGCGTCCCCTTGAAGAACCGCACCCCGCGCACCTTGCCCGCCGTCGAACTGGTGAACTTCACGCCCATCTCCAGCGACGTCGACTCCGTCGCCCCGAACACGGGCGCATCGCCGACGTTCCACAGCGTGTAGGTGTCCGGCTGGAAGATCACATCGGCCCAGTAGTTCGTGTTCATCCAGGTCTCGGTCGGGTACGACGTCGGTCCGTAGGCGAAGTGACCGGCCCCGGTCGGGGTGTGCAGGACTCCGTTGTCCTGCGTACGGCCCGCGTAGAAGTCGTGGTCGTACGCGAAGGTCCCGTTCGGTGAGTGGTACGACGCCGTGTAGTTGCCCCCGGCCTCGATCAGCACCGGCTGCGCGAACCGCACCTCCTGCCAGCCCGCCTCGCTCTCACCGCTGAAGGTCGCGGTGGCCAGCTCGACCCCGGCCGGCGACCACAGACTTCCGGTGTGTACGACGTTGTCCCCCGGCGCCTTGTAGAACCGCACCCCCAGTACGGCGCCCGGCCGGTCGACGCGGAACCGGACGCCGAGCTCGGTCTCGCGGGAATCGGAGGACCACTCGACCTTCGGAGCGTCCATGTCCCTGAACAGCGACCGCGGGTACGTGATAGTCGGCTGCTTCGCCACCTTGAAGGTCCACTTGCCCTGGAGCGTCTGACCGAGAGTGTCCCGGGCGCTGTAACGGACTTCGCAGGTCTTCTCCCAGCTCCACGGCGCGAGCGGTGTGAAGGTCGCCGTGTTGGTCGCGGGGTCGAACGTGGTCCGCCCCGGCGTCCCCGCCTCGATCCCGCCCTCGGCCATCTGGACGCTCTCGGGAACGATGTCGTCGAAGAAGATCACCCGCGCCGGGCGCGCCGGCGGGACCGAGGTGTGCCCGGCCGCCGGCGACTTCTGGTGCCGGCCGATCGGGTACTGCGGCGGCCGGCCGACGCGGTTGACCATCCCGGGGAAGCCGTCGGCGTACCGGGCGTAGGGGAACGGCGAGCCCCACAGCACCTGAGCCAGCGACCGGAACGGCAGGCGCAGGTTGTTCGACTGGATCTCCTCGGGCTCGGTCGCCGGCAGCGTCCACAGGTGCAGCTTGGCGCCGCGCAGACCAGGGTGGTTCTTGTCGACGACCTCGAGGTCGGCATCCGGGCGCGGGCGTGGGAAGACTCCCGGGTGGAACCGGTTGTAGATCGCTTCCGCATTCGGGAGGCGGCCGTTCGGGAGACCCGGCGGGTTCGGCGGGTCGTAGTACAGGAACTCGCCGTTCGAGTTGTGCACCTGGTAGCCCTGGTTGAGCAGCTGGGTCGGCGTCAGGCGGTTGGGCCAGGTGATCCAGTGCTCGAGGATGATGTTCTGGTTCACGCCCGCCCGCAGGATGTTGTTGAGCAGACCGTCGCTCCAGACGCGCAGCTGCTTGTTGTGGGCGCGGACCGTCACGTTCATCTCGTTGAGGAAACCGGTGAAGATGTCCACCGGGTTCGCGTCCGCGCCGTACCGCCGCTTGGCCGCCTGCCCCAGCTCCGGATACCGCGCGTACTCGACGGTGTAGTCCGGATCGCCGTCGAGCACCGTCAGGTACTCGTCGGCGCCGAGGTGCCACCACGGCGTCGGGAACTCGTCCAGGTACTTCTCGAACAGACCGCGGGCGAACGGATAGGCCTCCTCCTTGCTGAGGTCGAGGTCGCCGCGACCCGGCAGGCCCATCCCGGGTTCCAGCAACCGGTCCATGTGACCGGGCATGTTGACCTGCGGGACGAGCGCGATGTTGTACTTCGTCGCGTACGCCGAGATCTCCTTCAGCTGGGCCAGCGAGGTGGTGGACTCGTACCCGACGTAGACCCAGAGCATGTTCATCTTCAGGAAGGCCAGCTCGTTGATCTGCCCCTTCCACCACTGCATCGTGTAGTGGCGGGCCGAGTTGGCGACCAGGAACCCGCGCTCCGGGTACTTCGGCCAGTCGCGGACCAGACCGGGCGGCAGGATCGTCCGCTGCTTCAGCCACTGCAGGATGGTCTGGACGCCGTGCACCACGCCGGCCGCCGTACCGCGCAACCACAGCGCCGTGCCGACCTCGATCTCGTAGCCCTCGAGGTTCTGGTTCGGCGGTGCGCCCAGTGTGACCACGAGGTCGCCGGCCGCCGGTGCCGGGTTGTCCTGCGTCACGACCTCGACCGTCCGCCCGCCCAGCACCTTCGGGAGATCCTCTTGCAGGATGACCTTCGCCTTGACCAGCTGCGCACCGTCGCCGGTCCGCAGGATGATCCGGAACGGACCGGAGGTAGGTGCGACGTACTCGGAACCAGTGCGGGCCTGCCACTCCTGCAGGGCGGGAATCGTCTCGGGCAGTACGGCGAGCGCGCCCTGATCCGTGGCCGCAGCGGAGGAAGCGGTCGTCGTGCTGATGCCCGTGGCGAGGGCGGCCCCGCCGGCGAGGGTCAGGAAGTGTCGTCTGGGCAGATTCGAGGTCATGGTTGCCTATCCTTCGGAGAAGACCGGGTCGACGAAGTAGTTGCGGGCCTGGTACGAGAGCGTGGGGAAGGTGCCGGCGGACAGCGCGTAGATACCGGCCGGCTGACTTGTGCGCGTGAAGAGCGTGCCGTTCGTGCGGGCACTCGCGAGCCCTTGGTCGGTGGCACTGAAGCCGCCGCCCGAGCTGTACGAGATGACGTAGTCGGCGCTGGCCTCGATGGTGACCGGTTGTGCGAACCGGACCTCCTGCCAGCCGCCGGCGCTCTCACCGGTGAAGGTCGCGCTGGTGAGCTTCTGTCCGGACGCGGTCCACAGCGAGCCGACGTGGGTGCCGGTGTTGTGCGTGCCCTTGAAGAACCGCACACCGTGCACCTTGCCGCCGACCGACGATCCGAACCGCATGCCCAGTTCGAGTGACGTCGCTTCGGTGGTGCCGAAGACCGGCGCGTCGCCGACGTTGAACAACGTGTACGTGTCCGGCTGGAAGATCACGTCGACCCAGTAGTTCGTGTTCTTCCAGCTCTGGGTCGGGTACCACGTCGGTCCGTGGGAGAAGTAGCCGGCCGCGGTCGGAGTGTGCAGTACGCCGTTGTCCTGGGTCCGGCCGTCGAAGAAGTTGTGGTTGTACCCGAAGGACCCGGCCGGCGAGTGGTACGAGGCCGTGTAGTTGCCCCCAGCATCGATCCGGACCGGCTGCGCGAACCGCACCTCCTGCCACCCACCGGACGTCTCACCTGCGAACGTTGCCGTCGCCAGCTTCTGCCCGGACGGCGACCACAGACTCCCAGTGTGGACAGCGACATCCCGCGGCGCCTTGTAGAACTTCACCCCCAGTACGACGCCCGGCCGGTCGACCCGGAAGCGCACCCCGAGCTCGGACTCGCGCAGATCGGAGTACCACTCGACCCCCGGACCGTCCTCGTCGTTGAACAGCGACCGCGGATAGGCGAGGCTCGGCGGCTTCGCAACCGTCAATGGCCACTCCCCGACGATGTTCTGCCCGCTGGTGGTCCGCGCGACGAAACTCATCGCCAGCTTCTTGCCGTACGGCAGCACCGCGGCCGGGGTGAACGTCGCCGTCCGCGACGCTGCGTCGTACGTCGTCTGTCCCGGGATCCCGGTCTCGCTGCCACCCTCGCGGATCTGGACCGAGCTCGGCACGATGTCGTCGTACAAGGTGACCTGCAGTTTGCGCTGCGGCCAGACACTGGTTGCTCCGGGCAACGGTGCGGTGGTGAACCGGCCGATCGGGAAGAGTGGCGGCCGACCGACCGTCCGGATGAGGTCCGAGAAACCGGTGTCGTAGGTGTCGGCCGGCCGTGGCGAGTCCCACAGCACCTGCGACAGCGAGCGGAACGGCTCGGTCAGCAGGTACGACTGCAGCTCCTCGTGCTCGCTGAACGGCATCGTCCACAGATGCAGCTTGGCGCCGCGCAGCCCGGGGTGGTTCCGGTCGACGGTCCGGTCGGTGAAGCGGCCGGGGTGGAACTCGTTGTAGAGGCGCCTCGGATCCGGCACTCGCCGTGGGCTCTCGGTCGTCGCCGGGTCGTAGTACAGGAAGTCGCCGTTGGAGTTGTGAACCAGGTACCCCTCGGTGAGCAGCTGCTCGGAGGTCTTCCGGCCCTCCCAGCTCACCCAGTGCTCGACGACGATGTTCTTGTTCAGCGGAGCCTCGGTGATGCTGGTGAGCAGGCCGTCGTTCCAGATCCGCATCTGCTTGCCACTGGCCCGGACGGTCTCGTTCATGTCGTTCAGGAAGCCGGTGAACACGTCCACCGGCTGCGCGTTGGCGCCGAACCGCTCCTTGGCCTTGATACCGAGCTGCGGGAACAGGTCGTAGCGGACCTTGGCGTTCTGCGAGAAGTCGGTGATGTACTCGTCCGCACCGAGGTGCCAGTACGGCGTACTGAACTCCCGCAGGTTCGGCGCGAGCACGTCGTTCCGGCCGAACTCGTAGGCCGCGTCCTTACTGATGTCCATGTGCGAACCCCAGTTCGGCAGCTTCAGGTCCGGCCGATTCGCGAGCAGTTTGTCCATGTGCCCGGGCATCCCGGTCAGCGGGACCAGCCCGATGTTGTACTTCGCGGCGTACGCCTCGATCTCCTTCGCCTGGGCCAGCGGCGCGGTGTCGTAGCCGATGTTCACCCACAGCATGTTCAGCTTCAGGTAGGCCATCTCGTCGAGCTGGCCCTTCCACCAAGCAGTCGTGTAGAACCGGGCCGCGTTGGCCACCAGGAAGCCGCGCTCCGGGTACTTCGGCCAGTCCCGGGCCACTCCCCCGGGCACCGTCGTCGCCTGCTTCAGCCACTGCACGATGGTCTGGGCTGCGTGAAAGACTCCGGCGCGCTGGCCGCTGACCTCGAGCGCGGCACCGACCTTGATCTCGTACCCCTCGGCGTTCACGACTGCGGCAGCCAGGCTGAGCACGATGTCACCGGCGGCCGGTGCCGGCGTGTCCTGCACCTCGACCTGAGCGGGCCGATTCAAAGCCTTCGCCAGCGCGGCGGCAAGCGTCTCAGCGGGCGGACGCAACGCCGCGGCGTCAGCACCCCGAACGATGATCCGGATATTGGCAGGAGCGACGTACTGGCCACTGGCTGCCGTCCACGACTGCAGCGCGGGGATGGTCGGCGGCGGTACGGCGGTCGGCCGGGCCGCGGCCGGGGTAGCGGGGCCGGCGACCAGCCCCGCCAACGCGGCACCACCGGACAACGCGAGGAACTGACGACGGGGCAGGTTCGGCATCGGACGCTCCAGTGGGCGGGGGAAGGTCTTAAGCTTCGAAATATCGAAGATGAATCTCCATATGTGAGCATAAAAGCCGGTCCCCTGGAGCACAAGAAACCTGCCTGGCCTTTACATGGAGGTCGAAAGGTGTTCTATGAGAGCGCTCTAGTTCCGGAACCGCCGCCCTCTTGATTTGGGCGCCGGGAGCGCCCAGAGTCGGGCGCGACGCGGGCGCGCGCCCGCGCTGAGCGTCAGGAGAGTCGCCCATGCCCAGGTGGCCAGTTGCCCATAAATCCAGACGGCGAACGGCGGTGGCCGCCGCGGTCGCGCTGCTGGCCGGCACGCTCGTGGCCGGTCCAGCCGTCGCCGCCGATCCGACGCCGCTGACGCTGGCTGCCTTCGAGGGGGCCGAGCCGTTCGCGTCACCGCCGAACCCCGGCATCTTCGGCTGGGGCAGTGACGCCGACGACCCGCCGACGATGGAGCTCCAGGCCCGCGCCGACGCACCGGCAGGTGGCTCAGTCCTGCACGGCACGTACAACATCAGCGGCTGGGGCGGTTTCACCCACGACATCACCTTCGACCAGAACCCCGGGAACTGGTCGGCCTTCAAAGGCATCCGGTTCTGGTGGTACGGCCAGAACCCCGCGCAGACCGAGCCCGGGACCGGGAAGCGGATCTTCTTCGAGATCAAGGACGGGGGCGCGAACGCCGAGGCGTCGGAGCTGTGGAACACCAGCTTCACCGACGACTGGCAAGGCTGGCACCAGGTCGAGATCCCGTTCAGCGATTTCGTCTACCGCGGTGACTACCAACCGGTTGGTGGTATCGACCAGGTCCTCGGCCTCACCCAGATGTGGGGTTACGCGTTCACCATGCCCGGTGGGGCACCCGGCCAGTTCCAGATCGACCAGGTCGAGACCTACGGCAAGGCCGACCCGGCGACCAAGGCGAGCATCAGCACGGACGCCGAGGTCTACCCGGTCAAGGAGGGTGGCAGCGCCCAGGTGAAGGTCGCGGTCACGACCACTGGCAGCGCGCCGCTCGAGGAGCCGGTCACCGTCGCCTACACCGCCGGCAGCGGGACTGCTGGAGCCGACGACTACACACCGGCCTCCGGCACGCTCACGTTCCCGGCCGGTACGGCGTCCGGGGCGAGCCAGACCGTGACTGTGGCGACTCGGAAGGACGGTACGGCGGAGGTCGCCGAGACGATCCCGCTCGAACTGACCGTTACCGGCGCCAAGCCGCCGGCGACCCAGCCGGTCGTGGTGATCGACGCGCACGACCTGCCGTACCTGAACCCGAAGCTGCCGGTGAAGATGCGGGTCGACGACCTGCTCTCCCGGATGACGCTCGCCGAGAAGGTCGGCCAGATGACCCAGGCCGAGCGGAACGCGCTCAAGACCCGCGGCGACATCGCGACGTACGCGCTCGGTTCGTTGCTCTCCGGTGGCGGGTCGGTGCCGACGCCGAACACTGCGGCTTCTTGGGCCGCGATGATCGACACCTTCCAGCGGAGCGCGCAGGCCACCCGGCTGCAGATTCCGCTGATCTATGGGGTCGACGCCGTGCACGGACACAACAACGTGGTCGGCGCGACGATCCTGCCGCACAACATCGGTCTCGGCGCGACTCGTGATCCGGACCTGGCTCGCCGTACCGGTGAGGTGACCGCGACCGAGGTTCGCGCGACCGGCATCCCGTGGGACTTCGCGCCGTGCCTGTGCGTGGTCCGCGACGACCGCTGGGGCCGGGCCTACGAGGGCTATGGCGAGGACCCGGCACTCGTGGATGCGATGGCCACCGTTCTCACCGGCATGCAGGGCAAGGCCGACGGCAGCCAGCTGAAGAACAAGGACCGCGTCCTGGCGTCGGCGAAGCACTACGCCGGCGACGGAGGTACGACGTACGGGTCGTCGACGACCGGTGGTTACAAGATCGACCAGGGCATCACCCAGGTCACGCGTGAAGAGCTGGAGCGGTTGCACCTGGCACCGTTCAAGAAGGCGGTCGACCTCGGCGTCGGCACGGTGATGCCGTCGTTCTCGAGTGTCTCGATCGACGGTGCGCCGCCGGTGAAGATGCACGGCAACGACGAACTGATCAACGGCGTCCTGAAGGACCGGATGGGGTTCAAGGGCTTCGTGATCAGCGACTGGGCGGCGATCGACCAGCTGCCCGGCGACTACGCGAGCGACATCCGGACCTCGATCAACGCCGGTCTGGACATGATCATGGTGCCGGCGCGGTACCAGGAGTTCACGCAGGGGCTGACTGCCGAGGTCGGTGCCGGGCGGGTTCCGCTGAGCCGGGTCGACGACGCGGTGCGCCGGATCCTTGGTGAGAAGTTCAAGCTCGGCCTGTTCGAGAAGCCGTACTCCGACCCGGCACAGCTCGGCACGGTCGGCTCGGCCGCACACCGCGCGGTCGGGCGGGAGGCGACGGCGAAGTCCCAGGTGCTGCTGAAGAACGAGGGCAACTTGTTGCCACTGGCACCGACCTCGAAGGTCTACGTGGCCGGTAGCAACGCCGATGACCTGGGCAACCAGCTCGGCGGCTGGAGCATCACCTGGCAGGGCAAGTCCGGCGCGACGACCACTGGTACGACGATCCTCGCCGGGATCAAGGAAGTGGTGCCGTCGGCAACGTTCAGCGCGGATGCCTCGGCGCCTCTGACCGGTCATGACGTCGGCGTGGTCGTGGTCGGCGAACGCCCGTACGCCGAAGGTGTCGGCGACGTCGGCAACGGTCACGACCAGTTGCTGTCGGATGCCGACAAGGCCACTGTGGACAAGGTCTGCGGCGCGATGAAGTGTGTCGTGCTGACCGTGTCCGGCCGGCCGCAGGTCGTCTCCGACCAGCTCGGCAAGATCAACGCGCTGGTCGCGTCATGGTTGCCGGGGACCGAGGGTGCGGGCGTGGCCGACGTACTGTTCGGCAAGAAGCCGTTCAGCGGCCGGCTGCCGGTGAGCTGGCCGCGCACCGAAGCCCAGCAGCCGCTGAACGTCGGCGACGCGTCGTACGACCCGCAGTACCCGTACGGCTGGGGCCTGACCACGCAAGCAGCAGCTCGCCAGAAGCTCACCGACGCCCGAAACACCTTGCTCCGCAAGCACGACCCGTACGCACTGGCAGCCGGCGTAGCAGCTTCGATCGCCCTCGGCGTCAAGGACTGGTCAGGGCCCCAGGCAACTATCGCCTTGGCCGCACTCGAGCAGTCCGCCAAGTACCTGGACCGCACCAAGGTAGACACCTTCGCCGAGGGTGACGCAGTAGTCGCCGCAGCCCGCTGGATGACCCAAACCAAGATCGGCCAAAACCTGACCGAGCCCACCTCCAAGCTGACCGCAGACGCCGAACACTCGGCACTCACCGGCCACCTCGCCACCGCCGTCGCCAAACTCACCACCGCCTACCGAACGAAGTGATTCACAACGTCCGAAGAATCCGCAGGGCCCGCCTCCGGATCTTCGGACGTTGCGCGCACCCCGAGCTAACGTCCGAAGAAGTCGCAGGGCCCGCCTCCGGATCTTCGGACGTTAGATGGGGTGCGGGAGCGGAGGCGGCGGAGCATGCGGGCGTCTTCGAAGCCGACTGCTCGGGCGGCGGCTTCGATGGTGCTGCCGTGGCCGATGAGGTGTTCGGCTCGTTCCAGGCGGAGGAGTTGCTGGTAGCGGAGTGGGGTGAGGCCGGTTGCTGTGGTGAACATGCGGGTCAGGGTGCGTTCGCTGACACCGACCTGGCCGGCGAGATCCGCGAGTAGCAGGCGTTCGGCGTACCGGGCGTCGATGACGTCCTGGATGCGATGGGCGAGATCGCTCAGGTGGCCGCGGTGCCGGAGCATTGCGCTCTCTTGCAGTTCGTCGCCGTTGCGGCGGGCGTAGACGACCATCTCGCGCGCGACCCGGGCGGCTGCCTCGGCGCCGCGTGCGCCTGCGACGAGGTGCAGGGCGAGGTCGATGCCGCTGGCGATCCCGGCGGAGGTGATGACGCGGTCGTCGACGACGTACAGGACGTCGCGGACGATGGTCGCCCGCGGGTAGCGAGCGGCCATCATGTCGGTCAGGTCGTGATGGGTCGTGTAGCGACGGCCATCGAGCAGACCGGCCGCGCCGAGCGCATCAGCGCCGGAGCAGACGCTCGCCACTGATCCCCCGGCCGCATGGTGATCCCGAAGGCGTTGCTGGAACGCAGCGCCGATCGGCGGCACCGGGAGGAGGCGCGGCGAGCGCCAGCCCGGTACGACGATGAGGTCGTCCGGACCGAGCTCCGGCCACTCCGGCTGGGTCTTCAGCGGCACGCCTTGTGCCGTCATGACCTCCTCGGCTTCGGCCACATATGTCAGCTCATAGCCGTAGCCGAGGGTCTCGGCGGTCGAGAAGACCTGCGCAGGCCCAGCCAGGTCGAGCAAGTGCAGCTTCGGCACCAGCACGAAGACGACCCGGATACTCCCCATTCGGTCAGGATGACACGGGTACGGCGGTCAGGTCGTCCAGCGTCCGGATGGTGGCGAACCGTCCCGCGAGGGCGTACTCGGTACGTTCGGTGACGGCCTCGGCGGACAGGGTTCGGGGATCGGCGAGGATCTCCTCGACGGTCGCATCCGCGGGCAGCGTCCAGTGCGGTAGCGGCATCGTCGCACAAGCCTCGGTGACGAACACGACGTCGTACCCGAGGTCCGAGGCGACGCGAGTGGTGGTCTCGCAGCACTGCTCGGTGCGGATGCCGCTGACCACGATCTCGGTGACACCGTGCTGGGTGAGGATCTGCTGCAGATTCGTGGTGGTGAAGGCGTTGTGGGCGGTCTTGGTGATCACCGGCTCACCCTCGGCCGGTTCCAGACCTTCGATCAGGCGGACATGTCCGCTCGCCGGATCGAACGTCGTACCGGTGCCTGGTTCGGTGTGCAGGACCCAGACGACCAGGTCGCCGACCGCACGGGCCGCGGCCACCAGTCGGTTGACGCGGTCAGCGATGTCGGGGTGGTTGACGACCTGCCAGCTCGGGCGGACCCGGAACGATTCCTGGACGTCGACGACGAGAAGTGCGGTTCGGCTCATGGCTCCATCGTCACGGACCGTCGCCTCGTCGAGTAGGCCTGATCGCGGCGGACACCGGACCGATCCGGTCAGCCGGCTACAGAGAGTTTGCCATCGTTGGAGAGGTCGGACGAATTCACACCCTTCCGAACTGTTCCAAACACTGGACCGGAGTGCTTACAGTGCGCCGAGGCGACGTGGAAACGCTCCCGCCGCCGTTCTCGACTCAGTGAGGGGAATGCGATGCCTGATCACCTGCCTCGCCGTCAGGTACTCCGGACGGCCGGCGCCCTGGGCCTGGGCGCTGCCACCGCCGGAGCCCTGACCAGCACTGCAGAGGCCACCGGTGCGCCGGATAGGTTTGCTCCCATGGGCGCACACCACGGCAAGCTGGAGATCCGCAAAGACCCGTTCGGGACCACGCCGGACGGGAAGAAGGTGGACGTCTACACCTTCAGCAACGGGCGAGTCACCATCTCGATGCTGACCTGGGGTGCCACCATCCAGCGGGTCGAGACGCCGGACCGGCGCGGCCGGGTGGAGAACATCAGCCTCGGCTTCGACAACCTGCCCGACTACGCCACCCTCAGCCCGTACTTCGGCTCCACCATCGGCCGCTTCGGCAACCGGATCGCGAAGGGCAAGTTCTCGATCGACGGGGCGTCGTACCAGATCCCGGTCAACAACGGCGAGAACGCACTGCACGGCGGTACGACGGGTTTCGACAAGCGGGTCTGGTCGGCCAAGACCGTCCAGACGTCCAAGGCGGTGGGCGTTGCGTTCAGCTACGTCAGCCCGGACGGCGAGATGGGCTTCCCTGGTGAGCTCACCACGACCGTCACGTACACCCTCGACCGTGACGACAACCTGCGGATCGACTACCACGCGACGGTCAAGGGCAAGCCGACCATCGTGAACCTGACCAACCACGTCTACTTCAACCTGGCCGGCGAGGGCAGCGGCTCGATCGACGGCCACGTGCTGCAGCTGAACGCACCGAAGTACACGCCGGTCGACGCCGGCCTGATCCCGACCGGCGAGATCGCGCCGGTCGCCGGGACGCCGTTCGACTTCACCAAGCCGACCGCGATCGGCGCGCGGCTACGCGGCGACCACCCGCAGCTCGTCGTGGGCCGTGGATACGACCACAACTTCGTCCTCGGCGGCAAGGCCGACGCGGACGGGATGCGGTTCGCGGCCCGCTTCTGGGAGCCGGCGGAGGGCCGCACGGTGACCGTGCACACCACCGAGCCCGGCGCCCAGTTCTACAGCGGCAACTTCCTCGACGGCACCTTCCGCGGGATCGGCAACAAGGCCTACCGCCAGGGCGACGCGTTCGCCTTCGAGACCCAGCACTTCCCCGACTCCCCCAACCAGCCGAACTTCCCGTCGACGGTCCTGCGCCCCGGCCAGACCTACAAGTCGACGACCGTCTACAGCTTCGGCACCAAGTAACTCAGGCTGTCTTTGAGCTACCGGCGTCGATGAGGTAGTCGGCGCCGGTAATGCTCGCAGTCAGCGGCGAGCACAGCTGCACCACGAGCGCGGCCACTTCAGCCGGCTCAATCAGCCGGCCGGTGAGCATCCCGGTCTGCTGCGGAAGCGCCGCGAGCAAGTGCTCCTGCGGGATACCGAGCTGCTTGGCGAGCTGGCCGCCGTACCCCTCGGGTGAGGTCCAGAGCGCCGTCCGCACCGCAGCCGGCGAGACCGTGTTGACGCGGACGCCCTGAGGACCGAACTCCTCGGCCAGCGCCTTCCCCAGGGCCGTGAGCGCCGCCTTGGCGGTTGTGTAAGGCACCGGGCCGCCGGACGGGATCCGCGCGCCGACCGACGACAGGTTGACGATCGAGCCGTGCTGTCGCACCAAACTCGGCAGGGCTGCCCGCGTCACCCGGACGGTGGCGAAGTAGTTCAGCTCGAAGACCGTGGCCCAGGTGGCGTCGTCGAAGTCGAGGAAGCCGGCCCCGACCTCACCCTCACCACCGCCGACGTTGTTGATGAGCAGGTCGAGCTCGCCGAACTCCGCGAGCGCCGCGGCAACCGCATGCTCGGGCCCACCCGCCGTACCAAGATCAGCCTGTACGACGAATGCCCCGGTCGCGCGCAGTTCCGGCGTACTGGTCCGTGCGACCGCGGCCACCCGAACCCCCTCGGCGGTGAGCTGCTCGACCACGGCCAGGCCGATTCCGCGACTGGCACCGGTGACGAGCGCTGTCTTGTCCTTCAGCTGCAGATCCATGAGCTTCTCCCTAGTTGCGTCTCCGTTGACCTCTTCAAGGTACTACTTGCATCATGAATGTTGCAAGTAGTGTCTGAGACGCATCTTCCGGGTAGTCTGGAGGGCATGACCGAGACCAGGCTGCGCGCGGACAGTGCCCGTACCGTGCTGACGATCCTGGAGGCGGCCGAGCGCACCCTGGACCGCAAACCGAACGCCACGATGGAGGAGATCGCCGCCGCGGCCGGCGTCGCCCGGACCACCGTGCACCGCCGGTTCGCCACCCGCGAGGCGCTGATCACCGCCCTCGCCACCTGGGCCGCTCAGCAACTGTCCGACGCCGTCGACGCGGCCCGCCCGGACTCCACACCCCCACTGATCGCCCTCTACCAGGCGACCGCCAACGTGCTGGCCGTCAAGCTCTCCTGGGGTTTCGCGATGAACGCATCACTTGCCCCAGGCAACGAAGCCGACCGGATCCAGGCCGGCGTCCTCGAGCGCTGCGACCACCTCTTCGCCCGCCTCGCCGAAGCCGGCATCCTCCGCCCCGGCATCACCCCACTCTGGGCCCGCCGCGTCTACTACGCCCTCCTCCACGAGGTCTGCCAAGAAGCAGCCCAGCACCCCGACCAAGAACTCGACACCAATCTCGTCGCCACCCAGGTCATAGAAACCCTCCTCCACGGCGTCGGCACCCCAGGCACCACCCTCTGAGACGCCATCCGCAGTACGCGAGTACGGCGAGCTGAAGCGACGGCTCACGGATGCGGCGCGGGTGCGACTCGGGTTGCCTTCGGTGCCGGTCTGGGAAAGCTGAGAGCCCGCGCCAAGGACTGGCGCGGGCTCTGATGACGAATCAGTTCGGCGAGGTGGTGGCCAGGCCGTGCTCGACGTCGTACTGCTGGATGAAGCGGGCGGCCATCGGCTCGCTGGAGGCGATGGCGGCGGACAGGGCCTGGGCCGTGCGCTCGCGGTCCTCGGGCCAGTCGGCCAGCAGGGCCCAGGCGCGTGAACGCAGCTTCTCGAGGGCGGTCGGCTCCGGCTCGTCGTCGCCCTTGGGAGAGTCGGAGGCGGCCTTCTTCTCGGCGGCCTTCTTCTCAGGGGCCGTGGTGATCAGGGCCGGCGGCTCGGTGTCGGTGGGCCCGGCGAAGGGGGACGGGGCGGCCGGCTTCTGCACGACCGGCTCGACCTTCTCCTTCGGGGCGGTCGGCTTGAGCTTGCCGTTGACCTTGGCGCCGTTCTGTACGACGTGCTTCTGCTCGTCCTCGACCACGACCGCTTCGGCGACCGACTCGTCGGTGTTGCGGTCGTACGGCAGGTAGTCCACCGCCATCAGCTCACCGGTCATCGCCTCGCCCCAAGCGCCTTCGTCGCGCAGCGAGACGCCGGTGTCCGAGGCCCGGAGCTGCCGCGCCCGCGGTGCCTCACCCTCGACCACCCAGACAGCTGCCCGCAGGTCAGGGTCGGGAGTCTCCTCCGGCTCCGGCGGCGGCGAGATCGCCTTGGTCAGTTTGTTGGTGATGACCTCGTAGTTGATCCGGTCCTCGAGCATGCCGGCCAGCCGGTCCGGGTCGTACGTCGTCTCGGCGATCTTCGCCAGCCGCTCGTCCTGGTGCTCGGAGCGGATGTACTCCGCGACCGTGCTCGCGATCGCATCGCGGCGGGTCTTGTTCCGGATCTGGTGCCGGGCCGCGTGCAGACTCTCGTAGAGGCTGTACCCGTGCTCGATCGCCAGCGACCGCGCCTGCCACGTCACCTTGGGCTCACGCGCCCACTGGACCACGCCGTACACCGGAGACGTCGTCATCATCTGCCCGGCGGAACGCAGTGCGTCGCGGCGACGGGCCGAGCTGTGGATCAGCCACAGCACATAGGCGAACGCCGACAGGCCGCCGAAGCCGAAGGCCAGGAAGCGCTCCTCCGGCCGCCAGTGCCCGACCACGTTGAAGACGACCGCGATCACGGCCGCGAACAACGACATCGCCCGGTAGGCGTAGGCCGTCTCACCCTTGCGGCGCCGCAGGTCGGCCAGCGCGGCGGTGGCGACACCACCGAGCTCGAGGACCGCCACCGCCGGAGTGACGAGGACGATCTTGAGGAACGTCGAGAAGCCGGCGTCGGGCCACGGGATGTGCGTGACACCCGCCCACACCTGTCCGACGAGGGCGGCCGCGGCCGCCGTGGCGTAGAAAGCGTAGGCGACCTTGTCCGCCCCGGTGAGGGGTACGTTCGCCAGTTCGCCAGTACTGGTGTTGCTGGTGTTCTCCTGCAAGACGTGGTCTCCTGACCGGTTTGGGCACTCCGGCAGTTCCGTCGCGGACGGCGGGGCTGACTGGTACGGCGGCACGAGGCTACCGGTTCCCGGCCCCGATAGGGGAGGCGAATCCGGAAACGTCTCGAACCTGCCCAATACCCTCGCCTTTACACGTCCGAAAGGCAAACTCGACAAAGTCACGGAACGGTGCGGAGGAAAACCTCCGCTGTCGTGATCTGCCGGTGTACGGACAAACGGTCCGCAGTACTCAGACCCAGGGCGCACCGAGTTCGCGGAACAACGCCAGCTCGTCGGACGCGCGGTCGATCCACTTCTCGACATCGCGGACGATCGGGTGCCGCTCGGCCCCTTCGCCTTCCCAGCGCACGCAGGCATCCGGGATGACCGCCGGCTCGTCCGCCAACCGGATGGCTTCGACCACGCGAGTGAAACCACCGGTCGCGGCGAACGAGCAATACAGCGGTACGGCGGCGTCGGCGCGATGCGCGATCAGATTCTGCAACAGGTTGCCCCGCCCAAGGGTTTGCCTGCCGTCAGGTAGTTCGAGGGTGTCCGTGGTGTAGTTCAGTACGGCGCGACCTTCCGAGCCGTGCACGATCACCGCGGGGTCGGCCTGGTCGGCCGCGCACAGGGTCACCGCGATCAAGATCGACGTACCGCGGGTGGTGGTGATGCGGACCGTGGAGGTGTCGTCGGATTCGATGTCGTTGGCCCGGAACAGGTCGGTCTCCACCGAACGGATGTCGTCCACACCGGTCGAACCGTCGAGCAGCAGAGCGGCCGCAGTCGAGTGCGCCAAGGGATTGGTGACCGCGCCGTCGACCACGGCGACGCCGTTCAGCGTCCGCCGGCCGGCCCAGGGCGCGCGGTCGAAGTAGCCGGCCTTCCGCAACCACTTGCCGGTGGCACTGATGCCGCGGATCTCGCCGAGCACACCACCGGCCAGCAACTGCGCGAGCTGCAGAGTCGCGGCCGACGCCTGCGCCTGGAAGCCCACCTGGCACGCGCGACCGGTCTCCTCGATCACCCGGGACAAGTGATCGAACTCGGCCATCGACGCCGTCGGCGGCTTCTCCAGCAGGACGTCGGCGCCGGCCCGCATGGCCAGCTCGGCCAGTGGGACGTGCGTCTGGATCGGCGTACTGATCACCACGACATCGACTTCGGTTGCCGCCAGCAACTCTCCGAGCGACGGATACACCGGTACGTCGATGTCTTCCGGCGGCCGCGGATCGGCGATCGCCACCAGATCGCCGTACAAGCGGGCATCGCGGACGTGGGTCGCGCCGTGGCCGTGCACCCCGGCCACGGCGATCCGTGTGTTCTTTATTTGAGCTCTCCGTTCACCTCGTCGAGGAACTGCTGCGCTGCCTTGTCCGGCGCGAGCCGTCCGAACAGCACCTCGGTGGTGTAGCGCTGGATGATCTTCTCCACCTGACCACCTCCGACCGGCGGCGCCGGCGAGGGCTCGCCGAGCTCCTTGCCGATGTCCTCGATGAACTTCGCCGAGGCCGCGTCGGCCGGCTGCAGCTTCGAGGTGACGGCGGCGCGGATCTCGGTGTTCGGCGGTACGCCGCGCTCGGCCAGCAGGATGCTGCCCGCCGCCGGGTTGTTGGCCAGGAAGTTGACGAACTGTGCCGCCGCCTCACGATGCTTAGACCGCGAGGAGACCGACCAGAACATCGACCCCTTGTAATACGAACCGTTCTTCGCGGCCTGCCCGGTCGCGCTCGGGATCCGGAGCAGCTTCAGCTCCTGGCCCGACGCCTTGCTGAAGGCGTTCAGCTGGTTGCTCCAGCCGAAGCTCATCGCCACCTTGCCGGTGGCCAGCGAGGTCTGGTCGAGGGATGCGGTCATGTCCTGGGTGATCGTCTCCGCGGACGGGATCGCCTTGCTGTCCCGCAGTTTGAGCACGTACTCGAAGAACTTGGCGGTCTGCCCGGCCGAGACCCCGACATTGCCGTCGGGCGTCCACAGCGACTCACCGTTCTGGCGGGCCCACAGGTTCAGTCCGGCCTCGTTGGCCCCGATGACACCGGTGCCCCAGCCCTTGCCGTTGAGCTTGGTGGTCAGCTCGGCAGCGATCCGGTTGTAGTCGTCCCAGGTCCAGGTCGTGTCGTTCGGCAGGGCGACGCCGGCAGCCTTGAACAGGGCCGGGTTCGCGAGGACGGCGAACGAGTTGATCCCGGCGTTCAGTCCGTACAGTCCACCGTCGAACTCACCGGCCCCCAGGGTGTCCGGCTGGAACTTGTCGGTCTTCAGGTCACCGGCCTTCTTCAGATCCAGCAGCGCGCCGCGATCGGCGTACTCGCGCAGGTACTTCTCGTCCATCTGGATGACGTCGGGGGCATCGTTCGCGGCGACGGTGGTGGCGAGCTTGTCCCAGTAGCCGGCCCATTCGCCGTACTCGCCCTTGATCTTGATGTTCGGGTGTTCCTTCTGGAACGCGTCGATCGCCGACTGGGTGAGCTTGGTGCGGGCGTCGCTGCCCCACCAGGAGAAGCGCAGCGTCACCTCGCCATCCTTCGCGGCCGGCCCGCCCGAGTCTCCACCACAGGCGCTCGCGACGAGCAGGGTGGAGACGATCGCGACGGCGGCCAGTGCCTTGAGACGTGTCATGGCAGGCTCCTTACTTGATACCGGTGGTGGCGATGCCCTTGACCAGGAAGCGCTGGCCGAGCAGGAACGCGAGGAAGACGGGGACCAGCGAGACGACCGACATCGCGAACATCGAGCCCCAGGACGAGCTCGAGGTCGCGTCGACGAACGAGCGCAGGGCGACCGGCACGGTGTACATGTGCGGGTCGGTCAGGTAGATCAGCTGGCCGAAGAAGTCGTTCCAGGTCCAGATGAACGTGAAGATCGTCGTGGTCGCCAGGGCGGGCACCATCAGCGGCAGGATCACCCGCAGGAAGATCCCGGCCCGGCCGCAGCCGTCGATCGTGGCCGCCTCGTCGAGCTCCCGCGGGATCCCGCGGATGAACTGCACCATCAGGAAGACGAAGAACGCGTCGGTGGCCAGCAACTTCGGCACGATCAGCGGCAGGAACGTGTTGATCCAGCCCGCGTGCGAGAACAGGATGTACTGCGGCACGATCACCACGTGGATCGGCAGCATGATGCTGAGCAGCATGATCGCGAACCACATCTTCTTCCCGGCGAACTCCAGCCGGGCGAAGGCGTACGCCGCCATCGAGCACGAGACCAGGTTGCCGAGGATCGAGCCGAGGACGACGACCGCGGAGTTCAGCAGGTAGCGGGTGAACGGCTCGGTCAGCGCGTTCCAGCCGGCCCGGTAGTTCTCGATCCGCAGGTCCTTCACCAGCAGGCCGGGCTCGCGGAAGATCTCGTTGCCCGGACGCAGTGAACTCACGACCATCCAGATCAGCGGGTACAGCATCACGAGGGCGGTGGCGATCAGTGCCAGGTGGATCAGCACCGTCCGCGGGCGGAGATCAATTCTCATAGAACACCCAGTACTTGGAGACGAGGAAGTTGACCCCGGTGAAGATCGCGATGACCACCAGCAGGAACCAGGCCATCGCCGAGGCGTAGCCCATGTCGAAGTTCCCGAAGCCGCGGTCGTAGAGGTAGAGCGTGAAGAACATCGTCGAGTCCGACGGTCCGCCGCTGCCGCCCGAGACCACGAACGCCTGGGTGAACGACTGGAACGCGTGGATGATCTGCAGCACCAGGTTGAAGAAGATGATCGGCGTGAGCAGCGGCATCGTGATCCCGAAGAACCTCCGGAGCGTCGAAGCCCCGTCGACCGCCGCCGCCTCGTAGTACATGGTCGGGATCTGCCGCAGGCCGGCCAGGAAGATCACCATCGGCGAACCGAACGTCCAGACGTTCAGCACCACGAGCGTGCCGAGCGCCGTACTGGGGTCGGAGATCCAGCCCTTGCCTTCGATCCCGACCAGCGCGAGCACCTGGTTGAGCAGGCCCTCGGTGCCGAACACCTGCCGCCACAGGATCGCGATCGCGACACTCGAGCCGAGCAGCGACGGCAGGTAGAAGACCGAGCGGTAGAAGGCCATCCCGCGGACGCCGCGATCCAGGACCACGGCCAGCAGCAGGGCGATCGCGAGTTGCAGCGGGACCGAGACGAACACATAGGTGAACGTCACCCGCAACGAGTTGTGCAGCCGCTCGTCGGAGAGCATCCGGGTGAAGTTCTGGAACCCGATCCACTGCGGTGCCTGGATCAGGTTGTAGTCGGTGAAGGCCAGGTAGAGCGACGCGATCATCGGACCGATGGTGATCAGGAAGAGCCCGAGCAGCCACGGCGACAGGAACAGGTAGGCGGCCAGGTTGTCCCGTCGCGACATCGATCCTCCTCCTATGGAAAGCGCTTGCCCTGTCGCCGGACAGCATGCCGGGAAAGCGGTACCGGGACAAGGGGTCGAAGCGATTCGACTTGGCCGCTTCCGGACACCTGCAAAACTGTTCTCGTGACTTTTCATGCGGCGGTCTTCATCGCCACCAGCCTCGACGGGTACATCGCACGGCCGGACGGTTCGATCGACTGGCTCACCGAACGCGGAGAGCAGGCAGGTGACACCGGATACGACGAGTTCATGGCCTCGATCGACACCGTCGTGATGGGCCGCAAGACCTTCGAGAAGGTGCTCACGTTCGGCTTCTGGCCCTACGAGGGCAAACACGTCGAAGTACTCAGTACGACGCTCGATCCCGACGTCGACGAGCGGGTCATCGTGCACCGCACCCTGGACGGCCTGGTCGAGACCCTCGCGGATCGCGGCGCCCAGCGGATCTACGCCGACGGCGGTGCCGTCATCCAGACCTTCCTGCGAGCCGGCCTGCTCAACGAGCTGACCATCACCACCGCACCGGTCCTGATCGGATCCGGCCTACCCCTGTTCGGTGCCCTGGACAACGACGTCACCCTGGTCCACAACGCCACCCGGACCCTGAAGGCAGGCTTCGTCCAGTCCGACTACACCGTCCTCCGGTAGCCGGCGTCGGCGAACTCCGGCCGAGTCGCGTCCCCACGAACCCCGTCAGGTGGGGTAGTTAGAGGTCGCGGAGGCGGGAGGCTATTTCGGACTGTTTGGGTTTGTGGGCGTCTTCCGTGGCGGCTTGCTGGTGGTGCTGGGCGGTGCGGGGGGTGGGGTTGGCGGCGGCGTGGAAGGTTCGGGCCAGTTCGGCGGATTCGGCGGTGGCCTGGGTGGAGTCGCCGCGGGTGTCCTCGAAGGCTTCGTTGAGGGTGTTGAGGCCGGCGCGGGTCTGCATGAGCTGGGTGTCGGCGGACTGGGCCGCGTTGGTGATGAGGGCGGCCGCGGCCTGGCGGTTGTCGACGTGGCTGCTGGAATTGACCAGCGGGTCGAGTGCTTCGCGAGTGGCGATCAGGCGGCGGTCGGCGTTGTCGATGCTTTCGGTGAAGTTGCCGACGGCAGCATCGAGGGTGTTGAGCTGGTGCGAGAGGCGGTCCATCGCGGCGGTGTCGTGCTGGACCGGCAGCTCGGACAGCTCGGTGAGGGCGTCGCGCCCGGCCTTCAGGGCGCGACCGCCGTCGGCCACGCGGTCGCGGACCTCGGTGATGCCCTGGCGGGCGTAGCGGATTCGCTGGTCGGCCTGGTCGGCGAGCTCCTGCGCGTTCCGCTGGAAGGGGCGGGGCTCGTCGGCGGTCTGGACGCGGTTGGCCTGTACGGGCAGCTCGAAGATCTCTTCCTCGCTGCGCCGGAGGTAGTTGTCGACCTCACGGGTGACATCAGCCGCGCGTCCGAGCGACACCCGGGCGGCAGACAGTGCGTTGAACGCGGTCTCTGCCAGCCAGGCGGCCCGTTCCTGGGCACGCACCTGCTCCTGGGCCGGCGTACTCACTTGTCGTCCTCGGTCTCGTCCAGGGCCGCGCGGAGAGCCGCTTCGGCACCTTGGAGCTCAGACCGGGCAGCCTGCAACTGGTCGCGGGCAGCCTGCAGGGCCTCGTTCGGCTGGTCGGCCGGGTCCGTGGTGGACACGCGAACACCTCTCTCGGAGCAACAAAGGACGTCGCCCCGAGACTAACGCGAGCCTGGGATCAGCGACGCCCGAGGAGGTCCACAGCCTCCGCGGCCCAGTAGGTGAGGATCTGGTCGGCCCCCGCGCGCCGGATCGACGTCAGCGTCTCGAGAATCGCCCGCTCCCGGTCGATCCATCCGTTCGCCGCGGCCGCCTCGACCATCGCGTACTCACCGGAGATGTTGTACGCCGCCACCGGCACGTTCACGTGGTCGCGAACCTGCCGGATGATGTCCAGGTACGGCAGCGCGGGCTTCACCATCACGATGTCCGCACCCTCGGCGATGTCCAGATCGACCTCGCGGATCGCGTCGCGCGCGTTCGCACCGTCCTGCTGGTAGGTCTTCCGGTCGCCCTGCAGCGACGAGTTCACGGCCTCGCGGAACGGCCCGAAGAAGCTCGACGCGTACTTCACCGCGTAGGCCAGGATCACCGTGTCCTGGAACCCGGCCGCATCCAGACCACGCCGTACGACGCCGACCTGGCCGTCCATCATCCCGGACGGACCCACGATGTGCGCACCGGCCGAGGCCTGTGCGACACCCATCTCCGCATAGATCTTCAGCGTCGCGTCGTTGTCGACCCGGCCCTCGGCATCCAGTACGCCGCAGTGCCCGTGCGAGGTGAACTCGTCCAGGCACAGGTCCGACATCACCAGCAACGAGTCGCCGGCTTCACTGACCGCGTCCCGGATCGCGACGTTCAGGATGCCGTCCGGATCGAGCGCACCCGAGCCGACCTCGTCCTTCTCCTCCGGTACACCGAACAGCATCACGCCACCGAGCCCCAGCTGCGCCGCCTCGGCGACCGCCTTCCGCGCGGTGTCCCGGGTGTGCTGGTAGACGCCCGGCATGGAGCTGATCGCGAGCGGCTCGCGGGCCCCTTCCCGGATGAACATCGGCAGGATCAGCTGCCGCGGCTCGATCGTGGTCTCCGCGACCAGCCTGCGCATCGCCGCCGACGACCGCAGCCGGCGGGGCCTCACATCCGGGAATCCAGGCACAGTATTAGCTCTTCCGACGAGATCCTGCACGACGTTCAGAGGGGCGGGTCACGGGCTCGCCCGCTTCCACCATGGTGTCACGCCGGCTCGCACCGAACCGGGCGAGCGCATCGGCCAGCTCCTCGGCGGACGGCGCATCCGCCATCGCGTCGACGCGCAGTCCGTGCTCCTCGGCCGTCTTCAGCGTGGCCGGGCCGATCACCGCGATCACCGTCGAGGCGTGCGGCTTGCCGGCGATACCGACCAGGTTGCGCACGGTGGACGACGAGGTGAAGACGACCGCGTCGAACTTGCCCGACTTGATCGCCTCACGGGTCGGCGCGGGCGGCGGGGCGGCCCGCACGGTCCGGTACGCCGTGACGTCGTCGACCTCCCAGCCGAGATCGGTCAGTCCCGCGACCAGCGTCTCGGTGGCGATGTCGGCGCGCGGCAGGAAGACCCGGTTGATCGGGTCCAGCACCTCGTCGAACGGCGGCCAGTCCTCGACCAGGCCGGCGGCGGACTGCTCACCGGTCGGGGTCAGGTCCGGACGGATGCCCCAGGCACCGATCGCCTCGGCGGTCTTGTCGCCGACCGCCGCGATCTTCAGTCCGGAGAACGCCCGCGCGTCCAGCCCGTACTCGTCGAACTTCTCCCGGACCGCCTTGACCGCGTTGACCGAGGTGAACGCGACCCACTCGTAGCGGCCCTCGACGAGCCCGCGGATCGCCTTGTCCATCTGCTGCGGGTTGCGCGGCGGCTCCACCGAGATCGTGGGTACCTCTTCGGGCATCGCGCCGTACCGGCGGAGGCGGTCCATCAGCGGACCGGCCTGGTCCTTGGTGCGCGGCACCAGGATCCGCCAGCCGAACAGCGGCTTGGTCTCGAACCAGGACAGCGCCTCGCGCTGCTCGACCACGGAGCCGACCACGATCACGGCCTCGCCGGTGACCTTGGCGGCCCGCAGGTCGGCCACGATCGTCTCGAGGGTGCCGATCACGCTGGTCTGCGCGGTCGTCGTCCCGCCGACGGTTGCCGCGACCGGGGTCGAGGCGTCGAAACCGGCCTCGACGAGCGCGGCCACGGTGTCCTTGAGGACGTCGGTCGCGTTCAGCAGGACGAGCGTCTGCTTGGTGTGCAGCCGGCTCAGGTCGAGCTTGGCCTCGGCCAGGTCGACCACGGTGACCTCGCGGTCGTTCTTCATGGTCAGCGGGATTCCGGCGTACGTCGGGACCGCGCTCACCTCGCTGACACCGGGGATCACGTTGAAGCCGATGCCCGCCTTGCGGCACGCGGCGGCCTCCTCGGCACCACTGGAGAAGGTGAACGGGTCGCCGGTCAGCAGGCGCACCACGTTCGCCGCGGACTTGGCGGTCTTCACCACCAGCCGGCCGCGGGCGGCGACGCGCAGTGCGCGGCTGCCCTCGGCGCCGGAGCCGTCGATCACCTCGACACCCGGCTTGCAGTACGCCAGGAAGGCGTCGTGCTCCGGACCCTCGACGACGACCGCGTCCGCACCGGCCAGGACGTCGCGTCCGGCCAGCGTCAGCAGCGAGGGGTCACCCGGGCCGACGCCGACGAACGTGACGTGGCCGAGTGGTCTCGGCTGCTTGGCGGCACTCGTCGCGGCAGCCTTCGCCGGCACGGTCTGAGGTGTCGCGGATGTCGCGGTGGAGGCTGCTGTCTGTGCGCTGCTCACGTCTGCCTTCGCCCTCGTCCTCGTGGTGCTTGTCTTCTTGGCTGTCGTCGTGCCCTGTGCCGGTGGTGTCATTCGCGCTCCAGCAACTCGTTCGCCAGCGCTATGCCGAGGGACACCGGATCGTCCACCGGCCCGTTCGCGGAGAGCCGCCGTACGCCGTCGTCCTGGCCGAGCGCGCCCCGCAACCAGAGCTCGGGGCCGTCCTCACCCTCGACCACCTCGGCGAGTGCTCCGACCGGAGCCGAGCATCCTGCCTCGAGTGTGGCCATCATCTGCCGTTCCGCTGTCACCGCTGCCCGGGTCGCCGGGTCCTCCAGCGGAGCCAGGGCGGCCAGTACCGCGGTGTCGTCCGCCCGGCACTCGATGCCCAGGGCACCTTGTCCGGGAGCGGGCAGAACCTGGATCGGATCCAGGGTCTCGGTCACCTCGGCGAGCCGTCCCAACCGGGACAACCCTGCCCTCGCAAGTACCACCGCGTCCAATTTGCCATCGGTGACGAGCTTGATCCGGGTGTCCACGTTGCCGCGGATCCCGGTCATCTCCAGTCCCAGACCGAGCCCGTCGAGCATCGCGGTCCGGCGCGCCGAGCCCGTCCCGACCAGGGCGCCCTGCGGCAGTTCACCCAGCGTGAGTCCGTCGCGGGCGACGAGTACGTCGCGCGGGTCCTCGCGGAGCGGGATCGCGCCGAGCGTCAGGCCCTCGACCGGTGCGGTCGGCAGGTCCTTCAGGGAGTGCACCGCGACATCGATCTCACCGGCCATCAGCGCGTCGCGCAGTGCGCTGACGAACACCCCGGTGCCACCGATCTGCTGCATCGGCGCGAGGTTGACGTCGCCGGTGGTGACGATCGGCACCAGCTCGACCTCGTGCCCGAGGGCGCGCAACTGGTCGGCCACCAGGTTGGCCTGGACGGTCGCCAGTGCGGACCGCCGGGTCCCCAGTCGGATCATGCGTGCTCACCTCCGCGCGCCTTGGGCGTCGTCACCGCGTCGACCGTCGCCTGGTCGAGGGCGAACAGTTCGCGCAGCGCGTTCGCGTACGTCGGTCCGCCGGGATCGGCGGCAAGTTCCTTCACCCGGACGGTCGGGTTGTGCAGCACCTTGTCGACGACCCGGCGGATCGTCCGGGCCACCTCCTGCCGCTGGTTGTCGTCCAGGCCGGGCAGCCGGCGCTCCAGCCGGGCCAGCTCGGAATCGACGAGCTCGCTGGCCATCGTGCGCAACGCGACCACAGTCGGGGCCACCGAGGCAGCCCGCCGGGTCGCTTCGAACGCACCGGTCTCGGCGGCGACAATCCGCCGTACGTCCTCGATGTCGACCTCGCTGCCACCGGCCGTCCCGGCCAGGTCGGCAAGCGTGACGAGCGTGACGCCGGGAATGCGGGCTGCTTCGGGTGCGACATCGCGCGGCAGCGCAACGTCCAGCACACCGAAAGGCCTTCCATCACTGGCGTTCTGGATCATCTCCGCGGTCAGCACGACGCCACGAGCACCGGTGCAGCACACCACCAGGTCGGCCTCGGCCAGGGCGTCCGGAACGTTTGCCAGCTGGATCGCCGTACCGCCGATGCGATCGGTCAACGCGACCGCGCGCTCATAGTTGCGGTTGGCAATGACCACGCTCGCGGCGCCGCCGTTGATCAGCGTCTGTGCGGCCAGCGAGGCCATCGAACCGGCGCCGACGATCAGGGCGCGGCGGCCTTCGAAACCGCCGACCGCGTCCAGCCCGGCCGAGACGACCGAGCGGCCCGCGGAGTCGATACCGGTCTCGGCGCGCGCCCGCTTGCCGACCCGCAACGCGTGCTGCAGAAGGGCATTCAGGTCGGTGCCGACCGTCTCCAGGTCCTGGCCGACGCGCAGCGACTCCTTCACCTGGCCGAGGATCTGGCTCTCGCCGACGATCATCGAGTCGAGCCCGACCGCGACCTGGAAGAGATGCGCGACCGCGCCCTCCTCGAAGTGCACGTACAGGTGCTCGGCCAGATCGATCAGCGGTACGCCGGTGATGTCGGACAGGATCGCGGTGACCTCGTCCATGCCGGCGTGGAAGCGGTCGACGGTCGCGTACACCTCGGTGCGGTTACAGGTCGCCAGTACGGCGGACTCCGTCACGGCCGGGGTGCTCTGCACGGCCAGCGCCAGCTTGGTCGCCGCGTCCGGATCCAGCGCGACCCGCTCCAGCACGTTGATGTCCGCGCTGCGGTGACTGATCCCGACCACCAGGTAGCTCATGCGATCACACCCCCACCGACGGCGGGCAGATCGGGAGCGAGCGCGTTGGTCGCTGGTAGCTCGGGCACCTGGGGGAGCGCCACCTCTCCGGACTTTCGTTGTTCGTGGTACGCCAGGATCTGCAACTCGATCGAGAGGTCCACCTTGCGGATGTCGACACCGTCGGGCACGGACAGCACCACCGGCGCGAAGTTCAGGATGCTGGTCACCCCGGCCGCGACCAGCCGGTCGCAGACCTCCTGGGCCGGACCGGCGGGGGTGGTGATGACGCCGATCGAGACCCGGTCGGTCTCGACGATGTGCTCGAGCTCGGCGAAGTCGCGGACCTCCATGTCACCGATCCGCTCGCCGACCAGCTTCGGGTCGGCGTCGAGCAGGGCGACGATCCGGAACCCGCGGGTGCCGAAACCGGAGTAGTTCGCGAGCGCGTGCCCCAGGTTTCCGATCCCGACGATGACGACCGCCCAGTCCTGGGTGACGCCGATCTCGCGGGCGATCTGGTAGCGGAGGTACTCCACGTCGTACCCGACACCGCGGGTGCCGTAGGAGCCCAGGTAGGACAGGTCCTTGCGGAGCTTGGCCGAGTTCACGCCGGCCGCGGTGGCCAGGTCCTCACTCGACGCGGTCGCGATACCACTGTCCGACAGCGCGGTCAGCGCCCGCAGATAGACCGGCAAGCGCGCGACAGTCGCCTCGGGGATGCCGCGTTCGGTTCTCGTCGGCGGGCCGGGACGACGGCTGCTGGCACGCGTCACAATTCTCCTGGGGGGTGGTTCTCATCAGCCGCGTTCAGTACCCTGCGGCTCCTCTTACTCTAGGAGCTTGTGAACGTGAGAACAAAATCGGCGAACCCCAGGGTGACCGACAGCACTAAGCAGTGAGCGCCTTCCGGAGCCGAGCGGGGTCCACCCGCCAGAAATCGTGCTGCTTGCCGTCGACGAGCGTGACCGGGATCTGTTCGCCGTACCGGGTGAACAGCGCGTCATCCTGAGTGATGTCGACCTCGGTCCACTCCACCCCGAGCTCGGCGCAGACCGCCGCGACGATCGCCCGGGCGTCGTCACAGAGGTGACAGCCGGGCTTGCCGTAGAGCGTGACGCGGGCGCTCATCCCTCCGCCCGCAGCCGGCCCTTGGCCACCTTGCCGGTGACGGAGTGCGGCAGTTGCTCGACGATCTCGAGCTCGCTCGGGCATTTGAACCGCGCCAGCCGGGTCCCGGCGTACTCCAGAACTCTGCTCGGCTCCAGCGTCACGCCAGGCTCCGGTACGACGAAGCCCTTGATCGCCTCACCGGTTTCCTCGGACGGGACCCCGATCACGGCGGCCTCCAGTACGCCGTCGGCCCCGACCAGCACGTCCTCGACCTCACTGGGGAAGACGTTGAACCCGGAGACGATGATCAGCTCGCGCAACCGGTCGACCAGGAAGAGGTCACCGTCGGCGTCCAGGTACCCGACGTCACCGGTGCGGTACCAACCCTCGGCATCCGGGCCGTCCACACCGTCCGGCCAGTAGCCGGAGAAGACGTTCGCCCCGCGGATCAGGATCTCGCCGGGATCGTCGCCCTCGACGTCCTCACCCTGCTCGTCGGCGATCCGGACCTCGACGTTCGGCAGCGGGCGACCGACCGAGCCGGGCTTCGGCTCACCCTCACCCAGGGTCGTGGTCACGCCCGGGGAGGCCTCGGTCAGGCCGTAGCCCTGGTGGACGAAGAGTCCGGTCTCCTGCTCGAAGCGATCGGCCAGGCCGCGATCCAGCGTCGAGGCGCCGGTCAGCACCACCTTCACGCCGGAGAGCGCCGTACGGAGATCGGGACGGGTCAGGAGCGCGTGGAGAGCCGGTGGGGCCACCGGCAACCGGGTGACCCCGTGCTCTTTGACCAGATCAAGCGTGTGCGCGGCGTCGAAGCGCTTGTCGATCACCAGGGCCGCACCGCTCGCGACGGTCCAGCCGAGGACCGCGTTGAGACCGAAGGCGTGGAACATCGGCAGTACGCCGAGCACCACGTCCTCGGGTCCCATTCTGTCGGGGCCGAGGCCGGAGAGATTCTTCACGTTGGCCGTGAGAGCGCGGTGCGTGAGCATCGCGGCCCGCGGATCTCCACTGGTCCCCGAGGTGTACAGGAGGACCGCGAGAGTCTCCGGGTCGTTCGTCGGCTGTAACACAGCGTCACCTTGGAGCTCGCCGGCTCGCATCGTCCGGACCCCCTCGACGACCCCTGCGAGGTCCTCGTCGGTGACCGCGAGCCGGGCCCCGGAATGCGCCACGACGGTGTCCACCTCGGGCTTCGTCAGCCCGGTGTTCAGCGGTACGGCGACCAGGCCGGAGCGAAGAACGCCCAGGTAGGAGGTGACGAACTCGATGCTGTTGGCCATCAGCAGGATGACCCGGTACCCAGGCACCAGGCCGGCCGCGGCGAACCCGCGGGCAGCGGTCTCGACGGCCGCGTCGAGCTCGGTCCAGGTCAGTCGCCGGTCGCCGTCGACCAGCGCGATCCGATCGCCGTGACGTCGCGCTGTGTCACGAAGAAGGTCCGCGAAGTTGAAGTCCACCCGCTGAGTCTGTCATGGCTTTTCCAGGCTCACCGAGGACCCGGCGCGCACGGAATGGTTGCAGCAGAGCGTGACGGGAGATATACAGGTGAACTCGTGGATGTGCTTCTGCTGAACCTCACACTGCAGAAACCCGTCCATGACGGGGAGACCATGCGCGACAACCCCGACAGCAGGCTGCGTTGCGTCATCAGGTGGTGACGGAAGCAGTCCGCTGGCGCATTCGTGACGATCGACCGACGGGAAGGCGGCACGCCACCAGCTGTTGACAGTGAGTGCTGCAGACGTAACGCTCAGTGCTCGCACGTCCCAGCCGTGAGTGGCCATGCGCGGATGTGTCAGACGACGTGTCTTTCGAACGGGGAGAGATTTTGACGACGCCGGAGCCAAGTCCGGACGGGATGAGACGGGCTGAGCTCGTCGATCGCGCTCAGGCAGGTGACGTCGGTGCCTTCGGTGAGCTCTATGACGAGTACTCGCTCACCGTCTATCGCTACATCTACGCGCGGGTGTCGTCCTCGGCACTCGCCGAGGACCTGACCAGCGAGACGTTCGTCCGGGCACTGCGTGCCCTGGACTCGTTCCGCTGGCAGGGCCGGGATTTCGGCGCCTGGCTGGTGACGATCGCCCGGAACCTGATCACCGACCACTACAAGTCCGGCCGGGTCCGGCTCGAGGTGGTCACGGACGAGATCGAGACGCACGACCGGCAGACCGAGGGGCCGGAGGTCGACGTACTGGCCGCCGCCACCGCCGAGGTACTGCGGGACGCCGTCGCGGGCTTGCCCGACGAACAACGCGACTGCCTGACGATGCGGTTCTTCGCCGGTTTGTCGATCGCGGAAACGGCCAGGGCGCTGGAGAAGTCCGAAGGCGCCGTCAAGCAACTGCAACTGAGGGCCGTCCGGCACTTGGCGAAGGTTATCCCCAAGGACTTGAGGTGAGACGGATGACAACGACAGTCTTCCGTAACCCGTCAGGGAGTTTCATCGTTCTCCCTCGTGAGGACCTGTCGGTGACCCCGACTGGCCATTGAGGAGAACGAGATCCATGAGTGACCTACACAGGGCTCGAGCGCGCGCGGAGACCTTCGCGCACGCCGTCGATCACGGGCCCCGTCACTCTTCGCGACTGAGCGATGACCCGGAGTTGGAAGAGGCTGTAGAACTCGTCGGACGGCTGAGGACCGCCGGCGCAGTTGCACCTCGGCCGGAGTTCAGCGCCGAGCTAAGGCACCGCCTGCTGGAGCAGGCGGCCGCCCGCGCGGCGACCACGACCCCGACCATGGTGCGCAGCACTCCTGACAGCTCCGACGACCCGCCGAGTGGCGAGGACGTCGACGCGTCCGTGACAGATATCCGCCATCGTCATGGCCGGCGCATCCGGCTCGTGGCCAGTACCGCCGCGCTGGTGCTGCTGGGAGGTGGCATCGGTTCTGCCGCTGCCGCGCAGCAGGCGATGCCCGGCGACACGTTGTACGGGATGAAGCGCAGCATCGAGAACGTGGCGACCAATGTGGGGATCGGCGACGACTCCCGCGGCCGGCGCGATCTCGAGCACGCCAAGACCCGGTTGTCCGAGGTCCAGGCACTCGCCGGTAACGGCGGGTCCGCGGCCACCATCAACGGCACGCTGGACGACTTCTCGGCGCAGGCCCGCAAGGGCGTGTCCCGGCTGGTCGCGTCGTACCAGCAGGACGGCGACGCGAGTTCGATCACCGCGGTCACGGCGTTCATCACCAGCGCCCGCCAGGGGCTGGGAGAGCTGGCGCCGAAGCTGCCACCGGAGTCGCTGAAGTCGGCGGTCGAGGCCCTGGCCACGATCGACCAACTGGCCCAGCACAGCACGACGGCCTGCCCGAAGTGCGACAAACCGAAGGCGCCGAAGAACGAGCAGGTGCCGACCACGGTCGAGGAGTCGGTGAAGCCGCCCAAGGGCAGCCCGAAGACCCCGCCGGCCGTCAAGCCGTCGACGGTTCCGACCAGCAAGCCCACCACCACACCCACCAAGGTGCCGAACACGACATTGGTCGGGGAGCCCACGACGCCACCGAGCAGTCTGAAGACTCCCCCACGCCCGTCCGGGTCCCAGCCGACCGGTACGCCATCAGGCACCCCGTCCGGCCCCCCATCGGTCACCCCGTCCTGGCCCTGGCCGTTCCCCAGCCTGAGCCTCCCCCCGCTGATCAACATCCCGGGTGTCCTGCAAACCCTGCTCCCACCCTGGAAGTAACAGCACCCCAGAAGCCCGGCCCCAGCGGCCGGGCTTCTTCTTTTGCCGACCGCGGGAGGGGTAGGTCAGAAGAAGACGCTGCGGCGTTGGACCAGGAGGGTGTAGAGGGTTTGCTGGATGGTTTCGCGGACCTGGTCGGTCACGTTGAAGACCAGCATGGGGTCGTCGGCGGCGCCGTCGGGGAACTCGTCGGTGCGGATCGGTTCGCCGAACTCGATCAGCCACTTGGACGGGAGGGGGATCAGGCCGAGGGGGCCGAGCAGGGGGAAGAAGGGGGTCACCGGGACGTAGGGGACGCCCATCAGGCGGGCCAGTGAGGAGAGGTTGCCGACGAGTGGGTAGATCTCCTCGGCGCCGACGATCGAGCAGGGCACGATCGGTACGCCGGTCCGCATCGCCGCGCTGACGAAGCCGCCGCGGCCGAACCGCTGCAGTTTGTAGCGCTCGCTGAACGGTTTGCCGAGTCCCTTGAAACCCTCGGGCCAGACGCCGACCAGGTTGCCCTGGCGGAGCAGGCGCTCGGCGTCGTCGTTGTTCGCCAGCGTCGCGCCGCCCTTGCGGGACCACTCACCGACGAACGGCGTCCGGAACACCAGGTCGGCGGCGAGCGTGCGCAGCGGCCGGTTGGTGTGGTCGGCGACGATCAGCTGGGTGATCAGGCCGTCGAGCGGCATCGTGCCCGAGTGGTTCGCGACGATCAGCGCGCTGCCGGTGTCCGGGATGTTCTCCACCCCGCGCACCTCGACCCGGAACCACTTCTCCGCGAGCGGCCGCAGCATCGGCAGCAGGATCTGGTCGGTCAGGTCGGAGTCGAAGCCGAACTCGTCGACCTCGTACTCCCCCGACAGCCGCCGGCGCAGGAACGCGAACCACTCCGCGATCCGCCGCTCACCGTCCGCCCCGAACATCTCCCGCACAACCTTCTCGAGCGCCGCAAAGTCCAGCCCGGCCAGCCCCGCAAGATCCGGTCCGCGCCCCTCGGCCCGCGTGCTGCTGCGGGTGGCGCTCTCCCCGGAGACACCGCCCCCGAGCTCGCTCCCCCGGGTGGTGCTGTCCTCGCCGCCTCCGGTGTTGCTTCCCTGGGCCGGGCTGCTCTCGGCATCGGCAGGCGGGGGCAACTCGGTCACCGTCTGATCGACGGCCTCGGCCTCGGCGGCTTTCGTCTTGCGTGGCTTCTTCGGCCGCGCGCCCGGGCCGGCGAGAGCGCGAGCAGCTGCGGACGGCGTCGTACGGCGGCCGCTGCCGCGCCCCGGGCGGCCACCGGAACCGATCGGGATCACGTCCGCGTCAGCCACGGAGTGCTCCGAGCCCGCTCGTCAGCAGCGACGCCACCTGACTGGCCGCGCCCGGGCCGAGCGAACGGCGGAACTCGGCGAACGCCTCAGCGGTCGTGTACTGCGGCTCGAACCCGAAGGTGCTCCGCATCCGCGTCGTGTCGACCACCCGGCCGTAGGTGAGGAAGGTGATCTGGTCCGGCGAGAAGTCCGCCAGCCGGGCACGCCGTACGGCGGCGGCTGAGGTGGCTGCGGTGAACGGAGGCAGCCGCAGCGTCGGCCGGCCGAGCCGCCGGATCGCCTGGGACAGCGCGAGCACGCCGTCACCGGCCAGGTTGAAGGTGCCGGGCAGATCGTTCACCGTGGCGTGGTGGATGGCCTCGACCCCGTCGTCCTCGTGCAGGAACTGCAGACGTGCGTCGTACCCGAAGATCGTCGGTACGACGGGGAGGCCGAAGTACCGGGTCATCGGGGAGTCGGTCTTGGGGCCGATCCAGTTCGCCATCCGGAGCGTGGTCACGCAGACATCGGGGCGGCGCCGGGCGAACCCGCGCACATATCCCTCGACCTCGACCGCGTCCTTGCTCAGACCGGTCTGATGGATCGCCCGCGGCGCCATCTCCTCGGTGAACATGGCGGGGTCGCGGGGACCCGCGCCGTACACAGTGGTCGACGACTTCACCACCAGCTTGGCCACGCCGGACGCCTTCTGGCACGCGGCCAGCAGCTGCATGGTGCCGATGACGTTGATCTCCTTCATCGACGACCGGCCGCCGGCACTCCCCGGGGTGGCCACCACGCCGGTGTGGACGACGGTGTCGACGCCCTCGGCAGCGATCACCTTCGCGATCACGGGGTTGCGGATATCAGCTCGCACGAACCGGACCCGGCCCAGCTCGGCCCGTGGCGGAACCACGTCGACGCCGAGCACCGTGCCGATCGACGGATCATCGGCCAGCCTGCGGGCACAACGAGCACCGGCGTCTCGCGAGACGCCGGTCACCATTACCACCTGTGCCACGAGAAGCCCCCAGCCAGACAGCAACAACCCCACTGAACGCCGCGCCACCCTCATCAACCGGGGCGCGGCGGACCCAACCTAGGGAGAAGGTGGGGCTACTTGCCGAGCTTGCGGCGCTGAACCCGCGTCTTCTTCAGCAGCTTGCGGTGCTTCTTCTTCGCCATACGCTTGCGGCGCTTCTTGATTACGGAACCCACAGTGGACCATCCAAACTCAAAGAGAACGTCGGCAAAGCTTACCCGTACGTATCGTCGTGGACCTAAAGCGGGCCTTGGGTAGGGTGGAGATCACGTCTGGGGAGGCTCTATGAACACTGTCACCAACGCCCGCTACGACGGTCTGGCCGACTGGTACGACGACCGGTTCGTGGTCGGCGCGGAGCCACATCAGCCAGGTCTGCTCGAGCTGCTCGGCGAGGGCTCCGGCCCGTGCCTGGACATCGGCTGCGGCACCGGCCGGAACTTCGAAACCATCCGCGCGAGCGGCCGCGAGGTCGTCGGCCTCGACTACTCGTCCGATCAACTCCGTCTGGCGCGCACCCGCACCGACGGCCCGCTGATGGTCGGTGACGCGGCCGCGCTGCCGTTTCCCGACGAGTCCTTCAGCACCGTGCTGGTGATGTGGATCTCCACCGACGTCGACGACTTCGGCGACGTCCTGCGCGAGGCCACTCGCGTCCTGCGGCCAGGTGGCGTCTTCATCGAGTACGGCGTGCACCCGTGCTTCAACGGGCCGCATGTCGTCTACAACGAGGAAGACGACAGCCGGACCGCACACACGACGTACCGGCAACCCGGCTGGCACCAGTCCGCGCCCTGGTGGGGCAAAGGTGGCATCCGCGAGCACATCGGCATGAACCACGTTCCCCTTGCCCAGTACCTCAACGCCTTCCTCACCACAGGCCTGACACTCGAGCGCTTCATCGAGCCCGAGGGCCCCGGCGTACCTCACGCGCTCGCCGTCCGCGCCCGGAAGCCCGTGGTCTAGAGGTAGTCGCTGATCGGACCGAGGGTCAGGAGGCCGGATTGGCCTCCTGCCTGTTCGGCTGCCGCAGGAGCCAGTACGGCGCGCGCTCGGGCGAGCGTCTGGTCGTCGCCGCGGGTGGTGGCGGCGCGAGCGATGAGCGTCCAGTGGAGTTCGAGGAAGAGGCCCGGGGGTGGGTCGGGCGCGTGGGAGTCGGGGTGGATGTAGGGAGCGTGTGGGCCGTAGTCGGCGTCGGGGACGGGCGTTCCGTGGCGGATGGCCTGGGCAGCCAGGGCCAGTGGGAGTAGGCCGGCGTCCAGGCCTGGCATAGCAGTGGCAGGGTGCTGGGCGGCGGCCTGCAGGTAAGCGGCCGGGGTGTCGGCGCGGAGGGCGTCGTACCACCGGGTGAAGACACCGACGAGTGGGGAGTCGTGCCGCGCCGCGAGGTCGTCGGCAGCGGCGGAATGGTTGTCAGCGGCAACATAATCCGCGACCGCGCAGGCAGACTGCAGACGAATCAGGTGCCCGAGGATCTCGTACGCCGGAAGTGCGTGGCGCGCGGCGAGAGCGATCAGCTCGGCCCCGATCCCGTCCCGAACCGCCGACTGGCCGGGCCGGCGGCAGGACTGGATGAAGACGCCGTTCAACGCGAAGGCAAGGACGGCCGGATCGTCCAGAGTCCGCGCGATCTGCTCGGCCTCCCGAGCCGCTTCCAAAGGCCGCGCAGCACTGGAACCCCTTGATTCCAAGGCGATTGTAGCCAGCAGCCGGGCCCGCATCGTCGGATGATCCTGGGTCGGAAGCACCCGCTCAGCAGCACGAACGATCGCCGCGGCCTGCGTCTCGTCGTCCGACCGCGTCCAGATCGCCGGTACGTCGTACGCCCCGATCACGCGCGCGACCAGATCAGCATCACCGAGCTCCTCGGCAGCGGTAATCGCGGCCAGCCGATGCCGCCGTACCTCGGCAAGCTCACCGGTCACCGCGAGACTGCGTAGCAACCCGACTGTTGATTCCAGCTGAGCCCGTGCACCCGCAGTCCGCTGATAGGCGGCCGCGGTCGCGGACCACACCGACGCCGGCTGCAGGTGCGCGGCCTGGTTGAGGATGTCCTCCTCGAGCCGCGCCAGCGCCGGTCCGGGGTCGATGCCCAGCTGTGCGACCAGCATGGCGCGGGCACGCCGCAGTACGGCGAGTGCGTCGCCCTGCCGACCGGATTGGTAGAGCGCGAGCGCCAGGAGCCGCCAGCCCTCCTCGCGCCACGGGTGGTCGGTCACGTGTGCGTCCAGCTCAGCTACGGCCTCCGCAGGTTGGCGCGTCGCCGCCAACCGTTCTACCGCCAGCAACCGCAGCTCGGTCAGCCGCGACCGCTCTCCCTGCGCCCACGGCTCATCGGCAAAGTCGGCGTACGCGGGACCGCGCCACAACCCCAGCGCGGTCTCGTACTCCCCCGCCTCAACAGCCGCCTCAAAACGCCAGGCGTCGACCGCATCGGTCCGCAGTGCGTACCCGGGCCCCTCGGTCACCAGCAACCGCGGCTTGCTCCGCGGCGCTCGGTCCGGCTCGAGAGAGCGGCGCAGTGCGGCCACAAACGTCCGTACGGCGCTCAGCGCACCATCCGGCGGATCCGGCCAGAGGTCGTCCACCAGCCGCGTCGCAGGCACCACTCGGCCACGCGCCACGATCAGCCGCGCCAGCACCGCCCGATGCCGCGGCCCCTTCAGCGCAACAAGCTGCCCTGCGTCGTCCCAGGCCACCACCGGCCCGAGCACCCCGAACTCCACCCGCTCACCGTAACGTGCTCATCCAGCGCTCATCCGCATCCGCAACCCTGGCCGGGTGAAGATCAACGGATTCGAGTACCACCAGCTCCCCGGCGCCGACGGCGTCACACTCAACGTCGCGGTCGGCGGTAGCGGTACGCCGATCGTCCTGCTGCACGGCTTCCCGCAGACGCACCTGATGTGGCGGCACGTGGCCACCAAGCTCGCCACCGAGCACACCGTCATCTGCCCCGACCTCCGCGGCTACGGCGCCAGCGACAAGCCGGCCGACGGCTACGCGAAACGCACCATGGCCGCTGACATCGTCGCCGTCGCCAAGGCCCTCGGACACGAGACGTTCGCGCTGGCCGGTCACGACCGTGGTGCCCTGGTCGCTTTCCGGGTTGCCCTCGACCACCCCGAGGTCGTCACCCACCTGCTGTCGCTCGACGTACTCCCGACCCTCGACATGTGGGATGTCTTGCACGGGACCACCGCAGCCGTCGGATTCCACCTCTACCTGATGGCCCAGCCGCCAGGCCTCGCGGAGACGCTGATCGCCGGCGCCCCCGACACCTTCTTCGGTCACTTCCTCGACATCTGGACCAAGGACCCGACCGCGATCCCGGCCGACGTCCGAACGGCGTACCTGGAGGCCTCCCGGGCCGCTATCCCGTCCATCGTCGCCGACTACCGCGCCTCCGCCACCGTCGACGTCACCCACGACACCGAAGACCTTGCTGCTGGCAACAAACTCCGGATGCCGGTGACCGTCATCCAGCAGGACTGGGGTTCCGCGCTCGGCTTCGACGCCGCCGCCCTCTGGCGCGCCTGGGCCCCCGACCTCACCCACCAAACCACCACCGCCGGCCACTTCCTCGCCGAAGAACGCCCCGAAGAAGTTGTCACCGCCCTCAAGGACCTGCTGGCCCGGTGACTCGCCTGATCGCCAGGGCCAGCAAGGCGAGCGCTCCGGCCCCGAAGAGCAGATTGCCGGCCAGGTCGATCCCGGGGTCGGTCAGCTCGGGCGGAGTCTCGGGGAACGCGTTCCAGACATACGTCAGCAGCGCTCCACCCGCTAGCGCCAACCGATGCACCGCGCTCCAGCCGGGACTCGCCGACCAGTACCGTACCGCCGCGATCACCACCGCGGCCAACACCAGATAGCCGCCGACGAGGATCCATCCCAGGTGGTCGTTCGAACCGCCCGTGACCAAGAACGCCGATCCGGCGACCAGCGAACTGGCCACCAGCGACACAGCACCCACCAACCAGGCGGACGGCGCGCGCCGCTGCTCGACCACCTGGGCCTCCAATCGATGCCCGACAGCGAAGGCCAGCACAACCACAACCAGTACGGCGATGCCAACCCCGGCGAACTGCGCATGCGAAGCCACGAACGGGTCATCCGCCAACGTGAACGCGGACATCACCCCGGCCCCGAGGACGAACAGCAGCCCCGTGATCACCAACCCGACGTTGCCCAACCAGGGCGTCGTACGCCGGTCTGGCGTCAGCGTCTCGACCAGCGCGATCGGCACCGCGATGCTCCACACCACATGCAGGAGCAGCACGAACACAGTCCACCACCCACCGAGCTCCACCCCCGCCAGATACGCAGGCTCATGCAGCGCCAGCCCGGCGTAGCCCGGATTGAACAGCGACTGAGTCGCCACCCCCTCCTCAACAAGCCCGTACGCGAGCGCGAGCAGCAGGATCGTCCACCACCCCCGCCCCATCCGCCTGACCACCTCACGAATCAGCAGCGCACCACCGCCGTACATCGGCGCCAGCACCACCGCCCCCACAATCCGGTCGATCGAGATGTACCCCGGCACGAACTCGGCCACCAAGGGCGTCAGCACAAACAGCCCCACCGCCGGAAGTAACCCTCTTCTGTGTCCCATAGACACAGTTTACACCGGACACAGATTCAGCCGGCAAGGAGGTGGGCGGTGGAGGTGGCTAGGGCGGCCAGGGCGTCGGGGAGGGGCGTGGTGGTCAGGTGGCCGTTGCGTTTGACGACCGTGCCGCCGACCAGGACTGTTTCCACGTTGCCGGGGTGGGCGGAGGTGACGATGGTGGCTACTGGGTCCTGGAGGCCGCCGGCGAGGTTGAGGTCGGTGGCGCGGAGCAGGACGAGGTCGGCTTGGTTGCCGATGGCAAGGGAACCGATGTCAGGGAGGTTGAGGGCCCGGGCGCCGGCAATCGTGGCCAACTGGAGGACTTCGGCGGCGGTGAAGGTGTCGTGACCCAGCGAGAGGATCTCGCGCATGACGCTGAACATGTCGCCGGCCGCTGAGGCCACGGTGTCGATGCCCAGGCTGACGGGGGCGCCGGCTGCCCGTAGCCGTCCGGCGATGGCTGGGCCGAGGCCGAGGCGCGCCTCGACGAGAGGGGTGACCGAGACGCTCGCGCCGGACTCCGCGATCAGCTTGAGCTCGGCGTCCGGCAGGCTGTTGCCGTGCACGTAGAGCGTGTTCGCCCGGGTCAGACCGGCTTCGCGGAGCAGGGCGATCGGGGTCGGGGCGAGTTCACTACTGCTGACGTGCACCACCACCGGAAGGCCGAGCTCGTCGGCCAGCGCCCAGTCGGCGCGGACAGTCTCGAGTGGCGCGTACGCCGGGCCGATCGCGGCGACCGCGAATCCGATCCGGTCCGAGGCTCGGTCCAGCAGGCGTCGCAGGCCGGCGCCGTCCACCGCGCCACCGCCGAGCGGTGACGGCCCGTACCCGAAGACCGCCCGGATCCCGCTCTGCTCCAGCGCCTGCACCGCCGCATCCGCATGCTCGGCCGAGCCCTGGACGTGCGAATAGTCCTGCACGGTCGTGATCCCGCCGTCCAGGCACTCCAGCGCGCCAACCAAGTTGCCAGCAGCAACATCTTCCGGCCGGAAGCGCATCCCGGCACCGGCGAGCACCCGCTCGAAGTACATCCCGAGGTCACCGTCGACCGCGATCCCCCGGAGCGCCGTCTGCCACACATGCCGGTGAGTGTCGACAAACCCGGGCAGCACGATCCGCCCGCGTGCGTCGATCACCTCGGATCCCTCGGTCGCCAGCCCCGGCCCGATCGCCGCGATCCGGCCGTCCTCGATCAGTACGTCGACCTCCCGGCGGACCGTCACCTCCGGCGCGGTGTCGATCACCAACCCACCCTGCAGCACTGTCCGCATGAAATCTCCTCACTAGAAAGCTTTACTGAAAGCTATCACCAAAGACATCTAGACTGTCAACCATGGCGACCGATCGGGTGGACGAGCTGCTCACGTCCTGGCAGCGCGAGCTGCCGGCCGTCCTCTATCCGACCAGCGAGCTGACCAAGCGGCTGATGGTGCTGGCCGGCGGTCTGAACGAGGCGACCCGGCAGGTGCTCCGCGAGCTCGGGCTGACCAGCGCGGAGTTCGACGTGATCGTCTCGCTGCGCCGCGGCGGAGCGCCGTACCGGCAGAAGCCGTCCGACCTCAGCCGTAACCTGCTGCTGTCCTCCGGCGGCACCAGCAACGTCGTCAACCAGCTCGTACGGCGCGGGCTCGTCGTCCGCGAGCCTGATCCGGACGACGGCCGGGGGACGCAGATCCGGCTGACCGAGGATGGTGTCCAGCTGGCCGAGGCGGCCGTCTCGGCCAGTGCCGCGGCCCATCACAAACTCTGGGACCACCTACCCGACGAGGTCGTCCAGCGCGCCGCAGCAGCCCTCCGTGAGCTGACATGACGAGGCGGCCGGTCCCCAAACAGGGATCCGGCCGCCTCTCTCGTGGTTATCCGGCCTGAAAGAAGGCGCCCTTGAGGTAGTCGTGCACGGCATCCTCAGACACCCGGAACGAACGACCTACCCGCACCGCGGGCAGCTCACCGGAGTGCACCAACCGGTACACCGTCATCTTGGACACGCGCATGGCCGTGGCAACCTCTGCCACGGTCAGGAACTTCACCTCTGCGAGCGGCTGCTCACCACCGGACTTCTTTGATGCCATTTGCGCACCGCACTTCCAGCACAGATCGTGCGCCGGCTTCCCCTCCGGCACCTCCGTCCGTGCATGTGACGAGGGTAGTGGCTGTTGGTGCGAATGGGAAAGAGGGGGACTCGTGTGACTCGATCCTGTGACGAAGTCAGTACGTCGGGTCAAGGCCCAGGTACGGAAAAGCGACGTCCCGGGTGGCCTTGATCGACCGGTCCAGCCAGGTGTCGGGGTTGTAGCCGGCCGACCAGTCGGCGTACTCGGGATCGCGGCCGTCGGTCATCCGCAGCGGCGCGACCCGGCCGAACCGGATCCGCACCTCCTCGCGCCACGCCTCCGGCACCAGGGTCTGCGGATCGATCGGCTTCCCCGCGACGATCGCCAGCAGGTGGCTCCAGGCGCGCGGGACGACGTCGATGATCGCGTAACCCCCGCCGCCGGTGGCCACCCACTTGCCGCCGGTGACCTCGTGGGCCAGGTCGTGCAGGGCCAGGTACGCCGCTCGCTGCCCATCGACCGTCTTGGTCAGATGAGCGAGCGGGTCCTCCACATGGGAATCGCATCCGTGTTGCGTGACCAGGATCGACGGCCGGAACGCACGAATCACATCCGGCACGATCGCGTGGAACGCCCGCAACCAGCCCGCATCCCCGGTCCCTGGCGGCAGCGGGATGTTGACCGCCGACCCCTGCGCGTCCGGTCCACCGATCTCGCCTGCACTGCCAGTCCCCGGGAAGAGCGTGGTCGGCGACTCGTGCAGGCTCACAGTCAGCACCCGGGGGTCGTTGTAGAAGACCTCCTGTACGCCGTCGCCGTGGTGCACGTCGACATCGACGTAAGCGACTCGCTCGGCGCCGTGGTCGAGCAGCCACTGGATGGCGATCGCCGGGTCGTTGTAGACGCAGAAGCCGCTGGCCCGGTTCGGCATCGCGTGGTGCAGCCCGCCGGCGATGTTCGCCGCGTGCAGCACCTCGCCCTCCCAGACCGACCGCGCAGCCTCGACACTGGCCCCGGCGATCTGCGCGCTGACGTCGTGCATCCCCGCGAAGTTGTAGGTGTCGTCCGACCCGAGACCGTGCTCGAGATCCGGTACGTCGGGATGTTCGCCGGCCCGTTTGACCGCCTCGACGTACTCCGCCGTGTGCACGGTCCGCAGCAGCTCGTCACTCGCCACCGGCGCGGGGACCACCGTCAACTGGTCCAGGATGCCGAGCTCCCGCGCCAGCCGGATGGTCAGTTGGACCCGGATCGGACTCATCGGATGCCCGCGCCCGAAGTCGTACTTCGTCAGCCCGTCCTCATAGACCAGTCTCGCCTCACCACTCATGGATCCGACCATAGCGGTCCACCAGATGTTCAGGGTCCGTCGAAAGGTTTGCCGGTGTTCGCGCAGCGGCTCACGATCGAGGCGCCACCTCCGGCCCGCCCACCTCGAGGAGAAACCTCATGCGTGCGATCTATCGCGCACTGCCCGCCCTGCTCGGCACCGCGGCCCTGATCGGCAGCGCCGTCACCGCCGCCACCGTCACCAGCTCCACGAACGCACCTGCTGCCGACGGCCCCGCCGTACCGATCGAGCGGGCGACCCCGACCAAGCTCATGCCGATCGGCGACTCGAACACGGGCAGCTCCACCGGCAGCGGGGCTGGGTCGTACCGCGCCGACCTGTGGCAACTGCTCAGGGCGGACGGGCGGCCGGTCGACTTCGTCGGCTCGGGTGCCGCCGGCCCGGCGAACCTGATGGACCCCGACCACGAGGGCCACGGCGGCTGGACGATCAGCCAGATCCAGGCCAACGTCGTCGGCTGGCTGAACACCTACCGGCCGGACGTGATCACACTCCAGATCGGCACCAACGACATGTACGACGACGCGTCGGCCGGCGCCGCGCCCGGCAGACTGTCGGCCCTGATCGACAGCATCACCACGACGCTGCCGGACGTGAAGGTCTTCGTGACCACGATCCCGCAGCTCCAGGACCCCAACCACCACAGCCGGGTCGCCGCCTTCAACTACACGATTCCCGGGATCGTCGCGGCGAAGGTTGCCGCCGGCAAGAGTGTGACCGCCCTGGACGCGAACGCGACGCTGTTCCAGCCCTACGACTTCGTCGACATGTGGCACCCGAACTACGGCGCCGCGTCGAAGGCCGCGGTTCGCTGGTACGCCGCGCTGACCGGGCAGCAGGTGACCCGGCTGGAAGCCGAGCAGTCGGCCAACGCGTCGATCAGCGGCGCGCCGACCCGGCGAACCCAGATCGTGTCGGCCTCCGGCGGCGCCAAGATCGGCTACATCGACCTGGAGACCAGCTTCGTCAAGTTCACCTTCGAGGTCGGTGCCGCGGGCCACTACCGGATCCGGGCCCGCGGCGCGAACGGGATGAACGCCGTCTGTACGCACAAGGTCAGCGCGAACGGCGGCCCGCAGGCGATCGTCAGCTACCCGTCGTACGGCTGGGACCTGCTCGGCGTCTCGAAGGTCGACCTGCCGCTGAACGCGGGCAAGAACACGGTCACCTTCATGAAGGGTGACTGCTACACCGAGCTGGACGCGATCGACATCAGCCTGGTGCCGACCGCCTAGAGAGTCTGGGACATCAGCGTGAGCGGGCGCGTCGGGTCGTAGAACGTCTCGACGCGTCCGGTCGGCTCGAACCCGGCCCGGCGGTAGAACGCGGCCGCTCGCGGGGCGGCGTCGTACACCCAGAGCAGCAGCCGCTTGTACTGCTGCTCCCGGGACCACGCGAGCAACTCGGTGGTCAGGGCGTCGGCGACCCGCTGACCGCGGAACTCCGGGTCGACCCACATCGACAGCATCAGCGCGGCGTCGGGATCCCGCTCGTCCGGTCCGGCCGGGACGCCGAGGACCATCCCAGCGGACTTCCCGTCGGACTCGGCCACCAGCGCAACCTTGTCGGCCGCCCCGATCCGGGCGCGCCAATCGGCCTCGGTCAGCCCGACCGATTCACCGTACGTCTGGTAGTACGACTCCGGAGCGTCCAGCAGGGAGCGGAGGCGGACCTCGCGCAGAATCCCCCAGTCGTCCTCGGCCAGTCGCCGTACCAGCACCGTCATGACCTCATCCTGACAAACCCGAGTCGGCGGGCGGCGCAACACCCCTCCCAGGCTGCGCCGGCCCGCCCGAGCGCTGGGTCAGCAGCGGGTCCAACGTCCGGTTCATCGGTGCCGGACTGCAAAGCGTTACAGATTTTGCGGAAGAAGTGCAGACCGATCGCCCACAGTGAGCTAATCTGAGGCTGTGAACACGAATCTTCAGCTGTGGTGGGCCGTCTAGGGCGGTCACCCGGCGTTCACACGCATCCACGAGGCCGTCTCGCCGAGACGGCCTTTTTTTGTGCCCTCGGTGGGGCTCTCGCCACTCACCTCACCGAAAGGTCATGACATGACTTCGCTCTCCGGCATCACCCCGTCCGGCCGGCTGACCCTGGGCAACCACCTCGGCGCCCTGCGGCGGTTCACCGACCCCGACGGATTCTTCTTCGTCGCGAACCTGCACGCGATGACCACCAAACACGATCCACGGCGGCTCGCCACGCTCACCCGGGAGTGCGCGACGCTGATGCTCGCCGCCGGGATCCCGCCCGGTGCGGTCTTCGTCCAGTCCGACGTCTCGACGCACGCCCAGCTCGCGTACCTGCTCGAATGCACCTCGTACGTCGGCGAGCTGTCCCGGATGATCCAGTACAAACAGAAGGGCGGCCGGCCGATGACCCGGGCGTCGCTGTTCACGTACCCGTGCCTGATGGCGGCGGACATCCTCCTGTACGGCGCCCAGCGGGTCCCGGTCGGCGGCGATCAGGATCAGCACGTCGAGCTGGCCCGGGACATCGCGATCCGGTTCAACCGCGAGTACGGCGAGACGTTCGTCGTACCGGAGTTGCACAAGGCGGCGCTGGCCACGCGGATCAAGGACCTGGCCAACCCGACCGCCAAGATGAGCAAGTCCGACTCCGACGACGCGGTCGGGACGATCCGGCTGCTCGACCCGCCGGACGTCATCCGGCGGCAGGTGATGCGGGCCGTCACGGACTCCGAGAACGAGGTCCGCCACGACGAGTCCGCGAAGCCCGGGGTGACCAACCTGCTGGAGATCCTGGCCGCTTGTACGGACGGCGATCCGGTCGCGTTGGCAGCAGCGTACTCGTCGTACGGCGACCTCAAGCAGGAGGTGGCGGACGCCGTACTGGCCGTCATCGAGCCGCTGCAGAAGGAGTACGCCCGGCTGGCGACCGATCCTGGGGCGATCGACGCACTGCTGGCGCAAGGTCGGGATCGGGCCCTCGAAGCGAGCACTCCGCGACTCCGGGCGGCGACCATTGCGATGGGTTTGGCAGGATCGTTGCCATGAAGATCCGCGCCGCCACCTTCAACCTCCGCAACTCCTCCGCCCCGGACGGCGAGAACGCCTGGCCGCTCCGGCGGGAGGCGGCGGTGGCGGCGATCGAGCTCCTCGAGGCCGATGTGGTCGGGTTGCAGGAGGTGCTGCCCGACCAGCTCGACTACCTGCGGTTCCGGTTCCCGAAGTACGAGATCGTCGGCGCCGGGCGGGACGACGGGATGAGTGCCGGTGAGCATTCGTCCGTGCTGGTCCGGCCCGGTGACTGGCGGATCGAGCGGTCCGAGACCCGCTGGCTGTCCGACGACCCCGGTACGCCGGGATCGGTCGGCTGGGACGCGCATCTGACCCGGGTGGCGACGCTCGTGTGGCTGCGGCACCGCAGTGGTACGACGATCGGCGTGCTGAACACGCATTACGACCATGCGGGCGAGGTCGCGCAGCTGCAGTCGTCGCGCCTGGTCGCGAAGTGGACCACCGGCGACCTGCCGTGGATCGTGATGGGCGACCTGAACGCGACCCCGGACTCCCCGCCACTGAAGGCGCTGACGGACGCCGGACTGCGGTACGCCGTACCTGCCGATGCCGGTGGTAGCTGGCACGACTTCACCGGCGCCGAGGACGATGAACGGATCGACCACATCCTGATCAGCCCGGCCTGGACCGTGACCGAGGCAGCCGTCTCGCACTTCCGTCCGGGCGGACGGCTGCCCAGCGATCACTGGCCCGTGATGGCCACGCTGTCTCTCTAGATCTTGTTGAAGACCTCTTCGCGGAGGCGTTCGAGGGTTTCGAAGCGCTTGGCGCCGGAACCGAACCAGTGGTCCGGGACGAGCACCTCATCGATGCCCGCGTCGGGGTATTGGGCGACGACGTCGAGGACCTCCTGGGCGGAGCCCATGATCACGTGCAGCCCGCGGGACTCGAAGTTCTCCTTGCGCGCGACCGCGTCGGTGTCGCCGGGGGCGATCACCTCGAGGAAGGTCTGGGCGGAGCGGCGTACCGTCTTCGGGTCGCGGCCGTTCCGCTCACAGTGCTCGGCGAACACTTTGCCCTTGTGGGCAGCGAGTTCGGGGCGGCCCCAGTGGTTCCACTCATCGGCGTACTTAGCAACGATGCCCAGGGCAACCTTCTCACCGGCGGCACCGATCAGCACCGGCAGCTTGGCCGGCTTCGGCTCGAGCGGGGCGCCTTTGAGTTGGTAGTACTTGCCGTCGAAGGTCGCCCGGTCCTCGGTGAGCAGGGCCTTCAGGACCTGGCAGGCCTCCTCGAAGCGGGCCAGCAACTCCTTGGTCGGCGGCATCTCGATGCCGTAGACCTCGTGCTCGTTCACCTGCCAGCCGGCGCCGATGCCGTACACGAACCGGCCGTTGCTCATCTGGTCGATGGTCGCGGCCGCGTTCGCCGCCACGGCCGGATGCCGGTAGGTGTTGCCGAGCACCATCGACCCGATCCGCACCCGCTCGGTGCGGACCGCGAGACCGGCCAGCAGCGCGAAGGCCTCGTTCACCGGCACCGACAGGTCGTTGTCGTTCTTCATGAAGTGGTCGGCGATCCAGACGCCGTACCAGCCGGTGCGTTCGGCGTACTCCGCACCTTCGAGTACGTCGGTCCAGGTCCGGCCGGCGTTCGGCCACAGAGAAAAGTCCATGGCTTCGACCCTATGCCGCGTGTCAGACCAGGTGCCAGCGCATCAGGAAGGAACCGAAGGACAGCACCAGGTAGAGCAGGACGAGCAGGGCGCCGATGCCGGGACGCGGGGTCGCGCGGCGGGTCGGGCGGCCGGCGGCCTGGATGCGCAGGGCCTCCATCACCGCGGCGACCTCGGCGGTGCGGCCGACGGGGATGCCGTTGATCTCGTTCTCGTCCTTGCCACGGGTCAGCACGACGTTGTCGTCGCCGACCTCGATCTTGTCCACGTCCTGCCAGCGCAGGCTGCGGATCAGCATGCTCGTGCGGGCCTTGAGAGCGGTCGGCGTCAGCATCACCCGGTACAGCACGACGCCGCCGGCGACCCGGACCACCGAGGCGCCGATGACGGTCAGCAGGAAGACCGCGAGGATGTCGCGGGCGCCCATCCAGAGCCACGAGTTCAGCGCCGGTACGGCGATGAACGGCGCGATGAACAACGCCCAGGCCCACCACGGCGCGGGATCCAGCGGGACCCGCCACGGCAAGGCCGGCAGCTGGGCCACCGGCTCCGGAGCAGGGCTCAGCTGCTCGGGGCTCTGCTGCTCCGAACGATTACCCATGAGCGTCAGCGTAACGCCAGCCTCACCAGAGGTGTTATTCGGCGGCGAGATCCCGCGAGCGGTTGCGGGCCGCCTCGATCGCGGACAGGAACGCGGCCCGGACCTTGTGGTCCTCCAGCTCCCGTACGGCTGCGGCCGTCGTACCGCCCGGTGACGTCACGCGCTCGCGCAGCACGGTCGGGTGCTCACCGGTCTCCCGCAGCAGCTTCGCTGAACCGAAGAGGGTCTGGACGACGAGGTCGGTCGCCGTGGTGCGCGGCAGCCCCATGTGGACACCGGCCTCGATCATCGACTCGACCACGAAGAAGATGTACGCCGGACCGGACCCGGAGATCGCGGTCACCGCATCCTGCTGTTTCTCCGGCACCCGGATCACCCGGCCGGTCGCGGACAGCAGACCCTCGGCCAACGCGAGGTGGCTCTCGTCGCAGTGCGCACCGCGGGAGATCGCCGCCATGCCTTCGTCGACCAGGGCCGGCGTGTTCGGCATGACCCGGACAACCGCGACACCTTCGGGCAGCCGCGACTCGATGAAGCTCGTGGAGATGCCCGCGGCCAGCGAGACCACGGTCTGCTCCGGGCGCACCACCGACGCGATCTCGCCCAGCAACTCCGGCATGTCCTGCGGCTTCACGACCAGCACCAGGGTGTCGGCCTTCGCCGCGGCATCCAGGTTGGACACGACATCGACGCCGTACCGCTCGCGCAGCTCGGCAGCACGCTCGGCCCGCCGCTCAGTGATCAGCAACTGCTCCGGTCGTCGCCCGGCCCGGATCAGCCCCGACAACAACGTCTCGCCCATCACACCGGCCCCGAGAATGGCCACCTGGTCAGTCATGACCACACAGTACTGACGATCCGCCACGCACTCCGATCATTTGTCCACGAACAGGACATAGGATGTCCTATCCGTCCCTCCGCCCCGTAAGGAACCGCCCATGCGACTTCGCCGTACCCTCACCGCTGTTGCCGCCGCGCTACTGCTGCTCGGCAGCAACGTCAGTCCGGCCGCCGCCGCGGACCCGCCGTGGTTGCACCCGGACAAGGCCACGAGGGCGGCCGGCCCGCCCAACTACGACACCTGCCGGTTCGCCGGGACAAACGTCGGCTCCGCCTGCTTCCAGTGGGTTGGCGACGTCCAGTGGGTCTCCGACGGCTGGACCAACGACTGGGCAGCCGTGGTCCACGTGCAGACCAACTACGGCAAGGACCGGTACTGCCAGGCCCTGCCGTCGGCGCAGGGCTGGGGAACCTGCAACTACAACCACGAAGAAGGCAAGTGCGTACGGTTCCGGCTGTACGAGCTGAAGGACGGCGTGGTCCGCAACATGAGTGACTACAGCCGGTGGTACGGCACCGAGTACGGGTCGCCGTGCTGATGCCTACTTCTTGCTGATCAGGGAGCGGGCGAAGAACTGGAGGTTGGCCGGGCGCTCGGCCAGGCGGCGAACCAGGTAGCCGTACCAGTCCTCGCCGTACGGGATGTAGACCCGCATGGTGTGGCCGAGGCCGGCCAGCCGGAGCTGCTCCTCGGGGCGGATGCCGAAGAGCATCTGGTACTCGAAGCTGCCCGGCTGGCGGTTCGCGCGGTCGGCGAGTGAGCCGGCGATGGCGATCAGCCGCGGGTCGTGCGAGGCGATCATCGGGTAGCCGGCGCCGTTCATCAGGATCTTCAGCGCCCGGACGTATGCCTTGTCGACCTGGCGCTTGTCCTGGAAGGCGACCGACTCGGGCTCCTTGTAGGCACCCTTGCAGAGGCGGACCCGGGAACCGGCGTGCGCGAGGTCGCGGCAGTCGCCCTCGGTCCGGCGCAGGTAGGCCTGCAGCACCGCACCGGTCTCCGGGAAGTCCTGGCGCAGCTCGCGCAGGATGCCCAGGGTGGAGTCGGTGGTGGTGTGGTCCTCCATGTCGAGGGTGACCGTCGTACCGGCGTTGCGGGCGGCGTGGCAGATCGTCCGGGCGTTCTCCAGGGCGATCTTCTCGCCGTCACCGGGCAGCGCCTGGCCGACGGCGGACAGCTTGACCGACACCTCGGCGTTCTTGGTCAGGCCGGCTTCGGAGAGCTTGCGGAGCAGCTCGAGGTAGGCGTCCACGGTCGCGGTCGCCGCGGACAGGTCGGTGACGTCCTCACCGAGGTGGTCCAGGGTGACGTTCAGGCCGTTGCTGACCAGCTTCTCGGTGGCCAGCACGGCCTCCGGAGCGGTCTCGCCGGCCACGAACCGGGCCACGATGCCACTGGAGACCGGCATGGCCGAGACGGCCTTCTTGATCTGGGGGCTGCGGGACATGCCCAGCAGGACTCGCCGAAGCACTTCTGTTCTCCTCCTCAAGCCACCCGGCCCCGTATGCCAGTGGTGTCTGCAGGTTACGCGCCTGAACCAGGCGCCCCATAATCCTGTGGCCGGGACCACACCAGTCGCGTACTGGTTTGATTACGGACGGTATCCGCACCTCTGGCGAGGGAAGATGGGACGTATGCCCATCTTCAAGCGTCGCAAGGCGGCCGTCGTGGAGGCCGACCCGATCGGCGCGTTCTGGACCTGGTGGACCTCGGCCGGCGCGACGCTCGTCGCCGAAGCGATCGCCCGGAAGGAACCCGCCGCGATCGGCGCGACCCTGAGCGAGTGGGTGAACCGCGTCCACCCCGAGCTCGACTGGGAGCTGGGACCCGGCCTGCACGCCCAGCACGCCCTCATCGTCACCGCCGCCGGGAACCCGAGCCGCCGCGCGACCGCCCGCCGCTGGCTCCGCTCGGCGCCGGTTTCCGACGAGTTGTGGGAGTACGCCGATCTGCGGCGACCGGGGCCGATCAGCACGATCCAGTTCGAGGGACTGCCTGCCGTACCGATCGAGCAAGCCGTTGTCGAGGTCGATCCGGACGCCTCCGCGATCCACGTCGGCGTGTTTCATCCGGCGTTCCCCGATCTGCCGGCCGAGGTGCGGCAGCGGGTCACCTTCCTGATCCTCGACCTCGTCCTCGGTGAGGAGATGGTCGAGACCTGGATCGGCGCCATCGACACCCTCGACCGCCCACCCGTCGACGCCCGGCCGATCAACACCCTGCTGCCCGCCGTCGCGGGCTTCGCGGCCGAACACACCCTCGAGGACGGCAGCCCCGCCTGGAAGATGCTCGAGGGAACCCGCAACGGCCAACGCCTGATCGCGACCGCCGAATACCCCCTGCGCTCCATCCGCCGCCCGCACCTCGACACCCACGTCGAGATCTCCGTCGGCTACCCCGTGGTCCGCGACGACGGCCTCCCCGAGTCCGACATGCTCGACGAACTCCGCGCCTTCGAGGACCACCTCACCGCCCGCCTCGGCGGCTCCGGCAACCTCCTCGCCCACGAAACCTCCGCCGGCACCCGCCTCCTGCACTACTACACCGACGGCACCACCCCCGCCGCCGCCCAGCTCCAAGCCGCCACCCCCGGCTGGACCCACGGCAAAGTAGCCGTCACGACCACCCAAGACCCAGCCTGGGACAACGTCTCCCACCTCTCGGGCTAGTCCCCCCTCTCACACGACTGGGATGGAGTGAGTGGGAGTCGCGCCCGAGGCTCGTGCCCGTGGGCTGAGGCGGTCGCACGCCGGGCTGACGTGGTTGTGCGGCGCGGTGCTGCGGGCGGCCGCTCGCCAACTGCAGTTGTCGTGGATGCGGACCCCAGGGCCATTGCAATTGCTTGTTCGGGCAACGGGTGAGCGTGAGGGCGGTGGGTGCGGGGCAGTTGTGATGGGCTGGGGGTCCGGGCCCTGAGGTGGTCACGCCGCGCGGACCTAGGGTGGGCTCAGGCGGGGAGGGGTGCTGCTGGGTGGGTTGGACGGTGATGGCGGTCCGGCCGGTGACAGCCTTTGGTCGCTTAGTCTGCTGGGGGTTCGTTGCCGGCAATCTAGGAGGACTTGTGGGGCGTCGTCGCGGGTTTGTGTCCGTTGTCCTGGCGTTGGGGTTGGTGGGGGCGTCGAATCTGACGGCGAATGCTGCGCCGGTGTTCTTGCCGGGGGCTCCCGGGGCCGGGGATTCCTACTTCCCGGACATGGGGAACGGTGGGTACGACGTCAGTCATTACGACATCCGGCTCGGGTTCGATCCGGCGAGCAAGGCGATCGACGCGACGACGACGATCACCGCCAGGGCCACGCAGAATCTGTCGCGGTTCAACCTGGACTTTCTGGGACCGTTGACGATCAGCAAGCTGACGGTCAACGGTCGGGCTGCGTCGTTCACCCGGACTGGTGCGCAGGAGTTGGTGATCACTCCGTCGCGCGGGTTGTGGCGTGGGAGCAGGTTTGTGGTGGCGGTGTCGTATGCGGGTGTTCCGCAGAAGATCGACGACCCGGCGTTGGGCATCTCCGGCTGGGCGGCCACCAAGGACGGCGCGGTTGCGCTCAACCAGCCGATCGGTGCGGCGACCTACTACCCGGTGAACGACACCACGGCCGACAAGGCGACGTACAGCCAGACCATCACGGTGCCGACCGGACTGACCGTGCTGGCCAACGGTGAACCCGGCCCGACCACCAAGCACGCCGGCAAGACCACGTTCCGCTGGCACATGAACAAGCCGATGGCCAGTGAACTGGGCATGATCGCGATCGGGAACTACAACGTCACCCGCACCCGGACGAGCGACGGCCTGGACAACATCACCGCCATCGGCAAGTCGATCGACACCAAGGCCGGTCAGGGCAAGCTGTTCAACGACACCACCGCGCAGATCGTCCAGTGGCAGTCCTCGTTGTACGGGCGCTACCCGTTCGACTCCACTGGCGGGATCATGGCCGACGTCGGCGTCCACTACGCGCTCGAGACCCAGAGCCGGCCAGTGTACGACCAGCGCAGCAGCAACGTCCGCGGTGGCCTGCTTGCCCACGAGCTCGGTCACCAGTGGTTCGGCGACAGCCTCACCCCGGCACGTTGGTCGGACATCTGGCTCAACGAAGGCTTCGCCACCTACTCGGAGTGGCTCTACCAGGAGAAGTTCAACGGCATCCCGGTCCAGAAGACCTTCGACGAGGCCTACGCCGAGGACCGGGACTGGAGTGGCAAGGTGGCCGACCCCGGCCGGGACAGGATCTACAACGACCTCGTCTACACCCGCGGTGCGATGACCCTGCACGCCCTGCGCCTGAAGATCGGCGAGCGGGCGTTCTTCCGGCTCCTCAAGCAGTGGCCGACCACCCACCGGCACAGCAACGTCTCCACCCAGACCTTCATCGAGTTCGTCGAGCGACTCACCCACCGCGACCTCGGCACCTTCTTCCAGACCTGGGTCTACCAGCCCGGCAAACCAAACCTCTGAGACATGCAACCCCGGTACGCCGCCCTTCCGTCTTGAGGGGGACCTGAGAGCGGGAGGGCACGGATGAGCGAGCGGGACCAGGCGTTTGTGGAGTTCGTGGAGACGGCCAATCCGTCGCTGCGAAGAACGGCGTACCTGATCAGTGGCGACCGGCACAAGGCTGACGACATCGTGCAGGACGCGCTGTACAAGCTGTACCTGCACTGGCCGAAGGTCAACCGGGTCGGCAATCCGTTCGCCTATGCGCGCCGGATGGTCGTCAACGCCGCGTACGACGGCGGCCGGCGACCGTGGCGGCGCGAGGTGACGATCGCCGCAGTGCCCGACCAGCCGGTCACCGAGGACTTCACCGCCGGCCACGCGAGCCGCGACGAAGTCCTCGAAGCGCTGCGCACACTCGCACCACGGCAACGCGCCTGTGTGGTCCTCCGGTACTACGAGGACCTGTCCATCGAGCAGACCGCCGAGGTACTCGGCTGCTCCGAAGGCACCGTCAAGAGCCAGGCAGCCCGTGGCCTCGACACTCTCCGCAAAGCCATGACCCGCCGACCAAGCCCGGCGCTGTGAAGGAGGACCCGATGTACAACGACCCCGAAGTCAGTGCTCAGCTGCACCGCGTTGCCGAGGCCGAACCGCTGCCCGCCTTCGATACTTCCGCGGTACTCACCCGAGGCCGTCGCGGCCTGCGCCGCCGCCGGTTGCTGGGCGCCAGCGGTGGTATCGCCGGCGTCGCCGCGATCGCCCTAGCCGCCAGCCTGATCCCCAACCTCAGCTCGGCCGGTCAGGACCCGGGCGTCGCCGGTGCGGAGAGCTCGCAGTTCGAGGCCGTCCCGGGCCTGCCGCACGGTGAGGCGGCACTCTTCGTCGACGTCACCCATGAGCAGGCTCAGCAGCTCTGCGACCTGCGGTATCCCGGTCAGCATCAGAAGCTCAAGTCCTCCGCGCGGACGCACCGGGTCGGGAGCAAGCCGTCGTACGAGATGCCGAAGCTCCCGGCGAAAGCTCGGCGCTTCTGCCAGATCCCCGGCGGCGACAAGCCGTCGGCGAAGCTGGTCGCCGCGGCGGCGGCCGACCCACTGCCCAAGACCGCGGCGGGCCAGTTGCGAAACTGCTCGGTGCAGACCTGGGTCGATGTCACCGGATGGCGCATCATGGCCGCCGACCGGTCGGCGACGCTCAAGCAGGCACAGATCATCGCAGTCTCTCCGTCGGGTCGCAGCATGATCGCCTGCAGCCTCGACAGCCGCGGCGGCCCCATGGGCGACATGACGAACACCTTGTTCTCCCGCCTGCAGGCCCCGGAGCCCGACCGGGATCCGATCCTCGCCCCCGCCCGTGGGAAGAAGTGGGCGGAGATGTTCGCTGCCGGTTACGGTGGCGGACCCTGTGACAGCTCGACGAAGAAGTGCGGCAAGGGCTCCGCCACCGCCTGGGGACGCGCTCCGGCCGAGACCGCCACGGTCGAGGTCAGCCTGCACGGCAAGTCGTACCGGACGCCGGCCAAGGACGGTTGGTGGGCCAGCACCTGGGCGATCGAACCCCACACCTGGACGGGCGACCCGAAGAAGCCCGAGTACCCGGTCTACAAGGCCTACGACAAGAACGGGAAATTCCTGAAGAAGATCGGCGGCTGAACCACTGAACGCCGGCCCGTCCGTGGGCCGGCGTTCACCTAGGCGGTACGGCGTTTCAGCGTCGCGGCTCCGAGGCCCAGGGCCGCGACGATGAAGCCCAGTACGACGAGGATCTCCGCGACCGGACTGTTGCCTTGGGCAACTCCTGTCACCGCGTCGACGGCGTAGGAGAGTGGTAGGACGGTACTGACGGCGTGCAGTACGTCGGGAAGTTGGTCCCGCGGCAGCAGGAGCCCGCAGAGCAGGAGTTGCGGGATCATCACCGCCGGCATCATCTGGACGGCCTGGAACTCGGTGGCGGCGAAGGCGCTGGCGAACAGGCCGAGCGCCGTACCGAGGACGCCGTCGAGAACCGCCACCACGCCGAGTTGCCAGGCGGCGCCCTGGATGTCCAGATCCAAGGCGTACAAGGCGATCGAGACCACCACGAGGGCCTGGACGACGGCGATCACCGCGAAGGCGATGGCATAGCCGAGCAGGAAATCGAGCTTGGCCATCGGCAGCGTGAACAACCGCGACAACGTTCCGCTCGACCGCTCGCGCAGGGTCGCCACCGACGTCACGATGAACATGATGATCGCCGGGAACACCGCCAGCAGCGGCCCACCGACGCGGTCGAAGGTGGTCGGTGAGTCGTGGAACATCCACCACATCAACGTGACCAGCAGCGCCGGCATCACGATCAGCATCGCCACCGTGCGATGGTCTCGCCGCAACTGCGACAGCACTCGCGCGGCAACAGCCAACGTCACTCGCAGAGTCATCGCGCTTCCGCCTTCCGTTCGATCAGCGTCAGGAATGCCTGCTCGATGTCATCGGTTCCGACCGCGTCGAGCAGGGCCTGCGGGGTGTCATCGGCCAGCAGTTCGCCGTCTCGCATCAGCAGCAGCCGATCGCAGCGTGCGGCCTCGTCCATCACGTGACTGGAGACCAGCAGCGTGGCTCCCGCATCCGCCAGCCGATGGAACAGTTCCCAGAGGTCCCGCCGCAGGACCGGATCCAGCCCCACCGTCGGCTCATCCAGCACCAGCAACTCCGGCGACCCCAGCAACGCGGCCGCCAGCGAGGCCCGCGAGCGCTGCCCACCCGACAACCGATCCACCCGTACGTCGGCATGCGACCGCAGGTCCACTGCGTCGACAACCCGCTGTACGTCGTCCGCTTCCGCCCCGAGCACCGCCGCGAAGAACCGTAGATTCTCGACCACCGTCAGATCGCCGTACACACTGGGCTCCTGGGTCAGGTACCCGATCCGCCCACGGAGCCCGACGGACCCAGCGGGCTCCCCCAGCACCGACACCGACCCCGAAACCCGCGCCTGTAACCCCACGATCGCGCGGATCAGCGTCGTCTTCCCACACCCCGACGGCCCCAGCAACCCGGTCACCGACCCGGCCCGCAGGTCGAAGTCCACCCCGTGCAGGACCTCCCGATCGCCGCGCACCACCACGACATCCCGGCAACTCACCGCGTTTTTCACCATGTGATGAATTAAGCCACCGCAGCGGCCCGGTTGGCAAGACCTCAGACCACCGCGTGTCCCGTCGCAGCGCTCAACCCGTCGAGCGCCGGGTCGCCGTACCGGCGCCGCAGGTCCACGAAGGTCGCCGCCTTGTCCACACCCCAGCGACTGACGATCACCTCGTAGCTGTCCCCGCTCACGAACACCGGAGGCAGCCGCTTGCTGTGGAACTTGTCGGCATACATCACCAGCTCCTCCTCCCTGGTCCGCGGCCGATAGTCCGCCACCGGGATCGGCAATTGCTGGGTCAGTACGTCGTCCCGCGTGATCCCGACGCCCGTATGGCAGGACGCGAACCGGCAGATCTCCTCCGGGAATCCCAGCGCAGCAAGGGTTTCGTGGCCGAGGACGCCGTGCCGGACGTACGCCGTACCGTCGACCCGGTAGACGCCGAGATCGTGCAGCAGCGCCCCGGCCCGGACGAGATCGGTGTCGACGTCCAGCCCGGCGAAGAACTGCTCGGCCAGCGTGCACACGATCTGGCAATGGGTGTAGACCGACTCGAAGGCGGCCCGGGTCGGTGCCGCCTCCCGGTGGATCGCGAGGATCTCGCGGTCGGTCGGGATCACCCGGTGAGGTGGTGCTGGAGGACGGGGGCCAGGCGGTCGATCAGCGTTTGCAGGTCGACGGACACGACTGGCTCCAGCTCGATCAGGTAGCGGACCATCGCCAGCCCCATCAGCTGGGCCGCGACCAGGCTGACCCGCAGTGGCGCGTCGGGGACGTCCAGCGCCTTGGAGACCGGCTGCAGGATGAGCTGGGTGATGCCCTCGCGCATCACCCGGGCGACCTCTTCACTACCCGCGATGCTGCGGACGATCGCTCGCATCCGCTGCTGCCCGTCCGGCGATTCCCAGACGCCGAGGAACACGGTCGCGATCCGTCGGCCGATCTCGTCGCGGGGGCCTTCGATGACGATGGCGGCGACCTGACGCGGGTCGACCGGTAGCGCCATCGCCTCGATGAACAGCTCGTCCTTGCTGTCGAAGTAGTGGTGCACCAACGCCGCGTCCACGCCGGCCTCGCGGGCTACCGCGCGGATCGAGGTGGCCGTGAATCCCTTGTCCGCAAAGGATTTACGGGCCGCGCCGAGGATCTCGCCACGGGTGTCCGGTCCGCCGGGACGCCGCCCGGGCCGGCCGGAACGAGCAGCAGGACCCTCCGTCGTACGGCGGGCTGTCACGGAGTGAGCTCCGAGATCTCCCCCTCCGGGGTGACCGCGAACGAGGACCGGCGACTGATGCTCTGCTTGGCCGCAGTGAAGTGCTTCTTGGTGAACTCGAGCGACTCGATCAGGTCGACCTCACGCTCGGACCGGCTGGTCGCGCGCCGGGTGTTGATCTCGACGATGATGTGCCCGCGGAAGTCCTGGCTGGCCAGGGTGGTGAGCAGGTCAGCAGCTCGTTGGGTGCCGCGGCCCGGCACCAGGTGCTCGTCCTTGGCCGAGCCGGTGCCGTCGGTGAGGTGGATGTGCTTGAGCGTCCGGCCCATCGTCCGGGCGAGCTCGACGCAGTCCTGCTCGGCGGTCGACGAGTGCGACAGGTCGAGCGTGGTGTGTGCGTAGGTCTGCTCGGTCGGGTCCCAGCTCGGCGCGTACGCCTGCAGGCCCTTGCCGGGCGCGCGCCACGGGTACATGTTCTCGACCGCGAAGATCACACCGGTCTCGTCCTCGAGCCGCGCGATCCCGTCGACGAACCCGCGGGCGTAGTCACGCTGCCAACGGAATGGCGGATGTACGACGACGACGTCCGCCCCGAGGTCCTTCGCGGCCTCGGCCGACCGCTCGAGCTTGCCCCACGGATCGGTCCCCCAGACCCGCTGCGTGATCAGCAGACAGGGTGCGTGGATCGCCAGCACCGGCAGCTGGTGGTAGTCGACGAGCCGCTGGATGGCGTCGATCTGGGTACTCAGCGGGTCGATGCCGACCATCACCTCGACCCCGTCGTACCCGAGGCGGGAGGCCAGCTCGAAGCAACTCGCGGTCGTCTCGGGGTAGACCGAAGCGGTGGACAGGCCGATCTTGGCAGTGGTGGCAGCGGGCATCGGGCTCACCGGGGCTGCAGCTGGTCGAGCTCGGACAGAATGACGCCTTCACGCAGCGCCCACGGGCAGACCTCGAGTGCGGACAGGTCGAACAGGTCCATCACGGCGTCGGCGACCAGTGCACCGGCGACCAGCTGCGACGCGCGACCAGCCGACACTCCGGGCAGGGAGGCCCGCTCGGCCGACGACATCTTGATCAGCTTCGGTGTCCACTCGGCCAGGTCGCTGCGGTGCAGCGAGCGCGGCACGTAGGGACCGTCGTCGGACGGAGCAGCGCCACAGATCCGGGCCAGCGACCGGAAGGTCTTGCTGGTCGCGACCGATCGCTGCGGCTTGCCGGCCCGCAGTACGCCCCCGGCGACCGCGGCCATCTCCATCCGGATCCGTTTGCGGAGCGCGCGGACCTCGTCCTTGTCCGGCGGGTCCTGGGTCAGGCCCTCCCGGGTCAGCCGCCCGGCCCCGAGGGGTGCCGAGACCGCGACCGTCGGCTCCTCGTCGGACCCGGCCGCGATCTCCAGCGAGCCGCCACCGATGTCGAACACCGCCAGCCGGCCGGACGACCAGCCGAACCAGCGCCGTACCGCGAGGAAGGTCAGCCGGGCCTCGTCGACCCCGCTCAGCACCTGCAGATCGACCGAGCTCTCCGAGCGCACCCGCGCCAGCACCTTCTCGCCGTTCGGCGCCTCCCGCAGCGCGGAGGTCGCGAACGCCATCACCGACTCGCAGCCCTTGTCCTCGGCCAGCTCGGCGGCCTCGGAGATGAACGCGACCAGCTCGTCGGCGCCCGCGTCGGCGATCCGGCCGTCCTGGTCGAGATGCTCGGCCAGCCGCAACTCGGTCTTGTGCGAGTACGCCGGTAGCGGTGCGGCACCGCGGTGCGCATCCACCACGAGCAGGTGGACAGTGTTGGAACCTACGTCGAGTACGCCGAGCCGCATACCCAACAAACTACTCGACCGGAGGTGGAAGAGTTGTTTCGGAGTTGCCGTTCGCAGTTCGTGGCAACGGGCGCGTACGCTGCACGGGTGCCTGAGGTTTCTCTTGATTTTCCCCGTGCGTGGGTGGAGTTCACCGATCCTGACGATCCGGATCAGGTGTTCCGCTGCGACCTGACCTGGCTGACGTCGAACTGGAGCTGCATCTTCGGCGGTGGGTGCGCCGGCATCTACAAAGGCCGGCCGAACGACGGTTGCTGCACGCTCGGTGCGCACTTCTCCGACGACGAGGACGAGAACCGCGTCAAGGAGTACGTGAAGGAGCTGACCAAGGAGGACTGGCAGTTCCGCAAGGAAGGCAAGCGGAACGGCTGGGTCGAGACCGACGACGACGGCGACCGCAAGACCCGGGTCTTCGACGGTGCCTGCATCTTCCTGAACCGCCCCGGTTTCAACGGCGGTACGGGCGGCTGCTCGCTGCACGGCCTGGCCCTGAAGAAGGGCGTGCACTTCGTCGAGACCAAGCCCGATGTCTGCTGGCAGCTGCCGATCCGCCGGACGTTCCGCGAGGTGGAGCGCCCGGACGGGACGACGTACACGGAGGTCGGCATCGGTGAGTACGACCGCCGCGGCTGGGGCCCGGGCGGCCACGACCTGAACTGGTACTGCACCGGTAACACCGAGGCACATATCGCGGTCGAGGCGGTCTTCGAGTCGAGCAAGGTCGAGCTGCAGACCCTGATGGGCCTGAAGGCGTACGACGTCCTCGCCGACCTCTGCCGCCAGCGCCTGGAGACGGCCCGCCCGCTGCTGCCGCACCCCGCGTCCCGCTGACCGACACGCAACCGACACTCCGTTCCGCCCCAACGGACGGAATTTGGGGCCAGAATGCTGGCATGCGTCTGGATCATCTGTCGTATGCAGCCGGCCCCGACGGGTGCCTGGCCACTGTGAGGCGACTGTCCGCGCTGCTCGGTGCGGAGTTCGTCGACGGTGGCGTGCACCCCCGCTTCGGGACGATCAACTACATCCTGCCGCTGGAGAACGACCGCTACATCGAGGTCGTCGACGTGCTCGACCACCCTGCCTCCGACAAGGCGCCGTTCGGCCAGGCCGTCCGTGCCCGCAAGGAGCTCGGCGGCGGCTGGCTGGGCTGGGTGGTCGCGATCCGCGACATGGTCCGGATGGAACGGCGGCTCGGCCGTGAGTCCGTGCCCGGCAACCGGCACCGCCCCGACGGGGTGAACCTCACCTGGCGGCAGATCGGGGTCAAGGGCCTGATCGCCGACCCGCAGCTCCCGTTCTTCATCCACTGGGACGATCTCACCCAGCACCCGTCGGTCGGCGGCAAGGACCTTCGCCTGACCGCGCTCGAGATCGCCGGCGACCCGATCCGCGTCACCGACTGGATCGGCCACCCCGCCGACCACCTCCTCGACGACCTGGACGTGAAGTGGGCCGGCCCGAACGGTCAGCCGGGCCTGATCGCGGCGCAGTTCGAGACCCCGACCGGCGTCGTACGGATCTGAAACCCCCTGGCCTTGACCCCGGTCCTTCCGCAGGGCTAACGTACAACCAAATGGTTGTACGTGAAGAAGTCGCCGATCGCTTGCTGCACGCATTGTCCGACCGCACGCGGCGCGACATCGTGCGCCGCTGCCTGGTCGGCGAGGCGTCCGTGTCCCGGCTCGCCGAGAACTACTCGATGAGCTTCGCGGCCGTGCAGAAGCACGTCGCCGTCCTGGAACAGGCCGGGCTGGTGACCAAGGAGCGCAGCGGACGGGAGCAGCTCGTGCGGACCGATGTCGAGGCCGTCCGCCAGGCCCGCGCGGCGATCGATCAGCTCGAAGCGGTCTGGCGCGCCCGCGTGGACCGGATGTCGGACCTCCTGCAGGCCGGCCCTCTTGACGAAGGGAACGAGAACGATGAGCGTGAAGAGCGTTGACAAGGACCTGGACGCACTGACCCTGACCCTGGTGGCGGAGTTCAGCGCGACCACCGAGCAGGTCTGGGACCTGTGGGCCGATCCGCGGAAGCTCGAGCAGTGGTGGGGCCCGCCGACGTACCCGGCAACCGTGGTCGACCACGACCTGACGCCCGGCGGGCAGGTCACCTACTTCATGACGGGTCCCGAGGGCGACAAGCACCACGCCTGGTGGCGGATGATCGCCGTGGACGAGCCGAAATCGCTGGAGTTCGTCGACGGGTTCGCGGATGCCGAGGGCAAGCCGGTCGACACGATGCCGACGAACACGACCACGATGACGCTGAGCCCGTACGACGGCGGCACGCGGATGGAGCTGCGGTCGGTCTTCGACAGCAGCGAGCAGATGGAGCAGCTGATCAGCATGGGCATGGCCGAGGGCCTGACCGAAGCCATCGGCCAGATGGACGCGCTGCTGGCCTAGCGGTACGGGTGGAGTACGGACAGTGGCGCGGCGATCGCAGTTCGTAACGTCGCTCCATGACTACTTTCCGGAAATCGTTGATCGCCGTTCTGGGCGCCGTTGCGACCGTGCTGGCGCTGTCCGCGCCGGCCAGTGCCGCTCCCGCGCCCACCGAGAAGGCCACTGCCGCGTCGATGGGGCAGATCGCCGAGCAGACCGGCCAGGTGTGGGACGAACAGAAGCAGGAGTTCGCACCCGCCTGGACCTGCGCCAGTGGCTATGTCTGCTTTTACTCCGGCACCGGTGGATCCGGCCGTGCGTGCGCATGGTTCGGCAATGACAACCACTGGCTGCAAGGCAGCGTGACCTGTTCCTGGGCCGACGAGCTCCAGGTCAAATCGGTCTACAACAACGGGGCCAGCACCGCGTACAGCGGCGTTCGCTACTACACCAGGCCCGACTACAACCGTGAGTACAACGCCGGCTGCACTCCTCGCGGCCAGCACGGAACGCTCAACACCCCGCGCTGGCTCCGTTCCCACAACTGGGAGACGGGGGCGTGCGGCTGAGCCTCGACAAGGGCTGTCGGTCAAACGACCGGCAGCCCTGGCGCCCTGTAGTGCGTAGGATGCTCGCTGTGCCCACGCCCCGGGATACTGGCTTCGGTGATTTGCTGCGCAATCTCCGCCAGGACGCCGGCCAGACCCAACGGGAACTCGCCGACCTGGCCGGCCTCAGTGCGGGTGCGATCCGCGATCTGGAGCAAGGCCGGAGTCGTGCCCCGAAGCGGGACTCGATCGATTCCATCGCCGCCGCGCTCGCACTGAGCAGTGCGGACGCGGAGAAGCTCCGAGCCGCCGCGATAGCCGGCCGAGCCGTCACGATCCCGGCCGCGAGCAGCGGCGGGCCGCTACGCATCTGTGTCCTCGGCCCGCTGGAGGCCTGGCATGGCGAGGTCGCCGTACCGATCGGCGGCGGACCGCAACGCGCTCTGCTGGCCAGGCTCGCTCTCAGTGCCGGTACGACGGTCGCCCAGACCGAACTCATCGATCTGCTCTGGCCGCATGACGTCCCGCTCAACGCGGCGAACCTCTTGCAGACCCGGATCGCCCGGTTGCGGCGACTGCTCGAGACCGGCAGTCCGGCCCCCGAGGTGATTGTCGGCGGACCGGCCGGTTACCGGCTGGCGGTCAGCACCGAAAGCCTTGATCTGCTGGCGTTTCGCGCTCTCACGACCGAAGCGGCCCACGCCGAGCCAGTCACCGCGTTGGCCAAACTCTCCCAAGCCGTCGACCTGTGGCGCGGGACCACCGATGTCGAGCTGATCGACACCAACCCGCTCTACGTCGCGATCTCGAACGAGTACGCCGACGCGGTCCGGACCCTCGCCAAGCTGGCGCGGGACGCCGGTCAGCCGGAACAAGCCTTGCGAGCCCTGCGTGACCTGGCCGGACGGCAAGAGCTCGACGAGCCACTCCATGTCGAACTGATCCAGACCCTCGCGGCCGCGGATCGCCAGGCCGAGGCCCTCGCGACGTACGACCGGATCCGGTCCACACTCGCCAACCAGCTCGGCGTCGACCCGGGCGACGGACTCCGCGCCGTACATCTCGAAGTACTTCGCAGTGGGACATCGCCCCCACCAAGACGAACTGTCGTCCAGCAAACGCCGTCCGCACCTCCGGACTTCATCGGGCGCGCCGAAGAGCTCGACATGATCTGTACGACGCTCGCCCGGCCCGGCGCGCTGTCGTCCCGAGCGGTCCTGATCAGCGGGATCCCCGGAGTCGGCAAGACCGCCCTCGCCCTGGCCGCCGCCCATCGTCTCCGCTCGCAGTACCCGGACGGCCAGCTGTACGCCGACCTGCGTGGCGCCGACGCGGTGGCCCCGGAACCGTTGCAGATCCTCGGCCGCTTTCTCCGCGCACTCGGCATACCGGGGCGACGGATCGGAACCGACGCCGCCGAAGCGGCCGCGCTGTTGCGCAGCGAACTCGCCGACCGCCGGATGCTGATCCTGCTCGACAACGCCCAGGACGCGGCGCAGATCCGGCCGCTGCTCCCAGGCGCCGGTGGCAGCGACGTGATCATCACCTGCCGACGGCGGCTGCCGGACCTCGCCACCACCCACGTCGTGGACCTTGAGCCGCTCCCGCACGACGACGCGGTCCTGCTGATTGCCGCTACCGCCGGCAGCCGACGGCTCGATGACGATCGGTCGGGGGTGAGTGCCCTCGCGGAGGCCTGCGCCCGGCTCCCCCTCGCACTGCGCATCGCCGGCGCACGACTCGCCACCCGGCGGCAGTGGACGGTTGCCGATCTGGCCCACCGGCTGGAGGACGGCAACAGAAGGCTCACCGAGCTCAGCCTCGGCGAGTCCAGTGTGCTCAGCAGTTTCGACCTGAGCTACGCAGACCTGAGCGCCGACGCCCAGCGCGCGTTCCGGCTGTGCAGCCTGCACCCTGGCGACGACTTCAGCGCCGAGAGCGCCGGAGTGCTGCTCGGCATCCCGACGGCAGCGGCCGATCGGGTCCTCGAGGTGCTGCTCGAGGCCAACATGCTCCTGCAGCACACGAAGAACCGTTTCCGGTTCCACGATCTGCTCGGCCTCTACTCGCGCCGGCTGCTCGCCGGCGACGCCGAGGGCACCGCCGCCCGGGCCCGGCTGTACGCCTGGTACCTCGAGGCGACGACGGCCGCGATGAATCTCGTGCACCCGCAACTCGTGCGGCTCGCTACCCATCCCGCACCAGGCACCTTCTTCGGGTCGCGAGCCGACGCGCTCGATTGGCTCGACGAAGAAGTCACCGCTCTGCTGGCGGTCGTGCAGAACACGGCGCACTCCGACGACCGGTCGCTGTCCTGGCGGATCGTCGACCAGCTCCGGGGATATTTCCTGCACCGCAGGCATGTCGACGCCTGGCTACCGGCGGCACAGGCTGGACTGGCGGCTGCCGAAACGGCCGGCGACGAGGCGGCCCGGGTCACGATGCTGATCAGCCACAGCCAGGCCGTCGGAGCTCTTGGACGGGATGAGGAGGGACTGGCCGACGGTCTGACTGCCTACAGTCTCGCCCTGGCCATCGGCTGGCCCGCAGCCGCTGCCTACCTGGCCTACATCATCGGATGGTTTCACCAGCTGCGAGGCCAACTCGCCGACGCGGAACTGTGGACCCATCGCGCGCTCGAGCTGACCGAGAACAACCAGCACGGCCACCTCCGCGCGATCGTGCTCAACAGTCTCGGGATGATCCGGCTGTATCAGGGCGAATTCCAGGAGGCAGCCGACCTGTTCGGCGCCGCCCTGCAGGTCAGCGATACCGGGCCCGACATGGCGACGCTCGCCATCCGAGGGAACCTGGCGAGTGCGGTGCGCCAACTGGGCGAGGCCGACCGTGCGGCCGCGCTGCTGAGCGACGTACTGGATGCCCACCATCGCAGTTCGTACCCTCGCGGCGAGCTGTCGACCCTGGACGAGCTGGCCAAGTTGTACATCCAGCGCGGAGACGGACCGGCCGCACTGCAGGCCGCTCACCGGGCCTACGAACTCGCGGTCACCATCCACGACCCGGCCGCCCAGGCCAAGACCGCCGCGACGGTCGCCCAGGTCCAGCTCGCCCTCGGCGACGCTCCCGCCGCTGTGCGGTGGATCGAGACCTGCCTCCCGATCGCGCGCGGGACCTACCCGTACCTCGAAGCCGAGGCACTGATCACGCTGTCCCAGGCGCGACGTGCGATCGGCGAACCGGCAGCCGCGGCCGAGGCCGCCGTACAGGCCGCATCGATCGCCGAGGCCTGCGGCTTCCGGCTGCTCAGCGAACAGGCCGCACTAGTGGATGTTCTCGAGCCCGGACAGGGAAGTCTCAAGGTGGGCGAGTAGCCGTTGCAGGTGCGGGACGGTACGGCGGCAGCCGACCAGGCCGAAGTGCAGCTGGTGGTCGTAGCTGGTGACGCTGATGTTCAGCGCCTGACCGTTCATCACGATGCTCGCCGGGTACATGCCGAGCAGGCGGGAGCGGTTCCAGTAGAGCGGGCTCTCGGCCGGGCCGGGCACGTTCGAGATCACCAGGTTGTACGGCGGGTTCGTGAGCCCGGCGACGCCCGGAAGAACCGCGGAGGGGCCGGCGGCGGCGAAGCCGAGCGCGCCGACCATCAGGTTCTGCAACGGGCTGAGCCCGGACAACACCCCCTTGCTGTACGACGTCGATGCGGTGATCCGTTTGATCCGCCGCTCGGGATCCGCCTCGTCCGTGGCGAGATCCGCGATCAACGTCGACAACGCGTTCCCGCCACCAGGTGCATCGTCCTTACCTCGCAACGACACCGGCACCATGGCCGTCAAAGGCTTGTCAGGTAAGGCGTTCTGCTCCAGCAGATAGTTGCGCAAGGCACCGGAACACATCGCGAGCAGTACGTCGTTCAGCGTCGCGCCGGTGATCGCGCGCACCTTCTCCAGCCGCTCGATCGGCCACGACTGCGCCGCGAACCGCCGCGCCCCGGTGATCCCCTGGTTGAAGATCGTCCGCGGTGCCTGAAACGCCACCGACGAGTGCTCGTGCAACAGACTCTTCAGTCCGACGGGCGTGAGCCCAGCGACATTCGCCAGCGTCTTCCCGACCTCACCTACCGCGCGAGCAGCACGACCCGGCGTACGGCCCACAGCAGCCAGCAGTTCGGTAGCAGTAGGAACTCCGCCGCCGTTCCTCGCCACAGACTCCTTCGCCGGCAGCGCGTAGGTGGCCGGCATGTCCGTCCTCGTGGGATCGGTGGTGAGGGTGTCCTGCATCCACTTCAGCGCGGTGACGCCGTCGATCATCGAGTGATGGATCTTGCTGTAGACGGCGAACCGCCTGCCCTGGACACCCTCGATCAGGTGGATCTCCCAGAGCGGCCGGTGCCGGTCGAGCAGGGTGCCGTGCAGGCGACTGGTGAGCTCGAACAGCTCGCGGAACCGCCCCGGCCGAGCCAGTCCGGACAGCCGGACGTGGTACTCGAGGTCGATGTCGTCGTCCTGCTCCCAGGACCAGTAGCCGAGGTCGAGTGCCCGGTTCCGGACGCGGCGCGAGAAGACCGGATTCACTCTCGGCGCAGCCAGAATGTCGTGGTAAAGCCGGGACACGAAGTCCCGCGCCCCCTCCGGGAAGACATGGTCCCGCCCGGCACCTTCGGGAAGCTCGAACAGCATCACCCCGCCGACATGCATCGGCTGCTCCCGGCTCTCACCGAGCAGGAACATCGCGTCGAGTGGTCCTACTGCGGTCATGAGCACCTCCGCTGCCTTCTATCCCAGCTAACAGCGCTGAGGGGGATTTTGTTATCCCCTCAGCAACTGAAGGCTCAGGAAAGATCAGTCCAACGGTCGGTAGTTCACACCCAACGACTCGATGCGCGCCAGATGCGGACGCAGGCGGCCGAGGAATTCGTCGTACGAGACCTTGGGGGAACCCCAGGCGCGCTCGGCGAGGGCGGACAGCCGCGGCAGCAGCATGTAGCCGACCTGCTCGGGGCCTTCCATGTACTCGGTCCAGACGTTGCACTGGGCGCCGATGATGAGCGCGGCCTCAGCGTCGCTCAGACCGGCCGGGATCACCTCGAAGTCGTACACCTTCTCCAGCGGGATGAAGCCGCCGATGGCGAGCGGCTCAGTGGCCGGGTCGCCCTGGTAGTAGTCGAAGTAGACCGACTCGCACGGCGTCATCACCGTCTGGTGCCCGGCCTTCACCGCGACCTCGCCACGCTCGGCGCTGCGCCACGCCATGATGACGGCGTCCTTCGGGCAGTCGGTCTCGACCATCTCGTCCCAACCGACCAGCCGGCGACCGGCCTCCTCCAGCACCACCGCGACCTGCTCGGTGAACCAGCCCTGCAGCTGCTGGGCGTCGTCGAGCCCGAGGTCCGCCTGCCGCTTCTGCGCGTCGTCCGCCACCCGCCACTGCACCGCCGGGCACTCGTCACCGCCGAGGTGGATGTACGGGCTCGGGAAGATGTCCAGCACCTCCCGCAGCACGGTCCGGACGAACTCGACGGTCTCGTCGTTCACGTTCAGCACGTCGTCGCTGATCCCCCAGACCTGGCGGACCGTCAGCTGGTTCTCCGGGAAGTTGCCGAGCTCCGGGTACGCCGCGATCGCGGCCTGCATGTGGCCCGGCAGATCGATCTCCGGGACCACGGTGATACCGCGCTCGGCGGCGTACGCGACGATCTCGCGCAGCTCGGCCTTGGTGTAGAAGCCGCCGTGCCGGGTGCCGTCGTACGTGAACTCGGTCTGCAGGTGCGACATCTTGCCGACCATGGTCTCGTCCCGCCACGCCCCGACCTCGGTGAGCCGCGGGTAGGCCTCGATCTCGACCCGCCAGCCCTGGTCGTCGGTGAGGTGGAAGTGCAGCGTGTTCAGCCGGTGCAGGGCGAGCACGTCGATCACCTTGAGGACGAAGTCCTTCGGCATGAAGTGCCGTGCGACATCGAGCATCACACCCCGCCAGGCGAACCGCGGCGCGTCCGCGATGTGCACCCCCGGTACGGCGACCTTCCCGTCCGCCGCCGGCTCGGCCGCGTCGAGCAACTGCCCGTACGTCGTCTCGGCGTGCCGGAGCGCGTCCTCGGAGCCCGCGGCCAGCCGGGCACCGTCCGCCGTCACGTCGATCCGGTACTCGGTGTCATCGAGGTTCTCGACCACGTCGCGGATCGCCTCGGCGACCGGGTCCGCGGTGATCCAGCGAGCGTCGGTGACGGTGAGTTCGCGCGGCGCGGGGACGATCGCGATGTCGGGCATCGGTGGCTCCAAAGCAGGCAGGGTTATTTATGCAACCCTATTCTAAAAATATTTCGGCTGCGCTGTCAGGGAGATGAGAGAGTGACCGAGTGACCGCCGACCTCCAGCGAACGACCGTCCGGACCCTGATGGCCAGCAACGTGCTCGGCGGAGTGGCGGTGGCCAGCGGATTCGCGGTCGCTGGGCTGCTGGCCGAGCGAATCTCGGGTTCGACGTCGATGGCCGGTCTCGTCGCCACCTCGACCACGCTCGGCGGCGCGATCCTCGCCGTACCGCTGGCTCGGCTCGCCCGGGCCCGGGGCCGGCGCCTCTCGCTGGCCACTGGCTACCTGATCGCGACTGCCGGTGCAGTGCTCAGCATCGTCGCTGCGCAGATCGACTCGCTCGCACTGCTACTGGTGGCCGGCTGTCTGTTCGGCAGCGGCTCCGCCGCCAACCTGCAGTCCCGGTACGCCGCTACTGACGCAGCCGACCCGGCACACGTCGCGCGGGCACTGTCGCTGGTCGTGTGGGCCACCACCATCGGTGTGGTCATCGGGCCGAACCTGACTGGCCTAGGTGGGGCTGTCGGTGACGCGCTCGGCATCCTGCCGCTGGCCGGTCCATATCTGTTCTCCGTGGCCACTCTGGTGGTCAGCCTGGTGATCGTCTGGTTCGGCCTCCGCCGCCTGCCCCGGCCCCGGAACCTGACTCTGGAACGTCAACCCCTGCTGGTGACCCTCCGGCGCGTGATGGCGATCCCTCATGCGCGGCTGGGGCTGCTGGCGATCGCCACGGCCCATGCGGTGATGGTCGGGGTGATGTCGATGACCTCGGTCCACCTGCAGCACCATGGCGCCTCACTGACGATCGTCGGCTTCGTGATCAGCGGTCACGTGGCCGGCATGTACGCACTGTCTCCGGTGATGGGCTGGCTGGCGGACCGGCTCGGCCGCATCCCCACCGTCGGCATTGGCCTGGCTGTGCTCGCCATGGCGATGACAGTGGCGGCAGTTGCGCCGGACCGCGCTCACGGACTGACTGCGACCGCACTGGTCCTGCTCGGCCTGGGCTGGTCGGCCTGTCTGGTTTCCGGATCCGCTCTGCTGTCCCAGTCCGTCCCTGACGACATCCGCACGTCGGCCCAAGGACTGTCCGACCTGACGATGGGCGTGCTGGCCTCGGTCTCCGGAATCGCGTCCGGCCCGGTCCTGGCGTACCTCGGGTTCCACTGGCTCGCCGTACTGTGCGGCCTGTTGCTGATCCCGGTCGCCCTGCTCGCAGCCACTACCAAGCAGTCAATAGGCTCTGTGGCGTGAGCATTGCGGAAGGTGGGATCCCGAGTCCCAACATCTGGCACCACCCGAAGGTGTACGAGATCGAGAACCACGCCGTCGATCCGAACGGCGTCATCGAACCGGCGATGCGAGCGATCCACGACTGGGCCGGCTCCACCGTGCTCGACATCGGCTGCGGAACCGGCTTCCACCTCCCACGCTTCGCCGCCACCGCGGCCCGGGTGATCGGGGTCGAACCGCACGCCGGGCTGGCCGAGGCTGCGCGTCGCCGTACCAGGAACTTGCCGAACGTCGACGTCCGCCAGGGCACGGCCCAACGGCTACCGGTACCGGACGCGTCGGTGGACGTGATGCACGCTCGCTGGGCCTACTTCTTCGGGCCCGGCTGCGAACCGGGCCTGGCCGAGCTCGACCGCGTGATGCGGCGCGGCGGCACGGCCTTCGTGATCGACAACGACGGCAGCCGGTCGACGTTCGGTCGCTGGTTCAGTTCGGCGTACCCGATGATCAAGGCCCCCGCGGTCGAGCGCTTCTGGGCCGAACACGGCTGGCAGCGCACCACACTCGACATGGGCTGGCGTTTCGAGACCCGCGCCGACCTCGAGGCCGTCCTCCGCATCGAGTTCACCCCTGCGGACGCCGACCGCTTCATCGCTGAGCACTCAGGCGTCGAGGTCGACTACGCGATCAACCTCTGGAGCAAGACCTACTGAACCGGTTCTGAAACGACACCCCGTTGGAGTTGCGCGATCGCCGATGACTGCAGAAGGGTTGACGGACCAGCTCGGGAGGCGCCAGCAACGACATGGACGGTCTGCAGCTCGAACATGTGCCGGGGCTGCCTGCGCAGCTTCTGGTCGACATCGGCGAGCAGCGAGCGGTCGTGATGCCGTCCTCGGCGGACCGTCGTCGGCTCGCCGACCTCGTGACCGGGGCGGAGGACCCGCCCGAGGGGGTCGTCGTGCGAGCGGGCGGACCGAAGCGACTGGTGCGACTGGTGCCGGCCGAAGGGGGCCTGTTGCCGCATCTGACCGTGCTGGGCAACATCGTGCACGGGCACAAGGCGGCCCGCCGACTCACCACGAGAGAGGCTCGGCAACAAAGCCACACCAGGGCGACCAACTGCGGCGTCGAGAACCTGCTGGATCGCTACCCGCACCAGTTGACACCAGGTCGCCGCCGACTGGCCGGTGTGGCTCGTGCGCTCGGCGCGCACCCACGCGTGCTCCTGCTCGAGGACGCGAACGGTTTGCCGACCTGGGGATCGCTGCTGGCGATCAGCAGCAACCCAGATCTCCGCTCCAGCGCAATCCTGCTGATTACGACCAGCGCCGCGCGCACAGCGGGCTTTCGCTATGAGGAGTAGCCGCAGAGCATTCCTCGGCGCCGCTACCTTATTGGTCGCGGGTTGCTCGAACGATGTGCTCGGCCTGCGTCGCAGCGTCCGGGTCGCCGTGAGCTGGGGTGGACAGGAGCTCCGGGCGTTCCACAGGGTGCTCGACGGTCTCGGCGACCTCGACTACACGGTCGAGGTCGTGCCACTCGGTGACGACATCTCCAGCGCGTTCGGCGCTCGCAGCACGCGGCCCCCGGATCTGGTGATGCTGCCGCAGCCCGGTCTGGTCCCACGTCACCTGCGCGATCTGGAGCCGATGCCTGCAGACCTCGCCAGGCGGTCCGCGCTCTGGGACGAGCTCCTGGTGCACGACGGGGCGACGTACGGCATCCCGTTCAAGACAGCGCACAAGTCCGCGGTCTGGTACCGGCCGTCGGTCTTCCGGGCGGCCGGCCTCCAGCCACCTGCGTCGTGGCCGGACTGGCTGGCGGTCAACCGGACCCTGGCTCAGGCCGGTATCAGGCCGCTGTCGTTGGCTGCCGGGGACGGTTGGGTGCTCACCGACTTCTTCGAGAACGTGCTGTTGGGCATTGCGCCCGCTGTCTACGCAGAGCTTGCGACAGCCACCGATCCGCGTCCGTCGCGACAGCCGCAGTTCGCTGCGGCTCTGCGGTTGCTGGGGACGATGTGGTCGGCTCCCGGCGGTCTCGCGGGCGGAGTGCAGCGTTCGCTCGTGCAGCAGTTCCCGGACGCGATCATCGAGGTGTTCGGTCATCGCAGAGCCGCCATGGTCCTGGCATCCGACTTCGCCGAGCCGGTGGTGAGGCAATTCGCGGCGGACCCGAGGGACGTCGGGCTCTTCACCTTCCCGCCCCTCGTCCCGGGCGCACAGGCACCAGTAGTGGTCGGCGCCGACGTGATGGTGCTGCAGAAGCCCACCACCGACGACGCCCGCGATCTCGTCCGACGACTGGCTGCACCAGCAGCCGTGGACCCATGGATCAAGGAGGGCGGGTTCCTGAGCGACGCACGGGTCAAGGGCTACTCCCCTGAGCTCACCCGCCTCGCCGAACAGCTGGCCGCTCCTGGCGAACTGCTGCAGTTCGACCTGTCCGATCGGCTCGGCCGCCTCGGCGACACCAACGGGCTGCGGCGCGTACTGACGGACTTCCTCGTCAAGGTCGGCGGTCGCGGCGCCGCTGTCCTGCCGGAAGCAGTGGACGCGACTGTCAACGAGATGCGGGAGGTCGAGGGCTGATGGGTCTGGAGACGAACGGCCTGACGCTGGAGGTCGTCGGCCGCGGGGTCAGCGGACGTCCGGTCCCCGGACGGCCTCGGCGACCGGCCGGCCCGTATCTCCTGGGTCTACCGGCCGTGCTGCTCAGTTGCGTTCTGCTGATTCCGATCGGTGTCACCGTGGTGACAGCGTTCCGCACACCGGACGGCTTCGGCTTCGGCAACTTCGCAGTGATGGGCGACCCGGCCGCACTGCATGCGGTGCGCAACAGCCTCCTCTGGGTGCTCGTTGCGTTCGGGCTCGTCGTCGTCGGGTTCTTCCTTGCACTGCTGAGCTATCGACTGCCCGGACTGACCCCGTTCCTGCAACCTGCGCTGGTGGTCCCGTTCGCCGTGTCGGTCCTGGTGTCCGGTGTGACGTTCCGGCTGCTCTTCGACCCGGCGCCTGAACGCGGGACGGTGACCGCGGTGTGGTCCGCGCTGTTCGGATCGAGTCCGGTATGGCTCGGGCCCGGCCTGTTCTGGTTGGTGCTGGTGTCTGCGTTCGGCTGGACCTGGCTCGGGTACATCGTCTCGTTGTTCCGCGCCGGCCTGGACGCGATCCCAGACGACGTCACCCGGACGATCGCTGCGGAAGGTGTCACCGGATGGCGCCGCCTGTGGGCCGTGGAGATCCCACTGCTCCGTCCGATCACCGGTGTCGTCACACTGACGGTGGTGGTCGCGGCAGTCCGCATCTTCGACCTGGTGCTGATCGCCGTCCCGGGGCCGATGCAGCAGTCCGCCGACGTACTCGGCCTCAACTGGTGGCGTGCCACCACGAGCGGCGACCCCTCCGGACGTACGGCGGCACTCGGCGTCGTGTTGTTCGCCATCGTGGCCGCGGTTGGGCTGATCGGGGTCCGCGGGCTGCGACGTCGGCGCTGGGCAATGCCGGTACCGGTGACCCGCCAGGACCCGGCCTTGGGCCGGCCGAAGCCCAGCCGGCGAGCGCGGCGCATCGGGTGGACTGCCGGCTTCGTCGTCAGCCTGGTCTGGATCTTCCCGGCCGTGGTGCTGGTCGCCACTGCGCTCCACTCGCCACGGGAGGCCGGTCTGCGCGGTTGGTGGTCGCCGTCGGGTCTCGGATTCTCGTCGTTCGCCGATGCCGCGAACGCAGGCCTGCTCAGCGCCTTGCTGTCCACAGCGCTCATTGCCGCCGCAGCCACGGCAGTCCTCCTGTCGATCGCCGTACCGACTGCCTATCTGGTCGCGTGGGGCGGCTTGCCGACCTGGTTGGGGCGCGTGGTGATGTCGGTGTTCGTTGTCCTCGCGGTGACGCCTGTGCAGCTGTACGCCGCTCCCTTGCGCGACGCAATCGGGGCTGCGGGGCTCGCCGGATCGCGTGTCGCGTTGGCTCTGGTGCATGCGGCTGCCGGTCTGCCGTTCGCTGTGTTACTGCTGCGGTCCGCGTTCGCGGCCGCACCGCCGGCGCTGGTCTCCGAGGCGCTGCAGGGCTCTGCGCGACAGAGCGCCGTACTGGCAACGGTGCAGCGGACATATCGGCCTGCACTCGTTGCCGTTGCGGTCCTGGAGTTTGCGATGGTGTGGAACGACTTCATTGTCGGGTTCCTGATCAGTGGTCCGGGTACGACGCCGTTGTCGCTGGTGTTGTGGGGTGAGGCTCGGCAGTTCGCCGCGTCGGGCGGGACAGTCGCAGCAGCCGCCGTCGTCGCATCCGTGGTGCCGGTGGTACTGCTGCTGTCGTTCTGGTCGACAGTGGTGCGCGGTCTGACCACCGGGAGCAAGCCGTGACGGAAGCCGAGCAGAAGCCTGAGCAGGCGCCCTTGGGACGTAGGCTGGGGTTTGCGATCGGTGCACTCGCCACCGGTCTGCTGTCCGGGCTCGCATCGGAACTGCTGACGCAGAGCCTTGACAGCGGCGGCTGGATCCAGCGCATCGGGATCGCGCTCACTGTGGTTCTCGGCGTCATCGCGATCGTCTACAACGCACCGGCCGTGCTGAACGCGATCCGCCGGGCCCGTAGCGGGCGAGTGGTCACCACGTCGGAACTGCACCTGGCAGCAGAGGAGGCCGAGCAGTGGATGGTCGCGCTCGGGTCGAAGAGCGGCGGCATCGACGCGGCCGAGTGGTACGCCATGAACGCGGACCGGCTGCGCGCGCTGCTGAAGTCCGGCAAGCCGGGACCGGAGAACGCCGATGACCTTGCCCGAATCTGCGACGCACTCGAGCTCTGGTACGTCCGGCAGGCCGATCCGGACGCGCTGCTGGAGCTGAGCGAGTTCCTCAGGACGGTCGGTGAGGGATGCGGGCGGAGTGACCTGAAAGAACTTGCGGCGGCCCGGACGGCGACGGCGTACCGGATGACGGGCGATCTGCGGTCGGCCACCTTGTGGCTCGGGATCTCGAGCGAGCTGGCGCCCAAGGGCCGCACGGCGGCCGCGATGGCGACTCGCCGGCACGTGGAGCGAGCGCTGTCGAGTCTGCACCGGGCAGTCGGGACGTCCGCGGGCAGCGATCGCGACGAAGCCTTGTCGACCGCACGGAACCGGCTGGACGACGCGCGGTTGCGGCGGCCCGGACCGGACCTGACGGCCGAGATCACGATTCTCGTCAACCTCGCGGTCGTTCAGTTGTACCGCCACGACGCCGAAGGTGCCGTGGACCATCTGCACGCGGCCATCGCCCGGGCCACCGCCGCCGGCGACGTCAGCGGCGAGGCGCACGCGTCGGAACTGATCGGGGTGGCGGCGTGGATGCGGCGGAACCCGCGCGAAGCCGAGGGTTGGTGGAGGCATGCGGCACACCTCAACGCCGACATCGACGATCGGGAGGCACAGGCCCGCTGTCTCCAGCACCTCGGCTCGGCGCAGGCCGTCGCCGGCAACCTGAAGCAGGCAGCTGGATATCTCGCAGCCAGCGCCGACCTCCGAATGTCGGACAGCCCGCTGCTGACGAGGTACCTGAAGGAAGTCGGGGACACCTCGTCCGCACCGCCGAGCCCGGGACCGCCCGCGCACCTGCCCTGGCCGGCCCGGTTCCGCAGGTGGCTCCGCGATCGTCGCTCACACTGAGGTTCTGCGGTTTTGTCGGCGGCCGGCTATAGGTTGAGCGGTATGGCGAAGGTGGTGACGGCTAAGGGGAAGTCGGCGTTCGCGTGTGCGGAGTGCGGGTGGACTTCGGCGCGGTGGATCGGTCGGTGTGGCGAGTGTCAGGCCTGGGGGACGGTGCAGGAGGTCGGGGCGGCGAAGGCTTCCCGGATCACGGCCGGGCCGGTGACGTCGCCGGCGATGCCGATCGGCAAGGTGTCCGCGATCGAGGCCGAGTCGCGGCCGACCGGGATCGGTGAGCTCGACCGGGTGCTCGGGGGTGGGGTCGTGCCGGGGGCGGTGATCCTGCTGGCCGGTGAACCCGGCGTCGGCAAGTCGACGCTGCTGCTGGAGGTTGCGGCGCAGTCCGCGCGCAGTGGGCAGCGCACGCTCTACGTGTCCGGTGAGGAGTCGGCGGCCCAGGTGCGGCTGCGGGCCGGCCGGACCGATGCTCTGGTCGACGAGTTGTATCTGGCGGCCGAGACCGACCTGGGCGCGGTCGTCGGTCAGGTCGACGCGGTCGAGCCGGCGTTCCTGGTGATCGACTCGGTGCAGACGATGGCGCATCCGGAGGTCGATGGTGCGCCCGGCGGTGTCACGCAGGTCCGTGAGGTCACCGGCGCGCTCGTGCGGCTGGCGAAGGAGCGGAACATCGCGGTCGTCCTGGTCGGGCACGTCACCAAGGAGGGTGCGATCGCCGGTCCGCGGATGCTGGAGCATCTGGTCGATGTCGTGCTCGCGTTCGACGGGGACCGGCACTCCGGGTTCCGGATGGTCCGCGCCACCAAGAACCGGTTCGGCCCGTCCGACGAGGTCGGCTGTTTCGACATGGTCGACACCGGCATCGTCGAGGTCACCGACCCGACCGGCCTGTTCGTCTCCGAGCACGCCGAGCCGGTCGCCGGCACCTGCGTGACGGTGATGATGGAGGGTCGCCGCCCGCTGCTCGCCGAGGTCCAGGCCCTGGTCGGCCCATCCGCAGCACCCCAACCTCGCCGTACGACGTCCGGTCTCGAATCGCAGCGGGTCTCCATGGTGCTCGCCGTCCTCGGCAACCGCGCCGGCATGAAGCTGCACGACCAAGAGGTGTACGTCGCCACCGTCGGCGGTGTGAAGATCACCGAACCGGTCGCCGACCTGGCCGTCGCTATCGCGGTCGCCTCCTCGGTCATGGACCGCCCGATCCACCCCGGCCTGGTCGCCATCGGCGAGGTCGGGCTGGCCGGCGAGGTCCGCCGGGTCGGCGGCCTGGAGAAGCGCCTCGCCGAAGCCGCCCGTCTCGGCTTCACCAAGGCGATCATCCCCGCCGACATCCCCAACCGCAGCAAAGACCTCAAGCCGATGGACATCCAGGCCAAGTACGGTCTCCGCACCTTCGCCGCCCCGGACATCCGCTCCGCCCTGCTGGCCGCCGGCCTCACCTGATCCTGTGTTCCTGACCACACCTTTACGTGGGGCGTGAGACGAGGGATGCCCACTGGGTGACCGGGGAACGTACTCTGGGGTAGCCCCCCAGGCTGGGTTCATCGTCGAACCCCGCGCCCCCGCCCGGCGTACGCCGGATCACCGCAGGAGCACCAGATGACCGGTTCCAAAGTTGTCGCGCTCGGCCACTACCAGCCGGAGCGAGTGCTCACCAACGCCGAACTGGCGACCATGGTCGAGACCAACGACGAGTGGATCCAGAGCCGCGTCGGTATCCAGGAGCGCCGGATCGCGGCACCTGACGAGCAGGTCGACGAGATGGCCTGGCGGGCCGCCGACAAGGCGCTGGCCAATGCCGGTATCGACAGCAGCGAGATCGACTACGTCGTCGTCGCGACCTGTACGGCGATCGACCGCTCACCGAACATCGCCGCCCGGGTCGCCGCGCGGCTCGGCCTCGCGCACCCGGCCGCTCTCGACATCAACACCGCCTGCTCGGGTTTCGCCTATGCCCTCGCGACCGCCGATCAGGCGATCCGGGCCGGCGCCGCGACGAAGGCGATCGTGATCGGCGTCGAGAAGCTGAGCGACTGGACGGACTGGACCGACCGCACCACCTGCGTGCTGATCGGTGACGGTGCCGGGGCGGCAGTGCTGGTCGCCAGCGACGAGCCGGAGATCGGCCCGGTCGTCTGGGGTTCGGTGCCGGAGATGTCCGACGCGGTCCGGATCGAGGGTCGCGAGGGGAAGTTCCAGCAGGCCGGGCTGAGCGTCTTCCGCTGGGCCACCACGCAACTGCCGGAGATCGCCCAGCAGGTCTGCGAGAAGGCCGGCCTGAAGCCCGAGGAGCTCGGCGGCGTCATCCTGCACCAGGCCAACCTGCGGATCATCGAGCCGCTGGCCAAGCGTCTCGGCGCGGTCAACGCGGTGGTCGCCAAGGACGTGGTCGAGTCCGGCAACACCTCCGCGGCGAGTATCCCGATCGCGTGGTCGAAGCTGGTCGAGAAGCGGGAGATTCCGTCCGGCGCGCCGGTGTTGCTGTTCGGATTCGGCGGCGGCCTCTCGTACGCCGGACAGGTCGTCCGGACCCCCTGACGCAGCAGGCGTCACGGCCTTCCGGAGCCCGTCCACGCGGGAATCGGGAACTGCACGGTCCAGATGCACGAGCGCGTGCACGCGCAACTGCAAGTTCAACCGGACCGAGGGTCCCCGCGAGTGCGGTCCGCGGGGACTTAGCACCCATGACCCGCGGACAACCGCATAGACTCACCTTCCGTGGCCCCGAACTCCGACAAGAACAGCACCGGCGCCCGGATGCGCGCGACTCTGATGGCCGTGGCACCGGGTACCGAACTGCGTGAAGGCCTGGAACGGATCCTGCGGGGCCGGACCGGCGCCCTACTCGTGCTGGGACACGACAAGGTCGTGGACTCCATCTCGACCGGTGGCTTCGAGATCGGCATCGAGTTCACCGCGACCGGCCTGCGCGAACTGAGCAAGATGGACGGCGCGATCGTGCTCGACCGCGATGCCACCAAGCTGATGCGGGCCGCCGTGCACCTGATGCCGGATCCGTCGATCCAGACCGACGAGACCGGGACCAGGCACCGCACCGCCGACCGGGTCGCCCGGCAGACCGGCTTCCCGGTGATCTCGGTGTCGCAGTCGATGCACATCATCGCGCTGTACGTCGACGACCAGCGGTACGTCCTCGAGGACTCCGGCGCGATCCTGTCCCGGGCGAACCAGGCACTGGCCACCCTCGAGCGGTACAAGCTGCGTCTCGACGAGGTCTCCGGCACGCTGTCCGCACTGGAGATCGAGGACCTGGTCACGGTTCGCGACGTGGCCGCGGTCGCGCAACGGCTCGAGATGGTCCGCCGGATCGCCACCGAGATCGACGGCTACGTGGTCGAGCTCGGCACCGACGGCCGCCTGCTCACTCTCCAGCTGAACGAGCTGGTCGCCGGCGTCGCCGGTGAGCGCGAGCTCGTCGTCCGCGACTACCTCCCGCCGGCCAGCGGCCGCAAGGCCAAGACGGCGGACGACGTACTGCTCGAGCTCGACGCGGTCAGCCCGACCGACCTGCTCGACATCGGCCAGGTCGCCCGCGCCCTGCAGCTCGGCGGCGCCGAGCAGCTCGACGCCGCGGTCACCCCACGCGGCTACCGCCTGCTCGCGAAGGTTCCCCGCCTCCCCGGCGCCGTCATCGACCGCCTGATCGAGCACTTCGGCCACCTGCAGAAGCTCCTCGCCGCCAGCATCGACGACCTCCAAACCGTCGAAGGCGTCGGCGAGAACCGCGCCCGTACTGTCCGCGAAGGCCTCTCCCGCCTGGCCGAGTCCAGCATCCTCGAACGCTACGTCTGAGGTCCCAGCAACACCTTCACCAGTACGTCGTGCCACCAGCGCTCGACCTGGTCGGCTGACCAGCCGCGCTCGGTCCGCAGTGTTGTGAACACATCGACGTTGCAGATCGCGGCGTACGAATCACAGGCGTTGTCGACGGTGACTCCGCGCGCGAACGCCGACCGCGGCCAGCCCGTGAACACCCGGCGCCAGACCTCCTCGCCACGCGCCCGGCCGCGCTCGTACGCCGCCGCCAGCTCAGGTTCGGTCCGGCCCGCCTCGCGCAGGATCAGCAGGACGTCACCGGAGCGCTCGAACAGCGCCCGGTCGTAACCGACCAGCGCCGCCAGCTGGTCGGCCGGCTCGTCCGACGCGGCCAGGCGCGACCGGACGGTTGCCACCTCGACCGACGGGTCGATGCCGTCGATCAGCGCGACCGCCAGCCCGGACTTCCCGCCGTACGCCGAGTAGACGGTGGGCTCGGAGACCTGCGCGGCCCGGGCGATATCGCGCACCGTGGTGGCCGCCCAGCCGCGCTCGGCAAACAGCTGCCGCGCCGCGGCGACGATCTCCGCCCGGGTCTGGGACGCCTGGGCACGCCGCCGCGGCGCGTCGTACCCGCGTCGCTGCGATGCCTGTTCGGGCAGCTCTGGGCCGGACTCCGTGGACAATTGACTTGTCACTCCCTAAAGTCATTTAACACTAGCTATAGCCAATATTGTTCCCGGGGGATCATCATGCATTCACAACGTCTCGCAGGCTGGGCCGGGCTGGGTTTCGCCGGCTCCGTCATCCTCGCCAATCTGGTCACGGTCGCCACCGAGCTGCCTCCCCAGATCGGCGCCACCCCCGCCGAGGTCGCTACCTTCTTCGCCGAACACGGGGACGCAGCGCGGATCAGCAGCGCCATCGCGCCGATCGCCTGGATGTTCCTGGCCGTGTTCGCGGCCGGGACCCATGCACGCTGGCGGAAGGCGGAGCAGGACCGCGGCGAAGCCTGGACGATCGTCGGCGTGATCGGCGCGGTGCTGCTGATCTCCTTGTTCGCCGGAGTCGTCGGGACCGAGATCGCACTCGTCGACGGCGCGCCACTGTGGTCGCTGCACAACGCGTACTTCGCCGTCAACGCGATCGGTATCGCCCTCACGGTCGGCGGATTCTCGATGGCCGGCCTGCGGACCGGCAACCTCCGGCCGTGGCACGCCTACCTCGGCCTGGCCAGCGGCCTGCTGACGCTCACCAACTCCGTTCTCGCGCCCTGGTCAGCGACCACCCACAGCGCGCTTGGCGCTTTCGGGTTCGCCGGCTTCGGGCTGTGGATCATCTGGATCACCCTCACCTCGGCCGGCTTCCTGCGATCCCCGGCACCGGTAGCAGCGACGTCAGGCGATCGTGAAGGCTTGCGAGGTTGATTCGCGGCCGGAGAACTCGGCCTTGACCACGTAGGTCCCCGGTTTGGCCACCGGTTGTCCAGGGAGGCAGCCGGGGCCGGACCGGTGCCCGTTCCAGACCACTGTGCTGGCAGCTTCTTTGCCCTTGGCAACGACCAGCGTGGCCTTCGGAATCGCTTGCCCACAATGGCCTGTGGTCCAGATGAGATCGGCACCGGACGTGACCGAGACGGTCAGCGAGTCCGGGTCGATGCTTGCCTTGCACTCGTCAGAGACGGCGTTCAACCGAATGACGAAGTTCAGCGCGGCCCCGGAGGTGACTCGGCGAACAGCCGGCATCACTTCGACCCGGACATTCGACGCGGAGCATTTGACGTCCTCGGGGGGAGTCGTCTTCGAAGACTTCTCCGTCGGCTTGGCGGTGGGCGTTTTCGACGGCTTGACCGACGGTTGCGGTGTCTGCGAATTCTGCGGGTCGCCGACAGCCGCCGACTTCTTCGGGTCGCCACCACCCGGGAACAACTGAAAGATCAGGAAGAACAGCAGCGCCAGGACGAACAACACCAGTCCCCGACGGAACCAGTAGACGCTGGCGGGCAGGTGCCCGACCGGATGGAGCAGGCTGCTCATGCACGCACCCTAATATCGGCTCTGTGCTCCACCAGTCAGGCTCGCCGCTCACCTCTCTCCACACCTCCGTTCTGGAGTGGTACGACGCCAATGCGCGCGTACTGCCGTGGCGGGATCCCGCAGCGAGTCCCTGGGCAGTCATGGTGAGCGAGTTCATGCTGCAGCAGACTCCAGTCGCGCGCGTGCTCCCGGCGTACCAGAGGTGGTTGGAGCGATGGCCAAAGCCGGCAGACCTGGCTGCAGAGCCACCAGGTGAGGCTGTGCGGGCCTGGGATCGGCTCGGGTACCCCCGGCGCGCTCTGCGGCTACACGCGGCAGCACAGGCGATCGTGGAGCGCCATGGTGGAGAGGTGCCGGACGACCACGCCGCACTGCTCGCTCTGCCCGGTGTAGGCACCTACACCGCCGCTGCGATCGCCTCGTTCGCGTTTGGGCAACGGCACGCAGTCGTGGACACCAACGTCCGTCGCGTGCTCGCCAGAGCCCTCACCGGCGTCGCACAGCCGACCATCTCCCCCACTGCGGCCGACCAACGACTCGCAGTCTCGTCACTGCCATCAGATGAGGCAACAGCCGCCCGGTGGGCAGTGGCGTCCATGGAGCTCGGTGCGTTGGTCTGCACAGCCCGTACGCCGAGATGCGGCGACTGCCCGATCCGCAGCCAGTGCGCGTGGGTGCTGGCCGGCAGTCCGCCGTACGAAGGTCCGCCGCGCAAGGGCCAGACCTATGAAGGCACCGACCGCCAAGTCCGTGGCCGGCTGCTCGCCGTCCTGCGCTCCGAGCCGGGCGCCGTACCGAAGAAGGCCCTCGACGATTGCTGGCAGGACCCCGTCCAACGCGAACGCGCCCTTGACGGCCTAGTCGCCGACGGCCTCGTGGAGCCGCTACCCCGCAACCGCTACCGGTTGCCTACCTGAAGCGCAAAGGCCGGCTCGCGAAATGCGAGCCGGCCTTTTGACGTCGTACTCAGTTCTTCTTGCTGCCCGTGGTGGCTTCGGCGTCGTCGTCGGCCAGCAGGTCGAGCGGCATCGCGGGGCTGCCGGACAGCGTCGCCAGCATCTGGCGGACGTTGGTCAGCTGCGCGTTGATGCTGTCCCGGCGCTGGGTCGCGGCGGCGAGCTCACGCTCGGACTCGGCGCGGATCCGCTCGGACTTGTCCTTCGCGGCGGCGACGATCTCCTGAGCCTGACGGTTCGCGTCGGCCAGCTGCTGCTGGGCCAGGCGCTCGGCCTCGGACCGGGACCGGTCCGCCTCGCGCTGAACCTGCGCGGCGCGGTCGGTGACAGCAGCCAGCTGCTGCTCGGCCAGTGCCGTGCGAGCGGCGAACTCCTGCTCGACCTTGCCCCGGCGCTCGGCCAGGGTGGTCTCGAAGGCGGCCGCGGCCTGTGCGGACTTCGCGCGCTCCTGCTCGTAGAGAGCCTGCGCCTCGGACCGGCGGGCGGTCGCGTCGCGCTCGGCCTCGTCGCGCATGTCGTCGGCCTGGGTGCGGGCCTCCTCGAGGATCCGGGCGGCCTCCGCGTCCACCTCGCTCTTCCAGTCCAGGGAGTACTGCTCGGCCTCCTTGCGGACCTTCTTCGCGTGCGCCTCGGCGTCGGCGACGATCGCCTCGGCGTCGGTCCGCGCGCGGGTCACCAGGTCACGGGCCTCGTCATCGGCCAGCGACAGGATCTTCGCGACCCGCTCACCGAACTCGGTGAACGTCGGGGCACGGTCCTTGTTGTCCTCCTGGGCGGAGATAACGGCCGATTCCGCGGCGTCGGTGCGCTGCTGGAGCTCCTGGACGTGCCGCTGGAGCTGCTCGGACTGCTGCTGCAGAGCGGTCAGCGAGGTGGTCAGCTCACGGATGTGCTGATCCACCTGAGCGGGCTCGTAGCCACGCAGAACGGTACGGAACGGGGTTGGGCTTTCACTGCTCATGTTTTCCGATACTCACTTCGATGGGTGGGTGGATCACACATTGTCACTGACAAGGATCTGACTGTCACGTCCTCATCCTGATTCCCCCGTGGAACCCTCACTGGAAGACATTCCACCACCTGGGCGGAACCCCGGTACAGCGAGTGCCTCGATCACACCCGAAAGCTGGGTGAGCTCCTTGGTGATCTCGTCGCGGCGCTGATTCAGTGCCGCGACCCTCGCCTCGGCATCGGCGAGTAGTTTACGGGCCTGCGCGCGCAGTTCGTCCGCATGCTCGCGGGCCTGCGCCTCGAGCTGCTGAGCTTCGGCGCGGGACTTGCGAATCAGCTCGTGCGACTGGCGCTGCGCGTCGGCGAGATCCTTGGCCGCGCGCTCGCGCAGAACCTGGGTACTGGACTGGGCCTCGGTCTCCCGCCGGGTGGCCCGGTCGACGATCTCCTTGGCCTCGAGCTCGGCCGCGGCCTTCACCCGATCGGCCCGGGCCTGCGCCTGCGCGGTCACCTTCTCGGCCTCGTGGCGCGCCGTGGACAGGGTCGCCTCGGCCTGGGCGGAGGCGGACTCCAAGGTGTGCTCGGCGAGCACGGTGAGCTCGGCGTTCTCCTTGGCGATCGCTTCCTGGGTCTGCTTGAGCCGGCTGGTCGAGCGGCTGACCACGCGCCGCAGGTGCGCCCGCTTCTGCAGCAGCAACTCACTGGCCTGCGCGGCGGCCTGCTCGCGGATCGTCTGCGCCTCGGCCTCGGCCGTACTGATCAGGTCGTCGACGGTCTTCTTGCTCCACAGCGTCTGCTTCTCGGCCTCGGCCAGCGCCGTCTCGGCCGCCTTGTTCGCCTCCTCGACGATCCGCTGGGCCTCGCCACTCGCGTTGCGCCGGTCGGCCTCGATGGAGTCGACGACCAGTTTGGCCTGCGCCCGGGCGTCGGCCATCAGCCGCTCGTTGGACAGCTCGGCCTCGGCCTTGCGCTCGGCGATCTCGGCCATGGCCTCGGCCCGGAGCTTGTCGATCTCCAGCGAGATCGCGGCCAGTTTGGCCCGCTCGGTCTCCTCGAGCTCGGCCGTCCGGCGCTCGAGCTCGGCCCGGTTCTCGCCGCGCAACCGCTCGATCTCGGCATGCGCCGCGGCGATCTGGACCCGCGACTTCTCCCGGGCTGCCTCGACCTCGCGCTCGACCGCGGCCCGCAGCTCGGCGGCCTCGCTCTCGGAGCGAGCGATCAGCTCCGCCTCGTTCTGTACGGCGGCCTGCGACACCAGCGCGGCCTGCTCACCGGCATCGGCCACCAGCTGCTGCGCTTCGCGCCCGGCCCGATCGACCATCAGCTCGGCCGCTTCCCGGGCCTCGCGGGCGGCGACGAGCAGCTCGTCGGCCTCTTCCTTGATCCGCGCGGCCTCGGACTCGGACTCTGCCGTCAACCGGGCAGCCGCAGTCTCGGCCTCCTGCTTGACCCGAGCGGCCTCGGCCTCGGACTCCGACTTCAGCTGGGCCGCCTCGGACACCGCAGCTTGGGTGACCCGGGCGGCTTCAGCCTCCGACTCCGACTTCAGGCGGGCCGCCTCCGACGCGGCAGCTTCCGTGACTCGGGCGGCTTCAGCCTCCGATTCGGACTTCAGCCGGGCCGCCTCAGACTCAGCAGCTTCAGTCACCCGGGCTGCTGCGGCCTCGGCGCCATTGATCCGGCGGTCGGCCGCGGCCTGTGACTCGGCCCGCAGCTGGTCGGCTGCCGCCTGACTCTCGGCCCGCAACTGCTCGGCGGCCGATTCGGAGTCGTGGCGCCGCTTGGCCACTTCCTCGGCGACCGTTGCGCGCAATTGCTCGGCAGCGTGCTCGGCACCTGCGGTCAGCCGCTCGGCCAGTGTCGTTGCCTCGGACCGGACGCGCTCCGCCTCGGCGGTCGACTCGGCTCGGAGCTTCTCAGCCGCCTCGGCCGCCTCCCGGCGTACCCGCTCTGCCTCTGCGGTGGACTCGGCCTGCAGCCGGTCAGCGGCCTCCTGGGCCTCGCTCCGGACCCGCTCTGCCTCAGTCTCGGACTCGACGCGCAGCTGCTCGGCCGCGCGCTCGGCGTCGTTCAGCAGTCGCTGCGCGGACGTAGTCGCGTCGGTGCGCAGCTTCTTGGCCGCCGCCTCGGCCGCGGCGCGGAGCTGCTCGGTCTCGGTCCGGGCGCGCTCGGCCTCCTCGCGGGCCAGGTCGTTCTCGTACTCCGCCTGCTCGCGCAGGGTGTCCGCGATCCGCTGTGCGCGCTCGAGCACGCCGCCCGCTTGCCGCACACCAAAGGAACCGGTGTCGACGACCGGTTCCTGGGTCAGGGGCAGACGCGGCGCGTCCATGCGACGAGATGATTCCATCCCTCGCCCCCTTTCCGACAGTCCGGGTTCCATCAACGTGGTCACAGGGTTACAACGCGGCACAGGGGTGCGAGGTAACTTCTTTTTCATGCCGCTGCGCGATCTGCCCACCGAAGCGCAGGCGGCGGCAGCACTGATCCGTACTGATCTGCTCACGCATCGTAGGACCATACGACGTACCGGCAAACCCGGTGTAGTACTTGCGTGTCTTGCCGTCGGCGCGCTGTTCGCGGTTCTGCTACCAGGCCGGACCGGCACAGGCTGTTACCTCTGGCGGGCCGGTGTCCAACCGGTCGGCGGCCGGTCCGCGGCCCTCGTCCTACCGGTCGTGATCGTGCTCCTGATCCTCGCGGATCGCTTGTCTGCCGAGAGTTCCGGGCTACGGCGGCAGGTCCGCGGATGGGGTACGGCGGTGGTCGCGGCAGTCACCATGGCGGCCTGGACCGGATTCGTTCAGCAAGGTCGGCCGAGCTGTTCTTTCTCACCGGCTGTGATCGGGACACTGGCCTGCGGAACCCTCGCGACCGCAGTGGCCGGCTACTGGGCAACCCAGTTGGTCCGGCGCCCGATGACGCCTCGGCCAACTCTTGGGAACGACTCGCCGAACCCGTCCGCCGAGCCGCTGAATCAGTCCGAATTGCGGGCACTGTTTGTCCGAATGATCGATCGGACCGAGAGTTGGACCTCGATCCGGGCCGGGATGATGCCGTTCGCAACCGGCGCTCTCGCCGTACTGGTTCTGTTCTCAACTGTTCTTCCATGGCGTGAGCTCCGGGATCCGGTCGCCGTCGGCCTTGCGGACGCCGGGCTGATCCGGGCGCAGCTCTGGGAGATCCCGTCGGCCCGGACCTGGGCGCTGATCCTCTGCGCGCTCGCCGTCGCGACCCTGGCCACTCGCGGTCTCGTACGACGTCTGGCGGCTGTCGCGTGCGGAACGGCCACAGTGGCTGGGCTGACTGCGCATCTGCTGTGGCTGCCACCGATACTGCCGAACGGCGTCGGGTATCACCCAGGCATCGGCGCCTGGACCGCTCTGGTGCTGGCCGTCCTTCTGATTGCCACTGGACTGATCGGTGGCCGGCTGGTGGTTTTACTCGGCGGCGTCGGCGCAGTAGCCGGACTGCTCGTGCCGTCTGCGACAGGTACGACGTACCGGCCGGAGACGACTGTTGGTGCGCCGCACCGGATGCTGAACCTCCATGGTGGGCAGCTGGTCGACCGGCTCGGGATGCGGGTCGCCATTGGCACATCTGATCCGCTCGACTCGTTGGCAAGCACTCTGGACGGCTCACCCGGGCTGTGGTTGCTGGGGCGGACAGGTTCGGAGAGCTCAACAGTCTTCGCGTACGACGACGGCGTCGCGCTCCCCCAGGTGACGCTGAACCACGGTCCGACCGCACCGGCCTTGTGGGGCGTCACCGACGACCAGCTCGTGTTGCTGGCTGGTGGAGCACGCGGGAAGCCCTGGGCGATCCTTTCCGTCCCACTCGACCTGGCGCAGGCGGATATCAGCCTTAGCCACAAGGACCCCGACGGCCAGTACTACGTGACTCCTGGCGTAGAGGTCCTTGCCTCAGGCGTCGGTCCGGCGCTGAGTCATCGGAACGCCGACCGGTCGATTGTGGTGTGGGGTGGTTCGACCACGTGGCAGATCCCGGCCAATCAGCTCCGGACCGGCCTGCGGTTGCAGGACTTCACGATCAACCCCGGAGTGGGTGCACAGGGCAACGCTGTCTCCAGCGGCCCGGACGGTACGACGGTCTGGCGCACAGGCGCCACCGGTCTGGCGATGGCGCGTCCAGGCGGAGCGACTCAGCAGCTGACCGGAGTGGCCCCGGCCGGCTGTCTGTTGAGCAGGGACGCTGCCAGCTCGTCGACGACGGTCGATGCGTTCGCGGTCGATGTCCGCGGCAACATCTGGCTGGGCGGTGGAGCGCCGACATCGGTGATCACGCCGGACGGCGTACTGCGCAAGCTGCCCGGAGGCGCTGACGGAGTCAGCAGTATCGAGGCACGGCCGGATGGATCGGTGCTGCTGGGGACTGCACCAGGTGGCGGTGGTCAGATCCTGCAGATCCCAGCTGCGGCGAGCGCAGCCTCGACGTACCCGGCCGCACCCGATCCAGAGCCACGCTGCGATCGGCGAACACCAGTGCGCGGTACGACGAACTTCCGGGCGACCGTACTGCCGCCCGTCGAGACTGTGGATCCGCAGCAGGGTTCGCCTGGCGTGAGTACCCAGCTCGGACTCGACGCCGCCGGCAAGCTGGTGCGGATCCGGCTACCGCTCGCTGCTCACGCGTGGGCGCCCGACGGTCAAGGCGGAGTGTGGTGGACCCTTGCGGATCCCGACCGCGCCGTACATCTAGTGCGTGGCCGGACCACAGTGCACCGCGAGCTGAACCTCTACGGACCGGACGGCGTACGACGAGTTGTGGTCAACGGTGAGCTACGGCCGCTCCGTGATGCGCCCGGGACCTGGTTCGCCGGACCCGATGGCAAGCTCTGGGGGTACGACGCCGTGCACCTGCTGCGCGTGGATGCCGGCCGGGTCACTGTGCTCGCAGGCCCGGGACAGGGTGTGCCGCAGGCTGCAGATCAGGTGACTGTCATCGGTCAGGCCCTGTACTTCCAGCTGGGCAACGACGTGGTGCGCTTGGACGTCGCCCGATGAGCACCCTCCCGGACGAAGAGCTGCCGATCCGTCTGGCGGCAGCCGAGCAGAAGCTGGCCGTCAACGAGCATCGCTGGTTCGCCCGAGCCGGACTGCTCGCCGCACTGGCTACCGGCCTCACACTGCTTCTGCCGTGGGCCTACAGCCGCCGACTCGGACTCTCGGTCTGGCAACTGGGTCTCGAAACCCAGCCGCAGCTGGCCCTCACATGGCTGGTCGGTCTAGTCGCCACAGTCGCATTGCTGATGCTCAAGCCCGGTCACCGGGCCCAGGCCACGGCGTGCATCGTCGCAGTCATCACCCTGCTCTTACTGGCTGGCGCCTACCAAGCAGGTCAAGTGGAAGCACTGGGTGACAGCTGGCCGGGCCCCGGACCAGCCATAGCTCTCGTGACCACCGTCTGCTGGTTCGCCACCACCACGGCCCACCTCTTCAGCCAGCGCACCAGCCACAGCACACCAAACCCGGCAACCGTCACCCACACCATCAACCAGCTCCGGCGCCGCGAACCCTGATCAGACCTGAACCGCTGGACGGCGACACTCCAAGCGGGCGGCCAGAGCGCCGTACCCGGCCTCGGTGGCCACGTCACGGGCTCGGCGGATCAGACGGTCGGCCCGGGCGGGCTGTGGTGCACAGTCGGCCAGGCCGGCGAGGGCATCGACGATGCCCAGAGCGTGACCGCGGTCCTGGCTGAGGCGGAGGGCCAGATCGAACTGCTCGGCGGCCGACTCCTCACGACCGGCGCTGAGCAGGCTGCGGCCCAGGTGCAGCCGCGCGTCGACCTCGTCGAGGTGGGTGCAGTTGCCGATCGCCAGCTTCAGGGCCTGCTCGTGAATCTCGACAGCCAGCTTGGTGCGGCCGAGGCGGCGGTGGGCCTCACCTTGGTGACACAAGGCGTAGCTCATTGAGAAGTCCAGCTCGTGCACGGCGGCCAGACGTTGCGCGGCGCGCGTCGCTTCGAGAGCAGGTAGCGGGTCGTCTGCCGCGAGACGGCAGACGGCGATGCCGTTCAGCAGTTCGGGTTCGAGTCGCTCGTCACCGATCTCACGCGCCAGCTCGAGCGCTCGCTCGTAGTACTCCAGCGCCATCGCAAACCCGTGCTGCCGAACCGCCAGTGCAGCAAGGCGACCCAGCGTCTCGACGACGGCTTCACGATCCCCGGCCAGGTTCGCGAGCCGCAACGACGTCCGCAGCAGGTCGGCATGACTCGACGACGGATCCAGCGTGCCCTGCGTGTAGCCCAACGATCCCAGGATCCGCGCTCGCAACCCCGGCTCGTCGTCCGGCGCCAACTCCGCGGCCCGGCGCAGATCGCACAATCCCTTCTGCGGACCACAACGGAACTGCCCGAAGTTCCCACGCAGCAACAGCAGCCGCGCTTCACCGACCGCATCCTGCCGCCGCGCGGCAGCAGCCAGCCCGGTCGTCAGTACGGCGTCCAGCTCGTCCAGCCGGCTACGGCGATGCAGGTAAGGAGCCAGCACCAAGGCGAACCGCACCGCCGCCGCGTCCTCGGCAACCTCCAACGCAGCAAGCAAGTTCGGCCGCTCGACATCGGCCCAGCTCAGATCCGGACCAATTTCCGGACCGGCCACCGCCAGGTAGTGCTCGACGAGCCGACCGACTGCACTCGCGTCATCGGCAACCTCCGCGGCATACCCACGCAGCAAGTCATGGAACTCGTACCGCCCCGGCCGCGGCGCCAGCAGCAAGCTCGCATCCACCAGGCTCTCCAGCAGTACCTCAGCCGCCGGTACGTCGATCCCGGCCAGCGCCGCGGCAGCGTGCGCGTCGAAGTCCTTGCCGGGGAACAACCCGAGGCACGCGAACATCCGGCGCTGATCCTCGGGCAGATGCTCGTACGACACCGCGAACGCCGACCGGACCCCGTTCGAGTCGCCATCGAGCTCGCGCAACCGGCGCCGTCCCCGCAGCCGCTGGTTCAGGTGCTGCATCGACCAGGCCGGCCGATGCCGCAACCGCGCACCCGCGATCCGCAACGCCAACGGCAACCGCCCACAGTGCTCGGCCAGCTCGCGCACCGCGGACTCGTCGCCGCCATGCCGATCCGGCCCGGCGATCTCGATCAGCAAGGCCGTCGCATCGTCCATCGCCAGCAGGCCGAGCCCGAGCCGGCGCTTGGCGTCCAGTTCGACCAGCAACCGCCGGCTCGTCACCAGCACCGCACAATCCGATGCCCCCGGCAACAATCGCCGTACGGACTCCGCATCTGGTGCGTTGTCCAGCACGACCAGCAACCGCAGCCGCGCCGACTTCGACCGCCACAACGACAACCGGTCCTCGAGGCAGCCAGGAATCTGATCCGCCGGTACGCCGATGCCGCGCAGCAGGTGGTCGACCGCCTGCTCGGTCCCGAGTGGCTCGCGCCCCGGCGTGTGCCCGTGCAGGTCGACGAACAACTGACCATCCGGGTACTGCGCCGCCAGCAGGTGCCCCGCCTGGACCGCCAGCGCGGTCTTGCCGATCCCCGCCATCCCGTCGATCGCCAGAACCGGCGGCGCGGATCCAGCAGTCGTCCGCAAGGCAGCGACCACTTCGGCCAGCTCCGCAGCCCGACCGGCGAACGCGGCCCCGCCGTACGGGAGCTCGTTGCGTGACGGCACCGCAGGCGCCTCGACCCGCAGGAGCGTCTGCTGCGCAGCCCGCAGTTCGGGGCCCGGCTCGATCCCGAGCTGTTCGACGAGCGTCCGGCGTACTCGCTGATAGGTCTCAAGCGCCTCGGCCTGCCGACCACTCCCGGCCAGCGCGTTCATCAGCAGTACGGCGAACCGTTCGTCGAACGGATGGTCGGCAACCAGACCGATCAGCTCGGGGATCGCCTCGACGTGCCTGTCTGCGGCGAGCTGCAACTGGATCCGGGTACCGAGCGCCTTCTCCCGCCGTTCGGCGATCCGGCGGCGCTGTCCGGCCAGGTACTGCCCCGGCAGACCGCTCAACGGCTGACCGCGAAACAGCGCCAGCGCCTGCTCATGCAACGCCAGCGCCTGCTCTGGATCGCTGTGCCGACCAGCGGCCCGCACAGTCGTCTCGAAGCGCTCCAGATCAAGGACCCCAGGATCGAGCCGCAGCACATACCCCGCCGTCGTCCGCTCCAGCCGCGCATCCGCCGGCAACGACTTCCGGATCCGGTACACGTAGGTCGGCACGACCTTGATCCCGGTCGGCGGCGGATCGTCGTCCCACACCAGGTCGAGCAACTGCTCCGGCGTCAGCACCCGGTCGGCATTCAGCGCCAGTACCGCGAACATCGCCTGCTGCCGCAACGGCCCGACCGAGATCTCCGCCGCACCGCTGCGGACGGTGAGCGGTCCGAGCAGATCGATCCGGAGCCCCGACGGCATCTTCGCAGTGTAGGAGCGTAATTGGCGGACCGCCCGAAACCGGACACCTTTCGACCACGGTCGAATACCTCGTCAGGACTGCGCAGGAAAACCCGCACGATAGCGGCCGGGTGTGGTGCCGAGCAGGGCAGCGAAGGCTTCGATGAAACCACTCGGATTGGACCAGCCGCAGGCGTGAGCGACCTCGGTCGTGGTGCGGTTCTCGGCCAGCAGCACGAGCGCGTGACAGATGCGGAGCTGCGTTCGCCACTCGTAGAACGTCATCCCGAGCTCATCGTGGAACAGCCGGCTGAGAGTCCGGGCGCTGGCTCCGATGGCTCGCCCGAGCTCGACCAGCGACCTGTTCTCGGCGGGGTCCTCGGCGAGGAGCCTCGCGATGGCCTGCAGCCGGTCGTCGGTGGGTTCCGGCAGGTGCAGCGGCAGCTCGTCGGCGTCCCGCAACTCGTCGACCAGCACGCGTCGGAGCCGGGCCTCGGCGCCGCTGTCATAACTCTGCTGACCCGTGAGCGCGAGGATGACTTCGCGGGCCAGCGCAGAGGCGGTGAAGACGACCGGATGCTCAGGCACCCGGCGAGCCAGCGAGACCGGTAGGAACAGGATCCGCATGTCTGTGGTGCTGTGCGCCCGATGGGAGTGCTGGAATCCGGCCGGTGTCCACGCGACCCGATTGGCCGGCACAACCGACGTACCGCGGACTGTTTGCACGGACAGTACGCCGCTGGCGGCGTACACCAGGTGGCCCTGTGGATGGGAGTGCAGCGAGCTGGCGCCGCCCGAGCGCCAAAGGTGAACACCACCTGAGGGCCACAGCCGGGACGCTTCCGGGGTTTGGCGGGCATCGGGCATAACTTGGCATCCTACCGGTGGTCGGCCAGCGGCGGCAGCGACCACAGTGGATGCATGATGCGAGCCGCAGTGTGTGTCCGGGCCGGTGGGCCAGAGGTGCTGGAGCTTCGGAAGGTCCCGGTTCCGGCCGTTCGAACCGGGTGGAGCCTGGTCGAGGTCAAGGGTGCGGGACTGAACCGTTCCGAGCTCAGGACCCGCCAGGGACATTCGCCGGGCGTGACCTTCCCACGCATCCTCGGGATCGAGTGCGTCGGCGTCGTAGCGGAGTCCACCGATCCACGGTTGCCCGCGGGGTCGACGGTCGCAGCCGTGATGGGCGAGATGGGCCGCGCGTTCGACGGTGGGTACGCCGAGTACGCCGTACTGCCGAACGAACTGCTGATGCCGATCACCACGTCGCTGCCGTGGGAGGTGCTGGCGGCGCTGCCCGAGACCTACCTGACCGCGCAGGGCTCGCTGGACGCACTCGGAGTCGTGGCGGGCGACCGTCTACTCATCCGCGGCGGTACGTCGTCGGTCGGGATGGCGGCCGCGTCGATCGCGACTGCCCTCGGTGCCGAGACCGCGGCGACGACTCGCCAGCCGGCCAAGCTCGGCGGGCTGCACACCACCCACGCGTTGCTCGACGACGGCAGTTCGCTGGCGGCCGCCGTACGGGCCGTGTGGCCGGACGGACCGGACCACGTCCTCGATCTCGTCGGTGCCCGGACGGCGCTCGATTCGTTGCAGCTCGTCCGACGTGGCGGCAGCGTCTGCGTCTCGGGGTCGCTCAGCGGGTGGCTGGTGCCCGACTTCGAGCCGATCGCCGCCATCCCGTCCGGCACCAAACTGACGTCGTTCCACAGCAAGGACACCGCCGGGAACACCGCGGCGTTGCAGCAGATCGTCGACCAGGTCGAGGCCGGCGCCTACCGACCGAACCTCGACCGGACCTTCCCGCTCGGCGAGATCGCCGCGGCCCACGCGTACCTGGAATCCGACCAGGCGACCGGGAAGGTCGTCGCCCTCCCCTGAACGGCAAAGGGCCCCACGCCGGAGCGTGGGGCCCTTGTGCTGACTACTTGGCTACTACGAGTCCTGCAGACCCGAGGTGCCACCGGCGGCGAGGTCGGTCAGCTCCAGCTCGGAAGCGCCGGCCTTCGGCGTCCCGGTGAAGGTGAAGTACTCGCGCAGACCGTCGGCGTCCACGGTGTCGTCCGGGGCGACGTCGACCAGGACGATCTGGCCGGGCCGCAGCTCCCCGAACAGGATCTTCTCGGCGAGGACGTCCTCCACGTCGCGCTGGAGTGCGCGGCGGAGCGGGCGGGCGCCCAGGACCGGGTCGAAGCCACGGTCGGCGACCAGTGCCTTCGCCGCCGGCGTGAGCTCGATGCCCATGTCCTTGTCCTTCAGGCGCTCCTCCACCTGGGCCAGCATCAGGTCGACGATCTTGACGATGTCGTCCTTGCTGTGCTGGTGGAAGACCACGATCTCGTCGACCCGGTTCAGGAACTCCGGGCGGAAGTGCTGCTTGAGCTCCTCCGTCACCTTGGACTTCATCCGCTCGTACGAGCCCGAGGTGTCCGCGGTCTGCGAGAAACCGAGGGCCCCCTTCGAGATGTCCTTGGTGCCCAGGTTGGTGGTCATGATGATGACCGTGTTCTTGAAGTCGACCACGCGGCCCTGGGCGTCGGTCAGGCGACCTTCGTCCAGGATCTGCAGCAGCGAGTTGAAGATGTCCGGGTGGGCCTTCTCCACCTCGTCGAACAGCACCACGGAGAACGGCTTGCGGCGGACCTTCTCGGTCAGCTGGCCACCCTCTTCGTAGCCGACGTACCCAGGAGGCGAGCCGAACAGCCGGGAGGCCGTGTGCTTCTCCGAGTACTCCGACATGTCGAGGCTGATCAGCGCGTTCTGGTCGCCGAACAGGAACTCGGTCAGCACCTTCGACAGCTCGGTCTTACCGACACCGGACGGGCCGGCGAAGATGAACGAGCCGCTCGGGCGGCGCGGGTCCTTCAGGCCGGCGCGAGTACGCCGGATCGAGCGGGACAGCGCCTTCACCGCGTCGGTCTGGCCGATGTAGCTCTTGGCCAGCACCTTCTCCATGTCGAGCAGTCGCGAGGACTCCTCCTCGGTCAGCTTGAAGACGGGGATACCGGTCGCGGTGCTGAGCACCTCGGCGATCAGCTCCTCGTCGACCTCGGCGACGACATCCATGTCGCCGGCCTTCCACTGCTTCTCCCGCTCGGCCTTCGCGTTGATCAGCTTCTTCTCGTCGTCGCGGAGCCCCGCGGCGCGCTCGAAGTCCTGAGCATCGATCGCCGACTCCTTCTCCCGGCGCACGTTCGCGATCTTCTCGTCGAACTCGCGCAGGTCCGGCGGCGCCGTCATCCGGCGGATCCGCAACCGGGCCCCGGCCTCGTCGATCAGGTCGATCGCCTTGTCCGGGAGGAACCGGTCGGAGATGTAGCGGTCGGCCATCTGCGCGGCGTTCACCAGCGCGGCATCGGTGATGGTCACCCGGTGGTGCGCCTCGTAGCGGTCGCGCAGACCCTTGAGGATCTCGATCGTGTGCGCGATCGAGGGCTCGGCGACCTGGATCGGCTGGAAGCGGCGCTCCAGCGCGGCGTCCTTCTCGACGTACTTGCGGTACTCGTCGAGGGTGGTCGCACCGATGGTCTGCAGCTCGCCGCGGGCCAGCATCGGCTTCAGGATGCTCGCCGCGTCGATCGCGCCCTCGGCCGCACCGGCCCCGACGAGGGTGTGGATCTCGTCGATGAACAGCACGATGTCGCCGCGGGTGCGGATCTCCTTCAGCACCTTCTTCAGGCGCTCCTCGAAGTCACCGCGGTAGCGGGAACCCGCCACCAGGGCACCGAGGTCGAGGGAGTAGATCTGCTTGTCCTTGAGCGTCTCCGGGACGTCACCACGGACGATCTGCTGAGCCAGACCCTCCACGATCGCCGTCTTGCCGACACCCGGCTCACCGATCAGGACAGGGTTGTTCTTGGTCCGCCGGGACAGCACCTGCATGACCCGCTCGATCTCCATCTCGCGCCCGATCACCGGGTCGAGCTTGGCCTCACGAGCCGACTGGGTGTAGTTCCGGCCGAACTGGTCGAGCACCAGGGAGCTGCTCGGGGCACCTTCCGCGGGTGCACCGGTTGTCGTGGGCTCCTTGCCCTGGTACCCGCTCAGCAGCTGGATGACCTGCTGCCGGACCTTGTTCAGGTCCGCACCGAGCTTGACCAGGACCTGCGCTGCGACACCCTCACCCTCGCGGATGAGGCCGAGCAGGATGTGCTCGGTGCCGATGTAGTTGTGACCCAGTTGCAGGGCCTCACGCAGGGAGAGCTCCAGCACCTTCTTGGCGCGGGGGGTGAACGGGATGTGCCCGCTCGGTGCCTGCTGCCCCTGGCCGATGATCTCCTCGACCTGGGAGCGGACGGCCTCGAGCGAGATACCCAGGCTCTCGAGAGCCTTGGCGGCGACACCTTCACCCTCGTGGATCAGGCCGAGCAGGATGTGCTCGGTCCCGATGTAGTTGTGGCTGAGCATCCTGGCCTCTTCCTGAGCCAGGACGACTACCCGACGGGCGCGGTCCGTAAATCGTTCAAACATCGCCAAAGCGCTCCTTGCCTCAGAGGAGTCGGACGTGCCGTGTGGGCCGACCCCCGTACATGCATGCTAGTCCCCGGTACCGACAAGCTCGCTCTGGGCGAACAAACAATCACTGTTGGATCGGACACCCGGGCGGCATCACAAGGGAACAACCCCACGGATCTCCAGGGTGTTCCCGCCTGACCACGATCGGACAGCATGTTCGCCACCAGCGAATTCCTGGCGATGACTGCCCGGTCAGGCACTCCGAGGACCGCCTGTCGTGACCGAGATGTCCGCATCCTGAAACAACCGGAATGCGGACGGTCCCGATACCCCAAGGGTACCGGGACCGCAAGACCTAGCCGAAATTACTTGGCTTCGTTGTACGCCGCCCGCACCTCGGCCGAGATCCGGCCGCGCTCACTGACCTCGTAGCCGTTCTCCTTGGCCCAGGCCCGGATGTCCGCGGAGTCCGATGCGGACCGGCCGCGACCGCGGGCCCGTCCGGCGGCACCACGGCGACCGGCCACCCGGCGGGCCGAGCCGACGTACCCGGCGAGGGCGTCGCGCAGCTTGGCGGCGTTCTTCTTGGAAAGGTCGATCTCGTACGTCGTCCCGTCCAGCCCGAAGGTCACGGTCTCGTCGGCCTTACCGCCGTCGAGATCGTCCTCGAGGACCACCTGCACCCTTTGCGCCATCGATGACAATCCTTCCTGCACCCGTCACCGGGCACAATCCCCTGCCGAATTGTTTGCACCTGATTTGTACCGCACAAACCACCCACTTGTCATTCTCCGTGCGGAATGTTCCGGAAAGTTGTGACGCCGGCCTCGTGACCTTCCGTATTCAAATAGCCCCGGAAAATGCAGCGGGCCGCGGATGTGCTATGCAGCATCCACGGCCCACTTGCACGAAATCGTGACAATCACTCCGGCCGGAGCAACGGGAAGAGAATCGTCTCCCGTATACCGGCGCCGGTGAACAGCATGATCAACCGGTCCAGGCCCATCCCCATCCCGCCGGCCGGCGGCATGCCGAACTCCATCGCCCGCAGGAAGTCCTCGTCGAGATCCATCGCCTCGGGATCACCGGCGGCGGCCAGCAACGACTGCTCCACCAGGCGATCCCGCTGGATCACCGGGTCGTTCAGCTCCGAGTACGCGACCCCGAGCTCGACCCCGTTGACGAACAGGTCCCAGGCCTCGACCAGGCCGGGGATTTCCCGGTGCGGCTTGGCCAGCGGCCGCGCCGACTCCGGATAGTCACGCACAAACGTCGGCTGGATCAGGTCGTGTTCGCACAACTTCTCGAACAGGTCGACGGCGATCTCGCCGGCATTCCGGCCCGGCTGCAGCTCGACCTCGTGCTGCTCGGCCAACTTCAGCAGCGCCGGCAGGTCGGTGGTCTGGTCGACACTCTCACCGACCGCTTCGGACAGCAGCCCGAAAAGCGTCGCATGGCGGAACGGCTGGGTGAAGTCGATCTCCGAACCGTCGCGCGCAGTCACCGTCGTCCGCCCGATCGCCGCACCGGCGTTCCGGATCAGCTCCTGGATGAGTTCGGCCATCGTGTCGTAATCGCCGTACGCCTGGTACGCCTCGATCATCGAGAATTCCGCGGCATGGGTGGAGTCCAGGCCCTCGTTGCGGAACGTGCGGCCGATCTCGAAGACCCGGTCGACCCCACCGATCATCGCGCGCTTGAGATCGAGCTCGAGCGCGATCCGCAGCTTCATCTCCTGGTCGAACGCGTTCAGGTGCGTGCTGAACGGCCGGGCCGCGGCACCACCGTTGGTGAGCTGCAGGACCGGCGTCTCCACCTCGATGAAGCCGTGCGCGTCGTACGTCGCCCGCAGTGACTTCAGTACGCCGGCCTTGGCCCGGACCATCTCCCGGGCCTCGGGGCGCACGATCAGGTCGACGTACCGCAGCCGGACCCGGGCCTCCTCGTTCAGCGGCTTGTGCTCGTTCGGCAGCGGGCGCAGCGTCTTGGCAGCCATCTGCCAGCCGGTCGCCTGCACCGACAGCTCGCCCCGGCGACTCGTCACGACCTCGCCCTGGACAGCCAGCAGGTCACCGATGTCGACGAGCTGCTTGAACCGGGCCAGCTCCTCCTCGCCGAGGTCGGCCAGCGACAGCATCACCTGCAGCTCGGTCCCGTCCCCCTCACGCAGCCGGACGAAGCAGAGCTTGCCGGTGTTGCGCAGGAAGATGACCCGGCCGGCCACCGACACCTGCTCTCCGGTCTTGGTGTCCGGCTCCAGCTCCTGCCCGTCGTACGTCGCGCGCAGGTCCTTCAGCAGGTGCGTCCGCGGCACCGAGATCGGGTAGGGCTGCACTCCTTCCGCCAGCAGGCGGTCACGCTTCTCCCGGCGCACCCGCATCTGCTCGGGCAGGTCGTCAGTCGGGTCCACGTGTGTATCAGTCATACGCCAAGGCTAGTGACTGACCGCCTCCACAACCGAATCCTTTGTTCTGACCACCAGTACGACGGCCACTCCCGCACCGACCACACAGGTCACCCCGCAGGCGAGGAAGGTCATCCGCGGCCTGAGCGCATCACAGAGCAGCCCTCCGAGCGGCAGCGCAACCAGGGTGCAGGCCCTGGCCGTCCCGGACAGCGCCGCAACCACTCGCCCCCGAACCTCCTCGGCAACCCGAGTCACGATCAGGGTGCTGGTGGCGGCGTTCAGCAGACCGCCTCCAGTCCCGGTCACCACTGCGCCGACGATCAGCAGGACAACGCCGTTCGCCACGCCCATGCCCACTGTGCCGACGCCGATGCCGGCCATGCCCGCCATGACAGCGCGCGCCCGGGCGGCGGAGGTATTCAGCCGACCACAGCCCCAGGCACCGAGGATCGCGCCCGCCCCCTGAGCGGCCAGCACCCACCCGTATCCGGCTGAGTTCAGGCCCACCTCATCGGTCACCAGGAAGACCTCGGCCACGTTCACAGCCTCACCCACCAGCACGAACACCCAGAGGCACACGATCAGCACCCGCAGCAGCGGATCGCCGAGCATGGCGCGCAGCCCAGCGTTGAAGCCGCCGTGCGCGCGGGCGACACCAGGCGCGGGCCGCCGCCGTGTCCGCACCAGACCGGCCACCACAGTCAGCAGTCCGAAGGTGGCCGCATTCACCAGCAGCGCATCGCGACCACCAAGCCATTCCACGAGCACTCCGCCGACCGCAGAACCGGCCAGCATCGCCACGCCGTTCAGGGCCTGGCTGGTCCCGGTAGCCCGACCAACCTGCTCCTCCCCAACGATCCGTGGAATCAGCGCACCCCAGCACGGCCCCGCCACCGCCTGCCCCACTTGCAGCAGACACACCAGGCCCACCGTGCTCACCAGGTCGTGACTGAACGCCAGCGCCACCCCTGCAGCGGTCTGCAGCAACGTGGCGCACACCAGTACGGCACGCGAGTCGAAGCTGTCCACGATCCGCCCGGCGATCGGGATCATCACCACGGTCGGTACGGCGAACGCCAGCAGCAGGACGGTGATCGCCCCGGCCCCGCCGTACTCCTTGACCCGGAGCATCAACACGACCATCGCGATCGCATCCCCGGCGTACGACAACGCCCGGGCCGGTAGCACCAGCCGGATGTCCGGGCTCGACCAGAGAGAACTCTGAAGGGTTTGCTTCATAAATCTGAAGTAAACCCTTCAGATGTTTCGGCGTCAAGGCTCGCTACGCTGTCGCGGTGGCCGAGAAGAAGCTGGTGCTGACCGATCCGCGGGCGATCCGCGCCCTGGCGCACCCGGCCCGGCAACTGGTCATCGACGAGCTCTACAGCGGCCGGGTGCTGACCGCGACCGAGTGTGCGGAGCTGGCCGGGCTGACGCCGTCCGCGATGAGCTACCACCTCCGGGCGCTGGAGCGCTGGGGCATCGTCGAGCGCGCGGAGTCCACCGACGGCCGGGAGCGCCCCTGGCGGGCGCCCGCCCAAGGCATGACGATCCCGTCGCAGTCCTCGATGGCCGGCCGGACCGCCAATCAGGCGATGATGCGGGTCGCCACCGACCGGATGCTCGAACTGTTCGACGACCTGCCCGGTGACGACCCCTGGGACGACATCAGCGCGATGAGCCGCTCCCGGGTGTGGCTGACCCACGAAGAAGCCGAACAGCTCGGGAGCGAGCTGCAGAAGCTGGTGAACAGCTACCGGAAGGGCCGGACGGCGGCGGACCACCCGGCGGGCACCCGTTCGATCCACATCATGTTCACCGTCGTACCGTCCGGCGAGGCACCCTGATTTTCCCCCGAAGTACCTCATCTGTCAGTTAACTGCTTGCCGACCGATGTCACTATGGGTACATGGGGGAAGCGCTGGCGATTGCGATACCGACCGGTGGATTGGCTGTTCTGGCGTACCTGGTGGTGGGGCTCGTCATCGGCATCGAGAGCATGGGGGTGCCGCTGCCGGGCGAGACCACGCTGATCGCCGCGGCGCTGCTGTCGTCCCAGGGCGACCTGCGGCTCGAGTTCGTGATCGGGGCCGCCGCGACGGGTGCGATCATCGGCGACTCGGTCGGTTACTACATCGGCCGCCGAGCCGGCCGGAGCCTGTTCGACCGGCTCGGCCGCCGGTCCAAACACTTCTCGGCCGACCGCATCGAGCGCGCCGAGAAGTACTTCCACCGGTACGGCGTTTGGACGGTCTTCTTCGGCCGGTTCGTCGCCCTGCTCCGGATCTTCGCCGGCCCGATGGCCGGCACCCTGCGGATGCCCTACCCGAAGTTCCTGATCGCGAACGCGACCGGCGGGATCGCCTGGTCCACCACGATCGGGATCGTTGCCTTCCACATCGGTGACAACGCGGACAAGATCTTCGGCCAGCTGTCGGTCTGGGCGCTCGTGGTGGTCGTCGTCGGTGCGGTCGCGGCGTACGCGTACTACAAGATCCGCCGCCGGCACCGGGCCGACGAGCTCGGTCTGGAGACCGAGTCCGCCGAGGCCTAGGGGCGGATCCGCAGGTCCAGCTTCGGAGTGGTCAGCCCGTCCATGTTGCGGCCACCGGATGCGGCCGGTGGCAGCACCCAGCGGTACGAGTAGGTGCCGACGGCACCGATCTTGAACCCGAAGACGGCCTGCCCGCGGCGCAGTGCCACCAGCTTCACCGACTTCCAGCTGCGGGTCTGCCGGTTCCACAGCTGCAGGGTCGCCGTGGACGTGTACGCCGGAGCCACTCTGGCGAAGATGGTGACCATCTCGCCGCGCTTCTTGTTGTTGCCGCCGAGGTAGCCACCGGCGAGCAGCCGGACCACCGCGCGAGTGAAGACCGCCGGACTGGCCGCCTCACTCGTCAGCACGCCCGGCTTGGCGTAGGGACTCGCAACTACCTTGTACGGGCGGCTACCCGCAGTGACGACCGGGATGTCGTAGTGGCCACCAGCCGTGGTCTTGCCACGGGCAACCGGACTCCAGCGCGCCTTCGGTGTCACCTGGGTCAGCACGGTCAGCGGTATACCAGCCGACGTGGTCTGCTGCAGCGCACAGGCGGTCTCAGCAGCACAGAACGTCTCCTGCAGCACCACGCGGCCTCGCACCCGCACCGGCAGGCTGTACTGCGCCAGCGGCGGAACGAACACTGTCGCCGAACTGGTCAGACCGACCACCTGTCCACCGAGGTTGCTCGACCACTCGTTCTCGGTCCGCAACTGGAACAGGAACGGCGGCTTGATGCTGTTGATCACCTTCCGGGTCGAGGTCGTCCCCGGACCGATCGGTGCCGGCTGCGTACCGGGGCGGCCGATGATCGGCACGTACTTCTGCGCCTTCGGACCGTCCACGTCGAGCGGGTCGTTCGGGGTGAAGTCCTGCCGTGCGGGCGGCACTGCCCAGCGGATCAGCACACCACGGCCCTGGGCCACCGCGAACGCCGAGTTCGGCCGGACCGGTCCGTCGGTGTCGAACACCGGGGACTTCGCCGGCTTGCCGGTCAGCCCTTCCTTCGTCGTCCCGTTGGTGACGACCACGCGGTAGTTGCCGTCCGGCGGGAACGCCGTGGTCGGGATGTCCCAACTGTTCCCCTGGGTGGCCGGCAGGTACTGGACGTACGACGGGCTTTCGCTGAGCACACCCTCGATCGTGATCCGGTTGGGTGCGTCGGCGTCCTTCCAGGTCACCCGGACGGACTTCGTCGCGCTGCCCACCCAGGCGACCGCCACGGCCGACGGCGACGGATCCGCCGTACAAGCGGTCAGAACGGAGGCACCGGTCACCATGACCAGTGCCACGGCGAGTTTCCGCCGCACTCGGACCACCTCGTTTCAGTACCTCACCACTGACGGGCTGCACGATATACCGTGGAAGCTGCCACATCAGGGGGCAGACCAATGGGGGGACACCATGGGCTTTATCGCTGTACCCGAGAACCAGGATTTCTACGACACGCACCGCGCTCCGGCCGGACACGTGCCCAACTACGTCAGCGTCTTCGGCGCTCGGCCGGCCGTCTTCGACGCCTGGCTCCAGCTGAATGCCGCCGTCAAGGAATCGATGGATCTGCGCCGCTACGAGATCGCCACGTTCGCAGCGGCCACCGCGCTCAGGTCGAGCTACTGCAGCCTCGCGCACGGACAGATCCTCACCGACAACTTCTACACGGCCGACGAGGTGACCGAGTTCGCCGGCGAGACCGCCGGTGACCCGGTGGACCGCGCAGTGATGGCCTTCGCCCGCAAAGTCGCCCTGGCTGCGGACACGGTCACGCAGGAGGACGTGGACGAGCTCAAGGCACACGGTCTGGGCGACGACGACGTACTGGATGTCGTGCTGGCCGCCGCAATGCGCTGCTTCTTCTCCAAGACCCTGGACGGCACCGGCACCCAGCCGGACTCCGTCTTCAACGCACTCCCGGAGACCCTGCGGACCGCACTCACGGTCGGGCGTCCGATCGAGAGCTAGGCGTGGTTACGCGCGAATGCCTGGTGCAGGCCGCGCAGCGTGAGCAGTGGCTCGTGCTGGACCAACGTCGCGAGGTCGCGCAGCAGCAGCGGCGCCAAGGCACCGGTCAGTACGACGGGTGTGTCCGGAGCGAAGGACTGGTCCGTGCGGATCCGGTCGACCAGTCCGTCGACCATGGCCGCGAAACCGTGCACTGCTCCGGACTGCAGCGCCTCAACCGTGTTCTTGGCGACCAGCGTGCGCGGCCGGACCAGCTCGACCCGGCGGAGCTGGGCAGCGACATCACCCAACGCGTCGGTCGCAGTCTCGATGCCGGGGGCAATCACTCCCCCGGCGAACGCACCGGCCGGGTTGACCACGTCGATGGTGATCGCCGTACCGACGTCGACGATCAGGCAGGGAGCGCCGTACAGCTGGACCGCAGCGAGTGCGTTGGCGATCCGATCCGTGCCGACCTCACGCGGGTTGTCGACCAGCACGGGCAGACCGGTCTTCACACCTGGTTCCACCACCACGCTCGGCACGTCCTGGTAGTAGCGCGTGACCAGGTCGCGGAATTCGTGCAGCACCTGCGGTACGGCGGAACAGACCGCGATCCCGGACACCGGGGCCTCACCAGCGAGCAGGCCCTGGATCAGCACCGCCCACTCATCCGCCGTACGGCGTGAGTCGGTGCCGACCCACCAGTGGCGTTTGACCGTGCCCTCGAACACCAGGCCCACAAGGGTCCTGGTGTTCTCGACTGCGACGGCCAGCAGCATCAGACGGCCTTGAGGTCCAGGGCGATGTCCAGCACCGGCGCGGAGTGCGTGAGCGCACCGACCGCCAGGAAGTTCACACCGGTCTCGGCGACCTCCCGGGCGCGGTCGAGCGTCAGCCCGCCGGATGCCTCCAGCTTCGCGCGGCCGGCCACCTTCTCGACGGCCTCCCGCAGCAGCGGGACATCCATGTTGTCGAGCAGGATCAGCTCGGCACCTGAGTCCACTGCGATCAACGCGTCCTCGACCGAGTCCACCTCGACCTCAACCGAGATCTCCGGGAAGGCCTTGCGCACCAGCCGGAACGCCTCCGCCACGCCACCGGCCGCGATCACGTGGTTGTCCTTGATCAGTGCGGCGTCGGACAGACCCATACGGTGGTTCTTGCCGCCACCACAGCGGACGGCGTACTTCTCGAGCGAGCGCAGCAGCGGCATCGTCTTGCGGGTGTCCCGGATGACCGCACCGGTTCCCTCGACCGCATCCACCCAGCGCCGGGTCAGCGTGGCCACACCGGACAGGTGGCAGAGCAGGTTGAGCGATGTCCGCTCGGCAGTCAGCAGCTGCTGGGTCTTGCCGCGAATCGTCATCAGTACGTCGCCCCGCCGTACCGACGCGCCATCGGCCACGGAGTACTCGAGCTCGACCTGCCCGGGCGCTGCGACCTGCCGAATCACCAGTTCGGCGATCTCCAGCCCGGCGACCACGCCGTCGGCCCGGGCGACCAGTTCGGCGACCGAGACCTGCTCCGGGTCGACCGTGGCGGTCGTCGTGACGTCCACACCACCGGCGAGGTCCTCCTCGAGCGTGGCTCGCACGAGGTCACCGACCCACTGCCGGTCGACGGTGTCATCCATGCTGGTCGTTCTCCTTGCTCTGTGGAACGAAGGTCGCTCCGGGGCGGGCACGCTCGCCGTCGGCGAGCAGTGTCAGGTCCAGATTGCCTGACCACTGCTGGTCGTCGCGATCCGGGTGGTCCTCGCGCCAGTGCGAGCCGCGGCTCTCCTCGCGCACAGTGCCGGCAGCAATCAGGGCAGAGGCGACCGTCACCAGGTTCGTCGCCTCCCAGCCCGGAGTGCCGGGTTCGCCGGCCGGCTGCTCGATCAGCTTGGCCAGCGCGCCACCTGCCTCGGCGAGACCGGACGCGCTCCGGATCACTCCGGCTCCGACCGTCATGACGCGCTGCAGCTCCGGTACGACGTCCGCGTCGACCAGACCGGGGATGCGGGTGTCGACAGCCGGTTCACGCAGCTCTGGCAGGCCCTTGGCCAGATGAACGGCGATGCGGTGCGCGAACACGAGTCCTTCGAGCAGGGAGTTGGAGGCGAGCCGATTGGCACCGTGGACACCGGTACACGCGACTTCACCACAGGCGTAGAGACCTGGCACCGAGGTCTGCCCGTTCAGGTCGGTCCACACCCCACCGGACGAGTAGTGGCAGGCAGGTGCGACCGGGATCAGCTCACGGACCGGATCGATACCGTGTGAGCGGCAGGAGGCCAGGATGGTCGGGAACCGCACCCGCCACTTCTCGTCACCGAAGTGCCGGGCGTCCAGGTACACGTGATCCTTGCCAGCGGCAAGCATCTGCCGCATGATCGCCTTCGCCACAACGTCACGCGGAGCCAGGTCGGCCAGCTCGTGCTGGCCCTGCATGAAGCGTTTGCCCTCATGGTCGACAAGGAACGCCCCCTCACCGCGGACCGCCTCGGAGACCAGCGGCTGCTGGCCTTTCGCGCTCTTGCCCAGCCACAGCACGGTCGGGTGGAACTGCACGAACTCCAGGTCGCGCACCTTCGCGCCGGCCCGCAGCGCGAGCGCCATACCGTCGCCCGTGGAGACGCTGGGGTTGGTGGTCGCGGCGTACAGCTGGCCGAGCCCACCGGACGCCAGGATCACGACCCGGCTGCGGATCGCACCGATACCGTCGAGCTGGCCCTCACCCATCACGTGGAGGGTCACACCAGCGATAGCACCGTCCTCGGCCCGCAGCAGGTCGATGACGAGCGCGTGCTCGATCAGGCGGATGTCCGGCGCCCGCTTCACCGCAGCGACCAGCGCGCGCTCGATCTCCGCACCGGTCGCGTCACCGCCGGAGTGGGCGATGCGGTTGCGGTGATGCCCGCCCTCACGCGTCAGCGAGATCTCCCCGTTGGCCAGGGTGTCGAACCGCGCCCCCAGCTCAATCAGGTCCCGAACTGCCTCCGGCCCTTCAGTCACCAGCGCCCGTACGGCGTCTGGGTCGCACAGCCCGGCCCCTGCGACCAGAGTGTCCTGCAGATGCTCTTCCGGAGAGTCCTCGGGGCTGAGCGCGGCAGCAATGCCGCCCTGCGCCCACTGCGTCGAGCCGGAGGCGACAACGTCCTTTGTCACTACCAGCACGGTCCCGAGCTCACGGGCCTTCAGCGCGGCAGTCAGCCCGGCGATACCCGAGCCGATCACCACCACGTCGACTGTGTCGGTCCAGCCCGGCTCAGGTGCAGCTAGCCGCTGCGGTACTGCGGGTGCGGTCATTCAAGGACCGTATCAACGGATTTCATCGCAGGGTGATGGAAATGTTGTCAATGAGACGAGTCTGACCCACGCGGGCAGCGATGAGCATGCGGGCTTCGCCTGGGCCGATGACCGGGCCAAGGTCGGGCGCACGCAGGGCCAGGTAGTCGATCTTGACCGACGGAACCGCCTCCAGCTCGGCGTGGGCAGCAGCCAGTACGGCGTCCGGTCCGTTCATGCCAGCCTTCGCACCGGCCGTGAGAGCGCGGTACAGGACCAGCGCCTCGTCACGCTCGGTCTCGTCGAGGTACCGGTTGCGTGACGACATCGCGAGACCATCGGGCTCGCGGACTGTCGGTACCGGGACGATGTCGACGTTCCAGTCCAGGTCGCAGACCATCTCGCGGATGAGCGTGAGCTGCTGATAGTCCTTCTCGCCGAACAGCGCCAGATCCGGCTGCGTCAGGTGCAGCAGCTTCGACACCACCGTCAGCACACCGCCGAAGTGACCGGGCCGAACCATCCCCTCCAGCTCGTCCGCGAGCGGACCGGGATGCACAGTGATCGAGGGCTCGTTCGGGTAGAGCTCGTCGCGGGACGGGTTGAAGACCAGATCCACACCCTCGTTCTTCGCGATCGCCAGATCGCTGGCCAGGGTGCGTGGGTAGCGATCGAAGTCCTCGGTCGGCCCGAACTGCAACGGGTTCACGAAGATCGTCAGCACCACACTGCCCTCGGGGCCGACACGTTCGCGGGCCTCGGCCAGCAACGCCGCATGCCCCTCGTGCAGCGCGCCCATCGTCATCACCACGGCCCGTGGCCGGACCGCAGCCGCCGCCCGCAGTTCCGCCTTCGTCTGGGTCAGTCTCATCGCGGTGCCTCCCCTGTCCGATACCGCTCCAGCACCTCGCCGAACCGGGCTGCCGTGCCCGCGTCCAGCCGTCCGTCCGCCACCATCAGGTCCACCGTCGCCCGCGCCAGCTCGGCGTACGTGCTCGCCGTACGGCCGTGCAGTCCTGCCAGATGTGCTGCCACCGTGTCGACATCGCCCCGGGCAATCGGCCCGGTGAGCGCATGATGACCGGATCGCAGCGTGTTGTCGAGGGTTGCCGTCAGGAGTGGCCGGAGTGTTGCAGAAGGGTCTGTAACACCGGCTTCCCGCAGTACGGCGAACGCTTGCGAGAGCAGCGTGGTCAGGTGGTTCGCGGCGTGCACCACACCGGCGTGATAGCGCGCCCGCTCCGCATCAGCGACCCACTGAACCTGTGCACCGAGTGCCTTCACCAACCGCTCCACCACGTCCCGGGCCGCATCCGGCGCGGTCGCGGTGAAAACCACGTCCTGCAGCTCAACGGCATCCACACCGGTGAACGTCATCGGCGGATGCAGCGCCACCGGGATCGCCTGGAGCCCCTGCAGTGGTGTGAGCCCATGTGCACCCGACAGATGCACGACGTACTGCCCGGTGGTCAGTGGAAGCGTGTGAGCAACCGCAGCGATCGCAGCGTCCGGCACCGCGACCAGTACGACGTCAGCGCGGCCGGTCACCTCGTCGGGCGACAGCACCGGCACATGCGGAAGGAGGCGGGCGGCGCGATCACGTGACGCGCCCGACCGCGCGGAGACTCCGACCAAGGGATACCCGGCTGCCGCCATGGCTGCTCCCAGGGCGGTTCCGGCCCGGCCGGCTCCGATCAAGCCGATCCGTTCCATAGCTCACTCTCTTCGTCGTTCCAGTCCCACGGGTGGGTACCAGACGATCTGGCTGTCAGCCTAGGCGATGAGAGCATGGAGTGGTGACTGATGCCTGGGCCGCCCGGACCGAACTGACCGCGATTCTGATCACAGTCCCCGAGCTGGCGGCGTACACGGATCGCTGGCGTTCGGTGTCACGGTCCACCGCGCGACCGCAGGTCCCACTGACCGAGCTGATCCCACCGCACGTCACTGTGCTCGTCCCCTGGGTCGCAGAGCCCACAGAGCAGGATGTGGACCGGCTCCGCGCAGTCACTCGCTCTTTGCAACCGTTCGACCTCAGCTTCCCGACAGCCGGCCAGTTCCCGAACGGAACCGCCTGGCTGCGCCCAGAGCCGTTCGATGCGGTCAGTGCATTGCTCAAGACCGTTTTCGCGGCCTTCCCCGAGTGCCCGCCGTACGGCGGCGAGTTCCCGGACCCGCATCCGCATCTGACCATCTCGTCGTCCGCCCAGGGCGGTCCGGCGATTGTGGCCGAGGCCCAGGCCGCATTGGCCGCCGAACCAGCGCCAGTGGTCCGGTTGACCGAGCTGGGTCTCTGGCGTGAGGACAAGAACGGCGTGTGGCGCCAGTTCGACGCCGTACCGCTGGGTGACTACCTGTCCGAACGGCAGCCATGACCTATCGCACCGCCTGGCAGCACGCGCTCTACGGCGTTGACGGCTTCTACCGGCGTGAGCGGCCGGCAGCTCACTTCCGTACGTCGGTGCACGCGTCGGAGCTGTTCGGTCGGGCCATCGCCCGGTTGGCTCGCCAGGTCGGTACAGATCAGGTGACTGATATCGGAGCCGGCTCCGGGGAGCTGGGCCGAGTACTGCGGGCTGAGGGCCTGAAGGTGCTCGAGATCGAGCTGGACGACCAACTGCCCGACCGCCTGACCGGACTGGTCGTGGCCAACGAGTGGCTCGACAACGTCCCCTGCGAACTGGCCGAGTGGGACGAGAACGGCGTACCGCACTACCTGACAGCTGACCTGACACCAGGTGCTGTTGTCGAGGGCAACGACCTGGAGTGGTTGCAACGGTGGTGGCCTGGCGAGCCAGGTGACCGCGCGGAGATCGGTCTGGCTCGCGACGAGGCCTGGGCCGCCGTGGTTGACCGCATCCAGCACGGGACCGCACTGGCCATCGACTACGGGCATGTAGCCGACGACAGACCGCCGTACGGGACCCTGACGGGTTTCCGAGGCGGGCGCGAGTGCGAGCCCGTGCTGGACGGCACCTGTGACATCACGGCCCATGTCGCGCTGGACTCACTGGCGGCCGCGGTCAACGGCCACCTCCAGACACAACACGACGCCCTCACCCAACTGGGCGTCTCAGCCCGCCGCCCCCCGCTCGCCCAAGCCACCAGTGACCCCACCGGCTATCTGACCGCCCTGTCCGCAGCCGGTGAAGCCGCCGAGCTCCTGGACCGCTCCGGCCTAGGAGCCTTCGGCTGGGTGGCTGTAAGGGCGTTGTAACGGCCGGGCGAGACGGTAGCCGGGCGAGAAGCCGAACCATCCGAGGAGCCCCGATGTCAGCGCAGTTGTCCAATGTCCAGCTCGTCACCAACCTGTACGAGGCCTACGGCCGCGGCGACCTGGACACCATCCGTTCGTACCTTGCACCGGACGTCGTGATGACCCAGCCCGAGCAACTGCCGTGGGGGGACCGCTACCTCGGGCCGGATGGCTTCTTCGAGTTCCTCGGCAAACTGAACGGCTACGTCGATGCCAAGCTGGACGTCGAGGACGTGTTCGACGCCGGCGACACGGTCGTCGAGGTCGGCCACACGGTCGGGACCGTGCGGGCCAACGGCGCGCAGTTCCGGGCCAGGGAGAGCCACCTGATCACACTCCGGGACGGACAGATCGTCCGCTTCCAGGTGCTGGTGGACGTCCCGGCGATGCTTGCCGCAGTCAACGCTTGAGCTACGACGCGCCCTACGCTGACCAGGTGCTGCTATGCCGCGACCTGGGGCCACTCGTGGTCGAACTGGACGGTCTGACCGTCGATGTCGGTGGACGGGTGCCACACCGGCTCCTGGCCGCACTGGCCTGCGCCGACGGCGCTCCGGTCCCAGATGACCTGCTGGCCGAACAGGTCTGGGGCGACAACCTTCCAGCCGCAGTGCCCAACTCTCTGCGGGTGGTCGTCTCTCGACTGCGCGCAGCTCTCGGACCGGCAGGGCATCGGTACATCGACCGCACGCCCAGCGGCTATGCGCTGACAGCAGGCCGTACCGACCACGCTGCCTTCACCGAGTTGGTCGAGCAGGCACTGGCCCAGCAGGTGTCCGGTGAGCGGATCAGCACCTTGCTGGCCGCCCTCGACCTCTGGCGTGGCGAGCCGTGGCCCGAGCTGGCTGAGTCCGTGAGCGCCGCCGGGGGACGCTCACGGCTGATCGAGTGGCAGCAGCTCGCCGTGGAGGAGCTGGCGGCGGCGCGGCTCGCCATCGGCTCTACCACCGAGGCCGTGACCTTGCTGACCGAGGCTGTCGCGGAGGCGCCGTTCCGCGAACGCCGCTGGGAGCTGCTGGCCCTCGGGTTGTACCGCTCCGGCCGCCAGGCCCAAGCGCTGGCCGAGCTGCGCCGAGTCCGCGCGCTACTGATCGACGAGCTCGGAATCGAACCAGGCCCGGCGCTGCGAGAGCTCGAGCGCCGCATGCTCGCCCACGACGCGCAACTGCTTCTGATCGAGGCACCAGCTGCACACGGCGGATCCAGCCGGCGTGCCCCCGTTCTCCCGGCCACCGCGCTGAGCCGGCCCAGTTCCCCGCTGATCGGCCGCGGCACAGATCTCGCCGTACTGAGCGACCTGGTTGCCCGGGAGCGCCTGGTCACGCTGGTCGGTCCGGCTGGAGTTGGGAAGACACGTCTCGCGCTGGAGTACGCCGCTCAGCCCGGCGAACTCGACGTACGACCGGTCCGGCTCGCTGACATCCAGGTAGCCGAGACAGTGGCGACATCGGTGGCTGCTGCGTTGGGTGCGAGCCGACGCAGCGACGAGCCGGTGACAGCGATCCGACGTGCGCTGGAGGGCCGGCCGTATCTGCTCCTGCTCGACAACTGCGAGCACATCGTCGCCGGTGTGGCTGAGCTTGCCCTGGCGCTGCTGGCGGTCTGTCCCGAGCTGCGCATCCTGGCGACGAGCCGAGAGGCGTTGGAGGTCGACGGTGAACACGTCCTGCCGGTCGGCCCGCTGTCGGTTCTCGACACCGACGGTTCCGACGGTCCCGCCGTACGGCTGCTGCTCGACCGGGCCACCGCAGCGAGGGCCGGCTGGGTGCCGACCCCCGCCGACCATGACTCGGCCCGCCGGATCTGTACGTCGCTCGACGGGCTGCCGCTGGCCATCGAGCTCGCCGCGGCCCGGGAGCGCGCGTTCGGGTTGCCGGAGCTTGCCGACCGGCTGCACGACCGAGTCGACGTACTGGGCTCGACACCGCGTGGTTCGACCTCACCGCACCGCTCACTGGCTGCGGCGATCCAGTGGAGCATCGAACAGCTCGACGACGCCGAGCGCACGTTTCTCCTCCGGCTCTGGCCGTTCGAAGGTGGTTTCGACTGGCAGGCCGCAGAGTCCGTGCAGGGCCGGCCAGGTCCGACACTGTCGACGCTGGCCGGACTGGTAGGCCGCTCGGTCATCACGGCGGATCGCAGCAGCGGTTCCACCCGCTACCGGATGCTCGAGACCATCAGACGGCACTGTCGCGAGCTGGACCCCGAGCCCGCCGCCACGCTCGAGGCACATGCGCGGTGGGCGCGGACGTACGTCGTGGGCCGCGATCTGGAGCTGGTCGGTCCGCGTGCTGCCGAGGTGAACCGCGGACTGGAGCTGGAGCGAGCCAACCTCACCGCGGCGATCACCCACGACCTGACCCACGCACCCGTGGCAGCACTCCGCACCGCGGCAGCGATGGACTGGGCCTGGATGAACATCGGCGCCCGGGCCGAGGGCGTTCGCCTGGTCCAGGCCGCCCTGGACGCTGCTCCGGACGCGCCCGTGGCGGATCGGGCGGCCGGAGTGCTCGCACTCGGCATCGGAAGCCTGCATGCCGGCGACCCACGCGCGGCACAGCAGCAGATCGAGACCTGTCTCGACATGCTGACGGGCTCGGCACCGGCGACCCGCCTCCTGCAGCACAAGGCGCTCGCCAACCTGGGCACTGCCGCCATCGAGTGCGGTGACACAAACCTCGCCGATCGGGTCATCGAGCACCTGCGGCTGGCAATCGCCGACGAACGGACCGCGGACTGGATCCATTGCGTCGTCCTACTCCTGGATGCGGCGAGCCACCTGCTCAAGGGCCGGATCGACGATGGCATCGACCTGTTCCTCGAAGCCAACGAACGCTGTGCCGAGTGCGGCTATCTCTGGGGCAGCGGTACCAGCGCGATCTTCCTTGCCTTGGCCAGTCTGGCCACCGAACGACCGACCGACGCCGTCCGCTGGGCCGTCGCCGGCGCCAGGATCTTTCGCGACCAGGTCAGCAACGCCGACCAGGTGCTCGCCATGTACGCCGGTGCGCTCGCCCTCGCGGCCCTGGTCCCGGCCGACCAATCCGTCCGCCTGTACGCCGCTATCCGTCGCCACAGCGACCGGCTGGGCATCGACCCGGCACGCTACCGACTACTCGGTGGCTCCGTTGCCGGACTGCTGGACACGGTGGCAGCCGACCCCCAGTTCGCCGAGTCCGTCCGCCAGGGCCAGGCCCTCTCCTGGCCAGAGGCATGCAGCCTGTTCAACCACACAACTCTTCTGGCAGGCATCGCCGGAGCGGACCTCTAGGACTGGTCGGGGCGGGTGCTTTCGATGGCTTGTCTGGCTTGGCGGGCCTGGTGGGCTTGGGCTTGGGTCAGCCAGGCTGCTTCTTCGGCGGAGCGGTGGAGGGCTACGGCGTTGGTGGGGCCTTGGGGGGTGTCGATGTGCACGTTGGCCAGGTTGAGGCGGCGCTGGATGGGGCCTTGGGCCAGGCGGACGGACTGGGTCTTGTGGTGCAGGACTATCGAGGTACGTCGGCTGATCCAGCCGGCGGTGGTCACGAAGACCTGCTCGTCGGCGCCGTAGGCCAGGTAGCGCCAGCCGATCGGGCGGAGCCATTTGGCGCGCTCGGGGGCGCGTTGGAGGTCGATTGCATCGAGGTTGAAGCCGGGGAGCACGCGGGCCAGTACTGCGGCTACTTCGCCACGCTCGCCGACGGGGAGCAACTGTGCACCCTCGTTCCCGCTTTCGCCGTCCTCCTGGCCGCCCGCGACACCTGCGATGTCCAACTCCACGCGGGACCAGCCCAGGAGGCGCCAGATGAGTGGCTCGGTGATCAGCAGGCCCTGAACACGGCCCGGTGGGATGGTCTGACGTTGCACGTCGAAGAGGCCGCGCTTGGTGCGCAGGCCATGGTCGGTCTGGGACAGCGTGAAGCCGTGGTTGCCGACGACCTGCTTCCAGATCGGCTGGACCACACCGAGCAGCAGCGGCAGACCGGCGAACAGACCGATGTGGAAGTCGAGCACCATGGTCGCGACGATCAGCCAGATCAGTGCGGCCGCGCTACCGAGGACTGTGGACGACAGCAGGGTCGCACCGAGCAGGCGGTTGGTCGGAACGACCAGCAGCGGGGGTGCCTCGTTCTGCTGTTCCTGGTCCTGCTGCTGAGCTACCTGCTCGCCCTTGGCGCGGACCAGCAGGATGGTGCGCAGCTGGCCGGCTTCGGCGTACTTGAAGTAGCTCAGCTTGCCGTCGCTCTTGCCACCGCCGGCCACGTCCATGCGCAGCTCGGCCATGCCGAACAGGCGGGCTACGAACGGCTGCGCCACGTCGATCGCCTGGATGCGGTCGAACCGGATGATCCTGGTCCGCCGGAACAGGAAGCCGCTGTCCACCCGGATCGCATCGTCGGTCAGCTGCCACTTGGTGAACCACCAGGACAGTGCGCCGAGCAGGATGCCACCGACCAGTACGCCGGCCAGTCCGATCCCCGCGACCTCCAGATTGCTGCGCAGACCCTCGTTGTTGACCAGTGCGAACGCTGCGACGACGAAGTACCCCCAGCCCTTCACGAACGGTGTCAGGGGGTGCAGCCGCGCACCCATCTGCTCCACCACTGGTGGCTGGGCCGGTGGGACGGGCGCGGGCTCGGTCACAGGCCCCACGCCTGTGCCTGGCCGAGCGCGGACAGCCGGTCCCGCAGCCGGGCGGCCTCATCCGGGTGCAGCCCGGGGATCTTGGCGTCGGTCGCCGGCGTGGCCGTGTGCAGCTCGACCGTGGCGATCCCGAACGCGCGCTCCAGCGGCCCGGCGGCCACGTCCACGAACTGCATCCGGCCGTAGGGCACCACGATCAGTTCGCGGAACAGGATCCCGTGGCTGACCATCAGCTCGTCCTCGCGCTCGGCGTACTTCCACGAGCGCTGGTTACGGCCGATCAGCACCCACGACCAGACGAACACGGCCGCGATCACGACCAGCCCGAGTACGCCGTACAGCCAGCCAAGGGTCAGTCCGAAGGCGAGCAGCACCGCGATCCCGAACACTGCGGCCGTGATCGCCGCACTGACTCGCCGGACCGACGCGAGCTGCGGTGACACCGGCGTCCAGCTGACATCGGAGGGTGCAAAGAGGTCGTCCACGTACCCAGCCTGTCACGATAGGGGTTATGAGTATCGAGAAGGTGGTTGGTGTCGGCGCGGGAGCTGCCGGATTCGACCCTGCGTTCGAGCGGGGTGGGACCGGCGACGGCTCCCAGCTGCCGACCACCGACATGGTGCTCAACATCGGTCCACAGCACCCGGCGACGCACGGCGTACTGCGGCTGCGGCTGACGCTGGACGGCGAGCGGATCGCCGGGTGCGAGCCGATCGTCGGCTACATGCACCGCGGCGCGGAGAAGCTGTTCGAGGTCCGCGACTACCGGCAGATCATCGTGCTCGCGAACCGGCACGACTGGCTGTCCGCGTTCGCCAACGAGCTCGGCGTCGTGATCGCAGTCGAGCGGATGATGGGCCTGGAGGTGCCGGTCCGCGCGGTCTGGCTGCGGACCCTGCTCGCCGAACTGAACCGGGTCCTGAACCACCTGATGTTCCTCGGCTCGTACCCGCTGGAGCTGGGCGCGATCACGCCGGTCTTCTACGCGTTCCGTGAGCGGGAGACCATCCAGGGCGTGCTGGAGGAGCTGTCCGGCGGCCGGATGCACTACATGTTCAACCGGGTCGGCGGCCTCAAGGAAGACCTGCCGCACGGCTGGCTCGGCCGCACCGCCGCCGCCTCAGCCGCGGTCCGCAAGCGGCTGCCGGACATCGAGAACCTGATCCTCGGCAACGAGATCTTCCGCGCCCGCACCGTCGGCGTCGGCAAGCTCTCCCCCGAGCTCGTCGCCCAGTACGGCGTGTCCGGCCCGATCGCCCGGGCCTCCGGGGTTGACGCGGACCTGCGCCGCGACGAGCCCTACCTCGCGTACGGCGACCTCCAGGACGTGCTCCGGGTCGTCACCCGCCCCGACGGCGACTGCTTCGCCCGTTTCTGGGTGCTGCTCGAGCAGGTCAAGGTCTCCCTCGACCTGGTCGACGCATGTCTCGACAAGCTCTCGTCGATGCCGGCCGGCCCGGTCAACGTCCGGCTGCCCAAGATCCTCAAGGTCCCCGAGGGCCAGACCTACGCCTGGACCGAGAGCCCGCTCGGCATCAACGGCTACTACCTGGTGTCCCGCGGCGACAAGACGCCGTGGCGCCTCAAACTCCGCTCCGCCAGCTTCAACAACATCTCCGCACTACCGGCACTCCTGCCCGGCACCATGATCCCGGACATGATCGCCATCCTCGGCAGCATGTTCTTCGTCGTCGGCGACATCGACAAATAGGTCAGAACTGCAGGTCCTTGACGGGTGGGCGGTGGGCGGTGGCGATCAGCTTCTCGATGTCGGCGGCGGGGGCGGGCTTGCCGGGGTCGTCGTACCCGCCGATGATCCGCTCCAGCGAACTGCCTTCGGAGACGTAGGGATCGACGTACACGGCCGTCTCCCGCTCGTGCCGCCAGCTCTCGCTCAGCGGTCCTGCATCGACCGCGTCCCAGCCCAGCTTGTCCAGCAGCTCGACGACTACCTTCCGCGCTTCCGCGTCGTCACCTGTGAGCGGGAGTGCACTGCGGTCGTCGGCACCGGCGGGCCGGGCCAGGTTGAGCAGGTTGACCGACGTGATGTTGTTGAACACCTTCACCGTCCGGGACTCCGGCAGGTGCCGCCGGAGCAGGTCGGCGGTGTTGACGGTCTCGTTGTCGAGCTCGTCGATCCGGCCGTCGCGGCTCGGGTAGTAGTTCATGGTGTCGATCACGATCTTGCCGGCCAGCGGCTCGACCGGGACTTCGGCGTACCGGCCGAGGGGGATCGTCACTACGACGACATCCCCCGCCTCGGCGGCCTCAACCGCCGTACCGGCCCGCACACCCAGCTCGGCGGCCTTGTCCCGCAGGCTCTCCGGGCCGCGCGAGTTGGCCAGTACGACGTCTATACCTGCCGCGACCGCGAGCTTCGCCAGCACGGTCCCGATGTTTCCACTTCCGATGATCCCAAGGGTCGTCATACCCAAGGACAACCCACGAAGTGCCGAAGGTATTTCAGACGCCGGCCTGGACGATCAGTTCGGTGAGCTCACCGGCGAGTGCCGGAGCGACCGCGAAGGTGCCGCGGGAGGCCGGGGAGTGCTGGCTGCCGTCGAGGTCGAGGACCTGCAGACCGGCTTCCCGGCAGATCGAGACGCCGGCCATCGTGTCCCACGGCTTGTTCGAGTACATGATCGTCGCGTCGAAGAAGCCGTTGGCAGTAAAGGTCAGCGCGGCCGCCGCCGTACCGATCTGGCGCAGCCGCTGCACGCGCGGGACCAGCAGGCTGTGCAGCTCCATCCGCTTCGGGTTGATCTCGGCCGCGTCCTCGCTGATCGCGTAGTCGCCCATCGCGATCAGTGACTCGCGCAGTTTCGTACACCCGCTGCCCTGGATGGCCTTCCCGTTGCAGGTCGCGCCCAGTCCCTCGGCGGCGGCGTACCGGGTGCCGAGCGCCGGGTGGTCGATCACTCCGAGGACAGCGCGGTCGTCGACAATCAGGCCGAGCGAGATCGCCCACAACGGCATCCCGTGGACGAAGTTGACCGTCCCGTCGATCGGATCCAGGACCCAGCGGGTGCCCTCGGTCGGGCCACCCTCCTCCTCGCCCTCGATACCGATCTGCGGCGCCTCGCGCTCCAGGAACTCCCGGACCTTCCGCTCGACCGCATAGTCGACCTCGGAGGCCATGTCCCGGTCACTCTTGAACGTGAGCGTCCCCGGTCCCCGGGTGTCCGTCACTGTCCGTCCTTGGTCGACGGCAGCCTGGGCGACTTTCAGCAGCTGAGCGAGATCCACGCCCCCCAACCTACCTGACGCCAGGCAAGCGCTTGCCGACGATCAGGAAGCGGCGAGACCGCGCAGCTTGAGATCCACCACGGTGGGCGCGTCGGCCTGGGAGTGTTTGTCGCCGGCGGCAACGACCGTGGCGACCTCCTCGTCGATCTTGTCCAGCCGCGCATCGATCTTGTCCAGGCGGCGCTGCATCAGATCGACGAACTCCGCGTTCTCGACGACGCGGGCACTGGTGATCCGCGAGTACTCCTGCGCGACCTGCACCCGCTCGTCGGCGTGGGCCAGGCGCTCGACCAGCAACTGATGGCGGAACAGCACCGAGGCAGCGATCGCCACCGCAACCGCAGCAATCGCTGCAGCGCGGAGAATCCAGGTGTTCTGAGTGAACAGCGCAACGCTGACACCGAGGCACACAACGATCAACAGAGCGTTGGCGACGGTGAGAACGGTGGTCCTGGTTCGACGGCGGCTACCCCTTGACCCCATGGACCGTCATGTTAGGCGGTCTCGTCGGGGTCCTCGGGAATACGACACGCACGTTCCAGCAACAATCCGGCCGTGACGACCAGCACCGAGATCACAGCGGCGAGGCCGGCCATGATCACTCTGTTACGAGGTCCCGAGGCGCTCACGCCTCGCAGGAAGGATAACGCGAACCCTGCGTACACACCGGTGCACAACGCGCCGACGAACGCACTGGCCTTCCCGATCAGCAACAGGAACACGGCCCGCTGCGGTTCGACCCGCTCGCGCCGTACCTGAACCCGCTGCTGGGTGTTGCGAGCCGCGGCGAACAGCAGCGCGGCCAGGAACGCCCAGGCGACCAGCGTCAGCCAGGAGATGTTCGGCGCAACACCGTCGCCGGCCTCGATCGCCCTGATCATGGTGAAGCCGACCGCGGCCCCGAGTACGGCGATCGCCGCCAGCAGCCGCCGAGAGGTCGGCCGGACCGAGCCCGGACGCCGTGGCTCCTGACCGGAACCAGGAGCGCGGCCGGACTCGGGACCGCCGGAGGCCACTACTGGAGCTCGAGATCGAGCTTGGTCACACCTTCGGTGCCGACCTTCTCCAGCAACTCCGCGACCGGGCCGTGCCCGAGCAGGACGGCGTCCGGCTCGATGTCCAGCCACGGTGCCAGTACGAACGCGCGCTCGTGCGCCCGCGGGTGCGGGATGGTCAGCTCCTCGGACTCGATCGTCTTCTTGCCGTAGGTGATCAGATCGACGTCCAGCGTCCGCGGCGCGCCCTTCACACTGCGCTCCCGGCCGAAGGCCTGCTCGATCGCGTGCGCGCGGTCCAGCAGCAGCTCGACCGACAGGGTCGAGTCCGCCAGCAGGACGACGTTCAGATAGGGGCCGGACTCGTCCGGCCCGCCGATCGGCTGGGTCTCGTAGACCGGCGAGACGTCGACCACGACGACGTCCGGGGTGTCCCGCAGCGCGTCGATCGCGCCCTGCAGGTTCGCCTCACGGTCGCCGAGATTACTGCCGAGCGACAGGATCACCTGGCGAATCGGCTTGAGGCCACCGCTCAGGGTGTCCGCGTCGATGACGTAAGGACTTGGGGTCTCGGTCACGAGGAATCTCCGGCTCTGCGCTGCACGGTCAGGACAACGTCGTCGAACGGCACCGAGATCGGCGCCGAGGGTTTGTGGATGGTCACCGCGGTCGCTGTCACCCGCCGGTCGGCGAGACACAGGTCGGCGATGCGCTGGGCGAGGGTCTCGATCAGGTCCACCGGATCGTTCTCGATCGCCCGGTGCACCTGCTCGGCGACCACGCCGTAGTTCACGGTGTCGGCCAGGTCGTCGGAGGCCGCGGCGGGACGGGTGTCCAGCTCCAGCCGGACGTCCACGACGAACTCCTGCCCGTCGGCCCGCTCGTGATCGAACACCCCGTGGCGCCCGAAGCCGCGAATGCCACGGATCTCGATCACATCAGAAGGGAGGACGCTGTGTTGTGTAACCTCGCTCCGCTCGGTCACGGCGCCTCCTCCTGTTGACCCCCAGACGACAGTACCGGGGAGGCATGGTGGATCCACAACCGCCAGCCGGTGGAAGTTCTGCGGAAGACATTGGTCGCCAGCGCCTTGCCACCCGCGAAACCCTCTTCCGGAGCACCGTCCCCCGAGGACAGGACATTCTCCGTACACGTGACGTATGCCACGTCTTCATCCACCCGCACCTGGACGTCGGTGAGGAAGAACTGGATGTACGGCGTGTTCGCGAAGATCATCGCCCAGGCCCGCATCATCTCGGAGTACCCGTAGATGGCGGCGTTGCCCGGGTGGATACAGACCGGGTCCGGTTCCGGCAGCCAGACGGCCGCCATCAGATCCAGGTCGCCGGCCTCGAACGCGTTGTAGAACGCGGTGTTGGCGTTCAGCACGACGTCCTCGACGGTCGTCCCGCGGGCGCCTTCGCTCGGCCGGGGGTTCCCGGATCCGTCCGTCATACGGTTCCCCATCTCTTCGCCACTCGGACCGCGTCCGCGGTGGGCGCCACCACATGGGCCCGGACACACCAGGCTCCTGCGGCAGCGGCCAGGACGTTCACAGCCAGGCTCGCGTCGTCTCGTCGTACAGCCGGCCGTAGTGCACCGGTCTCCTCATCGGCGAGCAGCCTACCGAGGAACGTCTTGCGGGACGCACCGATCAGCAACGGCCGGCCCAGTACGGCGAATTCCGGCAGCCGCCGCAGGATCTCCCAGTTGTGGTCCGCGTTCTTGGCGAAACCGAGCCCGGGGTCGAGGGCGACCCGCTTCAGGTCCACCCCGGCGGCGCGGATCACCTCGAGCCGCTCGGCCAGCTCCGCGATCACCTCGGCCACGACATCGCCGTACTCGGCCTTGTTCTGCATGTCGATCGAATGACCACGCCAGTGCATCGCGACATACGGAGTACGGCGCTCGGCCACCAGCGCGAGCATGTCCGGATCGGACTGGCCGGCGGATACGTCGTTGATCATCGTGGCGCCCGCGGAGAGTGCCAGCGCGGCGACCTCGGAGCGCATGGTGTCGACCGAGATCAGCGCACCCTCGGCGGCCAACGCCTCGATCACCGGCAGCACGCGGCGGATCTCCTCCGCCTGCGACGGCCGCACGGCTCCCGGCCGGGTCGACTCACCACCGACGTCGAGCAGGTCGGCACCCTCGGCGAGCAACTCGCGGCCGTGCTTGATCGCGGCAGCGGGCTCGAACCACTCACCACCGTCGGAGAACGAGTCCGGTGTCACGTTCACGACACCCATGACGAGACTCCGGTCCAGCACCGGTAGCCCGTCCACGTGACCCCACGAACCGATTCCCACCCGCCCACCGTAGTGGGCGGCACCGACACCCCTCGAATCAGCTACCTAGGACGAGGCTTGTCTGGGTGCCGCGGAGGGCTTCTTCGATCGGCTGCGAGTAGGACTCGTTGGGCCGGTTCGACTTGTCCAGGCACTTGCCGTCGATCAGCGCCGCGCCGCTGGTGATGCCCTGGGCGTAGTGGCCGGTCATGTTGGCACCGCCGGAGTCACCGGACTCGACACAGGCGGTGTGCTGGAACAGGCCGCGGACGATCCGGTTGTTGCCGTAGTTCACCGTCACGTTGTTGGCCACGATCCGGCCGCAGGTCCACCCGGTGCTCTTGCCCGACTTGCACAGCTCGGATCCGACCGTGGGACTCGCCGTCCCGTACACCGCGACACTGCCGGAACCCCAGCCCTCGACGTACCCCTGCTGGTCCCAGCCTTCGATCACGTCGACACTGCCGAAGTCGTTGTCCGGGAAGCTCGAGGTGACCGTGTTGCCGAGGATGTAGCCGTTGCGCGAGAACGACGGTTTGCCGTTGGTGCAGTGGCCGGCGGTCAGGAAGACCCGGGTGCCCTTGCTGCTGCGGGCGTTGAAGCCGAGTGAGCAGACATAGCCGGTGTTCTTGTCGACCTGGAGGCCGCCGCGCAGGCTGAAGTCGTCAGCCGTCGGGGTCACGTGGCCGTAGACCGTCCGCACCGTGACCTGCTCGCCGTGCCGCTTGGCCCGCTCCAGGAACCGCTCGGTGAGCACATCGCGCGCCCCCTTCGGGACACTCACCACGACCGTGCCGCTGATCGGATCGACGTACCAGGAGCGCACCTTGCCGGGCCGCGACTTCACGGCCAGCCGGTTCAGCTCGGCCTGCACGGAGTTCAGCTCGGAGGCGGTGAAGCGCACCAGCTTCGGAACCGCACCAGCAGCCCGGACCAGCTCGGCCGACGCCGCATCCGACACCGCGACCACCAGCGCACCCGTGCGGTCGTAGTAACTACCGATCGCCCGCGACCCGAGCTGGGTCTCCAGCGCGTCGGCCGTCACCGAAGATTTCGCGGCCGGCCCGACCAGCTTCGTCGGCTCCACCCGCGGCCCGTCCACCACCTGACGCTTGGCGTCATCCGCGGTGGCCCAGTTCGCCGCCACCAGTCCAGCGGCAGTCAGTACAGCTGCGCCGGCGAGTGCGGCGCCGACCCGGTAACGCCCCGACATTCCTTGTCCTCCTCACCGCCGGCGCCCGTTCCCCGTCGATCGAACGCCCTTACGGAAAGTAAACGTTCTGCCACGGAATGTCCACAGCTACCAGCTCACAATCCCAACGACTCAGGTCTCTCCCGGGCTACGAACAAGTTTCAGCCGACGATGAGGCTCATGGCTTCGGCTCGGGTGACGGGGTTGCGGAGCTGGCCGCGGACGGCGGAGGTGATGGTTTTGGCGCCGGCCTTGCGGACGCCGCGCATGGTCATGCAGAGGTGTTCGCACTCGATCACGACGATGACGCCGCGGGGTTCGAGGAGTTCGACCAGGGATTCGGCGATCTGGGTGGTGAGGCGTTCCTGGACCTGGGGGCGTTTGGCGTAGACGTCGACCAGGCGGGCGAGTTTGGACAGGCCGGTGATCCGGCCGTCGCGGTTCGGGATGTAGCCGACGTGGGCGACACCGGTGAACGGCACCAGGTGGTGCTCACAGACGCTCCAGACCTCGATGTCCTTCACCAGGACCATCTCGTCGTGTTCGAGCTCGAACGTCGTACTGAGCACGTCCTCGGCCCGCTGACCGAGCCCGGCGGTGATCTCGGCGTACGAGCGCGCCACCCGGGCCGGGGTCTCCCGCAGCCCGTCGCGGTCCGGGTCCTCGCCGATCGCGAACAGCAGCTCCCGTACGGCGCGTTCGGCCCGCGCGTGGTCGAAGTTCGGTGAGGTCATTGCGCCAGCGTAAGCAGAAGCCCCGCCAACCTGATGGATGGCGGGGCTTCGGGGAGTGCTAGATCACTCGCTCGGCAACGGCGGGGTCGGGCCGCCACCGTAGTTCGGCGGGTTCGCCGCCTCGTCCGGACCGACCGAACCACCGGGGATGACGTCGGACAGCGAGCCGTTCTGCTGGGCGGTCGGCAGGGGCATCACCGGGGGCTGGTCGGACGGGATCCGGGTCGCGGACCCGGTCCAGGCCGGCCGGCGTTCCTTCTTCACGATCGGGCCGAAGATCTCGGCGATCTGGCCCTTGTCCAGGGTCTCCTTCTCCAGGAGCTCCTCGACCAGGTGGTCCAGCACCACGCGGTTCTCGACCAGGATGTCGAAGGCCTCCTGGTGCGCGTTCAGGATCAGCTTGCCGACCTCTTCGTCGACCGCGGCCGCGATCTCCTCGGAGTAGTTGCGCTGGCTGCCGAAGTCGCGGCCCAGGAACGGTTCACTGCCGTCCGAGCCGAACTTGATCGCGCCCAGCCGCTCGGTCATGCCGTACTGCGTGACCATCGCGCGGGCCAGCGCCGACGCCTTCTCGATGTCGTTGCTGGCGCCGGTGGTCGGGTCGTGGAAGACCATCTCCTCGGCGGCACGGCCACCGAGCATGTAGGCCAGCTTGTCGAGCATCTCCGACCGGGTGGTCGAGTACTTGTCCTCGTCCGGCAGCACCATCGTGTAACCCAGTGCGCGGCCACGCGGCAGGATCGTCACCTTGTGCACCGGGTCGGAGTGCGGCAGCGCCGCGGCGACCAGGGCGTGTCCACCCTCGTGGTACGCGGTGAGCACCTTCTCCTTGTCCGACATCAAGCGGGTACGACGTTGCGGGCCCGCGATCACGCGGTCGATCGCCTCGTCCAGCGCCTTGCTGTCGATCACCTGCATGTTCGAGCGGGCGGTCAGCAGGGCTGCCTCGTTCAGCACGTTGGCCAGGTCGGCACCGGTGAAGCCCGGCGTCCGGCGGGCCACTGCCCGCAGGTCGACGTCCTGCGACATCGGCTTGCCCCGGGAGTGCACCTTCAGGATCTGCTCACGGCCCGGCAGGTCCGGCGCGTCGACGGCGATCTGCCGGTCGAAGCGGCCGGGCCGCAGCAGGGCCGGGTCGAGCACGTCGGGCCGGTTGGTGGCCGCGATCAGGATCACTCCGCCACGGACGTCGAAACCGTCCATCTCGACCAGCAGCTGGTTCAGCGTCTGCTCGCGCTCGTCGTGGCCACCGCCCATACCGGCGCCGCGGTGCCGGCCGACGGCGTCGATCTCGTCGATGAAGACGATCGCGGGCGCGTTGGTCTTGGCCTGCTCGAACAGGTCGCGGACCCGGGAGGCACCGACACCGACGAACATCTCGACGAAGTCCGAACCGGAGATCGAGTAGAACGGCACCCCGGCCTCACCGGCGACCGCACGGGCCAGCAGGGTCTTACCGGTACCGGGCTGGCCGTAGAGCAGCACACCCTTGGGGATCTTGGCGCCGACGGCCTGGAACTTGCCGGGCTCCTGGAGGAACTCCTTGATCTCGCCGAGCTCCTCGATCGCCTCGTCACAGCCGGCCACGTCGGCGAACGTGGTCTTCGGGGTGTCCTTGGTGATCAGCTTGGCCTTCGACTTGGCGAAGCTCATCACCCGCGAGCCACCGCCCTGCATCGAGTTCATCAGGAAGATGAAGACCACGGCGATCAGCAGGAACGGGATCAGCGTCTGGAACACCTGGCCGATGAAGCTCGGCTTCGGGTTCTCGACGTTGTACTTCTCGACCTTGCCGTTCTGGTAGAGGTCCTGCAGCGACGCGCCCAGCGAGTTCGCCTGGCCGTCGACCCAGAACGCCCGGATCTTGGTGCCGTCGGCCTTCTCGAGCCGGATCTCCTGGTTCGGGTCGACCAGCGTGACGGTCTTGATCACCTTCTCGCCGGCCGGGGCGTCGGTGGCCTGCTTGATCACCTTGACGACCTCACCGGTCGGCTGGGTCTTGTAGCCGGACGAGCCGGTCAGGAGCTGTCCGATCACCAGCACGCCCAGGAAGGCGAGGATGATCCAGAACAGGGGTCCGCGGAAGATGCGCTTCACGTCCATGATCGAGGCCTACGCCCCGTCCCTCCTAGCTCGGCAGGCCCGGGTTTCGCGGGCTTGAGACGGTACTACCAGTCCAAGTGTCTCGTGCCGGGCAAGGTGGCCGACCACGAGGGTCACCGATAGACGGTACGACCTGTTGTACAGGCTGTCACCAAGTCTGCCCTGACGAGAGGATCAGGAGTACACGTGCGGCGCCAGCGTCGCGACGCAGCGCAGGTTGCGGTACTTCTCCGCGTAATCGAGGCCGTAGCCGACCACGAACTCGTCCGGGAGCTCCAGGCCGACGTACTTCACCGGGACCTGCATCTTGGCCGCACCCGGCTTCACGAACGCCGTGCACAGCTCCAGCGAGGCCGGCTTGCGTGACTCCAGGTTGCTGACCAGCCAGCTCAGCGTCAGGCCGGTGTCGATGATGTCCTCGACGATCAGCACGTGCCGGTTGGTGATGTCGGTGTCCAGGTCCTTCTGGATCCGGACCACACCGGACGACTTGGTGCCCGACCCGTACGACGAGATCGCCATCCAGTCCATCTCCACGTGCCGCGTGAAGGAGCGGGCCAGGTCGGCCATCACCATCACCGCCCCGCGCAGAACGCCGACCAGTAACAGGTCCTTGCCCTCGTAGTCCGCCTCGATCCGACCGGCCAGTTCCCGCAGCTTCGCCAGGATCTGGTCCTCGGTGTAATGGATCTGGGTCAGGTCCTTCTCGATGTCCGCCGCATCCACGGGGATCAGCCTGTCACATCAGGACCGAAGATTATGAATCCGCCTCGACGGATCGCGCGGATCCCTTGCGGCAGGTCGATCCAGCGCTGTCCGCGCCAGTCGGTGATCAGCGCGTCGACGGCTGCGACGTGGCCGGCGTTCAGATCGGTGGCTCTGGACCCGGCCTCCAGTGCGGCCTGCCGCAGGACTCGCGTGCGGAGCGCTGCGGGCTCGTCGGCGACCATCCCGACGTCACACAGCACCTCACCGTCAGTACGCCGTACTGCCGTCTCTGCGAGGTCTGCCGCCAGCATGTCGAGGGCGTCGGCGTCCGCTCGGAGCAGTCCGGCCGTCCGGGCCAGCGCCTCGACCACGCCAGGCCCCAGCGCCTCTTCGAGCACCGGCAGCACCTCGTGGCGGACCCTGACCCGCGTGTACGTCGGGTCGTCGTTGTGCGGGTCATGCCAGGGCCGCAGGCCGGCCGCGATGCACGCTGCGGCCGTGGTGGCGCGTGGAACCTCCAGGAACGGCCGCCGGAGCAGTCCGGCGACTGCGGCCATCCCAGCCAGCGACCTGGCCCCAGAACCGCGCCCCAGCCCCAACAAGACAGTCTCAGCCTGGTCGTCCCGCGTATGCGCCAGCAGTACGACGTCCGCCCCGAACTCGTCAGCGGCCGCCCGCAGAGCGTCGTACCGGGCTGTTCGGGCCGCACCCTCCGGTCCGCCCTCGCGGCCGACCTCTACCGCGCGGACCTGGACCGGATCGAGCCCCACCCCGCGACACTGCTCCGCGGCGATCTCCGCAGTCCGTGCGGAGTCCGGCTGCAGACCGTGGTCGACGATGACGGCACCTGCCCGCAGCCCCAGCTTCGGCGCCTCGAAGGCAGTTGCTGCGGCAAGCGCGAGTGAGTCGGTCCCGCCGGAGCAGGCGACCAGAGCAGTCGTCCCGGCCGGTAGGTCGGACAGGGCGGCCCGCACCGCCTCGCGCGTGCGGGCGATCGCAGGATGCAGCCGGCCGCGCCGCTCGGCGACCAGCTCCTCGGCGGTCCTGCCGCCGGACTCAGCCGTGGAGTCGACTGACCCAGGCATCGGGGTTCGCGATCTCGTTCTTGGTGGGCAGCGTGTTCGGCCCGGTCCAGACCCGGTTGAACCCGTCCATGCCGACCTGCTCCACCACGCGCCGCACGAACGCGGCACCGTCCTTGTACTGCTTCAGCTTCGCGTCCAGTCCGAGCAGCTTCTTCAGCAGCTGGTCCACCGGGTTCCCGCCCTGGCGCCGCGAGGTGAACTTCGACCGGATGGTGTCCACAGTCGGAATCACCGACGGCCCGACGCCGTCCATCACGAAGTCCGCATGCCCCTCCAGCAACGACATGACCGCAGTCAGCCGATCCAGCACAGCGCGCTGCTCCGGCGACTGCATCAGGTCGACCAGGCTCAGGTCGGCCTCACCACGCACCGACCGGCCGAGCCTCTGCACGGCCTCGCGGAACATCGCCGCGTACGCCGATGCGTCCAGCTCTGCCTGGTCGAGGAACAGCCCGATCTCGGAGCGCAGGTGGTCCCGCAACCACGGAACCGCGGTGAACTGCACCCGGTGCGTCTCCTCGTGCAGACACACCCACAACCGGAAGTCCCGCGGTACGACGCCCAGCTCGGTCTCGACCTGCATGACGTTCGGAGCGACCAGCAGCAGCCGACCGGTGAGGTCAGGACGAGTCGGATCCGGCTCAGAGGGGTAGAACGGGTCGAACTGACCAAGCACGCGGGACGACAGGAACGCCAACAGCGCACCGGCCTCGATCGCGGTCACCCGGGAGCCGACCGCGGACGACAGCCCACCGGTCCGCTCGGCCTTCTCGCGCAGCTTGTCCGCCAGCGGCTGCATCACCGTCCGGAAGCCGTCGGCGTTCGCCTGCACCCAGCCCGGCCGGTCCACGATCACCACCGGCGCAGTGGCCGACGTGGCCTGCAGCCCGGTGAAGTCACGCACGTGGTGCTCGGAGTCGGCCGCGAACTGGCGCAGCTCGGCAACCACCTGGTCCGCCTCGGCCCGGCTGACCACCGGACCCGGGCGCAGCAACTTCCGCGCCACACCGGTCGCCAGCTGCCAATCGACCATCTCAGCCGCAGTATCGCCGTCCGCCGTACTCATAAGTCGACCCTAGGTCATGTCTGGTAATTCGTCGCCGTAGCGAGCATGTGCTCGGTGCGGTAGCTCGGCGTGCTGGGGTGGAGGCCTCGATGTGGTTCATCGTGGCCTTTGCCCCAGTGCGGCGAGGTGCCGTGCCGAGTGCAGCGCAGTAGGCGAGGAATTGCCAGACATGGCCTCGTCCCAGGGGGCAAGCCTCAGCATCCACAGTTGGCCAGTGCGGCGGCTGCTCTGTCCAGTGCGGCCCGGGCGTCGAGTGTCTTGGGCACGGGGACACTGTCACTCGCCACAGCGAAGGCCAGCAACGTGCCGCTCCGTGTCCGGACCATTCCGGCGAGGCTGTGCACCCCAGTCAGCGTGCCGGTCTTCGCCCGGACCAGTCCGGTCCCAGCACCTGCACTACCCGCACCGAACCGCTCTTCAAGCGAACCACTGAAGCCTGCGACCGGCAGACCGGTCAGAAGGTGCCGCAGCTCCGGATGGTCCTTCGAAGCAGCCACCCGGACCGCACCGGCCAGCAGATCGAGCGGGACCTTGTTCGTCCGGGCGAGGCCGCTGCCGTCGTAGATCTGCGCCTTGCCAACGTTCAGTCCGAGCTTGGTGAGCGTCTCCTCGAGCCCAGTGACGCCACCGGTGTACGAGCCGCCGTTCTTCGTCGCCAGTCCGACTTGGCGCAGCAGCACCTCGGCACCGTCGTTGTCGCTGTGCAGGTTCACGTACTCGACGATCTGACCGACCGTCGGCGACGCCACCTTCGCCAGCGCCTCGGCACCGGCCGGCGCGACCTTCGGCTTCGCAGCAGCCGCGACCTTGACGCCATTGGCGACCAGCAGCTTGCTGAAGGCGACCGCCGCGGCCTGCGAGGGCGAGTCCGACCGCTTGGACATCCCCTTGGCGAGACGCCCCTGGTCCACCCACAGCGCCGACGTCCGCGCGGCAATACCTTCGGGCAGGTAGTTCGACTCCCACTTCGCGTTCCCGGCCGGACCGGTGAACAGCGACGCGTCGTACCCGAGAGTCACGCTGGTGACACCCTGCGCCTTCAGAGCCTTCGCCGTACTCGCGGCCAGGGCCGCCAGCGTGGCGGGGGCCGGATAGCCGTCTGACGGCTTCACCGCCAGCAGCGGGTCACCGCCACCGACGAGCACGATCGAGCCCTTGCCCGCGCTCACCACCTTCGTGGTGAACCGGTGCTCCGGGCCGAGAGCGGCCAGCGCCGACACCGTGGTCAGCAGCTTCAGCGTCGACGCAGGCGTGTACGGCGTCGCCGTACCGGTCGAGAGCACCACCTTGCCGCGGTCCACGTCGTACACGTAGACACCCCGGTGCTTGCCCAGCGACGGGTCCGCGAGAACTCCGGCCAGCGCCTTCTGCACACCCGCGGTAGTCGGTGCCGCACCCTCCGGCGCCGCCGGAGCCAGCACTGCGGGAGCAGATACAGGTACGGCGCTCGCTCCGCCCGCCAGCCCGAGACACAGGGTCGAGGCGAGCAGCGTGACGAACGCCGCACGAGGAGGACGGGCCACCGGGCTGCTCCTGTCATTTGGTCGGTCCGAACCGTGACAGTATCTGCCGTATGGAGTTCGACGTCTTCATCGAGATCCCCAAGGGCACCCGCAACAAGTACGAGCTGGACCACAAGACGAACCGGCTGCGGCTCGACCGCACCCTGTTCACGGCCACTCAGTACCCGTCCGACTACGGCTTCATCGAGGAGACGCTGGGTCAGGACGGCGATCCCCTGGATGCCCTGGTCCTGCTCTCCGAGCCGACCTTCCCCGGCTGCCTGATCAAGGCCCGGGCGATCGGCATGTTCCGGATGACCGACGAGAAGGGCCCGGACGACAAGGTCCTCTGCGTCCCCGCCGGTGACCCGCGCCAGGAGCACCTGCGCGACATCCACCACGTGCCGGAGTTCGACCGCCTCGAGATCCAGCACTTCTTCGAGGTCTACAAGGACCTCGAGCCGGGCAAGTCCGTCGAGGGCGCCACCTGGGTCGGCCGCGCCGACGCCGAGGCCGAGATCAAGGCCTCCTTCGAGCGCCTGAAGACCGAAGGCCACTGACAGCTCCACCCGACCGCCGGCCCGCGTCTCGCGCGAGCCGGCGGTTCTGTTTCAGTCCTCGAGGGCCTGGTAGAGCGTGGTCCAGAAGTCGTGCATGAGCCGGACCGAGTCCGGCGTGGACGCTCCGACCTGAGTACAGAGGATGCCGATCAGGTCATTGGCAGGGTCGGCGTACGTCGATGTCCCGCTGCCGCCGTCCCAGCCGAACTGGCCGACCGGGGCGTAGTCGCCGCGGAACGTCCGGACCGCCATCCCGAAGCCCCAGCCACCGTGCTGTCCCTGGCCGAACGAGATGTGCACGTTGTCACGGGCCATGGCCTCCCGAGCGGCCAGCTGCGCTGCCCCGAGGCGGTTCGTCGTCATCAGCTCGACAGCGGGCCTTGAGAGGATCCGCTCACCGCCGTGAGTGCCGTGGGCGAGCAGCATCCGGAAGTAGGCGTGGTAGTCGTCCGCCGTCGAGTTCAGGCCACCGCCACCGCCTTCGAACGCCGGTGGCTTGCTGTGCCGACCGCCTTCGGCCTCGTCCCAGACGTGGAACTCACCAGTCGTCGGGTCCGGTGCGTACAGCGGCGGCAGCCGGTGCAGTTCCTCGGCAGGCACGAAGAAGCCGGTGTCCCGCATGCCCAGCGGGCCGAAGACCCGGTCCTGCAGGAAGGCTCCGTACGACTGACCGCTGACCCGGGCGACGAGCACCCCCAGCAGGTCGCTGCTGATCTGGTACTGCCAGCGCTCCCCCGGTTGGTGCATCAGGGGCAGGGTGCCCAGGCGGCGCATCCACTCGTCCGGCTCCGGCATCGGTTCCGGCAGGTTCGGCGTGATGCCCTGTTCGAAGACCGCGCCCATGATCGGCGTTCCCAGCACGGTCATGTCCATACCGAGCCCGAAGGTGGAAGTCAGCACGTCCCGGACTGTGATCGGCCGGTTGGCCGGGACCGTGTCGTCGAGCGGTCCGTCCAGTTGCCGCAGGACCTGACGGTCGGCCAGCTCGGGCAACCACTGGTCGACCGGGTCGTCGAGCCGCAACCGGCACTCGTCCAGCAGCACCATCGCCGCCGAGACCGCAACCGGCTTGGAGGTCGACGCCATCCGGAAGATGGTGTCGCGCTGCATCGCCGGACCGCCGTCGTGGCGCGTCGCCCCGATGGTTTCGACATGCGTCTCGTTGCCACGGCTGACGAGTGCGACCACTCCAGGAATCTTCCCGGACTCGACAGCCCGGGCCAGTACGTCGTGCAGCCGGCGCAGCCCGGCCGGCGAGAAGCCACGCGTGGAGGTGGTCATGTCGGTACTCCTTCAGTTGAGCGGATTGGTGTTTCAGCAACCGAGCCGGTCGGCGACAACAGCAAGCACCTGCCGGAGATCCCGTGCTATCCGGACCTGCAGCCCGAGCTCGGCGAGGCCCGGGGCGAATCCCGGATGCTCCGGCAGCACCCGGTGGACGCGATGCGTCACCCGGGTTCCCTCGGGGACGGCGTCGACAGTGTGGACACCGCCGTACCAGCTCTGCACAGCCAGCCGATGCCGGGTGTGGTCGACCTGGATCCGTACCGGCTCCAGTGGCCCGGCGAGCTCGGTCCGGTAGTAGCCGGCCTCAGAGACGACAGTCATCGCTCCTCGACGTGCTGCTGAGGCTCTGGCGAGCACCAACAGGTTGTCGTCGCCGACGCGCCCATCGGCCACGGCAAGCAGCAACGCGGCCACCGCCGACGCAGATGCGGGAACCGTGTCCCGCACTTCCCACTGAGCGGGCAGTGCGTCCAACTCATCGAGAAGTGCCGGCGTGGTGTGCATGACAGAACTGTCGGCCGGGCCACCAGGGCCGAACAACGCGCGCTGCGGCTCCCGGGACACGGGATACGCACCTGAGCTGCGCATTCGCCGTAGCGACCAAGTGTCCCGGGACGGGACGGGACAGCTCAGGTCGTTCGGGACAGGCCGTCTTTGGAGCGCGCAACGAAGTGTTCGAACCCGTTCGCGGTAGCGAGGTCGAAGGCCGCCTGGAAATGCACTGCGGCTGTTTCACGGTCACCAGTGGCCAGACAGGCCTCGGCGTACGGCAGGTGGACGCGGACCAACCGGTGCGGCTCGCCGGACTGTTCGAGGATCCTCCGCGCCTCCGCAAGCTCGGACGCCGCTGCCTCGGCGCGGCCCAGGTGCAGCAGTGCGACAGCCACGTCCATGAGGCTGACCGCTTCGAAGATGGGTTGATGGGTCGACCTGTTGGCCGCTACCGCCTGCTCCGCATAGTCGAGTGCACTGTCGGCATCTCCCTGGCCGAGTGCCGCCCGGCCCAACACTTCGAGGCACATCCGCTCCGACTGGCGATCCAGCGCGCGGGCCGTCCCGAGGACGGCGGTGACCACGGCCCGCCCTTCGTCGTACTCTCCCAGATCCACCAATGCCTGTCCGAGTACGGCGGACAACCGCACGCGAACCGCATCCGCGGCGGGGAGCACCTCCGCCTGGCGGACCAGATCGGCCGCGGCGGCCGGATGACCGACGTACAGCTGGATCTCCGCGAGTTGCAGCAAAGCGAGTCGCTCACCGATGAGGTCTCCCTCGGCGGCCAGCAGTCCACGGGCTACCGCCAGCTGAGACGTCGCCTCGGCCAGCCTGCCGATCCGCAGCAGCACGGCACCCCACAGGTAGTGGTGCGTAGCGAGAAGTGCGGAGTCTCCCAGTCGCTCGGCCGCGGGCATGCTGTCTTCGAGCAGAGCGCACAGGTACGCCGCACCGCCGCGGCGTGCGTGGGAGATCGTCGCCAGCTGAGCGAGCCCGACCGCTGCTCCGTCGAGGCGCAGCTCCAATGCAACCGCGAACACTGCTGTCAGGTTCGCCCACTCGTTGTCCATCCAGTCGACCGCCTCCTCGACGTCCGGCAGGTTCGGGACCACCGGCGGCGGCTGCAGGACCGGAACTGGGATCTGGATGACGACCTTGAGCCGGTCCTTCACGGCTCGCAGGCCGCTCAGGTAGTAGTCGGCCAGGCGAGCAATCGGCGGTACCGGATCGGCCGCTGTGTCGTCGGCTCGCGCGGTCTGCCGGAGCATGTCGTGCATGCGGTACCTACCCGCGGCCGGCTCCTGCACCAGATGGACATCGACCAGGTCCTCCAGCAGCGAGCGGGCGTTGGCCAACGGAATGCCGGCCAGCGCCGCCGCGCCGTACGCGTCGATGTCCTCACCCGGCACCAGCCCGAGCAGCCGGAACATCCGCCGTTGCGCGGGATCGAGCTGCCGCAGCGACATCTCGAAAACGTCGGTCACCACCAGCTCTCCGTCACGCAGCCTCTCGATCAGAGTGTCGAGTGTCCAGGACGGTCTGTGCCGCAGTCGCGCCGCAGCGACCCGGATGGCCAGCGGAAGGTTCCCGCAGTGACGCAGTACCTCGTTGACATCGCCAGGCCGGCTCCCACCCGCGGAGTCGAGGAACAGCCGCGCAGCGTCCTCAGCAGGCAGCACATCCAGCGAGATCGGCAGTACGTTGTCCAGCTCGACCATCCGCCGCCGACTGGTGATCACCACGAACGCCGGTCCCGCGCCGGGCAGCAGCGCACGCACCTGCCCACCATCGGCCGCGTTGTCCAGTACGACGATCGCCCGCCGCCCAGCCAGCTCCGAACGCCACAGTGCGGCCCGCTCGGCCACACCATCGGGAATCCGGCCAGGCTGCACACCCAGCGTCGCCAGCAGCACCCGCAGAGCTTCGGCCGGCTCGACTGCGTCCCGACCCGGTGTGAATCCATGCAGATCCAGGTACAGCTGCCCGTCCGGGAAGTCAGCGGTCAGCAGATGCGCGGCGTGCACCGCCAGCGCAGACTTGCCCACACCACCCATACCGTCGATGGCGACGACCGACCCGCTGCGCCCTGCGGCAAGGAGCGCCTCCAACTGGCCTTGCCGCCCCGTGAAGGCGGTGATGTCGTGCGGCAGCTCGTTGCGGATCTGCGGTGCGATCGGCGTACTCGCGGGCGCACCGTCCTTCGCTCGCTCCCACGCCTCGCGCAGCGGCCGGGGGTCCCGCCCAGTCACCTTGCAGAGCGCGATGACGGTCGGCCACGGCGGCACCGCCTGCCCGGCGAAGTACCGCGACAGCGACGAGCTGCTGACACCGGCGTCGCGGGCGAGCTGCCGCAGGCTCCGGCCGGACAGATCACCCAACTGCCGTAGGGCCACCGTCAGCTCATCGCGCACCGGCTCATCCTAGAGCCGGTGCGATTGCGGCGCGCGTGACGTGGTGAACGCGATGCTGGGGAATAGGGTTGGAGCGTGGAGCTGCGGCAGATGCGGTACTTCGTTGCGGTGGCGGAGGAGCTCCACTTCGGGCAGGCTGCCGAGCGGCTGTACATCTCGACGCCGACGCTGAGCCAGCAGATCAAACAGCTCGAACGCGAGGTCGGTACGACGTTGCTGATCCGGCACAGCCGGGGTGTTGAGCTGAACCCGGCGGGCCAGGTCTTCCTGGCTCGCGCGCGGGAGACGCTCCAGGCGGCCGGGCTGGCCTTGAAGGACACACGCCGGGCGGCAGGGCTGGACGAACCGCTGCTGCGGCTCGGACTGCTGAACGGCGTACCGGGGTGGTTGCCGGCGGCTCTCGAACAGCTCGCGGCCGAGCGGTTCCCGGAGAGCACGGTCACGCTGGAGGCTGGCACCACCACCGAGCAGGTCCGGATGCTGGCGGCAGGTGAGATCGACCTCGGCCTGGTCCGCCTGCCCTTGACGTTGCCGCCAGCAACGAGTTCGGAGATTCTGGCCGAAGAGGAGCTCGGCGTCCTGATGGTCGCCTCGCACCCGTTGGCGAGTGCCACCGAGCTGACCGTCGAGGACTTGGCCGACCTGGAGCTGATCTGGATCCCGCGCGCCGCGGCTCCCGAGTTCCACGACGACGCGATGCAGCGTCTGGGTAGCGGCCTGCGGCTGAGCGCCATCACGATGAGCCATTCGCAACTCCGGTCGGCACTGCTGGTACGGCGGGCTGCGATCAGCCTCGGGTCACGCCGCGCGGCGACTCCTGATGTGGTGTGGCGCCCACTGAGGGGCCGCCCGCTGATCGCCCAGTACGCCGCGATCTGGCGCACCGACTCGCGTAACCCGGTCCTGCAAGCGATGACCGTTAGCCCGGGACTAACGCCTGTGAGGCAACAAGTCGTGGTGGACTGACGGCCTGCCTGGTTGGCTCATGGCATGCGCAAAGAACACGTAGTGGTCGTCGGCGGCAGCTCCGGTATGGGTCGTGCACTCACCGCGGAACTCGTTGCCCAGGGCAGCGAAGTCACTGTGGCCGGCCGCTCCCTCGACCGGCTCGCCGCGGTCCGGCGCGAGCTCGGCGTCCGGACCGTCGCCATGGATCTGCTGGTCGAGGACGACATCGCCGGGCTCTTCGCGACGACCGGCCGGATCGACCACGTCGTCACCACAGCCGCGGATATCCGCGGCGCCTACCAGCCGATCAGGGAGTACGACGTGAACTCGGCCCGGCCGGCGATCGGCTCCAAGTTGCTGGGCCCACTGCTGCTCGCCAAGCACGCAGCCCCGGTGCTCGAACCCGGTGGCTCGATCACCTTCACGTCGGGCATCGCGGCGTACCGGCCGGGGCCTGGAGCATCGTTACTGGCGGCACTCAACGGCGCGCTCGCCTCGCTCGCCGCGGCACTCGCGGTCGAGCTCGCGCCGCTGCGGGTCAACGTCGTGTCGCCGGGCTGGGTGGACACCCCGATCTGGCAGGACGTCGCGGGCGACGCCGCTCCGGCCACCCTGGCCGCCATGGCGGCCCGCCTGCCGGCCGGGCGGATCGGTCGCACCCAGGACATCGCGGAAGCGATCATCGCCCTGCTGCGTAATGGATTCATCACTGGCACCGTCCTGCACGCCGACGGCGGACACCGGCTGGTCTAGGTCGCGGGTGCTCCCGGCAATCCTCTGTTGCCGGGAGCAACTAACTGGTTCAGGGACGCCCGAAGAAGTCCGGGGGCTCCCAGTAGTAGACGCTCTGGATCTGGACCGGCTTGCCGGACCGCGGCGCGTGGATCATCCGGCCGCCGCCGAGGTACATCGCGACGTGGTGGATGGTGCCGGGGTCATCGGGATCGATCGACCAGAAGATCAGGTCGCCCGGCCGCAGTTCGTCCTCGTCGATGTGCTTGGTCTGCTCGTACTGCGCCACGCTGTAGTGCGGCAGCTGGATACCGGCCCGCTTCCAGGCGCCCATCATCAGGCCCGAGCAGTCCCAGCGGGACGGACCGGTGCCGCCCCAGAGGTACATGTCGCCGAGCTGGGACAGCGCGAAGTTGATCGCAGCGCTCGCGCCGCGGCCCGAGCCGCCGTTCCCACCGTTGCCCGGGCGTTCCCGCGGCGGCTTCTTCTTGCCCGGATTCTTCTTACCCTGCTCACGTTCGCGAGCCTCCTCGGCCCGCTCCCGCGCCCGTTCCCGCGCGCGCTCGGCGGCCTCGCGGGCCTCGCGGGCCTCGATCTTGCGGCGCAGCTCGGCAGCCTTCTTGGCGGCAAGTGCGGCGGCGCGCTGTCGCGCAAGCTCCTCGAGCCCCCGCTGCCGCTGTGCGGCGACCTGTACGGACGTGTTCTGCAGGACGGCCAGCTGAGCGATCGACTTCTGCCGCTGGACACCCATCGCGGTCACCGCGGCGGACTGCGCGGCCTCGGCCGCCTCAGCCGCCTTCTTCGCCTTGGCAGCCGCTTCGGTTGCGTGCTTCACCTTGGTGACGGCCTGGTCGGCCTGCACCTTGAAGAGGTTGGTGACGACCTGGTTCGCCGTGTACCGCAGGTACGAACCCTGCATCGCACTCGACACCGTGTGCGCCGTACCGGCCGAGTCGAGCAGCTGCTGCGGCCCTTCCGCGGTGAACAGCGGCGCCAGCTTCGCGATGTCGCCACCACCTTGGTACGACGCGACCGCGAAGCGGCCGATCTGCTGCCGCTGCGTGCTCAGGGTCTTCTCGGCCTTGGTCGCCCGATCGGCAGCCGCGGCAGCTTCCTTCTTGGCCTGCTCCAGCCGGTAGACCGCGCCGTTGTAGGCCTCGTCGGCAATCCCGGACTGGATCCCGAGCTGCTCGAGCCGGGCCTCGGCCGCGGCCAGCTGCTGCTCGATCGCCTTGACCTGTCCGGCCTTGTCGGCAGCGGCCTGCTTGGCCCGCTCGACGGCGGCCTGCGACGGGATCACGGGCGGCTTCGGCTTGGCCTGCGCCGCGACCGGAACCACCATCATCGACCCGGCCAGACAGACCGCCAGCACACCGGAAAGCATCAACTTTCCGGTCTTCCCAGTGCTGCGCATCTGGTCGTTCCCTTCCACCCGGTCACGGTGCCCTTCCCTGGCCCCATGAGCGCTTTTGGTCCTCCTGGACCACATACGTGACACTAGTTGCCTGTGGCCCCATTGGGAACACTTTTCCCACAAGTATCTTTGTTTCACCTGCGTGTCGGCTTGACAAACTACAAGCTTGTAATTCACAAGAAAGCGCCCACCCGACCGGAGTCGGGTGGGCGCTTTGCGCTGAATGGACGGTTCAGCGAAGGGTGAACGAGGCAACGACCGGCAGGTGGTCGGAGGCCAGGCTCACGGGGACAGCAGCTTTCAGTGGGACCAGCTGCGGACTGTGCAGCAGGTAGTCGATCCGGGCGGTCGGGTTACTCGCCTCGATCGTGTAGCCGGGGCCGACGCCGACCTCGACCCAGGTGTCAGCCAGTACGTCGGTCAGTATCTTCATCTCCGGCGTATTCGGCCGCGCGTTCAGGTCACCGACCAGCATCGTCGCCTGCTCCGACGCGCCGAGCAGCTCGACCACCTTCTGCGCCTGCTCCAGCCGCTCCGCGTTGTTGTTATGGGTCAGGTGCGTGTTGGCGAACCGCAGCTCGGCTCCCCGGACCTTCACCGTCGCGACCGCGAGTCCGCGCTGCTCACCGGTCGGGTACCGCGGCAGCAGCGTGTTGCTGAAGTCCTTGATCGGGTACTTCGACAGGATCGCCGTACCGTACTGGCGGCGCGGCTCCCCCGGGTTCAGCGGCGGCAGGTCGAGGTTCGCGGCGTACGCGTAGTGCATCTTCAGCCGCTTGGCGAACCAGGCCGGCTGATCGACCCAGTTGCTCCGCGCACTCCAGTGCCGGTCGACCTCCTGCAGCCCGACGACATCCGCGCCGTTCTGCTCGATCAGGGCCGCGATCCGCTCCAGATCGAGTACGGCGTCGACGCCCGCGCCATGGTGGATGTTGTACGTCATCACGGTCAGGTCCCGGCCCGGCCGACCGCTATCGGGCTGAGCCGCGGCCATCGCGGGAATCGTCATCAGCAACGCGACCAGGCCCACCAACGCGCGCCTCATCGTCCGACGACCAGCCGCGCGACCGCACCCTTGGCGCCCGACGCCCAGCAACCTGCCTGGGTCCCGTGGCCACCGCACTCGACGCTGTCGAAGTTGCCGTCGGAGAACTGCGTCCAGCTCCGGCCACCATCGCGACTGACGTCACTGCCGGACGGGCCGACCGCGATCACCGTGGTCAGCGACCGGCTGACCGACGGTGGCAGGAATGTCGATCCGCTCCGATACCCCTTCGGCGCCTTGTCGGCCGGGACCAGCTTCCAGGTCCGACCACCGTCGTACGTGATCGAGGCGGCCTTGACGGCCTCGGTCGGCTTCAGGAAGTCGCCACCGACCGCGACCCCGAACAGCGAACCACGGAAAGCGAGACTGAAGATGCCGGCCGCCTCGCCACTGGCCATCGGCGAATCGGACACCGTCCAGTGCCGGCCACCGTCGAACGTGCGGAAGACCCGCGGCCGGTCACCGCCGCCGGTCGCGAACCACGCCGTACGACCGGGTCCGGCGACCAGGCACGTCCCGCTCGCGGCGAACGCGAACTCACCGGGCAGTGCCGCCGGCATCCCGGCGTTCGACTGCACCTTCCATGACTTGCCGCCGTCCGAAGTGGCAGCGATCCGGAACTTGCCGTCCACCGGGTCACTCAGCGCGAGCCCACGACTCTTGTCATTGAAGGCGATGCAGTCGTAGAACGCCTTCTCGTCGGTATTGCGGAACGTCTCGGTCCAGCTTTTGCCGCCGTTCGCGGTCCGATAGACGCGCGAGTCGGTCCCCGGTCCGATCGACAGGATCACGGCCCGCTGCGCATCGAAGGCCTGCACATCACGGAACTGAACGGTCTCCGCACCGGCCGGGCTGACGTTCTGCCAGTGCTTGCCCCCATCCACGGTCCGCAGCACCTGCCCCGCGGACCCGCCGATCCAGGCGACGTCCTTACTGACCGCCGACAACCCGCGGAACTGCGCCGTACTCCCGGTCGGCGTCACCTCCCACCGGTACGACGGACCACCGGCTGCCTGAGCCGGTGTCAGTTGAGAGAGCACCAGCAGACCTCCTGCCGCGATTGCGGCCACACGCAGGATTCTCATGGGCCGCAATCTAGAGGAGTATCAGGCCGCCGTCAGCTTGAAGGACTGGTCCGCGCCGCCGTTGCAGGTGGACTGCACCAGTTGAGTCTGGTCGGCAGTCGAACCGCCGGGCACGGTCAGGCACTTGCTGGTGTGCCGTACGACGAAGTGGAAGAAGCCGCCGCCTTCGGAAACTGCCTGCCACTGCTGGTTGGTTCCACCGCCGTACGTCCACAGATGCAGACCGGCGTTGTCGTTGGTCGAGACACCGGAAACGTCGATCACCTTGGTCGCGTCGTTGCGGTTGTTGACCCGGGTGAACCCGTCGGTGGTCGGGTTGAACTGGAAGTTCTGTGCGGTGGTCGCGTTGCAGCTGTACTGCTGGACGACCGTGCCGTTGGCGGTACCGGCCGCGCGGGCGTCGATGCACTTGCCGTTGGCCTTGTTCGAGACCGAGTACCACGCACCAGGAGCCGGCTGCTCGACCGGCGGCGTCGTACCGCCCCCACCGAGCCACTTCAGCGCGTCCATCGTGAACTGGTTCTGGGCCGCACTGTCGAAGGTCGACGAGGTCCGGGTGTTGGTCTGGTAGTTCATCGCGTTGTGGCCCCAGTTCGCGTAGATGACCTTGAAGTTCTTGTTGGTCCACGCGATCGGGTAGTAGCCCGACGTCCAGATGTTGCCGTTCTGGGTGCCGACCGGGAAGCTCGACGGGTCGATCGAGGCGAGCACCTGGATGTTCGGGTTCTGCCGCAGGTCGTTCTGCCAGCTGTACCACTCACTGACCGACGACCGGAACGTCGCGCCCGTGTTCACCAGTGACGGGTGCGAACGGTTCTCGGTCCGCAGCGTGACCGCGGACGGCAGCCAGGTGTTCGAGTTGAACCGGCCGGTGCCGAGCAGCGTGTTGTTGAACCACGGCCAGCCCTGGCCGGCGTCGTTGTAGTTGGTCACATGGAAGCCGAAGAAAGCGCCGCCGTTCTCCATGTAGCGCTGGAACCCCGTCTGCTGCGATGCGGCCCACGGCCGGTTGTCCAGGAACATCACCACCTGGTACTGCGAGGCCTGCAGGTTGTTCAGCCGGTTCCAGTCGTTGGTCGCGGTGTAGGTGAAGCCGTTCTGCGCGCCGAACTGCGGGAACCGCTGATTGGCCTCTTTCACCCAGTCGTTGTGCGCCGCGTCCTGGGTGTTGCCGTCGTAGAAGGCCAGCACGTTGAAGGTCGCTTGAACTTGGGCGGCCGCGGAAGTCGTCAGCCCGGCCACCGTCAGGAGCAGGGCGAGGATGAGTGCGGGCAGGCGGAAGCGAGCGGAAGGCATGGGGCGGTCCTCTCCGGAGGGCGATCCCGGAAAGGGCATTCCGAGACGTCGGGACTTAAATTAACTCCCGACGAAAGTCCTGTCCAGAGCTCATCGACTGACTTCCCAAAACACCGAGCAGCCGCAACTTCTCGGCGCTCTCGCTGCCCGGCTCGGCGGTGAAGACCACCAGGATCTGCTGCTGGTCGGCGTTGTTGATCACCTCGCAGTACAGCTCCAGCTCGCCGACGACCGGATGCCGGAACTGCTTGGTCCGGCTGTGCGCCGGGATCACCTCGTGCCGGTCCCAGATCTCGGCGAACTCGGGGCTCTCCTTCTGCAACGTGCTCACGATCGAAGCGGCGTACGACTTGGGTCCATCGGCGGTCGCGGTGACCCGGATCAGCGAGACCAGCAGCCGGCTGTGCCGGGACAACTCCGGCTCCTGGTAGAGCGCCCGGCGCTCCGGGTGCACGAACCAGCGGTACACCTCGCTGCGTTCCATACCCTCGAAATTCGTCTGCTCACCGGCGAACGCGATATGGGCCGGCGTCTGCGCGACCGTCTCACCACAGCGGTTCAGCAGCAGCGCGGGCGTGTCCTGCAGGCGGTCCATGATCCGCAGCATCCCGGGGTCGACGTGACACGCACGCGTCGTCCGCGGTGGGACGCCGTGCCCGGCAAGCACGAACAGATGGTCCCGCTCCTCCAGCGTCAGCCGCAGCGCCCGAGCGATCGCGCCGAGCATCTCCACCGACGGCTGCGGCCCCCGGCCACCTTCCAGCCGGCTGTAGTAGTCGGTCGACATCGACGCCAGTACGGCGACCTCCTCGCGCCGCAGTCCCGGCGTACGGCGTCGTCGGCCGCGAGGCATCCCGACGTCCTCGGGCTGCAGGGCCTCCCGGCGTTTGCGGAGGAAGTCGGACAGATCGGCGTACTCCATGTCTTCAGTGTCCCTGCCGCACCGGAGTTATCCACTGCCTGCCGAGCAGTGGTTACACCGAGCCTGGTTGCCGACGGCATCCGCTTCCAGGCTGGAGCCATGAAAACCACTGGCAACACGATCTTCATGACCGGCGGTACGTCGGGTATCGGCCTCGAGCTCGCCCGCCGCTTCCGCGACCTCGGCAACACCGTCATCATCAGCGGCCGCCGCAAGGACCTCCTCGACCGCATCGCCGCCGAGGACAACCTCGAAGGCATCGTCCTGGACGTCGCCGACCCCGACGCCCTCAGCACGGTCACCACGAAGTACCCGGACATCAACGTCCTGGTCACGATGGCCGGCATCATGCGTGACGAGGACCTGCACACCCCCGACCTGGCCGTCGCCGAGGAAACCATCGCGATCAACCTGCTCGGCACGATCCGCGCCATCGCCACCTTCACCCCGCACCTGCTCCAGCAGCCCGACGCGGCGATCATCACCGTCTCGTCCGGCCTGGCCTTCGTCCCCCTGGCCCTGACCCCGACGTACAACGCCACCAAGGCCGCGGTCCACAGCTACACCCAGAGCCTCCGCCTGCAACTGGCCGACACCGGCATCCAGGTGATCGAACTGATCCCACCCGCCGTCCAGACCAACCTCCTGAACGGCGCCGACCCTGACCCCACCTGGATGCCTCTGGGCGAGTTCACCGACGAGTCCATCGCCCTGCTCCAGCAGAACCCCGACGCCCACGAGATCCTCGTCGACCGAGTCCACTTCCTCCGCGCCGCCGAACGCGAGAACCGCCACGCCGAAGCCGTGGCGATCCTCAACTCCCACTAATCGGCGAGCGCCTGCTCGATCCGCTCGACCTTCGCCGTCAGCTGCCCCGTGTACCCAGGCCGGATATCAGCCTTCAGCACCAAACTCACCCGAGGCGAAACCGCAGCCACCACCTCAACCGCCTCCTTCACCACAGCCATCACCTCATCCCACTCCCCCTCGATGTTGGTGAACATGGCATTGGTCTCATTGGGAAGACCGGAGGCGCGAACAACGCGGACAGCCGCAGCCACCGCCTCGCTCACGCCCCCGGTCTCATCACCCGCCAACGGACTGATACTGAACGCAACGATCATGCATCCAGTTTGTCAGCCCCTCCCTCTTCAGCGGCGCGGCGTTCGGCGCCGGTGGTGGTGAGGAGGGGCTTCTCCTTGATGAAGAGGACGGCGATGAGGGCCAGGACGGCGAAGGGGACCGACATCATGAAGAGGTCGGCGGTGGCGTCGCCGTAGGCGTTTTCGACGACCGTGCGGACGGCGGGCGGGAGCTCGGCGACATTCGGTACGACGTCGCTCTCGCCACCGGCCGCGCCGCCGGGGTTGAGGCGGTCCAGGATCTGGTTGGCGAGGATGGCGCCGAGGACGCTGACGCCGATGGTGCCGCCCATGCTGCGGAAGAAGCTGACCGCGGAGGTGGCTGCGCCGAGCTGGCTGGCCGGTACGTCGTTCTGTGCGGCGAGGACCAGGTTCTGCATGACGAGGCCGATGCCGATACCGAGGACGAGCATGAAGGCCCAGAGCAGGTACTTCGAGGTGTGCGCGTCGATCGTGCCGAACAGGGCCAGCCCGATCGGGAGCAGCACGCTGCCGAGGACCAGGTAGACCTTCCACTTGCCGGTCTTCGTGATCAGGCCACCGGCGACCGTTGAGGCACCCATCATGCCGATGATCATCGGCAGGCTCATCAGGCCGGCCTTGGTCGGCGAGTAGCCCTGCGCGGTCTGGAAGTACTGCGCGAGGAACACCGAGCCACCGAACATCGCGACACCGACCAGCGCGCTGGCGACGATGGACAACGTGACCGTGCGGTTGCGGAACAGGTCCAGCGGAATGATCGGCTCCGGGTGCCGGCGCTCGACGAACACCGCGGCAACCAGCGCGACCAGCGCCGCACCGACCATCAGGAAGCTCCAGCCGGACACCCAGTCGAACTTCTTGTCGGCGAAGGTGACCCAGATCAGCAGGGTGCTCACACCGGCCGTGATGAAGAACGCGCCCCACCAGTCGATCTTGGCCTCACGGCGTACGGTCGGCAGGTTCAGGGTGCGCTGCAGCAGGATGATCGCGGCGATCACGAACGGCACACCGATCAGGAAGCAGGCCCGCCAGCCCAGCGGCGAGTCGACCAGGAAGCCACCGAGCAGCGGCCCACCGACAGTGGCCGACGCGAAGACCGCACCGAAGACACCGGAGTACCGGCCGAGCTCACGCGGCGGGATGATCGCCGCCATCACGATCTGCACGAGCGCGGTCAGTCCGCCGCCACCCAGGCCCTGCAGGACCCGGCTGCCCAGCAGCACCTCGATGTTCGGCGCGAAGCCGGCAACCAGCGACCCGACCACGAAGAACCCGAGCGAGAGCTGGACGAGCAGTTTGTTGTTGTAGAGGTCGGCCAGCTTGCCCCACAACGGCACGGTGGCCGTCATCGCGAGCAGCTCCACCGTCACGACCCAGGTGTAGGACGATTGACTCGCCTGCAGGTCGCTGATGATCCGCGGCAACGCGGTCGACACCACGGTGCCGGCCAGGATCGCCACGAACAGCCCCATCATCAGACCGGACATGGCCTGCACGGTCTGCCGCGGCGTGAGCGTCGCGACGGAACCGGCCCCCTCGGCCGAGGTCGTCGTCATGAAGAACCTTTCTGGTAGTCAGGGTCGATGCCCTGAGCAAGTAGTTGGAACGCTGCGTCGACAAGGTCGGCGGGTGCGGAGTCCGGAGCGTCCTTGTGGAGCTCGACGGCGACCCGGCAGGCCGTCCCGGCCGCGCTGACGATGAGCCGCGCCCGGAGCGGGTCGCCGATCCGCTCGGTCAGCGCCGCGGACAGCTGCCGCTCGTCGTCCATACTCGACAGCATCAGGTGATAGAGCAGGCTGGGCGACCCCATGATCAGCTCACCCCGCCGGCTCAACTCACCTTCGGCCATCAGGTCCCGCAGGACGTCGCGCACGATCAGCCACATCGTGGTCAGCGGCGACTGCTCGGCCGGCGCCGTTGCGATCAGCTCCAGCGCGCTCTCCAGATGCGCGGGATTGCGCCCGAGGATCGCGTACTCCTTGTGCGGGAAGTAGTTGAAGAACGTCCGCACCGAAACATCGGCCGCCTCGGCGATCTCCTCGGCCGTGACGTTGTCCGGCCCCTTCGCCAACGCCAGCCGCAGCGCGGCATCCGTCAGCGCCGCCCTGGTCTGGAGCTTCTTCCGCTCCCGTAACCCACCCTCACCTTGACTCACCCGAACAGGGTAGGCAGATTCTTGCAGTCACTGCAAACTATTATGGGATGCAATTTTGCAGCTCTGCACGAAGGGGCAACCGTCACTCTAGGCGCGGACCGGCGACATGCCGAATGTATTTCACTTCCGTGATCACTCGACTACGGTGCGTGGAGTGACTTTCGAGACCAATCCGTCCGCAATGACCCGCCGCCGGTTCGCCGGCCTGACCGCCCTCACCGCGGCCGCCGCGACCGGCCTCACCCGGATCGGGCCGGCCCATGGATCAGACACGGCCGCGCCGTACGTTCCTGCTCTCGTCGTCGGTACCGGGTACGGCGCCGCCGTCACCGCGCTGCGGCTCGGCGCGGCCGGGATCCGGACCACGATGATCGAGATGGGCCAGTTGTGGAACACCGCCGGAAAGGACGGCAAGGTGTTCTGCTCGACCCTGAACCCGGACCGCCGGTCGATGTGGTTCCACCGCCGGACCAAGGCACCACTCGACACCTTCCTCTGGCTCGACGTGGTCAACCGCGACCTAGGGACGCCGTACGCCGGGGTCCTGGACCGGATCGACTACCCGAACATGGGCGTGTACGTCGGTCGCGGGGTCGGCGGCGGTTCGCTCGTCAACGGCGGGATGGCACCGACTCCGCAGCGCGCGTACTTCGAGAAGATGCTGCCGCAGGTGGATGCGGACGCGATGTACAAGCGGTACTTCCCGCTGGCCCGCCGGATGCTCGGCGTGAACACGATCGATCCCCGCTACCTGGAGCAGACCCCGGTCTACAAGTACGCGCGGGTCTCCCGGCGGCACGCTCATCAGGCCGGCTTCCGGACGAGCGTCGTACCGAACGTCTACGACTTCAACTACCTGCGGCGGGAGGAGAAGAGGCAAGCGCCGCGGTCGGCACTGGCCGGTGAGGTGATCTACGGCAACAACCACGGCAAGCAGTCGCTGGACAAGACCTACCTCGCCGACGCTCTCGGCACCGGCAACGTCACCATCCGCACGCTCACCCGGGTGACCACGATTCGCAAGCAGGGTAAGGGTTATCTGGTCGGACTCGAGCAGATTGATGCCTGGGGCAAGGTGGTCCGCCGGAGCGAGATCTCCTGCGGATCCCTGTTCCTCGGCGCCGGCAGCATCGGTACCACCGAGTTGTTGCTCAGGGCAAGAGAAACCGGGACGCTGCCCGACCTACCGGCCGCGATCGGCAACGGCTGGGGCACCAACGGCAACGTGATGACGGCCCGCGCCAACCACCTCTGGGATCCGACCGGCACCCTCCAGTCGACCATCCCGACGCTCGCGATCGACAACTGGAACCATCCGAAGTATCCGTCGTTCGCCGAGATCGCTCCACTGCCGGTCGGTCTGGAAACCTGGGCCAGCCTTTACCTCGCGATCACGGTCAACCCCGAGCGCGGCCGCTTCACCTACAACCACAACTCCGACCGCGCCGATCTGCACTGGTCAGCCGGCCAGAGCACGCAGTCACTCCGGTCAGCCCAGTTCTTGTTCGACAAGATCAACAAGGCGATCGGTACGACGTACCGGCGCGACCTGTTCACCGGCAACCGAGCCTTCGCCGCCGACTTCTGCTACCACCCGCTCGGCGGCGCCCTGCTCGGCAAAGCGACCGACAACTACGGCCGCGTCCGCAACCACCCGGGCCTCTACGTCACCGACAGCTCGCTGATCCCGGGCAGCCTCGGCGTCAATCCCTTCGTCACCATCACCGCTCTGGCCGAACGCAACATCGCCCACGTTCTCGCCAGCGACCTGAAGCGCCGATAGGTTCAGCGACCGGGGAGGTGCTGGTGGACGAAGACCGCCAGCTGGGTCCGGTCCCGGAGGTTGAGCTGGCTCAGGACGCTGGAGATGTGACTCTTCACCGTGCCTTCGGAGATGACTAGATCCTGGGCGATCTCGCGGTTGTTCGCACCGGCCGCCACCAGTCGCACCACTTCACGCTCGCGGTCGGTGAGGCGGGCGAGTGCGGCGGGTGGCTCGGCCGGAGCCGATTCCCGCGCCGTCGCGGAAAGCGCGGCGACCACCTTGGCCGCGGCCGCCGGGGCCAACTGCAGGACACCCCGGCAGGCCAGCCTGACGGCTTCCGCGAGGTCCTGAGCCGGGAGGTTCTTCAGCAGGTAGCCGGTGGCGCCAGCCTGCAACGCCCTGGTGACGTGCTCGTCGTCATCGAAGGTCGACAGCACCACGACCTTGACGTCCGGCCAGCTGCGGACGATCTCCGCCGTGGCCTGTACGCCGTCCATCACCGGCATCCGGACGTCCATCAGGACCACGTCGGGGGCGAGCTCGGCCACCAGTCGCAAGGCCTCGGCGCCGTCCGCGGCAGTCGCCACCACCTCGATCCCGGGCTGCCGCTCCAGAATAGCGGTCAGTCCGTCCCGCATCAGTTCCTGATCATCGACGATCAGCAGCCGGATGTTCTCACTGGTCCCCATCGGCCCTCGCCTTCCTTGCCCGGGTCCGGGGAATCGTGACCGCCATCCGCGTCCCTCCGCCTGGTGCGTTCGTCAGCACCAGCCTGCCACTGACCAGTTCCAGCCGTTCCCGCACGCCTCGCAGACCGTTGCCGGCACCGGCCGGCGGACCGATACCGTCGTCGTCCACCGTCACCGAGGCACTCGCTTCGGTGAGTTCGACGACCACCCGTGCGCGGCTGGCCCGGGCATGGCGCTGCACGTTCGTCAGGCCTTCCTGGACGGCTCGGTACAGCGCCACCAACTGCTGTCGCGAATAGTGTTGCTCATCGCCGGTGACCTGCAGACTGAGGTCGAGTGGCAGGACCTGCAGGTCTGTGACCATGCCGCGCAGAGTCGGCTCCAGCAGGAACGGGGCCTCGTCCCTCCGGAGCGCGCCGACCGACTCCCGGACGTCGGACAGCGCTTGATCCGCGAGCCGTTTCGCGTTGGCGACCGCGGCAGACGCGGCCACGGGATCCTCGGCGACCAGCAACTGGGCCTTCTCCAGCTGGACACTGACCACAGTGAGGTAGTGGCCCAGGCTGTCATGGATGTCGCGGGCCAGCCGGTTGCGTTCCTCGATCGTGGCCAGCTCGGCGACGCGACCCTGGGACTCGACCAGCTGACGATGGGAAGCGCCGAGATCATGGAGCAAGCGCTCGGCCCGCTCTCTGCTGGTTCGCTCCCGCCGGACCAGCACAGCGGTGGCGGTGACCAGCACGAGCGCGATCGCGAAGAGCATGTAGCCGTGCAGCACGTCCGGATCCGTCCGCCACTGCGGCTTGTTCACCGCGAACCGGACGGTGAAGAGGCTGAGGATGACAGCGCTGACGATGAAACCGGCCCGAGCTCCCAGCCAGAACACTGCCGGAAACGGCAGCGCGAAATAGAGCAGCGAGGCGATGGTCTGCCCGTCCAGCTGCGCGACCAGCTCGATCATGCCGAGCTGCGCGACGATGGCACCGGCCGCGAGGGCCGCCGGCGGGCGATCGCCGTACTGCCGGCCGATCAGCATCTGCAGGATCAGCAGCCCCGCCGGAGTGACCACCAGTACGACGGTTGCCCAGGTCAACGAACTGAAGCTGCTGATCGCCATCAGCAGGCAGCTGACGCCGACCAGCACGGTCATCCAGGTGGACGCAGGCAGCAGCGGCCGGTGGGTCGACCGACCCCCGACTGACAGGCTGTTCACCGCTCGAGTGAGCACCTCCCCAGTGGAGCACATCACCGCCAGCGCCGTCATCGGACACCCGACCCCACCCGCCCCGACCTCCGACCTAGGCCGGAGGTCGTAGTACCGGCGGACGAGCGACAGGGCAAGACCGGCCGTCCAGCAGATGCCCGCGCGGTGCCGCCGTTCCTACGCTGCAGGAGTTGGCCGGCCGACAACACGGCCGGACCGAGTAGGAGGCCTGGGGCACATGACTGACAACCAGCAAGAGACAGCCGAGACCGGCAAACCGGCTCGACGATACGGCCGGCGGGCCATGGTCGGCGCGGCCGCGGCCGGTGCGCTGGTGGCCGGCACGGCAGGTGCCGTCGGCGGCCGGCTCACTGCGGATACCGGCCCGCGGATGACCGCGGCCCCGGCCGACGGCGCGAGATTCGCCGGCAAGGTGGTCCTGATCACCGGCGCGACCTCGGGTATCGGGCGGGCAGCTGCACAAGCCTTCGCCGCCGAAGGCGCCAAGGTTGCGTTCTGCGGGCGCAGGGAGGACCGCGGCCGGCAGGTGGAACAGGAGATCCGGGCAGCGGGCCACGAAGCGACGTACCTGCAGGCCGACGTCCGGGTCGAAGACCAGGTACGCCGCTTCGTCGACAGCACCGCCAGCCGCTACGGCCGGTTGGACGTCGTGTTCAGCAACGCGGGTATCCACGGCGTCAGAAAGCTTCACGAAGTCCCCACCGCCGAGTGGGACGACATCCAGGCCACCAATGTCCGGGGCGCGTTCTTCACCCTCAAGCACTCGATCCCACACCTGCTCAAAGCGGGCGGCGGCAGTGTGGTGATCACCGCGTCCATCAACTCACTCGCCGTCAGGCAGGGGTTCGCGTCGTACGGCGCCAGCAAACACGCACTCCTCGGCCTGATGCAGGCCGCGGCCCTCGACTACGGTGCCGACGGCATCCGGGTCAATGCCGTCCTGCCGGGGATCGTCGACACGGAAATGGTCCGCAAGGTCGCCGGCATCGACAACGCCCCCGAGAGCGTCTACCGCGCGGGCATCGCAGTCGTCGCCCGCTCCCGGGCACCAGCCGCCGGGCGCATCGGCAAGCCCGAGGAGGTCGCCGCGTTCGTCGTCGACCTCGCCTCCGACCGCTACCCGTTCATGACCGGTTCGGCCCAGGTGATCGACGGCGGCGCCACCGCCATGCTCCCCTGACCCGATAGAATATGTGCAGAGCCTCCGTCGCAGACTTCCTGCGGCCGGAGGCTTTTGCATATGACGATTCTCTTGTACCGAGCCGCAATCCCCGACCTCCGCGGCGACGCCGTCCTACCCCTCAACCTGCTGCGCGACCAGCACCCCGACCTCTACGGACGCGAGGCGGAGAAGTATGCCCACCGCCCAGCCGCGATGCTCGACCCGGTGCACCCACTGGGCTGCACCTGGGCCGACGTCGTGTTCCTCTCCCCGGTCCACCCCGCTCCGCTCTTCGAAGCCCTGCACGAATCCGGCCGCATCGGCCGCGTAGTCCTCGACTACTGGACCCTCGACGCCGACCTCCTCGACCCGGCCAACACCTGCATCCTGCTCAAACGCCACAACGCCGCGCCGCAACCCCCTGGGGACTTCATCCCCTACTCCCCCGCGACAGTCGCAACCCTCACGCAACCTTCCGAGCAGGCCCTGCAGCGACTACGAACCCTCAACCCCACCGAGCCACTCTTCCCCTGGGCCGACATCCCCCACATCCTGCACCGCGGCCCCCTACCGGTCAGCCTCTTCCGCACCGATCAATACCCGCCGGCTCCGGTGAGCTGAGGCTCGATGCCGAAGACGTCGGGGATACCCGGCCCCTTCGGTGGGATACCGATCACCACCTGAAGCTGTTCGAAGTACATCACCGCGTTGCTGTACGCGCGGCCCTTCACAGCGAGGGCCGCGCGTGGCCCGGGCGGCCACTGAAGGGTGCTGCCGGGCTCGGCGTGGTAGCTCCAGGAGATGCCGATGGTGGCGAAGACGAGAACCTTGTCGTACGACGACTGCAGGGCGACGACCGGGCCGTCGACGTACGCCAGTGTGCTGGGCTTGTCGGCACCACTGCTTTGGGCCCACATGAACTCGCCGGTGTACGACGAAGCACTTCCCGAGGTGTGGAACGGCGCGAAGGTGAGATCCATCGTCCTGGTCGTCAGCAACTCGGCGAGCTTCTTGACGGCCGCGGCGGGAGACATCTTCAAGCGTGCGAGTTCCGCCTTCGTCGGTGTGCGCAGAGTGAAGTCACCGGGCCGGGGTTGCGTCGTCAGGAACTGCATGACGGTCTCGTCCTTGAGGTTCACCGCGTACTTCCAGCTCCACGGCAACCCCGGACGCTTCCGCTCAGCCAGCGCGGTCAGCCGCGGGAAGTCCTTGGTCTGCAGCTCGGTGTCGACGACCAGGAGTTGCGGAGAGGTGCCCGGCGGGGTCACCGTGCCGACCGTGTTCTTGACCTTGATCGCCGGGATCTTCGTCTTCAGGATCCGGTTGATCTTGTGGTCCATCAGGCGTTGCACACGCAACGGCCCACTCGTCACGGTCTTGATCAGCGCATCGTCGTACTTCGCGGCCGCCCGGTTCCGGGTCGCGAAGTAGTCCTCGACAGCCCGCGTGACCTCATCCTCCGAGATCACCGGCGTCGGGGGCGGAGTCGCCGTACTGCTGCCCGACGGCGACGGCGGAGGCGGAGCGGCGGATTGCTCGCCGGCACCGGAGCACGCCGATACCACTGCGAACACCACGACGGCCGCGACCCACTGTCCCCTCATGCCGACGACCCTAGAGTCGTCCGGTCCAGAACCGGTCCAGCACGCATCCAGTGATCCGCTTCACGCCACCGCCGGTAGAGATGCATAGCATTCCTATGTATATTTGGAGCGTGGACCTGAACGAGCTGGGTGTTGATGTCGTGGTCGCGGCCGCGCGGTTGACGCGGATGGCGAGCCGGGACGTGAGTGCGTTGCCGCATGCGGCGATGCGGTTGCTCGGGCGGCTGGACGAGTTGGGGCCGACCCGGATCAGTGATCTGGCGAAGGCGGACCGGACGTCGCAGCCGACCATGTCCACGCTGGTGCAGCGCGTGGAGGAACAAGGGTGGGTACGGCGCGCGCCGGATCCCGCCGATTCGCGCGCCAGCCTGATCAGCCTCACGAAGACAGGCCTGACCGAACTGCAGCGCGCCCGCCGGGAGGCGGGTGCCGCGGTCGCGGCCAGACTTCGTCACCTACCGGCGGCCGACCTCGAGACTCTCGAGGACGCGGTCGCGGTGATGCACAGGATTCTCACCCTCGATGTTCTGGAGGACTCGCCCCGGTGAGTGGTACGTCGTCATTTCTGAAGCAACCCAAGTCCGTCTGGGCGGTCGCGTTCGCGTGTGTGATCGCGTTCATGGGCATCGGCCTCGTGGATCCGATCCTCAAGCCGATCGCCGAGCAGCTGCACGCCAGTCCGTCCCAGGTGTCACTGCTGTTCACCAGCTACATGGCGGTGATCGGCCTCGCGATGCTGATCACCGGCGCGGTCTCCAGCCGGATCGGCGCCAAGCGCACGCTGCTCATCGGACTGGCCGTCATCGTCGTGTTCAGCGCACTGGCCGGCCTGTCGAACTCGATCGGCATGATCGTCGCCTTCCGGGCCGGCTGGGGTCTGGGCAACGCACTGTTCATCGCGACCGCCCTGGCCACCATCGTGAACTCCGCGGCCGGCTCGGTCGCCGAGGCCATCATTCTGTACGAGGCCGCGCTCGGGGTCGGCATCGCCGCCGGCCCGCTCGTCGGTGGTGAGCTCGGCACGATCTCGTGGCGGGGCCCGTTCTTCGGCGTCGCCGTACTGATGACGATCGCGCTGGCCGCGACCGCCTTCCTGCTGCCGGCCACGCCGCCCGAAGCCCGCCGTACGTCGATCCTCGAGCCGTTGAAGGCGTTGCGCCACCGCTCCCTCGCAACGGTCGCCGTCACCGCACTGCTCTACAACTTCGGCTTCTTCACGTTGCTCGCGTTCACCCCGTTCCCGCTGGCGATGTCGGCGCGGCAGATCGGGCTGATCTTCTTCGGCTGGGGTATCGGCCTCGCGGTCACCTCGGTCTTCGTGGCACCGCGGTTGCAGCGCTGGTTCGGCACCCTGCCGGTGGTGATGACGTCACTGCTGCTGTTCGGTGCCGACCTCGCCTTGATGGGCGTCTTCGCCCACCACAAGGCAGTCCTCGCGATCGGCGTGATCGTGGCCGGCCTGTTCCTCGGCGTGAACAACACCCTGATCACCGAGGCCGTGATGGGCGCAGCCCCGGTCGAGCGCGGTACGGCGTCGGCGGCGTACTCGTTCGTCCGCTTCTCCGGCGGTGCCGTCGCCCCCTGGCTGGCCGGCAAACTCGGCGAAGAGGTCAACATCCAGCTCCCCTTCTACGTCGGCGCCTTCGCCGTACTCCTGGCCGTAGCAGTCCTGGCCACCGGCTGGAAACCCCTGGCCCACCTCCGCCTCCCCGCCACCCACTCCGAACGCGAAGCCGAAGCCCTCACCGCTGCCGACGCCTGATTGGTCCAGCCGAATCCATTCCCGGGCAGGGGCCACGGCAACTAGGGTCGATGAGCATGATGTGGCCTCTGCTTCGTACGTATACCGGCCGGCAGTTGCGGCGGATCGCCTTACCGCTCGGCGGGATCGGCACCGGGACGGTCAGCTTCGGCGGCCGCGGTAATCTCCGGGACTGGGAGATCGTGAACCGGCCGGCCAAGGGCTTCCACCCCAGTACGGCGTTCTTCGCGATCCGCACCGAATCCGCCGACGGCACCGTCACCACCCGCGCCGCCGAAGGCCCACTCGACCTCAGCGAATACGAAGGCGCCCACGGCAGCCCCGCCCAGAGCCACGGCCTACCACGCTTCCGCGAAGCTGAATTCAGTACGGCGTACCCGTTCGCACGACTCTCCTTGCGCGACGCCGACGTGCCGGTGCAGCTCGCCGTCGAGGCCTTCACCCCGTTCGTCCCCACCGACATAGAAGCCAGCTCCTGGCCAATCGCCGTCCTCCGCTACGCCGTCACCAACCCCACCGATCAGCCGGTGACAGTCTCCCTGGCCGGCTCCATCGAGAACTTCATCGGCCGCGACGGCACCATAGATGTTGCTACAGGCAACTACAACACCGGTGCGGCCGGCGAAATGGGGAGAGGCGGTCTCCTCCCCAAACGCCCCGTGCATGGGGCGACCTCCCCAGGAGGAGCCGACGCGGAGCGCGGGACCGACGCGGGGCGCGGAGCGGACGCGGGGCGCGGAGCGGACGCGGGGCGCGGGACCGACGCCTGGAGTGGGGCCGGCGCGAGGAGTGGGGCCGGCGGGGAGTTGCAGGGGACGCGCGTCGATGGGGTGCTGCTGCAGAGTCGCGGTGTCTCCCCCGAGGCCGAGCAGTTCGGGACGATTGCGCTTGCTGTGCTTGACGGGTGGGACGTTAGTCGGCGGACTGGGTGGGCGGATCGGACGTGGGGGGACAGTCTGCTCGACTTCTGGGACGACTTCGGTGCGGACGGGCGACTCGATGAGCGCACCAGCACCTCCGACACCCCGGTCGCGTCGGTGGCTGATCGACGTACCGTGGCTGCCGGCGCGACCGAGCACTTCACCTTTCTGCTCGGCTGGCACTTCCCGAACCGGCGCGCCTGGGAGAAGCCTGACCTCGTCGGCAACCACTACACGACACTCGTGGACGACGCCTGGACCGCGGTCTGCCGCTTCGCACCGCAGCTCGACGATCTGGAACGCCGTACTGTCGCCTTCGTCTCGGACTTCCTTGCGAGCGACCTTCCTGACCAGGTGAAAGAGGCCGCGCTCTTCAACCTCAGCACGTTGCGCACACAGACCTTCTTCCGCACCCCCGACGGCCGGTTCTTCGGCTGGGAAGGCTGTTCGGATCACGTCGGCAGCTGCTTCGGGAGCTGCACGCACGTGTGGAACTACGAACAGGCGACGCCGTACTTGTTCGGCGAGATCGCCCGCTCACTGCGCGAAGTCGAGTTCGCCCATGCCACCGACGACCAGGGCCTGATGAGCTTCCGCGTCGGCCTCCCTCTGGAGACCCACGCCCAGGACTGGCGAGTCGCTGCGGCCGACGGTCAGCTCGGGTGCCTCGTGAAGCTGTACCGCGACTGGCGTCTCAGCGGCGACGACGAACTGCTCCACAACCTCTGGCCGGCTGCTCGGCGAGCGCTGGAGTTCTGCTGGATCGAGGGCGGCTGGGACGCCGATCGCGACGGCGTGATCGAGGGGTGCCAGCACAACACGATGGACGTCGAGTACTACGGCCCCAACCCGCAGATGCAGTCCTGGTACCTCGCGGCGCTCCGCGCATCCGAGGAGATGGCCCGCTACCAACGCGACGACAAGCTCGCCGACGAGTGCCGCCGGCTCTTCGACCACGGCAGCGCGTGGACGGACGAGCACCTCTTCAACGGCGAGTACTACCGCCACGAGATCCGCCCGCCGGCCTCCGCGGACGACGTCGCACCCGGCCTGCGCGAATCCATGGGCGCCGACGACCCGACCAACCCGGTCCTCCAGCTCGGCGACGGTTGCCTGGTGGACCAACTGGTCGGCCAGCACCTCGCCCGGATCGCCGGTTTCGACTCACTCCTCGACCCCGAGCAGGTGCGGACCACCCTGGCCAGCATCCTCCGCCACAACCGGCTCGAAGGTTTCCATGGCCATTTCAATCACATGCGCAGCTACGTGCTGGGCGACGAGACCGCCGTACTGATGTGCAGCTATCCGCGCGGCAACCGCCCCGAGCGCCCGTTCCCCTACTTCAGCGAAGTGATGACCGGTTTCGAACACATCCTCGCCGTCGGCCTGATCCAGGAAGGCCTGGTCGACGAGGGCCTCCAGGTGATCACCGACATCCGAGCCCGGTACGACGGTGAGCGGCGCAACCCGTACGACGAGGCCGAGTGCGGTCACCACTACGCGCGAGCGATGGCGAGCTGGGGCGCAGTCGTCGCCTTCACCGGCTTCGACTACGACGGCCGCACCGGCGTCATGCGCTTCGGCGCCCCCGGCACCCACTTCTGGTCGACCGGCAACGCCTTCGGCACCCTCGACGCCAACGGCCTCCACGTCCGCGAAGGCACCCTCTTCCTCACCTCCCTCAGCCTCCCGGGCGAACCCCCGATCACCGTCACAGCCGACACCCTCACCGCCGGATCTTCCCTCCCGTTCCGCTGATTGTTGTCGGTAACGACACGTCGTGGTCCCGCCGCGGCGAGCGCGCCACGCTCAGCCGCCCGGCCGAGGCTGCTGCTATCCCGACTACCACGTGTCCTTCCCGACACTGATCAGCGCGCGGCGAGCAGGGCGACGGGGCGAGGCTTGGTTGCTTGGTGGGCGGTTAGGGCCGCGGCCGCGCCGACTACCAGGAGAGCTGCGCCGAGGATGAGCCCGAGGAGCCGCCACGGCATCGCGACCGCAGCGAGACCGTAGGGGCCTGCGGCGATTCCGGCGAGGGCTGCGGCGGCGACAGCGGCACCGAGCAGGACGCCGGTCAGGACGACGGTGACCGACTCGGTCAGGGCGACGGCGACGACTTGGCGACGGGTCAGGCCGGCCATCCGGGCCAGGGCGAACTCGCGGCGCCGGTCCGCGGTCGACATCACCACGGCGTTGACCACGGCGATGGCGGTGAAGATCCCGGCCAGCCCCATCAGTGCGGCGAAGAGACCGGTGTTGTTGCGTAGCTGCGCATCACCCCGAGCCTTCGCCCACTCACCAACTGTCCGAACCGAACCCGGCAACCCGGCCGCAACCTTCTGAGGATCGATGCCTGGAGCAACCTTCACCAGCGTCTCGGTACGACCACCGACCGGCAGCAGCGACAACGGGACGAAGAAGTTCTCACTGACATCGAGCGTCTCCGGCATGATCGCAACCACCTTCACCGCAACCTTCTTCTTGCCCATGGCAACAGTCACCGTCGACCCGAGTTTGAACCCCTCGGCAGCCATCCCCGGCCCGATCGCGATCGTCTGCCCGGACAGCTTGTCCAACGAACCCTTCCGCGGCCGCAGCGCATGCGTCTGCTGATACGCCGCCGGGTCGATCCCGACCGCCTCGGAATACACCGTGTTCTTACCCCGCGACACCACCACCGGTACGGCGGTCTGCGGCGAGACGACCGCGATCCCAGGGCCGGGCGGAACCGCGCGGTCGACGACCAGCTCGGCGGTGATCAACCGCTCCTGCTCAACCCCGACCGCCTTGGCCTGCGAACCGAACGTTCCCCAGAGACCAACCACCAGTCCCACCAGCACGATCAACGGTGCCGCGGTCGCCGCACTTCGCCGTACGGCGTGGAGGACGCCGGCGCGGGCGAGGTCCGCGATCAGGTGACCGCGGAGGACCACAGCCGGCAGCCGACCGGCCCACGGTACGACGATCGGGCTGAGCTGGCTGAGCGCGACCGAGCCACTGACCAGCACCATCAGTCCGATCAGCAGACCGGCCACCAGATCCCGCGCGGCCTGCGCGGTGATCACCATGGCCACGGTTGCAGCCGCGGCCGACAGTCCCCAGAACCACCGCCAGCCAGTCATCACCCGTTGCGAAGAACGACTCTCGGCCAGCGCCTCCAGTGCGTTGACCCGAGACGCACGCCACGCAGCCGCGAGTACGCCGGTCAGCGCCGTACCGACTCCGACGATCATCGCGGCCCACATCGCCCCCTGGCTCCACGGCGCAGCGAACCACTCCGGCAACATGCCGAGCTTGATCATCAGCGCCGACTGGACCCACGTCGCAAGTAGTCCGAGCGGCACCCCGACCGCACTGCCCAGCAGACCGAGCAGTGCGGCCTCGCAGACCAGCATCAGGCACAGATACCCCCGCTGGGCGCCAACCAGTCGCAGGAGCCCGAGTTCGCGCCGCCGCTGCACCACGGTGAAGCCAAACGTCGTACTGACGATGAATACGGTCAGAAACACCGCAAGCATCACCGACATCCCCAAGAGCGTTCCGGCACCCACGTAGCCCTCACGGAGCTGTGCACGCTCGTACGCCGACAGCCCGGCCGGCAGCACGGGCCGTCCAGTGGCAGCCAGCATCTGCAGACCCGACTGAACCAGTCCGACGCCGAGAGCGACCGCAACGACCGCCCCGGCGAACAACTGCCACCTGTCCCGTACAGCACCGACCGACAACCTGAGCATGCCTCAACCCAACAGCGCCGCGGCCCTGACCGCCCTGGCCCGGACACCCCGGCCGGGGTAGCTCACGCGCTACCGCAGTACGTCGAGCAGCGCTGCAATATCAGCGCGGTCGACCTCGCGCGCACCGATCAGGCACTGCATCAGGAGCCCGTCGAGCGCGGCGACCAGCAGCTGCGCCTTCCGCGGATCAGCCGTGAAGGTCCGGGCGATGTCGGTCATCGGCTCCAGCCAGGCGGCTGCGGCAGACCGGAGCTCCGGCCGGCGAGCGGCGTACAGGTAGAGCTCGTAGAGCGCGAGCGTGCGGCCACGTCGCCGTACCAGGTTGTGCTCGATCAGCCGGGCCAGTTCGTCGGTCGGCCGCGGGCCCAGTTCGCTGCCCCAGCCGTGCAGCTCGGCGGCCAGGTCGTCGGCCGCCCACATCAGCGCCGCGACGAGCAGATCGTCGAGGGTTGCGTAGTGATAGGTGATCGACGCGACCGACACATCGGCCTTCGCCGCGACCGCTCGATGGCTCACACCTGCGACTCCGTCGCATCGGATCACCTCGACGACGGCCTGCAGAAGCTCGTTCCGCCGCAGTTCACCACGCTTGCGGCGCCCGTCGGCAGTCATGATTCGCAAACTATCAGGACAGCTGTACGGATTGTTTTTGGCCAGCCGAATCGCGGGATCGGCCGCGTTCCGGCCCCTAGGCTTTGGTGACGTGACAACCAACGAGCTGAGTACGGCGATGCGCCGCGCACTGAAGCGGGCCGACGACGGTAAGACCCTCGACCCGACCGAGGTCGAGGTGTTGCTGACCGCCTCGGGGACCGCGCTGACGGCCTTGATGGCGACCGCGGCCCGGGTCCGCGACCAGGGGCTGGCCGATGCCGGGCGGCCCGGGATCATCACGTACTCGAAGAAGGTCTTTATTCCGCTGACGCGGTTGTGTCAGGACCGCTGCCACTACTGCACGTTCGCGACCACGCCCGGTCGGGTCCACGCGCCGTACCTGTCACCTGACGAGGTGCTGGAGATCGCGCGGCAGGGTGCTGCGATGGGGTGCAAGGAGGCGCTGTTCACGCTGGGCGATGCGCCGGAGAAGCGGTGGGACGCGGCGCGGGTGTGGCTGGAGGAGGCCGGGTACGACAGCACGCTGGACTACGTCCGGGCGATGTCGATCCGGGTGCTCGAGGAGACCGGTCTGCTGCCGCACCTGAACCCGGGGGTGATGTCGTGGCAGGACCTGCAGCGGCTGAAGCCGGTCGCGCCGAGCATGGGCATGATGCTGGAGACCACCTCGCGGCGGTTGTTCGAGGAGAAGGGTCAGCCGCACTACGGGTCCCCGGACAAGGATCCGGCGATCAGGTTGCGGGTGCTGGAGGACGCGGGGCGATCGAATGTTCCGTTCACGACGGGTCTGTTGATCGGTATCGGGGAGAACCTGACCGAACGAGCAGATTCGATCTTCGCGCTGCGGAAGATCGCGCGGCAGTACAACGGAATTCAGGAAGTGATCATCCAGGGGTTCCGGGTGAAGCCGGACACCGCGATGCGCAACGACGCCGACGTACCGCTGGACGAGTGGCTGGCCGCGATCGCCGCGACCCGGATCGTGCTCGGGCCGCGGGTGCGCGTGCAGGCGCCGCCGAACCTGGTCGACCTGGCCGAGTGCCGCGCGCTGCTGGATGCGGGTGTCGACGACTTCGGTGGCGTCTCGCCGCTGACCCCGGATCACGTCAACCCCGAACGCCCGTGGCCGCAGATCGACGACCTGGCCAAGGTCACCGCGGATGCCGGCTTCGTACTGCGGGAGCGGTTGACCGCGCATCCGGAGTACCTGCGTGAGCCGTGGCTCGACCCGCGCCTCATCTCACACGTCGAAGCGCTGATCGACCCCGAGACCGGCCTGGCCAACGAAGCCGCGATGCCGAAAGGCCTGCCCTGGCAGGAACCCGACGGCGGCTGGGACTCCGTCGGCCGCACCGACCTCCACACCGCCATCGACACCGAGGGCCGCCGTACCGAAACCCGCTCCGACTTCGACGCCGCCTACGGCGACTGGGACGTAATCCGCGAAGACGTAGCCGCCCGCCGAGCCGCAGGCACCTCCCTCCCCCTCACCGCCGGCCGCGAGAACGCTGCCTCAGCCACTGAGATCGGCTCTGGCGCCACCCCTCCTCCCCCTCACCACGGTTCGGCTCCGGTCCGCATTGACGCGGATGTGAAGGCCGCGCTCGCCGCGGCCGCGGACGACCCGGCCGGACTGTCGGACGCTCAGGCGCTCACCCTGATGACGGTGACCGGCCCCGCTCTCGACCACCTGGCGAAGATCGCGGACGACCTGCGCAAGGAGGTTGTCGGGGACGACGTCACCTATGTCGTGAACCGGAACATCAACTTCACCAACGTCTGTTACACCGGCTGCCGCTTCTGCGCGTTCGCTCAGCGCCGTACCGACGCCGACGCCTACTCACTCTCGATGGACGAGGTCGCCCAGCGCGCCGAAGAGGCCTGGGTGATCGGCGCCAGCGAGGTCTGCATGCAGGGCGGTATCCACCCCGACCTGCCCGGTACGGCGTACGCGGATCTCGTTCGTGCGATCAAGGACCGCGTCCCGCAGATGCACGTCCACGCGTACTCGCCGATGGAGATCGTCAACGGTTCGGTCCGCACCGGACTGTCGATCGAGGAGTTCCTGATCTCGGTCAAGGAGGCCGGCCTGGACAGCATCCCCGGCACCGCCGCCGAGATCCTCGACGACGACGTCCGCTGGATCCTCACCAAGGGCAAGTTGCCGACGGCAAGCTGGATCGAGGTCATCAGCACCGCTCACAAGGTCGGCCTGCCGTCCAGCTCGACGATGATGTACGGCCACGTGGACGAACCGCGGCACTGGGTCCAGCACCTGCGCACGATCGCCGAGGTGCAGGACCAGACCGGCGGTTTCACCGAATTCGTGCTGCTGCCGTTCATCCACCAGAACTCGCCGATCTACCTGGCCGGCGTCGCCCGCCCGGGCCCGACGTACGACGAGAACCGCGCCGTGCACGCGATGTCGCGGATCATGCTGCACGGCCGGATCGACAACATCCAGTGCTCCTGGGTCAAGCTCGGCGTCGACGGCTGCGTCGCCGTCCTCAACGGCGGTGTCAACGACATCGGCGGGACCCTGATGGAGGAGACCATCAGCCGGATGGCCGGCTCCAAGCACGGATCCCGCAAGTCCATCGAGGAGCTCACCGCGATGGCGACCGCCGCCGGCCGCCCGGCGCGCCAGCGCACCACGACGTACGGCGAGGTCGCCCCTCGCTCCAACACCCTGCTGGAACTCGCCTAGTTGATCGTCAGAGCGGCGGTCCGCCGGACACCGTTCACCTCGACCGTCACCGTTGCCGCACCCTTCCTGAGTGCGGTGACGGTGCCGTCGTGGTACCTCAGATTCCGGCTGGTCGACCAGTCGACGCTGACCGGATAACCAACCGGTACGGCGCGACTGGCCTGAGTCAGCGTGGCTTTCACCGGTACGGACTCGCCGCGCCGGATCGTGCTCGGGACCTCCAGGGTCAGCTCGTCCACATGCGGACGAATCTGCGCCGACAGCCAGTCCTTCCCGCGCCGATCCACCCCGAACATCGTCCAGCCGGTGAACCCGCCGTCCTCCGGCGCGGTGGCCGGCGCCTTCCCCGAGTTCCCGTTGATCAGATACGGCACGCCATCCACGTGGGCTGCGCTGAAGGTCCCGACGTGACCGCCGATGAAGGCCGCGCCCTTCCCGGTCGAGTGCTGGAAGTCGGCCAGCCATTTCTCGAGCAACGCAGCCTCGTGGCGATCGCCCAGTTGACTATTGCGCGCCGGCGTCGGATCCCGCGGCGGGTGATGCTCGATCACCACCACGGAGTTGATCGCTCGATCCTTCGCCGCGTGATCCAGAGCGCCACGCAGCATGGCGATCTGGGCGAATCCGCCACCCCTGAGGGTTCCCGACGACGAGTTCAGCGTGATGAATCGCGTCCCGCGATGATCGAACACCCGATGCGTCGCCCCGAAGTACTTCTCGAAGTTCGTGATCGCCGCGCCCATCACCTCGTGGTTCCCGGGCACGTAGTAGTACGGCACCGACGTACCGATCTCCTCGTCCAGGATCCGCTTGGCCAGCTGGAAGTCCGCCTCGGTGGCCTCGTCCACGAAGTCACCGGCGATCACGAAGAAGTCCGGTTTCGCAGCCTTGATCTCACGCAGAGTACGACGGGCTGCCTGGACCAACGGTGAATTCGGATCGCGCGCCACGAACTGTGCATCCGACATCACCGCGAACCGCCAGTCCCGGCCGTCGACCGCTCGGGCAGTCTGGATCAGCGGGTCGGCCACCTTGGCCGGCGCGGGCGCGCTGACCGCCGGGGCCGCCTTCACATAGGCGTTGTCGATCACGATCTCGCCTTGGTATTGCGCGGCCGCCTTCGTCTCCAACGTGTAAACCCGGCGCAAGCGCACCGGCTGCGGAAGCCCTTCTGGCACAGGGAGTTCGACCGTCTGCCACCCGTTCCAGGTGACGTAGGGACCGTAGACGGCGGTCAGCTTCCCGGTCGCGTCGACGAGACCGAACGCGGTCCACTCACCCTTCCCATGCCCGAAGATCGAGACGCCGAAGGCGCGCGCCTGCTCAGCGTCGCCGAGCGGCGCCGGCGAGATCGCGATCGCATTCCGGGTCAGCGTGGACTGACCGAAGTCGTAGCTCAGCTTCAGCCCCGGTCCGTCCTGACCGTCGGGCGTCTTGCTCACCGACACCGTGGCCCGCGCCGATCCCGACGTCCACTTCTCGGCAGTGTCGAACGTCTCGATGATCCGCTTCTCCACGCCGACCGAGACCGCGATCGCCGCCTGCGCCGTACCGATCCGCGCCGACACGACGGCTGCACCGGAGTCCTTCTTCGGCGTGATCCCGAACCGGCCGTCCGCGGTCGGCGTGATCGTCAGCAGACTCTCGTCGTAGCTCAGCTCGACATCACGAGGTTCGACCGGCGCCGAGTTGCCGAGGGCATCGAATCCAACCAGACCGAAGGTGCCGTTACCCGTCAGGTTCAACGTCGCGCTGGTCGGCGCGATCCGCGTCAGCGGCCCCAGCACCTCGAGTTCGGTACTCCCCTGACCACCCGCCGCGATCGCCCGGACCGTTGCCCGCCCCGGCGTCCGCGCGGTGAACACGCCGTCCCGCACTGTCCCATGCGAGGCCGACCAGAACACATGCGGCTGCAGCTTCACCGGCCCGAAGACTTCGTCGTACGGCGTCGCCGTCACCGTGCGCGTGGTCCCGGCGAACACGCGGTCGGGGCGTCCACCCGGGATCGGCGCATTGCCCGGAGCGGTTCGGCCGTCGGCCGCGGTCTCGACCCACATGCCGTGCAGCCGGCCACTGCCCTTCGGACCCATGACCGCGAGGCCGTTCGGGACCGGGCGGATCGAACCGTCGCCGGGCACGTTGTCGACCTGGACCTTCGCCTCGCCCGGTCGCCTGGAGACCAGGGTCGACGAGCCGCCGCCGTCCAGCTCGACACCGACGTACGCGCCTCGGGCCGCGAGGGTCTTGCCCATCTCGGCGAGCGTCGCGCCCCGGCTGTGGGTGACGCGGTTGCTGTCGATGCTGACGACGACCAGCTTCTTACCGTCGGCCGAGAAGCCGAGGCCGGTGCGGCCGGCGTACACGGTGTCGTCGACGGGTTGCGGCTTGCCCTGGTCGACGAGCAGGGCGTGCGCGCCGACGGCGGTCCGGATCGTGCTGCCATCGGAGGCGCGCGGCTTGAAGGAGACAGGAAGCTTGTCGCCGAGCTTCAGGGTCGCGAGTTCGTCCGCACCGGCTTCCCGGCCGACCAGGATCGTCGTACCGGCCGGGATCTCGCCGGCACCGGCGGCGGGGTTGATCTCGGTCACGGTGTCGCCGGTGATCACCACCTCGACCACCTTGGTCGCTCCGGTCTGGGCCCGCGAGTAGCTGCCCCACAACGTGGTGAAGGCGCCGATTTCATCCTTGCCGATGGTCGGGCTGTTCAGGCGATCGAGACGGTACGACCCCGCCGTACCCTCGAAGAGGACCTCGAGGATGCGCCCGACACCGCGCTGATCGAAGGCGACCGCACGATACGGATCCTCCGACTGCGACTTCACCAGCTTGCCGTCGGCAACCGCCGGCCCGAGCGGCGCACCCGAGTTGTTGATGTCAAAGAAGTCCGCATTGACAGCAGCGACCGCGCCGACCTCATTGGCCTGCTGATCGATCGGCTTGGTCGAACTGACCTTGCCCGCCGACAGGTAGTCGATCCGGGCCCCCTTGGTCAGGTCGACAGTCAAGGTGTTCCCCTGCTGCCAGCCCCGCCCGTCGAACGTCTCCAGCGCCCCCGCCGTCACACCAGGCGCAACCGGCCGGCTTCGCTCATACGTCTGCAGCTGACCGACAGCCGCCTGCTCAACAGGCTGCGCACTCGCCACCAGCCCCGGCCCGACCAGACCGGCCGCCAGCACAATCCCCACCACCGACAAGGCACGCACAAGACCTCCACCGTCAACGATTGACGAACCAAGTCAACCGCCTCGACAGATGTTCACGCCAGGGTTATCACGGTGAACGAAGAACAAATAAGAAACGCCGGTCGCGCCGGGTGTCGGTCGCCACCTCACTGGCGACCGGCACCGCTGATGGCGCGACCGGCGTCCTGCTGTTGCCCCGAGAGGGCAGTCGGCCCGAAGGAGGGCGGAGCCGTCGTCTCATTCCGTAACCGGCAGGGGAGGTACATTTCCGGTCACGGACGGGAGTACATCGGCTGTTCCGCCTGGAGCCTGTGTCGGCGACCCGTCCGTCGCTGACAACAGAACGTTGTCATGGGGCCACAAGAACCGGCTACTGCTCGGTTCAAACATTTGCATTGCCTTTGAACAAGACAACGCTGAGTATTTTTTCAACTACACTCCGTCTATATGTTGCCTTCCGCAACAACAAAGACGGAGGAGAAGACCGTGTCCGAGGACCACAACCCGTACGAGACGCACAAGAGTGGCGACAACGCGGAGCACCAGACTCAGCGCAGTATCAGCAAGGCGCTGGACGGCGTGGCGAGCCCGAGCGAGAAGCCGGAGAAGAGCGCTGCGGAGCTCGCTGCCGAAGAGGCCGCGCAGGCGGCGGAGAGCAAGCGCATCCAGGACCGCCTGCAGGGCCTCTGATTCAGGTCAGTACGGATACGTGTCGTCGCGGCGGGTCGGGTCGAGGTCCCACAGGGAGAACTCGACGATCTTGTGCGACTCCTCGCCGCCGGCCGGGGTGAGGCCCTCCTGGTCGTACTCCCGCGACCCGAGGCCGTCGAGGTAGCAGAGCAGCTCGAACGCCGACTGCGCGTCCTCGACGTCGTCAACGACCTCGTCGTTCTGGGCTTCGTGCGCGCGGCCGCGGACGTAGCGCACGAACGCCTCCGGGTCCGTCACCACGAAGTCGTAGCGCGCCTGGTAGCTGAGCCGGACTCCGTCCTCCGGCAGCAGCACCTCCTCGAGATCGTCGAGGTCGTCCCCCGCGACAATCTCCCGGTAGTCGTCGGGATCGTCGAAGTCGTCCGGGCCGAGCGGCAGTTCGTCCAGCTCGTCGGGGTCATAGGAGTCGATCCCGAGGAAGATGTCACCCCAGCCACGCTCGTTGACCGCGTCGGCCAGCACCCTGGCCTGGACGCGTACGTTCTCGATCGCTGTGGTGGCCCGCAGATCGTGCAGGTCGAGGGCATCGGCCTGCTCCAGCAGCACCCGGGCGAGTTCGCGGGCGGCCTCGGCAGCCGACGCGGGTTCGATCGACTCACTCATGCTGTGACGGTACAACCATCGGCACCTGCACCGCCGCGCCCGGTACGCCGAACGCCTCCACGAGCTCCACCGCGACCGGCCGGACGACGCCGCACAACTCGTTCACCAGGGCGGTGATCGCTTTCGAACGGCCCGGTGACAACCGTCCGTGCTCGAGATACCACGCGCGCTCGGCCTCGATGGTCGACAGGGCGTGCAGGTCGTAGACGTCCTTCAGCACCCCCTGGATCTCCTCGGGCGCTCCCTGCACCGCCGCCTGAAAGGCCTCCAGCACGACCCGATCGACATGCGCCCGGCCGGCCGCGATGACGTGGTCCTGGCAGCGGTTGAACACGTCGAACGCCCCGTCCCCGGCGTCGATCCCGGCCTTCAGCCGGCGCGCGACCCCGGCCAGCATGTGCTGCTCACGGAACCGCAGCAGCCCGGAATGGTAGGCGTCGTCACGCAGCCCAGCGTCCGGATCACCCGGATCGTTCCGATTCGGTACGACGTCGCGCAGCCGATCGATGAGCGGTCGCAGGGCGGTCTTCTCGACCGCTATCTCGACCGCCTGAGCCGCGATGAAGCGGGCCGTCCCGAGGGGATCCAGCTTGCCGAACGACTCTCGGTAGTCGGTCAGTAGCCCCTTCGCGACCAGTTGCAACAGGACGGTGTTGTCGCCCTCGAAGGTGGTGAATACATCGGTGTCCGCCTTCAGCGTCGCCAGCCGGTTCTCCGCCAGATAGCCCGCACCGCCGCACGCCTCCCGGCACATCTGGATCGTCTCGGTCGCGTGCCACGTGCCGACGGCCTTCGTCCCGGCGGCCTGCGCCTCCAGCGCCCGCCGGTCGTGCTCACTACTACCGTCACCGAACACCCGGACGAACTCGTCGACCAACTCACCCTGGGCGAAATGCAGCGCATACGTCCTCGCCAGCAACGGCAGGAGCCGACGCTGATGCATGCGGTAATCCAGCAGCAGCGTCTCCTCGTTGCTCCCCGGCGCACCGAACTGCCGACGCTGCGCCGCATACCGGATGGCGATCTCCAGCGCGACCTTGCTCGCGGTGATCGCGGCGCCGCCGACCGACACCCGGCCCTGGACCAGCGTGCCGAGCATCGTGAAGAACCGGCGGTCAGGATTCTCGATCTCACTGTGGTAGTTGCCATCAGCATCGACCTGGGCATAGCGGTCGAGCAGCGCCTCCCGCGGCACCCGGACGTTGTCGAAGACGATCCGCCCGTTGTCGACACCGTTCAGCCCCAGCTTCGGTCCGCAGTCGGACAGCGTCACGCCCGGCAGCGCCGTACCGTCCTCGTCGCGGATGGGCACCAGCAGGCAGTGGACGCCATGGGTCTCGCCACCGACCACGAGCTGGGCGAACACGGCCGCCATCCGCCCGTGCCGAGCCGCGTTACCGATGTAGTCCTTGCGGGCGGCCGCGGACGGCGTGTGGATGACGAACTCGCCGGTCGCCGCGTCGTACGTCGCGGTCGTGCCGAGCGCCTGGACATTCGAGCCGTGCCCGGTCTCGGTCATCGCGAAGCAGCCGAGCAGGCGGCCGCCGATCGCATCGGCGAGGTAGGCCTCGTGGTGCCGCTCGGTGCCGAGGTGCAGGATCGCCCCCGCGAACAGACCGAACTGCACCCCGGCCTTCACCATCAGCGACAGGTCGCCGAAGGCAAGGGTCTCGAAGCCGGCGATGTACCCACCGAGGTCGCCCTCGCCGCCGAACTCCTTGGGGAAGCCGCGGGCAGGATGCCCCTGCGCGGTGATCGCCTGCAGCATCTCCAGCACGGTCTCGCGATACTCGTCGCGCGGCTGCCGCACGGCGAACTCGAACAGCTCCGCGTTCGCCGCCAAGCCGGCGCGCACGACGTCGCGGGCCGCCTTGTGCGGCCCGTCCAGATAGTCCCGCATCCCCGATGTCCTCATACCCACAACATATGCGGATTCGCCCCCACTTTCGGTGACCAATGACAGCTTGTGGACAACTCTGAGATCCCGGGTCCGGGACGCAGTTGCGGCAGTATGCTGTCGAGCGTGCCGAATTTGCGGATCAGTGAGGCAGCAGCGCTCCTCGGTGTGAGTGATGACACCGTCCGCCGCTGGATCGATCAGGGCCGGTTGCCGTCGCTACAGGACGGCGGCCGGATGGCTGTCGACGGCCAGGCGCTGGCCACGTTCGCCCAAGAGCTGGCCGAGACCCCGGAGCCGGGCAGCACCACCGCGGCCTCGGCCCGCAACCGGATGCGCGGGATCGTCACCCGCGTGGTCAAGGACGGCGTGATGGCCCAGGTCGAGATGCAGGCAGGCCCGTTCCGCGTCGTGTCGCTGATGAGCCGCGAGGCCGCCGACGAACTCGGACTGGAGCCAGGTGTGGTCGCCGTCGCCTCGATCAAGTCCACCCACGTCGTCGTCGAGATCCCGGGGGCCTGATGTTCCGCCGTACCGTCCTCGCCGCCGTCGTTGCCCTGACCCTGGCCGGCTGCGGCACCGACCAACCGGCCGCATCCGGCTCCAGCTCCGGTACGGCGGTTTCCGGCACCGTCACCGTGTTCGCGGCGGCGTCGCTGACCGGGACGTTCACCCAGCTGGGCAAGGACTTCGAGGCAGCGTACCCAGGCGCCAAAGTGGTCTTCAACTTCGCCGGCAGCTCGGCCCTGGCCCAGCAGATCAACCAGGGCGCACCGGCTGACGTCTTCGCATCCGCAGCGCCGAAGAACATGGATCAGGTGACCGACAAGGGCGCACCAACGACGTTCGTGACGAACTCGCTGGAGATCGCCGTACCGAAGGGCAACCCGGGCAAGATCACCGGGCTGAAGGACTTCACCGACCAGCACAAGAAGATCGCACTGTGCGCCGCGCAGGTGCCGTGTGGCGCGGCGGCGGACAAGGTGTTCAAGGCGGTTGGGCTGACACCGCAGCCGGACACTCTGGAGCAGGACGTGAAGGCCGCGCTCACCAAGGTCAGCCTGGGTGAGGTCGACGCGGCACTCGTCTACAAGACGGACGTGCTCGCGGCCAAGGACAAGGTGGACGGCATCGAGTTCCCTGAGGCGAGCAAGGCGATCAACGAGTACCCGATCGCCACGTTGAGCAAGGCACCGAACGCAGCCGGTGCCAAGGCGTTCGTCGACTACGTCCTGTCCGACCAGGGCAAGGCTGTCCTGTCGGCCGCAGGATTCGACGCACCGTGAGCCGACGCGGCAGGAGCACGAGTGGGCGTCTCCCTCTCGTACTCCTGCTGCCTGCGCTGCTCGGTCTGGCGTTTCTGCTGATTCCACTGATCGGATTGCTCGCCCGAGCACCTTGGTCGACATTGCCGAGTCGTTTGTTCAGTGCGGACGTGTGGACGGCGCTACGGCTCTCGCTGGTCTGTGCGACGGCGGCTACCTTGCTTTGTCTGCTGCTGGGGATCCCACTGGCTTGGTTGCTCGCCAGAGGTGAGCTCCGGGGCCGCGGTCTCATCAGGGCGTTGGTAACCGTCCCGCTGGTGCTGCCGCCGGTGGTTGGTGGCGTTGCGTTGCTGCTGGTGCTCGGCCGACGCGGACTGGTCGGCGAGCACCTCGACACCTGGTTCGGATTCTCCTTACCGTTCACCACGGCCGGAGTGATCGTTGCCGAGGCCTTTGTAGCCATGCCGTTCTTGGTGATCTCGGTCGAGGGTGCACTGCGGGCAGCAGACCCACGCTACGAAGAGGCGGCCGCCACACTCGGCGCTGGTCGCTGGCTGACGTTCCGCCGGGTGACACTGCCTTCTATTGCGCCCGGTGTAGTCGCAGGAACCGTGCTGTGCTGGGCCCGCGCGTTGGGCGAGTTCGGAGCCACCATCACGTTCGCCGGCAACTTCCCGGGCCGTACGACGACCATGCCGCTGGCGGTCTATCTGGCGTTGGAGACCGATCCGGATGTGGCCGTCGTACTGAGCCTGGTGTTGTTGCTGGTGTCCGTCGTCGTTCTGGCGTCTCTGCGCGAGCGCTGGATCGGTGGGCTGCGATGACTCTGTACGCCGACCTCCGGGTGACCCGTGGTTCGTTCGACCTCGATCTGGACCTCACCATCGCTCCCGGCGAGGTGGTCGCGCTGCTCGGACCGAACGGCGCGGGCAAAAGCACCGCACTGCGCGCTATCGCCGGACTGCTCCCACTAGGCGCCGGACGCATCGCCCTGGACGACGAGACCTGGGACGCGCCACCCCGCACGTTCCACCCACCGGACCGCCGCCCGATCGGCGTCGTCTTCCAGGACTACCTTCTCTTCAACCACCTCTCGTGCCTGGAGAACGTAGCCTTCGGCCTCCGCGCCCGCGGCGTCGACAAACACGTAGCCCGCACCGAAGCCGCCCGCTGGCTGGAAACCGTCGGCCTCACCTCCTACGCCCGCACCCGCCCCCGCACCCTCTCCGGCGGCCAAGCCCAACGGGTAGCCCTGGTGCGCGCCCTAGCCACCAGTCCCGACGTACTGCTCCTCGACGAGCCACTCGCTGCCCTGGACGCGAGCACCACACTCCACGTCCGCGCCGAACTCGGCCAGCACCTGGAACGCTTCCCCGGCCGCACCCTCCTGGTCACCCACGACCCCCTGGATGCCATGGTGCTGGCCGACCGCCTGGTCATCATCGAGAGCGGCCGCATAGTCCAGTCCGGCACCCCCACCGACATAGCCCGCCACCCCCGCACCGACTACGTAGCCCAACTAGTAGGCCTGAACCTCTACCGAGGCACCGCCACCGGCACCACAGTCACCCTCCCCACCGGCGGCATCATCACCCTCGCCGAACCAGCCCAAGGCCCAGTCCACGTAGCCTTCCCACCCACCGCCGTCAGCCTCTACCCCACACCCCCCACCGGCAGCCCCCGCAACACCTGGCAAGCCACAGTCATAGCCCTGGAACAACACGCCCACACAGTCCGCATAACCCTCGACGCCACCCCCACCGGCCCCCCAACCCTCCTGGCCGACATAACCCCCGCCGCCCTCGCCGACCTCCACCCCACCCCCGGCCACCCCCTACACGCCACCCTCAAAGCCACCGAAGTAACCACCTACCCCGTCTGACAACTGAGAGGTTGGCTAGGGGATTGCGTGGTCGAAGGGATTGCGGTGTAGGCCGGAAAGGGGCGGGGTGGTGGGGTCTGGCTAGCTGATCTGGAGGGGTTGTGCGGAAGACTGCGTTGGTGGGGGTGCTTGTGGTTGGGGTGTTGGTGGGGCCGGTGGGGGTGGCTTCGGCGGGGGTGCCGGTTTGTACGGCGTCGGTGTTGGGTTTGCCTGGTGGTACGCCGGTGGGGTCGCAGAGTGATGTGACGAAGGCCGATGACTCGGGGCGGTTTGTGGTGGGGCGGGTGTGGTCGGGGGACGACACGCTGCCGGTGCTGTGGACGGACGGCGTACCGCGGTTGCTGGATGATGCGCCGGGCGTTGGGCCGAGCGTGATCGATGTGAACAGCAGTGGGGTGGTGATCGGGTCCAGTACGGCCAAGGACGGTACATCGATGCCGTGGGTGTTCGCGGCTGGGACGTACCGGCTGCTGGAGGTGCCGGACTACATGAACGGCACGACCGGGTTATCGGCGATCAACAACCGGGGCGACATCGTCGGGGCGGGGATGAGCAGCTTCACCGAGGACCTGGCGTCGCTGGTGTGGCCGGCGGGTGGGAAGCCGCGGGTGCTGCTGACGCCGGACGATCGGTTCTCGGTCGCGACGGACATCAACGACGCGGGCGTGGTGGTCGGTTCGAGCTGGATCGACGACGGTGGGCGCCGGCGCGACATCAGCCTGCGGTGGAACACGTGGGACCAGGTCGGCGAGTTCGTGTACGGCCGGAGCAAGAACCGTGGCGTCATCGAGGAGATCCGCGGCAACTTCAGCGGTGGCTCCGAGATCCTCGCCGGTACCGACGTCTTCGCCGGCATGGTGTGGGACGACCAGCGTGGCACGTTCCACCCGCGTCCGACCACACCGGATTCGATCAACGACAGCGGTGACGCCGTCACGATCGACGAGCAGGACGGCAGCCAGGTGGTGGTCGCACTGAACGGTACGACGCGGTGGAAGTTCCCGAAGCCCACGCGGATCGCCACCCTGCCGGACCGCAACCCGGTCACCGGACCGGAGCCCGACGCGGTCGGCACCATCGGTGGCGCCGGCAACAACCAGGCCGTCCTCTGGCACGGCTGCAGCGACGCCATCATCCACTGACACCTCGCCCGCACCGGTGCAGCTCCGGACGCCAGGGCCATCACAACCGGGGTCTCCGGACCCGCGCACGCCTGAACGCAGATGCTGACGTGCAGTTGTGATGGCCTGGCGGTTCGGGCTACCGGCGGCGGGGCATGTGGCAGATGCAGCCCAACGCCGCTGCTGATTGGGTTGGCTCCGGCTCGGCGGCGGCTGACTCGACGTCGGCGAGTAGGCGGCGGCGTTCGGTGGAGTCGATGAGGCGGCCGTTGACCACGACTGCGTGGATCTTCGTGGTGTTGCGGATGTCGATCAGTGGGTTCGCGTCCAGGACCACCAGGTCCGCCGTACAGCCGGAGCGGATGCTGCCGGTGCGGGTACCGAGGAAGTCGGCCGCTTCGGTTGTTGCCATACGCAACGACTGCAGTGGCGTCAGCCCGGCCCGGACCAGCTCGGTCAGCTCGTCATGAAGACTGAAGCCGGGATAGGCGTAAACGAGACCTGCCTCGCTTCCGGCGAGCAGCCGGACACCTGCACGCTGCATCGCGTGCACGAACTCCAGACGCCGAGGGTAGAGCTCGCGCTGCTGCGCCTTCTCCTCCGCGCTCCGCCCCTTGATGTAGAACTCCTCGAGAATGAACTTCCAGAATTCCCGCGTCCCGATCGGAACGTACCGCAGCCGGTCGTCGTCCAGGATCGCTGACTCCGGCATGTCCAGCAGCTGATGCATGATCAGCGTCGGCACCGATCTGGTGCCCCGCCGGACCATCTGCTCGAAGACCGCGTCGCGTCGCGCCGCACTCGGATGCTGCGCGACCAGCCACTCGATCGGGTGGATCTGCCGGAACCATCCGTTGTAGTCCCCCGGGTTCACCTTGATGGCCGCGAGCGCCCGCCGTACGTCGGCCGGCCGGCTCGAGGTGGCCAGCGGAAGTGTGTGCAGGTGCTCGATACTGCGGTGCCCGGCGGCGATCACGGCCTCCACCAGGACCCGGTCAGGGCTGTGGCCGGCGACCGGGATCCGCAGTCGTCGCGCCTCGTCGACGATGGCAAAGTACGCGTCCTCCGGGATCCGCGAGTACAGCTTCACGAAGTCCGCGCCGGACGCCTTGGATCGGCGTACGGCGTCTCTCCCCTGCGCAGCGGTGGACACCTGGATGATCCCGTCGGACTCCTCGCCGTCGCCGGCCAGGAGGGACGGACGACCGTCGACGATCGGGCCGGCGATGATCCAGTTCGGTCCGAGCAACTGGCCCCGCTCGATCTGGGCGCGCCACCCGCTCACGACCGACGAGGACGCCATCTCGCGCACGGTCGTCACACCGTTGAGCGCATACAGCGGCGGAGAGATTCGCTCGGAACCGATGCTGTGCGCGTGCATGTCGGCCAGCCCCGGGATCAGGTACTTGCCGGTCAGATCGATCACCCGTGTCCCCGGCCTGATCCGGACCCGATGCGCAGGCCCGACGGCCATGATCCGGGTGCCGGACAGCAGCACGGTCATGTCCCGCTGCGGACGCTCCCGCTCCGGATCGATGACGGTCACATGAGTCAGGGCCAGCGCGGACTGCCCGGCCCAGGCCTGCTGCGGCGAGGCACCCAAGCCAGCCGCCAACCCACCAATGAGAACACTGCGACGCGCCACCTGTTGATTCATGCCAAGCACGCTAGGGCCGATGAGACATCTGTGCAAGACGTTTGTGCAAATCGAGTGCGGCCACTCCGAGGGCATGACACGAACGTATGAACGGGGCTGGACGAAGAACGATGGGCGAAGTTACGCCTTGTGACCCCACTGCCACGAATTGACATCTTGTTACAGCCCGATTCACGCTCAGAACGCGCGGCCAGGTAACAAAGAGTGCTTACTTACCCACTCGTAGTGTGTGGATTCTTCACACCAGAGTGATGACATCGTGCACTACGCCACCCCCTCTCACGCCGCCCAAGATGGCGGAGCACCAGGAGAGGGGGTCGACCGGTTTATGCCTGACGAAGCGCAAGAGAGTTACGAGTTCTACTGCTTGGCAGATCGCATGTTCTACGACACACCCACTCACCGTGGTGTGGAGCATCCGGACTTCGAGCCGGCCACCAGGCCAGTGCCTGAAGGCTGGCAGCACGTCGCCGGCGAGACCTGGATGCACTACGCACCCGAGGGTCTGCAGCTTCCGCAGCAGGGCTGGAAGATCCACGTCTCGGCGCGGCTCGCGGATGTCGAGCGGACGCTCGAAGCCGTCTGGGACTACTGCGTCCCGCGCGGCATCGCGTTCAAGTTCCTCCGCAACGAAGCCGTCCTGGTGATGGCCAACTCGAAGGCCGCGCCGCGCGGTGCGAGTGGCAAGCTCGTCACGATCTACCCGGTCGACGAAGCGCAGCTGGAGCTCGTGCTCAAGGAGCTCGACGACCTCCTGGACGGCGTCCAGGGCCCGTACATCCTGAGCGACCTGCGCTACGGAACCGGTGCACTCTTCGTCCGGTACGGCGCCTTCGTCACCCGCTACTGCTTGTCGCCAAGTGGTGAACGCGTGCTGGCACTGGAGAACGAGCACGGTCAGCTGGTTCCGGACCACCGCGGTCCGACGTTCAGCATGCCGCCGTGGATCGCGCTGCCGGCGTTCCTGCAGCCGCACCTGGAGGCCCGCAACGCGGTCTCCACCAACGATCTCGCGTACACGATCGAGAGCGTCATCCAGTTCTCCAACGGCGGCGGCGTGTATCTCGGCCACCACAAGGAGACCGGTGACCGCGTCGTCCTCAAGGAAGGCCGTCCGCACGCAGGTCTCGACCTGGCCGGCCGGGACGCAGTCGCCCGGATCGCCCATGAGTACGAGATCCTGCAGCGCCTCGAAGGCCTGGATGTCGTCCCGAAGACCTACGAGCAGCTGGAGCTCGGCGAGCACCACTTCATGGTGCAGGAGCACATCGACTCGATCTCGCTGCAACGCGACCTGGTCGGGCGGTACCCGCTGAGCAAGCCGGATGCGACCGAAGCCGACAAGGCAGCCTTCGCCGAGTGGGCGACGCAGGTCGTCGAGCAGGTCGGTCAGGCGGTTGCGTTGCTGCACGAGCGCGGCGTGGTGTTCTGCGACCTGCACCCGGACAACGTGCTGCTCGACGTCGACGGCCGGATGGTGCTGATCGACTTCGAGGTGGCGACGAATGCCGTGGACAAGGCCCGCTCCATGCTGGCCCACCCCGGGTACGCCGCACCGCCGGACCGTCAAGGTGTCGACGTCGACCGCTACGCGCTGGCCTGTATCGGGCTCGGTGTCTACGCACCGCAGACGACGATCCTGCTGAATCTCCATCGGGGCAAGGCGTTCCAGCTCGCCGACATGATCGCCGAGTCCTTCCCGGTGCCGAGGGCAACGATCGACGAGGCCGTCCGGACCGTGGTCGGCCCGGACGTCACCAGCGATCCGGAGATGGCCGAGCTCGCACTGCCAGGCAAGGCCGGGTGGACCGACGTCCGCGCCGCGCTGACCAAGGCGATCGTGGCCTCGGCAACGCCGGAGCGCACCGACCGGCTGTTCCCCGGTGACATCGCACAGTTCCGCGGTGGGGGCGGGATCGACCTCGCGAGCGGCGCCGCCGGCGTCCTCTACGCCCTGGCCAAGACCGGCGCCGGCCGCTTCGAGCAGTACGAGGAGTGGCTGCGCGAGCGGAGCCTGAACACCGCCGCCGGCCCAGGTCTGTACGACGGCCTGCACGGAGTGGCCCATGTCTTCGACGAGCTCGGTGACCGCCAGCACGCACTTGACCTGGTCGAGCGCACTCTGGCCGACGACTGGAGCACCCGCGAGCTCGGGCTGCACTCCGGACTGGCCGGGATCGGTCTCAGCCTGCTGCACTTCGACACCGAGCCCGCGCTGCGGGCCAAGGCGGTCCGGGTGCTGGATCTGGTCGCAGACCGCCTCGGCGACGCGGGCGACGTACCGGAGATCAGCGGTGGGCAGTATCCGCACGCCGGCCTGATGTACGGCTCGTCCGGACCGGCTTTGCTCTTCATCGAAGCGTTCGAGCTGCTGGGTGACACCGGCCTGCTCGACCTGGCCGAGATCGCGATCCGGCAGGATCTGCGGCGCTGCTCGGCCTCACCCGACGGCGACATGCTCCAGGTCAACCAGGGCTGGCGGACCCTGCCGTACCTCGAAGAGGGTTCGGCCGGGATCGCGCTCGCTCTCGCGCGCTACCTGAAGCATCGCCCGAGCGACGAGCTGACCGCGGTGCTCGCGCAGCTCGAGCGGGTGACGCACTGCTCCTTCTACGTACAGCCCGGCCTGTTCATGGGTCGCGCCGGTCTGCTTCTCACCGCAGCCTCACTCGGTGCGCAGCAGGCAACGGTCGACGACCTCGTGCACGGACTCGGCTGGCACGCGATGCCGTACGCAGGTGGCCTCGCGTTCCCCGGTCATCAGCTCCTTCGCCTGTCGATGGATCTGGCCACCGGATCGGCCGGCGTCCTGCTGGCCCTGGGATCGGCGCTGCACCCGGCGCCCGCATCCCTCCCGTTCCTCGGACCTCCCCAGTGGTCCGAGTCTTCATCCCTACAACATGAATCGAAGGAGGTGTAGAACATGGCACTTCTCGACCTTCAGGGTCTTGAGACCCCGGGTTACGGCGGTGGCCACGGCGGCGGCTCCACGCTGACCGTCCTTGGTTGCGCGTCGGGTCGCCCGAGCAACCTGAGCCTTCTGCTCTGCCACTGATCGGATCCTGGATAGTCAGGTTCCGGAGGCCCTGGGTGGGCGGCATACCCACCCAGGGCCGAACCTGTCTGCGGGATCCGTCGCTTCATCCGACGGAAGGAGCTCCTTTGCCCGATTCCGTGCAGTCCTATCCATGCGCCGAGCGGCTACCGCTCGTGGAGCAGGTGCACGGCCACACCATCGCGGATCCCTACCGCTGGCTGGAGGACTCCGAGTCCTCCGAGACCAAGCGCTGGCTCGCGGCCCAGGACGAGCTCTGGCTGAACCAAGCAGCCACGATGTCCGGCCGGTACCAGTTCCGTCACCGGGTGAAGGCCCTCTCGAACGTCGGCACCGTCTCCACCCCGTCGTGGCACGGCGGGCGCTGCTTCACGCTCCGCCGCGACCCCGGTCAGCAACACCCGGTCCTGTACGACGGCCGGCGCGCAATCCTCGACCCGATGGTGATCGACCCATCCGGTCGCACCACCTTGGACGCCTGGCAGCCCTCTTCCGACGGCTCCCTGGTCGCCTTCCAGATCTCCCGCGGTGGCACCGAGCAGTCCGTCCTGCACCTGCTCGACGTGGACAGCGGTGAGCTCATCGGCGAGCCGATCGACGGCTGCCGGTATTCCCCGGTCGCCTGGCTGCCGGACGGGAAGTCCTTCTACTACGTGCGGTTCCGCCAAGTACGCTGCCGCCACCTGGACGCCGCTGACGACTCCATCGTGCTGTCGGCCGAAGCGTCGTACGGGCTGGAGCTCAGCGCCGACGGACGCTGGCTGACCATCTCCGCCGCCCGCGGCGGAGCGAACGACCTGTGGCTGCAGGATCTCGAGAGCGCCCAGCCGCCGCGCCCGATCCAGCAGAGCATAGACGCGCTGACCGTCATGTCGGTCGGCCCCGACGGTCGTCTCTACGTCGTCACCACGAAGGACGCACCGACCGGCAAGATCTGCGTCGGAGACCCGCACAATCCGCTGATCTGGCACGACCTCGTCACCCCGGATGCACCACTCACCGGCCTGGCGATTCTCGATGGCGCGCTGCTGCTCGCGAGCCCGAGCGGAATCGCCGTCCACGATCTGCAGACCGGTGCGCACGTCAGCGATATCGCCTTGCCCGGCGTCGGTTCGGTCGGTTCGCTGACCACGCTCCCGGACGGCGGACCGCAGGCCTGGTTCAGTTACACCGACAGCGTCACCCCGTCGTCCGTCTACTGCTACGACCACACCACCGGCCTGGCAACGCTCTGGTCGCAAGCCCCAGGTGTGGCTGCGGAGGCCGAGTCACAGCAGATCGTCACCACGAGTCCGGACGGCACCGAGATTCAGCTCCTCGTGATCGCCAAACCCGGCAACCACGGACCACGACCGGCACTCCTCTACGGGTACGGCGGTTTCGGGCAGACGCTCACTCCGACGTACTCGGCGTTCGCGCTCGCGTGGGTCGAGGCCGGTGGCATCTTCGTGACGGCCAACACCCGTGGTGGTGGCGACTCGCACCAAGCCGGGATCCTCGACCGCAAACAGCATGTCTTCGACGACTTCATCGCTGCAGCCGAGCATCTGATCGCTACCGGTTGGACGACTGCCGAGCAGTTGTCGCTGTGCGGCGAATCCAATGGTGGCTTGCTCGTTGCGGCCGCTCTGACGCAGCGGCCCGAGCTGTTCGCGGCAGCGGTCTGCTCCGCGCCGCTCACAGACATGTTGCGCTACGAGCTGTCCGGTCTGGGCGAGCGCTGGGTGCCGGAGTTCGGCTCGGCCAAGGACCCTGCGCAGTTCGAGAACCTCTTGTCCTACTCGCCGTACCACCGGGTCAGCGAGGGCGTGAAGTATCCGGCTGTGCTGTTCACGGTGTTCGGCAACGACACTCGCGTCGATCCACTGCACTCTCGCAAGATGTGTGCGGCGCTGCAGCACGCGACCGCCAGTGAGGGCTCTGTCCTGTTCCGGCTGGATCCAGATGCCGGTCATGCCGGTGGATCGGCCAGTCAGGGCATCGGGCTGGCCGCCGACATGCTCGCGTTCCTGGCGGACCACACCGGCCTCCGGCTCTCGTCATGATCACCTTCGGGTCGGTGGCGAAACGGGGCCGCGGCTGGTTGCCACTGATCGGGCTGAACGCACTGATCGGCAGCGCGGTCACCTTGGCCCTGCCGACGATCCTCGGCCGCTCGGTGGATTCGATCGTCGCCGGGACTGGTTACACGCAATGGCTGATCGCCGCCGCGGCCGCGATCGGGCTCGGCATCGTGGCCAGCCTGATCGACGCCTTCGCGGGCGCAGCTTGTGTCGCTGAGACCACTGCCTGGCTGCGACATCGCCTGGTGCGGCAGGTCGTCCGTGGTGGCCCCGAGGGCAGCCGCGGTTTCGAGACCGGCGATCTGGTCACCCGGGTCTCCGCCAACGCGACCGACGCCGCACAGGCCGGGCCTGCCGCGGTGACCGCGATCGCTGCGATCGCTCCCCCGGTTGGCAGCCTGGTGCTGCTCGCGCTGATCGATCCCTGGCTCGCGGCCGCGTTCTTCGGTGGTGTGCTGCTGGTGATCCTGGTGCTGCTGGCGTTCGCCCGGCGGACCGCCGACGTCAGCCTGGCCTATCAGGAGACGCAGGGCCGGATCGCGGCGCGCTTGTCCGAGTCGCTGACGGGCATCCGCACGATCGCCGCGGCCGGGACGACCGGCCGCGAGGAGCGACGCATCCTCGGTCTGCTTCCTGAACTCCATCAACAAGGTGTCGTCACCTGGCGCATTCTCGCCCGCTCCGGCGCACAGGCTGCCGTGGTCGGTCCGCTCGTGCTGGTCGCCGTGCTGGTGGTCGGCGGCGTCCAATTGGTCGCTGGACACATCACCGCCGGTGAGCTGTTCGCTGCCTCGCAGTACGCCGTACTCGGCGCCGGCCTCGGGACTCTCACCGGCGTGATCGGTGAGATCGCACGTGCCAAGGCTGGTGTTCAGCGAGCCGCCGAGGTGGCGGCGATCACCACCGTTCCGCACGGTTCGCTGACGTTGCCGGCCGGATCCGGGCACCTCACCTTCGACCACGTCAGTGTCGTTGCTGATGGCAACGTGCTGCTGAACGACGTGAGCCTGGATCTGCCGGGTGGCCTGACAGTTGCTGTTGTCGGCCCGAGTGGCGCCGGCAAGTCCGTGCTGGCTGCGGTGGCCGCGCGGTTGCGTGATCCGTCGACCGGGCACGTCTCGCTGGACGGCGTACCGCTGCAGGCCGTCAGCCGGCATGCGCTGCGCCGTGCGGTCGGCTGCGCCTTCGAGCGACCACAGCTGGTCGGCCGGACGATCGGTGAATCGATCGCCCCCAATGCGATCAGCCCCGTGCGTACGCTGGCCGCGGCCCGGGCCACCCATGCCCACGACTTCGTCAGCCGCCTCCCCAACGGCTACTTCACATCGTTGCGCAAGGCCCCTATGTCGGGCGGTGAGCGGCAGCGACTCGGTCTGGCCCGCGCGTGGCCGGCCAACCGGTTACTCGTGCTGGACGACGCCACCTCGAGCCTCGACACCGCGACCGAGCGGCAGATCGGCCGCACCCTCACCGAGGACCGTCAGCACCGCACCCGCCTGATCGTCACGCACCGCCCCGCCACCGCCGCTCGCGCCGATCTCGTGGTCTGGCTCGACCACGGCCGAGTCCGTGCAGTGGCTCCCCACGCCGACCTGTGGAACAACACGTCGTACCGGGCGGTCTTCGGGTGAAACGAGAGCTTGGGTACGGCGCTCGATCGTTGCGGAAGCGGGCGACGGTCAAGCTGGTCGCGTGGTCGGTGCCGGAGATCCTGCCGACAGCGATCTACGGCGTCGCGGTCGCCCGGGCTACGGACAGCTTCCTCGCTGGGCAAGTTTGGCAGGGGATCGCGTGGTTGGGCGGGCTGGTTGCGGCCGCAGGGTTGGGGGCCGCGGGGGCCCGGCAGGTGTACACGCGGCTCGGCGATCTGGTCGAGCCGGTCCGCGACGACCTGGTACGGCGTGTTGTGGGCAGCGCACTGCGGAGCGGGGACGACAGCGCGGTCGCCCGGCTGAACCGTCAGGTCGAGATCGTCCGGGACACGTTCGCCGGGCTGGTCATGGTGATCAGGAGTTTCGCGGTCACGCTCTTCGGGGTGCTGGCCGGTCTGTTGTCGCTGGCGCCGCTGGTCGCCGCCTTCGTCGTACCGCCGTTCCTGGTCGGGTTCGCACTGTCGCTCGCCGTGCTGGGGATGGCCGCCGACCGGGTGCGCGCCTCGCTGCGGGCCGACGAGGACCTGGCCGCCTCGGCCGGGATGGTCTTCGGTGGCGTGCGCGACATCACCGCAACCGGCACCGAGGAGTACGCCGAATTCCTGGTCGGCGAACCGATCGAGGCCCACGCATCGGCGGAGCGCGCACTGGCCAAGGTCGCGGCGCTGCGCACGCTGTGCTTCGCGGTCGGCGGCTGGCTGCCACTGCTCATCCTGCTCGCGGCCGGCCCCTGGCTGATCGGGCGTGGCGTGAGCACCGGCACGCTGCTCGGTGGCCTGACCTATGTACTGATCGGCCTGCAACCGGCCCTCGGCCAGGTGATGGCCGCGCTGGGCGACAGCGGCCTGCGGTACGTGATCACCCTCGGCCGGATCCTCGACACCGGCCGGCCGGACGACGACCCGGTTCGCCCGATCGACGTCGTACAGGGATATCAGGTGCAGGCCCAGCGGCTGACCTTTGCGTACGGACCTGCTGCTGAGCCTGTCCTCGATCGTCTCGAGCTGACCATCCCCGAGGGTGACCACCTGGCCGTCGTCGGTCCGAGCGGGATCGGGAAGTCGACCTTGGCCGCACTGATCTGCGGGATGCTGACACCGACCGGCGGCCGGTTGCTGCTCGGCGGTGTGCCGCCGAGCGAGCTGACCACCGAGCGGCTGGCCGAGACGCGCGTGCTGATTCCCCAAGAGGCCTATGTCTTCAGCGGGACCGTCGAGGAGAACTTGTCCTATCTACTCCCCGACGCGACGACCGACGAGCTGAGCGCCGCGATCGACACGATCGGCGCGACCGCGCTGGTCCAGCGCATCGGCGGGCTCGGTGCAGTGGTCAAACCCGCTGATCTCTCCGCGGGTGAGCGGCAACTGCTCGCGCTGGTCCGGGCCTACCTGTCCCCCGCACCACTCGTCGTACTGGACGAGGCGACCTGCTTCCTCGACCCGGAGGCCGAGCGGCAGGCCGAGGTTGCCTTCGCACAACGCGGCGGCACGCTGGTGGTGATCGCCCACCGGATCAGCTCCGCACTGCGAGCACGCCGGATCCTCGTGCTGGACGGCAACCAGGCCGCACTCGGCACGCATCAAGCGCTGATGCGCAGCTCCAGCCTGTACCGCGACCTGCACGGCAACTGGGATCCGATCGTCAGCCAACTCCAGGCCGGTCAGATCCAGCCGGCGTCCTGAGCCTTGCGAATGGCTTCGATCCGGCTGCGCGAACCGGTCTTGGCGAGGATCCTGGACAGGTAGTTCCGCACGGTGCCGGCGCTCAGGCTCAGCGTCCGGGCCACCTCCTGCGCGGTCGCACCTGTGGTGACCTGCCGCAGCACCTCACATTCGCGGTCGGTGAGCGGGTTGTCACCGGCCTTCAACGCCGCCACCGCGAGCCGGACGTCGACCACCGGCAAACCTTTCGCCACGTCGCGGACCGCCTGGACCAGTTGGTCCGTGGTCGCGTCGGTCGCGATCAGCCCGATCCGCGGCGCCTGCTTGACCAGCGCGAGACTTGTCGCGGCGATCGCCTCGTGATCGATCAGCACCAGCACGCCACGACCGGTGAGTTTGCGGCACAGGTCCTCGATCCGGATCCGCCCGGGCAGCTGTGGATCGAGCAGCACGACGTGCGGCCGTCGGCCGGCCACGTGGAGGACGTCCTCCGAGCGGTCCAGCTCGGCCACGACCTCCATATCCGTCTCGCTTGCCAGCACCGCGGCCAGTGCACCTCGCACCATCGTGCCGCGGTGGCCGAGAGCCACTCGGATCACCGCATGCCCCCATCACGTCCGTCGCCTCATCTGACGGCCAGCCGCCCCCTGCAACGGCGAAAACCAGCTGCCGGGCGGCGGTGCCCGTGTTTCCATCAACGAGTGAAGTCCGGAGATGACACGCACGAATCCACCCGCTGCCCTGGCTGCCGGGCCGAGCTGCCGGTCTCGGAGTGGCCGGAGAACCCGAAGATCAACGCCTCCGCGGCCTGTCTGAAGGTGTCCGGCGACCTGCTCGGCTTCGAGCTCGAGCACCAGCTGAAGCTCGGCTATCTGCACCAGCTGCGGATGGATGCCTACCACGCGCAGCATGTGAGAGTCGGCGCTCCGCGGATCGGCCCGGTCTTCGCGTTGAACGGCCTCTACATGTTCCTCGAACGAGGTTCCGGCAACCTCGACGTCCGGACCGCGCACGGCATCATGGCGAACTCCTACGACGACTGGCCCGAACTCGTCGCGCCTGCCGAGGCCGGCCGGCTCACGACGTCCGACGTACTGGCCGCGGGCGGTCCGGAGGAGGTCGAGAAGGCGATGCTGACCTGGGCCGACGAGGTCTGGGCGTCCTGGCCGGAGAATGACCGCGAGGTGGTCCGGAAGCTCACGATCGACCTCGTTCCGGCGCGATATTTCCGCCGCTGAAACCGATCGGTTTATGGCCGGAAACCGTTCTGTTGCTGGGCTTTCGGTACGTCAAGGGACAGAAAAAATCGGGGCAGATCCCGATCTGGCCTTGCGTTCGGGCGAGGAGTCCCACAGGATGACTCACATCGCGTCGTGACCTGGACGTGATCATCCGGACTCCCTTTCGTTACCTGTCCGGGTGCCCCCTCCCCTGCCTGGGGGGCTGGTGTCCTCCACCATGCCCAAGCTCACGAGGAGCGCCTTACCGATGTCCAAAGCCCGACATGCGCGCCCCCGGCGAAGTACTCGCCGGGTGGTCCGAACCCTCTCCGTCGCCGGTCTCGGCGCCGGGATCACCGTCGCTGCCACCGGCGCGGCGTTCGCGACCGACTACAAGGTGAAAGCCGGAGACACGCTCTCCGAGATCGCACAGGCGAACGGCGCCGACTGGCACCAGCTGGCGAAGATCAACAACCTGAAGGACCCCGATCTGATCCTGATCGGCCAGACCCTGACGCTCGACGGTGTGAAGAAGGCCACCGCTCCGAAGCAGCGGGTCACCACGAAGTCGAAGATCGTCACCAAGAAGAAGACCGTCTCGAAGCAGACCGTGCGCAAGACGCGGACCAACCGCTCCGCCGAGCGCCCGTCGACCAGCGGCAACGTCAGCATGAGTGCCGCCTGGCGCAAGGTCGCCAACTGCGAGTCCAGCGGCAACCCGCGCGCAGTCAGCCCGAACGGCAAGTACTTCGGCCTGTTCCAGTTCGACAAGCAGACCTGGCGCAGTGTCGGCGGCAGTGGCAGCCCGGCCCAGGCTTCGGCCGCCGAGCAGCTGATGCGCGCGAAGAAGCTCTACGCGCAGCGCGGCAACTCACCGTGGCCGGTCTGCGGACGCTTCCTGCCGTAGTTCTCAGGAGTGCGTGATCACGAGCATCTCGTCGGCGCCCGCCTGGAACTCGTAGGGAACCTTGCGGATCTCCCAGCGGACGCCGGCGAGCTCGTCCAGCACCTCCGGCAGGAACGGCACCGGCTCGCCTGTGCCCTGAAGTACCAGCGGAAACACCCGGACCTCGCCACTGGTCACCCGGATCAACTCGCGCAGCGCGGCCAGGTGCCAGTCCCGGTCGAACGTGTCGGCCCACGTGAAAAGCAGGTGCGAACACAGCGCCAGCTCGAACCGCCCGTCCTCGAACGGCAACTCCGGCAGACCGGCCGCGACATAACGGTCCGGCGCCTCGCCGATGTCCTGCAGGAACCGGTCGGCCGCCTCGAGCCGCATCTCGTCCCGCCGCTCCGGAGCGCCGTACCAGTGCCAGACGAACTTGTCCTCGTGCTCCTCGACGATGTCGTTACCGACCGGCAGACTGCGCCGGACCGTGTCGACGAGCTCCGGCATCGTCAACTCGTACGCCGGATCCACCGCCACCACGTCGACCCCGCGCGCGGCGGCCTCAGCCGTGAAACTCGATCCACCGGCCGAACAGTCGAGCACGGAGGCGGGTAGTTCGGTCAGGTCGAACATCGCTTCGTACTCGGCGTACGAGCGAGAGGTCACCAGCAAGATCCTTACCCTTCAACGGTTTTCTTGAGCCGGCGATCGAGGGCTGTGGCCCCGGCCGCCAGAACCAGGAACAGTACCGCGACGAGCAGACAGTTCAGCAGAACCTGTCCATACCCGTGCTCGTTCACGTCCACGAACGGGTAGGGGTAGAAGCCGACGAACTCGCCGCGGATGAGCGTGAACGCGAGCCACAGCAGCGGGAACACGACCGACCAGCCGGCGATCCGCAGATCCGTCCTGCCGCGAGGGCCGAACAACGCCCACCCCAGTACGCCGAGCAGCGGGGTGGCCGTGTGGAGCAGGAAGTTCGCGACCGCGGCCCAGCCGGTCAGCTCGTCCAGACCGGCGAGCACGAGGTGGTAGACGATCCCGGTCACCGCGATACAGAGAACGCCGTTCAGCCGCAGGGTTCTGAACAACGTGCTGCGGCGATCCAGCAGCACGGTTGCGCCGAGCAGGATGTTCGACTGGATCGTGAAGAAGGCGAAGACATTGAGGACGCGCTCGGGGGTGGTCGAGAAGAACCCCTCGGTCGCGTTCGCCGTCACGAACAGCTGGATCACGAGGCCGGCCAGGACGGCTGCCGCGGTGGCCCAGGACCAGACCCGCCCGATCGTCGTCATGACCGCAATCTACGACGAGCGGACGGGCCGGTCCGGGATGTCAGACGACTTGCCTTTCCTTCGGCGCCGGCGCGTCCTCGTCGTCACCGTCGAAGGTGTAGCTGAACGAGACGAACGCGTCGATCACCAGCGCGATGGTCCAGCCCCACGCCGGGCCGGTGGCGGCGTCCCAGCCCCGCCCGGACAGCAGGCCGAGGCCGATCATGATGCCGACACCGACGACGTACGCGAGCAGATGGCGGAACCAGCCGGCGCGCTCGCGGCGGGCCCGCTCCCGGCCGCCCTTCGGCGGCTTCACCGGCCGCGGAGCGCCGGCGAACTTGTACGCCGCCCAGCCGTCGGCCCACTTGAGTGTCTGGTGGCCGAAGCCGACGCTGACGCCGATGAAGATCGCGGCCAGCGAGTGCTTGAACGACGGCTCACCACCGCGGTGGATGTCGAGCACGCTCGCCACCAGCATCACCACGTCGACCAGCGGAACCATCAGCAGCAGGATCATCCCGGCCTTGGGCTGCCGGAGCAGATAGCGCGTCACCAGGCCGGCGGCGAGCAGGACCCAGAAGCCGATCTCACACGCGGCGATCACAGCGAGCAGCACAGGGATTCACCCTTCCAATTGTTTTAGTACGACCGTGTTGTGAACCGACGATAACACAGGTGTGCTAAAAAGGGGACATGCCGAAGATCGTCGACCACGACGCCCGCCGCGAGGAGATCGCCCAGGCCCTGTGGCGCGTCGTCCGCCGCGACGGCATCCGCGCCGCCTCGGTCCGCACCATCGCCGCCGAAGCCGGCTGGTCCGCCGGCGCGGTGCGCTACTACTTCCCCGACCAGGAGGGCCTGCTCAAGTTCGCGATGGACCTGGTCGTCCGTCGGGTCGGCGAGCGTTTCGAGGCGTTGACCGCGCGCGGGGGTACGAAAGGTAGCGCCGGCACCGTGGCCCTGCGGTACCTCGAAGAGGTCCTTCCGCTCGACGCCGACCGGATGGCCGAGTTCGATGTCTGGCTCGCCTTCATGGTCCAGGCCCAGGCCGAGACCGGCGCCGGCGCCCTGCACACCAACGTCGAGACCGCGAACGACGGCCTGCGCGAGCTGTGCGCCGAGCTGCTCACCGCACTGTCCGACGCGGGCGCTTTACGCGAGGGGCTGGACCTGCGTCTCGAAACCGAGCGTTTGCATGCCTTGCTCGACGGCCTGGCGCTGCATGCCGTCATCCAGCCCGCGCGCAGCACACCGACCCGGGTCCGCCGGCTACTGCGCCTTCATATCGACTCCCTGCTGGGCCAAAAGCCCTTACAAACCTAGGATTTCGTGTCCGCGGAACGACAAGTTCGCCACAAACCTGACTAAAACATTGCCCAGCGTGGCACCATCACCAGCATGGAGTCCGCTGGGGTGATCGTGGTCAGCGGAATCATGGCGGCCGGGAAGTCCGCGGTCGCTCAGATGCTCGCCGAGCGGTTCCAGTACGGCGTCAACATCCCCGGCAATCTGTTCCGCCGGATGATCGTCAGCGGACATGCCACGATGAGCGACGATCCGGCCGAGACCCAGCGCCAGATGCAGCTCGGATTCCGGCTCGCCTGCCAGGCCGCCGACTCGTACGCCGAGGCCGGGTTCACCGTCGTCCTGCAGGATGTCGTGATCGGTGAGCTGCTCCGCGAGTTCCTCGACGGCATCCGCACCCGGCCGCGCTACCTCGTCGTACTGACACCGCGGCCCGATGTCATCTCCGGGCGGCTCGGCGGTTCGCATCATCTGGTCGACGAGCTCGACTACGAGCTGCACGCGTTCAGCCCGCGGCGCGGCCTGTGGCTGGACAACTCCGACCTGTCCGCCGGCGAGACCGTCGACGCGATCCTCGGCCGGCTCGACGAGGCACGCTTCGAGTAATGGCGAGGTCGGCTACCCAGGGGTAGTTTGGCTGGATGGCGACCACGGTACGGCGGACCTCCTGCAACCTGTGTGAAGCGATCTGCGGCGTCCTGGTGACGGTCGAGGACGGGCACGTCACCGATATCCGGGGCGACGAATCGGATCCGTTGTCCCGCGGTCACATCTGCCCGAAGGCGGTTGCGCTGCGCGACCTGCAGGAGGATCCAGACCGGCTGACCACACCGGTACGCCGTACTGCCGAAGGCTGGCAGGAGATCGGGTGGGACGCGGCGTACGAACTGATCGTGAACAAGCTGACCGCGATCCAGCGCGAGCACGGGCGGAACTCGGTCGGCGTCTATCTCGGGAACCCGAACGTGCACAGCCTCGGCGCGCTGACACACATGCCGACGATGGTCCGGCAGCTCCGAACGCGGAGCAAGTTCAGCGCCACATCGATCGACCAGTTGCCGCAGATGCTCTCGTCGTACCTGCTGTACGGGCATCAGCTGATGATCGCGGTCCCCGATATCGACCGGACGTCGTACCTGCTGATGCTCGGTGCGAACCCGCTCGCGTCGAACGGGAGCATGATGACCGCGCCCGGTTTCGGGCGGCGGATCAAAGAGGTGCGCAAGCGCGGTGGCAAGGTCGTCCTGATCGACCCGCGCCGGACCGAGACGGCTGCGGTCGTCGATGAACACCATTTTGTGAGGCCGGGGACCGATGCGGCATTCCTGCTCGCGCTGATTCATCAGGTGATCGCGGACGGGCATGCACGACCAGCGCCGTACGTCGATGGGCTGGCGGCTGTGGAGGCCGCGGTCGAGGACTGGACGCCGGAGCGTGCGGCCGCGCTGACGGGGATCGACGCCGAGGTGATCCGGCGGATCGCCCACGAGTACGCGACTGCTGGGCGCGCTGCGGTCTACGGGCGGGTCGGGGTGTCGACGCAGCAGTTCGGGGCGCTGTGCCAGTGGGCGATCCAGGTGCTGAACATCATCACCGGCAACCTGGATCGACCGGGCGGCACGATGTTCCCGCGACCGGCCGTGAACGCGCTGATCGGGCTGGGTCGCGGGCATCTCGGCGTGTGGTCGAGCCGGGTCCGCGGGTTGCCGGAGTTCGGCGGTGAGCTGCCGGTGTCGGTGATGGCCGAGGAGATCCTGACCCCGGGTGATGGGCAGATCCGGGCGATGGTGACGATCGCCGGGAACCCGGTGCTGTCGACCCCGGACGGGCGGAAGCTCGACGAGGCGTTCGAGTCGCTCGAATTCATGGTCGCGGTCGACCCGTACATCAACGAGACCACACGGCACGCCGATGTGATCCTGCCACCGGCCCCGCCCCTCGAGCGCGATCACTACGACGTGATCTTCCACAACCTCGCGGTCCGGAACACGGCCCGCTGGAACGACGCCGTACTGGCAAAGCCCGCTGAGGCCCGGCACGACTGGGAGATCTTCCGCGATCTCGGCACCGCGCTGGTACGACGTACGCCGCTGAGCCGTAAACGTCTTGTCACCGAGGCGCGACTGCGGTTGGCACCTCGACGCGTGGTCGACGTGGGACTGCGGATCGGCCCGTACAAGCTGTCACTGCGCAAACTGCGGAAGTCGCCCGGCGGGATCGACCTCGGACCGCTGCAACCGGCCTTGCCCGGAGCGCTGTTCCACAAGAACAAACGGATCAACCTCGACCAGCCGATGATCCTGGCCGACCTCGGCCGTCTCTCCGAACTGCAGGCAACGGCCGAGGGCGAACTGCTCCTGATCGGCCGGCGGCACCTGCGCAGCAACAACTCCTGGATGCACAACTCGGCCCGCCTGGTGAAGGGCAAACCGCGCCACCACCTGCTGATGCACCCCACCGACCTGGCCGACCGCTCCCTCACCACCGGTCAGCTCGTCACCATCACCACCACGGCCGGCTCCCTCGCGGTAGAAGTTGCCTCCAGCAACGACATGATGCCCGGCGTGGTCTCCCTCCCGCACGGCTTCGGCCACACCCGCTCCGGCGTCCACCTGGCCGTAGCCACCCAACTCCCCGGCATCTCCCTCAACGACCTCACGGATTCCGCCCTCACCGACCCCATCTCCGGCACCGCAGCCATCAACGGCATCCCCGTCACCATCACCCCCGCCCCCTAACCCCTCCCCCGGCCCACCCGCCGTACCCGATTTGGCTGGCTAGCCACCGAAATCAGGGGTTCAGCACCCTGGTTACGAGTGCCGAACCCCCGATATCGGTGCCTAGCCAGGCAAATGCTGCCCGTACGGCGGCGGACGGGGTCGCGCACCGCCAGCCGACCGCATTTGGCTGGCTAGGCAGCCAAATGCGGGGTTCAGCACCCTGAATATGGGTGCAGAACCCCCGATTTCGGTGGCTAGGCAGGGAAATGGGTGGGGTTAGGGCGGGGGTTGGGCTGAGGAGTCCCGGATGATGAGGAGGGGGGTGGAGTAGAGGTGGGGTTCGGGGCGGGCGCCGTCCAGGAGAGCTAGGAGGCGGTGGGTTACTTCGGCGCCGAAGCCGACGATGTTGTTGGACATCGCGGTCAGGCGGGGGTGGGTGATGCGGCAGAGGGTGGAGTCGTCCCAGGCGATCAGGGTGATGTCGCGGGGGACGACGGCGCCTAGGCCTTGGACCACGGAGAGGCCTGCTACGGCCATCAGGTCGTTGTCGTAGATGATCGCGGTCGGGCGCGGGCCGGCGGCGAGCAGGTCGCGGGTGGCGGCGGCGCCTTCGTCGGCGGAGTAGTCGGTGTGGATGACCTTGGTCTCCAGGCCGTAGCGGCTGCTCGCCTCGACGAACGCGCGGTCGCGGATCCACACATCGCCGTACTCCGGCGGGCCGGCGACGCGGGCCACCCGGCGGTGGCCGAGGGTGGCGACGTGGCCGAGGGCGGTGTGCATGGCGGCGGTGGCGTCGGACCAGACGCACGGCAGGCCGTCGGCCAGCTCGGGGTGACCGACCAGGACGGCGGGCAGGCCGAGCTTGCGGAGCAACGGGATCCGCGGGTCGGCGACCCGCAGGTCGACCACGATCACGCCGTCGACGCGGCGCTCGGCGGCCCACTTCCGGTACGTCGCCAGTTCGTCGTCCAAGTTGGTCACCACCTGAAGGGCCAACGCGTACGAGCGCTCGGCGAGCACGGACTCCACACCTCCCACGAAGCCCATGTAGAACGGCTCTTCGGTCAGCGTCTGCGCGGTCCGCGCAAGCACCAGGCCGAAGGTCTCACTGCGCGCCGCGGACAGCTGACGGGCGGCGCGATTCGGTACCCACTCCATTTCCTCGGCAACTCGAAGAACCCGCGCACGGGTAGCCGCGGAAACTCCGGGCTGGTTGTTCAGCGCGTACGACACCGCGCCTTTGGAGACGCCGGCGCGGCGCGCGATCTCCTTGATGGTGACTCGGGGCACAACAAACTCCTCACGGGCGGCCGGACCGCTGACGGTCGGTCCGGAATCCTCTAGTGTGCGCGCGTTTCCACGCAGTGTCACCAGATGGGAGCGAAGAGTGATCTTCTTGTTCGCATTCCGGAACGCGCCGGTTCCGGTCGCGAACGCCCGAGGTCTGGGCGGAGGCTAGTCGGGGCGACCGGGATTGGGATACGGTTGCCAGCGTTACTTAACCGGTTCGGCTATCACGCCGGTACGGCGGCTCCAGGGCAGCGAGCGCGGTGCCGGTCACGAGGAGAAACCATGGTCGCAGTGGACAACCTGTCCCTCCAGTTGTACACGGTCCGCCACAAGCTCGAAGAGGACTTCGACGCCACCCTGGCCCGCATCGCGGAGATCGGCTACACCAAGGTGGAGCCGTTCGGAATCCCGGGGAACGCGGACCGGCTGGCCGACGCGCTGCCCAAGCACGGACTGTCGGCGCCCACCACGCACGCCAGCCTGCTCCGTGACGAGGCCGCGCCGATCTACGCCGCCGCCAAGAAGCTCGGCATCGGGACCGTCGTCGAGCCCTTCATCGACCCGTCCCGCTGGCTGTCGGCCGATGACATCAAGGCGACCGCCGAGGCGCTGAACCAGGCGTCCGTCGAGGCCGCCGAGCACGGCATCACGGTCGGCTACCACAACCACCAGTTCGAGTTCGAGAACAAGATCGGCGGCGCGCACCCGCTGGAGATCTTCGTCGACCACCTGAACGACGAGGTCGTCCTCGAGGTCGACACCTACTGGGGCGTCGTCGGCGGCGGCGACATCCCGGCCCTGCTGAAGAAGTGGGGCAACCGGGTCCAGGCGATCCACGTCAAGGACGGCGACGGCACCCTGGACAACAAGGCCCAGACCGCTGTCGGTGACGGCACCATCGCGATCGCCGACATCCTGGCCGCGGCCCCGCAGGCTCTACGCGTGGTCGAGCTGGACGACTTCGCCGGCGAGATCTTCGACGCCGTCGAGGGCAGCTTCAAGTTCCTCACCGGAGAGGGCGCACCCGCATGACCGCGGTCGGCGTAGGTGTGATCGGCGCCGGGGTCATCTCGGACGCCTACATCAAGAGCATGCAGAGCTTCCCCGACCTGAAGGTCGTCGCGATCGGCGACCTGCGGCCGGAGGCGGCGAAGGAGAAGGCGAGTCAGTTCGGTATCGAGACCCACGGGGGTCCCGAAGCGGTGCTGAGCCACCCGGACGTCGAGATCGTGGTCAACCTGACCATCCCGATCGCGCACGTCGAGGTGGCGCTGGCCGCCGTTGCCGCAGGCAAGCATGTCTGGAGCGAGAAGCCCTTCTCGCTGGATCAGGAGAGCGGCCTCAAGCTGCTCGCGGCCGCAAAGGACGCCGGGCTGCGGCTGGGCTGCGCGCCGGACACGATCCTCGGCCCGGGGCTGCAGGAGTCGCGCCGGATCATCGAGCGTGGCGACATCGGTACGCCGTTGACCGCGCTCACGCTGATGCAGTCCCCCGGCCCGGAGTCGTGGCACCCGAACCCGGCGTTCCTGTTCCAGGAGGGCGCCGGCCCGCTCTGGGACATCGGCCCGTACTACCTGACCACGCTGGTCCAGCTGTTCGGACCGGTCGCGGCGGTGGCCGGGCTGGGGTCGAAGTCGAAGGAGAAGCGCACGATCGGATCGGGCCCGCTGGCCGGGACCGACTTCGACGTGACGGTGCCGACGCATGTCAGCGCGATCGCACGGTTCGAGTCGGGTCAGTCGTCGCAGAGCATCTTCAGCTTCGACTCACCGCTGTCCCGGGCCGGGTTCGTCGAGATCACCGGTAGCGAGGCGACCCTCGCCGTACCGGACCCGAACGGGTTCGACGGTGAGATCAAGATCCGCCGCCGGGGTGCCGAGGACTGGGAGACGCTGGAGACCACCGAGGCGTCGGCGCAGCGTGGTACGGGCGTTCTGGAGATGGCCCGGGCGATCCGCGCGGACCGGCCGCACCGGGCGAACGGGGCGCTCGCGTTCCACATCGTCGACGTGATGTCCTCCATCACCCAGTCGATCGACACCGGCGCGTTCGTCGACGTGACGAGCACGGTCGAGGTCGCTCCGGTCCTGCCGGAGGACTGGGACGTGCACGCGGCGACCCTGTAAAGATGACCCGGTGAACAAACTTCAGCTGGATCCCCGGTGGACCGTCGTGTTCGCCGGGGACTCCGTCACCGACGGCGGTCATCGCACCGACCCCACCGGACTGGGGAACACCTATGTCCGGGACATCGCCGAGGACCTCGGCGAGCACCGGCCGCGGATCGTCAACGCCGGGACCAGTGGCAACCGCGCGGTCGACCTGGTCGCGCGGTGGTCCACCGACGTCCTGGCGTTCGAGCCGTCGCTGGTGTCGATCCTGATCGGTATCAACGACACCTGGCGCCGGTACGACAAGTTCGACCCGACCACGGTCGAGGCGTACGAGGCGTCGTACCGCGAACTGCTCGCACCACTGCAGTGCCCGCTCGTGCTCGTCGAGCCCTTCCTGCTGCCGGTGAAGCCCGAGCAGGCTGAGTGGCGGGAGGACCTCGACCCGAAGATCGAGGTCGTCCGGAAGCTCGCCGTCGAGTACGACGCGATCCTGGTACCGGCCGACGCCGAGCTGAACAAACTCGCTTCGGGCGTCGGCGCGGCCACCCTGGCCGACGACGGCGTACACCCTTCAGCCGCTGGCCACGAGGCACTTGCCGATCTCTGGCAGCACTACGTTCTCGCTCCCTGAACTCTATTGAATGCCACGCCTCCGGCGCGGCGGGGGCTCCCCGCACCTCATCGGGGACCTGTAGTTTGTCCTGACTAAACCGGTTCACGCTCTCTGGAGATCTGCTGTGACAGCTCGCAAGAACCTGACCACCGAGGGTGGCGCCGTCTGGACCGTGGAGTCCGTCGACCAGGCGGCGATCGCGGCGACCGTGCCTGGTGAGGTGCACACCGACCTGCTCGCGGCGGGCGTGATCCCGGATCCGTTCGACGGGGACAACGAGAGCAAGCTGGCGTGGATCGGGTCGACCGACTGGACCTACCGGACGACCTTCGATTGGGCCGCGGACGGGCACGCCGTTCAGGAGCTCGTGGCCGACGGGCTCGACACGGTGGCGACCGTGACGCTGAACGGGACCGAGCTCGGGCGGACCCGGAACCAGCACCGGGGCTACCGCTTCGACGTCACCGGCCTACTGATTGCCTCGGGCAATGAACTGGTGATCGCATTCGCGGCACCGGTCGAGGCCGCGCAGAAGTTCGCCGAGACGCTCGGGCTGTGGCCGCACACGAACAAGCACCCGTACAACGCGATCCGGAAGATGGCCAGCAACTACGGCTGGGACTGGGGTCCCGACCTCGCCACCGCCGGTATCTGGAAGCCGATCGGGATCGAGTCCTGGTCCGGCGTCCGGATCGACTCCGTCCGCCCGCTGGCAAGCGCCGACGGCGTCCTGACGACGCATGTGGCGCTGGCCTGGAGCGAGGGCGCAGCCGACACGGCGGTGACCGTCAAGGTTGGCGATGTCGAGGAGTCGACGACTGTTGCCCCCGGCACCGAGAGCGTCGTACTGACCAGCACCGTCGCCAACGCGGAGCTCTGGTGGCCGCGCGGCCACGGCGAGCAGCCCTTGTACGACGTCACTGTCGCTGCCGGCGATGACAGCTGGACCGGCCGGGTCGGGTTCCGCGACATCACGATGAATGTTGCCCCCGACAAGGACGGCGGCCCGTTCGTGCTGTCGGTGAACGGCAAGCCGATCTATGTCCGCGGCGCGAACTGGATCCCCGACGACGCCTTCGTGACCCGGCTGAACCGCTCGACGTACGAGACGAGCATCCAGGACGCACTCGACGCCGGTATGAATCTGCTGCGCGTCTGGGGTGGCGGCATCTACGAGACCGACGACTTCTACGACATCTGCGACGAGCAGGGCGTGCTGGTCTGGCAGGACTTCCTGTTCGCCTGCGCGGCCTACTCCGAGGACGAGCCGCTGTGGAGCGAGGTCGAGGCCGAAGCGCAGCAGGCCGTCACGCGGCTGAGCAAGCACGCCAGCCTGGCGGTCTGGAACGGCAACAACGAGAACATCTGGGGGTACGTCGAGTGGGGCTGGCGCGCGCCGCTGGCCGGGCGCAAGTGGGGTGAGGGCTACTACTTCGACCTGCTGCCGAAGATCGTCCACGAGCTCGACCCGCGGACGCCGTACTCGGAGGGCAGCCCGTACTCGTACGACCACTTCATCCACCCGAACGACGACCGCAACGGCACCATGCACATCTGGGACGTGTGGAACCAGGTGGACTACACGAACTACCGCAAGTACAAGCCGCGGTTCGTGTCGGAGTTCGGGTTCCAGGGACCGCCGGCCTGGTCGACGCTGACCTCGGTGGTCCACGACGAGCCACTGGATCCGTACGGCGAGCAGATGCTCGTGCACCAGAAGGCCTACGAGGGCAACCTCAAGCTGGAGCGCGGTCTGGGCGATCACCTGCCGCTGTGGAAGTCGATGGACGACTGGCACTGGACGACGCAGCTCAACCAGGCGCGGGCGATCATCTACGGGATCGAGCACTTCCGCAGTCTGTTCCCGCTGAACACCGGCGCGATCATCTGGCAGCTCAACGACAACTGGCCGGTCGTGTCGTGGGCCGCGGTCGACGGGCACGGGATCCGGAAGCCGCTGTGGTTCGCCTTGAAGAAGGTGTACGCCGATCGTCTGCTCAGCGTGCAGCCGACCGAGGACGGGCTGGTCGTTGCCGCGCACAACGACTCCGACGAGGCCTGGTCGACCCGGCTGACGCTGACTCGCCGGGCGACCGGTGCCGGTGGTGAGGTGTTCGCGCGCGAGAGCATCGCGCTCGAAGTAGAGCCCCGCTCCGCGACGCTGACCACGGTGCCGGTTTCGCTCATCTCGCTCGACGCCACGACCGAGTACCTGGAAGTCCGCGCGGATGACGGCGCGACGGCGTACTGGTACTTCGTCGAGGACACGAAGCTGCAGCTGGCACCGGACGCCTACACGGCTGCGGTCACCCCGACCAGTGACGGGTACGACGTCACTGTCACGGCGACCGCGTTGGCCAAGGACCTGGCGCTCTTCCCGGACCGCCTGGACGCGGCAGCTCGGGTTGACTCGTGTCTGGTCACACTGTCCGCTGGTGAGAGCCACACGTTCCATGTCACCGGAGCGAGCGCTCCGGCTGAGGTCGGCGTACCGGTGCTGCGCTCGGCGAACGACCTGCTGACCGGGGAGTGAGCCATACTGGGCGATCGTGACTGGGGCTCGGGGGATGGTGCTGCTGCTGGCAGCCGTGATGGTGCTGGCCGGCTGTGGAGAGCAAGAGGCGTCGACGGGCGTCGTCCCCCTCAGCACGACGCCTAAGGCAACAACAACTCCCCGGCCCAGCACTCCGCCGCCCAGCACGCCCACCCCGGTCGGTACGCCGAACAACCGCCCTGGGGAGTCGCACAACCGCAACCTGATGCCAATCGTCGACCACGGCCCGCGGGACCAGAAGCTGGTCGCGTTGACGTTCGATGCGGACCTCACAGCCGCCATGCGGAAGCGGCTGCTGAGTGGGAAGGTCCAGTCGTACTACAACGCCGCTCTGATCAACGAGCTGCGGACTCTGCAGGTGCCGGCCACCATGTTCCTCACCGGCATGTGGATGGAGGAGTACCCGGAGGTCACACGGGAGCTGGCCGCTGACCCGCTGTTCGAGCTCGGCACGCACAGCTACGACCACCGCGCTTTCACCAAGCACTGCTACACGCTGGGCACGGTTCCGCGGGCAGACATGCTGGCTGACGTCCAGAAGGCGGTCAAGCAGCTCGACAAGCTGGACCCTCAGGCCACGCGCTGGTTCCGCTTCCCCGGTGGGTGCTACGACGGTACGGCGCTGCACGAGCTCGCCCCTGCCGGAGTGACAGCCGTGGGACTGGACGTGCCTGGTGCGGACGGGTTCGCGAAGTCCAAGAAGCAGATCGTCAAGCAGGTGCTGTCCAACGTGCAGAACGGCTCGGTCGTCGTCCTCCACATGCACGGCGGCGACAACGCGCCGTACACGGACGAAGCGATCACCCCGATCGTGAAGGAGCTGCGGGCCCGCGGCTTCCAGCTCGTCACTGTGACTCAGCTCATGAACGGGAACCGCTGACTCAACCGTCCCGTCAGTCCTGTTGTGAACAAGAGGCGGATGCGGAGTGCAGGCATCACGCTCGGCCTGACCGCACTGGTCGCGGCCACTCTCACCGGGTGCTCCAGCGATGACGACACTGCCGACTATGCGGCGATCTGCGTCGATCCGCAGACGGAGACCAGGGTCGACGACGACAACTGCAAGGACGAGCAGGAGTACCACGGCTCGGGCACCGGCTTCTTCTGGTTCTACATGGCGACTCGGGGCACTGCCTATGTGCCGGCCATCGGCGGGACGTACTACGCCGGCAACGGCACCTACACCGTCCCTCGGGAGCGCGACGAGCGCACTGGTGGCGGTAGTGGTTCGCCGACGATCCAGCGTGGCGGCCTCTCGAAGAGTGGTGGCGACATCAGCACCATCTCGCGCGGTGGCTTCGGTCACTCGAGCCATGGGAGGTCCGGCGGCTGATGTGGCGGCACGCGAGTAGGCCGCGGCCCGGCTGGCGGGAGAAGGTCGTCGAGCAGGGACTGGTGTTCCCGATGACCGACATGCCCGACGGCACCGAACGCCCGTACTGGAACGAGAGCGCCTGGTACGAGGTGACCATGGACGAGGTCCTGCACCTCGAGAGCGTCACCGAGGAGCTCTACGCGATGTGCACGCACGCCGCTGAGGTGATGGCGACCGGCGACCGGTTCTCCGACACCCAGCTCGGTCTGGCGCCCGGCACGCTGGCTCTGGTCCAGCAGTCGCTCATGCACGACGACCTGTCCATGTACGCCCGCTTCGACCTGGCCTGGAACGGTGCCGACCCGAAGATGCTGGAGATCAACGGGGACACCCCGACCGGCCTGGTCGAGTCCGCAGTGATCCAGTGGAACTGGTTGGAGGACGTCTTCCCGGACGCCGACCAGTGGAACTCGGTCCACGATCGCCTGGTGCAGTGGTGGTCCCAACACCAGTTCCCTGGTAACGAGGCGCACTTCTTCAACTCCGCCGCCGAAACATCCGGTGAGGAGGAGATGACAGTCGCCTACCTGCGCGACACCGCGGCGATGGCCGGACTGGCGACGTACGGACACGAGATCGAGGACGTCGGCTGGGACTCCGCAGAACGCCGTTTCGTCGACTGGGGCAACCGGCCGATCCGCACTGCCTTCAAGCTGTACCCCTGGGAGGACATGCTGGACGAGGAGTTCGGCCGCTTCATCCTGGCGGGTACGGAACGTCAGCCGGTGCAGTGGATCGAGCCGGTCTGGAAGACCATGCTGTCCACCAAGGCGATCCTGCCAGTGCTCTGGGAGCTCTACCCCGACCACCCGAACCTGCTGCCGGCCTACTTCGGTCACCCGGGCGATCTGACCGAGTGGGTCGCCAAACCGCTCCACGGCCGCGAGGGCAGCAACATCGTCATCCACACCGCCGACGAGGACCACACGCAGGACGGTCCGTACGACATGGCGACGATGGTCTACCAGGCCTGGCACCCACTCCCGTCGTACGACGGCAACCGGGCCGTCATCGGGAGCTGGATCGTCGACGGATCGGCCGCCGGCATGATGGTGCGCGAGTCCGACGGGCCGATCACCGACTACTACGCCCGCTTCGTCCCGCACGCCATCGGCACCAGCCCAAGGCCGGATGCCGAGACGGTACGGCGCTGGCTCGCCGAGTAATCAGATGTTGATGGCGATGTACTTGGTCTCCAGGTACTCGTCGATGCCGACCGAGCCGCCTTCGCGGCCGAGGCCGGACTGCTTGACGCCGCCGAACGGAGCCGCGGGGTTGGAGACGATGCCCTGGTTGAGACCGATCATGCCGGTCTCGAGGCGTTCGGAGATGCGCAGCGCGCGGGTCAGGTCGTTGGTGAACAGGTAGGAGACCAGCCCGTACTCGGTGTCGTTCGCCATCTCCACCGCTTCGTCCTCGGTGTCGAAGGAGGTCAGCGGGGCGACCGGGCCGAAGATCTCCTCCTTCTGCAACCGGGCGTCCCAGGGCACGTCGGCCAGAACGGTCGGTGGGTAGAAGTAGCCGTTGCCTTCGGCAACCGATCCGCCGGTGAGCACCCGCGCGCCGAGTTCGACCGCGTCGTCGACCAGCTCCTTGACCTTGTCCCGCTGGGTTGCGTCGATCAGCGGCCCGACGTCGACTCCGTCCTCGGTCCCGCGACCGACGGTGAGAGCTGCCATCCGTTCGGTGAGCCGCCGCGAGAACTCGTCCAGTACGGCGGACTGCACGTAAATGCGGTTGGCCGCCGTACAGGCCTCGCCGCCGTTGCGCATCTTCGCCAGCATCGCGCCCTCGACGGCCTGGTCGAGGTCGGCATCGGCGAACACCAGCAACGGCGCGTTGCCGCCCAGCTCCATGCTGGTCTTCAGCACCTGCTCCGCGGCCTGCTCGATCAGCTTGCGGCCGACCTGGGTGGAGCCGGTGAAGGACAGCTTGCGGGCGCGGCCGTCGCGGATCAACGGTTCCATCACGCCGCCGGAGTCGCTGGTGGTCACCACATTGAGGACACCGGCGGGTAGCCCGGCCTCGGTCATCAGCTCGGCCAGCTTCAGCATCGACAGCGGGGTCTGCGAGGCCGGCTTGATCACCATCGTGCAGCCGGCCGCGACCGCCGGGCCGATCTTGCGGGCGCCCATCGCAGCCGGGAAGTTCCACGGGGTGATCAGCAGGCACGGGCCGACCGGCTGCCGCATCACCAGGAAGCGGCCCTTGCCGTTCGGCGCGACCTGGTAGCTGCCCTCGATCCGCACCGCCTCTTCGGCGAACCACCGGAAGAACTCAGCGGCGTACGCGATCTCGCCCTTGGACTCGGCGACCGGTTTGCCCATCTCGAGCGTCATCAGCAGCGCAAGCTCGTCGGCGCGCTCAGTCATCAGCTCATAGGTACGGCGCAGGATCTCGCCACGCTCACGTGGTGGCGTGGCTGCCCAGTCCGCCTGCGCGGCAACGGCTGCGTCGAGTGCGGCCCTGCCGTCGGCCGGACTGGCATCGGCGACCGCACACAACGTCGTACCGGTGGAGGGGTCCTCGACGGCCAGCGTTCGGCCACCCTCAGCCGCTCGCCACTTGCCGCCTATGAACAGCTCAGTCGGACACTGCTCGACAACCGCCTGCTCCTTGTCCATACACCCACCATAGGCCGCTGTCAGGCGGTGGCAATGAGCGGCGGAGCGTGCCGCGGTACCGTCCGGATCGCGCGCGTCAGACCGGCAGCAATCGTCCGCAGGATCGATGACCGGACCAGACCGTCGAAGGCGAGCGGGACCAGCATCAGCTCGTCGGCCGTCGTACCGGCGACCAGACTGCCGAGTGCCGACACCACTGAGGTGCGGGAGCCAACTATGTGGCCCGGGTCGTCCAGGAGCCGTTCGGCGCGACCACGCTCGCGTCCGGTCAGAGGTGGCTCCAGCAAAGCCATCAGCTCAGCCGTAGTCGCACGAGGTGACGCCACACTGAGCCGCGTCTTCACTCGCACGTATTCAGCGAACCGGATGATCGCCTCTTCTTCCGTGTCCGCAGCAACCACTCCGATCGTCACAGCCAGGTAGGGCTTCACTGTCGGCCCACTGGCCTCGAAGTGATCCCGGTACGCCGCCACCGCCGCACTGGTCATCGCCGTCGCACTGTGATGCTGCACCACGACCGGCAGCCCTCGTACGGCGGCAACCGCAGCCGCACCGGGGTGGTCGGCGCACACGAGCACTGGCGGCGGCAGTCCGGCCAGTGACAGCCGTACGTCGCCCACGGGTGCGCGACCGGGCATGCCGTCGCGGAGGAACCCGCACAACTCGTCCAGTCGCTGCGGGAAGGTGTCACGGGCGCCACCGCCGAGCGCGGCCGCCGTACTGGGCGCGTGACTGAACTGCTGGCCGACACCGAGGTCGATGCGGCTCGGGTACGCCGCAGCGAGCGCCGCGAACTGTTCGGCGATCACCAGCGGCTGGTGGTTGGTCAGAAGCACGCCGGCCGAGCCCAGCCGGATCCGGTCGGTCCGTGCTGCCAGGACTGCGGCAAGAACGGCAGGCGCCGCGCTGCCGACGCCCCGGACGCCGTGCTGCTCCCCCAACCAGAACCGGCGGTAACCGAGGTCGTCGGCAGCCTGTGCAACCTCTGCGGTCTCCCGGAGTGCGGCCGCAGCCGACTGACCGGGCAGCTGCGGAACGGTGTCCAGCACCGAGTGCGCAGACACCGGCAAACCAGGAGTGACAGGAGAGAGCACCTGCTCACCGTCGCAGCGCACGCGCGTTTCCACATGGGGGTCCTGCACCCATCTTTCTGTCAACCGCTACCCCGAAAGATGGGGGACCCGATCCCTTGCCGCCTCACTGACCTGTCAGGCATTGTTCCCGGCGTTCCTTCCAGAATTCGCGGCAGAGGAGGCCAAGGACGAGTGCAGACAACGAACTGGGAGCCGTAGTTCCGCTCCCCACCTGATCCGGCCCGCCTTCCACCAGAGGCCGGCCGGGCGCTGCTGCCGCGGGGTGATCAACCCCCAGTCGTCGCCCCGCGGCAGTTGCCCACCGTTGTCATCCCTTTTGGCCAGCCCGACCGCAAAATATGGGGGCTTCGTACCCATGCCCAGGACAAGGTGCCGATGGCAGCCTGAGCAAGTGCTCAACTCACTGACCGCCGGACCGCCCCGGACCGACCAGCGCCCCGACGCCTGGTGGTCCGCCGCGCTGCGCCCGGACGAACGGTCCGGAGTCACCCCGCCCTGGGCGCAGTACGTCGACCGCGCCACCACCGCGCGCCCGAGCACCCCACCCGCCGCCGACAACGACTGGCGCCAGGCACTCATGCGCTGCCTGCACCCGCTGCTCGCAGTCGCTCGCGACGACCTGACCGCCGCCGGGCACACCGGCGTACTGACCGAGCAGTTCCTGCAGCGCCTCGGTCTGCAACTGGTCAACCAAGCCTCCCGCACGCTGGTCCTGGAGCTGGCCCGAGCCCGCGACCGCGGTGAGCTAGTCGGCGCCACCCCCGCGCTGCGTTTCCTGAACTTCACCCACCGGCTCGTCGGAGGGAGCGAGCTGGCGGAACTCCTGGCCGCCTATCCAGTGCTGGCCCGGGTCCTGGGCGAGTCGTGCCGCCAAAGCCTCGAGGGTCACCTCGAGTTGCTGGCACGACTCGCCGAGGACCGAGAGTCACTCATCACCGGATTGTTCGCCGGCCAGGACCCCGGTCCACTGACCTCCATCGAGACCACCGGCGACGCCCACCGCGGCGGCCGCTGCACCGCCGTCCTCACCTTCGCCGACGGCCACCGCCTGGTCTACAAACCGCGCTCACTAGACCTCCACGGCCACTTCAACGAACTGGTCGACTGGCTCAACACCAAGACCGGCCTAGACCTCCGCACAGTCCGGCTGGAGTGCCGGCCGGACTACGGCTGGCTCGAGTACATCGTCGGCGAACCCTGCCCCGACGCAGCCGCAGTCCGCCGCTTCTACCACCGCCAAGGCGCCCTGCTCGCCTTGCTCTACGTCCTCGACGGCACCGACATGCACTACGAGAACCTGATCGCCGTCGGCGAGCAGCCGGTGCTCGTGGATGTCGAGACGCTGTTCCACCCAAGCCTGTTGCCACCTGGGGCACTCAGCCGCGACCCTGCGTTCCTGACGATTCAGAGCTCGGTCTACCGCACTGCGTTGCTGCCCCTGCTGGTGGTCGGCGAGAACGGGGTTGCGGACGTCTCCGGGCTGGGCGGCGACGAAGGTGCTACGTCACCACAGAGTGTGGCCGAATGGGCCGACGCGGGCCTGGACTCAATGCACCTGGTACGGCGGCCGCGCAGCCGGCCCGGCGGAACCAACCGGCCGCGGCTGGACGGCGTGGTGGTCGAGCCGCGTGATCACGAGGTCGCAATGCTGATGGGCTTTCGTGAGGCGTACGAGGCGGTCGCCTGGCACCGCACCGAACTGCTGGGCCCAGAAGGAATGCTGGCCCGTTGCGCGAACGACCAGGTCCGCTTCGTCCCGCGCAACACCAGCCTGTACATCAGTCTGCTGGACGAAGCCACGCACCCGAATGCACTCCGGAACGCGGCAGGGCGCAGCGACCTCTTCGACCTGCTGTGGGACGGCGACCCAACACTGCAAGACCTGGTGCCCGACGAGCTGTCCGACCTCTGGTCCGGCAACGTGCCCCTGTTCACGGTCCGTCCGAACAGCCGCGACATCTGGGCCGCCGACGGCACCCGGATCCCCGGCATCCTCGGTGCCACCGGACTGGCCGTGGTCGAGGCGAAGATCGCCGCCCTCAGCGATGTCGACGCCCACCGGCAAAGGTGGTTGATCGCCGCCTCACTGGCGACCCGCCCGGACCCGGTCGAGCACACGAGCACCGCCAGCCGCCCCGGACTGGGCACCGCCGAGGCAGACCCGGACAAGCTGTTGGCCACCGCCACCGACATCGCGGACGAGATCGTGGCGCAGGTCATCAGTGAGCCCGGCGGCCGCGCGAACTGGCTCGGTCTCGAGCTCATCGACGACAGCCACTGGGCAGTCCGGCCGATGGGTGCCGGACTCACCAACGGCTACCTCGGTACGGCGCTCTTCCTCGCCCAGGTCGGCGCCCTGACGGGTGCGGACCGGTACTGCGAACTGGCGCGCGACGCAATCCGGCCGCTACCGGAACTGCTGCAGGTACTCGGATCCGATCTCGAGTCCGCGCAGTTCGTCGGTCCAGGCCTGCACGGCCTCGGCGGCATCAGCTACGCACTCAACCGGCTCGCCGGCCTGCTCGGCGACCCCGAGCTGACCATCTGGTTGCAGGCCTCGCTCGAGCTCGCCGGCCAGCTCACACCGGATCCGGCCGAGTTCCCGTCGTACGCCGAGGGCGCAGCAGGTGGACTCGCCGCCATGCAGTCGATCCAGGGCATCCCGGCCGCAGTGCGGCTCGCCCAGCGGTACGCCGACGAACTGGTGAGCGCGGTCGACCACGGTGGGCGAACATCCGGCCAAGGGTTCGCCCGCGGCTACCGAGGCCTCGCGTGGGCACTCAGCAAGTACGGCCTACCAGGTGACAAATACCTCGCTGCGGCCCGCGCAGCGACCCATCTCGACCGTCCGAGTGGCCAGGGGTGGTGTTCCGGCGCGGCCGGCAGCACGCTGGCCCGGCTGGCGGCCGGCGAATCAGTGGACCTCGACATGTATTTGAGGACCGCTTCCGAACGTCCGGTGCTTGCAGACCTCAGTTTGTGTCATGGCGAGCTCGGCGCGGTCGAGCCACTTGCGTGGCTGGCCGAACGTGAACACCCAGCCGTAGAGGGGGTACGGCAACGCCGTATCCGGCTGGTGCTCGCGGCAGTACAGCAGTACGGACCACAGTGCGGTACACCTCGCGCGGTTCCATCTCCAGGTCTGCTGACCGGTCTGGCGGGAATCGGCTACGGGCTACTCCGGCTGGCGTTCCCAGAACGCGTTCCATCCGTGCTGTTGCTGGAATCATCCACACCGCAACAGGGGAGAACAACATGACCGCCCAGAACGACTCCGGACCGGACCACATCGAGCCGGCCGACGGCAACGGCGAGCCCGGCACCGATCCGCTCGGTCCGATCGACCTGCCGAAGCGCAGCAAGATCGGCGCCCGCGCGATGGCCCTCTTGGGCACCATCGGCATGAGTTCAATCGGCGCCGCCGTCATCAACACCGAGCCGGGCTGGCCGTTCCCGACCATCAACGACTGAGCCGTCGCCCCAGCGATCGTTTGAACGAGCGAGGTCGGCCGGGCGTTCAGCCGGCCGACCTCGCCGAACCCGC